>CAVRCR010000021.1:0-71788 GCA_963719615.1 uncultured Acidobacteriaceae bacterium | reverse complement strand
CGCCGCACCGAAACCAGACGCTCAACCTCGCTGAACGCGAACGTTGGAGACTTCCGAACAGCCCTCGCCGCAGCACTAAGCCACAGCAGCCTCACTGTGCCGTACCTCTTCTCGCCGCGCCTCAATGTAGAATCTAGGACCTTCATGGCGCAGACTGACCGCCGTGAATCCCGCACGCCGCAGCGCCGTCCGGATGCCGGTGCCCGTCTGGCAACTCTCCGCCATCTTGCCCACCGAAATCACGCCGCCACAGCAGTGCAAGACCATTCCATTCAACAACACGAAGACACGAAACAAGGTCTGCTTGGGGTTGGGAAAACACATCTTCAGTTCGCCCCAGGTAAAGCTGGGCGGGTGCAAGGTCGCTCTCAGCCAGCCGCCGGGAGCCAGGACGCGGTGCAACTCGGCCAGCACGCGAGGAATGTGCATGTACGGCAATGCCACCTCGCAGAAGACGCCGTTCACGCTGGCGTCGGCCAGTGGAATGCTCTCCCCGCGAGCGCAGAGGTAGCGCCAGCCCCGCGCGTTGTATTTGTGATGCGCGATCTGAACTCGATCCCGCTGGATGTCGACGCCGATCACCTGCCAATGGTCCACCGGCACCCTGAGCCCACGCCAGGAATCGCCCGCGCCGCACCCAAGATCGAGGACCCTCTCCATAGCCTGCCCAAAACAAATGCGCTAACAAGGCTACCGTAGCGTGGGGGAAGGCGCAATTTGATGGGGTTGCAGGTTCCAGGCTGCAGGTTTCAAGCGAACCTGCAACGCTTCGCTATATTGAATAGAAGGGGAGAAGAGCCATGAACGACTCCGCACCCGAAAGCTTGATCCGGGATCTTCTTGAGTGGCTGGAGAAGCGCGATCGAACCTACGAAGAAGTAATGGATGCGTGGGGTACGTCGTGTCCCAAACTGCCAGTTTGGGAGGATGCAAATGATCGCGGACTCGTCATGAAAGAGCAACTGCACGGACGCTGCGTAGTGAGAATTACATCGTCAGGGTTCGCCCTGCTCCAGCAGCGCAAGCCTGGCATCAAGTCTTAGCAGTTCGGGGATTCTGAGCGACTGGAGTGGCTCCAGCCCGCACCGCAGTCTACTTCTCCAACACTCCCCGCTGCGCGATTCCAATATTGTCGCGGGTCGAATTCTTCACCATATACATCATTCCGTCGGCCTGCCGGATCACATCGTGCGCGGTGCGCGCATCGTGCGGATACGTGGCCAGCCCAATCGAGGCGCGAATGTTCAAGTTCAAGCCCTCATCGCGGCAAAACGTGCTGTCGCGCAAGGCCTCGCGCAACCGCTTCGCCACCACCAGCGCCTGATCTTTCGAGGTCTGCGGCAGCAGCACCACGAACTCATCGCCCCCGTAGCGGAACGCAAAATCAATCAGCCGCAGTTGCGCCTTGACCAAATACCCGATCTCCGCCAGCAGTTTGCTCCCGATCAGATGCCCGTGTGTGTCGTTGACCGCTTTGAAGTGATCCAGATCGATGAACAGGATGCTGAACTCGTATCCGAACCGCGACGAGCGGTATACCTCAGTCTCCAGCGTCTTATAAAGATGCCGCGCGTTATAGAGTCCGGTGCAGTCGTCGGTGATCGTGAGTTCCTGGATCTTCTCCACCCAACGCGCGTTCTCGATCGCAATCGCGGCGTAGTCGCACAGCGCCTGCAGGAAGAACAACTCCGCCTGCGTGAACTTTGACATCTCAACGTTCACCAGTTGGATCACTCCTAGCACTCGCAATTTCGAACGCAGAGGCACGCAGATCACCGACCGCGTCTCCCACTGGGTAGTCTCATCCACGCGGCTGGCGAACACTGGGTCGTTCCGTACATCGGGGACGATCCGCGCCTCTCCGTTTTTCGCCACCCATCCGGCAATGCCTTCGCCCACCTTGAGCCGGACATCCTTCAACGCTTCGGCTTTGTCACCAACCGCGATGGCGAAATAGAGTTCGTCGCGCGCCTCATCCACCATCAGCAACGACCACGTATCCGGACGGAAATATTCCGCCATCTTCTCCATGATGGTTTGCAGAATGGAATCGAGGTCCAGCGACGACGTGAGCGTCTTCGCCACGTCGTGAAAAATCGTCAGCTCCTGGCTGTGGCGCGTCAATTGAGTGCCGGCCTCAGGCATGCAGAAATTCCGTTTGTTCCTCAGTTAGACGGTGGCGGTTTCAAAAAATTATATTCGTCACTTTCGCATCGGAGCAATGAACGGAGGTAACAGGAACCTCTAACGCCAACTAGATAAAGCTCTTACCGCCCCCCGCCGGGGTTGACGGCAGGCATATTCTTATCCTTATGAACGTAAAATCTCTCTCAGAATTTGCCCTTCGACTGTTTGTTGCCCTTACCCTCAGCGGCTGCGCCCTGGGGCAGACTAATACGCCGCAGACTAATCCGCCGTCGACCAATGCGCCCCAGCAACCCGATCCCAAGGCCGTCCCCGTCCTCGACGGCGGCATCGGCCCCTGCTCCGCCGATTTCACCGTCACCGACCCCAGTGGCGCCCCGGTGTATGCCGCCAAGGTCAAAGTCCACATCGCCTACGGGTTCATGAGCGCCCGCAAACTCGACCTCGAACTCGGCACCAACATCGACGGCAAAGCCCGTTTCACCGGCCTTCCCGACCGCCTCAAGCATGGCCTCTCCTTCCATGCTTCCGAAGGCGACCGTTCCGGCGATGCCTTCGACGATCCCGCCAACACCTGCAAAGGGCAGTTCACCATCACCCTGCAGAAGAAGAACAATTAGAAAGATGGTTGAACATGAGGACAGGCCGGGTGCCCTATGTCTCGCGTATTCTGGGAGACCTGGGGATTTTCAATCTTCAAAGTAGGAACCGACCAGAGGGCGCCACTTCGCGCCCTACTGATTCTGCGTGGGTCCCTGACCCGACGCGATGACTCGCATTCCCACCGCGTCGAACACGAACGTCTTCACTTCCGCCTCTTCTCCCTGCGCCGGAATCTCTTTCCCGTTCCAAAGAAACGTGACGCCGGCGGCATTCCCTACCTTGGCGACGATCTCACGGCTCGCGCGCACCGATGCGTGCGCCGGCGCGATGAGCGTTTCCTGGTTCACCGTTTTTCCGTCGGCCGATACCGAAATCCAGGAATTCTCGGTAGCCCGGATCACCAACGTGAGGGGTGGCGCCGCCGCCACGGGAGCAGTCTCAACCGCGCGAGCCGGAACGTTGTTCTCGTCGTCGGGGGCCGGTTTCGCCGATTCTGCCGCGGCTGAACGATCATTGGAGCGTCCGCCCTCGGCAGCCTTCGGCGCCGGAGAGGTTGCCTTGCCTGGCGCCGGCGTCTGCGTTGCCGCACTTGCTGCCGTGCCAGATCGAGCCGCAGAACGCGAATCAGCCGGTGCCGGACCCGGTGCTGGTGCCGATGCGGGTGCCGATGCAGACTCCGCGGGCACAGTCTGTGTCACGGGGGCAGGCGCTCGCGACGCCTCGTCCTCCACGTCGGCCCGCGAGTGTCGTCGCCACAGCACAAATGCCAGAACCATCACCACCGCGACAACCGCCCACAGCCTCCACGAAATTCCGCCGTCGTTCCCCGCCAAATACTTCTGGCGAGGCGGACGCACATGCTCCTCTCGCGGCAATTGCAACTCGGGAAGCTCTTCCAGTTGCGCCGGGCTATGCGCTTTTTCGTCTCGGCGGGTCGGTGCCACGAACGGCCTCTTCGCCGGCGCAACGGCGCGCTTCGGAGGCTCCCACGCCGCCTGCGCCTCGATTTGCGCCCGCCGCAGACACCCCAGATACTCCGTCACCGCTTCTTCGTCGTTAATCCCAAGGTGCTTGGCGTACGCGCGAATGAAGCCCTTGTTGAACACGCCGCCCGGCAGCTGATCGAATTTCTCCTCTTCGATCGCCTGCAGCATGCGCGCGCTGATTTTGGTGACGTTCGACACGTCATCGAGCGAAATTTTCTTCGCCTCTCGCGCTTTGCGGAATTTATCTCCGAATTGACCCACTCGCGGCCTCACCGGAGCGAACCGCATCCGCTCCCGATGATGATGAGATCATGATAGGTCAACCGTGCCGTGCGCGCCACAGCCATCAGTGCAAGCGGAAGGTAACTGGCTTGGCCCCTTGGCTAAAAAACAAAGCTCCCGCAACTGCTTCGCAATTACGTTGCACAAGCAGTGACTGGTTCGCCGCGGCGCCGCGGGTCGCCGCGTTAGTCATCATCCGGGCCAGTTTCCGGCAGCTTGGAGCTGAGAAAGTGTTCCGCTTTTAGAGGGGCACTGATCGTCTGAAATACGTGCGGTGCCTGGTTGAAGTCGAAGCAATCGGAAAGATCATCTGCATAAGCATCGGCATACCCGAGTGATGGCAGGCCGAAGGTCTGCTCCACGAAGTTCAAGATACTTCCGAAGTCGTGTGCCACGTGAGAAATGTACCCGGCTTTGGCATAGGGTGAGACCACGATCAGTGGCACCCGGAAGCCGTAGACGGCGGACGATCCCCAACTTATTCCGTCATTGATGACTCGAGGCGCCACGTGGTCGTAAAAGCCGCCCCAGTCATCCCACGTGATGAAAATGGCGGTATTCGACCAATAGGGACTGGCACCGATGGCGTTCACGATGGAAGCCACCCACGACGGCCCTGACCCATCATTCATGGTAGCGTGATCCGATGCTAAGGCGGTCGGCATTACCCAGCTCACTGTGGCGAGTTTTCCATTCGCAATGTCCGTGAGGACCGCCTTGGTGTTTATTATCACGTGGTTGGTCCAATCCGCTCCTACGCAGGCGGTCGCATTCGGTGGGGGCACGTCGGGTCCGCACATGTGCTCAATCGCGTTCGGCCCGGTCCAGAGGCCCCCCGCGCTGGGTGTGTAGTAGCGCCAACTGAGGTCGGCAGTCTCCAGTAAGTCGGTAAGCGTGGGGTGCTCAAAGCAAGGGAACATCAAGCTCGATTTGCCAACAGGATCGGTAATGCCGACCGAGGCACCGGGGGTAGCTATACAACCATTCCTTGTCCCTCCCCCGACATTCGTCACATCAAACGAACTGCTAGTAGCTGTGGGGGCAGAAGTTCCCGAAATTATGAATTGATGGGCCGGAAAACTGGGTCCCTGGTTGGTTTGAAACATGCGATCCGCGAAGGTGTACTGTTCGGCCAACTGGAAATAGGGTCCAACATCGGAAGGCAGCACATAAGTGAACTGCGCATTCGGGAGCGGGCAGGGCGTGGCGTTGTAGCACTCCACCGAGATCTTGTCGGCGCCGTCCATTTTGCCGCCGTCATACATGTCCAAGAATGCTTTATGGCCATGATCAAGGTCGTAGTTCTGCGGGCTAGGACCTTGAGAGCCCAGGTTCAGGGGAGTCAGCGCGATTATCTGCCCCGCCGAGTTGAGCCCGCTGCTGGCAATGTCGGCGCCTCTCCCGATCAGTATGGGATCCTGAAAGAGATTGTCGGGCGTGCGGTTTTCCTGGAAGATGATGACCACGTGTTGAATTTCTGCCCGATTGCCGCCTAGGGCACCGATTCCGCTTAGGGCAAGCAGTCTTGGGCTGCCCGGTGCGCTGTCGGAGATCGAGAGAGTGCCGGTACGTACACCCGCAGCTTTCGGAGCAAAGCTCACCCCGATCCGGCATTGCGCCCCCTTGCCAAGACCAGTGCATGTGTTGCTGGCGACACCGAAATCTCCGCTCGCCGAAACCGAGGAGATGGACACGCTCTGGGTGAAATTATTGGTTAGCGTGATCTGCGAGGGGGCGCTCGTTGTTCCCACGGTCTGATTGGCAAACGTTAGACTGGCCGGCACCATCGTGATCGCGGGAAGGCCTACGCCCGTTAGAGCGACCGTCTGGGGGCTGTTGGAGGCGCTGTCGGTGACCGACAACGTGGCCGTGCGGGTTCCCACAGCCGACGGCCAAAATCGGACATTGATGGTACAGCTTCCCCCAGGGGGCAATGGCTGCTTCAGCTGCCATATGATGGCTTCCGTATAGTCGCCTGCAGCATTCCCTCCAGAGATTTTGACAGCGGTGATGTTCAGAGGAACAGTCTGCGTGTTCGTGATCGTTACGACATGGGAAGCGGTGCCGCTGCCAACGTAGTGATTGCCAAAATCCACCATGGCTGGGGCCATGGTCGCTGTGCCTTGGGCGAACGACGGCGAGCCCGCGACGATGAATGACAGCAACAGGAGAGTCCCAACCAGGAATGCGCTTGGGCAACCCATATGAAGATTGAATCGAGAAAAGCGTTCCAGTTGACTGCCGCCCTTGCTGAACTAGCTTGTATGATTGCATGGAAGATCCTCCTCTGCAGAGGCCCAACTGATGGGGATCAACCTTGACGAACTTCGCGACTCAGGGGAGTGCGGACGTAAGAAGTGTCCGCGGAGAAGCGACGCCACCTTTTTACAGCGCTATCCTGCGGCCGTCAGTGATGCCAATCACTGCAAGCTCAGAGAAAACAGCCCGCGTCCTTTGCCAAGCATCACCTAATGAAAGCTAAGCTGGGTTTTGGCGGAAATCAAGAATGGATGGAGAGGGTGGAGAAACAGAAAAGGTAAGAAAGGAAGTAATAGCGTATTAGGGCTTAAAGGTCGAGTGAAACTACTTTGCCTTCCTTACCCCTTCACGCTGATCTTCGAGAACGACAAGACAGCCCGGCTCGGAGTGGGGCGGCCCATTGACAGTGCCGGACGAAACGTCGTGAAGATCAACATGCGCTTCACTTGTGGCAGCACTTCGTTCGACACATCCGGATCGGAGAGAATGCGGTAATCCTGCACTCGCCCGTTCGCGTCCACATACGCTTCGATCACCAGCGAATCCGCGTTGATCGCATCCATGCCGAACGCGCTCTGCTCCAACTGCGGAGCAGTGTTAACCATCACCAGCGGCACATCGTTATTGGCCTGTAGTGACGACGGCACCACAAAATACACCATCGCAATGCCAAAAATAATGAAGGCGCTCAGAAACCCGGCTGTCGCCGGAACCATATGCGACCGCAGAGAATTCTCCAGCCGGACCAGCAATCCTTCAAACGGAGGCCGCTTCACCCGCGCCGCTTCCCGGGAAATCGTCAGCCGCAACCGCAATCCCAGATCCGCCGGAGCCTTGGGTCGCCCTACGCTCAGCAGCAACCGCTGCGTCTCCCGCAGCGACTGGTATTGCGCGCTGCACTCCGTGCAGTCCGCGAAGTGGTCCTGCAGCGCGAGCATCTCCGCACCCGTCACTGCTCCATCCAGATATGGCGAGAACAACTTCTTCGCCTGCGGGCACCGCAGTTCCGCGATTCTTCCCGTGCCCGGCAACTTTCTGCCACTCATGGCATCACCTCGGCCCTTCTACCCCCTCCAGAAACCTGTGGCCCCACACTCTGCTTCTCTTCCGGTGCGGTCAACCCCAGCTCATCTGCAACCTCACGGACGTACGGCGCCAGCCGTTGCCGCAATGCTTCTCTGCCGCGTGTCAGCCTTGACTTCACTGTTCCCAGCGAAATCTCAAGTACCTCGGCAATCTCCTCGTAGGACATCTCTTCCAGATCGCGGAGAATTAGCGTGGTGCGATACGGTTCCGCCAGCTTCTGCAGTTCCTCTTCGACCCGCCGCTGCACTTCGTGGTGCGCGACGTTGTCAAATGGTGAGTCGGCGTGATCGGTCAGGGCCATCTGCATCGCGTTTTCCCCGGCCCCCATTCCATCCGACTCCACCGGTTCAATCGACGTCTCCCGCGCCTTGTGCCGGAACCACCACCGTCTGCGATTCGCCGCCTCGTGCAGCGCAATGCGATAGATCCAGGTCTTCAAACTCGACTCGCCGTGGAACTGCTTCATCCCGCGAAACACTTTCAGAAAGACATCCTGCGTGGTATCGGCTGCGTCCGCCGGATCATTCACGATCCGGTACACCAGTCCGTACACCGGTTGCTGAAACTCTCCAATCAGCCACGCGTAGGCCTCCTCCGAGCCGGCCTTCAACTCCGCGACGATGGCCGTTTCTTCCTGCGACCGAATTCCGATGGCACTTGCCAGATCACCCAAGGTGGTTGCTCCCGCCATATGGCGTCCCCTGATTATAGGATTTTCCACCCCACCGCGAACCGAAATTTCAACTGCCAAGCAAGTCCGGGATGAACGGCAAGCGGAGCCGGGACTTTCACTCAACATAGACTCCGCACAAGCGTCTGGAGTTCCCGTTTGTAAGTGATTTATTTTCAGCTGGATCAGGCGGGCAGGGCCACTGCGGGTCCAGACCCTCCCGTCTTCCAAGGCTGTCCAGGGATAAAAGGTGATAAGGGGTGAGTTACCGGCGATTCCCAGCCGACCACGTTTCGGGCCCTAAAGTGAACACGGTGTCAGGCTTTGAGGAGCGGGCGGCGCGTTTAAGACCCAGCTCTCACTTCGTTTGCCGCCAGTGCCGCCGGAACCTCCAGGTTCAGATTCCGGACGATCTCTGCCAATGCCGTCAGCAATGCTTCAGAACCTTTGCCCAGCGCGAGGTCGGACTTCTCCAGGAATGCCACCGCACCATCCCGTCGCAGCCGCTCGGCGTTCTTGTGCGACAGCCCGGTCGGCGCCACCACGGCGATCGAAGCAGTCTGCGGATCTTTCTTTAACGCTTTCAAAACATCGGGCCCGATCATCTTGGGCAGCAGCGTCTCGAGGAGAATCAGGTCGGGCCGCTTCTTCCGCGCCATCTGCAGAGCATTTTCGCCGTCCACGGCCGTGGTCACGTCGTACCCGGCCCGCGCCAACGCACGCTCCGTTGCCAGCCGCAGAAACTTGCTGTCGTCGACCAGCAGAACCTTCGTCATATCCGAACCTTCAGCTTTCCTATCGGCAGAATTGCGGAACAGATCAGCAGGTGGGAAAAACCAGCTCGGAGAAATGAAAGATGAGATTCTTCTCAGGCTCGGCTCCCTTTCGGGGCGGAAAATTCCGCTGCCCGGTTCAGCAGCGCCTTCACGGCCGTGCGGCAAGCTGCGCGCAATGCCGCTTCGTGGCCGGCAATTCCCTTCGACAACAGCAGCATGGTCGTCCCGTGCAACGTGGCCCACATCGCCAACGCCAGCTGGGTGTGATCCTCAGGGAACCCGCCCAACTCTTTGGCCAGCAGCCGTTCGACCAGCCCGAAGTTCGGTCTCGAGTCCCGAATGGGCTGCGGCCGTCCGTCGACTGTCGTCGGGGAGAGTTTGTGGGCATAGGTGTAGAACAACTCGTACTCGTGGGGGTGCTGCAGGGCGTGATCGACGTAGGATTCGGCCATCTGCTCGAGGGATCCACTGGCGAATTGTTCGCCGATGCGACTCACAGTCTGCTTGAGGAGCCCGCGAATAATGTCCTGACGGTTCTTGAAGCGGCGATACACGGCGGGCGTGTTGGTGTGCGCCGCCCGGGCAACGGCGCGCATGGTTAGCGCCTTCTCGCCGCCGCGCTTCCACAGCACTCGTGCGGCGTTCAGCACGCGCTCTTCAAGACCGGGATCAGGCTGCCGCGGCATCGTTCTTCCTCAGACATACCAGATCGACGGAACAATTATATTGACAATGTAGATATAACGCTGTATATATAATGACCTAAGCCTTCCCCCTGCTTATATTGAAGGTCATGTCAGGAAAGATGGCTGGGACCGGCCCTGCGCCTGTTCCAGCCTTTTGTCTGTCCGGATATATTATTACGTTGACGGCGTAAACGTAACAGTGTATAAATAATCCATCCGGCCACCCCTGTAGTGCCCGCACTTTTCCGTCAGGAGTATGTTTCAAGATGTCCCAGCATGACGACCCGGCCGAACAGCGGGTCTCCACCGCACAATTGAATTCCGAACTACGGCACGCGCAACTGGAACTGTTGAGCGCGCATTGCGCCGTTCATCAACTTCGCCTTCACTACACCACCGACGATCTGGCCCGTTTCGGCCAGCGCGATATCTTGCGCAAATCGGCCGAGGCCGCCAATGCGCTCAGCAAATTTTACGCCTCGGTCGAACAGCGCTTCCCTGAGTCCCCGCCGCGCCCGGCGGACTGTTTCCCCAAGCCGACCGATCAGCAGGTGGCCCTGGCCGTGGAGTGGCTCTCGTCCTATTTGCGAGTTCAGCGTCACCAGTACTGGCCCGCGGCTCGTCCGCTGGACCCGCAACCCAAGTCCATCATGGCGCCGTACTTTCCGGCTGCACTGCTGGATCGGGTCCGCATCGTCGAACTCGCAGGCGCCCGCGTAGCGGTGCCGGAGTTCTTCGCGGATGTGCGGGCCCAGGGCTTTGAGAACCTGCCCGACATCCCGCACATGGAGTCGCTGACCTTCCTCGACGTCGTGGCCTTCAACGAGAAGCTCACCGAGCGGGGACTGTTTCACGCGCTGGTGCATGTGGTGCAGATCGAGGTGCTTGGCCTTGAACAATACGCGGAGCTGTGGGTGCGCGGATTCCTCAAGACCCGCGCCCACTTTACCGTGCCGCTGGAGGTGCACGCGTTCTCGCTGGCCTCGAAGTTTTTGCGGCCCGCGCGAGAGAAGTTTTCGGTCGAGGACGAAGTTCTCCGCTGGGCCGCCGATCACCGCTACTAGAGCCCGCGGAGAATTCGTTCGACAAGTTGCTTCGACAACGATGTTCGACCCCCACCGCGCAGCAAAGAAGGGGCGGCCATGTACCGCCCCTCGCAACTCTCGCTCCCTCATCTCAGTTCAGCAGCAAACGCCCACCCTCCGCCCGCAAAATCCTCTGCGCACGCTCCGTCGGCGTATGCCTCAATCCGATCCACCCGCGCCGGGACCCCGCAGCCGATCCCAGGCCTCTTTGTACACCCCGTATTTCGACCGCTTCAGCCTGGGATACAGCGCAATGCTCCCCTGCCCCACCACCATCTCCCCCGGAATGATGTACCACATATCCTCCTGAAACACATACGCCGCCAGATACTCGAACGGATCCCCCTGCTACGGCCCCTCGCGCCCCCGCACCGTGCACGAATATCCTCCCCGATCCTCGAACATCGTCGACTTCACCTGCACCCGCACCGCCCGCCCCAGATGCTCGACGATAAAGTCGTAATGCGTCGCTTCGCCCCAGGGCTTGCTCAAACGTAGCCCCTCTTCGATCTCCCGCAACCTAAACAGCAACTCCACCCACTCCCCCCAACTTCGCATGCTTGATCTTCATCCCCGATTTTCCATCACACCTCGCCTCTCCTCCGGACAAGCCTCCCAGGAATCTGCCACACAATTTTTAGAGAATTACCTTGAAGATGGCTGCCCACCCTTCGCGATTTTCGAAGGGTGGGGGCCACGACTCAAGAAATGTCCGCCCAAATAAAAACGCGGCCCGAAAGGGCCGCGCCAGTTCCTACCACCTTTGAGACTATGCCATAAGCAGGTGACCAAAGGAAATACTCGGGAAAAATAAATCTCCCCAGATTCCCATTTTTGGGAATTTAACCCACCCGCGGAGCGGCAATAGATTAGCCCAGGACTTCAGTCCTGGGTCACCCTCACATAATGGAACCAAGTCCCGGAGGGACGGCGCGATCTTCCGCCCCCACAACAATCCGCTGCGCCGTTCTGCCGCTCGCTGCGCGAGGATGGATGGCCTCACTCTTGCTCTGCATTGTAGGCGTCAAGGAATTGTCGTGGGGAGACGATCGAGATGGATTTGTATCTTCGCAAAGCCAGCAGATGGTGATCGCCAGAGACGACGAAATTCGCCTTGGCCTCTAGCGCACATTCAAGGATTCGATTGTCGTCCGGGTCATCGGGGACAGCGTCGACGATGGTCCCAGGCAAGACCAGTTCGCCCATGCTCCACAACGCCGGCAGAACCCTTTGCACAATGGCCGGAGCCCAACCAAATTTCTCTTCCAGAACGCGCCGGACCTCGGCTTGAATAGGCTCGGAATGGAACAGTTCGCATCGCCTGGCCGCGGCAAGCTCCAGGACGCCTCGCGGCACGCCGCCAAAGACCAGCGCCGACACGATCACATTCGTGTCGAGCACAATGCGGATCACTTTTTCGCTGCTCGTTTGGTAACGCGGACTTCATGCACGAGTCGGTCAACGTCCTCCTGACGAATGCCCTGGCGTTTGGCGCGGGCGCGGCCGTAGGCATTGACCTCCTCCCACCACGAGCGCCGCTCGTAGTGGCGCAGGGCCTCGCGGATCAGTTCGCTCATGGTGCGGCTCTCTCTTTTCGCGATCGACTGCGCGCGCTTGAGCATATCCGGGGGAAGGGTTACGGAAAGGGTTCTCGTGTTCCTCATGAGGATATTGTATAGCAAGACTATGCAGTATTAAGCGTTATTTGGGAGTTATTCGGATGAAAAAGGCAAACCCCGCCCTTGGGCGGCGGCGCCCTAATTGGATTGAAGAGCGAGGATGACCCACGTCGTTTAAAATAATTGGAGTGCAGAAGCCCGCCATGCCCGATGATTCCATTACGATTTCGCCCGGCCCGCAGTTTCGCACTGCCATGTGCGTGGCCCTCGTTGCGGACGCACTCCAGATTGTCATTTTTCCAGCGTTTGTGGCTGGCGGACTGTCTCCGGCGGACGATGTGCTCGACCTTGGCATCGGGTTGCTGATGATTCACCTGCTCGGGTGGCACTGGGAATTCCTGCCGTCGTTTTTTGCCAAACTCGTGCCTGGGGTCGATCTGGTTCCCTTCTGGACGCTGGCGGTGGTCAACGTCTGGCGCAAGGCGAAGAGCACAGCCGAGACAGGCAACTCTGAAAAGCAACCACCACAACTCCCGCCGCCCCACCTGACGAAGCATTAACTGACAACCGAGGGAGACGGGGTTGAGACGGCAAGTCGCTGCGCGCGCCTATGGATTCGTCATCCTTTTGGCTTGCGTGGAACTGATCTGGGGAGACTCTGACTATCTGTCGCAAGAGCGAACACAAGGTCCCTCGACTGTGCCGAATTGCCGAAAAAGCGGCAATTCGGCTTCGCTCGGGATGACAGAATCCTGCTTAATCAGGGTCTCCCTAGCAGGCGCTGCTTGAGACCAGCGCGACCACTACGTTTTTCGCGTACACCAGACGGCCCTGGCAGTTGCAGGAACTACCTCGATAGACGACCTCGCGGGATCCCGGTTCTTTGCCGGGCTGCTCCTCGTCGGGGCGAATCCAATTCATGCCGCAACCCTTGGCGCCCCATGAATGCTTCTCGTTCGCTTTCAGCAGAGCCATGGCGCGCGCCTTGGTGAGACCGGTCAGTTCCATGCGCTGCTGCGAGTACTCGATGGATGAATTCGATTTTGCCTCGAGGCGAGCGTTGCCGCGAAATTCGAAGATCAGCGTGAGATTAGTCTCGTCGGCTGAAATGCGGCAGGCGGCAGGGTTTCCACGGCGTCGCACGAGTTCTTTGTAAAAAGGACCGGTACTGACGCGCTGAAGAAGCTCGTGAGCTTCTTTCTGGCGTTCTGCGGGGATGGCAGAATCGGCACAGGTTCCGGGCGCCAGCTCCGTCGCATGGGCGGGCAGGCTCGCGGCCAGGACGAGAAAGAGGAGAAGGAACCGAAACCGCTGTGCTGCTAGAACTCGGCGTGCCATCGGGTAAGGTTTCCTTCTTTCTCCAGGAATTTCGTGATGCCGGTCAGCCCTTTGATGGCCTTCTTGATTTCGTCCTTGTCGGGATCGACCGGTTGCACGTCGAAGGCCTGGCCGGAGAGGTGCTTCGACAGGGCATTCAATTGGGCATCGGTCAGCCCGTCTAACACTCCCTTGAGTCCGGCGGCGATTTCAGCTTTGGTGGTCTTCTCTTTATTGTCATCGACCCACTTCTGGCAATCATCGCGCGCCTTGCTCTTGGCGTAGGTTTCCTTGATCCAGTCACGTCCGTCCTTGACGATGTTGGCCGCCATGGCGCTGGCCTGCTCATCCTTGTCGCGCCGGCCGCTGGTGAATACCACGGAAGGCTTGGCCTTCTTCAACTCATAGGCCGCTTTCTTGGCGGTTGGGGCAAGGTCGAGGCCCTCAATGGCGGAATCGGATTCGGCCTTGGCTTCTTCCTTGGCAGTCCCACCGCCCGCCGCAGGTGTGCCGGCAAGGTCCGGGGTAAGCGCAGGCTGCGCGTTGGCGGCCAAGGCAGACTTGAAGGGATTGGTTCCCACGGGTCCGCGGGTGAAGTCTGCGACGTCTGAGTCGGTATTCAGGCCTAGAGGCTTCGCGCCTTTGGAGAATCCAGCTCCTGCGCCTCCCGCCGGCGCGTTGGGATGAACCTCTGGTGAGTTCGGCATAGAGGCGATCCTTTCCGCAGAGCATCAGCACTCTACCACAGGGGGACAGTGCTGGAAGCAAAAGCGAGCGGCCCGATACTCCGGGCCGCTGGACGGGTCAGAGACCCGTCCCCACATGGGTCTTGCTGATGTTGGATTACGCGGCGCTGAAGCGCCGCTCTTCCACGCTTACGTTCCTTCGCTCCAGCCTGCCAGATATTCTTCTTGCTCTGGCGTGAGGCGGTCGATTTTGATGCCCAGCGACTCGAGCTTCAGGCGGGCTACTCGCTTGTCTAACTCGTCGGGGACTCTGTAGACCGTCTTCTCCAGGTCTTTGTGGTTCTTCACCATGAAGTCGACTGAGAGGGCCTGGTCGGCGAAGCTCATATCCATGACGGAGGCGGGGTGGCCTTCGGCGGCGGCCAGGTTGATGAGGCGGCCTTCGCCGAGGAGATTGATCTTGCGTCCGTCTTTAAGCGAGTACTCGTCGACGAAATTACGAGTGGTGCGCTTCGATGACGACATGGTTTCGAGCGCCGGGATGTCGATTTCGACGTTGAAGTGACCGGAGTTGGAGATGATGGCTCCGTCTTTCATCAAGGCGAAATGTTCCTTGGTCAGCACGCTCTTGTTGCCGGTCACCGTGCAGAAGACGTCGCCGAGCTTGGCGGCTTCGGTCATCGACATCACGCGGAAGCCATCCATTACGGCCTCGAGGGCCTTGGTGGGATCGACTTCGGTGACGATGACTTCGGCGCCGCAGCCTCGGGCGCGGCTGGCTAATCCGCGGCCGCACCAGCCGTAGCCGGCTACTACGAATTTCGATCCGGCCAGCAGAAAATTGGTGGCGCGGATGATGCCGTCGATGGTGGATTGTCCGGTGCCATAGCGGTTGTCGAACAGGTGCTTGGTGTCGGCGTCGTTGACGGCGACAATGGGGAACTTCAGCACGCCTTCCTTGGCCATGGCGCGGAGGCGGATGACGCCGGTGGTGGTTTCTTCGGTGCCACCGATCACGTCCGTCAGTGCGTCGGTGCGCTTGGTGTGCAGGATGGTGACCAGGTCGGCGCCGTCGTCCATGGTGATGTGCGGCTTGTGATCGATGGCAGCCAGGATGTGGTTGTAGTACGTGTCGTTGTCCTCACCCTTGATGGCGTAGACGGGAATGTTGTGGTCGCGGACCAGGCTGGCGGCGACGTCATCTTGCGTGGAAAGCGGATTGGAGGCGCAGAGCACTACCTCGGCGCCGCCGTCACGCAGGCAGATGCCGAGGTTCGCGGTCTCGGCGGTGACGTGCAGGCAGGCCGAGATGCGGATGCCTTTCAGAGGCTGGTTCTTGATGAACTCCTTGCGGATGATCTGCAGGACTTTCATCGACTGGTTGGCCCACTCGATGCGCTTCTTACCCAGATCGGCCAGTTCGATGTTCTTGATATCGCAGTTAATCGCGGCGGTTGACATTACTTCTCCTCTTCGTGCTCATGTGGCGCGCTGTGAAGCGGCGGAAAATT
Source organism: uncultured Acidobacteriaceae bacterium (assembly GCA_963719615.1). Classification (GTDB taxonomy): domain Bacteria; phylum Acidobacteriota; class Terriglobia; order Terriglobales; family Acidobacteriaceae; genus Sulfotelmatobacter. The sequence goes on along the minus strand of CAVRCR010000021.1, from coordinate 56,077 downwards.
AAATTGAACTACGGAATTCGCGAGCTTGTTTTTTCAGCATACACGAGGTTGGGGAATCGGTCAGGATTCCGGTTGCTCGTACGGGATACGCCTTTTGGACTACGACGGAGTAGCCCTTTGGTTCCGGACATATCGATCACCACGAAGGGCACTAAGGTTCACGAAGGAGAAATCGTATTTCCTTTGTGGTCCTTCGCGTCCTTCGTGGTTGATGCCTTACTTGCGTGCGGCTACGGGTTCCCGCAGGCCCGCGTCGCTGGATAGTTTCGCGGCTTTGTCGGTGGCCTCCCAGGTGAAGTCGGCGTCCGTGCGGCCGAAGTGGCCGTAGGCTGCGGTCTTCTTGTAGATGGGACGGCGCAGGTTGAGCGAATCGATGATGCCGCGCGGGGTGAGCTTGAAGTGCGCGCGAATCAGATCCGGGATGATGGCCGGATCGACTTTCTCGGTGCCGAAGGTTTCGACCAGCACGCTGACCGGATCGGCGACGCCGATGGCGTAGGCCAGCTGCACTTCGCAGCGATCGGCCAAGCCGGCAGCGACTACGTTCTTGGCGATGTAGCGGGCCACGTACGCGGCCGAGCGATCGACCTTGGTCGGATCTTTTCCGCTGAAGGCGCCGCCACCGTGACGTCCCATACCGCCGTAGCTGTCGACGATGATCTTGCGGCCGGTCAAACCGGTGTCGCCCATGGGGCCGCCGATGACGAAGCGGCCGGTGGGATTGATGTGGTACTTGGTATCTTCGTCGAGCAAGTGGGCCGGGATCACGGCCTGGATGACATGCTTCAGAATGCCGGAGCGGAGTTCATCGTTGGCGACGGTCTCGGAGTGCTGCGTGGAAATCACGACGGCATCCACGCGCAGGACTTTGCCCTTGGCGTCATATTCGACGGTGACTTGGGATTTGCCGTCGGGGCGAAGAAAAGGAAGTGTTCCGTTCTTGCGAACCAGCGAGAGGCGCTGCGTAAGCTTGTGGGCCAGCGAGATGGGAGTGGGCATCAACTCCTCGTTCTCGTTGACGGCGTACCCAAACATCATCCCCTGGTCGCCGGCGCCGCCGGTGTCTACGCCCATGGCGATGTCGCCGGACTGCTTGTTGATGCTGGAGATGACGGCGCAGGTGTTGGCGTCGAAGCCGTAGAGGGCGTTGTCGTAGCCGATCGAGGCGACGGTGCCGCGGACTACGGACTGGAAGTCGACGTAGGCCTTGGTGGTAATTTCGCCGGCGATTACGACCAGGCCGGTGGCGGTGAGGGTTTCGCAGGCGACTCGGCTGAAGGAGTCGTCGGTGAGACAGGCGTCGAGGATAGCGTCGGAAATCTGGTCAGCGATTTTGTCGGGATGGCCTTCGGTGACTGACTCGGAGGTGAATAGGTAACGGTTCTTTGCTGCCAAGTTGTGTATCTCCTTATTAGTTCCTTGCACGGCTTTTGAAAGTGCCCGGTGCAGAAAACTTTTGACTGAGCGGGAAACCTGGGATTCGGGCGGCCGCGACGGAGCGGCGGCACGGTCGAAAATACAGCCTCGAAAAAGCTTAACAGAGGGGCGTTGGGGGCTGCAACGGTTTTGATGCTAAGTGCTGAGGGATGAGTTAAATAGCGGAAATTGGAGGGTGGGCGGGAAGGAGGCAGGGTCAGATGGAATTCTGCTATCGGGAAGGGGGATTGGCATTTGGGGCTCTAAGGTTCCGCTGGGGGGGGAAGGGCCGAGATCCCGTGCGCTCCCTGGCGGGGTCCGGTCTCATCGCATTTCTTACGCCCCTGCGGGGCTTGTTGATTTCACGACTTCACCCACGGCTTGCGCCGTGGGCTGCATTCTTGCGCCGCTTCGCGGCTAGAACTACTTGGTGGGGGCTTCTTTTTTGGCTAGCTCGCGCAATGCGGCCATGGTGGCGGCGGAGTGATCTTTGCGGTTTTTGTTTTTGGGGCGGCGTTTTCTTTTGGTGGTGTAGTGATTTTGCGCCATCGTACCTCGTGGTTAATTGGCGGTTTGGGACGCCTGCCCGGATTCGTGTTGGAGGAAGTCGCCGTGAGCTCGCGGTTTACATGGGCAGTATATCCTGACGGCACTAAATGCGGTGCCGGATTCCGGCGGACGCCACAACAACTCATCGAACGTTTCGTCCCGGCTCCGGTGAAACTCCGAAAAGGCTTTGTCGCGAGAGTGGGTGCTGGCGGCAGAGACGCAGCAAGCGACAACTCTACGAACAGTTATCCGCAGGCTGGCGGTGGTACTACGCCCGGTCTTTTGGTTCTTCGTTTTCTGTTTCTGCAACCTCGTTGACTTCGACGGTCTCGGCGCAATCGCCGTTATCGTCGTAATCACATTCGCGACCGGGGTGGGCTTGTTTGCATTTCTGGCAGAATTCAGTCGCCATGGCTGTTTCTCCGATTCACCGTCAATCGTATCGCAAATGGTCTCGCGAGGGACGCGAGAAATGGGGCATCCGGCGATATTTCGCCACGAGTGCTGTAGCGAGCTTTCCTATCGACAATGAAGCCGCCCGCGAAGGCGGCTTCATTGTTCGATTTGCCATCAACGGTACGATCCCTTCTTACGCCCACGTAGCTTGCCGGTCTGTGACCACGGTCACTCCCACCAGTGAAGAGAAATGCTCACGGTTGCGAAGCGGATTGTGGGTTTGCGGTCGTCGATCCCACGGGAGCCTGTGTCGTGGCGTTTGTCACGCCCTTTCGGGGCTTGTTCGTTTCCCACTCTTTCCCCCACAGCTTGGCGAGTCTGTTACGAAACTCGTGTCGTCCGCTGAAGCGGACTCGGTTTGCTGCACCTCCACGTTACCCGGCACTGCCGTGCCGGGCTTTCCCATGCCGCCGCTGCGCGGCTGAGCTGGATTTTATCCGGCGGTCGGTGCTCGGAGTTGGGTCTCGTAACAAAATGTTGCGCCGTGGGCTTTATTCTTCGGCCACCCTTCGACGGTGCTCTGTCGAAAATCCCCACTTCTCGCGCAAAGAATGCGCGAGAAATGGGGCACCCACGATTTGATAATTCTGCGAATCTAGTGCTCGACTGCATCCACGACGTCGCCAATGAATTCGGCGCCGTTGGGCGTGCCCAGACCGGTCACGTTATCCCATCCGTTGCCGACTGTGAGTGACGAGTCGGTCCCGAAGGTGAAGACATCCCAGCGAGTGGATGCGGGGCTTTGGAACAACGTGCTCAGGAATTTTTTCGTGTTCTCCAGAGGTTGTGCCAAGAATGCCGCGCTTTCGAAAACCGGGAGACTCGGTGGATTGAGACTGACTCCGGTCACGTTGAACGGAGAGGAGACCGCCGTGACGTCGTTGATCGCATCGCCGTGTAGTTGATAGAGAACAGGCGCTGCCTGCCCGATTGGTCCTCCTCCGGCCGCCTGATTGGCGATCGCCCAAAGGGCCGAGAACATGGGGCAAGAGAGGCTGGTTCCCCCGAATACTTCGACGAATTGCGGGTTACCGGGAACACTGTCGGGGGTGACGATGATCTCGTTTCCGGTCTCCGGATCGGCATTCATGGAGATGTCCGGTACCTGGCGGAACTTACCGGGTACGCGGCGTTGGTAACTCGGTTTGGAGTAAACCGCGCTCGTGCCTCCTCCCGAGCCGCTCTGGAAGCCAAAAAACAGAGGAGGGATCGTTGGCGGGTTTGGTGTGGGGTTGGCGATGCGCACAAAATTGAGGCCCCACCCGGTCTGAAGTTTGATGTTGTCGTGGGAGTCCAGGAAGGTGCTGGTGCCGCCAATCGCGGTGGCAAACGGGGAATCGGCGTTGGCGCCGACAGAAACAGAGTTAATACCGAAGGCGGCGTTGTCGACTGCAAGGTTATCGCCCGCGTCGCCGGTCGAGATGTTCTGAGAAATGCCTAAAGCGGCGGCGATCTCGGAAATGCCGTTCTCAACCACCAGTTCGGACGGCAGAAAGTTGACCAAGGCGATCTCTGGAATCCCGAAACTATTGGAGACTACACTGCCAAGTCCATTCTCGATCGCGAAGAGGTTGGCAATGTCGAGGTTGGTAAAGGAGTTGTCTGCTGCGAGCACAAGCGCGATATTGGCGCCCGGCGCAATCGAGTGGGCCCACTGAACGTCTAGCGTAGTTTCGAACTGCCAGTTCCCGCCAATGCACCCGTTGGTGCTGGTGCAGGTGGCCGAGCCGTTGGGAGTGTAGATTTGGAAATTGGACGACGTCAGAAGAGGCAGGCTGTTGAGGGACGAGAACAGGTTCGTGTCGGCCACGATTGTGTTCGAGCCGAAGGCATCGACGATGACGACCGTCTGGCCGGTGCCGTCCAGACCGCGTTTGTAGAGGTGATTGAGGCCGTAGGCCTGTTGGATTTCGGCCGAGTCGTAGCCGCACGGCGGCAGATTGGGAGGACTGGTGTTGCTGATGTCCGCTCCATAGCGATTGCCGAAGTAAATCGCGGAGGGGAAGCCTCCTCCGGTCGTGAAGGTCTGCAACTCAGGCGCACGAAGGCAGTCGGCGCTGAAGAAAAGGCCGTTGTTTCCCGGGGACGTAGCTGGGAGTCCGGCATAGGGCGTGCCGGTTTCCGGATCGGCCGCCGGAGCAGCGTAGGACTGATATGAAAGATCGCTCAACCCTTGTACTGCGGCGACGAACGGAGCCGCGGGGCCGGTCACTGCGGCTTCAGTTGTGTTTACGCGGTGGACCGCACCGTTGACCATGACGCGGCGAATCTGAGTGTGGAAGGCAGTTTGCACGTCGCCGACTCGTCCCTGGGCCATGACGAAGTGGTTATGCTTGTCCATCGAGGTGACTCGAAGATTCCGAGATGCCAGGAAGTCGCGCACCGCGGCTGCGTCCTTCTGTGTGGGGCCGAACTTGGCTTTGTACTGCTTGAGGGTCAGAAAGTGATGGTAGTTCGAGGATGTCTTGTCATACATCTGGCGAACCAGGGCGTCGAGGGCTGGTTTGTTGTGCGGCCTGAGCCAAACGGTTACGGTAATCTGCTTCGACTGATCTTCAGGTCCCAGGTTCATGGCATGCTTCGGAATGACGGCGAATGCCGAAACCGCTGTCAGGGCAAAGATTCCAAAGCAAAGGAAAACTGCAATAGTTGTCTTCGACGAACCTCTACTGAGGCACATATCAGGTGCTCCTTTCGGAAGTGTGAGGATCGATGAGTTAGTTTGTTTCGAGTTGGGCAGCAAAAGTGGAACCTCCCTGTTGGGTCAACTCCGGATTTAGAAAAATTCCGAAGCGGACAAATTTAAATTCCCTGGGAGACTAGTGTGGGCACTGGCCGAGGTTTCCCGGACGGCTCTGAGACGCCCGGAATTCTACACCCATTTGCCCCTCGGGAATCAAGGACTGGCCCAAAAGCCGTAATGGACGCGCGGTGTGGAGGAAAGGGAGGGCCGGAAAACATTCCCGCGGAAGTTGACACAGAGTTGGGGGTGACGTATGGTCTTGCGCAACCCCTGCGTGGAAAAAGGCCCCGGTTTGACTTCAAAGGAGGTTGAGATGGAGCACCGAATCAGGCTCGGACGGGTGGGTTCTGTGTGCATTGCGGTTGTGCTCTGCGGCCACGTCGCGGCGCAAACTGCCTTCGCCCAAGCGTCGCCCAAGGGAAAGATCGTGCAGATGGACCGGGAGTCCTTTAACCGGCACTTGAGAGCTCTCGGATACAAGACGCGCGGCGGAATCGCAAGAGGAAAGACAGAGAGCGAGGACAAACATTTTCGATCGCTGACACACTTCTCCTCTTCATTCACGGTCGGAGGCATCACGTATCCTTACACGATGCTGGGCCATCCGCCGGGGTCGGGACGTCAGGCAGAGTTCCGCTCGGTCATCGTTCCGTTGCGCATGACCTTCTATGGCTTCGGTCCAAACCCTATCGTCTTTGATCCCGGTCCTGCCGTCACTAACATCGTCCATTCGCCGATGTATCAAAATGCCCAGTTCGCCAACGGATTTGGACAATTCGGCGAAATGATGCAGCGGGCAACCTTCTGGAACAAGATGGATGAGGACAAGAAGTGGCGCGTCAGAATGAAACAGCCGCGTGTGATGAAGACAATTGACATCGAGGTCACTCCCGAGACTGGGGGGTTGTTTCAAATAGGGAGCGCCGTTTTTGGAAATGTGCTGATCGATTTCGTCGACGCACAGGCCCTCACGATTATGCAACTCACTGGCATCGACCCTGACGAAGTGCCTGTCTTCGTGACCGATAACGTTACAGCGGAGGCATTGGGTTACCACAGCGCCTTCTCCGTTCCCAACCCCGACGGCACCGAGACATTCCAGACCTACATCTACACGAGCTGGCTCGATCCGGCTCTCGTGCCTCCGATATTTGCTGACGTCAGCACCTTTAACCACGAAAACCTCGAATGGTTCAACGACCCGTTTGTCAACAACGTTGTTCCCGTGTGGAAGTATCCGCCCGAAAGCGATCCCCGCACGATCTGCTCCCAAAATAACCTCCTCGAGGTGGGTGATCCTGAGGGGAATGGCCCGACGTTTGACGACTTCCCAGCCGTGGTCGTGTCCATCGATGGCGTCGATTACCATTTGCAGGATCTGGTCATGCTGCCGTGGTTCACCGACGAAGTGCCCTCGTCTGCGGAAAACGGCTGGTATGACTTCCCGGCAACTACCGACATTAAGGCACCCGCCGTTTACTGTAAAAAGTAAGACGGCGGGATTTGCGGTCCTAACGGTAGCGATGCGGGGCTTACCACGAGCTCCGCATCGCTCTGCAGATTCAAGAATTTCCATACGGTTTGACGGGGTTTGACCCTCTGCGCTTCAGACCTTAAACTGAGTGTGTTCTCCGCCTATTGTGAAGGGCCATCCTGCTCATGGCCGAAGTTGCGGGAGGGATTGCTGAGGCGTTTCCTGGGTAGTGGGCTTCGAGGATTGCTGATGGCCGCCGCGGTGTGGCTGGGGGCGCAGGTGTGTGCTGCGGAGAACCCTACTCCGATCACGCTGGATACGAACGAGACGTTGTTCGCCGTGCTGGCGGCGATGAATACGTGCGGGTATGACGCTGATCTGAACCTGTCGGATGCGCAGCGGCTCAATATCCGGGCCGAGGTGGACCGGAACCTGCAGGGGTCGGACGAGGCTCGGGCCTCGCAGGCCACGATGTGCGAGTGGTACCAGGCGCATCGGGGCCGGGATACGGCGCATGACTTGTCGCAGTATGTATCGCTGGCGCTCTATTTGCAGGGGCCACCGCATTTTCTTCCCAAAGTAAAAGAAGATGAGATGCCGCCGGATGCGGCGCCAATTGCGGCGTTCGGGGCGGTGCTGGAGAAGTTCTACGACAAGGCCGGGTTGCACGGCGTCTGGGAACGGCACCGGGCGAACTATGCGGCGCTGGTGGAGAGGTATCACGTGCCGCTGGCGAAGATGGTATTCGACAATGACATCTATTTGAAGATGCAGTCGGGCGGATACCTGGGGCGGACGTTTACGATTTACCTGGATTTTCTGGGGGATCCGAGCCAGGCCAACGCGCGGAATTATGGCGTCGATTATTACGTGGTGCTGTTTCCGTCGCCGGATCCGAGTTCGCGGGCGCCGCTGAAGATGGAGGAGATCCGGCATGCGTATTTGCATTACCTGCTGGATCCGCTGGCGGAGAAACATTTCAGCGCGATCAAGCGGATCGACCCGCTGCTGCAATCGGTGAAGCGGGCTCCGCTGGAAGAGAGTTTCAAGAGCGACATGTCGCTGCTGGTGACGGAGTGCCTGGTGCGGGCGATTGAAATCCGCACCGTGGGCACGAAGCAGACGGCGGAGGCGATGCGGGTGCAGGCGGTGGATGATGCGGTGAAGCAGGGGTACATCCTGACACGATATTTTTACAACGCGCTGGTGAAGTTTGAGAAGGATCCGGCGGGGCTGCGGGCGGCGTACGGGGACATTCTGGACGCGATTGACTTGAAGGCGGAGCAGAGGGCAGCGTCGGAGATTCAGTACGCGAACGTCACGGCGCCGGAACTGGTGCAACTGTCGCGGTTGGAAGATCGGCGGATGCTGGGCACGGCCGAGAAACGCCTGGCGGCGGGCGACGCGAAAGGTGCGCAGGAACTGGCGCAGCAGGCTTTGGACAAAAAGATTGGCGATCAAGGGCGGGCGTTGTTCATCCTGGCACAGGCAGCGGTTGCCACCAAACATCGGGACGAAGCGCAGGACAATTTTCAGAAGGCGATCCAGGAGACGAAAGATCCGAAGGTGGTGGGATGGTCGCACGTGTACCTGGGACGGATTCTGGATATGAAAGAAGACCGCGAGGCGGCGATGAAGGAATATCAGGCGGCGATGACGGTGGGCGCCGGGTTGCCGGAGGTCAAGGCCGCCGCTGAGCGCGGGCTGGAGAAGGCGTATGAGCCGCCAGCGAAGCCGCAGTAACACAGCTTCTAGCTGCTAGCTTGGAACGCTTTGGCGATCGACGACTCCGGTGTGGATAGCTGAGGTAGAATTCACGCTGGCATACTTCTGACGTCTGGAATCTGAAAATAGAAAACCGCGCGAAGCGAGGAGAGGGCATGAAGCGAGCAGCGATCGTGATCGCAGTTCTGGGAATGTGCGTGGGGAGTTACGGGCAGGACAAACCGGCGCAGAATCCGCCGGCGGGCCAGGGAGGCGGGCAAGCAGCCGCGGGACAATCTGCGGCAGCCCAGGGCAAGCGGCCGCCACAGGCGAAGACGCAGCCGGAGTTTGAAGCCTACAAGGCGGCCATGTCGCAGGCAGACGGGGCGGCGATGGAAAAAGCGGCGGACGATTTCGCGGCGAAATTTCCCGACAGCGAGTTGCGGGTCATGGTGTTCAAGGGTGCGATGCAGAAGTACCAGCAGTCCAACGATGCGGACAAAATGCTGGACATGGCGCACAAGGCGCTGACGTATGACCCGGATGATCCGGAGGCGCTGCTGGGCGTGGCGCAGGTTTTGACGGAGAGGACGCGGGACACCGACCTGGACAAGGATCAGAAGCTGGCGGAAGCGAAGAAGGATGCGGAGCGGGCGCTCGTTACCGTTGACACGGACGTGCCGACCACGGGATATCCGCCGGATAAGCTGGCGCAGTACAAAGGTTTTTTGCGCTCGGAGGCGTACGCGGAACTGGGGGCGATGGCGACGAACGCCAAGAACTGGCCGGAGGCGGAGACGAATTTGCGCAAGTCGATTGAAGCGTTCCCGGAGCAGGTGGACTCGATCGCGGTGCTGCGGCTGGCGGTTGCGCTCGATATGCAGAACAAGATTCCGGAAGCACTGAAGTATGCCAACCAGGCGGTGGACCTCACCAAGGATCATCCCGACTCGGGCGCGGGCAAGGCGGCGAGAGCCGAGCAGGACCGGCTGACGAAACTGAATAGCGGCACGGCGCCGGGACAGAGTGCGCCGAAATAGTAAAGGTTGAGATTCGCTCAGGCGGGGGCCCTGAAAACCGGGCGAGCTGCGCTCGCGGACAGCCCCCTTCGGCAGGCTCAGGGCAGGCTAGGCCGCTGTCCCCACATGGTCTTCGGGGCCGGCAAGTCCCTCCATATGAAGGAACGGGAAATTTCGGCGCTGGAAGCGGGGTTGGGGTATCACTTCCGGCGGCGGGCGATGATTGAGCAGGCGGTCACGCACAGTTCGCAGGCGCGGGAGCAGGAAGCACAGCATGCGGGGGAGGGCAAGTACAAGGTCAGCGACAACGAACAACTGGAGTTTCTGGGCGACGCAGTGTTGTCGCTGGTGACGAGTGAAGAGCTGTTCCAGCGGTTTCCGCAGTTCCGCGAAGGAGAGCTTTCGAAATTGCGGGCACACCTGGTAAGCGAGAGGCATCTGATACAGGTGGCGCAGAGGCTGGAACTGGGACACTACCTGCGGCTGGGGCGGGGGGAAGAGAAAAGCGGTGGGCGCAGCAAAACCGCTTTGCTGGTAGATGCGCTGGAGGCGATTCTGGCGGCGATCTATCTGGATGGCGGGATCGAGGTGGCCCGCGAATTCGTGTTGCGCAATATTGTGGATCCGGCATTGGAGGGGATGGAGCGGCAGGGCGGAACGCTGCCGGTGACGGATTTCAAATCCGCGCTGCAGGAGGCGGTGCAAAGCCTGGGACTACCGCAGCCAGCGTATGTACTGGTGGAGGAAGTTGGTCCGGAGCACAGCAAAACGTTTACCGTCGAGGCCCGTCTGAATCCGAAAGGCGGAAAAGATCCGGAGTTTGTGGGGCGGGCACAGGGCTCGACCAAGAAAACGGCCGAACAGGATGCGGCCCGGCAACTGCTGACGTTTCTGGCTTCAAGGTCAAAAGCGGCGGAAACTCGTGCCGAGGCGGGGGCCCACCCGGCCGAAGAGTAGAAGTTCATGGATTCTCACGATCATCCCATCGCCGAGCCGCCCCCGCCAATCGCTTCACCGGATATCCCCGTCACGTCGCCAAAAGGTCCCATCGTAAGAACGTTCGGAACCGACCTGATCGGATCGCTACAGTCGCTGATGGGCACGATTGTGATTGCAGTATTCGTGATCACGTTCGTGGTGCAAGCGTTCCAGATTCCGTCGGAATCGATGGAGAACACTCTGCTGGTGGGGGACTACCTGCTTGTGAATAAGCTTTGTTATGGCGGAAGTGGTATGGGCGTGATGCCGTATCAGACGATCAAGCGCGGCGACATTGTGGTTTTTCATTATCCGGTGGATCCGACGCAGCACTTCGTGAAACGGGTGATCGGCGTGCCGGGAGACCGTTTGCGGATGATCAACAAAAAAGTATGGATTAATGGCACGGCGATCGAGGAGCCTTACGTGCGGTTTCTGGAGCCGACAGGGCGCGACGCAGCCAGCATGTTCCGCGACAATTTCCCGCGGCTTGATGTTCACGCCTTGAATATGGAAGGCAAGTGGTGGCAGGAAATGCGAAAGCTGGTGGAAGATGACCAGTTGATCATTCCGGAGGGGCACTACTTCGTGATGGGGGACAACCGCGATGACAGCCAGGACAGCCGTTACTGGGGCTTCGTGCCGCGGGAGAATATCATTGGGCGGCCGCTGGTGATCTATTGGTCGGTGCGGGACTGGGATCACAGTCCGTCGTTTTCGCTGGCCGGCCGGCTGTATCACGTTGCGTACGCGATTACGCACATCTTTCAGATCACGCGCTGGAACCGGACGTTCCGGCTGGTACACTGAAGGGTTCGGAGAGGTTTCGGGAGATCCCTCAGGGGCTAAAGGCCCTGCGTTTTGTGCGGCTTTATCGGAACGGCTAAAGCCGTGCCCTTCCCAAGGCAAGTCGGCGAAAGTGTTCAGTACTAATCGGCGACAATGTTCGGTAGTAAGAAGAGAGCGTGCCGGATTCGAAGGAACCAGGAAATAGGACAGTGGCGAAGATAGAGAATAGCGTCGAAGAGAAGGCCGCGAAAACGAAGTCGGAAGAAGAGAAGCCGAAAGAGACGACGGTGGAGTTTCTGGCTTCGCTGGCGGCGGTGCTGGTGACCGGGCTGTTCATCATCACGTTTGTGGTGCAGGCGTTTGAGATTCCTTCCAGCTCGATGGAGCATACGCTGGAAATCGGCGACCACGTGTTCGTAAACCGCATCCAGTTTGCGCCCAAGAGTTCGTGGGTGGGGCCGCTGCTGCCCTATCGCGATGTGCACTTCCGGGATATTGTCGTGTTCCTGTCTCCGGCGGAACCAGGGCTGTACGTGGTGAAACGTATTATTGGGGTGCCCGGGGACCGCATCCACTTGCGGAACGGGGTGGTCTACCGCAATGGAGTCGCGCTCGACGAGCCTTATGTGTTGCATGACAAGGACACGGCGGATCCATACCGCAACAATTTTCCGGCAGTGCCGCCCTCGGACGAATACGGCGTCTATCCCAATTGGATTGTGGATCTGCATTCTTACATTCAAGGGGACGATATTGTCGTGCCACCGGCGCATTACTTTGCCATGGGAGACCACCGCGGCGTGAGCCTGGATAGCCGATACTGGGGCTTCATTCCGAAGGAGAACGTAATCGGGCGGCCCATGTTCATTTACTGGTCGTTTGAGACGCCGGAGAATCAGTATCGCAAGACGGAGTGGAGTGACCGGCTTCTATTCCTGGGCAAGGTGGTGCTGCACTTCTTCGATGAGACACGCTGGCGGCGGACGTTGCAGGTCGTAAAATGAAACCCCTCGAGAGCGTGGTGAGGGCGTAGTGAAGTTTTTCTCCTACAAGCGAAGCTGGATCGCCGCGGCGGTCATTCTGTTGCTGTTGTTTCTGCTGCGTCCGGGCGCGTCCCGGTTGAAATCACGGATTGCCAATTCCATCAGTTCGGGGGTCGGGCGAACGGTGGAGATTGGGTCGGTTCACCTCCGTCTGCTGCCGCGGCCGGGATTCGATCTGGAAAATGTGGTGGTGTACGATGACCCGGCATTCGGAGCCGAGCCCATGCTGCGGGCGAGCGAGGTCACGGCGGCTCTGCGTCTGACGTCGCTGGTGCGGGGCAGGCTTGAAATCGCCCGGCTGGACCTGACTGAGCCCAGCCTGAACCTGGTGCACGGCGACAACGGCCGCTGGAACCTGGAGGCACTGCTGGAGCGCGCGGCACACATACCCCTAGCGCCGACCGCGAAGACAAAATTGGAACCGCGGCCGGGATTTCCTTACATTGTCGCCACCTCGGCCCGGATCAATTTCAAGAACGGACCGGAGAAAAAACCCTACGCGCTCACGAACGCGGATTTTTCTCTGTGGCAGGATTCGGAGAACACATGGGGCGTCCGCTTGAAAGCCCAGCCGATGCGCAGCGATTTGAACTTGAACGACACGGGCGTACTGCGGGTGAGCGGGACGTGGCAGCGCGCCGCGACGCTTCGCGAAACACCGCTCCAGTTCAGCCTGGAATGGGACCGGCCGCAACTCGGCCAGCTCACAAAACTCTTCAGCGGAAATGACCAAGGGTGGCGCGGAGAAGTACAGTTGGAAGCGACGCTGGCGGGAACTCCGGCGAAGCTCACGATCAGCAGCGGCGCGTCGATCGAAGATTTTCGCCGCTACGACATTACCAGCGGCGATGCTTTGCGCATGGCCGTTCACTGCGACGGGCAATATAGTTCGCTGGATCACGCCCTGCACGAGGTTCTGTGCAACGCGCCCGTAGGTAGCGGACGAATAACGTTGAAGGGAGATTTGGGCCTTCCCGGGAGCCATCGCTACGGGCTGGTGCTAGCCGCCGAGGACGTTCCGGTGAGTGCGGCGGCGGCCTTGGCGCGGCGTGCCAAGAAGAATCTGCCGGAGGATCTGATCGCTGGCGGGGCGGTGCGCGGAAGCATCAGGATTGATGAGGGCCCAGCCACAAAATTACGGCTGGTAGGTCGGGGAGAGATCGCTGACGTAAGTCTCGCTTCAGCGGCGGACAACGCAGAGATCGGGGCGGAGGTGATTCCCTTCGTTTTCGGGAATGGAAACACCCATGAAGTGGGAAGGATAGTCCACAAGAATGCCCTGGTGCTGAGGCTTCCCGAGGGACCGCGAGTTGAGTTTGGACCGTTCCCGATTGCGATTGGGCGCGGGGCTTCTGCTCCCACGGCTCTGGGTTGGATCAACCGAGCTGGTTACGGTTTTGCGCTCGCGGGGGAAGCTGAGGTTGCCAAAGCGCTACGCGTTTCACGGATCTTGGGGCTTCCGGCACTGAACGCGACGGCGGACGGCGTTGCGCTCGTCGATCTACAAATTGCCGGCACCTGGCCGAACTGGAGCAATGGCACGCACTCCGATTTTCTGGGACCGCAAGTTACGGGTACGGCCAAGCTACGGAATGTGCGGGCCACGGTTCGTGGCACGGGCCAGCCGGTCGAAATTACCGCGGCTGACGTGCACCTTGCGAACGACCGGGTCCGAGTGGAAAAGCTGAGTGCACACGCGGCGAATACGTCTTGGAATGGTTCGCTCGAAATGCCACGCGGATGTGGAACTCCGGGGGCCTGCGAGGTTCACTTCAATCTTGGTGCAGACCGGATTGCGCTGGGTGAGCTGAGTGAGTGGGCAAGCCCGCGTCCGAAGGAGCGGCCGTGGTACCGCGTGCTGGAATCGAACCCGCAGGCTAGGCCATCATGGCTGGGCAGTCTGCGGGCGGCAGGGCGCCTGACGGTGGAGCGTTTTCAAGTGCATGGCCTAGGGGCGACGCATGTTTCGGCGAACGTGAGTCTTGATCGTGGGAAGTTGCACGTTTCCGAGTTGAATGCTGACGTTCTCGGAGGGAGCCATCGCGGAGCGTGGCAGGCGGACTTCACTGCGAAGCCTGGGGTCTGCAAAGGCGGTGGGAGTGTGACGGGAATCTTGTTGGCGCGTCTCGCAGACACCGCGCAAGAACCGTGGATCTCGGGCACGGCGAATGGGAACTACGAAGTTTCCGGCTCGTGCACGGGAGGATTCTGGCCGTCGGCCGGAGGCACGCTGCAGTTTGACCTTCGCAACGGAACGCTTCCGCACATTTCGCTCGTGGAAGATGAAGGAGCGCTTCAGATTGCACGCCTGTCGGGTCAAGCGCAACTGGATGGGGGCAAGATTGAGGTAAAAAGTGCGGAGTTGGATTCCGCGAGTGGGAGATTTCAGTTGAGCGGCACGGCTTCGTTGAAGCGGGACCTCGATTTGAAACTGGCGCGGCTCCCCCTGGGCACGGCAGCAGGGTACACCATTACAGGCACACTGGCGGAACCGCGGGTGGCGCCCTTGCCGGGGGCGGAGCAGGCGCGACTGAAGGCGGAGGCGGCGAAGTAGGGCAGGTCTACCGGTCCACACTCAGTTTGTGTTAGTCAGCGTGAGATCCTTCGCTCCGCCTGAAAGGCGGCTACGCTCAGGATGACATCGCCTTGGAAAAACGTGTTGCGGTACACCTTTGAGGTGCGCCCTTTCAAACCGTTAGGGCACGTATCCGGCTCCGCGCAGGACTTTGCCGGGCAGAGCACCGGTCATCTTTCCCTGATCGATCACGGGGACACCATTCACCAGCACGTATTCCATTCCTTCTGAAAGCTGATTGGGATTGTCGAAGGTGGCGCGATCGCGCACTATGGCGGGATCGAAGATCACGACGTCGGCCCACGTCCCCGGCTTCAGGACGCCACGATCAGCCAGACGCATGCGTTGCGCGGGCAGCGCGGAGAACTTGCGGATGGCGTCTTCCAGAGTGAGGACTTTTTCTTCACGGACGTACTTGCTCAGGATTCGGGGGAAGGTTCCGTAGGCGCGGGGGTGAGGATGCGCCTGGCCGAGAAGTCCTTCGGGGGATGTGCCTTCGGAATCGTTGTCGATGGAAACCCATGGCTGCTGGAGCGCAAGGGTCACGTCCGGTTGAGACATGCCGAAGACCGCGACACCGGTGTAGGGATCCTCGATTAGAAAATCGAGGAGGGCGTCCATGGGATCTTTGTTCCAGAGCTTGGCGATTTCGGACAGGCGCTTGCCTTCGAGGGGCAGCAGTTTGGGATTCTGCACGGCGCCGATCATCACGTCGTCGGGGCCGGGGATTTCCTGCCATTCGTTCTGCCAGCCTTTGGATGGGTTGAGCATATCTTTGCGGATTCGGTCGCGGATGGCGGGATCTTTGAGGCGTTCGACGAGTTTGGCCGTGCCGCCGTCGTGCGCCCAGGGCGGGATGAAAGCGGAGAAGTCGTTGTACCAGGCAGTGTAGGCGTAGGTGTCAGCGGTGACGTCGGCGCCGGCAGCGCGGGCGGCATTGATCTTGGCGACGACTTCGGGCATGCGTCCCCAGTTGCTTTTGCCGGCAACCTTGATGTGCCAGATTTCGACGGGAACGCGGGCTTCGCGGCCGATGCGCAGGGCCTCATCGAGGGCCTCGAGCACTGTGTCGCCCTCGTTGCGCATGTGCGTGGCGTAGATGCCGCCGTACTTGCCGGCCTCGGTAGCGAGGGCAATCAACTCGTCGGTTTTTGCAAACGGTGCGGGCGCGTACTGCAGAGAGGTGGATACTCCGACAGTGCCGTCTTGCATGGATTCGCCGACGAGCGCTTTCATCTGCCCGAGTTGGTTGGGGGTGGGTTGCTTGTCGTCGTCGCCGAGGACCATGCGGCGAACTTGCGTGGCGCCGACATAGCTTGCCAGGTTGATGCCCATGCCCTGCTTTTCTAGGCGCGCGAAATACTGGCGGAAGGTGCGCCAGTCGGGGGTGATCCTGAGGTGGTCGTAGCCGGAGCGGTCGGCCTGGATGATGGCGTCGTTGAGCGGAGCGATGGACGAGCCTTCCCCGGTGATCTCCGAGGTGATGCCCTGGAAAATTTTGGAGGGCAGGCGCGGGTCGACCAGGATGGTCATTTCCGATTGACCGAGCATGTCGATGAAGCCTGGGGCGACGACCTTACCGGCTGCGTCGATGGTGCGCTGGCGGGGGAGTGCGGCGAGATTGCCGATGGCTGCTATCTTGCCAACGCGGATGCCGAGGTCGGCGGAGTACCAGGGAGAACCGGTGCCGTCGATAATGCGGCCGTTGGTGATGACCAGGTCGAAGGAGGAGGATTGAGCCTGAGCGGACAGACTAGGCCCAGCGGACAGTAGGAGTACGAACAAGAGACAAGAGCGAACGTGGCGGGTAGGGCCGAGTCGGACTGAGCCTTTGTAGAAACTCCTTTTGGTGCCGCAGGTCCCTCGGGCATGTAAGGGGTCCTTCGCTGCGCTCAGAGGCTGTGACTAAATTAAGATTTCGTGTCCAGCCATCAGGTTCTTGGTTGCAAAGCGGTTGAGTCGTACTCAACCCTCAGTCGCGGATGCCCAGGAAGTGCCGTTGTTGTTCTACCCAGGCTTGGTCGCCAGCACCTCGGTTCGATTCCTCGCCGCGCTCATGCCAGCAGCGCCTTGCCGAAGTGCATCACGTTGTAGGCCAGCGCGCACCACAGCGCTACGCACTTGGCCTTAGCCAAACCGCGTACGGTGAGCTGCGTTAACCCGCGATAACAGCGCAGATCGCCGTTGATGGTTTCGCTGGTCGCTGCCCGTTGCCGGTAAATTTCTTGGCCTTCCGCGCTCGCCATGCGCCGCTTCCACGCCAACACCGCCTCGCTGTCGCGCGGCTTCGGCTCCAGTTCGCGGCCCTGCCGATGCGGCTGTCTTGCCGGTTTCGGCGGCACCAACAATTCCACGCCCTGCTCGTGCGCTTGCTCGATATCGGCGATACGCAGGTAGCCGCCATCGAGCAGGTGCTGCTCCACCTTGCCGCCGCTGCGCTGTTCCACCTGCGCGCGCATCGGCTGGCTCAAGCCCGACGAGTCCGACCCTTCGTAGCTCACCTCCACGCCCACAATGGCGCGGCTCTTCGTGTCGGTCGCCAACTGCACGTTGCACGCCGGGTTGAAGCCTCCGTTGGGCATCTTCATCCGCCGCGCTTCTGCATCGCTGGTGCTCACTCGCGGCTCCGTGTCGCGGATCTTTTGCCCGCGCTTTCCACGGCCCGCCTGGCGCGCCGCTTCGCCCTGCTTCTGTTTCAACTCCGGCAACTGCGCGATCGCCTGTTCCAGCCGTTGCTGCTTCTCTTGTGCCGCCCGCCGCCGCGCCCCCCTTTGACGCGCCGATAGCGCCGCCGAAGATTCCGGACTCTCCAGTTGCCGCCGCAGTTGCTCGACGTGCTGCTTCGACTCTGCCAACAACTTCTGCAAGCGCTCTTCCCGCCGAAAACTGCTCGCCCCCGCGCTCACTCGCACCCGTACCCCGTCCTGACTTACTCGACTGACCGACACCAGTTCCTTGTCCACCAACGACGCGATCACCTCTGTAAATAACTCATCCAGAGCCGCCCCGTGATCGCCGCGAAAATCCGACAGCAACCGGTGATTCACCGTCACCCCGCCGCACAGCCAGCGGAAGGCCGCGCTCTCCTCACACCGCCGCGCCAACTCCCGCGCCGATCCGATCCCGCGAATACACGCGTACAACCACAACCCCACCAGCAACCGCGGATCGGTCGCGTCCCGACCCGCCACTCCCTCCCGCGCCTTGATGGGTTCGGAAAAACGCGACAGATCCAGCGTCTCGACCAGCGCCATCACCATCCGCACCGGATGCTGGGCCGCCACCCAATCGTCCGGACACTGCACCACCATCGCCATCTGCCGCCGCTCCGGCACTCGTAACCGCACCGCCCCTTGGGCCTCTGCTCGCTCTAGGTTTTCGGTATCATGGCTCATGCTCACTTATAACTTTGCGCGCCTATAAAACGCACCAAAAAAGTCACAAACTCTCAGGATGACAGGAGGAGAGGTTGAGTCGTGATTTAGGTTCAATTTAGGTTTCACAGATTTCGCCTCCACGAGCAACAGTTGCTCTGCGATAGGTCGTCGCGCCGAGCGCGATCCAGATTCCTAATGCGAGCCATTCGTACACCGTGAAGTGGCCGGGGACTGCGGGTACCACTTTCATCAGGGCCATCGCGATTCCTACGCCTAGTCCGAACCAGGCGACGGCGCGCTCGACGAGCGACAGCGTCATCATGCTTGGGCGGGCACGCGGCAACGCCAGGCAGGCGGCGCAGGTGGCCGACCATCCGATGGCGCATGCTACGGAGCCGACCTCGGTGACCGGGACCAGGATCGCGTCGCCCATCAGCATGCAGGCTGCTGTGGCTAGGCCGACGCAGAGGACGGAGAACGACGGCGTTTGGTGCTGGGCATGGACGGTTCCGGCGCGCGGGGCGATCATGTCGCGACGTCCGAGAGCGAAGACCAGGCGGGTGGCAGCGACGAAATTTCCATTGAAACATTTGAATAGCGACAAGAGCGCGGCAGCGAGGATGATGTTGACGATCCAGCGCGAGCCGACTGCGTGTTGAAACGCAACCGCGGTCATGAATTTCTCGCCGGTCAGTTGGCGCCAGGGAGCGACGAGCCCGACGGCGGCGACGATGGTGGCGTAGAAAAGGATGCCGACGAAGATGGCCATCCAGATGGCGCGAAAGAAGCCGCGGTCGCGGAAGTCGGGGCTGGCTTCTTCCGCGGCTTTGCCGACCGATTCGAAACCGGTCATAAAGTACGGGACGATCTGAATGACGAGGAAAATCGAGATCAGCGGAGAGTGGGTAAAGAGGGGAGGAAAATTTTCTGGGGAGCCGCGGCTCACGCCTAATGCTACGAAGAGGACGAAGAGGGCGAGGGTGCCGAAGCTGGTCCAGTTTTGAAAAGTGGCGCTGAGGCGGATGCCGCGATAGTTAAGGACTGTGAGCAGTGCGGTCAGGCCGAGGCCGATCACGAGGTGCGGGAGATACACGGGGCGTCCGGCGATGCGGTAGAGTTCGACCGAGTCGATTTGGGGCAGGATGTAGCCGGCGATGCGGCCGACGGCTACGGCCTCCCAGGGGCAGACGATGAAGTAGGCGAGGGTCATCATCCAGCCGGTAGCGAAGCTGATGGGGCGCGAGAAGACGGCGGAGGTGTAGGCGATTTCGCCGGCGGCGTCGGGCATTGCGACGACGAGTTTGCCGTAGACCCATCCGATGGGGAGCAGCAGGGCGCCGCCGATGACGAAGCCGAGCAGGGCACCGAGCGCGCCGCCGCGTAGCAGCCAGTCGTCCATGATGACCAGCCAACCCACGCCGACCATGGTTCCCCAGCCCAGCGTGAAGTAGTCGGTGGCACGGAGTTGGCGAGCGAGGGTGGTCACGGGGCGTTGGTCTTGTGGCGCGAATTATAGTGCATTTGGTGCGCTGCAGAAGCCGGGCTGCGCCCGGCGGACAGCCCCTTCGACTTCGCTCAGGGCAGGCTTGGGCGGCTGTCCCCCGCATTTGCGCGTGTTACTATCGAAATCAGTTCTGCATGACACTGCAACCTGTGCTGATCCGGCTGGGGTCGGGTGATCTACCTTGTGTTGCAGGCAATCGTTCCAGCTGGTTACGAGCAAGATGACATCGACGAAAACTCGCAAGCGCGTGCTCAGCGGCATGCGCTCGACCGGAAAGCTGCATCTGGGAAACTATGTGGGCGCCCTGCAGAACTGGGTCCGCATGCAGGATGAATATGAATGTTTTTTCGAAGTGGCGGATTGGCACGCGCTCACGACCGATTATGCCGACACTTCGCGGGTGAAAGAGAATTCGCTGGAAGTCGCGCTCGACTGGCTGGCGGCGGGGCTCGATCCGAAAAAATCGGTGATCTTCATTCAGTCGCACGTTCCGGCGCACGCGGAGTTGCACCTGTTGTTTTCGATGATCACTCCGCTGGGCTGGCTGGAGCGCGTGCCCACTTACAAGGAACAGCGCGACAATATCAAAGATAAAGACCTCGGCACGTATGGGTTCCTGGGCTACCCAGTCTTGCAGGCGGCGGACATTCTAGTTTACAAGGCAGACTGCGTTCCGGTGGGGGAAGATCAAGTTGCGCATGTGGAACTGACGCGGGAGATTGCGCGGCGGTTTAACTCGTTCTACGGCACGCCGAAGGAAGTTTTCCCGGAGCCACAGTCGCTGCTCACGCCCGCGGCGAAATTGCCGGGGACGGACGGGCGGAAGATGTCGAAGTCGTACGGGAATACGATCCTGCTGACGGATCCGGAACCGGTCGTGCGGCAGAAGCTGAAGACGATGGTGACCGACCCGGCGCGGGTGCGACGGTCGGATCCGGGGAATCCGGATGTGTGCCCGGTGGGGGATCTGCATAAGATCTTCAGCAGTAAAGAAACGATGGCCAAGGTGAATGAAGGCTGCCGGTCGGCGGGCATCGGGTGCATTGAGTGCAAAGGCTGGGCCGCCGACGCGGTTGTCGAACTGCTCAACCCGATGCAGGAGCGACGCAAGAAATTCGAGGAGAATCCGCGGCTGGCTTGGGATATTCTGGAGGACGGCAGCCGGCGGGCGAGTGCGGCGGCAGCAGAGACGATGAAGGATGTGCGGGCGGCGATGGGGATGTCGGTGGAGTATGAGGCGAGGGAGTAGTGGTCCCGCACTTCTCGCGCCCAGAACGCGCAAGAAATGTGCGCCCGGAGCGGACAGCGGCGGCAGAGTCGCTTCGCTCCGAATGACAAAGTCAGTAAGTGATGAATAATCGGTTATGACTGAAGACACAAGAATCTCTTCCGGCGAGACATCAGACTCGGTGTCGTCCGCGGTGGTGTCGGGCTCGGATTCGAGCACCCGCCCGATGACGAAGTTCGCGAGCAAGAAAGAAGAGAGCGACTCTCCGTTTGCGGTCGCCGTGACCGACGTTTACGAAGGGCCGCTGGACCTGCTGCTGGATCTGATTCGCAAGCAGGACATTAATATCTACGACATTCCGATCGCGAAGATCACGGCGCAGTATCTGGCGTACGTGGAGAAGATGCGCGAGCTGGATGTCAATGTCGCGGCGGATTTCATTTACATGGCGGCGGTGCTGATTCACATCAAGTCGAAGATGCTGCTGCCCCGCGATCCGGACGCGCCGGCGGAGGAGCAGGAGGATCCGCGAAACGAGCTGGTCAACCGGCTGCTGGAGCATGAAAAGTTCAAGTCGGCGGCGCAGATGCTTTTGCAGAAGCAGCAGATTGAAGATGCGGTGATGTCGAATCCTTCGCTGAAGGAGTTCATGGAGGCGGAGGGCACCGAGCCCGAGATCGCCGCCGACGTGATCGACCTGGTGAAGACGTTTCAGCAGGTATTGGAGCGGGTGCGCACGCGTCCCGTGCTCAATGTAGATGAAGAGACGGTTACAGTGGGACAGATGATTGATTATCTGCGGCGTCGGCTGTCGCTGGAAGAACGGCCGATCCGACTGAAGCAGCTGTTGATGCGGATACCTTCCCGGCAGGCGCTGGTGTGCATGTTCCTGGCGTTGCTTGAACTGGTGCGGCTGCAGGCGATCCAAGTGCGACAGGAGCGGTTGTTTGGAGAGATCGCGGTGCGCAAGCACACGCACTTTGACGAGATCATGAAGGAACAGTCGGCGGTTAGAGACGACTGGAGGTAGAAACGAAGGTTTCAAGGTTGCAAAAGTTTCAAGGACCTTGAAACTCTGCAACCTTGAAACCTTGAAACTTATGTCCCTCAAGGCTCAACTCGAAGCAATCATTTACGCGGCGGAGACGCCGATTACGCTGGAGCAGATGATCGCGCTCGTCAAGGAGGCGGTCGTCGCGGAAGGCGCTGCGGATGACGCCGATATCAAGTCGCGCGTGCGGTCGGGCGTGGAAGAACTGGTGGGCGAATATGGTGGACCGGATCATGGAATTGAGATTCGGCAGGTCGCGGGCGGGTATCGGATGTCGACCAAGCCGGAGCAGCACGAAGTGGTGCGCGCGTTTGCGAAGAGTCTGAAGCCGCCGATCCGGTTGTCGCTACCGGCGCTGGAGACGCTGGCTGTGATCGCGTATAAGCAGCCGGTCACGGTGCCAGAGATCAACGAGATTCGTGGCGTCGATTCCGGGGGCGTGATCGGGACGTTGCTGGATCGCAAGCTGATCACGACTGGGGGACGCAAGCAGGTCATCGGGCGGCCGATTCTTTACAAGACGACCAAGGAATTCCTGATGCGGTTCGGGCTGAAAGACGTGAACGAGCTGCCGAGTATGGAGGAGTTCGAAAAGCTGGTGGCGGAATCGTTCCAGTCGGAGTTGATTCCGGCGGAGGGCGTGCCCTCGGAGACCGCGGTTGTGGAGTCGGCGGAGAGTGAGGCTTCCGAGGCGGAGCCGGTCGGCGAAGTACCGGAAGCTGAGAAGGCGGGCTAATCGCGAAAATCCCCACTTCTCGCGCAAACAACGCGCGAGAAATGGGGCACCCGGATTTTCAACCCCCTTACCCGGCCACTGAAGCGCTGGGCTAAATTGTTTTTGGCCTTCCGAGGCTATCTCCTTTACCACGAAGTTCAATTCATCATGGCTCTCGAACGTCTGCAAAAAATTATCGCTGCTGCTGGAGTTGCTTCACGGCGCAAAGCTGAGGAACTTATCTCGGCTGGTCACGTGCAGGTGAACGGGCAAGTCGTCACCGAACTGGGGAGCAAGGCCGATCCGGAGAGCGATCATGTGCGCGTCAACGGCAAGCTTCTGCAGGGGGCGCAGAGGCACGTCTACCTTTTGCTGAACAAGCCGAAGGGGTATGTGACGACGATGAGCGATCCGGAAAAGCGGCCGACGGTGATGGACTTGATTCGCGGCGTGAAGGGGCGGGTGTATCCGGTGGGGCGGTTGGACTATGCCAGCGAAGGGCTCTTGCTGCTGACCAATGATGGGCCGCTGGCGCATCAGTTGATGAAGGCGGCGTCGCATGTGGCCAAAACGTATGTGGTGAAAGTTGCGGGGACGCCGAAGGAAGAGGCGATTGCCAAACTGCGCGCGGGTGTTTCGATTGCGACCGATGACGGCAAGCGGGTGCGAGACGGGGCCGGCGGGGGTGCGCATCGTGAAAGAAGGGGCGAATCCGTGGTATGAGATCACGCTGATCGAAGGTCGCAATCGACAGATCCGGAGGATGTTTGAGGCGGTTGGGCATCACGTGGAAAAAATCAAGCGGGTTCGTTACGGGCCGCTTGCACTTGACGTTCCTCCCGGCAAGTTCCGATCGCTCACGCTGCGGGAAGTGGAGCGGTTGAAGTCGGCTAGTGGGAGTTCCGCGGGTTCGAAATAAACGATCCGCTTCGTAGAATGCGTCGACTATGAGCCGATTTTCTGATCTGGTTTCGAAACCGGCGCGCGAAATTGGCAGTTACTCGCCTGACTCCTCCGAAGCGGCTACGCGAGCGGGAACGCCACCGCGACTGATCAGACTCGACTCGAATGAGAATCCGTTTGGGCCTTCGCCGCGAGCGATTGAGGCGATGCGGGCGGAACTTACCTGGGCGCACTGATATCCTGACGATGACTGCAGCGCATTGCGCCGCAAACTGGCCGCACACCATGCGGTGCCGGCAGAGCAAGTTCTGGTGACGGCGGGCTCGACCGGGATGCTGAGCCTGCTGTGCCAGACGATGCTGGCGCCGGGGCTGAACGCGGTGACCAGCGAGCGCTCGTTCATTGTCTACTCGATGGCCGTGCAGGCGGTGGGGGCGCGGTTGATCGAGGCTCCGCTGCGCGGAGATGAATTCGATCTCGCGGCGATTCTGGCGGCGATCAACGAAAACACGCGGCTTGTTTTTCTGGCGAATCCGAACAATCCAACGGGAACGATGCTCGAGGCCGGAGCAGTCGATGAGTTCCTGGCGAAGGTTCCGGGAGCATGTCGTGGTGGCTCTGGACGAAGCCTATTACGAGTTCGCGTCGCAATTCGCGGCGATGCGCAAGGTTGAATATTCCGAAGTCGCTGGACTACGTGCGACGGGGGGCGGCGCAGTGGTGCTGCGCACATTTTCCAAGGCTCATGGATTGGCAGGGCTGCGCATCGGGTACGGGCTTGGGCCCGGCGGAACTGCTGGCGTATTGCGCGCGCATGGCAGATACGTTTTCTGTCTCGTCGGTGGCGCAGGCTGCGGCGCTGGCGGCGGTCGACGATCAGAGCACATTGGAAGACGGTCTCGAACAATGCGGGCACAGGCCCAGATTCTCGTGGATGAGTTGTCGGAGTTGGGATATCGAGTGGTGCCGACTTGCAGCGAACTTTCTCTATTGCGATGTGGGCGAGGACGCCTCGGGGTTCGCCGGGCGATTGCGGGCGGGGGAATCAGCGTGCGTCCGTTGGGCGCGTGGGGCGCGGCGAGTTGCGTGCGCGTTAGCATCGGGACGCCGGAGCAGAATCGGGTTTTCTGCTGGGAGGATGCGCGGGGCGGCAATTGTTAGAGCGCTCACGTCGTAAGGCGACGGTAAAAGTTCGTCGAAACGTCAACGACGACGACAGGCGCTAAAGCTCCACAGTGATTCGAGCTTTCGCGTGAAGCGCTCTGACAGCGCTTCGCGCACTAAGCCGTAAGCACTCGAGTCTGTTCGTCGCTGAGAAATGCGCGCACTTTCAGAATCGAGCTCTCGCGAATCGAGGCAGCTAAGACGCGGGAATCCTGGCGGCGCCGTAAAGGCCCGCGTCGCTGCCCAGCAGAGCGCGGGTGATGATCGTTCTTTCGCGCGCTGAGGCGGGCACTCTGCGCGGAAGCAGCTTCCCCTCTTCCGAGAGGATCTTCCGGGGCAGTCGCGGCGTAGACGAGCGAGCGTCCGCAACTCGGCAAACATGTGGGGGCGAATGCGTCCCATGCGCTGGCAACGCCGCCGCCAATCACGTACATATCGAGGTTGAGCATGTTGATGATGCCCGCGAGCAGGAATCCCAAAGGCACTGACCAAAACGGCGGAAGATGCGCCGGGCAGTCTTCGTCGCCCTGAATGGCGAGGTTGTAAATGGACTTTGCGCTGAACTCCGGGTCGGAGTTGGCGGCCTTGGCCAGTTCCGGGCGCCTCGCCGGCAGCGATGGCCTCGCGAGCCATGCGCACCACTGCGGTGGCGGAGGCGTATCGCTCGGCGCAGCCGTGATTGCCGCAGCCGCAAGGGAACACCGTCGGGCTCGATGGTGACGTGCCCAAACTCGCCGGCCATGCCATTCATGCCGTGGAATATTTTTCCGCTGAGGACGATGCACGCCGCCGATGCCGGTGCCGAGAGTGATCATCGCCATGTCGTCGACGCCCCGGGCCGCGCCCAGCCATTTTTCGCCGAGGGCGTGGACGTTGGCGTCGTTCTCGAGCAGGATGCGAGCACCCAGGCGGCGTTCGATCTCGTGGCGCACTGGATAATCAGCCCAGCCAGGAAGATTTGCGGACTTGCGGACCATTCCAGTTTCCAGGTCGATGATGCCGGGAATGCCGATGCCGGCGCCGAGGAACGCGCCACCGCTACGATATTGACTGGTGAGGCGGAGAATGGCGTCGCACATTTCCGTGATGACGTGATCGGGGCCCGGGGAGAGCTTGGTGCCGAGGGTGACCTTCTCAAGAAGCTGGCCGTCGGTAGTGACGGCCGCGATGCGCAGGTTGGTGCCGCCGAGATCGACTCCGATGGAGAAATCAGGCATAGGCAGAAGAGTACCAGAACATGAGTTATTGATGATAGGTTGCTGATGCTGAGCTACGCCGTTTTTCCGGAGCAATCATCGCAGTCACTTCTGGCACTTGGGGCAGTAGTGGCTGCTGCGGCCGGCGATGACGATCCGCCTGATGGGCGTCTTGCAGACCAGACAGGGCTCGCCTTCGCGGCCGTAGACTCGGTGCTGGAGTTGGAAGAATCCTTCGTCGCCGTTGGCGTCGACGTAGTCGGAGATGGAAGAGCCGCCCAGGGCGATCGCTTCTTTGAGAACTTCTTTCACTGAGGTGTGCAACTTGGCTAATTGTTCTCGGGTGATGGTCGCGGCGCGGCGGCGCGGGCGAAGGCCGGCGCGGAACAAAGATTCATCGGCATAAATGTTGCCGACGCCGCGCAGAAGTTTTTGGTTGAGCAGAGCGCTTTTGATGGGAGTCTTGCGGCCGCGAAAGAGGGTGACAAAGCGGTCGAGATCGACTTCCAGCGGCTCGATGCCGCCGGCATCGAAGCCTCCGGCGTGCGCGACGCTGAGGCGGCCGAAGCGGCGGGGATCGACGAAGCGCAGTTCCCTGCCGGAGGACAGCCTCAGGATGGCGTGGGTGTGCTTCGCGACTTCCGTTTGCGGCTCGCAGACTTGCATGCGGCCCGTCATGCCGAGGTGAACGATCCATTGGGCTGATTGCGGCTTCGATGACGGCTCGGGCGGGCTCCGTTTAGATCTGTACGCCGCGGCCTTAGTTTCCCGGCTTTGCCGGACAGGAGCGCCCGGCCCACATTGTCACTTCTCTCCAAGTCGAAGACGATGTGTTTGCCGATGCGGCGGACGGCGGCGATACGGCTGTGTTCAAGCGTGGCCGCAATTTCAGACGCTGGGGATTTCAGGGGCTCTTTCTTTTGGCCGAGCCAGACGGATTCGACGACGTCTCCGGTGACGCGCTTGGCGAGGCCGCGGGCGATGGTTTCGACTTCGGGGAGTTCGGGCATTGAGTTCGGATTCCGCGTGCGGGCAAATAAGTATCAGACGGCACCGAGGTCGTGCCGTCCCTACGGGACTTGTTCCCCATTTGATTGCCTTACCCAGAACTTAGTCCTGGGCTAACGTACGTCGCCCCTACGGGGCTGCAGTCTGGCGATTCTAAACTGCACAGCCGCCCACAGCGAAGGGCGGCATCCACATCTTTTCTTACTTCTTCAGAAAGTTTCCCTGCTCGAGTTCGCGGAAAGCTTGCTGCAACTGCTCCTGCGTGTTCATCACGATAGGACCATACCACGCGACCGGCTCTTCTAGCGGCTTGCCGGAGACGAGGAG
Organism: uncultured Acidobacteriaceae bacterium; assembly: GCA_963719615.1. Taxonomy (GTDB): domain Bacteria; phylum Acidobacteriota; class Terriglobia; order Terriglobales; family Acidobacteriaceae; genus Sulfotelmatobacter. The sequence continues at coordinate 28,858 of CAVRCR010000021.1, read as the reverse complement.
GAAGCGAATGCCATCTTCGCCAGCCTGTACACAGACTTCGTCGCCGCGATCGAACAGGACTAGCGAACGGTTGTCGGCTTCGGTGGGCGGGTGCGTGTCGGCCCAGCGGACGCTTTCGGTGGGGACGGCGAGCGGGGCGGAAGCGTTGCAGAATTTTCCGCCTCCGGCGAAGACGTAGGCGAAGGCATGGCGCGTGGTTTCGACGGGAAGAGTCTTCTTCTCGCCGGGACGCACCGACACGTCGAGGTAGATCGGGTCGGCAGCGATGCCGTCGACCGGGCCGGACTTGCCCCAAAACTTTCCGCAGACGATGCGGACGTGCGTGCCGTCGTCGTCGGTCACCTCGGGGATGTCGGCGGTCTTCACTTCCTGGTAGCGTGGAGCGGTCATCTTCAGAGATGACGGGAGATTCGCCCACAGTTGGAAGCCGTGCATGCGACCAGCCGGATCTCCTTTGGGCATTTCCTGGTGGATAATGCCGCTGCCGGCGGTCATCCACTGCACGTCGCCGGCGGCGATGGCGCCGTGGTTGCCCATGCTGTCGCCGTGCTCGACCGTGCCGGCGAGCACGTAGGTGATAGTTTCGATGCCGCGATGCGGGTGCCAGGGGAAACCGGCGAGATAGTCCTCGGGGACGTCGTTGCGGAAGTCGTCGAGAAGGAGGAAGGGATCGAAGTCGTTGGTGTTGCCGAAGCCGAAAGCGCGGCGGAGATGGACTCCGGCGCCTTCGAGGGTGGGCTTGGATTTGATAAGCCGCTTGATGGGTCGAATGGACATGGTGCCTCGCTGGTGTGTCGTGCTTTTGATGCGGTAGGGAGGCCTTTGGACGCAGCGGTGGCAGGGGACCGACCTAATCTCAACTTGTGAAATCGCTGTGTGCGACAGCTCTCGCGCGGACGGTCGCGTCCACAATTCTCCGCGTTCCAGACTGTACAATTTTGAACAGACACCCGGTCGGCTACCCTCGTAAATTAAAGGAGATTGAACCGTGTTGTACCTCACTCTTTGGGCGGTTGTATGACGATTTGCATTGGACAGAGTGGGATTGGAGCGGAATTCATGAATACCATTAATCGAAAATGGTGGCTTGGGGCTGCACTTCTACTGTGTCTGGTGCCCTTCTCTTTCGGTGCTCAGCCACACACTAACTACCGTGAGAAGGCTGTCAAAGCCCGGCAGATGCCGGAGGGTGGCTCTGCTATCACCTACTTGCTCGGAGCAAGCATCACGTGCTTGGGTGCGATGGTCATTCGCTCTCGGGCCCATAACAGCACCAGGCCGAGATAAGTAGAGTTATCTTGCTCTTCAAATCGGCATAGGGGGAGAGTCACTCTCCTCCCCTGCCACACCACCGGACATGCGGGTCCGCATCCGGCGGTTCGGCGGATTAAGCTAGCACCGTAGGACCATGGCCGGGAGTCCAAGAGCGTCGAAGTAGGCATTGGGGAGCGCAAGGCTCAGAGCCGGCGAGTTCGCGATGCGCCACGGGCCGTGCGCACTGCCGGCGGTTGGCGCCGCCAGATCCTTGCTCACACCCCGTTTGCGGAGTTCGCGAAATCGCGTTCGTCCCTGCTTCCATTGCTTCCATACCACCGACCGAAGTCGGCGGCGTAGCCACGATTCAAGGCTGCGCAACACCGAAGGGGTTTGACAATCGCCGAAGTATCCCAGCCATCCCCGCAGGTAGGTCGCGATGTCTGTGACCATCTGGGTGGCTCCAATATTACGGGCGATACTATCGCTCGGCCCTCTATCCCGCGATGCGCGCCCTGGATCGAGATCTTGCCTTCTGGGCCAAGCGAAAATACAAGAAGCTGCGCGGCCATCTTCGCCGGGCAACGCACTGGATCGACCGCATCTCGCGGCGCGCTCCGGCGTTGATTGGCAGATGGGAGTGCGGCGTGGCTCCGTGATGGGAGCTGTATGAGTCGAGAGGCTCACGTACAGTTCTGCGAGAGCCTCGGGGTGAGATTCCCCGGGGCTACTCACCGCAACATTTACGTGGGCAGCGAACGAGCGGGACAGCGAGTGATGGAGAGCGTCACGCACTTCATCACGCACCGCCTCAAGCTCAAGGTGAATCAGGCGAAGAGCGGTTCGACTTGGCATACAGCCAGGAAGCTAGTGGCATGATGCTTCAGGTCGAGGGCACGCGGTATGGCAACAAAGTTCGCCGCCCTCCCCACTGGAGCCAAACGCCAGACCATCACCATCTTCGATGGCACAGCGATTCGCGGCCGCCTATTGAATCAGGGTAAACCTGTGGCCGGGGCTGAGATTGGTTTGATTGCGCAAGAGAGAGGGGGATTTCGTGACCATCTCAAGATTTTCGGAAATCCCTATCCCGAGATCCGCATCGGTACTCAGAGAGATGGCTCTTTCCTTATCCCGAACGTGCCCGTGCCGGTCGCATGGTACGTTTACGCCAAGATGGAGTCGATTGCCTCGCTCGGCGCAACTAATCCCGTAAAAGCGTCGACGGTGCGCGACGGCGAACTGTTAAACGTCGACGATCTTGAGATCGTTCACGGCCGCCAACTGCGGGGAAGGGTTACGTTGAGTGATGGTGCAGGAATCTCCGATGGAATGAGGGTTACCATCGGAGCTGATCGCGTGTGGGATAGCCAGACGGTTCTGATTGGCCCAGACGGTACTTTTGTTTTCGAGGGCCTTCCAACGGGCAAATACCAGATTTTCCCATCTGTCCGGGGCTACCGATTGCACAACAAACAGCCCACGATTGAAATGCTTATTGATAAAGACATAGATACCTTTGCACTTGTTCTTGAGCCAGCTTCCTGAAAGTCTTCTCTGCTATAACTGTCGCAAAATCCCGATAACGCTCAAATCCCCCAGCCCCAGCGAACAGACGGCACAAGCTTGTGACATCGACCTGATGTCCTCAGTTTGTGATGGTCACGACCCGCAACCGCAACTCACTGAGTTGGCGTCTACAGATGGAAATAAAGCTTTCAGCTTCCACTTCCCGACTGGGTTTTCTTCCTCCCACACAGCCAAATAGGTGCCGTGCCAGTCGTTTACGCACTTGCACTTGCTGTTTGGCATGATCCAGTGGAATGTTCCCCTTGTATAGCCAGTTGCACCCGAGGGCAGAACTTGTGCGCTCATCGGTGTCCAATTCATCTTAAAATCCGGCATCGAAAACAATTCCTGATAAAAGCTGCGGATTTGCTCTTTGCCACTGACGATCTGACTGTAGCCCTGTGGTCCAAAAATTACGGTATGGTCCATCATGTACTTCATCCAGCCATCAAAATGCTCGGTTGTGGTTACCTTAGCGAACGCACGATCCAACGCTAGCAGGGTGGCATTCGTCATCTGGGCGGTTGAAGAAACCGTAAGGACCAGTACTGCGATTGCTATTTTCATCTGTCCTCCCTAGCATTTTTCACGCACACTCTCTGCAGGACGGATGCTGTCCGTCGATGAGATTGTTGCCTCCGACACCCCGGACTCAGAGCAAAATTAATTGCGCAGCCTGTTGCAAAATCTCTCCAGGAACTCCCGTCAGAAACTCCCAATCGTGGCTCAAGCCGCGTTTGCAACGTCGATGATTTCCAACCCTAGTTGGGCGGCGTTTCGCTTGAGATGGATGACCTGCTGTTTGCGGTGTTGGGCCTCATAGAACATGGATTCCATTACTACCTTGCCTGCAGAATCCATTACTGCGACTGAGATCGTTGCTTGATGAACATCGAGCCCAATATACCTTTCACTGTTCACGAGGGTGCTCCTTTGTCGGTAGTCATGCCAACGATGACAACCTACTTCGAAAGGGGCGCCCTTTTATAATGCGTTAACGTCAACTATCATCCAGGTCTTTCTAAGTACCCAGACAATGTAGAATCATGCGCAGTTGTGCAGACTATCGAGGGTCAGAGGGACTATGCTCCGATTACTGTTGGTTGGAGTCGTATTGATTGTGTCCAGTGCATCCGGCCAGGAACCGGCCAGTAAGCTGTGGACCGACCTCAAAGCGAAGCGCGAGATGTTGCCAGGATTGCACCAGGAGTTCGAGGTCAGCCGGACGTCCTCAACACATAGCTTGAGCCGAAGTTTCCAAGAGCGAATCGTTATCGATGTGGCCGATAAGAAATGGCGGGAGCGATCCATCAGCGGGTCATGTGACTGTATTCGAATCTTCGATGGACAAGATCTCTTGTTGATGGAAGCGGACGGAAATGAATACAAGCGCCTCAACCGCAAATCGAAGGACGATGATCCAGAGCCTGAACCGTACGGAACACCCGATCTGGACTGGAGAAAAGCAAAGGAGATCGCGCGACGGCCGTGCGGTTTTTCAACGAAGGATCATTCCTGCATCATCATCGATGTGCCGGAGAAGGCATGGGCACGTGCCGGAAAGGGAACCCTCGTCACGAGGCTAGCGGCAGGAGTTAGTCGACTAGCAATTGATAGCGAAACCGGAGCCCTAGTCCGATCCGATAACGAGGAGGTGATTGAGCAGTCGCTTCATGACGGACCAGGCCAGTCTCCAGGCGCTTATAAAGTGAATCGGACATACTCGCTAACTCGTATGACTTACGGTGCTGTGCTCGACATCGCACTGTTCAAGCTGCCGGAAGCTGGTATGCGCGAAGTTAAGGAATTTACAAAATGGGACGCGGCACGCATCAGAAAAGAATTGGCTGGCAAGCCAGCGCCGGAACTTGAAGTTACGGATATCAAGGGGAACTCGGTTTCATTGGCAAGTTTAAAGGGAAAAACCGTGCTCCTGGATTTCTGGACTAGCTGGTGCCCCCCTTGCCTAGCCGACGCTCCCTCCCTTGACAAACTGTACGCCAGATATGGCGGCAAGAACCTCATGATAATCGGAATATCGGTTAGCGAAGAGCGCAAGATCGTGGAGACATTCTTGCAAAAGAAACCGCATGCGTTCCCGGTTGTTCTGACCAGCGAAAATGAAATGCCGCGCCCCTATCAGGTTGGCCTATTCCCCACTTATATGGTGATTGCGCCTGATGGAACCCTGAGTGCGGCTTTTGAGGGTGATCAGGGCTTCGGCGAACTGCGAAGGCACCTCGAGAGGGCGGGAACGCCGACCGAATAAAGTAACAAACCTTGTGGGCTCAGGAGGCGCGCCCAAAAACGGGAAAGGAACTGCGTATCGGTGCACGGGCGGGAACACCTGAAGGCGGGGACCGAGTTCAGCTGGCGAAGAAATAGCGCAAACTTGTGCTAGCGCCTGGTTTCGTCAAGATTCCAGACCTCATTGTTGATCGCCCGTCGCGGCTTAAATCCGGGCGGACGAATATACTCATCGCAGCGTTCTCCCTTTACAAAGAACGACGAGTATGAACAACAGGGGCGATAAGTGGGCAGGTTTGGTTTCAGGGTATCCGAACTTCTTCAGTCCCTACTGGCGCGCGTTGCCGCTAGGGCGGATGAAGACGTTCCTGGCAGGGTACTTCTTCGTCGGCGCCGCCGGCGGTTTCGCGTTCGATCTATTGCAGCTCAATGCTTCGCGCGTCGGCGGAGGTTTCTTTTGGCCTGTCTTAGTGGGCACGGGAGCTACGGCGCTTAGGGCCGCCGGAATCAAAAGAGTTCGTATTATCCCTCTCCTGTTTCTGCTGGTTGGTTTGGCCGCCTGGCTGGGCTACCGGGCCTCGCACGTTTCAACGGCTCTTCCGGTCCCTGTCTCTGTACATCGACGCGTGCTATTCGACGCGATCGGGATCTTGGTTGGTATCGGTTTCGGGGCTCGATTTCTGCTGTTCTTCGCTGGTACGGAGGGCGTGGCCAGCGTCCGTATGCAGACAGAGCTTTCTCTGGCCCACGCCATCCAGGCTACCCTGGTACCTACCATTTCTTTTCACAACGCGGCCTTTGAGGTTTACGGCAAATCACTGCCCAGTGCCGAGATGGGCGGCGACTTAATCGACGTAATCGAGAGCGACGGAAATTTATTGGTCTATATTGCCGACGTTTCCGGACACGGTTTGGCTGCGGGCCAGTTGATGGGAATGTTGAAGACCGCCATGCGAGTTTCGCTTCAATTCCGGCAAACCCCCACGGCTCTGCTTGAAAGTGCGGATCGCGTGCTCCCTGCCGTCAAGAAACTCGATATGTATGCCACCCTGGCGCTGCTCCAGTTCGACGGTTCGCGACAGGCGGAATATGCGTTGGCCGGTCATGTTCCTATCCTGCACTATCGCGATAACACCCAAGACACTGCCCGGCTCTCGATGGAACAGTTTCCTCTGGGACTGATCCCCGGAGGTTGCTACGGGAGCCAGCACGTCCCTTACTCATCGCGTGATCTATTCATGATGCTTACCGACGGGATATCGGAAGTACCCAATGATAGGGACGAAGAATTTGGTCTCGCCCGTTTGGAACAAATGTTGACGCAGCACTCTGCGGAGCCTTTACCGCAAATCTGGGAGCGCATCATGGAGCATGTGCGCCAGCACGGCTTGCAGCAGGACGATCAGACCTTGCTTTTAATCCGAGTTCGTCACTAGCTTACTCGCGTGGTTGGGAAAACATCCCCATAACGCTCAAAACCCCCATGCGTGAAATCGCCTTCGTTACGGCAACAAGCTGGAAATGTCTCCGCTGGAGCGGTAGATTGCTCTAAGGGAAGCGAGATGAACAATTGAACCAGCACAAAGCGCCGCGCAACTTGGGGACTGAGCCGCCGAATCCACTCGATTTTCCTGTAAAAGATCCTCTTCGGGAAGCGTATCAAGGTCGTTGGAAGCAGCTTCCCCCCATCCACAAGATCGGCCTGATTGTAGTGTTGGGATTTGGGTTGCGTTCATCGCGACCGTGGTTCTCGCTGCGAGAAGGGCGCACTCATTGGGCAGCTTGCTGCCAGTCCTAGTCGTCGCTACAGTTCTGGGTCTGCTGCTCCTTGTGCTTCGAAGGAAAGCACGATAATCGTTTCGCCCAACGTCGTTGTCGTAATATCCCCAATATCCCCATTACACTCAGTAACGAAGAAACCATGAACGATCAGGCACTGTTGCAAGAAGCGCTCGAAGAGGCCCGCAAGGGGCTGCGGGAGGGTGGGCTACCCATTGGGTCGGTGCTGGCCGATCGCGCCGGGAAGATCGTGGCGCGGGGGCATAACCTGCGCGTGCAGACGGGAGACCCGACGGCGCATGCGGAGACGGTTTGCATTCGCAATGCGGGGCGGCGGAGGGATTGGTCGGAATTGACGCTGGTCAGCACGCTGAGTCCGTGCATTATGTGCACGGGGACGGCTCTGCTTTATCGCATTCCCAGGGTCGTCATTGGGGAGAATCGCAATTTTATGGGGGCGGAGGATTTGTTCCGGCAGCGCGGGGTCGATGTGGTTGTGCTTGACGATGCCGAGTGTGTTCGGTTGATGAGTGAGTTCATCCGCGAGCATGCGGATTTGTGGGATGAGGATATCGGGAAGTGATGGCAACCCCACTTCTCGCGCACAGAACGCGCGAGAAATGCGGCACCCGGCGCATCGAAAAAAACTTCTGAGAACGGGAGCGCTAGTCTTTCAAAGGGACCACGGGGCTGCCGTCGCGGCAGAAGGTGGCGACTTTTTGCAGGCCGCCGTTGGCGCGGGGGACGGTCATGACCGGGCCGTAGCAATAGACGGCGTGACCAGTGGCGGCAAAATACCAGCGTCCATTTTTGGAGTGCTTCGTGGCTTGGGCGGTGGGCTGGCGCATGGGCTTCGGCGGGGCCAGTGGGCCTACCGGCAAACTTAACAACAAGGCTAGGGTCAGAACCTTCATTGTTCTATCCGGATTTCCTCGCTACTGCTTACCCACAGCTACTGGTTATCCACAGAACGAAACGGCACGATTGATCGTGCTTCTAGATCGTAATCAGCGCACGGCGATCGTCGGCCAGATCGGCCGCCGGCCGGGACGGCATCTGGAACTGGGGCTTCGCCTTTTGCGCTGGATTCTGCTTGCCATGTTGTGGTACCGCCTGGGAAGACGGGGTTTGACTCGAGTGGTCCTGGGTTGACGGGTCCTGGGTTGACGGGTCCTGGGTTGACGGAGTTTGGTTCTGAGCTTTGGTCGAGGGGGCCGCTGCTCTCTTTTCCTTCAGAGCCTTCATTTTCGTGGCGGTGAGTTCGGAGCTGTCGCGGAAAAGCTCACGAATCAGGTTGCGCTGGGATTCGATGGTCGAACCCTGCTCGACGATCAGCATGGTCATCAAGCCGTACGAGATGCAAAACAGGATGGTCAACAGCGGCAGCCAACCACGCGTTTTACGCGGAGGGGGTGCATCAATCGGGGTTGCGATGGCGATTGCGGTGTCGCTGAATAGTGTCGTCAAGTTGCACTCCGATCTTGGCCCCGAAACGCGCAGGCACACAGGGAATTGCACCCCGTGAGCCAACGGGAGAGATCCAGTTAAATCGCTGATAGCAGGAGAGTTAGCTCGAGTGGCACAGGACAAGGGGCGGAGCAAAAGTGCAACTCGCTGCACATTATGAGCAAGTGAGATTTGCCCTTCCGGTGGACAACGGGCCCAAATCCCTTGTCGGACGCGGCTTTGGAGCGGCGCCTCGTCTGGCTTACCGGCTACATTACCGACGTGACTTTCGGGAGAACGAGCTAGTCCTTACGATCATGGGTTACGCAAAGGTTCGGACTCAAATACCTACCCCTAAGGATCGCAACCATGCGGATGCGTTTCTTCTTAATTCCTACGACCCTCCTAACAATCTGCCTGGGAGTTAGCCTGGCCCAGACCCAAGACTCCTCGAAACTCGAACGCAAGATCGTGCAACGGAGCATCCCCCGCTACCCTGAAATCGCGCGCAGGATGAACCTGGCTGGGACGGTGAAAGTGGTGGCGGTGGTGGCCGCTGACGGGAAGGTGACGGCGGTTCGGCCGATGGGAGGCAGCCCAGTCCTGCTCCAAGCGGCGCAGGATGCCGTAGCACAATGGAAGTTTGCGCCGGCCGGGGGCGAATCCACGCAAGTGGTCGAGCTCCATTTCAACCCGTAGACGCTGCGTTAGGGGGGCCGGCCTCGTTCTGCTTGAACTCGTCAGTTTGCCGTCGTCTATTTACCAAGCACCAGCTTGGCAATGGTCGCGAGCTGCATGTTCGAGGTGCCTTCGTAGATTTTGCCGATCTTGGCGTCGCGCCAGTATTTCTCAACGGGATAGTCTTTCGTGAAACCGTAGCCGCCGTAGATTTCAATGGCCAGCGAGGTCACGCGTTCGGCGACTTGTGAGGCGAATAGCTTGGTCATGGCTGCTTCTTTCACGAAGGTGACGCCGGCGTCCTTCATGCGGGCGGCGTTGTAGACCATGAGGCGGGCGGCTTCGATTTCGGTGGCCATTTGCGCGATCTGGAACTGGATGCCCTGAAAATCGGCGATGGCTTTGCCGAACTGCTTTCGCTCTACGGCGTACTTGCAGGCAAATTCCCAGGCGCCGCGGGCCAGGCCGGCCATCTGCGCGCCGATGCCGATACGGCCTTCGTTCAGCGTCTCGATCGCGATCTTGTAACCTTTCCCCGGCTCGCCGAGGACATTCTCTTTGGGGACGCGGCAGTCTTCGAGGATAAGCTCGCACGTGGAAGAGGCGCGGATGCCGAGCTTGTCTTCTTTCTTGCCGACGGTGAACCCGGGGAATGTGTTTTCAATCAGAAATGCGGTGATGCCTTTGTATCCGGCAGCGGGGTCGAGGGTGGCAAACAGGACGAACAGGCCGGCCTCTTTGCTGTTGGTGATCCAGAGCTTGCGGCCGTTGAGGACGTATTCAGTGCCTTTGAGTTCAGCGCGCGTCTGCAGGGCAAACGCGTCGGAGCCGGAACCAGCCTCGCTGAGGGCGTAGGCACCGAGCGTTTCGGAGGCCATTTTCGGCAGGTATCGCTTTTTCTGCTCCGGGTTACCCCAGCGCAGGAGGGCGTTGTTCACCAGCGTATTTTGCACGTCGACGATGACACCGGAAGATGCGTCGACGCGCGACAGTTCTTCGACGGCCAGAATTGCTTCGAAGAATTTGGCTCCGCCACCGCCGTACTGCTCGGGGATTTCAATTCCCATCAGGCCTAGTTGAAAGAAGTCGTGGATGAGGTGCTTATCGAAAACGCCCTTCTCGTCCATATCTTTGACCAGGGGGCGGACTTTCTGGTCGGCGAACTGGCGGATGTTGTCGCGGAAAAGAAGTTCGTCTTCGGTGAGAATCGTCAAGGGCGCGGGGGAAGTGGCCTGCAATGTGGTATCGGGCATGGAAACACCTTCAACGGTAGGATGGCAAACCGGTAATTTTAGCACTTGGATGCTGGATGAGGCTTGGCGTTGCTTGAGATCTCAGGCGCGCTTGTAGACCAGTTTCAACGAGTCGGCTTGCAGGATGCGCTTGATCTGGCTTTGCGCGTGAACGGACCACGGACCGGAACTATCAAGTTTGACATAGGCCTGCCAGTGTTTCAGAGCCTTGCGGGGTTCGCGCAGCTTTTCATAGGCCAACGCCAGGTTGTAGTGCACATCGGCGTACGTCGGAGCCAGTTGCAGAGCGGTCTTGTAGGTCTGAATCGCTTCTCTTACGCGGCCGGTCTCGTCGAGGACGTTGCCCAGATCGAAGTAGGCCAAGGCGTAGCGAGGATCAGTTTCGATAGCCTGGCGGTAGTGCCGTTCGGCTAGCGCAAAATCCTGACGGTTGTAGTAGAGGGTGCCCAGATTGATGTGAGCTGCGGCATGCGCGGGCTCGATCTCAAGCACCTTGTGATAGGCGGCGATTGCTTCGGTCTGAGTGTTGGAATCTTCTTCCAGGGCAATGCCACGGGCAAACCAGGCGGCGACTTCGGTCTCGCGCGGGGTGGGCTCATGTCGCGGAACCGGAGTGCTGGTCACCACGTTTTCACGCTCGGTGAAATCCATAAGGAACTGGCCGGCGATCGGCTCGAGCAATTTCCCGTCGTGCCGGAAAGCAACTCGATGCTTGTTGCTGGAGAATGTCCCGGCTTCGAGTAACGGATTCTCGACACCAGCGATCTGCTTTCGCATGGCCTCAAGCGACTGACGAATGACGGTGGGCCGCACGTTCATGGCGCACAGATCACGAACCTTTTTGATTTCCAGCAGATCGGAGAAGGAGTAGGTCTCGGCAGACATCAGCAGGCCGATGCGTTCCCAGTTGGCTAACTGGCGAGGAGTGATGTGAAGAATTCGAAGTAAATCGTTTCGGCTATACACGACAGTACACCACGTTCCGAGGCGCAGAACGCTCGCCGTTATTATCCTTAACTTGCGGCAGGGAACGCAACTGCAATCCTTGTGGATGGCTGTGGAGAACCTGGATGGTTCACATGCAGCGGGAATGGTGCAACGGCCGAGAGCGCCCTCTTCCGGGTTTAGGAGACTGCATGAGAAGCGGTGCCGTCCCTGCGGGACTCGCACACTCTTCCCACTCCTTCCCGGCACTGCCGTGCGGGCTTTGCCATACCGCCGCTTCCCGGCTTGATTTGAGAGGGTTCGGGCTACCCCTCTGCCCGGAAACTATTTCTCACATGCCGCCTGGGGGCGCCTGGTTACACCGCCACCGTGGCTGCCTGGTAGTCCTCGTAGGTGCCCTTGAAATCGGTGATCTTGTGGTCGCTCTCGAAGTGCCAGACGCGAGTGGCGACTTCGTCGATCAGGTCATGATCGTGGGTTACCAGCAGCACCGTGCCCGGATAACGCTGCAAGGCGATATTCAAGGCGTTGATCGATTCCAGATCTAGGTGGTTGGTGGGCTCGTCGAGCACGAGGACGTTCGGTTTCTGCAGCATGAGCTTGCAGAAGAGCAGCCTCGCGGCTTCGCCACCGGATAGGACGCTGGTCGACTTGGTGGCTTCTTCGCGGGCAAACAGCATCTGGCCAAGAATTCCGCGGAGTTCCTCGGTCACGGCCGCCGGGTCCCACTGGTGCAGCCACTCGATCGCGGTCATGCCGGTCTCGATCAGGCTTCGGTGGTCCTGGGCAAAGTAGCCGATGGAGGCTTCGTGCCCCCAGATGACTTTGCCGGAGTCAACGAAGGCCCCGTCATAGCCGCTCGTTTTGCGCAGTTCGGCTTCGGGCGTGGTAGGAGAGTTGGCCAACAACGCATTCAGCAGCGTGGTCTTCCCTGCTCCGTTGCGGCCCATGAGCGCGATTTTCTCTCCGCGCGTAATGCTGGCGGTGAAGTCGCGGATGACCTTCTTGTCGTCGTAGGTCTTGCCGAGATGTTCGATTTCGAGAATGTGTTTGCCGGAAGGCCGCTTCTGCTCGAACTTGATGAACGGGCGTTGGATGTTGGAACGGGCGAGTTCGGTGACCTGCAGGCGCTCGACTTCTTTGCGGCGCGACTGCACCTGGCTTGACCGTGTGCCGGCGGCGAAGCGCGCGATGAATTCGTTCAACTGCGAGATCTTCTTTTCGCGCTGCGCGTTCTGGGATTCGATTTGCGACCGCACCTGCGTCTTGGCCACCACCATGTCGTCGTAGGTGCCGGTGTAGGTGATGATGGTTTCGTAGTCGATATCGGCGATGTGGGTGCAGATGCTGTTGAGGAAGTGGCGGTCGTGCGAGATAGCGATGACCACGCCGTCGTAGACGTTGAGAAATCCTTGCAGCCAGTGGATCGAGTCGAGGTCGAGGTGGTTCGTGGGCTCGTCCAGCAGCAGGGCCTGGGGATGACCAAACAAGGCCTGCGCCAGAAGCACGCGGACTTTTTGTCCGCCTTGCAGCTCGACTCATCTTTCGCGTGTGCAACTCGTCGGGAATGTCGAGGCCCTGCAACAGAACGGCGGCATCGCTCTCGGCGGTGTATCCGTCTTCTTCGCCGACGATGCCTTCGAGTTCGCCCAGCTTCATGCCGTCTTCATCGGTCATGTCGTGCTTGGCGTAGATGGCGTCGCGTTCCTGGATGGCGGCCCAGAGGCGCTTGTTGCCCATGATGACGGTGTCGAGGACAGAGTAGGCGTCGAAGGCGAACTGGTCCTGGCTGAGCACGCCGAGTTTACGCGGGCGGACGACATTGCCTTTTTGCGGCTCGAGTTCGCCGCTGAGCAGGTTCATGAACGTGGATTTGCCGGCGCCATTGGGGCCGGTCAGGCCGTACCGCTTGCCCGGCGTAAACGCCGTCGAGACTTCGTCGAACAGTATTTTGGCGCCGTAGCGCATCGACACATTGCTGACTGAAAGCATTTGTAGCTTCTCTTCTGGGCTTCTTCAGGAACTGCGGGGAATTCCGCCAAGACGGTGCGCAGCTGGTGTAAATAGAATATCACGGCGGGTCGAGATCGTTACGTTACCCATGGGTTGACCACGGGGGCGGAGATGTCGTCGAAGTGCGACGGGTTGCGAGTCGCGAGGGTGGCGTGGCGGGCGAGAATCACGCCGGCAATCATGGTGTCGCGCAGATCGACTGGTCGGCCTTTCTTTTGTCGCAAGGCCATCAGGTCGGCCGCCTGATGCGCGGCGTCACTGTCAAAGGGCGCGATCCGATGATCCATCTTCCCGAGGAGCAGTTCGAAGGTCTGGAGCAGAGCCGATCGCTTCTTTCCCGCGGCCATAATTTGCAATCCAAATCTGACCTCAAGGACCGTGATGGAGGTAATCCAGGTAGAGGTTCGAGGCTGGTGATCGAGCCACCTGATCACCCGTCTGTCGGGCGTAGCTTGCATCAAGGCGGAAAGCACGTTCGTATCCAGGATGATCATTTCTCTCTGCTACTCGTCAAAGGAGGTGGGCTTGATGGAATAGCCACGTAGTTCTGGGATGTCGGAGTTGATCCCGGAGCGGGCGAATAGCGCCGCAATCTCGCTGCCAAGTCCGCCCGCTGGCGAATCCGCCTCAATCACCGCGTTGCGCAGGATGTCACGAACTTCCTCTTCCATGCTATGGCCTTTGGCACGGGCGCGGCGCTGCAGACGGTCTTTCACTGCATCTTCCAGGTTGCGAACCACGAATTGCGCCATCTTCCGCTCCTTCTTGTTGATATCATGATATCAATTTACGAGATAGAGCACAAGCACAGGCGGATAAAGCCGCTCGTAGCGGCACCGATGGGGTCGGCATCGCTGAACAGGCTGCGAAAAAGTCCGTTGGCACGCCAGAGACGACCACAGGGGCTAAAGCCCCCATTGACTCCATGTGCTCTACGCGGCCCTGAAGGGCCGCTCTTCCACGGAAACGTGGGCGTTCCGAGTTTTTCCGCAGCCTCTTAAGCGACGGCCGGATCCCAATCATGCCTGAGTCTGGGCTACATCTTCGTTTTCGCGACGGCCTCCGTCACCTCGACTGAGCCTTTCAGCAAGATTTCTTCGGACGAGCGGCCAACCAGGATTTCGAACGTTCCGGGGGTGATGCTCCACTGCCGTGCGGCGGCGTCGTAGTAGGCGAAGGAACGCGCGTCTAGGTCGATGGTGACGTGCCGGGTCTCTCTGGGCTGGAGTTCGACCTTGGCGAAGCCTTTCAATTCCTTTGCCGGACGAGCAATCTTGGAGTGGTCGTCGGCCACGTAGACCTGGGCGACATCTGCGCCGGCACGGTCTCCGCTGTTAGTGAGGTCGAACGAGACGGTGTAGAGAGCGCCCGACTGGGCGCCTGCCGCGGGAGCGACCGTCAGGTTTGCGTACTTGAACGTGGTGTAGGAGAGACCGTAACCAAAGGGATAGAGCGGCTTCACACCGTTGTGTTCGTAGCCGCGGTAGCCGACGAAGACTCCTTCTTTGTAAACGACGCGGTTGGTGTCGCCCTCGGGATAGTAGGTGGCGAAGGTCGGATTATCTTCGCGGCGGCGCTCGAAGCTGGCGGGCAGACGTCCGGATGGGTTCACCGCACCGAAGAGAATCTCGGAAACAGCGGTGCCACCCTGCTCGCCGGGATACCACATCTCGAGGTAGGCGGGGACTTGATCGAGCCAGGTGCCAGGATCGACGTTGCCGCCGGAGGTGACGGCGACGACGGTCTTGCGGTTCGCGGCGGAGAGTTCGCGAATCAGTTCTTCCTGTCCGAATGGCAGGTCAAAGGTGCGGTCGGAGCCTTCCGATTCGCTGTCGGGATCGAAGCCGTCAGCGATGACGACCACGTCGGCTTTCGCCGCCAGGGTTTTCGCGGCATCACTCACCAGCTTGCGTTGGTCGGCGATGGCGACGCGCAGGCGGCCGCCAACCGCGGACTTCTGGTAGTCCTCGGCCACGATTTTGTGCGGACCGGCGGTGAACTGCAACGTCACATGCGGCTGAAGGGCGCGGGCAATTCTCCAGTTGTCAATCACGAGCTTATCGTCTACGAACAGACGATTGCCGCCGCCTTCGCCGTCGCCTTGCATGGCGATCTCATAAGGACCGCCGTCGGCGGCCATGTAGTACCCGGTCCAGCGACGGGACAACTCGGTCTTTCTGCCGGATTCAAACAGGGCCAGCGCGGCTTCGAAGTCTCCAGCAAAACTCTCCCATTGCGTGCCCGTCACGTTGATGTGATTCAGCGTGCTGGTGGACTTAGGTGTGCCTGAGAGGTCGAGGTTGGGAAACACTTCCACGGTCACGCCACGCTTTCCGTCTTGGGGCGCAGTCATGAACTCGGTGGAACGGGCGACTTCGGTCAAGGTGGGCAGGCCGCGCTCGTAATAGACAGTGCTCGAAGTGCCGAGGAAGTTGCTAACGCCCTGGAGCACGGTCACAGGCGCGAAGGCGACGGCGCGGGCGCTGCCGCCACCAACAATCTGCGCGGGATAAGTGCCGGGGCCGACCACCAGAACGTTTTTGGTAGCGGACTTATCGAGCGGAAGCAGATTGCCGTCATTCTTAAGCAGCACGACGGACTCGCGGGCAGCGTCGAGAGCCAGTTTATGGTTCGGCACGCTGAACTTCGAGAGGGATAAATCCGTCTGCGGGCGATCGAGCCAGCCGAAACGCTCGGCGGTTTCGAGGATGTGAGTAATCTTCTCGTCGATGGTAGCCGGCTTCACTCGGCCATCTTTTACGGCGGGGAGCAGATTCTTCGCGTTCATGAAGGCGCCGCGCGGCATTTCAAGATCGAGGCCGCCATTGGCAGCGGCGACTCCGTCGTAAGTCGCGACCCAGTCCGACATCATCACGCCGTCGAAACCCCAGTCCTTGCGCGCAACGTCGGTGTTGAAATAGCCGTTCTGCGTCATGTGCTGGCCGTTGGTGAAGTTGTAGGAGTCCATGATCGCGCCCACATGCGCGCGCTTGACCGCCGCTTCAAAGGCTGGCAGGTAGATCTCGCGCAGGGTGCGCTCATCGATGACGGAATCGGAATCGTGGCGAAGGAACTCGGAATTGTTGCCGAGGAAATGTTTGATGGTTGCGCTCACGCCCTGGCTTTGCATTCCGTTGACGTATCCCACGGCGATGGTGGAACTCAGGAAGGGATCTTCGCCGAAGTATTCAAAGTTGCGGCCGTTGACGGGCTGGCGGTAGATGTTCACGCCTGGGCCGAGCATGAAGTGAATGCCGCGGGCGCGCGCGTCTTTGCCGATGCCGGTTCCTACGCGCTCGGCCAGAGCGGGATTCCACGAGGCCGCGAGGCCGATGCCGGCAGCGTAGACGGTCGAGGGGAAGCCCGAATTGGCCCGAACTCCGATGGGGCCGTCGGACATCTCGAAGGCGGGTAAATGAAGCCGGGGCATCGCGCGGATGGCGAACCCGGTGCCGCCGATGTAGTCAATTTTTTCTTCCAGCGTCATCTGCGGCACGAGGGTGGCGGCTTTTCCGCGCGCGTTGCCCGAGGATTGAGGGAAGAGTTGCGATGAAGTGAGCAGGATTGCGACGATGAGGCAAACGACGCGGTTCGCTTTATTTTCCATGGGGGCTCCAGTGCCCTTTCACGTCACGGAGAAAGGGCACTGTCAAATTGAGGCGGATTATATCGGAGAGCGCGCTCTAGAGTCTGTGACCCGCTGCTTGGTTAGGGCGCCGGCTTAGTTGTGCGACGCTGCGCTGGCTTCCACCAACTGCTGCACCGGCGCAACCACCATGAGCAGTAAGTTCGCTTTCGGCTTTTTGGCCTGGTCGAATGCCGCCATTTGCTGGGTCTTCCATGAATCGGGCGCGGGCTGAGATTTGTCGAGATAGTCCAACGCCTGCAGGCCGGCTGCGCCCAACGCCGTCAGGTCCTGGGACAGAGGGGTGTCTTCCTGCAAGAGCAACGATTGGTCGAGCAAGGGATGCAGTTTCGCATCGTTGTCGCGCCAGAGGGTGAGCCAGGAGCGAATCTGCGCCTCGGCGGCTTGATCCTTCGCGCCACCTTCAAAGAAGGCTTGTACAAGGGATGAGAACTGCCGTGCCGCGTCGCTCTCGGGATAGGCGGCATCAACCATGCGGTTCAAGGGGGCATGGAAGTCGATGCCAGGTATCGTGTGACCTTGATCGTCTACCGGAGAGCGGTTGTAATCCTTCACGGGTTCGACCACATCAGCGAGTATGCGAAGCGCGGAAATGTCGGCGCTCCCTGCCATGCGATGCAGCATGTGCATGCGGGCTGAGCGGTGGGCGAGGCCCAGCCATTCGAGGTCGAGGCTCACGGCGTTCATGCGCGCGTACATCGAATCGACGTCCTTGAGATCGGGTGAAGACCACAGGCGCTCAGCGATCACGGCGTTGCGCGGCCAGATGTGCGAATCGACATTCTCCGAAGTGACCCATTCGGCCCACTGACAGGATTCGCCGCCTAGGATTCGGCTCTTCTCTTCGGGAGTCAACATCGTCACCGGATCAGGCATGGTCATTGGATCAATGGCGTAGTGCCGCGTCGCCGGCCACATCAGGTCGAGGTAGTAACCGAACGACAGCAGGCCGCTGTAGCCCTGTTTCGCCGCTGTGGCCAGCGACTGCTGTCCACGCCAGGATTGCACCACGATCGTCTTGGGCAGGTCCGGATGCAGGATTTCATCCCAGCCGACCATGGTCTTGTGGTTCTTGGCCACGATCTTCTGCAGGCGTTGGTTGAAGTAGGCCTGCAGATCCTGATTGTTTTTCATGCCGTGGCCGTGGATGAATTCCTGAATTTTCGGATTGGCGTCCCACTGTTTGCCATCGACCTCGTCGCCACCGATGTGGAAGTAGGCGTCGGGGAAAAGCTTCGCCATCTCGGCGATGAACTTCTCCAGGAACTTGTAGGTCGACTCGCGGGTGGGATCCATGATGGGATCGCCGCTTTCCAGGGTGAAAGGTCCAGATCCGCTGGCCAAGTCGGGGTATCCCAAAACCCACGAACGGCTGTGACCGGGGATGTCGAACTCGGGAAGCACACGGACGCCGCGATCATGCGCGTAGGCGAGGAGGTCGCGAATCTCGTCCTGCGTGTAGTACTGGCCGTCGGATCCCATTCCTGTCAGCTTGGGGAATTTCTTGCTTTCGACGCGAAAGCCTTGATCATCGGAAAGATGCCAGTGCAGGACATTCATCTTCACCGCGGCCATGCCGTCGAGGTTGCGCTTGAGCACGTCGAGGGGAATGAAGTGGCGGCTGACGTCGATGAGCAGGCCGCGCCAGGGGAAGCGGGGCTGGTCTTTGATGGTCACGGCGGGAGCCGCGAATCCGGAGGGCGTGATTACGACGAGTTGAAGAAAAGTCTGCAGACCACGCAGGATGCCAAGCGTGGTGGGCGCGGTGAGCTTCGCGCCGGAGTCGGCGACGGTGAGTTCGTAGGATTCGTCTTCGCCGAGCTTTTGCACGGACTGGCGGCCGTGGTCAGCGTGGATCTGCAGCGTTGGCGTTGCGCCAGGGAAAGGGCGGAAGGGGATTCCAGTTTGGCGGGAGAGCTGCGTTTGGAATCGCTGGACCTCGCGGTCGAGGGAGACGTCGTGAGAGCCAGTAACCGCAACGGAAAACGATCGCTCGATTGGCAATTGGCCTGTGCCAGGCTTCACGCTGGCGGGCATGGGCATCAGGTTGAGCTGGGGCTGGGATTGAGCAGCGGCAAACGACGCCAGAAAAAGAAATATGCCAGCAAGGAATGAGGTTCTCATATGGGTATGGGATTGCGTTTCAGCCTACCTTCGCAAGTTCACCGGGCTGGATGGAACGAAGCACTCGCAGGATTTCGGGACTGTGAGGCAACAAATCCGCCAGACGGTTTGATTTTGCACGGATTAAGATTATCGCGATGCTTCTTCGCTGCAGATTTTGCTCGTACTCAAGTCCACGGTCGAGCGTCAGGAAGACTTGAAACCCTGATTTCTCCGCGAGCGACAGCAGTTCTCCATTTTTCTTGCCCACCAGCCCCTCTTCGGGCATTGTGCGGCAATCGTGACCGGGCAGCAAGTTCCTGAATTTTCTGGGGATGCACTCGTCGAGTAGCAGCTTCATCCCAACTGGCCAACGACGAGCGATTTGGCGTGCTCAAGGGCATGAACGGCCGCTTCGCGGGTCACGGTGGGAAAATCATCGAGGAACTCATCGAGGGTCTGTCCGCCTTCCAGATAATCGAGTAGGGCCTGGAAAGGAACTCGCGTTCCACGGAAGACGGGTGTGCCCCCGAGAACGTCGGGGTCGCGGGTGATCACGTTGTTCGACGAGGGCATGGTTTCAGTCTCCCGCCCAGTCTACTTCGAAGTTTGATGAAAACCAACTGGAACTACACTTTCTACGTATACTTTAGCCCGCGCTGACGACCGCTACCCCGCTCCACGTCGAGGAGGTACAAGATGACGTTGGAACGAACGAAAGACATTGCGACGATTGCCGGAATCACCGTCGCACTCGCCACTTACATTACCAACTCCCATTTCCAATTCCGCAATAAACGCATCGAAAACGTCAAGAGGGATTTTGACGCGCTCGAAAAACTATATGCTCCTGATGGCCTCCTCATGTCTAATCTCATAGAGCTTGGGAAGAATGGCAGCGTCCGGAAGAATGATGATAGCGAGGAAAAGAAATTCATTGGGCTTAAATTTGACATTGAAAAGATCGCGTTTTTAACATCCCATGGCGCGG
This sequence comes from uncultured Acidobacteriaceae bacterium, assembly GCA_963719615.1. Taxonomy (GTDB): domain Bacteria; phylum Acidobacteriota; class Terriglobia; order Terriglobales; family Acidobacteriaceae; genus Sulfotelmatobacter. Next base: position 8,934 of record CAVRCR010000021.1, on the reverse strand, counting down.
TACCGACATCACTGCAGGTTTACATGTTCGGCTGGTTCGCAACCAAATTGCGCCTTCAGTTTACGAACGATGAGCGATCTAATGTGTTTTTGGGAGCTTGCTACTCACTATATTGACGAGCTAGCCGAAGTTCGTCACGGAATGGTCGAAAAGACCCCTAACCCATTCAGAATGAAGTCAGGCGATCGCTGGGTCTACACTACATTTGCGATTGAACTGAAAACGCTCAGGTAGATCCAGGCCGAGTTGGTGCAGCAGGGATTTCTGTTCATCCGTCGGTTCGGTAATCCGGCGCAGGCGGATCTCGCGTCCATCCGTCGTGGGCAGCACGATGTCGGCGCTCTGCAACGTGGATAGCAGAGCCAGTGCTTTCATCGGCGATAACGGTTGAGCGTTGTCCACTCCGCTGGCCGAGGGCTGAGGGACGATCGCCGGTCGACGCTGCAGCAGATGCTTCAGCGTTACCCACAAGGCATAACCGAGAAAGGCCACCAAGACGTGGGCCTTCACCCGCGGCTCCTTCTGATGGAACAACGGCCGAATGGAAAGCTCGCTCTTGAGTGCGCGAAACGAAGCCTCGGCTTCAGTCAGTTGCATGTACATGGACCACATCTGCTCGGCCGAATCCGCCTGTAGGTTGGTACGCAGCATGTAGGCGCCTTCCCGCAAGTCCCGCCAGGCCTCCCGGTCTTTTTTCATTGCCCACACCAGACGCACGCCGGCGGGCGTGTCTCGCAGAGTGACTTCGAACAGATCGTTCACCTGCGGGTGGCGCGCCTGAATCCGTCCCAGTCGCCGCTCCATTTTGTATCGATCCTTCAGTCGCCCGCCGGCAATGCTTTTCTTCAGCGCTTCCAGAGCCGACTCCATATGCGTGGAAAACCGTTTCCGGATCGCCTTCTCCTTCTCTTTACGGCCCGCCGTGCGGCACAAGATGTAGGTCTCTTCTCCCTGCGGAATCGCGATCTGCTTGACCTCCACATCCGGTCGCACCTGCGTCCAGTCGTCCTTCAATAACTCGGCTTCAAACCGCTTCATCTGGCGGCGCGGTGTGCCCACCAGATACTGTCCGCCGCGCTTGCGAATCGCGGCCAGATTCTCCTCGCTCACGATTCCGCGATCCATCACCCAGATGCGCCGCGCCTTGCCGTACTTGCGCTCCACCATGCGCAGAATGCTTTCCATACTCGATACATCCGCACGATTACCATCAAAAGTTTCATAGCTGAATGGAAATCCCTCCCGGTTGACGATCAGCGCGATCACCATCTGCTCGCAGTCCGGGCGATGATCGCGCGAGTAGCCCCGACTCATCATCGGGTTCTTCTCCGCCGCTCCTTCCACGTAGGTGCTGGTCAGGTCATACAACAGCACCTCGAACTCGGCTCCGAATAACTCCCCATACCGCTGCTTGAGATGCTGTTCCAGCTTCGTCTTGTGCGGCAGAATGTGGTCCAGACAGCGATACAGTCGGGTATCGTTGATCTTGCCTTCTTCGATCTCCAACAGATCATCCAGCGCCGTCGCCGGGTACCAGCGCTGCTCCACCGCCAACTCGCTGCCCGGCGCGCACAGCCGGTTGATGGCCAGCACCGCCGCCACCCGCGACCAGGGTACTTCGGCCGCTTCCTCAAAGGCAGCCGCCAAATACTCGGACCTCCCGCAAAAAAAACGGGACAAGCACCTGCAAAAGAACGCGCTTATGTCCAAACGGTACTCAGGACGCTGGAGCTGAATTTGTAATCTTTTCAGTGGCCGCCGCCAAGTTCGCGCACGATTCCTCCTACGAACTGCTTGGCATCTCCGAAGAGCATCAGCGTCTGGTCGAGATAGTACAGCGGGTTGTCGATGCCGGCGAAGCCAGGGTTCATGCTGCGCTTGATGACCATGACGGTGTGGGCTTTGTCGACGTCGAGGATGGGCATGCCGAAGATGGGGCTGGACTGGTCGGTACGGGCGGCGGGGTTAGTCACGTCGTTGGCGCCGATGATGAGGGCGACGTCGGTTTGCGGGAAGTCGCCGTTGATTTCGTCCATCTCGATGAGGCGGTCATAGGGAATGTCGGCTTCGGCGAGCAGCACGTTCATGTGGCCGGGCATGCGTCCGGCGACGGGGTGGATGGCGAAGCGAACTTCCACTCCCTTCTTGGTGAGCGCATCGTACAGTTCGCGAACTTTGTGCTGGGCCTGGGCGACGGCCATTCCGTAGCCGGGGACGATGACTACCTTGTTAGCCGCAGAAAGAATAGCAGCGGCCTCTTCCGGCGTGGCGCTGCGAACGGGCTTGGCTTCCTGTCCGGCCGCAGCGGATGCCTGCACCTGACCGAACGCGCCGAAGAGCACGTTGGTGAAGGAACGGTTCATCGCCTTCGACATGATGACGGAGAGGATGAAACCGGAGGATCCGTCAAGCGCGCCGGCGATGATGAGCAGCTTCGAATTCAGGACGAAGCCCATGGCCGCGGCGGAAAGGCCGGCGTAGGAGTTCAACAGCGAGATGACGGTCGGCATGTCCGCGCCGCCGATGGGGATTACCAGGAGCACGCCGATGATCAGGGAGATGCCTACGACCACGGGAAACAATTCCTTCTCGCCGGGATGCAGGACGAGATAGACGGCGCTGGCGACCGCGACGGTGAATAGCAACAGGTTGACGAGATTCTGGCCTTTGTAAGTGATAGGGCGCTGCGGCAGCACTTCCTGCAGCTTGCCGGCCGCCATGAGACTGCCGGTAAAGGTCAGACCTCCGAGAATCACTTCCATCGACAGAACCGACATCATGAACTTGGGGACGTCGGGGGAGCGCAGGTAGAACTCAGCCGTGCCGACCAGGGTGACGCAGAGCGCGCCGAAGGCATGACTGAGGGCGGTTCGCTGCGGGACGGCGGTCATCTGCACCATGCCCAGCGGGATACCGATGCCGCTGCCGAGCACGAGGCCGATGATGATCCATTTGTAGTCGATGATGCCGTGGTGAAGCAGGGTTCCGGCGATGGCGAGCACCATGCCGATCTCGCCGGCTAAAATGCCGTGGCGGGCGGTGGCGGGAGAACTCATCCACTTCAGCGAAAGAATGAACAGGGCGCTGGCGATGAGGTAGATGACTTCGATGAGGGTCTGGCTTCCGGCAAACTCGGTCATGATTGCGCTCAGCTACTTGTTGGTCGGACGGCTGGTTTTGAACATTCGCAGCATGCGGTCGGTGATGAAGAATCCGCCGACCACGTTGCTGGTGGCGGCGACGATGGCGATGACGCCGAGCACGGTTGCGAAGGTGCTCTTCTTCTCGCCTACCAGGACGATCGCGCCCACGACGGCTATTGCGTCGAGGGCGTTGGTCAGCGACATCAGCGGCGTATGCAGCAGTGGGGAGACGTGGCGGATGACTTCGAATCCGATGAAGGCCGCCAGCATGAACACGAAAAGTGCGTCGATGAGGTTCGAACCCATATGGTAACTCCAGTTCTTCGTTTGTCATCCTGAGCGGAGTGGGCGCTTCACGAAGTGAAGCGTCCACAGAGTCGAAGGATCCCTATGTGCTTTCTACTCCGTCTTGCCGGGAGGAATTCTCACAGTGGATGGTACGGGCCACAGTGAGAACTCCTTGCAGCGGGCCAACCGCTGCATAGGGCGTAGGGGTCCTTCGACTGCGCAAGAGTTCGCTTCGCGAATTCTTGCTCCGCTCAGGATGACAATTTGGAAAGAGCAGTAACGGCGCGGCTGGAAGCCGCGCCCCTTCAAAGCAAAAGCGTCCAAAGCAGACACATCAGAACAATTCCGTTCAAGACAAGACCTTCCACACCGAGACAGCTTCTATCCGCCTGCCGGCGCCAGCGCCGGCAGTTTGAAGAACTCGCGCACGCGGGCGTTGACTACTTCTCCACCAGTCGTGATCAGTGTCTCGCGGATGATTTCGTCTTGCAGGTTCAGTTGCAACTTGCCGTCCTTCACCATGTAGGTGAGGTAAGTCGTGATGTTGCGCGCGTACATCTGACTGGCGTGATAGGGGACGCTGCTGGCGAAGTTGATCGCGCCGATGATGGTGACGCCGTGCGCGTTCACGGTTTCTCCGTGGCGCGTAAGTTCACAGTTGCCGCCGCGTTCGGCGGCCAGGTCGACGATCACCGAGCCGGGGGCCATTCCTTTCACCATTTCGGCGGTGACCAGCACGGGCGATTTTTTGCCGGGGATAACCGCGGCGGTGATCACGACGTCGCTGTCGGCAACCACGCGGGTCAGCAGTTCGCGCTGGCGGGCATAGAAACTTTCGTCCTGGGCGGTGCCGTAGCCGCGGGCATCTTGAGCATTCTGGGCTTCGATGGGGAGCTCGACGAAACGGCCGCCCAGGCTCTGGACCTGTTCTTTGGCGGCGGGGCGCATATCGTAGGCAGAGGCGACGGCACCGAGGCGGCGGGCCGTCGAAATTGCCTGAAGTCCGGCTACTCCGGCGCCGATGACGAATACGCGAGCGGGGGTGATGGTGCCGGCGGCGGTAGTCATCATGGGGAAAATGCGCGGGGAGGTTTCGGCTGCGAGCAGAACGGCTTTGTAGCCGCAGCATGTGGCCATGGAGGAAAGCGCGTCCATGCTCTGAGCGCGCGTGGTGCGCGGCATGAATTCCACGGAAAACGCGGTGACGCCGGCTTGCGCTATCTGCTGGACGACCTCCAGGGAACCCAGAGGGCGCAGGAATCCGATCAGGGTCTGGCCTCGACGCATCAGGGGGAGATCGGCTTTGCCGGTCACGTCATTGGAGCCGTAGCAGAGCACCTGCAGCACGATATCGGCTGTGGCGAAGACGGCGGCGCGGTCGGGCACGATCTTCGCGCCCTTCTCTACGTAGGCTGCGTCGGGGTAACCCGCCTGCTCGCCGGCGCCGGCTTCGATAACAACCTCGAGGCCCGCCTTGGTGAGATTGGGAATGGCGACGGGAACGAGGGCGACGCGACGTTCCCCGGGATAACTTTCTTTTGGAACTCCGACGATCACTCGGCTCTGGTCCTTTCCGTGCGGGTCAGCCAACCATACCGGCTCGACGTTGCCGGGCGTCCGGCCGGGGTGGGCAATTCTTTCATGGGCTGCTGCGCGAATTCTGTGACATACGTCACAGGGACCCACAAAAAGTGGACTGGAAACAGTAACAGATCGGGTGAGGAACTGGAAGACAGGGCGGACGGGTCCTCCGGGTTTTCCGTGCGCGGGAGATCCCTTCGACTTCGCTCAGGGCAGGCTCTTCGCTCCCCCTGATAAACGGCTGCTCGGGATGATCCCACGGGCGGAAGATCGTTACAAAATGGGGCACTGCGGTCACGGCTCCAGCGCCTAATCTGCGGCGTCGATTTGCTTGAGGTGATGAAGCAGATGCGTAAGGTAGTCCGTGGCGACAAAACTGAGAGGCTTGGGCTCATTGGAGCCGATGCGGCAAACGGTTTCCAGCTTGGAAGCAGGCAGGCGAGCGATGATATGAGCGAGGTAGCGATTGTAAGTTGCCCACAAAGAAACCAGCAGCGACCAATCCGCTTCTTGCGGCGCCTGAACTCGCACATTTCCCTCTTGGTCGTAAGCGGGAAAATCCAGGGACGGCTGCTGGGTGGCGCGGACAAATCGCTGGTGGTTGTTGGATGCCGAGTCAATCAGATGTCCCAGCACTTGCTTCGGCGACCAACCGCCGGACAATACCGGCTTGGCGCTTTCAAGGGCGGTGATTTGGCGAAGCCTCGGCTCTGCAGCGTCAATTGCGGATAGAAGTTGTTCGCTCAATTCTTTCATTTATACCTCGTTGTCTTATCTCGTTTGCTGCCAAGCACCGGAGCCTGTGTCGTAGCTTTTCTTGCGCCCTTTCAGGGCTTGTTCCATTTCTCTCACTTTCACCCACGACTTGCGTCGTGGGCTTTATTCTTGCGCCGCTTCGCGGCTGGAGCGTATTCGCAAGCTGCACTCTTTTCCGTACCCTTGTGCGTAACACAGACTCGGCCGCGACGGTGGCGTTACTGTCCGAAGCGATAGTGCCACACCCTTGCCGCGCCGATCAGATTGGTATCGTCTCCCAACGAGGCGAGTGTTAGCTCAGTTTTCTCGGCGGGGACGAAGCGGCAGCCGCTGCGAATCACGTTGCGGATGCGGTCGAGGAAAAGTGGAGCGCTCTTCATCACGCTGCCGCTTAGCACGATGGCGTCCGGCGTGAACAGGCTGATCAGATTGGCCAGGCCCAGGCCGAGATAGTAAGCTTCATGCTCGACGGCCTGGAGAGCGACGGCATCGCCTTGCTGCGCCAGTTCGCAGATTCGCTTCGCGGTGATTCCCTGGCGATGGGAATAGCCCGCGGGGGCGTGGCTTTCGAGCCAGGCCACCATGGCCGGTCCGGCGGCCATAGACTCCCAGCACCCGCGGAATCCGCACGAGCAGGGTGGACCTGCCGGATCGATAACCTGATGGCCGATTTCGGGATGAGCGCCGTTCACTCCGCGGTAGAGCTTGCCATCGAGAACAATACCGCCGCCGATCCCGGTGCCGATCGTCACGTAGATTAGACGCCCGTGCTTGCGTCCTGCGCCCCATCCCGCCTCGGCCAGGGCGGCGGCATCGCCGTCATTCTCGAGCGCGACGCGGACGTGGAAGATCTCGGCCAGATCCTTGACTGGGTTCGTCCAACGCCATCCGGGGAGAAAGTCTACTTCCCCAAACTCTCCACGCACGGGATCCACCGGACCCGTCGATCCAATGCCGATGCCGGTGAGCTCGACGCCGGCGGTCTTTGCCGTCTCGCGGAGCATGCGCGCGATCATTTCGATTCCGTCGGAGTAACGATTGGGATCGGTAGGAGCCTGCGTTCGGTTGAGCACTTTGCCGCTGCCGTCTACTATGCCGACGGCGATCTTGGTTCCACCGATGTCGACCGCGCCGATCATAGGACTCGCCATGGGTCCATCAGTTTTATCATGTCGCGTTTGGAGATTGAAAATTTGCGGAGCTTGCGGGGCCCTGAAGGCATACCCTGATACGAATCCTAGAAGACGGCTTCCCTGAGCAGCGTCAAAGCAGTGCCGTCCCTACGGGACTCGGTCCCCGTTCCTCCGCTTACCCCGGACTTACATCGGGGCTAAATTTATGCCGCCGCTGCGCGGCTGGAACTTGTTAGAACTCCGGGGTTATCGCCTTCGCTTCCTCGAAGGTCATTCGGCGCTTATTTTTGTAGGACAGATTGGCCATGTGCACTGCGATGGCGGAACGGTAGCCGATCTCTGGCGGTGCGTTCGGCGTGCTGCGACTGCGGACGCAGTCGATCCAGTTCTGCATATGGTTCTGGTCGTGAGTTTTGCCGCGTGTGGCCTCTCCGTCGGGACGGTTCGTTTTTTCCGGCCAGTATTGAAGCGCTTCGTCGAAGTGGTGTTCGAGGGTACCGTCACTGCCCAGGATGTGGTCTCCGAGTTCGTAGTGCTTGTTGCCGAAAGTGGATTGCCAGGTCACGACGATGTCCTTGGGAAAATCCAGGGTCACGGCGATGGTGTCGGGAACCTCACGGCCATCTTTTTCGGAGAACACGCCTCCGGACATATAGGCGGCCGAGGGCAGCGGCAGATCGAGCACGCTCATGATCCAGGCGATCTGGTGGACCATGTTCTCGGCGCAGTTGCCGCCGGCAAACTCCCAGAACAGGCGCCAGTTGATGAGACGGTACGGATCGAAGGGGCGGTCGGGACGGCCGTTGAGAAACGCGCTCCAGTTTACGTTTTGGGCGGTGCAGTCGGAGGGTACCTGGCGCACCCACTGGCCTTTGCCGTGAGGGGTGTTGCGGCTCATCCAGGATTCGACGTGGGTGACTTTTCCCAGCCAGCCGTCTTTGATCCACTGTTTGGCGTCGGTGGTGGAGCCTGCGCTCTGGTGCTGCAGGCCGATTTGCACCACGCGGCCCGAGTCTTTGGCGGCTGCCAGGCATTTGTCGGCTTCGGGTATCGACCAAGTCATGGTCTTCTCGGCATAGAGATCCTTGCCGGCAGCCAGCGTGTCCAGGAAATGGCGATTGTGACAGTGCAGGGGGCTGGCCACGATGACGGCGTCGATATCTTTCATGTCGAGCAGGCGGCGATAGTCGTCGAAGGTCTGAATGTCGGGTACCTTGCTTTTCGCCTGGTCGCGGCGGCGGCTGTAGACGTCGGCCATGGCTACGAGTTCGACGTTGGGGACGGAACGAATCTGACCCAATAAGTCAGTGCCGCGATCGCCCACACCGATCATGCCGACGCGAATGCGATCGTTGGCGCCCAACACGGTCGAAGGCGGATAGGCCAGGACGGCGGCGGTTCCGAGCGCGGCCTGCTTCAGAAAAGTACGCCGGGTTTGACCGGGTAGTGGTTGAGCGAATCTCGATTGATCGTGATTTTGATGGGACACGAAATCCTCCTTAGCTGTCGACAGAGACGTAGCAAGCTACGTCTCTAGGAGCGGTTCTACAACGCGTCCGCCTGTTGCAAAAGCTTTTTCATTCCTGCCCAACTCTTGCGGGACGATTCTTCCGGCGAGCCTCCGCCGTTCCAGTGGGTCTCGAGGCTGACCGCGAAGTGGTAGCCATCGCGCTTCAGGGCTTTGAACTGGCCGGCCCAGTCGATGAGGCCTCCGCCCATCGGCGCCCAGTCGTATCCCTGACCTTTTTTGACGGCGTCTTTGCAATGGCAGTGGCCGATGCGGTCTTTGGGCAGGAGATTGTAGCCGTCAGGATAAGGAGTTTCGCCCAGGGTGGCGGCATTGCCGGGGTCCCAGTTCAGCATGAGATAGGGAGATTTGACAGCATCGAGAACTTTGGCGGCTTCGGCGCCCGTGGCAGTGTTGCAGGCGGGCTCGTTTTCCAGAACCAGCGTGATTCCCTTCTGGCCAGCTTTGTTCGCGGCTTCGAGGAGCTTGTCGTTGATGGCAGCGCGGTAGGGGGATTGGTCTCCCA
>CAVRCR010000020.1:0-51496 GCA_963719615.1 uncultured Acidobacteriaceae bacterium | reverse complement strand
GTGGACAGGGGAGCCGCTGGCCGTTTTGCTCATACTCGACGCGGATCTTCCGGGCAAACATGAATTTGATTTAACCACAGCCGGCCGGAGTCACCCTGGGGCAGTGCCCTTCAATTTACTGGGGAACGCCATTGGTCTGAACCTTGAAGACGCTGTTGGTTATGTCGCTCTCGGGCACGCTGCCGTCATTAACGACGATATCCTGCGGGGCCCCGGGGGTCTCCACTCGAATGGACGCCTTACTCTTGGCGCGAACTTCGAGCCGTTTCCTCACTTCTCCGCCGTCGAATTTTACGATAAGCGGAACCTCTGCCCCCGCCCCTCCCCGATTTTCCACCGTGATGGTGAGCAGGAACTCATTGGTGGTGGCTTTTCGCGAGAAGGCGGACTCGACCTTAAAATCCGGCAGCCCGTGGTCATGGTAGACCCAGTCGTCGAAGAACCATCCCAGATCGCGCTGTGTTTGCGTTGCAATGAGTCGCGGCATGTACGACGGTTCTTTATCCTGCTCATGGCGGTAGGTGGCAAGCGCCTTCTTGAGCGCCGCATCGCCAACCATGTCGCGCAGCATCCACCACGCGTACATCGCCTTGCTGCGGTAGAGTTCTTCGCTCGTGGTATTTACCAGGGACGGTTCTCTTCATCTTCAGACCGCGGTGCGGCTGTCTGCTTCTCGGACTTCGCTGAAAGCGGACCGATGCAGTCCCATGTAGTCGAGCGCGGCTTGGCGTCCATTTTGCTGTTCGAGATAAAGAGCCTGAGCGAAGTGGGCAAGCCCTTCTTCGATCCACGGACGGAACGATAAGAACGCCGCATGAGTGAGTTGATGGGCAGCAGCCAGACCCACCAGCTTGGAGTCTCCGCCGGTAAGCGGGGTGAGCAATAGCGAGCCGCTCTCGAAGGGCGCGGCGTCGGAATCAGGCAATTCGGCTGTCTTAGCCTTCTCGCGCTGCGGTCCAAACCATTCGGTGATGAGGGGTACGACCTTCTCCGCCGCGTCGGCAAAATTTGTCGCTGCAGTGTCGTGGCCGGCGAGATAACGCACCTCGATACCCGGTTTCTCCAGAACCTGGTAGTCGGCAATCACGAGAGCCGGTACATCGAACCGCAGACTCTGCGAGGCACACTCCGCATCGATAGCATGCCCGGGCCCCATTCGATCGACAAAATGGAGCACAAGACCCCGCCAAAGAGAATCTGAGGGAGATGATCGCCTTCTCTTGTGAGCGTAACCCGTAAATGGATCTTCGATCCAGCTTCCCGTGTCTTCCATCTCCCCAAGACCTCAAACAGGCTGCTGCCTTCGGAAAGATTCGCGGACTTCCGTCGCGATCGGATACCACGCCACGTACCCCACGCCACGCACCGCGCGTGAAACTTCGCACCGATCTGATCCCAGTCCGTGCTCTTCGCCACATCCTCCGGCGTGCCAATCCGCGTCAGCCGCGTCGCATCAAGCAAGATCACTCCTTCGTACGCGATCTCCAATTCGATCGTCCCTCGCGGCGCGATCGCCTCCGGCAACGTCACGATCGCTTCCGAAAGACCGCCCGTGTGATCAATGTCAGATATGTATGGCTGCGTCACGAATTGCACTGCCTTTTCACCTGCTTTGATCGGACCGCCAGTCGAGCGACGACGAAATCTGCAGCACCGCGATCTTCTGCGGGGTCGGCGAGTCATTGCGCAACGTGATCTTGCCCCGGACGCCAAGGCGATGCTGCTCCGGTTCGACTTGCAGGGTGAGATCGTAATTGGTGAAAGTGAAAGCCTCGCGGTCGAGAGAGTAACCATCCACCACAGAGACACCGAGCACACCGAGAAAAAGCAGGCTCTTGCAGCCGGACCTCATTCTGCGGAACTTCATTTCGTATTTGATGCGGCCTCGCCCATACGCCGCTGCCGCACGATCTCATATAAGACGACGCCCGCGGCCACGGAAACATTCAGCGATGACACTTTGCCCAGCATGGGAATCGACACCAGGAAATCACATTTCTTCTTGACCAGATCGTGCAGTCCCTTGCCTTCGGCACCCAGCACCAGCGCGCAGTCCATCTTGTAGTCGAGCGCGTCGTAGGTCTGCTTGCCGCGCTCGTCAAGCCCCACGGTCCAAATGTTGCGGTCCTTCAGTTCTTCCACGCTGCGGGCGATGTTGGTGACTTTGGCGATCGGCAGATGCTCGCTCGCGCCGGCAGAGACTTTTGTGACGGTTCCGGTTACGGCTGCGGCGCGACGCTCCGGGATCACAACGCCGTCGGCGCCCGCCGCGTCGGCCGTGCGCAGAATCGCTCCCAGGTTGTGCGGATCCTCCACCCCATCGAGCACGACCATCAGCGAATACTTCGCCGCGCTTGGCTCCGATCACGTCGTCGAGATCGCTGTACTGCTTGGCCGATGTGACCGCGACGACTCCCTGATGCGCCGCGTTCCCGGCCATGCGATCGAGTTCCGTGCGCTGCAGGAAGCGCACCGGCACGCTGAGCCGCCGGCAATCTTCAATCAGACGTTGCAGGCGAATGTCGTGCCGCTCCTTCGCCATGCCCACCCACTCGAACGCCCGTCCCCGCGCCTTCAGCGCCTCGGTCACGGAGTTGATGCCATAGATGTAGTGCATGAGTTATCAGTGTATCGCGCTGCGGCGTTGCTCAGGACTTAGACCCTGTCATCCTGAGCGCAGCGAAGGACCTATGCATCTCGCCGACAGCGCCTCTGTGCATGCAGGTTGCATAGGTCCTTCGGTCCGCGAAAAGCGCGGCCCTCAGGATGACAAGGCGGTGCTACGACCGTCAGGCTGAAGACGGCACGATATCGCTGGTTCCGGACGCTCGGTGTAATCCTCAGTTCGCCGACGCGTACAGCACCGTTCCATCGCGATCCAAAATGTACGTCGCCGGAATCGGCAACTCCCAACTCTCATCCCCGTTGGCGAATGGCAGATTGACGAACGCCCGACGATACACCGCTTCCTGCAGCTGCCGGCACGCGATAGGTCAACCCAAACTGCCGCGCGACTCTGGTTGCCCGCATCGGAGAGCAGCGGAAACCGCAGCTTGTGCTGATCGTGCATGAAGAACGACTGCTTCACAGTCTGCGGCGAAATGGCGACGAGCGATGCTCCAGCTTGCTCGATCTGCGGCAGGATGAGTTCATGGCCTCCATCTGCCCTACGCAAAACGGGCACCAGCGCCCCCGAATGAAGCACAACACCAGCCGGCCCTTCGCGAGCAGGCCAGAGGAAGAGACGATCTTGCCGTCGTGATCCATCAATTCGAACGCGGGTGCCTTCGCGCCGACGGCGAGGATGTTTGCAGCCAGATGCCGCGCCTTGAGTTCGGCTACCGCCCGCGCGTGAATCGCCTGCGTCTCAGGAGGAACGTATTTCGCGATCAGTTCCTTGCGCTCGGCAAGGATCTCGCGCAGCGGGCGTGCGTCAAGACCGGGAGCGGATTCTTCAAGAGAACGCCATTTCATAATCGGGTTCGGCGGAGCCGATAGGGATCCTTCGACTGCGTTGCCATTCGCTTCACTCGCGGCAACTCTGCTCATCGATGGCAACTGGTTAAGGGCTACATCCCCGGCATCTTCATCCCCGCCAGCCTTCTTGCGAAACTCGGCTTGCCCATCTGCTTGAACATCTTCTTCATCTGCGCGTACTGGCGCAGCAGATTATTCACTTCCTGCACGCTGGTACCCGACCCGCGGGCAATGCGCTTGCGGCGGCTGCCATTGATCACTTCGTGATGGTTGCGCTCGTGCGTGGTCATCGAATTGATGATGGCCTCGACGCGGTTGATCTGCTTTTCATCCACGTTGTCGGCGGCCTTCTGCAGGCCGGAGAATGGGCCGATCGACGGCAACATTCCCATCAGGCTCTTCATCGAGCCCATCTTTTTGACTTGCCGCAACTGGTCGCGAAAATCTTCCAGCGAGAAGCCGTCGCCGGAAAGGGCCTTGGTGGCCATCTCCTGTCGCCTTCTTCTTGTCGATCTGCTGCTCGGCGCGCTCGATCAGCGACAGAATGTCACCCATGCCCAGAATCCGCGAAACGATTCGATCGGGATGGAACGGCTCGAGCGCATCATACTTTTCGCCCACGCCGATGAACTTGATGGGCTGGCCCGTCACTTGCCGAATCGAAAGCGCCGCTCCGCCGCGGGCGTCGCCGTCCATCTTGGTGAGGACGATGCCGGTGAGCGAAAGCTTTTTGTGGAACTCGTCAGCGGAGTTGACCGCGTCCTGGCCGGTCATCGCGTCGGCCACGAACAGAATCTCCGACGGATTCAGCAGCTTCTTCAGCGACTGCATCTCTTCCATCAGCTGGTCGTCGATGTGCAAACGGCCGGCGGTGTCGACGATCAGCACGTCGCAGCCGGAAACGATGGCCTCGCGCCGGGCTTCTTTCACCAGACGCTCGACAGTCGCCGTGTTGGCCTCGCCCACTTCGCCTTCGTAGATGTGGCTCTTGACCGCCTGCGCCACAATCTTCAACTGCTCGCGCGCTGCCGGACGGTAGACGTCCACCGAAACCAGCAGCGGACGATGCCCGCCATTCTTGAACCAGTGCGCGAGTTTACCGGAAGTCGTGGTCTTGCCGGAACCTTGCAGCCCGGCCATGAGCACGACCGTGGGCGGCTGTGAGGCGAACTTCATGCGCGCCGTGTCCTTGCCGAGAAGGTCGACCAGTTCGTCGCGCACGATCTTGATGACCTGCTCGCCCGGCGAGAGCGCCGTCATCACATCCTGACCGACAGCCTTGGCGCGAATCTGATCGATGAGCTGCTTGACGACTTTGAAGTTGACGTCGGCCTCGAGCAGTGCCAGCCGGATTTCGCGCAGCGCCTCGTCAATGTTCTCTTCGGTCAGCCGGGCCTGTCCGCGAAGGCTCTTGAACGCGCGTTGTAGTTTTTCCTGTAAGTTCTCGAACATAGAGGTATCAGGCTATTTTAGCAGCGAGGCCAGCGTGGGGCGGACACCTCCACCACGGAGACGATTGCTCTTACTCGACTTTAGGCCGCGCCAGCTCAATCCGCTCAGTAGTGCGCGTGTATTGGATGCCGCCCATGCGCCCGACCAGATCGAGCGAGTTCCGATCCAGCTTTCCGTTCTTGATGTGCTCATCGTCCATGTAAATAGAGACAATCTCGCCGATCACCAGACTGCTGCTCGTAGGCGCAGGAGAGAAATCGAGAATCTGATACAGCCGGCATTCGAAACTGACCGGAGATTGTGCCACCCGCGCTGGCCGTACGAGTCTGGAGGGCAACGGTGTGACCTTCGCCAGTTCGAATTCATTCACCGACGGGTCGTATTCACCGCTCGTCACATTCATCGCTTGTAGCAGCTCATAGGTCACTACGTTGACCACGAATTCCTTCGTTTCGCGGACGTTCCGCAGCGTATCTTTGGGTTCGCCTTGGGTTACATCTGCTAGTTTCGGCTGGCGTAGTCCGGGGCAAAGCCCACCAACGGTGGGTCGACACACATCGCGTTAAAGAAAGAGAAGGGTGCCAGATTGGGCTGCCCGGAGCCGCTGAGCGTGGAGACCCACGCGATCGGACGCGGCGCGACGGAGTTCAGCAAAATACCGTAGAGTTCGCTGTGCGGAATCTCAGAAGGGATAAGGTTCATATTGGTATATGTGATGTACCTGAAGATAGCTTACGGCTGAGCCTATTGGACGTAGATATCGAGTGCGTGGATTCTGCGCTTCTCACAGAATCTACTTTGCTCACGATGACAAAGATTCAACTCCCAGATAGCTCAGGAACGCGCGCGTGAGTTCCTGTGTCAGACCGCGGTCATCCTTCGGCAACAGGTCTTTCACGTACTCGCTCCCGATGGGCCAAACTGCAACCTGGAAGAGCGTACCGACGACCATCATCAGGGCCAGCGATACGGCCCGGCGAGGGTGGGGATGCCGGATTTCTTCTCCGTAAGACAAGAAGAGCTCCACGGTGCGCTTGAAGTGCTGGAGTTGGAGGCCAAGCGCTTTCTTCCCGAACGCCGAGTTCGCGCGGGTCTGGACAAATTGCCGGATGCCCCGCAGCAGGGCTGCATTCGTACGGTAGGAGGCTACCATGCCGCTGATGACCTGCTCAGCAAAGGCTGCCAGGGAAGCGCGTGAAGGCGCCAGGGGCGCCATGGTGGTTGTCATGTTTTCCTCTTGTCGCTCCAGAATTTCCAGGATCGCCGTCTCAATCAGGGCCTCTTTGTCGTGAAAACGGCGATAGACCGACCCGGGAGTGAGTCCGGCGTGGCGTGCGATCCGGGGAATGGTGGCTCCTTCCACACCGTACTGGCCCAGGACTTCTATGGCAGCGTTCAGCAACTTGCGGAGCGACTTGCGGCTGCGCGCCTGATGCGCAGGCAAGACCGTCTTAGTGGGCATGATGAGATTCTATTAAAGTATTTGACAGAATGTAAATGTAAATATACATTTGCATTTAATGAGTGAGTTTCCGTTCAGGAGGGCAAAGATGGGCACCATCGAGGTGGACTCATCCCACCGCGCGGTCGCGCCGGCGTGGCACACGGCGGTTGTCCTGCTCGTTTTGCTCGGGTTTTCGTTCGTGGGGGCTCGCGCCGGAAATCTTCCAGGTTTCGGCGCTCACGGACGCGCGGGCGGGTACGTTATGGTCATGATGATGGAGTGGGCTACCGTGGCGTTCATTTGGCTTAGCGCGAGTCGTCGCGGCGTCTCTAGGCGCGATCTTGTTGGAGGCAGTTGGGCCCGCCCCTTTGATGTTCTTCGCGATCTCGCAAGCGGGATCGGATTTCTCATCCTCTGCGGCTTCGGCGTCGTGAACGGAGTGGGCTATTTGCTCAAAGCCGCTCCCAACGAGGCGTTCCGCAATCTGATCCCTCAGAGCGGCACCGAGGTCGTTCTGTACCTGATGCTCTCACTTACTGCCGGCTTCTGCGAAGAGGTAATTTTTCGTGGATATTTGCACGACAGTTTGCCGCACTGACCAACGCCGCGGTGGGCGGCATCGTGCTCCAGGGCATTGCGTTCGGCGCGGGTCACGGATATCAGGGATGGAAATTCATGCTGGTCATCTCCGTGTACGGTACTCTGTTTGGCCTGCTGGCCCACTGGCGGCGCAGCCTGCGTCCCGGCATGATCACGCACTTCGTGCAGGATGGAGTCGGCGGGCTCGTAATGCGCCATTTGATGCGCTGATCGAATCTTGGGTTTTCGGCTGCGGGCGCTCGGTTTGAGAACGGTCCGCTAAATCATTTGAGCGAACACTTCTTTCGCCGCCACCACCGTATTACAGTGGATCGTCACCGTGTCTTCCACATTCTGCGCGTAGCCTCCAGCAAAGGTCACCATCACTGGAATGCTGCGGGCGTGGGCGACGCGGAAGACGAGTTCGTCGCGTTTCTTCAGTCCTTCAATCGTCAGGTCGAGCCCGCCGAGTTGGTCTTCGCGATACGGATCGGCGCCTGCGATATAGCACAGCAGATCGGGCTCAAACTGCCGCAGGCCGGAGCTGAGCGCGTTGTCGAGCCAGGCCAGATAGTCGTCGTCGCCGGTGCCATCAGGGAGGTCCACGTCAATCGACGACGGCGGCTTCCATAGCGGATAGTTGTTGTGCTGGTGCAATGAAATCGTGAAAACGTCACCGGCATGCGCCTCGCGCATCTTTCCTCCCCGCGGCCTGCCTCCCGGCTGTTCCAGCGTAGAACTGGAGACCGAAGGCAGCAGGGAACTCGCCGTACGCGTCCCGGCAAAAATCGAGGCCGTGCCGTTCCCCTGATGCACGTCGCAATCCACGGTCATCGCGGTGCGAATCTTGTCGTCGCGCTGCAGGCGCCGGATGGCCACCGCCACATCGTGGATCATGCAGAACCCCTCGCCATGATCAGGAAAGGCATGGTGAAACCCGCCGCCAATGCTGATCGAGACCTTATCGGTCAGGCACTGGCGCGCCGCCAGAATCGATCCACCCGCCGCCAGCCAGAAGGCCTCGGCCAGATCGCGGGAGTAGGGAACTTCCATCTCCATTTCTTCGCGCGGGCTCAGGGTGCCCGTCTTCAGCTTCTGCACGTACTCCGGCTTGTGCACCAGCAGAATGTCCTGATCGCTTGCCGGGGCCGGTTCTAGGAAATCCCTGGCATCGGCAACGCCGTCGACAATGAGCCGGTCGCGTATGCGCCGATACTTTTCGGCAGGGAAGACGTGGTCGCCGATGGGCAGGTAGTAGGCGTCACTGTAGACGAGCTTGAAGGGGAGCATGGTGACCTTCGATGATACCTCTAGGAGTGTCATCCTGAGCGAAGCGGCCGTGAGCGAAGCGAACGGCAGCGCAGTCGAAGGACTTGTGTTCGCGTCCTGTGCTACCGATTTGGCGATGAGTCGCTCTCGATGCAGGTGCTTTATGAGAAGGCCGGTTGGAGCTTATCTTGCTGCAAACGAACTCGGGGTCCTTCGACTCCGCAATGCCCTGCGCCTTCGCGCAGAGCATTACTCCGCTCAGGATTACAACGGCAGTTAGTGCTTTTTGGACACCTGCACCGCCGGTGCCACCATCGGCCTCCTCACTGGCACGATCGCCCCCCTTGACGGGTCGGCCGCGGCATTGGCGCGGGTGAGCACTTCCTGCTGGATGTACTGTACGAACTCCTGAATCTGGCGCTGCATCTCTTCCATGCGCTCCCGCATTTGCAGGATGATGGCCATGCCAGCGATGTTGACGCCCAGGTCGCGGGCCAACGAGAGAATGAATTCCAGCCGCAGCAGGTCTTCGTCGGTGTAGAGACGGGTGTTGCCTTCCGTGCGCGACGGCTTGAGAAGCCCTTCGCGTTCGTACAGCCGCAGAGTCTGGGGATGAATGCCATACATCTCGGCCACCGAGGAAATCATGTAGGCACCCTTCGACTTCCGTTTGGTCATAGATCTCCCTGGTTCGATTCTAGTGCACGATCAAAATTTCTTCCTATCCACGCCGGAAAAATCCCGCCAACCCGAATCGCCTACGGGCATCCAAATTGCGGAGGATTATTATGGACGAAAATAACGTTGTCAGTGTGCTGAAGGATCTTATTGAGACGTGCAGAGATGGACAGAAGGGTTACCAGGACGCAGCCGAGCATGTAAAGCGTCCGGAACTAAAGAGTTATTTCATGGAACAGACTGCCGAACGTGGGCGGTTCGCGCAAGAACTGCAGAGCGAACTTGCCAAAGTTGGCGAGCCAGGCAAAAAGGTTTCCGGCTCCGCCTCCGCGACATTACACCGCGCATGGATTGATACCAAGGTTGCATTGGGCGGAGGAGACAAGACAATCTTGGAATCCGTGGAAAAAGGCGAGGACAATGCCAAGGAAACCTATCAGAAGGCACTCAGCGGCGGATTACCGTCGAACATCGCCGAGATCGTGCGTCGGCAAGCTGCGAGCGTGCAACGCGCGCATGACAAAGTAAGGATGTGGCGAGACACGGCTGCCGCCGCGTAAGACTTAACCCGAACCGAAAGTCAAAGAGGACCGGTTTACCCGGTCCTCTCGTTTTTCAGTGGACGAATGCTTCAGGCCGCCGGCTGGGGCTTTTCTTGCTGAGGAACAGACCAGCCTGCAGGCTTTAGGGCGTGATTCAGGAAGTAGGCGACAAAGCCCACCGCGATCAGGATCATCCCGAAGGCGAACGAACTCATATTCCAAATCTGCTCATGCTCGCTGCGGACTACAGAAAAGCCCAACAACAGCATGGGTGGAATGCCGATAGCAATCGCTCCAAAGAGCCCACCCGGCACGCGAAACGGCCGCGGCAGTTCCGGCTCGCGGAACCGCAGCACCGCCAGCGCCACGAACTCCAGCAGCAGACTAGCGCCATAAAGAAGGATGTCTAGCGTGACCAGCCGGGCAAAGCCCAGGCCAAGGCACATCGCCCACCCGGCGGCCAGCGCCAGGATTGCAACCCAAGGCGCCTTCGATCTCTTGTGCAGTTTGCCGAAAATCCCGGGCAGCATGCCGTCCTGTGCCATGGCCAGCGGTAGTCGCGAGTAGCTCATCACCAGCGCGTTGAACATGCCGAAGGCACTGATGATTCCGCCCAGCACGACGCCGATGCGTAGGAGCGGGCCGCCCAGCAGTCCGGCAATGTCGGCCCACGAGCCGGTTTCCCATGCCGTCGCCTTCAGACCGGTCATCCACATCGCGGCGAAGGGCAGCACGTAGCTGACCGCCACAATGCAGACGGCGACCAGCATCGCCCGCGGATACGTCCGCTGCGGACGCTCCACTTCGGCGGCGATGGTCGAGGCGTTGTCCCATCCCATGTAGTTCCACATGCAGATGAGCAGCCCGCCCAGAATGTCCACGGTGGAAGTCGTGGGCTTGGTCACGGCGTTGGCCAGCGCTCCCAGCTTGAACGGCGCCAGCAGAACGATAGCCACGAACGGCGCCGACAGCGCCAGGAACAGCCACAGCGAGGTGAGCGAAACCACTTTGACTCCGGCGATATTCAGGAGAGCGCACGCGATCACCACCGCCAGCGCCACCCACCAGCCACGATTGTTCTCCTGGAACCACGGGAACATGCGGGTCAGGTACGCCACGAACAGGGTGGGATAGATCGCCATGTCGAAAATGGACGCAACCAGCGAGAGCCAGGCTTCCTGAAAGCCCCAGAAGTTGCCCAAGGCGCGCCGCACCCAGGCGTAGTAGCCGCCTTCGAAAGGCAGCGCGCTCGAGAGCTCGCCGATCATAAAAGCCGTCGGCAGGCTCCAGAGAAGCGGCGTCAGGATCAGAATCAGGATCGCACGTCCGTAGCCGGCGCCATGCACGATGTCTTCGGTGCCATAGGTTCCGCCCGACACCATAAAGAAGGTGGCGGCGACCAAGGGCCAAAGCGTGAGGCGGACGAACCGTTTCTTAACGATCGGGTTCTGGGTGGGTACGGCGGCGTGGGGCTGGGGATTGCCGGGTTGTTGGTGCGGGGCGCTAGCTGCCAATTTCTATGTCTTCCTCCTCAAGCGACTCACTCTCGCCACCGCGTCTCCCTTGGTCTTAGAAACAAGACTTGCTGCTCGCGGCTCCCAGGTTGCCGAGCAGATTCCCCGGGCATTTCGGCGAAGTTAGTTCGCATTTGTGAGATTACGGGAATTTTCCGCAGATGCAAGATTTTTTTGACTTTTTTTTGCGAATTTTTGTAAGCAACCGTTGTGGTACGGAGGTAATCAAGACCGAGGGCTACGCTGAGCTGATCATCGATTCGACCCGGGAGATCGCATCGCCTCACCGCCAAAGTAGAGTACCCTGCGCTGGACGAGTACAGGCGAGGAAGCCCGTTGCGCTGGGAGGAAACAAATGTTTGCACGACTGATCGAGAACTGGGTCTACGGTGGGTTCTTGGCCGGTTTGTTGTTGCTTTTGCTGACTCCTGTTCTCGTGCACTCTTGGCCAGCCGCGCTCGTGGCCACGTTTCTCTGCCTGCCGGTTTACATGGTTCATCAATACGAGGAGCACGACAACGATCGTTTCAGACTGTTCGTCAATCAGAAGATTGGGAAGGGAAGAGTGGGACTATCGCCGTTGGCTGTCTTCGTCATCAACGTGCCCGGGGTCTGGGGCATCATCGGGATGTCTTTGGCATTGGCAGCGACGGTTAGCGTTGGCTTCGGGTTGGTCGCAATCTATCTGTCGCTCCTGAATGGCACCATTCACGTCGTCCAGGCGATCATTTCCCGAGGCTACAACCCGGGACTGGGAACCGCGATCACCTTGTTCCTTCCGGGCGGGCGACATGGAAGTGTCACCTAGCGGTTTGCCTTTTTTTATGGCATTATTCTGAGCGTCTATATACGTGCAGACTAGTTGCGCTATAGAAAAGGAGACCCTTATGTCTGATGACCTCGCCACTTTGGAGACCCAAAGATCCGAGCTCATGGAAGAGTTCCTCCGCTTGGGTGATCTGCGACCCGGCTCCATCACTGCGGTGACCCGACGTTGCGGCAAGCCTTCCTGCCACTGCGCTAAACACAACGACCCGGGACACGATCCACAATTTCGCCTCACCCGCCGCGTGTCCGGCAAGACGGTGACGGAAACCTTTCCCAATCCCACCGCACTCCGCAAGGCGCAGCAAGAAGTCGCCGAGTTTCACCGTTTCCAGAAGCTCAGTCAGGACCTAGTCGCTCTCAACGACAGGATCTGTCGACTGCGCCCGGTGGCGCAGGAACGTGGGGGCTGGACGGAGCAGGAAAAAAAACGGCTGCTGCGATCCATCAGGAAGTGGCCCGGGAAGTAAACCAACTGCTCGGCCGTATCTTTGCACAACGCCAGAAGGACCGCGGGACCGATCTGGAAGCGGTTGAGTCGGCCTTGCGAACGGCTCTCCACCAGGCCGGCGCCGCCGCCTTAAGCGAACTGCTGCAATTCGAAATCCCGGAGGCGGAGCAGCGTCAGTTGCCGTGCCCATGCGGCCATCACGCCCAATACCAGGAAATCCGCTTCAAATCCATCCTGACCATCGTCGGTCCGGTGCGCATGGCCCGCCCCTACTATTTGTGCTCCCGGTGTCACGCGGGCCAGTTTCCGGTGGATGTCGAACTGGATATCGAAAATACGGAGTTTTCTCCCGGGGTGCGCCGCATGCATGCTCTGGTGGGCCAACAGGCTCCCTTCGATCAGGGTCGGGAGCAGATGCAACTACTGGCCGGTTTGGAGGTGACCACAAAATCGGTGGAGCGTATCGCCGAGGCCATCGGAGGCGATATCGCCCAGCGCGAGCAAGCAGAGATCCAGAAAGCTCTGCAGTTGGATCTGCCGGTCATCGCCGGTGAACCGATTCCCATTTTATATGTGCAAATGGACGGGACCGGAGTCCCTGTGGTGAAGAAAGAGACTTTGGGTCGACCAGGTAAGGCCGACGGTCAACCCGCGCATACCCGGGAGGTCAAGTTAGGATGTGTGTTCACGCAAACCACCTGGGACGAGAAAGGCTTCGCTCTCCGCGATCCGGATTCCACCACCTACACCGGGGCCATCGAAACCGCAAAACAGTTTGGCCAGCGCATCTATCGGGAAGCGCTAACACGAGGTTGGAACCGAGCGAACAAGAAGGTGGTTATCGGTGACGGCGCAGAATGGATATGGAATCTAGTCGCCGAACACTTTCCAGGGGCCATCCAGATTGTCGATCTCTACCATGCTCGCCAGCATCTGTGGGCGGTGGCGCGCCAACTCTATCCCCAGGAGGAAGCCCAACAGAAAGCTTGGATGAAGGTTCACCAGAAGCGCCTACTGGACAAGGGAAAAATCGAAAAACTGGTGGGCGCTCTGCGGGCCATCTACACCGGCAGTCCCGCCATGGACGAGAAGATTCGCACCGAGGCCGATTACTTCGCGAGGAATCCAGAGCGGATGCGTTATCCCAAATTCCGCCGCCAACACTTGTTTGTTGGCTCGGGTGTGATCGAAGCTGGATGCAAGACAGTGATCGGCTCTCGTCTCAAACAATCGGGAATGTTCTGGACTGTCCGGGGAGCCAACGCCATCCTGGCGCTGCGCTGCTCTCATCTCAATGGACGCTTTGAGGACTATTGGGAGGAGCGCCGCGAGGCTCGGGCGGCATGACATCCATTTCTATGTCGCCCGCCCGTTCCTTCCCCTCGGCGGATGCGGTATCGCCGCCATTCATCAGGCTGGAGGCGGGACACTCTTGATGCACATGACCGGTGCGGCAGCCGCGATTGGCATTCACGTCGCAATTATCATCCACGTAATGCGCCAACGACCTGTGCTCTGACCTAACCCCTAGTCCGTTCTCAGGCCGGCCAGATTCAGCTTCACGAATTCCCGTTGCAGGCATTGTGGTGCGAAGGAATGCAGGCCGCGCGTCCTAGAGTTTCAGCTCCCAGGTTTCAGCGACCAAATCTTTGCGGCTCCAGCTCTGATGTTTCTTCTCGGCCACCAATTCGAAGTCCGCATTTTGGTAAATACGGCGCGCGGCAGCCAGTTCGCTCTGTGTCCAGAGCATAATCTTCTTGTAGCCGGCGTCCCGGGCGAAGCGGACGCATTCCTCGACCAGGCGCTTTCCGATTCCCAACCCGCGAGCGGATGGTTCGACCAGCAGCAGTCGCAGCTTCGAAACCGACGCCGACTTCTTCACCAGGAACACGGACCCAACGTTGGCGCCGTCTTTTTCGGCGATCCAGCAACGCTCCCGGGTGGGATCGAATCTCTCGATGAACTCCGCCACAATGCCCGCCACCAGCGCCTCGAAGCCCTCGTCGTACCCGTACTCTGTGGAATAGAGCAGGCCGTGACTCTGGACGACCCACCCCATGTCGCCGGGGCGATGCGCGCGAAGAACGTAGGAAGGTACGCGCTCGTCTTTTGACGACAACAGAGATTCGATGGCCCTCATCGCCTGAATGAGTTCGTATTGCTTCGCCGCCGGCAACTTGCCGAGGGTAGCGCGCACCTGATCACTCGATCGGGTGTTCAGGGGCTCGAAGGCAGCGCGCCCCTTCTTCGTAAGCCTCAGTAGCGTCTGGCGGCCGTCTTTCGGGGAGGTTTCTTTTTCAATCAGGCTGGCCTTCTCGAAACTCGCCAGAATGCGGCTCAAGTAGCCTGCATCCAGCCCCAGGTCTTTGCAAAGTTCGACGGCTGTCGTGCACTCTCGCTGAGCCAGTTCGTAGAGTGTCCGGCACTGGGTCAGCGAGAACGGGCTGTTCAGCAAGCCCTCATCGAGGAGCCCAATCTGGCGGGTATAGAAGCGGTTGAAGCGCCGAATCGCGGCAATGTGCGGTTCGGGGTCCGCCGCAAGCGAGAGCGGGGTCATGTGCGGTAGTATCTGCAAATAAGTTGACTAAGTCAAGCAATATAAATGACTGAGGCAACTATATAGGCGCGCGAGGAGCCTGGCGCCCCCTCGCGACCGCCCTTGCTGTTAGCGTGGAGGGTATTTATCATGCCGCGTCAGTTGGGAGGGTTCTATGAAATTACCGTTTCTCGCTGTCGTTCTTTCCTTGGCTGCACTGTTTGCGGCGCAGCCGTTGCAGGCGCAAAACGCCTTCACGCCCGATCAGGTGAAGTTCGGCCCGGCTCCGCCGTTCCTTCCGCCGGGAGCACAATTGGCGGTGCTTGAAGGCGACCCGATGGCTTCCACCGGCGACTTCACCATTCGCCTGAAAATGCCCGACGGCTACAAGGTCGCGCCACATACGCATCCGCACCGGGAGAATGTGACCGTGCTCTCTGGCACGCTGAAAGTCGGCATGGGGGACCAGTTCGACGCGACCAAGATGATGAGCTTTGCGCCCGGCAGTTTCGCCTACCTCGATCCGACGATGCATCACTACGCCGGAGCCTCCGGGGAAACTGTCATTCAGATCCACGGGATGTCGCCGGTGAAGTTCAATTACATCAATCCGGCAGACGATCCCACGCCGAAAAAGTAAATTAAAAAAAGGCCCGGCTTTTGGCCGGGCCCTTTTAGTATTTTCTGGGTGTCCCCAGTATCCTCTGCGGTTAGACCTTCTGCCACAGCTCCGCCCGCGGGTCCTCCGGGTTCAGCTTGGCCAGTTCCCGCAGCAACTCTTTGGTGCGCTCGTCGCGGGGCATGGGCACCGTGACCGTGATCTCGACGATTTCATCTCCGCGCACGCCGTCCTTCGTTGCGGAGGGCACGCCTTTTTCCCGCAGTCGCAGCTTCTGGCCGGACTGCGTTCCGGGAGGAATCTTTAACAGCGCCCGCCCATCGATCGTCGGCACTTCGATCTTGGCGCCCAGAGCCGCCTCGGTCGAGCTCACGGGCACAGTCAGGTAGATGTCATCGCCGTCGCGCCGGAAAATCGGATGCTCTCCGGTCCGGATGATCGCGTAAAGGTCGCCCGGCGCCCCGCCGTGGCCCCCGGCATTGCCCTTGCCGGGCACGCGAATGCGTTGTCCATCCCGCGTGCCGGCCTTGATGCGGACCTCCAGCGGTTCGGTTTTGGTCACGGTGCCCTCGCCGTGACAGGTCGGGCATGTCATCAAGTTCTTTCCAGTCCCGTGGCATCGCGGACACTGGACATTGAACTTCATCCGCCCGCCCGTCTGGGTGATTTGCCCAGTGCCGCCGCACTCCGGGCATTTGCCGGGAGACTCCAGGTACCCCTGCCCGTGGCACTGGGAACAGACGTCTTGCCGCGAAATGTTCAGCCGCATCACGCCGCCGCGAATCGCCGTCCAGAAGGGAACGTTGACCTGGTATTCGAGATCGGTGCCGGGCTCGGGGCCGTCCTCGGCTGGCGCAGCGCCGTGCCCGCCCCCGAAGATCGATCCAAAAATGTCGCGAAAGCTGCCGCCGCTACCGCTGCTCTTTCGGCCCCGGCCCGCACTATCGACCAAGTCGGAAAAGTCGAACCCGCCGAAATCGAATGGAGCGCCTTGTGCGCCCCCTGCCCCGGGAAATCCCCCCGGAAAACCTCCGGGAGAGCCTGCGTTTCCGCCCGCGCCGCCCCCGGCCCGCGCATAAGCCTCTGCTGTTGCCGGATCAATGTTGTCGGAATAAAACCCGACCTGGTCGTAAATCTTGCGTTTCTTGGGATCGCTGAGGACGTCGTTGGCCTCGGAGAGCGCTTTGAACTTCTCTTCCGCTGTCTTGTCCCCCGGGTTGACGTCGGGATGATACTTCCGCGCCAGCTTGCGGAACGCCTTGCGGATATCCTCCGCCGAGGCGGATTTCTTCACGCCCAGAATTTCGTAGTAGTCCTTCTTGGAAGTAGTAGGCATCTAGCGCATCTGAAACTGCAAAAATGGCGAACAGAACTTAGTTAGGAATTTCCCGCTTCTGCTTATCTTCTACCACCAACGTCAAATCCTCGACCTCCTGCGCATCTATATACACCGGGATCGGCCGCGTCCCGTTGGGCGTGGACACAAAAACGAGCCACCGCGTCTCGTCCTCGGCGAGGCTCAAAAAATACGTTTCCCCATTGACCTGAAAATCCACTTCGATTTCCCCCCCATCATCTTCTCAAATCACAATGTCATCCTGAGCGGAGTTGACGCCCGCGAAGCGGACGGCAACGAAGTCGAAGGATCCCCAGCTCCACCTCGATGACACGTTGTCGATCACGGGGTAGGGATCCTTCGACTCCGTGGATGGTTCGCGTTCGCGAAGCATCCACTCCGCTCAGGATGACAGCGACTTTACTTCTTGTCCTCTACATCCACGTACTCGGCGTCGATCACGCCTTCATCTTTCTTCTTGGCCTGACCATCGCCACCGTGATCGCCACCCGGGCTCGCATCCGGCGTTGGCCCGGCGCCCGGCCCAGGCTGCGCTTGTGCTGCCTTGTACATCTGCTCGGCCAGCTTGTGCGACGCCTGGGTCAGCTTCTCGCGTGCCTTGTCCATCTGCGCCTTGTCGTTGGACTCCAGCGCCTTCTTGGCGTCGGCGACCGCGTTTTCCACGTCGCCACGCTCCGAGCCCGAGATCTTGTCTCCAGACTCGCGCAGCATCTTCTCGATGTTGTAAACCATGCTGTCGAGCTGGTTCTTGGCCTCGATCGAGTCGCGTTGCGCCTTGTCCTCAGCCGCGTGCGCATCGGCTTCCTTCGCCATGCGCTCGACCTCTTCCTTCGACAAGCCCGAAGACGACGTGATCGTAATCTTCTGGTCCTTCTGCGTGGCCGTATCTTTCGCGGTCACGTTCAGGATGCCGTTGGCGTCGATGTCGAACGTCACCTCGATCTGCGGCACGCCGCGCGGAGCCGGCGGAATCCCGGTCAGGTGGAACTTGCCCAAGGTCCGGTTCTGCGCGGCCATCGGCCGCTCGCCCTGCAGCACGTGCACCTCAACTGAGGTCTGGCTGTCGGCCGCAGTCGAGAACGTCTCCGTCTTCTTCGTCGGAATCGTAGTATTGCGCGGGATCATCGGCGTTGCCACGCCGCCCAGCGTCTCAATCGACAGCGAGAGCGGAGTCACGTCGAGCAGCAGCAGATCTTTCACCTCGCCGCCCAGCACGCCACCCTGAATCGCCGCGCCTACTGCGACCACTTCGTCCGGGTTGACGCCCTTGTGGCCTTCGCGCCCGAACAACTCTTTTACCAGCGCCTGGATGCGCGGCATGCGCGTCTGGCCACCGACCAGCACGACTTCGTTGATCTTGCTGGTATCGATCCCTGCATCCTTCAGGCACTGCTTGCAGGGTCCCGCCGAGCGCTGGATGATGTCCTCCACCATCCCTTCGAGCTTCGCCCGAGTCAACTTCTTCACCAAATGTTTCGGCCCCGTGGCATCTGCCGTAATGAACGGCAGATTGATCTCGGTCTCCATGGTGGTCGAGAGCTCAATCTTGGCCCGCTCGGCCGCGTCTCGCAAACGCTGCAAGGCCATCTCGTTGCCCTTGCCCCGCAGGTCGAGGCCTTCGTCTTTCTTAAACTCATCGATCAGCCAGTCGACAATCCGCTGATCGAGGTTGTCGCCGCCCAAGTGGGTGTCGCCGTTGGTGGCCTTGACTTCAATCACGCCTTCGCCCACTTCCAGAATCGAAATGTCGAACGTTCCGCCGCCAAAGTCATATACGGCGATAGTCTCGTCCTTGCCCTTGTCGAGGCCGTAGGCGAGCGCGGCTGCCGTCGGCTCGTTGATAATGCGTTTCACTTCGAGGCCAGCGATCTGCCCGGCATCTTTGGTGGCCTGCCGCTGTGCGTCGTTGAAGTACGCCGGCACGGTGATGACCGCCTCAGTCACCTTTTCGCCGAGATAGTCCTCGGCCGCTTTCTTCAGCTTCTGCAGAATGAGCGCCGAAATCTGCGGCGGCGTGTGCTCCTTGCCCTGCGCCAGCACCGCGACGTGGTCGCCCGACTGCACGACCTTGTAGGGCACCATCTTGATTTCTTCTGAAACTTCGTTGTAGCGCCGTCCCATAAACCGCTTGATCGAATACACAGTGTTCTCGGGATTGGTGATGGCCTGCCGCTTGGCCACCTGCCCCACCAGCCGCTCGCCGGTTTTGGTGAAGCCCACCACGGAGGGCGTAGTCCGCCCACCTTCTTCATTCGCGATGACCTTGGGCTCGCCGCCTTCCATCACTGCCACGCAGGAATTGGTGGTTCCCAAGTCAATTCCGATAATCTTTCCCATAAAACGCGTCCTCCTAAACTTGATAAGTCCTTTACCAGCAACAAATTATTGCCGTGAAGTGCTTTTATATCAACCACATGATAGGACTTGAGTGGATCACTGTCAAGTTTTAGATGTCGCAGACAGACAGGAGGATGCGAGGTTGTTTCTCAGGTTTGGCGTCCGTTCTTGCCGGGATCGTCTCGTGCTCTTACCCCATGTCATCCTGAGCGCAGCAACAGCCTCGCAAATGCGAACCAGTTGCGAAGTCGAAGGATCCCTTGCACGCCTGTAGCGGGATCAACGCCGAAAGGCGTTTCCTCCAGTGGTCCCAACCGATGGATAGAAACTCCCTGAGACTTCATCGTGAGCCTTAGGTCGCTCGGGGTCCTTCGACTCCGTTGTCGCTCACTTGGCGAACGACAACTCCGCTCAGGATGACAGGGCAATCAACCACACGGTTCTCGATCCGAATGCCCCGAAGGCGTGCCCTACTCCATCTCCACCTTCCACACCGGCTCCCCGCCCAGCGAGTGGTAGAAACCCCACCCTGCGAGTGCTACCACGCTCAGCAGCGCCAGCAGGGTGGTGCCCATGTACCACGCGGAAAAGTCGGCAGTAAACGGGACACTGGACAGCATATCGACTGTGAACGCGGCAACCGCCAGCGGTACCAACCCGGATCGAAAGACAATCAAGACCAGGATGCCATAGACCAGCAATAGCGCCGGAGCGTCCACTGCCAGGTGTGTGCTCTGCAGTGATCGCAGCCCGACAAATAGGGCGACGAAGGCAATCGCGGCGATCCAGTCCTTGCGCAACAGCACCTTCAGGCCCAGCAGCAGGAAGAAGAACTCCAGCGTTCCGACAATGGAGGAGGGAATCTGCATCAGCCACTGGCCGAACGCCTGACGCCCTCCGAGCAGATAGGCAGTGGAATTCAACTGCGGAGCAGCGCCCATGTGGGCGAGAGGAATATAGGTAAACTCAAAAATCAGGATCCAGACAACGCCGAAGGTAACACCCAGCAGGATGTCGCGCCCCACCAGCGGATCGCGCAGCTGTCCTGAAAGCAGCCGGCTCCACGAAATGATGGCATGGGGCCAGCGCCGCCGGATCCACGGTTCGACTGCCAGGTAGAGCATCCACATAATGCAACCCCAAGACAGGCCGGAAGAAATAGCCCACAGCATGAACCCAAACGTCTCAAGGCCGGGCACGAAATGCGACCGGGACAACCACAGCAGTATTTCCAGCACAAACATTACGGCCGCCAGCCGGAGCGCGCCGTCGCGGTCGGCGCGGCCCTGGCGGTAGTTGCGCCGGGCGAGCCAGGCTCCTGCCGCCAGCAAGGCAGTCAGCAACAAAACTCCGATGATCTGGCTCAGCCGGTTCTTCTTGTCGTCCGTGGTCTCGGGGGCAACCATGCGCCACGGTTTGTTCCAATCGCCGATCATCGCGAAGAACACAGGCTTGCCATGCCAGGCCGCCGCTTCCACCCTCAGAGGCCGCGTCGATCCCGGCCACACGCCGGTCCACGCGGCTCGCATGTCAGCGGCTCCCAACGGAGTCCATTCCGGAGGTGACGGTTGCAGTTTTGACTCATCCAACTCGGCGGCCGCGAACAAGGGCTTCCAATCCGGCGTCGTCGTGGGCGCCGTCGAACTCTCTTTTTGAGGCGGAATCGCCTGCAGGTAGATCAACCTTCCCTTGGCATCGATCTTCAAATTGATCATCCCAGACAACGTGGTCGGAGGATCTTCCTCCCCGATGATCCCCGGAACCAGCAAAAAGTCCCGATATTCGTGGGCCGCCATCAACTTGGGACTTTGACGGTACCAGAACTCCAGCATGGTCGGACGCCCAGCCATGACTTCATCCCAGTTCGGCGGGGCCTTTTCCTTCTCGAGGAAGTCCCTGAGATTTGTGTCGTAATCGAAGCCGAAAGCGCGATCTGCAGGTTTTTCGGGATATCCAACCTGTTCCAGGATCTGGCGCGCTCGCTGCGCCAGCACCTCAGGCGGCTGTTCTGGATGTATCTTTTCGAGCGCGCCGTAACGAACGGTTAAGTATGTCCCTAACCCCAGTCCGATGAGAACCGCTACCAGACAGGCCAGCGCAATTCCCGGCCGAAGGCCCGCCGTTTCTCCCGCCGCAGCCACGACCTGCGGCGACGGCGTTTCGCCCGCTGCCAGCGCCGCTGCCAGCGGATCGCCGCCCGGCAGCGCCGCCGCCACCGCCAGCACATTTGCCGGACGCGCCGAAGGCTCGGTCTCGAGGCAGCGCAGAATCACCCTTTCGACGATCGGATCTAGTTCCTTCACCACCGAGGACGGGCGGCTGGGAGTACGGTCTCCATGTGCGTGCAGAACTCCCGCCGGTTTTTCCGCAAACGCCCGCTTGCCGGTGAACACTTCGTACAGCACCAACCCGAGCGCATAAATATCGCTGCGCTGGCTCACCTCTTTACCGGCAATCTGCTCCGGCGCCATATACGCCGGAGTTCCGCTGCGCACCTCCGGTCCGCGAATGTTGTCGGCCAATCCCGCCAGACCGAAATCTGTGATGACCACCTGCCCGCGTCCGTCGAGCATGATGTTGGCGGGCTTGAGATCGCGATGCAGTACCCCTTTCGTGTGAGCCGCGGACAGCCCCGCGCATAGTTGGCGCGCGATTTCCAGCGCTTTATCCTGAGGCAGCCGCCCGATGCGCCGCAGCAGCGAAGCCAGGTCTTCGCCGTCGACATACTCCATGGTGAAAAACGTCTGACCGTCCACGTCCCCCACGTCATACACGCGGCAAACGTTGGGATGCGACACCCGCCGCGCGATACGCACCTCGTTGCGGAAGCGCTCCAGCAGTCCTTCGTCTCGCGTGGCCTCGTCAGGCAAGAACTTCATCGCCACCGCCTGGCCCAGGGTCAGATCGTCGGCGCGGTAGACCTCGCCCATGCCGCCTCTTCCCAGCAAAGCGATGATGCGATAGCGTCCCGCAAGCAGACGCCCGGGCAGAAACCGCCCTTCGCTGAGGAGGAATTCGGCGGCACTTGACGTCCGCGATGACGACGAAGCGGGTGGCGTCCGTGGCGGCTTAGGCGACGACGGAGCCGGGACGTCGATCGTGGCCAGATCGTCGGTATTAGCCACCGGCGTTCCGCAGAGCGAGCAGAAACGAACGCCCGCCGACAACTCGGTTCCGCAAGTTGAACATTTCGCCATTTTTTTCCCGCTACAGGATACCGCAGACCTCAGGCCCGAGGCCGCGTGACGCCTGAAGGCCCCGCGCCGCCCGAATGTATTACCATCGCAACGATGACCTCACGCTTGGGCCGCTGGCTGCGGGACCCTCTAGTTCTCTTGTGCCTCACAGCAGGCCTGCTCGCGTTCGTCGTGCAATCCGGCGAACTCGGCACTGCCGATACCATGCACCGGCTGCAAACCACCCACTGGATCTGGACCTCTCAGCCACAAGTTTTTCCCAACGAGTATCCCGAGTTCGGCCTGCACGGCCGCGGCGGCCAACTTTATAGCTGGTATGGCATCGGCCAATCTCTCTTGATGCTGCCGGCCGATTTGGTAGCCACATGGATCGCCCACCGCCACGTCTTTGCTGACTACGAAGATGACCCCGCCGTGCGCAGCATCGTGGTGAGCTACAGCACCAACATTTTGGTCAACGTGTTGACTGCGATCATCGCTTTTCGCCTGCTCCGCCAGTTGCTCTTCGGCGTGAAAGAATCCGTCGCCGGCGTATTGGCCTTGATGTTCTGCACCACGCACCTGCACTACACCCAGAACATGATGGAGAACAACTACATCATGCTGCTGACGCTGGTCGGATTCTCATTCCAGTACGAGTGGCTGCGGACCGGCAACCGCCGTGTGCTGTTCGTCGGCTCCACAGCGCTCGGACTCAATATGCTGACCCGCCTTACCACCGGACTCGACCTGATCGCTGGAGGTATTTTTCTGCTGGCAGCGCTGTGGTTCGAGCAAGCATCCTGGCGGCGAATGTGGCAGCGCTTCCTCGACTACTCCACGGTCGCCGCACCCGTCTACGCGTTCGTCCTGGCGGTCGATCGCGGCTACCAGTTTTACCGCTTCGGATCATTCACCAACACCTACGTCTCCCTTTTTGCCAAAGAGCAGCGACTGCAGGACCCGACTCTACCCGCGAACTTCCCGTGGAGCACGCCCTTTCATGAAGGTTTCCTCGGCGCACTCTTCAAGCCGGAGAAATCGATCTTTCTCTTCGACCCACTTCTCCTGCTCGCCCTCATACTCCTCGTGATCTTGTGGAAGCGTCTGAACGTCGAAGTTCGCGCCTATGCGGTGACAGCGCTGCTTCTCCTGATCGGATACATCAGCTTCTATGCACGCTACACCTACTGGGCGGGGGACTTCGCGTGGGGAGATCGTTACGTTTCAACTGCTGTGGAACTCGTCGCGTTTCTCGCAGCCCCCTTGCTTCTGCGCTATCGGGAGAACTTGAGCAAAGTAATCTTGCGCGGCGCCTTGGTCCTGATCGCGGCCTGCCTCATCATCCAGATCGCGTCCCTTTTCTTCTGGCTTCCGCTCGAAATCTATCAGATGGAGTCGCTGGGCCATCCCACATTCGTGATCGCATTGCGTTTCAAAAACATCGCTGCCTTCGCTGTGGGCAAAATGGAGGCCTGGGGACTAAACACCGACGAAATGAGCTTACGACCAGTGGGACTACGTGCATATCACAACGTGGAATTTTCTGCCGTTCCTGCTGCGTCGGGTGGGAGCCGCGCCACGCTGGGTAGTGAGTACGGCGTTCGGAGTCTGGATTGCCGGGATCGCCGCTCTGGGATGGACTCTTCGACGACTGTATCGCGTCCTGGGAGCAACTAAGATTGATCAGTGACCTTCACCCACCATGCCCGTCGCTGCCAACTGGAGGCCGTTCATGAACTACTCCACTGTGACCGACTTTGCCAGATTCCGCGGCTGATCCACGTCGCAGCCACGGCGCACTGAGATGTGATAAGCCAACAACTGAAGAGGCACGATTTCCAGGATCGGCGACAACTCTTCCGGCGCCGGTGGAATGTACAGCACGTGATCGGCCGCTTCCTTGATCTCTTCGTCCCCTTCCGTCGCGAGTGCGATGACTACTCCCGAGCGGGCCTTCACTTCCTTGAGATTGGAAATTGTCTTTTCGTAGCGCAGCGCCGACCCGGGATTATTCGCGTCCCTCGTCGCGATGATTACCACCGGCAGGTTCTCATCGATCAGCGCATTAGGTCCGTGCTTCATCTCGCCCGCCGGATAACCCTCGGCGTGAATGTAGGATATTTCCTTCAGCTTGAGCGCGCCTTCGAGCGCGATCGGATAATGAATCCCGCGCCCCAGAAACAGGAAGTCATGCACCTTCTGGTAACGTTTGGCCAGTTCATCGCAGGCCTCATCATGAGTCAGAATATTCTCCAGCTTGGCCGGAATGCGGGTCAGTTCCTGCATCGCCGTGCGGGCCTGTTCCGTACCCATCGTCCCGCGCACCTGCGCCAGATACATCGCGAAGATGTACAAGGCCGTGAGTTGCCCGGTAAATGCCTTTGTCGACGCCACCCCGATCTCCGGCCCGGCATGCGTATAGATCGTCCCGGCGGCCTCGCGCGTGATCATCGATCCTACAACGTTGCAGATGGCAAGGGTCTTTGATCCGCGCGACTTCGCTTCGCGTTGCGCCGCGATCGTGTCGGCCGTCTCGCCCGACTGAGAAATCACCAGGGTGATCGTGTCCGGATCGACAATTGGATTGCGATACCGCCATTCGCTGGCATAATCCACCTCCGCCGGAACCCGCGCGAGCGTCTCAATCATGAATTTGCCAGCCAGCCCGGCATGCCAACTTGTCCCGCAGGCAATAATGTTGATCTTGGTCGCCACCCGAAACTCCGCCTCGCTTACCTGCATTTCATCGAGGAAGATCTGCCCTGTATCCTGCGAAACCCGGCCCAGCGTTGTGTCCCGCACCGCGCGCGGCTGTTCATAGATTTCCTTGAGCATGAAATGCTTGAAGCCGCCCTTTTCCGCCATGATCGGGTCCCAGGTCACATGCTGAACCTGCCGCTGGATCGGCTTTCCCGAAAAGTCGGAGAGTTGCACGCCGTCGGGAGTCACGACCGCCATGTCGCCATCCGCTAGAAAAAAAATGTCGCGCGTGTGATAGAGAATCGCGGGGACATCCGAGGCCACAAAGTATTCGTCATTCCCCAGGCCGATCACCGCCGGAGGTCCATTCCGCGCCACCACGATCTTGTTGGGATCATCGGTTGAGATCACCGCCAGTGCAAACACGCCGCTGAGTTGTTTTACCGTCTGCCGGACGGCCTCTTCCAGCGATGGCCGCTTGCCGTTGCCCGACTGAGAATATTTCTCCACCAGGTGGGCGATGATTTCTGTATCGGTCTCGGTCGTGAACTTGTGACCTTCCTCGATCAGCTTCTTCTTCAAACTGAGATAGTTCTCGACAATCCCGTTGTGCACGACCACGATCTTGCCAGTGCAGTCGCGGTGGGGATGCGCATTCTCTTCGGTGGGGCGCCCATGTGTCGCCCAGCGTGTATGCCCGATGCCATAAGTGCCGTGAAGCGGCCTCTGGCGAATGGCTTCTTCGAGGTTTTGGAGTTTGCCCTCGGCGCGCCGGATCTGCAGTCCGTCGCCATTGCCACCGACGGCGATACCGGCGGAATCATAGCCGCGATACTCGAGCCGCCGCAGGCCATCGATGATGATGGGAACAACACTCTTCTTGCCGACGTAACCGACAATGCCACACATGGAGAAACCTCTGGGAATCCGGTGGGCTCTACTCCGCCATCGAGAAACGGAATTCTTCAATCACCGGGTTGGTCAGGACTTCGCGGGCAATTCGTTCGACTTCGGCCTGCGCCTCTTCGCGCGAGAGCCCGCCATCGAGGGTCAGTTCGAAGTACTTCCCCTGGCGAACACTCTCCAGGCCTTTGTAGCCCATCTTCTTGAGTGCACCCTGAATGGTCTTGCCCTGGGGATCGAGAACGCTTTTCTTGAGAGAGACGTAAACGTAAGCGGTCATAAAGACCTCATTATACGGCAGGGTTTAGCTGTAGGCGTCGACGAGTCAGGGCCCTGGGGAAAAGGGTGACCTTCGCTTCTCAATCCCTCAGCTTGCTCAACTTTTGATCCAGGTCAGCGAGCGCGTCCTGCAAAAGTTTTCGGTGCCGCGGGTTCGAACTCGCTTCCATTTCCTGCAGCACTTTCTCTCGAGAGAGACGGAGACTCTCTTTTTCCCGGAAGCGAACTGCTTCTTCCCGGCTCATCTTTGGATGGCGTGGGCTCGACTGTTCCCCTGCCTCCGCCTGCTGCGCTTCCACCGACTTGCTTTCCCACCCTCGCGCCACTCGTCGATTATAAGTGCCGCGGCGCGATTGTTACTTCTCCGGGAAGCCGCGCTCGGTGGACTGGGGCGACAAAGAACGACCGTTCGGTAGAAAACGTTATTTCGTCGGCAAAGAAAGAACTAGTCTTACAAAATTTTATGAGTATAATTCGCGGTAATCGGGTCGCTTTTTTGAGGGGGAAGGCGTCGTCGATTGGAGTTTTTGTCTGTGCCCCCCCTAAGCGCTCCACGCTTGAAACTTGGATTGTCGTGTCACTCTGAAGTTCCGGAGGTGGGTGACATGGCATCGCCTCCAGACGCTCCACCACACTCCTCCGAAAGCCTTCACCACCTCTCTCGGTATGGGCCCTACACTTCCGCCTTCTCATCGGGGGATACCCGACCGAAAACTCAGGTATATCCGGGATTGCGAGAAAGTGATGTTTGGGCTCTAGATATC
Organism: uncultured Acidobacteriaceae bacterium; assembly: GCA_963719615.1. Taxonomy (GTDB): domain Bacteria; phylum Acidobacteriota; class Terriglobia; order Terriglobales; family Acidobacteriaceae; genus Sulfotelmatobacter. The sequence goes on along the minus strand of CAVRCR010000020.1, from coordinate 24,591 downwards.
GTGGGGAAGTATTTCACCGAGAGTTCATTAGGTGGTGCCGCTCAGCCAATTTTGCCGACTGAGGTCTTCGGCTAATGGCGACTGATTCAGACGCCTCCCGAGCAGGCCAGCGAATCCCGTTCGCGCAGCCCGAAGCTCTGACCGACCCTGAACAGTTGGTAGCGGCTTATTTCAGCTCCTCTACCGTGGGACTGTCCATCCTGGACCCTGAACTACGCTATCTGGCGATCAACGACGCGCTGGCCGCCATGAACGGCAGACTTGCCGCCGACCACTTGGGCAAAACGGCCCGGGAAATCCTCGGAGACTTCGCCGACATCGTGGAGCCCAAGCTTCAACACGTGCTCACCACGGGGCAGCCAGTCCACTTCGAGGTTTCCGCTCACCTTCCAGCAAGAACGGAAGTCGGTTACTGGATTTCGCACTACCTCCCGATCAAAAATGCGACCGGAGCTATCAATCGAATTGGCGTGCTTGTGGTCGAGATTACTGCGCAACGAAAGCTGGAAGAATCGCTCCGCGACGTTGACCGCAAACTGCACATAGAGATGGATCGCCTGCAGATGCTGCTCGAAGTAACGAATATTCTGTCCTCAAACTGGAACGTCCAACAGGTTTTTCCCAGGGTCTCAGCGCGCATTCGCCGCGTCCTGCACCAGGAATGCGCCACGTTTGCCTCGTACGACGCCGCCACCGGCTTGTTGGTCCGTCAGGCCGTAGATTTTCCTCTTGCCAGAGGCTTCACGGACCACGTCCAGATCTTCGCCAGCAATAGTCCCGCTGGCCGCTCGTTGCACGAACACACCCCGATGATCTTCTCCACAGAGCAACTCCAAGACTTTGACCCTGACATCACCAGGGGTGTCCTGGCGGAGGGGCTGCGATCTCTATGTTGCGTCCCTCTTCTTCGTCCCAAGGGTCCGCTTGGCGTGCTGGTCCTTGGCAGCACTCGCAAAGACGCTTTTCAGCCAGAAGATCTAACTCTGCTGAACCAAGTCGCTATTCAGCTCGCGGCAGCCATCGAAAACCATAAGGCTGCTGCCGAAATCGAAACCCTCAAGCGGCGCCTTGGGGAAGAGAAGAAGTATCTGGAAGAGGAGAGTCGTTCCGAGGGTCAGTTCGCCGAAATCATAGGCCAGAGTCCCGTTCTGAGGCAGGTGCTTGATCAGATCGCCATCGTCGCCCCGAGCGATGCTACCGTTCTGATCCTGGGCGAGACCGGCACGGGCAAGGAACTGGTTGCTCGCGCCATCCACCGCATGAGCACTCGCAAGGATGAAATCTTCGTCAAACTGAACTGTGCCGCCATTCCCACCGGTTTGCTGGAGAGTGAACTCTTCGGGCATGAGAAAGGAGCTTTCACCGGCGCCGTCACCCAGAAGGTCGGGCGCATGGAGTTGGCCCACGGTGGAACTCTTTTCCTCGACGAAGTCGGAGAAATTCCCCTCGAACTGCAACCGAAGCTCCTCCGCGTCCTTCAGGACCAGGAGTTCGAACGACTGGGCAGCACCCGGACCATTAAGGTCAATGTGCGTCTGGTAGCGGCTACCAACCGGGACCTCGCCCGCAGTGTGGCTGAGCACCAGTTTCGCAGCGACCTTTTTTACCGCCTCTTTGTGTTTCCCATCCGCGTTCCTGCCTTGCGCGAGCGGCCCGGGGATATCCCTCTGCTGGTCCGTTATTTCGTCCACAAAATCGCCCAGCGCATGAATCGCCACATCGAAACCGTTCCGACCGAGACCATGAACAGGTTGATGGCGTGGTCTTGGCCGGGCAACGTCCGCGAACTGGAAAACCTGATGGAACGATCCGTCATTCTCAGCGAGGGTAACGTCCTGCGCGTATCGCTGTCTGAATTGGTCCCCACCCCTGTGTCTTATGCCCAGCCCGATCACGCCTCCCAGGCAGATCACACTCTGGATAACGCCGAACGCATGCACATCATTCGCGTGCTGCGCGAAGTTGGCGGCGTGCTCTCGGGACCCCGCGGCGCTGCCAACCGCCTTGGTTTAAAGCGAACGACCTTGCAATCCAAGATGCGGCGCCTGAAGATCACCCCTCAAGACTATTCCGGCCGCTCCTCGCCTTAGAAATTTGTACGTGACTGTGACTTGACGCCTGAACGGCAAGTGCCGACGTGTCGGCATCGGTCGGGCAGAATACTCTCATTTTCTATTTTGGAACTTGTTCCAAACAGGGAAATCCCCCTTTCCCATCTTCGAACTAGCTACGGAATGAGAAGTGCATATCGTACGGCTTACTTTTGACTCGGGTGAGAATCGCCCCTCTTTTCGCCGAAGTCCGAAGCAGATGTTCCCATGAGAATTGTCGTCAGCAGCCCCGATCGTTGGGTGAACTCATTTTAGTTTTGTACGACCAACGGGCTTCATATAGGAGTTTCAAACTTTGTTAGCCACCAGCAGATGTCAACCGTTATCAACTCCCCACGGGGACCAGGTTTTCCGGAACCCCATTGGCACTGGCGAGACCGGCACCTTGCCGCCAGCGCAGCGATTCAAACCTTGCCTTGGCATGGAGCGCAGCTCCAACTGAGTCCCTTCCGGCCGCACCCGTCCGGCACGAGGTCTCTCCACACCCGGGTCAGATCGATCCTTTTTACCTTTTTGCTTGCTACCTCGAATGGGAACAGCATGAAGAACCGAGCGCAGCCTGGGAGTTGATCGCTGCGGCGAAGAGTTCCCACAACGATACCCGCGCTCAGGCCCGTGCCTTGCTGGCCAGTTCCCATCACCTGTGCTTTGTTAGCTCAGCCTCAATCTTGCCCGGCAGACCGAAACGCTCCTCCTCCCCCCGGGGAATGACATGAATGCTCTCTATGGGTTCGAAATCGTCGATAACTGCGCGGAATGCGCCAACACCAATCCCGGTTTTTTCTGTGGCCTTTCGCAGGCCGCTCTGGAGTCGCTAAACCTGATCGGCCACAGAAGCACTCTGCCGGCGGGCGCAATTCTGTTCGTCGAGGGACAGAGCCCGCGCGGCATGTTCATCCTGTGTTCGGGCAGGGTGAATCTTTCGACCACGTCGTGCGAAGGCAAGATTCTCATTCTCAAAACCGCCGAAGCCTGCGAAGCCCTCGGTCGTAGCGCTGCCATCTCGGGCCTGGGCTATGAAACGACTGCCGAAACTGTCACTCACAGCCAACTGAACTTTGTAGATCGCCGGCACCTGCTGGAACTGATCCAGTGCCAATCCGAGGTTAGTCTGCATACTGCGCAGTCTCTGAGCCGCGATTTCCACGCCGCTTATCGGGACATCCACGATCTCGTGCTTAGTCGCTCTTCCGCCGGCAAACTGGCGCGACTGTTACTATCGCAATCGCGCGCTGAGATGGTAGAAGAGGTCGAATCGCGTATCCATTCCACCATGACCTATGAGGAGATGGCGCACCGCATTGGTGCGTCGCGCGAAACCGTAACTCGCCTTTTAAGCGATCTCAAGAGAAGGCAGTTGATTCGCCAGGATGGTCCCGTGCTGGTCATCCGCGATCGCAACGCATTGGAGGCCCTGGCGGTGTGATCTTCCCCCCGAACAAGTGGAGGACGGCTCTTTGTCTAAGCCGTCCTCCAGAGTTTCGTGAAGAGGCACTTTTCTTCCCGCGGATATTGGATGTACACAGGACCGCTGATTACTGATTTGTTCGCCGAAGTGGAAAGAGCTGAGAACTTTGCCCGGCGTTCGGTGTCCCGAACCGGCAAATGTATGCGCCGCCGGAGTTGCGGCCGAGTCGAATAGCGATTACGGCGGGAAGAAAATCTCAAAGGCCGAACAACTCCCGCAAGCGCTTGGTCTGGGCCCGGCTGACCGGAATCTCGGTCTGCTTTTTATCATCCATACGCAATTGGTACGAGCTCTTGAACCAGGGGATAACTTCACGGATGCGGTTGATGTTCACCAGGTAGGAGCGGTGCGCGCGCCAAAAAAGATTCGCGTCTAGGCTCGCCAGAAGTTCCTCCAGCGTCCGGCAGTTCGAATGTCCTTCGATGCCCGCCTGCCCCCCCGTCACCACCGTGATGACGCCGTCTTCGATCCATGCGTAGCAGATGTCTTTCTGGTCCACCAGAAACATGCGACCCAGTGCTTTGAGTAGAACTTTCGTCGCTGGTTGTTTCTGCGATTCGATCATTTTCACCAGGGCATCGATTTTCTCCGTCGGCAAACCGCCCGCATCCTGCTTGGCCCGTGCCTTTTGAATCGACTGCGCCACCCGTTTCTTGTCGAATGGTTTCAGCAGGTAATCAACCGCATTTACCTCGAACGCCTTCACAGCATATTGGTCGAAAGCCGTGGCAAAGACAATCTTGGGGAGAGGGACCTTCTTGTCCAACAGCTTTTTAATGACTCCAAAGCCATCGAGTCCGGGCATCTGAACGTCCAGAAAAACCAGATCAGGATTGTGCTCTTTGATGAGGTTGACGGCTTCCAGCCCGTTCTTGCCCTGCGCCACGACATTCACGTCGCCGTCATTCTTCAGCAGAAAAGCCAGTTCATCGCGGGCCAACTGCTCGTCGTCGACGATCACGGCGGATAGAGACATGGTTACTCCAGAGGCTTTGAAGAGGCTGCTGGGTTGAGTATAGTGTGCCGGTTCCTACGCCGCAACGCGGCGGCGTGACTTCCGCAATCTAGATGGTCAAGCCGCGTAGCAGCCTCTGACGGCGAAACCATAGTGATTACATCGGTGATTTTGGGTCGCCCACCAACTTGGCGTTCACCCTTTCACATAAGCGAGCTTGGCGGCTACTTTTCCGTCGCGCACGCTAAAAATATCAACGCCGCGCAGGTGCCAGGGCTGGCCGTTCCGCATCTTGCGATAAACCCACTGCACGACGGCGCGATTCCCGCTTACGATGACTTCTTCAGCTTCGAATCGCGCGTCGGGATTGCGCGCGAACCATCCGCGCCAGAACTCCACCACCGCCGCCTTTCCCTCAATCCGCCGCCCGTCCGGCGCCGGGGACGTATCCTCAAAAACCGTGTCGTCGGTCAAAAGTGCTGACAATGCGTCAGCGTCGTGCCGATTGAACACTTCGTTGAAGCTGTCGATAGTCGTCCGCGTCGCTTGCTCCTGTGACTTCCCATTCTGCTCGCCCCTCATACGAACCTCGCGGGTCTTGCCAGTGGACACCAGAACTCCCAACAGGAACACTGCACACAACACGAAGATCCGGCGATTTGCAGACCGAATGCTCATTTGACCACCTTGCGCTCGGCTGATGCCTGTTGAGCCGCGATTCAATCGCTCCGCTACTGCCGCTGCATCATGCTGCCCATGTCGAACTTGGTATAGCCGGACGGGATCTCGAATAAGCTGGCAGGCTGCGATCCTTCCTGTATATTCCGTAGTTCAATTCCGCCCCCCGTGCCACCATCCGTCTTGATGACGCAGTGAAGCTTGGTGTCGACCCAGATGTGACTCTTCTCGCCCTTGTTTGAGACCCCTTCGTACTCCACCGTGCTGCGCCCGTTCACTGTGTCGCTGCCGATCTTTGTGCAACTGCCCCAGTTCTTGTACGTCCCCGCCTCTTCCGCGGTTTTCTTCCACTGCGGGCAGGCGTCATTCACGTCTTGCACGCGCCAGAACCTGTTCACCAGGGGCCGAACCATCATCTGCGGAGCGTCCATATACATGTGCCGCTCCGCCATGAGCACTGTGAACTTATTTTGCGCCTCATCCATGATGACTGCGCTGGGTCCCATCGCCGCATTCCTGCCCTCCACCTCGAAGCGGATCTTATCCTTTGCCGCGTACACCTTTTTCAAGCCTGCTGCATTGTCTTGTCTCTGGTTCACCACGTCGGCAGAGAACTCCTGCGCCAGGACCAGCCTGCCTGCCAGCCCGAACGCAAGCACGCACAAGTGAAGCAGAGTTAATCGCAACATAGAGAATCTCCTTTTCGGGGGAAGCATAGCAGAACTCGATCCCGCGTCCAATGCGAAGTAGCGCAAATAGCAACCTGGTCCGGCTCCGCACATCAGCGGCCGCTGCGTCCCTGAGGCTTCGAAATATCTTCCGCGATCCACTTCGATAGGAACGTGCTGTCATGCTCCCGGAATCCCAGCCTGCGGTATAACTCGAGCGCCTTCGCATTCTTTCGTACGACTTCCAGATGAAGAGTGCGAATGCCCTCCGCCCGCGCCGCGTTCTCCACAAAGGCCATCGTTTTCCGTCCCCATCCGTGCCCGCGATACTTCTCCCGCAGGTAGAATTCGTCGACGAACGCGTCCCGACCCAGCCACTCCAGGCTGTAACCGAAACACACTACAACGTACCCGACCGCCGATGCACCATCCAAAATGAGCCAGGCGCGGCCCAACTGAGCATCTCTCAGCAGCGCTGTCAGCGCCAAACGAGCCTTCTCGTCATCAAATCCATGTCCGTCGAAGTCGTAATACGCACGCATGAATTCCACAAGCACATCGGCATCGGACTCCACTGCCACCCGAAATCCCGGCTCCAAACTCATACGACATTTTCCAGCGCCAGCGCCATCCCCATCCCGCCACTGACGCACAGCGTGGCCACGCCGCGCTTCGTGTTGCGTTTGAGCATCTCGTGCAGCAGTGTCACCGTGATCCGCGTCCCGGTGCATCCAATCGGATGCCCGAGCGCGATCGCTCCCCCATTTACATTCAGCCGTTCACGGTTGAAGCCCAACGCCCGGTCGCACGCCAGCACCTGGGCCGCAAAGGCCTCATTCAACTCGATCAGCCCAAAATCGTGGAGCCGGAGGTTGTGCTTGTCTTGCAGTTTCTGCAGCGCGGGAACCGGCCCAATCCCCATGGTCCGCGGATCTACCCCGGCCGCCGCGACCGCCGCAATCCGTGCCAGTGGTTTCAAATTGTTTTCCTTCACGAATTGCTCGCTTGCTACCACAACCGCGGCCGCTCCGTCGGTAATGCCGGACGAATTGCCTGCACTGACGGTCCCGGTTTTCGAAAACACGGGAGGCAGTTTCGCCAGCTTCTCCAGGCTTGCGTCGGGAAACGGATGCTCGTCGCGAGCGAACGTCGACGTCCCCTTCTTCCCCTCGATCGCCACCGGCGCAATTTCCGCGTCAAATCGCCCCGCGGCGATGGCCCGCGCCGCCCGCGTCTGCGACATCAGCGCGTACTCATCCTGTTCGTCGCGCGTGATCTTGTACTGCTCAGCCAGCACCTCTGCGGTTTCACCCATCACCATCTTCGCGAGGGGACAGAAAAATCCGTCGCGATACATCCCATCCACCAGTTCCTGATTGCCCAAGCGGTATCCCCATCGGGCGCCGTCCAAATAATAAGGAAGCCGCGACATTGACTCCGTGCCGCCCGCCAGAATGCAGCTCGACTCTCCCAGCACAATTGCCTGATATGCCAGCGTGATCGCCTTCATCCCCGACGCACACGCCTTGTTTACTGTGAACGCCGGAACTTCCTCGGGCACTCCGCTGCGCACTGAAATCTGCCGCGCCGGATTGGGTCCTCCGCCCGCCTGTCGAGCGTTGCCGAAGATAGTCTCCTCAACCTGCGAAGCCTGCACTCCAGCCCGCTCCATCGCTGTCTTGGCCGCGACGACGCCCATATCCGCCGCAGTCAGCGAAGCCAGCGTCCCGCCGAACTTTCCGATCGGCGTCCGCACCGCCGAAAGAATATAGACCCCCTGCACGCGCCACCTCCAAACGTTTGAGTCTAGCAGGGAGGCCTTTATGTGGGGGATAGCCGCGTTCTGCTGTCCCTCGAGCGAAGTTCGACCCCGCATCAGCCGGACGGATCCATTCGTAGAGACGTTGCTTGCAACGTCTCTGCCGGTGGCCGGGTAGAGATTCTGTCCGTGAAGAGCGTCCCAATGTGAATCCCGAGCGACCGGTCTACAATCTATTCCAACAGCACACCGCCAACACTCTACCAACGTCCGTCTTTGCGAAATCCAAGCGTTCTTAAGGAGGTCTCCATGCCGCACTTTGATGTAGGAACAGAAAACTCAACTTCCATCACTCTCTACTACGAAGACCACGGTGTCGGTCAGCCCGTCGTCCTGATCCACGGATACCCTCTCAGCAGCTCATCTTGGGAGAAGCAGATCCCAGTGCTCCTCGGCAACGGTTACCGCGTCATCGCCTACGACCGCCGGGGATTCGGAAAGTCCAGCCAGCCCACCACCGGCTATGACTACGACACCTTCGCTGAAGATCTGCGCAAACTCGTCACCCATTTGAAGCTCCGCGACTTCACCCTGGTTGGCTTCTCCATGGGCGGCGGCGAAGTCGCGCGCTACATCGGAAAGTACGGATCCAAGGATGTGAGCAAGGCCGTCATCATCGGAGGCATTCCGCCCTACCTGCTTAAGAGGGACGACAACCCCGAGGGAGTCGACGGCGCCGTATTCGAAGGCATTCAGAAAGCGGTGGCCGCCGATCGCTATGCGTTCTTCACCGAATTCTTCAAGAATTTCTACAACACCGATGTTCATTTGGGAAAGCGGGTCAGCGAGCAGGCGGTACAGGCAAGTTGGAATACGGCGGCGATTTCCTCAGCCACCGCCAGTCTCGCCTGTGTCCCGACCTGGTACGAAGACTTCCGCAACGATGTAGCGAAGATTGACATTCCCACGCTGGTCATTCACGGCGACGCAGATCGCATCGTGCCGTTCTCATCTGCCGGACAGCGCACCGCCAAGTTGATCAACGCCGCCGAACTGGTCGTGATCAAAGACGGCCCGCACAACATCGCCTGGACGCACGCCGACGAAGTGAACGCTGAACTGGTCAAGTTTCTGGCGAAGCCTGCCGCCAGACCGCAGGCCGCAGCCCCAAACAGGAAAGCCGTCGCGTGAACTGAAACCAGCGGGGAGTCGTCCTGAGCGCAGCCGTTCTTCAGGCGGAGCGAAGGATCCCCCGTTGATCAGCGACCGCCGTAGGAGCTCATCCGTCGTGCCCCATCCTTGCGCGTTCTGTGCGCAAGGGTGGGACTTCTGAAGATTACGGTGCATCTTACCCGGCGAGGATCAGCTCTTGCCATTCCACCTAACCTCCGGCATAATAAGAGTTTGTCTTGATCTCGCCGGACTCTTCCGGAACAAGGATATACGTCTCGTGTTAATGATTCGTCTGGCGCGCCGTGGTGCGCGCAAACAACCGCACTATCGCATTGTGGTGATTGAGAAGGCGCGCGCGCGCAACGGCCGTCCGGTGGAAGTGGTCGGGACCTACAACCCCCGCACCAATCCCGCCAGCATCGAACTGAAGCGCGATCGCGTCGAGTACTGGGTGTCGAAGGGCGCGCAAATGTCGGAGCGGGTGAACAAGCTGTTCTCCAAGACTCCGGCTCCCGCCCCCGCTGGTACCGCCGCCTAAAACGTCGCAGTGGACGATGAGTGCCAGTTCTCGGATGTTCACCTCGATAGGCGCGAATCGGGCAGGCCACGAACCGTCGGCTGAGGCTCAGGGCAGGCTTAACAGTCGTGCCTTTTGGGGCGCTAAAACCGCTGCGGCTTAGCCGGTGAGAGAACCGACGGACTCCGAGTTTTCATCACCGAGTGATCTCGACAAATGAGAAGTGCAGACTTATGACCGAACCCTCAGGAGATGTGGTCGTTCTCGTCGAAAAGATCGCGAAGTCGCTGGTCGACGCGCCGGATGAGGTTTTTGTCGAACTGTTCGACGATGGCGTCATCGAACTCGAAGTCGCCGAGAGCGACGTGGGCAAAGTCATTGGACGGCAGGGACGCACGGCTCGCGCCCTGCGCGCCCTGTTGAGCGCCGCCGGCTATCGCGCCCACAAACGTTACACGCTCGAAATCCTCGAGTAAAGTAAGGCGGGCGCAGTAAGTAACGCGGGCGGAGACGCCGGTTCGTATCAGGGCACGCGTTCAGGCGTGCCGTTTGCGGCGAGTGGGAGAACGGGCTTTAGCCCCGAGGTTTCAGCCTCGACAAGAGTCCCCACTTCTCGCAAAGGACGCGAGAAATGGGGCACCCCGTAAGTTCAAACGGCGATTTCATCACCTTGGCGTTGGTGGTGAAGACGCAAGGCCGCCGCGGCGAGGTTGCAGTCGAGCTTCAGAGCGATGTCCCGGAGCGATTCGCCGCGGGCATGAAATTGTTGGCGCTGGCCAAAACGCCGCCGGAAATGCAAGACCTCCGGCGCGAGCTGCAAGTCGAAGATCTGTGGCCGCACAAGGGCATGCTGGTCCTGAAGTTCGCCGGCGTAGATTCGATTTCTGATGCCGAGACTTTGGTCGGAGCTGAGCTGCAGGTTCCCCGCAGCCAGCGCGCCGAGCTTGAAACTGGTTGGACCTACGTCAGCGATCTGGTCGGCTGCGTGGTGCTCGACCACGGTCGCGAAGTCGGCCGCATCGAGGACGTTCAGTTCGGAGCCGGCGAGGCGCCATTGCTGATCGTGACCAGCGAAGCAGGCAAAAAGTTTGACATGCCCTTCGCCGAAGCGTATCTGGAAGCGGTAGACGTAGCGCGCAGGCAAGTACGCATGAAGCTTCCCGAGGGCATGCTGGAAATCAATGCCCCGGTAACGGCAGACGAGAAGCAGGAACAGAGGTCACAAAAAGAGAAGAAGCATTAGCGCAAGCGAGTTTTCCGGGTTCCGCTGTGCTCTCTGCGGTTAAAGGGTTTCGAGTTCGCAAATGAAGGCCGATATCGTCACGATTTTCCCGGACTTCTTTCGCGGACCTCTGGATCACGGGATTACGCGCCGGGCCTGCGAGATGGGTCTGGCGAAAATCGAAGTCCACGACCTGCGGCAGTTCACGCACGATCGGCACCGCACCGTGGATGACCGCCCTTTCGGCGGCGGCGAAGGCATGGTCCTGAAGCCGGAACCGCTCTTTGAATGTTTGGAGTCGTTGCAATTGGCGTCGCGGCAGGCTCGCGTCGACGACCGCGTGGCCGGCCGCGCAAAGCAGTCTGTAATTCTGCTTTCCGCCCAGGGCGAGCGTTTTACGCAAAGAGCCGCTTCGGAGTTGGCTACGCTCGATCGCATCGTACTTATCTGCGGCCGCTACGAAGGCATAGATGAGCGCGTCGCCGATTTTCTCGCTGACCGCGAGCTATCGATCGGCGACTACGTCTTGAGCGGCGGCGAACTTGCGGCGGCGGTCGTGATCGAAGCAGTCACGCGCTTGCTCCCCGGAGCGGTGGGCAACGACGCTTCGACACGGCAGGAATCATTCACCGCGCATGCAGAGGCCGGAGCTGTAGACGGTCCGAATTCCACCTGCGGTTCGGGAGGACTGCTGGACTATCCACACTACACGCGCCCTGCGGATTTCCGCGCGATGGCGGTGCCGGAGGTACTGATCAACGGCAACCACCAGGAAATCCGTCGTTGGCGGCGCGAGCAGGCGCTCAGAAAAACGCTCCGTAACCGTCCGGATTTGTTGGAAGGAACAGCCCTGAGCGAGGAGGACAGCAAGATTCTGGCTCGCCTCAAAAGCGGCCGCAAGTAGGATGTAGCTGCACTCGAAGATTCAGGTTCGTATGAAGGCTCGTAAACGGAATCGAACGAAGAAGGGAATCACATGTCAAACTTAATTATCGAAAAACTACTGGCCAGAACCAAACGCACCGACATCCCCGAATTCCGCCCGGGCGACACCGTCCGCGTCCACGTCAAGATTAAGGAAGGTGACAAAGAGCGCGTGCAGGCCTTCGAAGGCGTGGTTATCAAGCGCGACAACGGCCCCCAGGCCAGCTTCACCGTGCGCAAAATCAGCTTCGGACAAGGTGTCGAGCGCATCTTCCCCGTTCACTCCAAGGTGATCGATAAAGTCGACCTGGTGCGCTCCTCCAAAGTGCGCCGCGCCAAGCTGTATTACCTGCGCGCCCTGCGCGGCAAAGCAGCCCGCTTGCGTGACGTGGAAAAGGCCTAGCCCCTCGAATGGCTTGTGTTGGACCGGGTCTTAGACCCGGCCAGGCCGAGCATAGCTCGGCTCGGTTTTGCTTTCGTCGGTTTGAGATTATCCTGCCGCGACCAGCGGTTCGCGGACCACTTCGACTTGAGCGAACTCCTCGACCCTCTTGGTCCGCAGCCGGCTGAGCACATAGCTGAGCAGTGGCCCGTCGCCCCGGCGTATTTCCTGAAATTCCACGCCCATGCCGAGGCTCTCGACGAGATACTTCACCCGCGCTTTCAGCGCGACGCTCACGTCGAACACATTCAGCATCAGCCGGAAATCGGTGCCGGGGCTCAACGGGCCTGCGGCCGTGATACGCGCGCCAAACTCGGAGATCTGCTGCACCTCACCTTCGACCCGCTGCGCGCCGTCGATGACCTCCGCCTGCCCTTCGACATAAAATCGCGGCCGCCGCCGCCGGTTGGCATCCGGCCGGATCGACCCATGCGCCCTATTCCTTTGCGACCCATCCAGGATCACCGGTTGGTACTGCTCTTCCATCTGGCGCAGTTCTTCCTCCCAGGGGGTCTTGCCTTCCTCGACACATTGCACGGTAAACTGCCCGCGCAGTGGAGAAGCCGGATCGGCCGTCCAGATGACCTGGCAGAGCGCCTTATTCCGCCCGCGCTCGACCACCACCACGTCGCCGCAGTTCACTGCGCGCGTGCCGAGCAGCCTCGCCCCGCGCGGATGAATGTCATACGTGCACGCCATCTCGGCCGACCGGCGCCCTTCCTGGCCGAACAGGCTCCAGCGTACCGGGATCGCCACATGCACCAGCTTCCCCGTCAGTAGCCCGTCTTCGGTGTGGTTCTTGTTCTCCAAGAAACGCCTCGCTTGGAATTCTCTTAACGTGAAGTTACCAGTACATGTCCGACCGGGCAATGTACTGCGGTAATCGAAAGGATGGTTACTGATTGGCGTTACCGTGGTGGTGGAAGCTAGGTTCGTCGGTACAGAAGACCGAGCGAGTGAACGGAGCGGTTGTCATTCCGAGCAAGCGAGGAATCTGCTATTTTGCACTATCACTAAGTTCTCGCTTGCATGATTCGTTGCGTCTCGACGAAGATGATGGACAGATCCCTTGGCTTCTGTCATCAAGTCCCCGACCGGGCGGCCGCTCTCAGCTTCAGCGGCCAAGTTGCGCCTGCTCAAAAAGCTGCACTGCACGCTGCGCTACGAGAAGAGAGCTTGGGAGTCCGGGGCGGCACACGTCGCAGGTGTCGACGAGGTCGGCCGCGGATCGCTATTCGGCCCCGTCGTGGCAGCGGCTGTAATTCTCGATCCCGCCTACCGCGTGCGCGGCCTGCGCGATTCCAAGCTGCTACTGCCCGAGCGTCGCGAAGTGCTGGCGGAACGCATTCGTGAGCACGCCGTAGCCTGGGCCATCGCTGCCGTGGATGCGGCGCGCATCGATCAGATAAACATCTATCAGGCGTCACGAGTGGCCATGCGCGAGGCAGTGATGCTGCTCGCCTGTAAGCCTGACCACCTGTTGGTCGATGCTGTGCGCCTCGACTGCCAGCTCCCGCAAAACCCCATCATTCACGGCGACGCGCTCTCGGCCTCGATCGCCGCCGCGTCCATTCTGGCCAAAGTGGAGCGCGATCGCATGATGTGCGAGTGGGACGCTGTCTTCCCCGCCTACGGCCTCGCCTCGCACAAAGGATACAGCACTCCGCGTCACTTGGCCGCGCTCCGCGAACATGGCCCATGCCCGCTGCATCGCCAATCGTTCGCGCCAGTGTGGCAGAACCCCGTGCCGCAAGAGGCTTTTGCCTTCATGAACGAGGATGATTCTCATGAGGACGCCGACGCAGACATAGCAGAGTGCGTCCCCCAAGGTCTGGCGGAAGACCTGGCGGGATAGTCGCTCTAACCAAGATTTCACCCCATCATCTTTTCGAGATATGTGTGCGCTCGGTCACTGACTCTTTGGGCACGAGCGGATGAAAATTCTGCGGGAGTGTCCCCCATAAAACTATTCCTTCGCCTATTAATTCTCTGCGCTACGGTGAGCGATTGCTGGTCCACTTTGGCGCAGGACGCCCCGCTGTTCCGCGGAAATCTGCAACATACCGGGGTTTATAAAGCTGCCGGCGTCCCCAAACTTAACGGGATCAGATGGAAATTTCATACCTCCGGCAGTGTGATTTCTTCCCCTGCGGTAGTGAACGGAGTGGCTTACGTCGGCAGCACGGACGGCAATCTGTATGCAGTTGACGCAGGCTCCGGCGCTTTGAAATGGAAATTCGCGACCCAGAGTTGGGTGGTCTCCTCGCCAGCGGTTGCAGCCGGCATGGTCTATTTCGAGAGTTACGACAGCAATCTCTATGCCGTAGACACGAACGCAGGCCAGCTCAAATGGAAGTTTCAGACGGGTGGGGAAAAACGCTACGCGGGCAAACATCTGCACCACTTGGAGCCTGCCACTGAGAACATGCCGGACCCGTGGGACTTCTATTTGTCTTCGCCGAGCGTCTGGAACGGCATGGTCTACTTCGGCAGCAGTGATGGAAATGTCTATGCTCTAGGCGCAAATTCCGGCGCGCTGAAATGGAAATTCCAGACCGGAGACGTGGTGCACTCCTCGCCTGCCCTCGCAGACGGGATCCTGTACCTCGGGAGTTGGGACACCTACCTCTACGCTCTTGATGCGGTCAGTGGAAAAGAGAAGTGGCTCTTCAAGACCGGCGACGATCCGGAGTTTCACAATCACGTCGGCATACAATCGTCGCCTGCGGTCGTGGATGGAGTGGTCTACTTCGGCTCGCGTGACTCGTATGCTTATGCGGTCGACGCCGCGACCGGAAAGCAACTCTGGCGATTTTCTACCGACGGTTCCTGGGTGAACAATTCTCCCGTGGTGCACGAGGGGAAGGTTTACTTCGGAACCTCCATTCCTGGAATTCTGCACGCCGTCGAAGCCAAGACGGGCACATCGTTATTCCATCTGCCTTCAGGCACTCCGGTGTTCGCTTCCCTCGCTATTGCCGGGGGCACGTTGTACGTGGGAACCTTTGGCGGGAAACTGACCGCTATTGATCTGACGACGCGGAGTCCCGCTTGGATTTTTGAGACGGACGGTGCGAAACAGAATGCCGCCGCCCTGACGAACGCGGACGGCAGCATAAAGTTCGATGCGGTTTTTACCTCTCCTAACCTTTTCTATGACGACATGGTGATTGCAGTTCACAAGCTCTTCACGATGGGCCCGATTCTGTCGTCGCCGGTCGTCGTGGGCGATACGGTATTTTTCGGCAGTACCGATGGCAATCTCTATGCGCTGCAATAACTGGAGCGTAGTCTCCCCGTTTCTCCTCTTGTTTCTTGCAGTGATGGTCATTCTCCCGTTGTCGGCGGAAGAAAGGCCGATGCCTGTTTCTTATGACCTGAAGGTCACGATTGATCCGGAATTAGGCACGATTGCGGTGCGCGGCATGATCGACGTGCCACCGAGCGAACCGGCCTCGAAGACATTTCAATTCGCGCTTCACGAGACCTTCGCCATAAAGCAATTGTCAGTGAACGGCCACGTCGCGAACTTTTCGTATCAGCCGGCAGAGCCGACTCCGATCAACCCCGCTACCAGGAATGTGCTGGTGAACCTGCCCTCCGGCGGTCGGCCTGACTATGTCCACCTCGAAATTGAATATGGAGGGCGTCTCAAGGAGACTCCCGAATTCGGGACCTTCCCCGATCAAAAGCAGGCAATGGACGACCAAATCAACTCACGGCTGGTCGAGTTGGCAAACTATTCTTCATGGTACCCGCAGTTTTTTGTGTTCGGGCGACCGATCAAAGTTGCCTTGGGGGTCTCTGTTCCTCGGGGCTGGATCGCGGTCTGCTCAGGCAAGCAGATCAGCCATCGCATAAAAGATGGACGAGCAATCACGCAATGGCTTTCTCCGAAAGACACCGACATCCTGATTGCCGCCTCTCCAAACTACAAGCGAAGGACCGTTCATCTGTCGGGTGCTGAAATCGAGATTTATTACACGCAACTGCCGGACGAGTTTGTCGAGAACGAAGGCCAACAGGTCGCAGAGGTAATGAAGCTGTTTACCGGCCGTTTAGGAGAGACGACCATTCCATCCGGAACCGTCAAACATGTGTATTCCCCCAAACGCAAAGGTCAGGGAAGGGCAGGGATCGCCAGGACCGGAATGATTGTCACCTCGGAGGGCCGGATTCTGGATGCGCTAGCGAGCGATCCGAAGTCCTCGCTGTTTCAGGATATCGCGCACGAAACCGCGCATTTCTGGTGGAATTTTGGGGCCGGCCAGGGAGATTGGATCAATGAGGCGTTCGCCGAATATTTTTCTGCGCTCGCCGTCGAAAAAATCCTGTCAGAGCAGCAATTTCAGAGCGTGCTGAAAAACTATCGTGTAGCGGTCCGTGAGTTGACACCGGACGCACCTTCTCTGTCGAGAGTACCTTTCGATGGTTCGACCTTCGTGATCCGTTATTATAAGGGCTCTTTGCTACTCGATCACCTGAGACACGTTCTGGGTGACGATGCATTTTTTCGAGCCTGCCATGACTTCTTTCAGACGTACAAAGGCAGATCGATCGGCACCGCTGACTTCCGCAGCTTCTGGAAGACGCGGTTGGGAGGCCAGAAAGACTCGCTGGACGCGTGGCTGGATGCCGCCGGCGGTCTGCCTCAGTCCGAGCGAAACTAGGAAGCCGCCGCCACAGTCAAAATCTCTACCGTTCGGGTCAAACTGCACGTAAATGAAACGACAAGCCTACCGACCCACGCGACTCTCTCCCCCGACAGCAAGTTGTGCCTTTTTCTGCTCCACCCATCCCCGAATGCGGGCGCCAAGCACGTCCATGGGGAGTGCGCCTCCGCCGAGCACTTCGTCGTGGAAACCGCGCAGGTCAAACCTGTCTCCAAGCTGACCCTTGGCGTACTGGCGAAGCTTCAGAATTTCGAGTTGGCCGATCTTGTAGCCCAGCGCCTGCGCCGGCCAAGCCATGTACCGATCCGTTTCACTCTGTACCTCAGGCTCGTCGATGGCGGAGTGGTCGTGGAAGAAATCGACCACCTGCTGGCGCGACCAGTGTTTGTAGTGGAACCCGGTGTCGACGACCAGCCGTATGGCGCGCAGCATATCGTCCTCGAGGTGCCCGTAGTAGCTGTAAGGATCCTGAAAGAAGCCGGCTTCCTTGCCCAGGCGCTCGGCATATAGGGCCCAGCCCTCGGTATAAGCGGTGTAGTACTCGTGCTGGCGGAAGAGGGGAAGTTCGGGTAATTCCTGGGCGATTGCAATCTGCATGTGATGTCCCGGCACGCCCTCGTGATAAGCGGTGGTTTCGACATCAACCGTCGTGCGGTTCGCGAAATCGCCGGTGTTGACCATGACATGCGCTTTGCGCGACCCGTCAGGCGTGCCCTGCAGGTAGTGAGTGGATGCTTCCTTCTCGCGGAACTCCTCAATCGGCATCACGTCCACTTTGCCCTTGGGAAGGCGGCCAAAGAATTCCGGGAGCCTCGCATACATGGCGTCGATATATTTGCGATAGAGATCGAGCATCTCGTCGCGCGACTTAGGATGCAGTTTGGGATTGCCTTTGATGGAGGCCGTGAAGCTCTTCAGGTCCTTGTATCCCAGTTGATTTGCAACTTGCAGCATTCGCCCTTCGATTTCCTTTACCTGGGCCAGCCCAATCTGGTGGATTTCTTCGGGCGACAGATTCGTGGTAGTGCTTTCTTTGACCCGGAAAGCGTAGCGCTCGGGACCATCCGGTAGGGACCAGACTCCGGGCTCACTGCGGCCCTTGGGCGCGTACTCATCGCGGACGAAAGCGGCGAACTTGATGTAGGCAGGAGCGACAGCGTCGCGGATTGCCGCGAGGCCTGCCTCCCGCAAGCGCTTACCCTCCGCCTCCGAGATGGAGTCGGGGAACTTGTCAAAAGGATGCGCAAAAGGGGATTTTTCTGCGGCGGTCGTCCCAATGGTGTTGGCTTGAGTGGCGGCCTTTTCCAGCAGCATGCGGGGCGGCATCAAGTTAACCGCCATCCCCTTGCGCATCTGCGCGGTGGTCTGATCGAAAACCCGAGGTACTTGCTTCAGGCGGGCGATGTAGTCCTCATAGTCTTTTACATTCTCAAAGGAGAGGATGTTCACCAGTTGGGGGAGGTCAATTTGAACACCACTAATTTGGTCGACGGGCATCTCCCAGGGCTTGAACCGCGCTCCCTCCAAACCCATCCGCAAATCGCGAACCATGAGTTGCTGATTCAGGACTTCCTGGTCCGGAAAGCCGGAAGTATTGATTGCCTCGAAGCGCGCCAGGAAGAGTCGGCTCTGTTCGAGGTCCTCGTCGATGGCCTGCTGAGAATAATCTTCGAGCTGATCGTTGTACCGCTTGTCGCCCAGCATCGAGGCAAAGGTTGGGTAGTGGCGCATGACGTATTCCCACTGCTCCTGCAGAAGGTCGCGCAGCGCTTTGCGGCGCGACTCGAGATCCGCGGGCTGGCCAGCAGCGGCTAAGGCGAAGGGAGAGAGGATCGCTAGGGCAAGAAAGTGTGCAAGGTATCGCATGGAAACCCCCGAGAGCTGAATTTGCGAGAGGGCCCACCCCAAGGTCAGTTTGCTTCGCTGAAATCCTAACACCAGGCGGGCTTATTTCGACAAGGTGACTGGTTCTTTCAAGCGGTTATTCAACTCATCTACGAGCTTCGTGTTGTTCGTTAGGGCGCGCTGCAGAATCTCAGCCTGTTGCTTTGCGGTTGGCCAGTCGTGCTTTTCGACCGCCTCGGTCAATCCCGGCAGTTCCAGATGGGCATAGGTGAAGCGGGCGCCGTAAAGAATGTGCTTGAACCAGGGACGCCCTGGAATGCCTTCGGGGTTTAGCCAGTTGCGTTCGACCTGCATCATGCCGTGATTCAGAGTGAGAGCGAGTTTGGGGTCGATGGCTCCCGACGCAAGCTTACGGCTAAGAGATTCATTCAGCTGCTTTCCCGCGGCTTCGAAGGCGTCGATCTCTTTGCCTACGGCACTCAGATCAAGCAGGCTCATGTCTTTGCCCTTGGTTAGTTCGTCAACAAACTTGCGCACGTTGCCGGCGTAGCTCGCGATATCGAACGGCAGAAGATCGGCATTGGCCAACCGCAGTGCGGTCACACCCCACAACTGCGACATGAGCGTGTGGTAGCGATAGCCGGGATCGCCGAAGTGGTTCATCCAGTAGAAATCATCGTATGCGGAGTGGTAGACGCCGTAGTCGCCTTCGAACCCGAGCCCGATCACTGGCATGCCGACAAAGTTGAGGAAGACCGTATGGTCGGACCCGCTGCCGATGCGCGTGTCGGCCAGATTCGCGTCCGTGACCTCGCCCGGTTGCTTGGCTTCGGCTTTCTCGCGAGCCACAGCGGCTTTCCACGCGTCATACAGACTCTTGCCTGACGGATCCTGCAAGCTGCGGCTGGTTTCAACCAGCATGGGAGCGAGCGAGGCCACGGCCTGCCCGTGGAAGTTCGGGCCCGAAGTGGCCTCGTCGACGTTGACGTAGGCCACTGCCTTCGCGCGCAGTTCGTCGGCGAACTCCTCTCCCCACTCCGTGGAGCCGGTGAGGCCGACTTCTTCGCCGTCCCAACTGCACACAATGATCGTCCGACGCGGGCGTATGCCCTCTTTCGTCAGCTTGCCGAGGGCGCGGGTCATCTCCATCATCGACGCCGTACCGCTCGAAGGATCGACGCCGCCGAAAACCCAGGCATCGCGATGGTTGCCCAATACGATCCATTCGTCGGGCAACTCCGCGCCGCGTATGCGGCCTTCGACCACGTAGTAAGGTTGCGTGCCATTCTCCATCTCGATCTTCAGATGGACTTTTACGCGCTCCCCGCCGAGGTGGTACTGGATCGGCAATCCACCTTGCCAGTCTTGCGGCGCGAGCGGGCCGTCCATGTTTTCGAGCATCGGCTTGGCGTCGTGCCACGACAACGGCAGCGCCATGATCTTCGGCGCGGATGAGGCTTGCTCGATGGGGATGCGCTTCGCGCCCGGCACCGATGCCCATCCCGGAGTTAGGGGGTCGCCTGGCACCATGAAATCGTAAGTAATCGCACCGCGCTGAATATGATATTCGGGGCCCCAAGGGCCGTCGGGGTCGACCTTGCCTTTCTTGTAGCCGTCTTCGGCGGGATCGCTATAGATCAAAATCGCAGCCGCGCCTTCGCGCTGCGCGGTGAGCGCCTTGAATCCGCGATAGCTGTAGGGATTCGAATAGCGCACGAGCACGATTTTGCCCTTCACGCTGATGCCGTGCTTGCGCAGGAGGTCGTAGTCTTCCGGATTGCCGCTATGCGCGTAGACCACCGGTGCTGTGACGTCCCCGGAGATCGACATGCCCAGCCAGGCACCGGTGATCGCTGGATTTTTCGAGTCGGAATCGCCGTCGAGCGCGAGTTCGCGCAGCATCGCCTGGTAATGCACGGGCGCGATCATCTCCAGAGAAGCGGACTTCGGATTCGTGCCGTAAACGTCGTAGCGGTGGATGACGATGTCTCCGAGTCCTTGCTTGCGCCATTCTTCGGCGATGTAGTCGGCGAGTTCGTTATTGCGCTTCGAGCCGGCCAGATGGGGTTCTGAAGTGAAGATGCGATGCTGGCGCCGTTCCTCGTCGGTGGAGGGGATGGATTTGAATTTCGTTTCGATGTCGGTCTCGCGGACAGAGGACGACGAAGTGAAGCCTAGGATCGAAGTCTGACTTTGTGCCTGGATCGAGTAGAACAGGGACAGCAGGGTCACGGTTGAGCAAGCAATGCCGCGGGAGAGTTTCATGGAGTCCGCTTGGATTTTCGAGTGCAAAGACTACCACAGACCCTGACACCGTAGCGCCAGCATCTTTGCCGGCGGTCGCGAGGGCATCTTGCCCTCGCACGGGGGGGGCGAGACGCCCCCACGACAGCCGCCGAGACGGCGGCGCTACTTCCTACTTGGCTTTGAGGATGTCGCTCAGCAAGTCAGGTTTCGATTCGTCGCGCACCAGGTGCGGGTAGCTTTCGCCGCCATGGTAGTCGATCTTGTAGGTTTTGTAATATTCGGTGTTTTCGACCAGCAATTCGATCGGGGCGCTGCTGTTTTTCGAAGCCCGGATCGCGTCATGCATAATCTCGCGAGAAAACCGCCGGCCATTGACAGCGACAACCTTCATGCCGGGACCGATGCCGGCTTTGGCTGCGAGACTGCCTTCGACAGTATCGTCGATGTCGCCATCATCGCGCAGTTCGAGGCCGATTGCGGAGGCGGCGGCCACGCCGCGGGACATCTCCGCCGAGTTCTGAGTCATTTCCGAGGGCGTTTCGTCGTACACCAACTTCCATCCGCTGCCCTCGATACCGCCCAGAGGAGCGCCGGGCCCATGATTGGTGAGGCGCTCGGTCCAAAAGCCGCGCCAGTCATAGGCTGCAACCTGATTCAAAGTGTTGACCACGTCCTCGAAGGTGTACGGCTTCACCATGGGGCCGGTGCTGGGCGCCCCGTGGAACAGCTTGCAGAAATCGTCGAGCGTTTTCTTGCCCTTGCTCTGCTGGCGGATGATGACGTCAGCCCACAGCCAGTTCAGTGTGTCTTCGGCATAGAAATCGGTGCTGCGGCGCCACGAGCGCCAGGCCTCGGGAGAAAAATAGAGTTGCGGTGCCGCGTCCGCGGTGTCCTGCAGGTTGCGCCACTGGCGTCCAGGCGTACTGTCGAGGGCCGCCGCGGTCATCGCCAGGTCATCCCGGTCCTGATCCGCCCTGAGCAGGCCGCTGCGGGCCGTCAGCACGAAGCCGAGATAGTTGGTCAATCCTTCGTAGACCCACAGCAGATCGTCCTGCATGGGCTGCTGATAATCAGGAGTGGCGAGATCGGCGGGGCGGCGGTATTTCCCGTTCCACGAATGCACGTATTCGTGGGGTAGCAGGCTGGCGGAAATTTTGTGCCACCTTGAGTCGACCAGAGTTCGCTCATCCACGCGGCTGTCGTCGGACTCATGATGCTCGAGTCCGAAGTGCGCGACGTGATCGCTCAGCGTGTAAAGGAAATGATAGTCGCGGTAGTGATGCGCGCCAAAAAGCTTCTGCGCCTGCTCGACCAAATTCCTGTAATGATCCCAGGTTTCCTGTGGAGCATCGAGATCGGCCGCGCTGTCGGCAGCGATATCCATCTCAGTGGGAGGGTCCTGGGCCAGAGGAACAACCTTCAGGAATTCTCCGCTAATGACGGGAGAGTCGACCAGCGTAGTGAGTGAACATGTGGCGAAGTGGATTTCATTTCCGCTTTGACTGGCTACGGGCAGTGGCGTGCCGAACTTCCAGCCCGCGGGGAGCTTCAGGCTGGCGGTATAGTTGAGTTCGTCCGACGTCCAGCCTTTGGGATAGAGCAAAACCTGATTCCAGCTGATCAGGGCGAGCTTATCGGTGGCCGAGGAACCGGCGGAGAATCCGCCCTCGAACACTGCCGGAGAAAGAAAATCAAGCTCGGCGGAGACCTCCGTTTCGCCCGACGGGACTTCGACGTGAATGGTGAAGCCATCGAGCAGGTCACGGCGCCATTTCAGCGTTTTGCCGCCAGCGCTGAACTTCAGTCCGGCGAGATCCACCACTGGACCGTCGGGAGCGTGCTCACCCGGAATCCACTTCGGGTAGTAGAGCGTGAGATCGCCGGGGCCGGCCGGAATTTTCAACGAGGCATGAAAAATCTTGCGCGGCGCAGTAGTGGCGTCGACCGCAATCGTAACGGTGGGCGGAGTTGAGCCCCAACTGCAAACTGACATCACTGCAAGACAAACCACTCCCAAAACTCTTGAGAGTCTCATTTACTGGGGTCTCCTAATGCTTCTGATGAGTTCAATCCCACTTGACGCGGCAGAATTAACGACTATAACAGCCCGTGCGCGCGAGCGTATACCGGCGAGGGAATAGTGGCTCAATATCGACCCCGGGGGAAATCCGGGTGCCCCATTTCTCGCGCGTTCTTTGCCCGAGAAGTGGCGACGGAGAGCAGCCGCGGGATCTCGCGCGGACCCAAAAACAAACTCAGCTGGGGCCCAAGCAGGCGGCGGTCGGCATAGTGCCACACGCCGCGAGCGCTGCTATCATTCGACAGGATGTCGCGGCGCGGAAAATTCATCACCTTCGAGGGGCTCGACGGAACCGGCAAGAGCACGCAAATGCGCCGGCTCGCCGCGGCCCTCCGTGAATCCGGCCATAAGGTGGTTGAAACGCGAGAGCCGGGCGGTACAGTCACGGGAGAAAAGATCCGCAAGGTGCTGCTCGATTCCGGCACCTCGGGGCTTTCGCCCCTGGCCGAGATGGCGCTCATGTTTGCTTCGCGCTCCCAGCACATCGCTGAAGTGATCGAGCCAGCGCTGGCTGCCGGCAGCATTGTGCTGTGCGACCGGTTCACCGATTCGACCGAGGCCTATCAAGGCAGCGGGCGCAGTCTAGGCGGCGACTCTGTGCGCGAATTGCATCGCGTCCTGTGCGGGAATCTTCAGCCGGACTTGACGATCCTGCTCGACTCGAATCCGCACGCGAGCGTGAGCCGCGCCCGCAGGCGCAATCAGCGGGTTTCGAAGGGCGCCAGCCGCAGCCACGACGAGAACCGCTTCGAGCAGGAGACGCGGCCGTTCTTTGCCCGCGTGCGCGAAGGATACGCTGCAATTGCGAAGCGGGAACATGCACGAGTCGTGATGGTGGACGCCCGGGGCACGCCCGCACAAACCCAGCAGCAGATTGTCGAGGTTGTG
The DNA here is from genome assembly GCA_963719615.1 of uncultured Acidobacteriaceae bacterium. Taxonomy (GTDB): domain Bacteria; phylum Acidobacteriota; class Terriglobia; order Terriglobales; family Acidobacteriaceae; genus Sulfotelmatobacter. Next base: position 941 of record CAVRCR010000020.1, on the reverse strand, counting down.
CGGCGAAAGTTAAAGCTGTGAGTGCTAGGACTTATGTTTTCTGACTTCCACGGTAACGCTGAAGTCGTCCATCGCCTCCGCGACATGCTGGCGCGGAATCGCTTTCCGCATGCCGTTGTGCTGTCGGGTGGTCACGGCTCGGGCAAGTACACGCTGGCGCTGATGCTGGCTCAGGCGTTGAATTGCCTTTCTCCCCCCAAGACTGACGGTCGGCCCGACTTCTGCGGTCAGTGCGCCAACTGCACCCGCATCGCCCAAGCCGCCGATCTCGACACTCGCTTCGCCGAAGCGGTCGAGGCGCGCGAGAATCTCCGCGAGACTGACAAGAAAGAAACCCGCCTCTTTGTGCAGACGCACCCCGACGTGCTGGTGATACCGCCCGACCCGCCGCAGATGATGATCAAGGTCGACCAGGTGCGCCGCGTCATCGAGACTATTTATTACCGCCCGGCGGAGGGCAGGGAACGGGTTTACATCCTTACCGATTCGGCGTTCATGAAAGAGGCGGCGAACTCGCTCCTCAAGGTGCTGGAAGAGCCGCCGGAATTCGCGACCATCTTTCTGTTGACCGAGAATCCTGGGGAATTGCTACCGACAATCCGTTCGCGGTCCATGGTTCTTACGTTGGGAGCGTTGCCAGCGGAGGAAATTGAGCGCTACCTCGCTCAGCATCGGCCAGATTGGAAGCCCGCCCAGCGTGCGCTGGTGGCCCGGCTATCGGAGGGCGCAGTAGGACGGGCGCGCAGTTTCGACCTGGCTGCTTACACCGCCTCCCGGGACCACGCGCGCGCCATTCTGAACTCCGCCCTGCGCGGCGGCGAACACAGCGAACTGTTCAAGGTCACCGAGTCGTACCGTCCGGGAGCCGAAGGCCGGGAGAAAACCGAGCAATTGATCAGCACGCTGTATTCCTTGTTACGGGATCTAATGTTCATCAATTC
>CAVRCR010000019.1:0-15225 GCA_963719615.1 uncultured Acidobacteriaceae bacterium | reverse complement strand
GGGCGCGCTCGAAGCTGTCAAAGACCGGCAGCAGCGACTTGATGGCATCGGACGTCGCGAAGTCGCGGTACTCCTGCTGCTCTTTAGCGGCGCGGCGGCGTGCATTTTCGAACTCGGCCTGCGCCCGCGCCAACCGGTCGAGCAGGGCGTCGCGCTCGGACTTCAACTTCTGCAACTCTGTTCCGGCGGCTGACTGGTCCACCGCCGACGAAGAGCCCCCGGCGGCTGCCTCAGAAACGCCTTCACCGCCATCGCCGGATGGAAGTTCATGTTCCAGATCAAGGCCGGCTTTTTCCACTTGCGATTTTCCGTTTGATTTCGCCATAACTCCGTACGTCACTCCGATTCATTCAAGATCTTGTCGAACAGGCGCGCAATGTAAGAAACCGCCGTGATGGTGTGCTGATAATCCATGCGAGTGGGGCCGATGACCGCCAGCGATCCCATAACTTCGTTGCCGGCATGCGCCGGGGCGCCGATCAGGACGAAGTTGCGCATCGAGGGCAGAGCCTCGTCGAGGCCAATGACCACGCGCACCGCTTCCTGCTTCACATCGAGGTAGGCGCCGAGAAGGCGCACGACCTTTTCTTTTTCCTCCAGCGTCTTGAGCATTTCCTGCAGGCGCTCGCGGTCCTGCTCGCCGGTCACCAGGTTCGCGGCACCTTCCACAAAGACCACTTGCGAACCCTGCTCGGCCGCCAGCGCGCCCTGCTTGTACAGTTGCTCGATCGAATTCATCAGGCGATCATATTCGTTGCGTTCCTGCTCCAGGCGGCGGGCGAGTTCCGAGCGCATGGCTTCCATGGTCCAGCCGCGGAAGTTCTCATTGATGTAGCGCGCCGCCAGATCCAGGTCCGCCTGCGACAACTCGAGCCGCAGCACGCGGTCGCGCACGAGCCCGGATCGCGTTACGAGCACCGCCAGCACCTTCTGATCTCCTAACCGCGAAAAATAGACATGCTCCAGCGCATTTTTCGGACCGCTGGTAGCGACGGTCACACCCACGTTGCGGGAGATCAGCGAGAGCACGTGCGATGTGCGTTCCATGAACTCCTGGACGTCGGTGACACCAGCCAGCGAGTCCGAGATCATGGTCTCTTCCTGCGGCGCCAGACGCGCGTTGCCCGAGATCTGCTCGACGTAATAGCGGTAGGCTTCAGTCGTCGGGATGCGTCCGGCAGAAGTGTGCGGTTGCTCCAGATACCCGGCATCGGACAAATCCGCCATCACGTTGCGGATGGAGGCGGGACTGAGGCCTTCGCGGTTGGAGCGCGCCAGCGTGCGCGACCCGACCGGCTCACCCGTCGATATGAAAGTTTCGACGATGGCGGTCAGGATGTCGCGTTCGCGATTCCCGATATTGGGGTCTACTGGCATTTGATGTTCTGTCAGTTGTCTCGATCCGAACGGCGTCGGCCGGGGGAGAAACTGCATCGGGACCATTCTACCTAACTATTTTAGATGCAGAAGTTTAGCTTTTGGATCAAAGTCGCGATCCTGTTTGGATTCTAGGAACGCGGGGAAATGGTGTCAAGCAAGTGCACAGACCAGGTAATGATGAGGTGTGGACTCGGTCTCAATCTTAGATGCGTTATCCCGAACCCGGCACAGTTCAGCCGGGTGAGGGATCTCCCCCGCACGGGCCCGTCGCGCTTGAGATCCTTCCCTCCGCCTGAAGTACGGCTACGGTCAGGATGAACCAACTCCCTAATCCGGCTTGATGTTCTGATTAAGCCGCAGCACATTGCCGGGGTCGTACTTTTTCTTGATCTCCACCAGGCGAGCGTAGTTCGATCCGTACGCCGCCCTGACGAGTTCTGCACTCGTTTCGCCCAACTGATTGACGTACACTCCATGCGCAAGGGGCTGCAAATTGTCCCGCAGAGACTTGACCCATTGCACCGCACTCGCCTTCTCTGCCGGGGCAATCCAGGTGCCCACCATATCCAACTCGTAACCCGGCTGCCGTAACGGAAATGCCATGTCACTTAATCCCACGCGCGAAATGGCACCGTAAAGCGGCACAATGAACACCTTGGTGTTTGGTGCAGCGTCGTGGGTCGCCGTCGTTATCTTCGCAATCGCGGCCGCGCTGAGTTCCGGAAGGAACAGGTCCGTTTGGAAATGCGCGACGGGCGCAGGAAGAAATGCCGCCGCCTGAGCTTCCAGATAGGACTTAACCCTGACATTGTCCTCCCTCGGTTTGAGCGCTCGCAACGGCTTGAGCAATTCATTCCCGTGGTGCGGATCGCCGCAATAGCAGACTACCATCTGGAATCGCGTCCCCTGTTCGGACGGTAGCACCATGCCAAGGACGTTCATTTCATCCGGTGCCGCCGCGACGAATTCGACAAAGGCTTGCAAGAGATCGGGAATTCGCCCAGGCGGGTAAGTGAGCGTTCCCGCCAGAACGTCGGTTACCGGATGGAGCCGGTACTCGAGCGTCGTTGCCACTCCGAAATTTCCGCCTCCACCGCGAATCGCCCAGAAAAGATCTGGATTGGAGTTCTGACTGACTTCTACTTGTTTCCCATCCACCGTTACAAGTCGCGCTGATACCAGGTTGTCGCACGCAGCGCCATACTTCGACATCAACAGACCCTCTCCTCCGCCAAGGGTCAGGCCGGCAATTCCTACCGTCGGGCAACCACCCAACGTTGTCGCCAATCCGAAGCGCTGCGTGGCGCGGTCCAGGTCGCGTACCAGAGAGCCTGCTTCTGCCCGGGCCACGCGTTTGCCTGAGTCGACTTCGACCCTATTCATCCCGGAGAGATCGATCACCACGCCGCCATCGCACACACTGAATCCGAGTCGGTTATGGCCTCCGCCACGCACTGCCAGCGGCAGATTCTGGTTCTGGGCGAATTCCAGGGCCCGCGCGACGTCGAGTGCGCCGGCACAGCGAACGATCAGCGCCGGATGTCGATCGAATGCGCGGTTGAAAACCAGACGCGCCGATTCATAGTCGGGCGTCTCCGTTGTGATGACGTGCCCGCTAATCTGGGAAACAAGTTTTCGGATCGCCGCCGCATCGATCGGAGAGGCATTCTGTTCCCTTGCTTCGAACGTTCGCCGCGTCCCGGCCAAGGCTCTCACGGGGCCTCGGGAGAGGGCGGCCGCCGCGAACGCAGCTTGCTGGAGGAACTGTCTTCGAGTCGTCAGCGCCATTTTTGTTCCCACTGAATTCTCAACCGAGAGTTTCACAATGCCCATTGGGCGGACAGATCAGTTCGGAGCTTGGGTTTCCAACACACCGGATGTCGAAGTGGCTATCAACATTAATAGTGTTCTCGCCGAACGTCAGGCTACTCTGCCCGTTTCGCGACGTCAATTTTCATCTAGAAGACGAACACGAAATTGCTAGCTCTCCTCGGGTACTTAGGAAAGTAGCTGAATCATATGGACTTAGGCTCTCGATGGCTTCCAAGAAGCTAGGCGTGAACCTGTTCCGAGCCAGTTTGTGAAAAAAAATAAGCGAGAAAGTGCTTGCATTTTTGTATAGTGTTATAGTTAACTATAACACTAGATGGCATGCCTGATGGGTTAATGAGCGATCGCAGTTAACCGAAGGATGCCCTGGTCCAATGCAAGAAGGAACACTCTTGAAGGAGAATGACCATGAAATCGCCTCGTTTTCTGCTGTCCGTTGCTCTGTTGTCGCTGTCCACCTTAGCTTTCGCGCAGTCCGCTCCGACTCCCGTCGCGCCATCTGACGCGCAAAAGTCTTTCGACCAACTGAAAAACCTCGCGGGTACCTGGAAGGGACCCGTCACCGCCAACCCCCCGCAAGCCGATTGGAACGGCAAGCCCCTGTGGGTCTCGACTGCGTGTAACTTCCCGGGGAAACGCGATCGTGCATGAGATTAAGGAACCGGGAACGCCGGACGACCCCAGTAAGGACGATCCGATCACCCTGCTCTACATGGATAACGATCGCCTGACCCTCATCCATTACTGCGACGCTGGAAACCGCCCGCGGATGGTCGCCAAGGCCTCGCCCGACGGCAAGACGGTGGAATTCGATTTCGTCTGACGTCGCCGGCAGCACTCAATACGGACACATGCACCATGCGGTCTTCACCGTAATCGACGCCAACCATCACACCGAGGACTGGACCTTTATGCTTCCCGGCGACAAGCACGTCCAGGCGCACATGGACCTGCAGCGCGCAAAGTAACAGGAGAGTACTTCTCGCAACCGCTAACTGGGAAAACCCGATGGACCGTGAGTGGAACGACAGTCAGCCGATTTACCGCCAGCTTCGCGACCGCGTGGTCGCGATGATACTCGACGGCGTGCTCAAGGAAGGCGATCCGCTGCCTTCGGTGCGCAACGTCGCGGCCGAGTATCGGGTCAATCCGCTCACGGTTCTGAAGGGCTATCAGCAACTGGTGGACGAAGGTTGGTCGAGACCAGGCGAGGTCGCGGGATGTTCATTAATGCCGGGGCACGCAATTTGCTGCTGCAAGGCGAGCGCCAGAAGTTTCTGGGTGAAGAATGGCCCCGGGTCTACGCCACCATTCAGCGGCTCGGCCTGAAGGCGGAAGAACTGCTGATTGCGGCCGCAAATGGCCCAGCGTCGCCGGATGCCACAGAGGCGAAGACCGCCGAGCTAAATTCCCCCGAGTCGAATTCTGAGGAGGAGTGCTGAAACCCATGCCATGCATAGAAGCAAGCGGTCTCCGTAAGGCTTTCAAAAACACGATTGCACTGGACGGCGTCAATTTGCGTGTGGAAGAAGGCCGCATCCTCGGACTCATCGGTCCCAACGGTGCCGGCAAGACCACCGCGCTCAACGCCATTCTCGGTCTCACCCCGTATCAGGGAGAACTGAGGGTACTCGGACGCAATCCCTGGATCGAGCGCGATCTGCTGATGCGCGATGTCTGCTTCATTGCCGATGTTGCCGTGCTGCCACGGTGGATCAGGGTTTCGCAGCTACTCGACTACGTGGCAGGTGTGCATCCGCGATTCGATCGGGCGAAAGCGGAGGGGTTTCTCACCAAAACCACCATCCAGCGCGCCAGCAAAGTCAGGGAATTGTCGAAAGGCATGGTGACCCAGTTGCACCTTGCGTTGGTCATGGCGATTGACGCCAAGCTGTTGGTGCTCGACGAGCCCACTCTTGGCCTCGACATCCTGTATCGCAAGCAGTTCTACGACTCCCTGCTGAACGACTACTTCGATCGCAGCCGCACCATCGTGGTAACCACTCATCAAGTGGAAGAGATCCAGCACGTAATCACCGACGTTATGTTCATGGACCGCGGCCGCATCGTGTTTTCGTGCAGCATGGAAGACTTCGAGGCACGCTATCTGGAAGTGGCGGTGCGGCCCGAGCAGGTCGGCGCGGCCCGGGCTCTCCGGCCGATGCACGAGCGGCAGGCAATCGGTCGCAGCATCCTGCTTTTCGATAGTGTCGATCGCAGCCAACTCTCTGCGCTTGGCGACGTCCGCACACCCAGCATCGCCGACTTCTTCATAGCCGTCTTGGGAGATAAGCCCGGCAATCAGCCCGGCCAGACCCCAGGAGCGGCCCGGTGAATACGATGAACACTCCGCCGAACGCCATGCCCGAGTCCTCACGCGACTCGCAGATCAACGATTCTCAGATCGTAGCGCCAGCGGTCTTCGCGGCGACTCGACCTTTCTACTGGTCACTGCGGCGCGAATTGTGGGAGAACCGTTCGATCTATATCGCGCCGCTGGCCGTCGCCGCCCTGATCCTGTTCGGCTTCGTGATCAGCACGGTTCACCTGCCGGATAAGATGCGTGCCGCGTCCGCGCTCGACCCGATGAAGCAGCACGAGATGATCGAGCAGCCCTATGACTTCGCCGAACTGCTGCTCATGGGCACCTTTCTCATCGTGGCGATTTTCTACTGTCTTGACGCTCTGCACGGCGAACGTCGCGATCGCAGCATCCTGTTCTGGAAGTCGTTGCCAGTCTCCGATGTCACCACCGCGCTCTCGAAGGCCAGCATCCCGTTGCTTGTTCTCCCGTTGCTCACCTGGACAATCACGGTAGCCACGCAGTGGATCATGCTGCTGCTCGGCTCCGCAGTACTGCTGGGGAGCGGACAGAGTGCCGCGCCGCTATGGAGCCATTTACCGTTGTTCCAGATGTGGACGGGGTTGCTCTACCACCTTGTGGTGGTGCACGGGCTCTACTTTGCGCCAGTGTACGGCTGGCTGCTGCTGGTCTCAGGCTGGGCGCGGCGCATGGCATTTCTGTGGGCCGGTTTGCCGATGCTTGCCATCGGCGTCGTCGAGAAAATTGCCTTCAACACTTCGTATTTCGCCACCATCCTGGGATCCCGCTTGCAGGGCGGCAACGACGCTGGCGCCTTGTCAGCGCCCGGCCATCTGATGGATCTGCCCGCAGTACTTAGTCTGGCTAGATTCCTGATCAGCCCGGGCATGTTGATCGGCCTGGCCATCTTCGCCGTTTTCCTCGGTGCGGCGATGCGGTTGCGCCGCTACCAGGGACCGATCTGATTCGCATGCAGAGGGAGGACAAGAATTATGAGCAACGCTGAAATGATGGAACGGATTGCAATGGCGTCGCCTCGCTTGAGGGCCAGGTTTGTCGCCAGCTATTACTTACTCACGATACTGACGGGTGCATTCCTCCTCTTCTTTCACGGCAGGTTGGCATTCGCGGCCGACCTTATCGCCAGCGTGTGCTATCTCGCGGTAACGGCTCTTTTCTATGACTTGTCCAAGCCGGTGAATCGCAGCCTTTTCTTGCTCGCGGCGCTCTTCAACCTCGTGGCACGCGCCCTTGGGAAACTCAGCTTTCATGCTTCCGGAAGGATCGCTGACTCTGGGGCCTCTCATCGCGATATGGGCGACGGAAACAAACAGCAGTCCATCGCGGCGCGGACGAGTAACTAAGGGGCGGAAGAATGCGATCTCCACTATTACTTCTTCACATTATCGGTGGCACTTTGGGAATACTGTCTGGCTTTGTCGCAGTGTTCCTCCGCAAAGGTTCCCGCTGGCATGGGATGGCTGGAAACGTGCTCTTCATTTCCATGCTGACCATGTCCGGATGCGGCGCGTACATGGCGCTCATGAAATCTCAAGTGAGCAATGTTTTCGGCGGGCTTCTCACGTTCTACATGGTGGCTACGGCATGGGTGACTGCCCGACGCCGAGACGGCGGGACGGGCATCTACGGTTGGGTTGGGCTTCTGGCTGCACTGGGGCTCGGAGCCGTTATGGTGTCCTTTGGGATCGCGGCGGCGATAAGCCCGACCAGCACAAAAGCCGACGCGCCCGCCGGGATGTACTTCGTCTTCGGCTCCCTGGCTCTGCTTGCTGCCGCCGGGGACATTCGTATGCTCCGACGCGGCGGCGTTTTCGGTGTCCAGCGAATCGCGCGACATCTTTGGCGCATGTGCTTCGCGCTGTTTGTCGCCTCCGCATCGTTATTCCTGTCGCGGCCACATCTGTTCCCCGCGGTGCTGAGCAGAACCCATGTGCTCTTTGTGCTAGGGGTCCTGCCACTGATCTTGATGATTTTCTGGCTGTTCCGAATTCGCTTCAAAAATGCGTTCAAGATAACAGCCTTACCTGCACGTCGCGTTGAACTCCGCGAGCCAGCAATGACGGGATGAACGCCGCAATGGTTGCGGCCAACAATATCGCTCGTCTAAGGAGAACGAATATGAGCGCAACCGCACTAACCCAACGGTTGGAGTCGAGTTCCGTTGCGGACAGTGCCCTGAAAGCGGCGGCCGGGTTGTGGTTTCTGGTGGCCGTTATCGGCCAGTGGGCGTTCCTGTACTACATTGTGGCCTTCTATGGCCGGACGACGCTCACCGGAAATTTTAAAGCCTGGACCAGGAACACTTATCTCCGGATGTCGTACGTCCCCGGGGACACCGCCGGAAATCTGGCCTTCGCGGCGCATGCTTTGTTGGCCTCGGTCATAGCCTTCGGCGGAGCGATTCAACTGATTCCCCAGATACGGACTCGCGCCATTTCTATTCACCGCTGGATCGGCCGGGTGTTCATGGTAACGGCATTGGGGCTCAGCGTCTCCGGCCTCTATATGGAGTGGGTGCGCGGCGACCGCGGAGGCATGATCGACGCGCTCGCTATCAGCCTTAACGCTGTGCTGATCATCCTGTTTGTCACCCTGGCTTGGCGCTCGGCATTCAGGCGAGAGATCTCTACCCATCGCCGCTGGGCGCTGCGCACCTACCTCGTGGCCAATGCGCAATGGTTCACCCGAGTCGGATTCATGGCGTGGATTATCGTCAGCCGGAAGCTGCTCGGAATCAGGGAAGGCTTCGACGCCTCGTTTTTCCTCATCTGGGGTTTCGGTTGCTACTTGCTACCTCTTGCCGTTCTTGAGCTCTACCTGCGTGCAAAGGAAAACGCGGGTTCGCTAGGCCAGTTCGCCATGGCGGGCGGACTCGTCGTGCTCGCGGTCCTCATGGGTATCGGAATGTTTGGCTTCCAGATGTTGACGCAGCCGTTCCTGCAGGCTATGAAATGACAGAACAGATTGCGGAAATGTCGGCGCGTTCTAAGGCCAGGCTGGCCGGCATCTGTGAAATGCTCGAAGGCCTGACCTCAGCATCTGGTCAGGTGATGATTCTCGGCAGGCTCGTTGTCTCCGGCAACGCCGCGGCTACAGCGGCCAATATTCTGGGACACGAGCGGCTGTTTTGGCTGGGGTTCGCACTCTCCCTCATCGGGGTCGTGTTCCACATCGCATGGGCGCTTCTCTTCTACGACTTGTTCAAGCCCGTGAACAGGGGCCTCTCATCACTTGCAGTGTTCGTCATTCTCGTGGGATCCGCGATTCAGGGTCTGACCTGCCTCTTTTACATCGCTCCGTTGGCCGTGTTGGGAGGCGGGAGTTCCGTGAGCGCATTTTCGGTGGAACAGTTGCAAGGGCTGGCTCTCATCTTTCTTAAATTGAACGGCCAGGCCTTCGACCTCTACCTGGTATTCTTCGGACTCTGGTGCGTACTCATCGGCTACCTCATTTTCAGATCGACCTTCATGCCTCGAATTCTAGGGGCGCTGTTAGTGATTTCTGGTTTAGGGTGGGCGACATTTCTGTCACCGCCGCTCGCGCATCATCTGTTCCCCTACATCGCTGCGGCCTCCGCCCTCGGGGAAATACCGCTGCAGCTATGGCTCGTTGTGATGGGCGTAAACGATCAACGCTGGCAGGAGCAGGCCGGCGTGATCGATCGCTAAGGAGATCTTGCCCGCGTGGAGAAATGCCAATGAAAGCCGCTATCTACGAGAGATATGGGCCACCGGATGTTGTCCAGATCAGGGATGTTGAACGGCCTGTTCCCAACGACGGTGAAGTCCTGATAAAAGTTCGAGCGGCTTCCGTCAATCCATATGACTGGCACTTCATGAGAGGCCTACCATATGTCCTTCGCCTAATGGCCGGTCTACGCAAACCAAAAGACACCCGGCTCGGCGCTGATGTAGCCGGCCAGGTGGAAGCGATTGGCAGGAACCTAACTCAGTTCAATGCAGGCGACGAGGTGTTCGGCATGTCCCGCGGGGCTTTTGCCGAGTATGCGCGCGCTTCAGAGTCAACATTGGCCATGAAACCAAAGGGCGTGACATTTGAGCAAGCGGCTTCTGCGCCGATCGCGGCACTTACCGCATTGCAGGGTCTTCGCGACAAGGGGCGTGTTCAGCCGGGACAGAAAGTCTTAATCAATGGGGCGGCGGGCGGCGTGGGTACGTTTGCCCTGCAGATCGCCAAGTCGTTCGGCGCAGAGGTGACCGGCGTATGCAGCACGAGGAATGTGGAGATGGTTCGATCCATCGGAGCTAATGAAGTCGTGGATTACACCCACGAGGACTTCACACAAAGTGGACGAAGGTACGACATAATTTTCGACGCCGTTGGGAACCGTTCGTTGTCGGCGTGCAGGCGCGTATTGAATCCCAGGGGGATCTTAGTCATGGCCGGAGGAACGGCAGGCCGGTGGATGATCGGTCCTCTGACTCGTGGAATCAGAGCGGTTGTGATGTCGCGGTTCACGAGCCAGAACATGGTCGGAATTCTGGCGAAGCCGAACAAAGGGGACCTGACTATCCTGGGCGAACTCATAGCGACCGGTAAGGTAACACCGGTGATCGACCGGCGTTATAGCTTGAGTGAGGTCCCGGAGGCGATCCGGTACCTGGAAGCAGGGCACGCTCAAGGAAAAGTAGTAATTACCTTATGACAAAGCGGAGTTCCGCTCTAATCTCCAGCCTCGGCGTGTATTGTGGCCGGAGTGATGACAGCGCTCTCCAGTTTCCCGCGCAGTAGTTCCCAGGCAAAAGCAAACAAGTACAGTCCGGCCGCCAGCAGGTAGAGAAACCGGAATCCAAAGTACATGGAGTTGTACTCCAGCAGACCTCCGCACATAGCTCCGAACAGATTCGCCGACATTACCCCTGCAATCTCGCCTCGGCTCTTCAGCAGGGTCGAAAACACGATGCCGGAGAAAAACAGCGGCGAAGTCAGCAGCAAAATGGTACCCATGCGGCCCAGCCACGTGGAGGGCAGGCCGCCGCTTCCTGAGATCCACCAGCCAATCAACAGCGAAGTCAGCAGCAAGACGTAAGGCCAAACCGGACGCGTAATCGCCACCCGCTGCACGACAAGGTTAGCCAGGTAAGCCATGACCATGATACCGGCGATTACTAGCCCAATCACCTGCCATGAATTGCCGAAGGTGAGTCCAAGTTCGGTGATGCTCTTGGTCTCGACCAGCATGAATCCGGCTCCCAGCAGAAAGAAGGGCAAATTCCCCGACCCAACACGTTCCGTGAGCAGGCTCGCAATCAGGAGCAGAGACAGAACCAGCACCAGACCGACCATTGCAAGGTAAGAAACCGGATAAACACGCTGCGGCATGTAGAAGAAAGGCCAGTCGTCGGTCGAGACATCCGCATGAATCGCAGGATTGGCATAGATGGCAGTCTTCTCGCGAAACCCACGCTGCGTCAGAAAATCCGGCGGCAGCGTCAGGGAGCCGCTCTGAGACTCGAGAAAAACGACACCGGCATCGTAACCCACCTGAATACAGATGGGCGGTTGTCCGTCAAACGCCTGCTGCAGCATAAGGTAAATCTTGCGGCCCAACTCATCGTTCATCACCGAGAAGGCCAGTGAAATCATGCCACCAGTCTTCAATCGCGCCCGCGCCTCGCGCATCGCCTGCACGGTATACACGAACGAATCCAGACGCACGCTCGACGCCTGGCTGAGGAGCGTGTGGGAATCGAGCAATCCAAAGACGATCAGGTCGTAGCGCTGATCGGTCGTGCGCAGAAACGAGCGCGCGTCGTTGACCACGGCTCGCACCCTCGGATTGCCGTACGGATGCTCGGGATGCCCGTTGCGCCCCAGCATAAGAATCGCAGGATCGATTTCAATCGCATCTACATGCTCGGCATCGGCCCGTAACGCCGCCGCCACGTCGTTCCCCGTGCCCGCACCCACAACGGCAACGTCCTTCGGTTGGCGGATGAGCTGATAAGGAAGTTCGTAGTAGTCCTTGATCCTCCGCAGCGCGGGACGATCCGCACCGTTGGAAAAATCGTGAACCCTCTGGTAGTAGTGACCCGCCGCCCGGATTTCCATCAAGCCTTGCCCGTCGCGCCCCACTTCCAACAGTTGGTAGGGGGAATAGATTCTCTGGAAGGCAGGAGCGGCGGGCCATTCCAGGATCACAAGGGCCAACACGGCAAATCCCGCCCCAACCAGCAGAGTGGACTGCCGGCGAGCGTAGAAAAACAGCAAGCTGGCGAAAGCGAGCAGGAACCATATAGCCGGCGGAGTCCAGAACGCGCTCACCACAAACATCAGGAGCACACCGACGAGACTTCCCAGCAGATTAAAGCCATACCCGGTGAGCTTGCTGCGCCGCTTCATCACATAGCCGCACAATTGTCCAACGGGAATAAATGCCAGCGCGGTTAATAGGAACACAACCGCCAGCAAGTAATAGGTCTGCAGGCCGTAGTAAAAATGGCTGGCGCTAGAAATCCCCATGTTGAGCTGCTCGCGAAACGGCAGAACAAACAGGCTCGAAGTCTGACCCGGGCTCATGCCGTAACGCATCCAGGTCATGAACAGGAACTGCCAGCACAGCAGGGGAAGGGTTAGAAACAAGTGCGAGCGATTCCGATTTCCCAGCGAATACCCCAGGCCGAGACCAGCAAAACACGAGAGCAGGGATAGATTCTTGTAGAAGGCGAAAAAAGGAAACACTGCCGCCTGCCAGCGAATCATCGCCAGTTCGAGGAAGAGACTGAGCGCCGCCGAAATTACGATGGCTACGCTAACCCAGCGGTCTGATAAACCCTCGGTGAGGAACGTGGCTTGCTCGGCAGCGGCGCGGTCCAGACTTCCGTCCCACCGCTGGAGTCGCCGATTAAACCACAGAGCAACGCCCACAATGCCGAGCACGAGCAGCGCAGCGCCCGGCACTGCGCTCCAGGGAAAGATCCGGTCTTGCAGGTAACGGCTGGCCAACCCAGTAACCAGCGGCGCCAAAAGACTTCCGGCCACAGCAAGAGTGACCAGACCCCGTAGCGAACGACCCATGGAGACTCCACCATCCTTTTCAAATTGTCGGTTGAGCCATTAAGCATACCGGCTTCCCCACGGTTCGAGAAAGTGATTTGCCCTGATTTTCCAACTCGCACGAGCCTAGCCTTTCCTTATCCGCCTCGCTCCCGGTATCCTGCTGAGCCATGAGGGCCAAACCTCACATCGCCGTCATCGGAGCCGGGGCCTTTGGCGGATGGACGGCGCTGCATCTTCTCGATCGCGGAACGCGCGTGACTCTGCTCGATGCCTGGGGCCCGGGGAATTCCCGCGGATCGTCGGGCGGAGAGACACGGGTCATGCGCGGTACCTACGGCCCCCATCAGCCCTACACCGAAATGGCCGCCCGCGCGCTTACGCTCTGGCAGAAATATGAGCAGCAATGGAAGCGGAAGTTTCTGCATCGCACCGGCGTCTTGTGGATGGCCGCGGGTCGAGATGACGCCTTCGAACGCGGCTCGGTCGAAATGCTGCGCCAGGCGAAGATCAAATTTCAGGAGTTGTCTTCGGCGCAGATGCTGAAGCGCTGGCCGCAAATCAACTTTGAAGGCATCGAGTGGGGCATCTACGAGCCTGAGTGCGGATACCTCGATGCCCGCACGAGTTGCCAAGCCGTCGCCGAGGCGTTTGTCGCCAAAGGCGGAAAATATCAGCAACTCGCGGTGCTGGGTAATGGTTTGGAGAGCAAGCCACTCGAACGCATCAGCCTGTCGGACGGTTCGCGACTCAAGGCCGATCGCTATGTGTTTGCATGCGGGCCGTGGCTGGGAAAATTATTCCCTAAGACCCTTGGCGACCTGGTTCAGGCTACGAGGCAGGATGTCTTCTTCTTCGGCACGCCACCGGGCGATTCTCGTTTCAGCGACGCGCATCTGCCCGTCTGGGCCGATCATCGCGGACGCTTTCGCTACGGCATCCCAGGCAGCGATCGCCGCGGATTCAAAATCGCCGACGACACCCGCGGACCGAATTTCGATCCGACCGACGGCGAGCGAGTCGTCAGCCACGAGACTCTCGCCGATATTCGCGAATACGTCGGCTTCCGCTTCCCTGCCCTGAAGAACGCGCCGCTCCTCGAGACTCGTGTCTGCCAGTATGAGCAGACTCCGGACAGCCACTTCATCCTCGATCGGTATCCGGCTGTGGAAAACGTTTGGCTGGTCGGCGGCGGCTCGGGCCACGGATTCAAGCACGGCCCGGCAATCGGGGAAATGATGGCGGAGTTAATCCTGAAGGACCGCGAACCAGAAGCGATCTGGCGGCTGGATAGATTGCAAAAAGAAGCCGTAGAGACGTAGCTTGCTACGTCTCTGCCGCCAGCGTTCGAAATCGTGGTGAGAGAGACGTTGCAAGCAACGTCTCTACTGAATCTGGATGACATTTGCCGGGGCGTTGGCCTTGATTTCCGCGACCCGGTCGACCACTCGCCGCGCGAACTCGTAGATGGACTTGGCGTGAGGCGAGTTCTCGCCTTCCAGCACGACAGGCGTGCCGCCATCCCCCGATTTGCGCACCTCGGCATCGAGTGCGATGTTGCCCAGGAACGAAACGCTGAACTGCTTTGCCATCTTTTCCGCGCCGCCGCGCGAAAAAATGTCGATCTCGTGCTCGCAGTGCGGGCACACGAAGTAGCTCATGTTCTCGACCACGCCGACGACATCCACCTTCATCTGGCGGAACATTTCGATGGCCTTGCGCGCGTCCTGCAGCGAAACGTCCGACGGAGTCGAAACCACAACCGCGCCCGTCAGTGGCACGGTCTGCACCAGCGACAGCGCGATGTCACCCGTCCCCGGCGGCAGGTCGACGACCATGTAGTCAAGATGTCCCCACTCGACCAACCCCAGGAACTGCCGCACGATCTGGTGCAACATCGGCCCGCGCCAGATGATGGGCTTGTCGCCGGGATTGAGGAATCCTACGGAAATTACTTTCACGCCGAAGGCTTCCAGCGGCTCAATGCGATTGTCGCCCACCATGCGCGGCTGCGAGTTCACGCCCAACATCAGCGGAACGTTGGGCCCATAGACGTCGGCGTCGAGCAGACCGACTTTGTGTCCCATCTTGGCCAGCGCGACCGCCAGGTTCACCGACAGCGTGGTCTTGCCGACGCCGCCCTTGCCCGATCCCACGGCGATGATCGCGTCCACCCCCGGCAGCGGTTGCGGCCCCTGCTGCGCCGGCCCTTGTCCATGCTGATGCGGCATATGTGCGTTCAAAGGATCACACTCCAGTTAGGAATTAAGAAAACTATGTCGAGGCAGAACCCTCTTTGATTGATTATACAGGCGGAGAATGGGATCACTCGCAGGTGTGGAGCGGGCACTCCTGCGCGCTTATTCGCAGCGCCACGCGCCAGCGGGCAAGAGTGCCCGCTCCACAAAAGTCGCCGAAGATCTCGGCATTCACGCGAGCCTGCCCTGAGAAAACACGAATGCCGACAGCATTTTCGGAGAGAGTCTGATCCACGTAGTTGTCATTCTGAGCGAAGCGAAGAACCTATGCAGTTCGTTGGGAGCCAGAAGAATGCATGGGTCCTTCGCGGCAAAGAACGCCGCTCAGGATGACCATCGAGGGTGCAGACAATTTCCGAAGCCACTCTCAGGAATCGCTCCCTCAGTACCCTCCTC
>CAVRCR010000018.1:0-146900 GCA_963719615.1 uncultured Acidobacteriaceae bacterium | reverse complement strand
CACCGCCAAAAGGAATGCGCGGGTCGGAAGCGACCATCTTGTTGATGAACACCATCCCGGCCTCGAGTTCGTTGATGAAGCGCTCGCGCTCTTTTTCATCGTTGGTCCACGCGCTGGCGCCCAGGCCGAAGCGAACGTCGTTGGCGAGCCGGATCGCTTCATCCTGATTCTTCACCCGAAACACGGATGCCACCGGACCGAAGAATTCCTCGCCATATGCCGGCGAATTTTTAGGAATGTTGGTCAGGACCGTTGGAGCGTAGAAATTTCCCGGACGATTTATCGGATGCCCGCCCGTCAATAGCTTCGCGCCGGCCTGGATTGTCTTCTGCACATCGGCGTCAAGATCCTTTACTCCGTCGGGCGTCGACAAGGGGCCGAGTTCAGTCTTCTCGTCGAATGGATCGCCGATCTTGAGACTCTCCATGCGCGCCACAAACTTGCGCTCGAACTCATCGGCGATGGGCTCGGCTACGATAAAACGCTTGGCCGCGATGCACGACTGGCCGTTGTTCTGCACGCGAGCCTGCACCGCGGTGGCAACCGCCGTGTCCAAATTCGCCGAAGGCATCACGATGAACGGATCGCTGCCACCCAGTTCGAGCACGACTTTCTTGATGCGTTTGGCTGCTCCGACTCCCACTTGGATGCCGGCCTGCTCGCTGCCCGTCAGGGTCGCGGCCACCACGCGCGGATCGTTCAGCAGGGCATCAACCTGGCCCGAGCCGATCAGCAGAGTCTGAAACGCACCCTCGGGAAATCCGGCTTCGAGGAAAATGCTCTCGATCGCGAGCGCGCACTGGGGCACGTTCGAAGCATGCTTCAGTAGCCCGACGTTGCCCGCCATCAAGGCCGGCGCCGCGAACCGGAACACCTGCCAGAACGGGAAATTCCACGGCATCACCGCCAGAACGGGGCCAATCGGAAGATAGCGGACGAAGCTCTTCTTGGCCCCGGTCTCGACCACTTCGTCGGCCATGAAGCGCTCGGCGTTCTCGGCATAGTAGCGGCAGGCAGTGGTGCACTTGACCGCTTCGGCCACAGCCGACTTATAGGTTTTGCCCATCTCTAGCGTCATCAGGTGCGCGAACTTCTCTTTGTCGCGCTCCACAATCTGGGCCGCTTGCAGCATGCGCTGGGCGCGCACGGCAAATGGAGTCTTAGCTTCGGACTTGAACACCTGGACCGCACGCTGCAGCTTTTTATCGATCTCCGCTTCGGAGAGTGGCTGAAATGTCTTGATGACTTCACCCGTGGCGGGATTAATCGTCGCAATCGCCATGATGGCCGTCCCTTTCCTATGAGGTGAATACCAGTTGAAAGTGAATTCTATCTCTGTCCGAAGAACCAGTTTCGGATCAAGATTTGTCCGCTTGACGGAGAGCAGGCGCAGATATCCTAGCGGTCATACCACTATACCACTACTGGGTGCCCTCGACGTGGGTCAAGTCTGCAAGGCTTCTAACGGAACTTCAGCCGATCCCGCTTTATGACCAGCAAATGCGCGACCGCTTCTTCAATGGCTCGTCTCTCGGCATGGTGGTTTGCGCTCCCTTCCACAGACGAGCGGCGGGTGAGAACTGCCGCGATTTCCACCAGTTTGATAGAGTGCCTGAGTGTCGGTTTCTTTTAACACCGCTTCGTAGGCTTGCTGCCACGTGGAAAGCCGCCAGGTAGGAGAAGAGGAAAATTCGCTCGGCGTCATCGCCGGCCTCCTGTGATCGGGAGTCATCTGTTCACAAGAGACCGTCACCCGCTGGGCGCGGCGGAGAGGTGTGGTAGACGCTCTTACCCTACATCAGGATTGTACGCTACCGAACATAAATTTGCTTGACAGCGTACGCGACGGCCCAAATCGGGAAAATTTGTTTCGGCGAGAGCCGCGCGGCCGGATTGCAGGTAGATCGACACATCCTGGATCCCGCATATATGATCTGTACCGAACATTCATTTGTTCGCCATCAGTCTCACTCGCCGACGCCATTCGTCGCTTCGTTACGCCAGACTCTGGATTGACGCCGCATCGCCTCATAGCACTCGCAGGCCGCCGAGATCAGGCGCGTCCGGTTTTGAATTCTTATTTCCCCCCGCCCGTAAGCAATGAATCCTGCCCTCTGCAACTGGCCTGCGGCCAGGGTCACACTGGAACGGCGCGTGCCCAGCATTTCGGCCAGCAATTCCTGGGTCAATGCCATCGTGTCTGAGCCGATCCGGTCGTGGCACATCAGCAGCCAGCGCGCCAGCCGCTCCTTCACTTCGTGCAGCAGATTGCAAGCGGCAATCTGGGAAATCTGCGCGGCCTTCATCTGTGAAAATTGTTGGAGGCGACGCTCCAGGCCGGTGCATTGACGCAGGAGAGGGTCCAGGGTCGAGGCGTCGATCCGGAAGGCCGTGCCTTGCAGTTGCACAATCGCACGCGTGGCCGCGCTCTGGAACCCGGCAACCAAAGGCAGGCCGACGAAGCCCTCGGTGCCGACCAGGGCGATTTCGATATTTTTTCCGCTGGGGAAGGAGGTCAAAATTGAGATCAACCCACTGTTACAGAAATACGCGGACTTCAGGGTATCTCCCACCTCGTGCAGCACCTGGCGCGGCCGCAGGCGAACCAGTTCCAGTTTGGGAAAAACCAACCGGCTCTCGTCGGCAGAAAGGCTGAGCAGGATTTCGTTGTGAATCCGGTTGCCGTCGCCATCGGAGTGCAGCAACTCTTGACCGCGTCTGCTGGGCGCACCCCCGGCTTTTCTACGCATGACGGTTCTCCGCTTTCTGCCTACACCGCGTCCAATTTCGCAGGGAACCGCTGCCCGGTCGGCCATGACGGAAACGTGCTAGACGAGAACGGAAGAGACTACCCGCAGCGGTGCACAATGTCTGTCCCAGGGAAGGCACAGCATCGTACGCTGCCGCACCGTCCCGGCGGCATCGGCGGCTGCACCGAAGCTGACCTTCCGAGATTCCATCGTCCACACCAGCGGAACCGCGGTGGGGTATCTTGCGCAAGCGGAACGCGTGGCTAACCATAAGGGCTCCTTACGCCTCAGAAACGATGTCTGATTTCGCAAGGAACCGTCACCGAAAGGGGTTCGGCGGATGGTTGCAAGAGGAGACACTTCCAGATTAGTCCCAATCCGCCACCTTTACCAGCAAATAGACGGTAACGCCGCTGTCTGAGATGGAAGGCTGTTGTAAATGTGTACAGCCTCGCCGGCTGTTGGTCGAGCGCAACTCGGCAGTTGCAGCGAGCGCCGCCTTGGGGTTGAGTTCCTAAACCCGGAATTCCCGAGCCCGAACGCGCAGGGCCCAACGCCGCTTTTCCTTCCGCCTTGGTTTACAATGATCGGTACTTCCAGCACTCATCTTCATCCGTATCAGGAGGATTCTCATGAAACTCACCCCCGGGAAGCTTGCCGGCCTTAAGAAAGTCTCCAACGAACGCGGTGTGATCGCCGCCGCTGCCATGGATCAGCGCGGCTCCCTGCAAAAATCCTTGGCCAAAGAAAAAGGCGGCGAAATCAACGACGCCATGATGGAAGAATTCAAAACCCTGGTCAGCGAAGTGCTCACCCCGCATGCCACCGCGATTCTGCTCGATCCGGAGTGGGGACTGCCGGCCTCGAAGCGTCGCGCCAAAAACGCCGGTCTGCTGCTCGCCTATGAAAAGACCGGATACGACAAAACCGGGCCCGGCCGCCTACCCGACCTGCTCGACGTGTGGTCGGCTCGCCGCCTGAAAGAAGCGGGCGCCGACTGCGTCAAGATTCTTCTTTACTACACCCCCGATGATCCCAAGCACGTGAATGAGGTTAAGCATGCCTGGGTCGAGCGCATCGGCGACGAATGCCGCGCCAATGACATTCCATTCTTCCTGGAATTCGTCGGCTACGAAGAGGGTGCCGACGAAAAGGGTCTGGAGTACGCCAAGAAAAAACCGCACATTGTCACCGAGAGCATGCGCGAGTTCTCGAAAGACCGCTACGGAGTCGACGTGCTTAAAGTCGAAGTGCCGGTGAACATGAAGTTCGTCGAAGGCACAAAGTCGTTCGGCGGTCAAAAAGCCTATACCAAGAAGGAAGCCATTGACCTGTTCCACAAAGCTGCCAATGTGGCGACCAAGCCGTTCATTTATCTTTCCGCTGGTGTCAGCAATGCGGAGTTTAGCGAGACTCTGGAACTTGCAGGAGAATCTGGCGTGAAGTTCAACGGCGTCCTTTGCGGCCGCGCCACCTGGAAGGATGGCATCCCGGTCTACGCCAAGCAGGGCCCAGCCGCCTTCCGCAAGTGGCTCGAAACCGAAGGCGTCAAGAACATCCACAACGTTAACGACAAACTGAAAGCGGCGACGAGTTGGCACTCCATTTACGGTGTAGAACTCGTACACGCCTAACGTGAACTAGAGATACAGTGAGTGCCCCATCCTAACGTTGCGACGTTAGGGTGGGGCTTTTGCCGTAGGGCTCGAAGGAATCAACGCCGTTCGACCTTACACCTGCGCCGACCCTCCATCCACGAATAGCTCGACTCCCGCCACATAACTGGCATCGTCGGACGCAAGAAACAGCGCCGCCTTGCCGATCTCTTCCGGCTTACCCATCCGGCCGAGTGGCACCATCGAGACGAGTTGGGTACGAATCCCGTGGCGCCCTTCCTCGGTATCAGCCAGTCCATCCAGAATGGGAGTGTCAGTCGGCCCTGGGCTCACGACATTGACCCGGATCTTGCGATCTTTCAGATCCGTCGTCCAACTTCGGGCAAACGAGCGCACAGCCGCCTTGGTCGCCGAATACACGCTGAACGCCGGCATGCCCTTAATGGAAACGATGGAGGCGTTCAGAATGATCGACCCACCATCGGGAATCAGCGGTAGCGCCTTCTGCACTGTAAAGAGCACGCCCTTCACATTGGTGTTGAAGGTTTGATCGTAGAGTTCCTCGGTGATTGCGCCCAGAGGAGCGAAGCTCCCGCCGCCCGCGTTGGCGAACACCACATCCAGCCGTCCTTTCTCCTGTTTAATCTGTGCGAAAAGCCGGTCGAGGTCGTCCAGGTTCGATGCGTCCCCGCGTACCGCCGTGACATGCTTGGCTCCAATACTTTTCACCGCTTTATCCAGTTCGGCCTCGCGGCGTCCGGTAATGTAGACGTACGCCCCCTCTTTCACGAAAAGCTGCGCTGTGGCGAGCCCGATTCCGCTGCTGCCGCCCGTGACGAGTGCGATCTTGCCTTCCAGTTTCCCTGCCATTTTGATTCCGTCCTTTCCGGTTACTTTTGAACCGTACGTTTCAGATGTCTCCGCTCCGTGCGGCGATTCACCTTTTTTGAACTGGATGGTATAAAAGTGCATCGAAACCTGTATGGGCAGGCAAACCACTTCTGGGAAGGCAGGGTCCAAGATGGGGCGGCCCCGCAGCTTCAGCGAAAACGCCGCCCTGAATGCCGCCATGCGCGTCTTTTGGGAGAAGGGATACGAAGGCACCTCGCTCGACGACCTGACCCAGGCCATGGGCATCAATCGCTCCAGCCTGTACGCCACCTTCGGGGACAAGGAGACTTTATTTGGGCTAGTTATGGATCGGTACGCCGCCGGGCCATTGGCGTTTCTATCCCGGTCGCTGAAACAGCCGACCGCTCGTGCTGTCGTCGAGGCGCTCTTGGGCGCGACGGTTAAATTCCTCGCCGATGCCAACCACCCGCGCGGGTGCCTTACCTTGCAGGGAGGCTTGGCTTGCGGCGCCGGCAGAGAAACCGTGAAGCAAGCCCTGATCGACTGGCGCAAAACCGGGCTGGCTCACATTGAAAAGCGCATGCGGCAGGCGCAGGATGAAGGAGATCTCCCCCAGGACGTAGATCCGAAAGACTTTGCTCGATACGTTTCGATCGTAATGAATGGCTTGGGAGTTCAAGCAGCCAACGGAGCTACCCGCACGGAAATGAACCGCGCAGTCAACCTCGCGCTGCGATCGATGCCCCTGTAGAGACGTTGCTTGCAACGTTTCGGCCAGCGCCACGTGCCCCTCCATGGCTCGACCCCGGCTGCTGAAAGCTTGCAGGCAGAGACGTAGCGAACGTCTCTGCGAAGAAAGGCTGCACCTAAAATATTCGTGTAACCCATCCTCGCGGAACGTCGTAAGCGTATATAGAGGGTCAGAAAATGACGACACTTACGCGGTCTGTGAAGGCTCCGGATGCCGGTGACGGCAACCGCGCGCTCGCGGCGGTCGCCTCGCTGGCGGTAGGAGCAGCATTTTTTTCGTTGTGGTTCTGGCTGCTGCCGCAATGGCTCGGCTTCAGCGTGGAAATGGCGGGCGTGGCTCGCTGGCGATGGCTGGCAGCGATTCCCTCGGTGCTGGGATTCGCCGTCGCTCTGCGCTGTGTTTGGGACTTTGGATGGACGGGCCACGGCACGCCTGCCCCCATCGCTCCACCGCAGCGATTGGTCGTAGTGGGTTTCTACCGCTACGTTCGCAATCCGATGTACGTGGGCTTTGCGGCGGGGTGGATCGGGCTTTGGGTGATTTTCGGCCATCCTAACCCGGCTCTGATCGCTGCGGTCGCAGCGGTTGCTCTCGGGGTTCATCTGTTCGTGCTCTTTTACGAGGAGCCGACATTGCGAAAGAAGTTCGGGCCCGACTACGAGGAGTACTGTCGCAACGTGCGTCGCTGGTGGCCGCTCGCGCGAGGCTGGAACAAGGTGCAGTGACAACCCACACCCCTTCTCTCTCGTAGAGACGTTGCTTGCAACGTCTGTGCCGGCGCCATCCCGGCCTTCGTGCTTCAACCCCACTGCCGAAACACTGCAAGCAGAGACGTAGCGAGCTACGTCTCTACGAAAACGCTACCAAACTCCGTAACCCTTCTCGTCCCGCAGTAGTAAGCGTATATAGGGGGTGAGGATGCCAGCGCTGGAACCAGCGACCGACGTGCTGCAACAATTTTCCCGTGGCAACGTCGATGCCTTTGAGTCGCTGTTTCGCCAGCATCAAGGCGGTGTCTACCGCTGGATCCTTCGCATCGTGCGCGATCCAGCGGTCGCCGAAGACGTCACGGTGGAGACTTTCTGGCGCATCCACCGCGCTCATGCACGCTTCGATCCGTCTCGCAGCTTCGAAGCATAGGCCCGGCGCATCGCCACCAACGCGGCTCTCGACCACCTGAAATCCACACGGCCCGAGAGCGAGTTGCCGGACGATTTGCCGCAGCCTGCGCTCCCCGACCCAGGCATTTCGCAAGAGCTACGCGAGAAAACAGCGCAAGCCTTCGGACGGCTTCCGCCCAAACTGCGCATCGCGGCGACCCTTGCCGTGATCGAAGAGCAGCCTTACCAGGAAATCGCGGAAGCGCTGGGCATATCCGCCGGAGCGGTCAAGCTGCGCGTTTTCCGGGCTGTCCGCATGCTAAGAAAAGATTTGAAACGACAAGGACTCGAACCATGACTACTCACGACCACGAACGCATCGAACATTCGCTGAAGCAAGCGCTTCCAGCGACCAGCACTCAACCGCGAGCCACCCTGCAGCGCGACTTGTGGCCTGCCTTGGGGCAGCGCCTCGAACAAGGTTCGATCGCCGTGCCGTGGTTCGACTGGGCTCTGCTCGCTGCCTTGGTCCTGTGGGTCGCACTGTTTCCCCGGGCGATTCCGGTTTTGCTCTATCACCTGTAATTGGAGGCATCATGAACCCACATCCTTATCTCCGCGCCTACATGGCAGGCATTTTCGCTCCCAGTCTTTTTTTGCTGGTTGTGCTGACGGCGTTCATCGTGTCGCGCCTGGTGTTCCAGGTACCGATTCCCATCGAACGCGTCATCGTCTTCCCCATGGCGCTGGTTCCGAATCTCTTCGGCCTCTGGAATATCCTGTATGTCTGGCTGCGGCCGCGTCGTCATTTGCCCATCGGGTTTCACGGTGCGCTCTTGCCGGTGATCATGGCGCCGGTCGGGGGAGCTGCCGCATGCTGGCTCGGCTTCCTTACCGTGGGCGCCCACGGCATCACCTGGTTCCAGGTCATCACCGCACCGTACGATCTGATTGCCCCATGGTTCCTTGCGGGATTGGTGCTGTATTACCTAGTGTGGAAATACATCGTCGGATTCCTCAACCAAATCTTGGGCATCGCCTAATACGCCTTCGGTGCATTTCTGACTGCCCGCCCCTTGTAGCGTTTCGCATCAGATCCCGTGTGCAGAGGCCCTTTACAAATCCCTACCGTAGTTTTGCAAACCTTTACCAACCGAATAGATACCGTTCGTGACAGATCGCGAGTCCAATTGACTGAAAGCGGGTTCTATCCTCTAGACCCGCCGGGAAATCGAAAGCGCCACTTCAAAGCTTTCGAGCGGAGGTGCCAAGTGACGTACCTCGATCGTCGAAACGCTCCCTCAATCTCAGACTTTTTGACAAGCAACACAAAAAAAGCGCAGCTAGCAGCTGCCCTCGTTCCAGTACTCCTGCTGACCCTGAACTGCTTCGCGCAAGATCAGCCACAGACGAGCCCACCCCCAGATTCGCCGCCTCAGATGCAAGCGGAAATCAAAATCAGCATCGTGACGGTTCCGGCCGGAACCCGAATCGCCCTGGTGCTCACACATCCGATTCAGAGCCGATACATCCATCGCGGAGACGACATCTATGCCCAGATTACTGCTCCTATCACTATGGGCAACGAAGTCATAATTCCGCCTGGCACATTGGTGGATGGAAAAGTGGACACGCTCGAACGCCGAGGGGGTCGCGCGGAACTGAAACTACAGTCCCTGTCGATCACCTTCCCCGACGGATACGTCGCTCCCGTGAACGGACCCGCAGCCCTGGAAAGCATCGAAGGTTATGCATTGACCGATCCAGGCAGCAGACGGATCGCAGGAATGTTCGCCCTGCCTGCGGCGGGAGCCGGCCTGGGCGCGCTCATTGGCCACTCTATCGGGAAGCCGCAATCCGAAGTCAGCTCCAACTTTCCTCCCGGGTGCATCGGCGCGCCTCCTTTCTGCACCTCGATCACTACGCCCGTCTTCGGGACCCAGGCCAAGGACGCGATCATCGGCGCGGGTATCGGTGGCGCGATCGGAGCAGTGAGCTCGATGGCGTTGCTGTTCAGCGCGCACCAGTTCTTCCTCGACGTGGGCGCGCCAGTCGACATGGTGTTGGAGAAACCGTTGTCGCTGGAGGAAAAACAGGTCCAAGACGCAGGCCGCGAATCGGAACAGCATCCGCTAGCGGAGCAGCCAATCGCAGCGCGCCCGCGGCCCCTGCCGCCGCCCGACATACCAGTCGACCACGGCACTTGTTACACTCCGAGCATACCAGGCACGCCACCGACGGTGATCCCGGGACCGCCCGGACCCGATGGCATACCAGGGCCGTCGACCATCATTCCCGGCACCCCGCCAACCCCGGGCACCCCGTATCCGTGTCCGTAAGAATTCGTAGAGACGTTGCTTGCAACGTCTCTCCCGGCGCCGTTCGTGCGTTAATGCTTCGACCGCAGCTGTTGGACGCTTCAAGCAGAGACGTAGCGAAACTACGTCTCTGCGGCGTTCTTCGTGAACCTCACGTTCAGAGTTTTGTTGTACTCTGATGTCGGTAAATTCCGGCGAGACCAACACCGAATCCATGCCCACTCTGATTTCCCAACCCACGCGCATCCAAGCCGCCGGCAACAAACCCAAATTAATCGATGAATACATCGGACGCGTCAACTCCAAAACGTCCAGCGCGAGCGTAGCTCACATGCGCAGTCCCCAGGGATGGCTCGAGCCGGGGCAGACTCCCGAGTTCAAAGAGTTCACGATTGTTCTGAAAGGAACCCTTCGAGTCGAGCACAAAGGCGGTTCCCTCGACGTACAGGCCGGGCAAGCCGTCGTCGCCCACGCCGGCGAGTGGATCCGCTACTCCACGCCCCAGGAGGGCGGCGCTGAGTACATCGCGGTATGCCTGCCCGCATTCTCGATGGAGATGGTCCATCGCGACCACAGCTGACAGGGTCAACGTGGCCCCCTCCTTCCCCGCAGTTGTCAGGAGTCAATTAGTTAGAATGAGTGGGATGAGGGATCGCTCCGCGGCAGTGTTCGATCTTGGCGGTGTACTCATTGACTGGAACCCGCGATACCTCTATCGCAAGCTCTTCCAGGGCGACGATGATGCCATGGAGCACTTCCTCGCGACGGTGTGCACTTCCGACTGGAACTTGCAGCAAGATGCGGGCCGCTCTCTCGCCGAGGCCTGTGCATTACTCAGATCAGGATTTCCGGCGCATGCGAAGATGATCGACGCGCGGATGGAGCGTTATGACGAAATGCTCGCAGGGCCGATCCATCGCACGGTCGACCTTCTTGCCGAACTGCGCTCTCGCGACGTTCCCTTGTATGCGCTGAGTAACTGGTCCACCGAAACGTTCCCCGCTGCCCAAGAAAGATTCGATTTCCTACGCTGGTTTCGTGGAATGCTGCCGTCCGGGCACGTACGCCTGGTCAAATCCGACCGCGAATTTTTCGCCTTTTCTGCGAAACCCACAATGTTGATCCGGCCCGAGCGGTTTATATCGACGACTTGCAAGCCAACGTCGACGCTGCAGCCGCCCTCGGCATGCACGGAATCCGGTTCACCGATCCATCGGCTCTTCGCAGCGAACTGGTGAATGTTGGGTTGATTGCAGAAGAACGCTGATTCACCGTCCCGCTGCGCACGCCCTTCAATCCGACATGCGATCATTCCCCGCCCGAGTAGTATCCCGCGCGCGCATCGACGTGCAAAAGGGAGTGAATTTTCTTGGGCAGCCGCAGCTTCACGCTTATTTTGTGCCACTTCCCGTCGTGAGCCGCAGATTGCGGTTGGTACGCCAGTACGTATTGGTGACGCAGTTGCGTGCCGATGGCTCGGGTCACCTCCGGCAGTTCCTTCAGGTTGCTTAAGGTAAACGCCTGCCCGCCCGTCAGTTCAGAGAACGATCGCAGCAGGTCCGGGCCCAGCAATTCCTCTTGAGTGCTGGCGTAACGCTCGTAGGTGCCCACGGCATAAATCATCACATCTGCTTCTTGGATCGCCGCTTTGACGTCGCGTTCGGTGTAGCGGCTATGATTATCGCCGCCATCGGAGAGAATCAACAGAGCCCGCCGGGCATAGCGGGCCTGGCGCATCTTGCGCACGCCCATATAAATTGCATCGAGCAGCGAGGTCTGGCCTTTCGACCGGGCAGTCAGCAGATCGTTTTCGATTTCTTCCGGGCTGGTCGTGAAATCGGTCGCCAGGCGAGGCGAGTCGGCGAAGGTAATCAGGAAGATTTCATCCTGTGGATTCGCCGCTTCACAGAACTGGCGTACCGCCTCGCGCGCCCGTTCCAGTTTGTATGACATGCTACCGCTGGTATCCACCAGAATGCCGATCGATACCGGGGTGTCTTCGCTCGAGAAGTGCTTGATCTCCTGCGGCTTCTTGCCTTCAAACAGCTGAAAGTTATCCTGGTCCAGCCCGATCACCGGCCGGTGGGAACCATCGGTGATGGATACCGGCACCAGCACCAAATCGACGCTGGTGCGGATCAGGCCCGCCGTGAGCCTTTCGCCGGGATCAGGGCCGTAGGCCGCGATAGCTATGCTCGCTGGCTTCTTCCGCGGCGTCATGTGCACGTCGTCAATGGTCTGGGCGAGTGCACCGATCGTTGTGAACGCTAGAACGCTGAACCAGATTACGTGGAAAGAGACCGCTCTCACTCTGGGCGACATTGGCAGGCACCGTCCCAACCTTCTATCGACGACGAGGTCGCGGTGAATTAGTAGCTTTCGTCGTCACTGTGGTTGTAGGACGAATCGCGGAACGGAGCAAGAAAAGATCAAGTGCGAAACGAACGGAAGTAACCGGCACGCTACGGCTCGGGGAATCACCGTAGTCGTGAGACAACTAATCGAGCTTCACTGGGCGCGATGGCCGGGACCGCTGTACCACAGCCCGGCCCGGGGTTCGACCCATTGGAGCCAAGAGCGAATAGCCAAAAGCCGCTTCTTTCACTCCCACTCAATCGTGCCCGGCGGCTTCGATGTAATGTCGTAAACTACGCGGTTCACGCCCTTCACTTCATTCACAATCCGCGTGGAGATGGTTTTCAGCACTTCGGGCGGCAGCGGCACCCAGTCGGCGGTCATGCCGTCTTCCGAACTCACTGCCCGGACGGCACAGGTGTAGGCGTACGTCCGCATGTCACCCATGACTCCGACCGACATCACGGGCAGCAGCACCGCGAACGACTGCCAGATTTTGGTGTAGAGGCCGGCTTCTTTGACCTCGCCGACTACGATTTCATCGCACTCGCGCAGCAGCGCAAGGCGCTCGCGCGTGACTTCGCCCAACACCCGCACCGCCAAGCCAGGCCCCGGGAAGGGTTGCCGCTGCAGGATTTCTTCCGGCACGCCGAGGTCGCGGCCGATCTTGCGAACCTCGTCCTTAAACAGGTCTTTCAGGGGTTCGATGAGCTTCAGCTTCATTTTCGCCGGCAGCCCGCCCACGTTGTGATGCGATTTGATAACCTGCGACGGCCCGCGCACCGAGCGGGACTCGATCACATCGGGATACAGCGTGCCCTGCACCAGCCACTTGACTTTGCCTTCACTCTTCTCGATGCGCCGGGCCTCCTTCTCGAAAACCTTAATGAACTCGTTGCCGATGATTTTGCGTTTCTTCTCAGGCTCAGTAACCCCGGAGAGTTTGCCGAGAAAGCGATCTGTCGCATCTACCGCATCGAGGTTCAACCCGAGCTTATCGCGCAGCGTCTTCTGCACCTTCTCGAATTCGTTCTTGCGCAGCACCCCGTTGTTGACGAAGACCGAGGTCAGCCGCGATTTGCCCTTGGCGTCGCGCAAAGCACGGTCGACCAGCACCGCTGCAACCGACGAATCCACACCGCCCGAGAGGGCGCAGATGGCGCGTCCGGTGCCGACTTGCTGCTTGATCTGCTCGACCGTCGATTCGATGAAATGCTTCGGAGTCCAGGTGGGCTTGGCGCCACAGATCTGGAACACGAAGTTTTTCAGAATCTGCGTGCCCTGGGGCGTGTGGTGCACTTCGGGATGAAACTGGACGGCGTACCACTTCTTGGCCACGTTCTGAATGCCTGCCACCGCATAGTGCGTCTTCGCCATTAACTCGAAGCCAGGAGGCAGTTCGAGCGCCTCGTCCCCGTGCGACATCCATACGGCAAGCTTCTTGGCCAAGCCTTGAAACAGGAGGGAATCCGAGACTATGTCGACCTCGGCGCGGCCGTACTCGCGCTTATCCGCCGGGCGCACCTTGCCGCCGAGCGTGTGCACCATGAATTGCAGCCCGTAGCAGATGCCGAGCACCGGCAGTCCCATCTCAAAGACGCGGGCGTCGGCCGGCGGTGCGTCCTTGTCGTAGACGGACCAGGGCGCCCCCGAAAGTACGATGCCGACCGGTGAATAGCTCCTAACTTCGTTGAGAGAAGCCGTGCAGGGCAGCACCACGGAGAAAACATTCTGTTCGCGGATGCGGCGCGCGATGAGCTGTGTGTATTGCGCGCCAAAGTCGAGGATGACTATGGATTGGTTCAGCAATGGATTGTGCGGGGATTGGGTCGCCACCAATGAGTTTCTCAGATTCGGCGAGCGAGGTAAAGAGATTCGTAGAGACGTTGCCTGCAACGTCTCTCTCACCACCATCCGGAACGCCGCCGGCAAGAGACGTAGCAAGCTACGTCTCTACCGGGAGATTCGGCACGTCGCTCAGAATTGGTTCGTCCCGGTCGATGCTGGTCTGCACCGGAATGGCAGGTGCAACCTGCAATCCTCCGGAAGAAACGGGCGGCGGCGAAGACGGCATCGGCGCGAGCAGCGCCCGCGGCATTTCGGCTATGCAGACGTATCCCGCCAGTCGCGCCATGTAGAGCCAGTCGGCAAGGGCAAAGTAAGCCACCGTGATGAAAACCATGGCGGCAACCACCAGCCGCCAGGGCACCAACGGCGCGAAGCCCAGAGGCATCGAAACCACGGTGGTCGCGCCCATGAAGGCCACGAGGTGGGCGAGGCCGGTCCAGGTACTGACCGCGCTAATCGCGCCAGTGCGCTCGCGGCAGAGTGTGACGGCGGCGGAGATCGCGCCCACGGCGTCCTCGCCGCCACGCACGGCAAAGACCCCAGCCAGCGACAGAAACCAGTTCAACGAACTCCACACCAGATAGACTAGCCCCGCCAGCGGCAGGAACAACAGAAAAGCCAACCCGGGCCGCGGATGAGCATCCGGAGACGCGAAACCGGCAAGAATGGCCGCTCCCAGCGACCCGCAGACCGCCGCCAGCGCCACAGCGGCGCGCAGGAAGTTAAGCCGGACCAGCGCGGCGAGCGGCCCGCCACTCGTAGAGACGTTGCTTGCAACGTCTCTCTTGCCATCACTTGTGGCGCCGGCCGCGACGTGGCCAGCGGCGTCCCCACGAAAGTAATCCAACAGCGCGCGTACTGTGGCCAACCGCCCCACCGCCGCAGCGATGATCCAGAGCCAGGTCAACACCAGCACCGCGACCAGCGCCGACATCACCGCGCGGCTCAGACTTCCGCGCAGAATGTGCGCAATCGCCTGCGACACCAGGTAAGGCTGCCGGCTCCGCAGGAAGAGTAGTTCGCCGTTCGTAACCGGCAGAGTGTTGAGGTATTCGAAGAGGCCGAAGAAAAACAACGCCGTGGCCGTGACCCCAACGGACCAGCGCCACGCGATCTCCGCCAGCGTCAGAGATGGACGCCGGAACGCAGCGCGAAATCCTTCCACCGTAGGCGAGATGGCCATAAGTCAGTTGACGGTGGACCGTCGTCAGTTCCCAGTCACCGGATCCACGACTCAGGATAACGCAAAGTGTGCTCATCCTCACGAAGCGGGAAAAAGGTAAGCGGGCAAAAAGGGGGTAAAGGTACAAGAATGTTTGTCATTCCGAGCGTAGCGAGGAATCTGCTTCTGTGCCGCCGGCACACCCAGATTCCTCGTCGCTCTCGCTCCTCGGAATGACAAAAAGGCAGGAGTTACTGCACCACAAGATTGACCATCTTGCTCGGAACGTAGATCTTCTTCATCACCCGCTTGCCGGCGATGGCCGCCTGTACTTTCTCATCTGCGAGCGCCCGCTCCACCACGAAGTCCTCCGTGGCGTCGGCCGGCACAACGACGCGGCTGCGCAGCTTGCCATTAATCTGCACCGGAATCTCAATCTCTTCTTCCTTGGCCAACTCCGCGTCATACCTTGGCCACTGCGCCTTGAGAAGGCTCGACGTCTGGCCGAGCATCTCCCACAACTCATGCGCCAGGTACGGAGCAAACGGAGCGAGCAACAACACAAGATTGCGCTGCACCTCAGTCAGGAACGGCGCCGGAATCGCATTCTGTGCGATCGCTTCTTCCGCGCCGTACAAGACATTCACCAGTTCCATGATGGCCGAGATGCAGGTGTTGAAATGCCAGCGCCCCTGGAAATCGTCGCTGACACGCTTGATCGTCTGATGCAACTTGCGCTGAATCGCCCGCGCCTCCGGTGTCAACGCGACAACAACCTCGTCTATCTTCTCGCTTTCCGCGCCGGCCCGCTGCGAATGATCTTGTCGCGCGTTGCGCACCACGAACCGGTACACGCGCCCCAAAAATCGCTGAATGCCCTCAATCCCGGTATCCTGCCAGTCAAGATCGCGGTCCGGCGGCGCAGCGAACAAGCTGTAAAGCCTCGCCGCGTCGGCGCCATAGCGCGCCACCATCTCATCGGGAGAGACCACATTCCCGATGTTCTTCGACATCTTCCGGCCTTCTTTGATCACCATGCCCTGCGTAAACAACCGCTCCACCGGTTCGTCGTTGGTAATCAAGCCTATATCGCGCATGAACTTGGTCCAGAAGCGCGAGTAGATCAAATGCAGAATGGCGTGTTCGACACCGCCAATGTACTGATCGATCGGGAACCAGTACTGTGCCGTCTTCCCCTCGAACGGCGCCCGGTCGTTGCGCGCGTCGGTGTAGCGATAGAAATACCAGGAAGAGTCCACGAACGTATCCATGGTGTCGGTCTCGCGGCGCGCAGCGCCTCCGCACTTTGGACACGTGGCGTTGACGAACTCGGGCACTCGGCTCAACGGCGATCCCCCGGTAAGTGTGACGTCGACATTGTCCGGCAGAATCACCGGCAGCTCTTTTTCCCGCACCGGCACGATCCCGTCTTTCTCGCAGTAAAGCATCGGAATCGGCGTGCCCCAATAACGCTGGCGCGAGATGCCCCAATCTTTCAGCCGGTAAGTGACAGTCGCCTTGCCGAAGCCCTTCTTCTCGGCCTCAGCGGACAACTTCTCAATGGCTTCTTCGCATGTCAGGCCGCTGTACTTTCCGGAGTTGATCAGCAAGCCCTCATGCGCGACGAAAGGCAAGGGCGGCTCGGCCATAGTCTCTTCGGGATCGTTCGACATCGGAAGGATCACGAGCCGGATCTCCAGCCGGTATTTCTTGGCGAATTCATAGTCACGCTCGTCATGCGCCGGGACGCTCATGATGGCGCCAGTGCCGTAATCCATGACAATGTAGTTCGCCACCCACAGGGGCAGCTTCTCCCCGTTAAAGGGGTTGATCGCGTACCTACCGGTCGGGACGCCGTGCTTCTCGATTTCGCCGATATCGCCAGCTTCTTTAGCTTTGCGTTGCTCCGCGATGAGCTGATCGACTTTCACACGCAGCTCCGGATCTTCGGCCGCCAGATCGCTGACTATGGGATGCTCCGGCGCCAACTGCACCGAGGTCGCGCCGAAAATCGTATCGACGCGGGTGGTAAAGACACTGATGGTCGATCCCCCGGGGCCGAAGCCGCGATGGTTCTCTGCATAGTCGAGCTTGAAATCAACCAGCGTGCCTTCGCTGCGGCCGATCCAGTTGCGCTGCATAGTGCGCACTTTCTCCGGCCACCCGCCTAGCTTTTCCAGATCGCGCAACAACTCGTCGGCGTACTTGGTGATGCGCAGGAACCACTGCTCCAATTCGCGCTGCTCGACGAGAGTGTCCTCATGGCGCCAGCAGCATCCGTTGGAAAGAACCTGCTCGTTGGCGAGCACGGTCGCGCACTTGGGACACCAGTTGACTTTGCTCTTCTTGCGGTACGCCAGGCCCTGCTCGTAGAGCTTGAGGAAGAACCACTGGTTCCAGCGGTAGTAATCGGGCAAGCACGTCGTGACTTCGCGCGACCAGTCGTAGGCGAAGCCGATGCGCTTCATCTGCGACTTCATATTGGCGATGTTGCGCAGCGTCCACTCCCGCGGCGGCGTGTTGTTCTGAATGGCCGCATTTTCTGCGGGCAAGCCAAACGAATCCCAGCCCATGGGATGCAGCACGTTGTAGCCGTTCATCCACATGTAACGCGCGAGCGCGTCACCGATCGAATAATTGCGCACGTGCCCCATATGCAGCGCACCAGAGGGATAGGGCAACATTTCCAATACGTAATATTTCTTCTTCGTCGAGTCAGGCTCGGCGGCATAGAGCGAGGCATCCTGCTGCCAGTGCTGCGTCCACTTGCTTTCCACGCGCTGGGGGTCATAACGCTCGTCATTCGGGCGAGAGGGGGAGGCGGCCCCAGTTTCAGAGCCGTTGGTCACACCGTTGACAGTTTTTTCACCAATCGCCATAGCGGGTAAGTACCCATTGAATAGTCCTTTATTTTACACGGCGCCGCGCAAAAGTCTGGAGTTGGCAGCGATACAACGGCATGGTTCGATCGTTTTCGGGAATTTCATCCAACCACATTCGCCAGGGTTCCGATGGGCGGGATGGTGATGCGGATTTCGTCGCCGGGCTTCAGCGTAAATGAATCTGGAGGCACGATACCGGTGCCGGTCAGAAGGAAGCACCCGTACGGAAAACTGTTATTGCGGTAGAGGTACTCAACGAGTTCCTCCGGCCTCCGCTTCATTTCTTTGAGCGTGGTCGCGCCTGAAAACGCCGCCACTCCGCCGCGCCGAATCTCCAAAGCAATTTCTGTGGCGGCGGGCAGGGGTTCATCCTCAATCAGCAAGCAGGGCCCGAGCGCGCAACTGCGATCGTAGACTTTCGCTTGCGGAAGATAGAGCGGATTCTCGCCCTCGATGTCACGCGAACTCATGTCGTTGCCGATGGTGTAGCCGGCGATCTTGCCGCCGGGCGTGACGAATAGAGTCAGCTCCGGCTCCGGCACCGACCAGGCGGCATCGTCGCGAATCGCGACCTTCGCGTCGGCTCCCACCACGCGATGCGGCGTCGCTTTGAAGAACAGCTCTGGGCGCGTGGCGTGATAGACGCGGTCGTAGAAATTTCCGCCGCCGGCGACTTTGGACTCCTCCATCCGCGCATTGCGGCTGCGATAGTACGTAACCCCCGCGGCCCAGACCTCCTGGCTGCCGATCGGCGGGAGCAAATGCTGCGGCGCGCCATCCGCCAGTTTCACTTCACCAATTAGCTGGCTCAGATAATCGCGCAGGTTTTCGCGAGTCACCAAATCGTCCCACGAGGGCACATTCAACGCGCAGAAGCGGCCAGCGTCCTCAGCCACGATGCCGTTGCACGAACGGTAGAGCTTCATGAATGAAGAGTATCGACGGTAGAGACGTTGCTTGCAACGTCTCTCTCTCCATCACCCGAAATGTTGCCAGCGAAACGTAGCACGCTAACGTCTCTACAATGAGAGACTCACCGGCTTGTCAATGGTATCGACTTGCGGGAGCGGTTTTCTTCAGCTTGTTGTAGTCGCGAGTGTAGACGCGCAAACCAAACTCCGGCGTCGTTTTGGTATAGCCCGCTACGAGCTGTTCCTTGTAGTGGTCCAGATAAAAATCAAACGGATCCTGCGGATCCATATCGAGCAAGGTGAGATCGGCCTGATCCATGATCAGCTTGCCAAAACGCAGGTCGCTATCGCGATAGGCCATGTAGTTTCCTGTCTCTTTGGCCGCGAAGTTCGAGGCCTGCGGCGTGCCGAAGACTTGCACGATGTCATTGCCTTGAAGCCTGACCGCGGTGACTCTTCCCCGAATATGCGGTGGTGGCAGTATCAACTGCGGATCGAGGATCAAGTCATCTTTGTCGACGGCGACGCCTTGAACCTTCCTGGTATTGATGAGATTAGCGAGATCGACGCCGAGCAGATCGAGCAGACCCTTCACCGGCAAGTGCGCGGCCTTCACGTGTTCGGCATGAAAGCGAATTCGTCCGTCCCCGTTGACGGCGAGTGTGCCCGATAATTCAAAAGGAACATGTTGGTTGTGCATTTCCCCTTTAATGATGAGTTGATTCTCTTTGCTCGCAATGGTCACGTTCTTGATGGGCGCGTCCGCCGCAGAGAACACACTTTGGTTCATCACTTCCGCCAGCGAGTTGCAGCTGATCGTGATTTCGGCTGAGGCGAGATTGAGAAGGAATGAATTCTTGTCGTCGAAGACAACTATGGCTCCGGGTCTGGTCGGCGTCAGCGTCCCTTGAAGGTGAACGATGTGAACGGATATGGGCTCGCTGAAGTGATACACGACGTTCTTCATCGCCACCTGCACCGTGCCACCATCGGAGACTCGTCGGTGTCCGTCGTCCCCCTGACCCGGCGCTTGACCTGGCGATGAACTAGGAATACCGGCAAACCACAGCAGAACCACGGCGAGAACGCCTGTCCGAATCATGAGCGGTATAGATGCCATTACGCAAGTGAGGGTTCGAGGGGAAATTGAAAGGAGGTTCGAAGTGCGGCGCGACGGATTATTTGGTCACCAGTCTCTTTAGTACTTCGACGTTCCGACGATCATCGCCGGGTTCGTCGATCGGCGTTTCGGCGATGAAGGCGGCTTGGGACAGGCGCAGATCATTCAGCAGGATGCGGAACGTTTCTTTGCCAATCGTTCCCTTTCCGATGTGCTGGTGGCGATCCAGCCTAGAACCCCGAGCGGCCTTGGCATCGTTGCAGTGCCAGACCTTGACGTTGTTAAGCCCGACTGTAGCGTCGAGATGCTGCAGCGTGGCGTACAAACCCTCTTCACTGACGATGTCGTATCCCGCGACGTGAGTGTGGCAGGTGTCGATGCAGGCTGCGACCGGGACGACTCCCCGCAACCGATCCAACAATTCAGCAACCTGCTCGAAGCTGCCGCCGAGAGAAAACTCGGACCCGGCGGTGTTCTCGATGAGAATGGTCAGTCCGCCTTTGGCCAGATCGAGCCCGCTCGTCGAGGCCGCTATGCCCGCGGCGGTCGCAAGCACTCCCTGCTCGCGGTCACTTCCCCGAAATGAGCCCGGATGAAGGACCAGATATTCCGCGCACAACGACAGCGCCCGCTCCACCTCGCCGCGAAATGCTTCCAGTGATTTCTTCAGAACCAGCTCATTCGAGCTGGCCAGGTTGACCAGATAGTTGGCGTGAATCACGAGCGGCGTCAGCCCGTACTTCGCCCGCAGCCGGTTCATCTCGACGCACTGTGGTTCTCCCAACTCATACGGAGCCCACTGCCGCGGGCTCGACGAAAAGATTTGAAACGCGTTGCACCCTAGCCGGTAAGCACGCTCGGCAGCATTGCTGACGCCTCCCGCGGTGGAAGTGTGAATTCCGATGCGCCGAGAAGTAAAGCGTGGCGGCCGTTTCGGTGGAGACCGCTTGAGGATGTCCTCTTCGCGGGCCATGGAGCGGCGCATGCGTCCCAGTATAAAGATAGGGCCGCAACGCCGCTACGTCACAACGCTTAGTTCATCGTGATGACCGCCCGGAATCTCACTTTCCCCTCTGCCACGCGATCGTAGGCCTTGCCGATATCATCGAGCTTGTAGGTTTCGGCCATCACCTTGACTTTCCCTTTCGCGACGAAGTCGAGGGCCTCGTACAGGTATTCCGGCCCGTTCTGGCTGGAACCGATGAGACGCACACGCTTGAGCATCATGCCCATGTTAAAGCCCAGCGGCTCGGCTGACGCGCCCATCACGACAACCCGGCCATCGGGACGCATGCCCTGTGTCGCCTCTTCGGTCGACGCCCATGAGTTCGAAGTCGCCAGCAGAACGTCGGCTCCGCCGGCTGCGAGCAACGCCGCGCCGCTTTCGACGATTTCGTCGGCCCCGAGATCTCGAATCATCTTCTCCTTGTCCTTCGACTTGGTCACGGCGATCGTCGTAAATCCCGCGGCCTTGGCGTACTGCAGCGCCAGGTGGCCCAAACCGCCGATGCCCACGACGGCGATGCGCTCGTGCGGCTTCGGATCGGCAATGCGCAGCCCGCTCCAGACGGTGTATCCGGCGCAGAAGATGGGCGCGGCCTGCTCGTAGCTGAGGTTGTCAGGAATCAGCATGGTGGCATCGGCATAGGCGAGCATGTATTCGGCGTGGCTCCCCTCCAGCCCGATGCCGGTCGAGATCGCGTTCGGGCACAATTCTTTTTTGCCTCGCAGGCAGAACTCGCAACGCCCGCAGCCTTTTTGCACCCAGCCCACTCCCACGCGGTCACCGACTTTACGCGACGTCACGCCGGGACCGATTTCTACGATCTGTCCCACCGGCTCGTGGCCCAGCACGCGCGGGAAGTGCGTTGGGATCATGCCGTGTGTGATATGTACATCGGTGTAGCACAAACCGCTGGCTTGAATCTTGATGACAACCTGGTTCGGACCGGCCTTGGGTGTCTGCCACTCTTTGACTTCCCACTTGCCATTAACGGAAGGGACGACCGCTGCTTTCATGAAGAACGCTCCTGAGGGATTTTTACAGGTGACGACATATGGATGCGCCTCGCGCTGAACCGATGCGGCAAGGCGCAAACGCGGCTTAAATCCAGATAT
This sequence comes from uncultured Acidobacteriaceae bacterium, assembly GCA_963719615.1. Lineage (GTDB taxonomy): Bacteria > Acidobacteriota > Terriglobia > Terriglobales > Acidobacteriaceae > Sulfotelmatobacter. Next base: position 125,117 of record CAVRCR010000018.1, on the reverse strand, counting down.
TCTGACAGAAGCCAGCGACGAGAAACCCTCCGCTGGCCTCGTACTTCGGCCCGTTGGGTCTCTCTTTCAGCTGGCGAAGGCACATGAGACCCTCCTTGTAGTCTGATCTGAAAACCTGCAGGTAAGCCATCAACTGCGTCTTTCCCCTCCATTCCACTATTCCCACAAACGCGAGCACCAGGTCGGTGATAGGCTGGTCGCTCGCTTCAATTCTTTCTCTGATCATGCGATCGTTGGCTGCCGAATCAAGCGTCAGAAGCTGCCAACTGCCGGAACGACCGCCCACGGAAAGTCGCATCAGCCACTGTTCGCCTCTCAACTCTTCCAATTGGAGCAATTCGTCGAGGCTGGCCGCTGCAGGTTTGGACAAGTCCCCGAGTTTCTTTTCCTGCTCAGCATTTCGCATAACGGCTTGACTAGGATATCTCGCTTCGGCTTGCGCGTCGCGAGACTGCTTGCACCATTTGCGGGCAAGCCCGGGCAACGGTAGACTTAAGGGCGCGGCTTCTCCTGCAGCCGCGGGAATTCGAGCTGCCTCGACCGGACAGCCCCTTCGACTTCGCTCAGGGCAGGCTTGAGCGGCTGTCTCCACATGGTCAGTTCCTAAGGTGAATCTATGTTAGTCGTCATGAAGGCGCACGCCACCGAAGAGCAGGTGCGCGATGTTTGCCAGAAGATCGAGAAGTTGGGCTATCGCGCGCACCCCATGCCGGGAGCCACCCGCACCGCCATCGGCATCACGGGCAACAAGGGAGAAGTCGAACAGGGCACGCTCGAAGAAATGCCGGGCGTGCAGGAAGTCATCCAGGTTTCGAAACCCTACAAGTTGGTCAGCCGCGACATCAAGGAAGAGAACACGGTCATCCGCTTCCGGGGGACCGCAGCCACGATCGGTGGCCCCGGTCTGGCCATTGTGGCCGGGCCGTGCGCCATTGAGAGCCGCGAACAGGCATTCGCCGTGGCCGAGCGCGTCTGTCGGGCGGGGGCGCAGTTTTTCCGCGGCGGCGCGTACAAGCCCCGCACTTCGCCATACTCGTTTCAAGGGCTGGGCGAAGAGGGTCTCAGCATCATGGCGGAGATCCGCCAGCAGTTTGGCATGAAGATCATCACCGAGGCCATCGACCACGAATCGCTCGACCTGGTCGAGGAGTATGCCGACGTGATCCAGATTGGCGCCCGCAACATGCAGAATTTTTCTCTCCTGAAGCGCGCAGGACGCTCCCGCACGCCGGTTCTGCTGAAGCGCGGCATGTCAGCCACGCTCGAGGAGTTCCTGATGGCCGCCGAATACATTCTAAGCGAAGGCAATTACAACGTGGCGCTGTGCGAGCGCGGCGTTCGGACCTTCGCCGACCACACCCGCAACACCCTCGACCTGAGCGTGGTTCCGGCGGTGCAGCGGTTGAGTCATCTTCCGATCCTGGTCGATCCCAGCCACGGCACGGGCAAGCGCAACAAAGTCACTCCGCTGTCGCGCGCGGCAATAGCCGTCGGCGCCGACGGATTAATGGTCGAAGTTCATCCCCAGCCCGATCAGGCGCTCTCCGACGGCCCGCAGTCGCTGTTCCCCGATCAGTTCGACGAATTGATGGTCCAGGTGCGCCAGATCGCCGCAGTAGTGGGAAGGACCGTACCGGCGATCGCAGTGAGTGAGACGGTCGCAGTCAGCAAGTAGACTCTGGGATCAAACCCGGCGCACCATATCTCGCGTACTTTGCGAGATGTGGGGATTTGGTATTCGCGGGATTTGCGAGACGCAAGTCCTTACAGGCCCCAAAATAGATCGCAAGAAATAGACCGTCAGGCCTTCTTCACCGAGATGGACACCATGAGAACAAAGCCCTCACTCAGCTGGGTTCGTGGCACGCCGGGAGGATACGCGGCCGCCGTCATCCTTTTGCTGAGTTGCACCATGATGGCGGCACAGGAAACCCCGGACGCGAATGCTCAGACCACAGAGAACGAGACAGTTTACGAGATTGGAAACGGCGTGACTCCGCCCAGAGGAACCTACATGCCCAATCCGGAGTACTCGGAGAAAGCCCGCAAGAAGAAGATCTCGGGCACAGTCCTGGTTGCGATGGTCGTGATGCCCGACGGGAAAGTACGGGACGTCACGGTCATCAAGAGTTTGGAAAAAAGTCTCGACGAGCAGGCAATCGGAGCGGTAAAAACTTGGACCTTCGAACCGGCCACCAAAGACGGAAAGCCAGTGGCCGTCCATGTGCGCGCCGAGGTCTCATTCCACATACGCTGACGAGCGAGCTTACGAAACCACCTCAGTTCCGCGAAGAACCGAGGAAACACCCAGCGCCATCAATTCTGCTAATCTTTCTTCTTCTCCGCGATCTGATGCGACCTTGAGAAAGCTCCTCTTCATCGCTGTTCTGCTGCCGATCCTAGCCGGGCTCGGCTGGTGGTACTTCCGTGCACAAGCCCTGCCCGACTACGGCCCCGCCTACCGCGAGTACGCCTACGTCACCAACGGCAAGAGCAATACTGTGAGCGTGATCGATCTGCGCACGTTCGCTCTGGACAAGACGATTCCGGTCGGGAGCGAACCCACCGGTGTCGCGGCCAACAGCAAGAAAAATGAAGTCTATGTAGTCAACGCCGGATCGAACAACGTCAGCGTCATCGACACGGAGACGAACACGCTCGTAGCTACGATTGGCATACACGGCCGGCCTTATTTCATTGACGTAGCCGAAGACGGCAAGCGCGCCTATGTGGCCAACTCCGGCTCGTCGAACGTCAGCGTGATTGATCTGGAGAAGCGGTTGGTGATCGGAAACGTGCGGGTCGGCTCCGCACCGGGACTGGCGCGGGTTTCACCCGATGGTTCGACCGTTGTGGTCTCCAATCGCGGCGACAACACGGTGTCCCTGATCGACGCCCAGTCGCTGCGCGTGCGCGCGACGCTGCCCGTATGCAGGCAACCTGAGGACATCGCGATCCTTCCCGATTCCAGCAAGGCCTTCGTGGCGTGCTCTGGTTCATCCCAAGTCGCGTCCATCGCGCTAAGAAGTGACGCGGGCAAAACCGCCGACAAAAAAGATGACCGGGTGCTGGCCCTGCTTGATGTGGGGCGCACGCCGGTCAGTCTCACGCTGAAGCCGGACGGTGGCGAGTTGATGGTAAGCGACTTCGATTCCGACAGCATCTCGATCATCGAGACCGGCAACGACGAAGTGGGCAGCACCCAGGAGATCGGGCAGCACCCGTCGCGCGCCGTGGTGACGCTCGACAACTCCCGGCTCTATGTCACGAACTTCGGCTCCAACAGCGTTGCCGTCTACGACATTGATATGGGCCGCCGCATTCTCACGCTCACCGTCGGCAGCCGTCCCGATGGCCTGGCGCTCACGCCGGATCAGAACTACCTGCTAGTGCTCGACACGCAGTCCGGGGATGTCACCGTCATCCAGAAACGCAAGCCGCGTAAACTCGAGCCGACGGAGTATTCCCTGCTGACGCTGATTCCCGTGGGTATGCAGCCGAACGCGATTGTGGTGAAGTCATTCATGGTGAGCACGAAGAAGCAATAAGGAAATTGCTCGTGGCCAGAAGAGACGTTGCAAGCAACGTCTCTACGTCGTAGAGACGTAACTTGTTAGGTCTCTCTCGCCACGAAATCTTACGACTGCGCGGTCACAGCCTTGCCACACAGACGATCGAATGCCGCCTTGAGGTCCGCTGCAATGGCCGGAGCCTCCCGCGATTCAATGTCTCGCCGCTGCATCATGTAGACCAACTGCCCATCGCGCAAAATTGCGATCGACGGCGAGGAAGGCGGATACCCCGTGAAATATCCTCGGGCGCGTTCGGTAGCTTCGGTTTCCTGCCCGGCAAATACCGAGAAAGCCTTGTCCGGTCGAATTGAATTCTGCAACGCCATCCGCACCGCGGGTCGCATTCGTCCGGCGGCGCAGCCGCAAATGGAGTTCACCACCACCATCGTCGTGCCCGGACGATTCTTCAGCGCGCGGTCCACTTCCTCGGCAGTGCGGAGTTCTTCGATTCCCAGTCGGGTCAACTCTTCGCGCATAGGAATCACCATAATTTCGGGATACATCGGCATGTCTTTAGTCCTCTCTTGAATGTGCACTCTATTGTAGCGTGAGAGTCCGATAGAGCCCGCAGGAGACGTTGCAAGCAACGTCTCTACACCCTCTTTCCGTGTGTATAGTGAAGGCGCATGCTGCTGCAGGAAAATATTCCGCTGGCACCGCTGACGACGTTTCGCATCGGTGGCCCGGCGCGCTTCTTCGTGGAAGCACGGTCGCGAATCGAGGTCGAGGAAGCTGTCGCCTCGCGCGGGGGAGGGACCTCCCTCTCTTCGTTCTGGGAGGCGGCAGCAATCTGGTCGTGGCCGACGCAGGCTGGCCTGGCCTGGTTCTGAAAGTCGCGATCCCCGGCATCGAGCAGCGTCCCGGCACCAACGATGAAGGCAGAGTTCTTTTCGACGCGGGCGCAGGAGAATCCTGGGACCGCTTCGTTTCCCATACAGTCATCGCTCAGTGTGCGGGCGTCGAGTGCCTGAGCGGTATTCCTGGCAGCGTGGGGGCCACGCCAGTGCAGAACGTGGGCGCCTACGGGCAGGACGTCTCCGAGACGATCGAGTCGGTTGAAGGTTTCGATCGCAAAGACAACCAGGTGCGCGAACTGTGCCGCGAAGCCTGCGGGTTCTCCTACCGCTCCAGCGTCTTCAATACGACCGAGCGTGAGCGATTCATCATCATGCAGGTCACCTACGCACTGGTGCCCGGGGGAGACGCGCACCTCGAATACGCCGACCTGAAGCGGCACTTCGGGGGCCGTGAGACGCGGCCGAACCTGGCCGAGACACGCGAGGCCGTCCGTCACATTCGCGCCCTCAAAGGTATGCTGATCGTTCCCGGCGACCCCGATTGCCAGAGTGCGGGATCATTCTTCAAGAACCCCGTGCTCTCTGAACAGCAGCACGAGGACCTGCAACGACGAGCGAGCGCGAGGGGATTCTCTCTCCCCAGCTATCCGGCGCTCGAGAAAAACAAGAAAGTATCGGCAGCGTGGCTGGTGGAAAAATCCGGCTTCGCGCGCGGATATGGCTTCGGCCGCGTCGGCATCTCGAGCAAACATGCGCTGGCCATCGTGAATCGCGGCGGCGCGACCGCCGCCGAAGTCCTCGCCTTGATGGATCAGATCCAGCAGCGCGTGGAAGAAATCTGGGGCCTGCACCTTGAACCCGAGCCGGTCTTAGTGGGCCTCTAGGGCAAGTGCCCAGTCCTCCCTTCCTGCAATCCCCCGCGCACTTGTCATTTTGAACGAACAGAGGAATCTGCTTTCCCTGCCCCGCCGCACAGCAGATTCCTCGCGCCAGAAACCGGCGCTCGGAATGACAAACCTCTTGAATCGTGCAAGCCGTTTCCCTCCCGAACGTTCTCCCTCCAGATTTTCCTGAACACAACCGACCTCCGGACGGTCTTCATGATCGAGGGCACACGAGTGGTGGCGGGAGAGGCGATCCTGAGCAGCGCAGCGACGACCGATCGCAGGCCAGGCGAGCGCGGTCAACTGGAGCGCACAAAAGAGGCGATCGAGGCACTGGTCCGACATCACTCCAGGCTGGTCTACCGCATCGCCTATGCGGTGCTGCGCCGCCACCACGACGCGGAAGACGCCACGCAGGAAACCTTTCTGCGCGTGCTGCGTTACAGCTCAAAGCTGGCAGCGGTGGAAGATCCGAAGACCTGGCTGGCGCGCATCGCCTGGCGAGTGGCTGTGGACCGGGCCAAGCAATACGGACGCAAGCGGGAGATTGCCCTGGAGGATCCGGAGAGGCCGTTCGAAGAAGTCGCATCTCCGGAGACGCCCGCCGACGAGACCGTGCATGGCGTCCAAACGGCCGCGGCGCTGGAACGGCTGATTGCCGCGCTTCCCGACAAACTGCGCCAGCCGTTGATCTTATCGACGATTGAAGAGATGTCGCCCCGAGAGGTCGCCGCCACCCTCGGGATCAACGAAGCGTGCGGTACGCTCCAGAGTTTTTCGGGCGCGGCAGATCCTCAAGGAAAAGCTGGCTCAACGAGTCAGGTAGTAGAGGGGGAACCATGGCAGACAACCATCACGAGCAAGCCGATGGCGAACTCGACGACGCCCTGGCCAAGTACGCCAGAGTGGCGCCGAGGGCAGGACTCGAAGAACGAATCTTGGCCAATCTGCGAGCTGAACAGGCGAGGGTGCCAAACCATGCCGGGTGGCGCTGGAGCGTAGCAATCGTGCTGGCGGCCGTGGTGGTCGCGGCCTTGGTCGTGGGCTGGAGGCCTGGGAAGTCATCCCGTCCACTGATGGTGAAGCGCCCCTCCACGTCAGAGCCAGGCCCGAACCATCCGCGACCTAAGGTCACGCCAAACGACGGAGCGAAACAGTTGCACGCGACCGGGCAGGTATCCCAGCGAGCCGCAACCCATCGCCGCCCACGACCCACCGTCGTGGCGACCGTGAATCCCAAGCTTGACCAGTTTCCATCTCCGCAGCCGCTGAGCGAGCAGGAAGAAATTCTGGCGAGCTACGTCGCACAGTTCCACGCCCAGGCGGTGTTGATTGCGCGGGTTGCAAACCAAGAACTTCAACGGGATCGAGCGGAACTGATTGGCAAGCCGCAAAGTCCCTCAGGCCCTGCAGGACGCGAGGATCAGGAAACAACGAACCGACAGGAGAATCGAAAATGAGAATGAGAAAGAGCAACATTCTGCTGGCAGTCACTTTGGGGTGGGCGATGCTGTCCGGGGCGGGTGCTTCCGCGCAGGAACCTGCGCCCAAGGCCGCGACCCAGCCGGAGAGTTCGGAGGGAAAATCCAAATCGCAGGGCTGGGACAAACCATTGGAAGAGTATCACCTTGATTTCTCCATCAACGAGATCGAGGATGGAAAGAAGATCAACTCCCGCCAATACTCCACGAATCTGGCGACCAACGAAGGGAACGAAATCAAGATTGGCACGCGAGTCCCGGTCGAATCGAAGGAAGGCGAGTTCCAATATCTCGATGTCGGAACCAGCCTCTTTGCCAGGATCGGGGAAATGCGAGGACAGACCGAGTTAACTGTGCGAGCCGAGACCAGCAGCTTTGCCATGCCGGAGTCAAATTCGGAGAAGCGTGATTTACATCCCATCATCCGGCAATTGAAAATGGGTGGCACCGCCCTGCTGCCGTTGACGAAGACGGTCGTCATCGGCAGTGCAGATGATCCAAACTCGAAGCGCGAGTTTCAGCTGGAAGTGACGGTAACGAAACTGCGCTAGTTTTGTGTGGAGCGGACACTCTTGTCCGCTCCACATAATCAAGACGGGCGCCGCACCGGTCGTGACCCTGCTTTGTAGGCTGTGACTCCGTGCGAGGGGAGGGTCGAGCGATCCGGCACGAACGGCGCCTCGATTTATCTATCGGCAAGTTTTGCCGCCTCTTGAAAGACTTCCACGAACATTTTTCGCGTCAGCTTGCCCGTCTGCGTGTTTTGGTTCGACGGATGATAAGACGCCAGTAACACCTTACCATCGGGTATTCGGTAACTGGCGCCGTGCCGGAAGATGAAGCCCTTCTTGCTGGCGAGCAAGCCGACGCGTTTCACGTAATTCAGGTAAGCATCGAATCCAATCTTGCCCAGCGCCACGACTACCTTCACTTTGTCTAATCCTTTCAGTTCGCGATCCAGAAAATATGAGCACTCCACCAGTTCCTGGGGCAGCGGCTTATTGTCCGGCGGCGCACAACGAACCGCGGCTGTGATGTACAGATCATGCAACTTCATGCCATCGTTGCGGTCGGTAGCCGTGGGTTGGCTGGCAAATCCGGTCTCGTGCAATACCGGGTACATGAAGTTGCCGGAAGCATCGCCGGTGAATGGACGCCCGGTACGGTTCGACCCGTGCGCCCCGGGAGCCAGTCCCATGATCAGCACCCGTGCCTGGGGATCGCCGAACCCGGGCACGGGCTTCCCCCAGTAGTCCCAGCTGAGATAAGCCCTTCGCTTCTCCCGCGCAATTTGCTCGCGGTAAGCCACCAACCGCGGGCAGCGGGTGCAAGCGATGACTTCCTGGTTGAGGACGGTAAGCCAAGACACCGGCCCATTACACCACATCGTGGAGACGCAGCTTGTTACGTCTCCGCCGGCGCCCGTGAAACCCAAGTGCCCAGACGATGCGGCGGAGGCGTAGCACGCAACGTCTGTACGAATTCCGGTTCTGGGCCAACGACCAACGACAAACGGCCGACGACCTTTTTCCTAGTTTGACGGTGCTCTCCCTCTGTCTTTACACTCAAGATTAACGTTGTGTGAATGGAGTCAGGTTCTTTTCGCTCGAAGGGACCTATGACCCAGCCAGAGGTTGCAGAGTACGCCGAAAGGAAAACGTGAGTCCCACAGAAACAGCCGGCGCCAAGAACGACGAGGCGAAGAAAGACGGCGTCAAGCGGGAGATTTCGGTCGAGATCCCTGCCGAGGAAGTAACGCGCGAAACCGAAACGATCATCCAGAAGTATCAGAAGGTCGCGCGCTTGCCCGGCTTTCGCACCGGCCATGTTCCGGCATCCATCATCCGGCAGCGGTTCAAAGAAGACCTCAAGAGCGACGTGGTCGAGGCGCTGGTTCCGCGCTATTTCCGGAAAGAAGCCGAAAAGCTGGGCATGATCCCGGTGTCCCAGCCCCGCGTCACCGACCTGCACATTCATGACGGCGAGCCGCTGCGCTTCAAGGCCAGCTTTGAAGTCATGCCCGACATTGTGGTCGAAGGTTACAAAGAACTGCGCGCCGAACACCCAGAGATCGTGGTGACTGACGAAGAAGTGGACGTGGCGCTCAACAATGTGCGCGAGCAACATGCTACGTTCACCTCGGTTGAAGGGCGTCCCCTGGCCGAAGGCGATTTTGCACAATCCTCCATGGACGGCAAGCCCAAGAATAACGATGACGCCGGTGCCCAGCCCGTGCACATGGACGAAGTGCTGATTGAAATCGGCGGCAAGAATACAGTTCCGGAGTTCACTCGGAACCTGAGCGGCGCCAATGCTGGCGAAGAGCGTGAGTTCGAAGTCACCTATCCCGCCGATGCCACCGACAAACGCCTGGCGGGCAAGACATTCGTCTACACCGTGAAGATTCAGGCCATTAAACAAAAGAACCTTCCCGAACTGAATGACGAATTCGCCAAGGAACTGGGCGAGTTCTCCAGCCTCGATCAGGTGCGCAAGCAGATTCGCGAGAACATGCTGGCCGAGCGCAAGCACGAGGCCGAGCACGAAGCTAAGAACAAGCTGGTTGCCGAACTGGTCAAGCGCAATGATTTTGAAGTGCCCGAATCGCTCGTCGACCGGCAGATCGACCTGCGCCTGGAACGCGGCCTGCGCGCGCTGGCGGCGCAGGGCATGAAGATGGAAGACTTGAAGAAAATGGACCTGCCGCGACTACGGGCGGGCCAGCACGATCAGGCGGTGCAGGATGTAAAGTCCTCGTTGTTACTGGAACGCATTGCGGATCTGGAAAAAATTGAGGTCGGCGAAGACGAGTTGAATCATGAACTCGAAGCGCTCGCCGCACAGACAAAACAGACTCTGGAAGCGGTCCGCGCTCGTTTGACACAGGATGGGGGCCTCGATAGAATCCGGAACAGAATCCGCAGCGAAAAGACCCTCGAATTTTTGTATCACCAGTCCGCGTAGTTCGGAAAGACGCGGACCACTTTCGATCCTCCCCATGCCAGATCAGGGTTGTGTCGGGGCGGAGTGTGGCAGGTGAACGTGAAGCCAAATGATCCTCATATGATGCTAGTACCGATGGTCATCGAGCAGACCGGACGGGGCGAGCGCGCCTACGACATCTACTCCCGGCTGCTCCGCGACAACATTATTTTCATCGGCACGCCGATTGACGACAACATCGCCAACCTGGTGATCGCCCAAATGTTGTTTCTGGCTCAAGAAGATCCCGAGAAAGACATCCAGCTTTACATCAACTCTCCGGGCGGCTCGATCACGGCTGGCATGGCGATTTACGACACCATGCAGTACGTGAAAAACGACGTCATGACTCTGTGCGTGGGACAGGCCGCCTCGATGGCAGCGTTACTTTTGGCATCAGGCGAACCCAAAAAGAGATTGGCACTTCCGAATTCGCGGATTCTAATACATCAGCCGTCCATGGGTGGATTGTCGGGGCAGGCGACCGATATTGACATCCACGCCCGGGAAATCCTGCGGATGCGGGAGATTACCAACCAGTTACTCTCGAAGCACAGCGGGCAGAAACTGGACAAAGTGGAAAAGGACGTGGAGCGCGACTTCATTATGAACGCGCAGCAGGCTAAGGAATATGGAATCATAGACGATATCATCTATAAGACGGCAAAAGCGGTATGATCGGCCTTCGCGTCCGACCTGGCGAAGGATGAAAGGGCAGAACGTGGTGGACGTGGGGGGCGCGTTCATGCCGAAGATGTATGACCTCAAGGAGTAGAAACGAGTGAAAAATAAGTCGGGTACGGACGAGATTCTGCGCTGTTCGTTCTGCCACAAGTCGCAGGACGCTGTTGCCAAACTGATCTCGTCGCCCAGCGATTATCCCCGCGCCTATATTTGCGATGAGTGCGTGGCGGTCTGTAATTCGATCCTCGAAGACGACCGCACCGCGACCCCCCAAGCGAGCACTCCCAACCAACTGCCCAAGCCCCAGGAAGTCAAGACTTTCCTCGATGAGTACGTCATCGGGCAGGAGCAGACCAAGAAGAAGCTGGCGGTCGCCGTTTACAACCATTACAAGCGCATCTTCATGAACCGCCAGAAGACCGGCGACGGCATCGAGTTGACCAAGTCCAACATCATGCTGATCGGCCCCACGGGAACCGGCAAGACGCTGCTGGCCCAGACTCTGGCCCGCATGTTGGATGTGCCCTTCGCCATCGTCGACGCCACCACGCTGACCGAGGCCGGCTACGTGGGCGAAGATGTCGAGAACATCATCCTCAAGCTGCTGCAGGCCGCCGACGGCGACGTTAGCCGCACCCAGACCGGCATCATCTACATTGACGAAGTCGACAAGATCGGGCGCAAGGACGAAAATCCCTCGATCACTCGCGATGTTTCCGGTGAAGGCGTGCAGCAAGCCCTGTTGAAGATTCTCGAAGGCACCATCGCCAACGTGCCTCCGCAGGGTGGCCGCAAGCATCCCCACCAGGAATTTACCCCGGTCGATACCACCAACATTCTGTTCATTTGCGGCGGAGCGTTCGTTGGCCTCGACAAGATCATCTCCCGCAGGATGGGCAAGAAATCGCTCGGTTTCCGCGCCGGTGAAGACGCCGAGAAGGAAGACCTTGCCGTCTCCCGCAAGCGCAACTACGAACTGCTCAGCGAAATCCAGCCGGAAGACCTGATCAAGTTCGGCCTGATTCCCGAATTTGTGGGCCGCCTGCCCGTCGTAGGCATGCTCGAGGATCTGGACGAGTTCGCGCTCATCGAGATCCTGACCCGGCCGAAAAATGCCATCGTCAAGCAATACCAGCGCCTGTTTGAGTTCGAGAATGTTCGCCTGAAGTTCTCTGACGAAGCCCTGCGCGCTATCGCGCGCCAGGCCATGGCACGCAAGGTCGGCGCGCGCGGGTTGCGCATGATCCTGGAAGAACTCATGCTCGACCTGATGTTCAACCTGCCCAGCCAGAAGAAAGTAAAGGAGTTCGAAGTAACACGGGAGATGGTGGAGAAGCGCAGCGCGTCGTTCGCCACCACCTTGGAAAAAGCAGGCTGAGCGTCCGTAGAGACCTAGCTTGTTACGTCTCTGCCTCCAGCACCCCGAACCCGGGTTTCAGGAAGCCAGGTCAGGAGGTGCCGCTGGCAGACAGCAGCGTCCCTTCAAAATAAGAGCCATGTCATTGGCCGCCGGGACGCGGTAGAATTCCTACAGCCTTGTCGTTTGGCTGTTTATTGTTTGGCCGTTACCCCAGGGAGACTGAGTGACCACATCCAAGGAAAAATTCGAATCCAGAAAGCTGCCCATGATGCCCATTCGGGACGTGGTCATCTTTCCCTTCATGATGACGCCGTTCGTCGTAGGCCGCGAGTCCAGCGTGCGCGCCCTGGAAGAAGCGCTGGCAGCGGACAAGAAGATCTTCCTGGCCACCCAGCACGACGCCTCCATCGACGAACCCAAGGCCAACGAAATCTACCAGGTGGGCACGATCGTCAATATCGTGCAAAGCCTCAAGTTGCCCGACGGCAACATTAAAGTTCTGGTCGAAGGCATTGAGCGCGGCAAGATTCTGCAGGTCGTCGACACTGAGGGCTTCATGCAGGCCACAGTGCGCGTGGCGCGCTACTCGACCGAGGGCAACCCGGCACAGGAAGCCGGGATGCAGCGCGTCACCTCCCTGTTCGAGCAGTATGTCAAGCTGTGCCAGGCCCTGAACTACGAGACCATGATCTCGGCCGTGCGCATGGAAGATCCGGCGAAGCTGACCGACGTGATCTCCGCCAACCTGCAATTGTCCATCGAAGAGAAACAGGAACTGCTGGAGATTTTCGATCCGTCCGAGCGCCTGACCCGTATCGCTGACGTGCTCGACATCGAAATCGAGAAACTGAACGTCGACCGCACCATCCAGTCGCGCGTGAAGCGCCAGATGGAGAAGGCGCAGAAAGAGTACTACCTCAACGAAAAGATTAAGGCCATCCAGAAGGAATTAGGCCGCGGCGAAAAGAGCGAGTTCGACGAACTGAAGAAGAAGATCGAATCCGCCGGCATGCCCAAGGACGTCAAGGACAAGGCTCTGCAGGAACTGAAAAAGCTTGAGGCCATGCCGCCCATGTCGGCCGAGTCCACCGTTTCCCGCAATTATCTCGACTGGCTGCTGGCCGTTCCCTGGAAGAAGCGCTCCAAGGAAATCCGCAACATTTCCCGCGCCGAGAAAGTTCTCAACGAAGATCACTATGGCCTGGAGAAAATTAAGGAGCGCATCCTCGAATTCCTCGCAGTGCGCCAGTTGGTAAAGAACCCCAAGGGATCGATTCTCTGTTTTGTTGGCCCTCCGGGCGTGGGCAAGACTTCGCTGGGAATGTCGATCGCCAAGGCCACCGGCCGCAAGTTTGTCCGCATGTCGCTGGGCGGAGTGCGCGACGAAGCCGAGATTCGCGGCCACCGCCGCACCTACATCGGCGCCTTGCCGGGACAGATCATCCAGATGATGAAGAAAGCCGGCACCAAGAACCCGGTCTTCATGCTTGACGAAGTCGACAAGATGTCGATGGACTTCCGCGGTGATCCGTCCGCCGCCCTGCTCGAAGTGCTCGACCCCGAACAGAACTTCATGTTCGTCGACCACTACCTCGACGTCGAATACGACCTCTCGCAGGTCTTCTTTATCGCCACGGCCAACGTCATGCACACCATTCCTCCGGCCCTGCAGGACCGCATGGAAGTATTGCGTCTCCACGGCTACACCGAGCAGGAAAAAGTCGAGATCGCCAAGCAGTTCCTGGTGAAGAAACAGATGCTGGCCGCGGGCCTGTCGGAAAAGAACATCAAGTTCACCGACGAAGCCATCACCTCCCTGATTCGCTCCTACACGCGGGAAGCGGGCGTTCGCAACCTGGAGCGCGAAATCGGCAACGTCTGCCGCAAGGTCGCGCGCAAGGTCGTTAAAGAAGGCGAAAACTACTCCATCACTATCAATGGTGAAAACGTCAACGATTTCCTGGGTGTAATCAAGTTCCGCGACACCGTAGCTCACGAAAAGAGCGAGGTGGGCCTGGTGACCGGTCTGGCCTGGACCGAAGTCGGCGGCTCCATCCTGAGCACAGAGGCCACGGTCGTCGACGGCAAGGGCAAGCTGACCCTGACCGGCAAACTCGGCGACGTGATGCAGGAATCAGCCCAAGCCGCCATGTCGTACGTGCGTTCGCGCGCCAATCGACTGGGACTGAACCGCGACTTCTATCGCAATCTCGATCTGCACGTGCACGTGCCGGAAGGCGCGATTCCAAAGGACGGCCCGTCTGCTGGAATCACCATCGCCACTGCGATCTCCAGCGCTCTCAGCAAGATTCCCGTTCGTCGCGACATCGCGATGACCGGTGAAATTACGCTGCGCGGCAAGGTTCTGCCCATCGGCGGCCTGAAGGAAAAGCTGCTGGCAGCGCACCGGGCTGGACTCTTTGAAGTTATCCTGCCGAAAGACAACGAAAAAGACCTGGCCGAGGTGCCCGAGAATCTGCGCACCGCCATGAAGTTGCACTTCGTCGATACCATGGACCAGGTGCTCCAGCTCGCCCTGGAATCAGCGCCGCCGAAGATCGACGAAGAAGGGACGCAGCCGATCGCGCCGCCCTTGACCTCCAGTACCACCGAAGCGCCAACGGCCCACCAGTAATCCCACGTAATCGTAGAGACGTAGCTTGCTACGTCTCTACTGTGGAACAAGTCACAGTTGCTTGCGCCGGACTACGCCCGCGGCTCGCAGGGCGCCGCGTAACCGCTTCCCCATCCCTGGGGCAAACTGCATGTCCAGGAAGCCCTCCATTTGGCGCCGGAAGCTCTCGCCGTAGCCGTGCCACCAGACTTTCTTCATCCCCGGCATGCGGTCCATGTCGAGATACTTCACCCTCACCATTTCGTCGAGGCCGAAGCGGCCGTGGGTGCGGCCCACGCCGCTGGCTTTCACCCCGCCGTGCGGAGCCTCGCTGATACCGAAGCACGAAATGACGTCGTTTACCATGACGGTGCCGGCATGAATACGCCGGGCCAGGCGCTCGCCACGCTTCGGGTCGCGCGTCCAGACGCTCGCAGCCAAACCGTATTCGGAGTCGTTAGCCAGGCGAACGGCTTCATCGTCGTCGGCACACGCCATCACCGGCAGCACTGGACCGAAAGTTTCCTCGCGCATGATGCGCATGTCTTGGGTCACGCCGGCCAGTACCGTGGGAGCGTAGAAGTTCACCCCCAGTTCCGGAAGCCGGGCTCCCCCCGCCAGAACCCGAGCCCCGCGCGCCTTTGCGTCTTCCACGTGCGATTCCACAATCCGCACCTGCCGATCCTGGATCATCGGGCCGACATCGGTATGCGCGTCCATTCCATTGCCCACGCGCAGTTGCTTCGTCTTTTCCGCGCAGGCTTTGGCAAACGACTCGTACAAACTCTGGTGAACATAGCAGCGCTCGACCGACAAACAGGCTTGCCCCGCGTTGACGAATGCACCCCAAACCGCCGCGCTCGAGGCCACGTCCACGTCGGCGTCGTCGAGGACCAGCATGGGGTCCTTCCCACCAAGTTCGAGTACCACGGGCAACAATCGCTCCGCCGCAGCCGCTGCGATCCGCTTCCCGGTCCCAACGCTGCCGGTGAACACCAACTTGTCGATCGGCGAACGCAACAGCGCCGCCCCGGCCACGCCCTCGCCCACAACCACCTGAAACACATCCTCGGGCACACCCGACGCATGCAGCAACGAAGCCAGCTCCAACGCCACCAGCGGTGTCAACTCGGAGGGCTTCAACACCACGGCGTTGCCCGCCACCAGCGCGGCCAGCGTCTCGGTCGCTGGAATCGAGAACGGATAGTTCCACGGCGAGATGATCCCGATCACGCCATGCGATTCGCGCACCAGCCATCCACGCTTCAACTTGGTGACCAGATTTCCATGCGGCACGGGCTCATCGCGCAGCAATCCCCAGGCGTTGTCAATCAAGAATCGCGCTGCGTCAAGCACGACGAGCACTTCGGTGACCAGTGCCTCTACCAGCGGTTTGCCCACTTCGCGTGTAATGGCCGCCGCGATCTCAGACTTCTTCGAGAACAGCCTTCCCTGGAACTCACGAATGATGCCAATCCGCCGTCGCAGCCCCAACTCCGCCCACCCGGCCTGTGCTGAACGCGCCCGCAATACTGCCGCTAAGACTTCGCTCTCCCCCGCACACTCAAGTTCGCGCAGAACTTCACCGGTCGCCGGATTCACCGGAACAACCTTCCGCGCCGCGATTTGTAGATCAGTAGCCATAAAGAAATCTCGATTCAAACAAATCTTAGTCCGTAGAGACTTAGCTTGCTACGTCTGGTTTGCGTCGCCACAAACTCGCAGGTAAGCCCTAGTACTCGACATTGACCAGATAAAGCCCACTCGCGGGCGCGGTTGCTCCCGCTGCCGACCGGCTCCGCGCTTCAAGGATGCGGGTCACATCTTCACCCTGCAAAGTTCCCCGGCCGACGAGAATGAACGTACCGACCAGATTCCGCACCATGTGGTGCAAGAATCCGGAACCCCGCACCGTATAAGCCAATTCTTCCCCTGAGCGCTCCCACGCCGAGGAGAAAATGCGTCGCACATTGGGTGTGGGTTCCTGGTCGCGCCCGCGTTCGGGATCGACCGCCGCAAACGAAGTGAAATCGTGCTCACCAACCACCCGCGCCGCCGCCCGCGCCATTGCCGGTTCGTCGAGTGAATAAGGATAATGCCACACGTATCTAGCCAGAAACGGCGGACAGATCGCTCCCCGATAGATTCGGTAACGATAGGTCTTGGCCCGCGCCGAGTGCCGCGCGTGAAACTCCGGATGCGCCTCGGTCACTCCCAGGATCCGCACCGACGACGGCAGAATGTCGTTGAGCGCCTTCACGAAATTTTCCGAGGGTACGGAAGACTCTGTGACAAATGTCACGACTTGCGCCAGGGCATGCACTCCCGCGTCGGTGCGCCCCGAACCCTGCGGCAATACCTTTTCTCCCGTAATGCGTCCAATGGCTGAGGCCAGTGTGCCCTGCACCGTGGCGGCGTCGGGCTGCACCTGCCAACCGGAGAATTCCGCTCCATCGTAGGAGAGGGTGATTTTGAGATTGCGCATGCGATCTTTGGAGTCCCGCGCGCCGGTTCGATCATCCAAGCGATTTCAAGCTTTGCGTCATGCTGTAGTGGCGATTCCCGCCTCGGCAGCAATGTAACAGTTTCACGAGCGCAACGGTGAGGGTGAGGCCTATACTGTATGGTTTTCTGCAGAATTCAGGTCCCCGGAGTTGGGAGCGTCCATGCCGCTGTGTTCCGCGAAGCAAAGCCGGAGAGATCGAACAATGAGTAGCGGGCGCGGCGGTCGGGAAGGTCATTTTTTCCATAGCTTTCGGGAACCTTCCGCCCGTTCCTCGCGTACCAATGCCTGAGTAGGACTTTTTTTTGGGCGATTTGGCCCTGTCAGGCAAAACCCAGGCTCTTGGCTGCAATCTTAATCAATCTGTCTTAACGAACTGGTGTTAACGAACGGAGATGAGTAGATGCCATTCGCATGTAGAACCCTGACTATCCGCCTCGCGTTGGTTGCGGGCCTGTTCGCAACTCTGACCCTGGCGTGCTGGGCCCAGGATTCGCCCGCCGCCCCCACCCCGCAACCGGAGAAGCCGCTGCCGGTTCTGAACTATGCCAAGCCAGTGTCGCACTTTCCGAATCCGCTTGGCCCGTACACTCCGCGGCGCGTGGCAGAGCCCAACTTGGCCAATACGGCGCGCGTCGATGCTCTCATGCACGACGGCAAGCTCTACCTTTCTTTGAATGATGCCATCGCCCTTGCGCTCGAGAACAACCTCGATATCGCGATCGCGCGCTACAACCTGAATATCGCTGATACTGACGTGCTGCGCGCAAAGGCCGGTGCTCAGATCCTTGGTGTGCCTTTCGGAATTGTGCAAAACACGCCTGGGGGCGGGGTGGGGGGTATTGGAACACAGGTCGGTTCCGGCACTGGCGGGACCACCCTCGGCGCAGGTGGGGCAGGCGCCGGCGCTGGCGGCATCGTAAGCTCGACCGCCGGTGGACTCTTCGGTCCGTTCATCACCAGCTTTGACCCGGTCCTTACCGGGTCATTTCAGAATGACCGGTTTCACATTTTGCCCGCCAGCACCTTCAGCCCGGCATCTCCGCAAAACACGACTACCGCCAATTTTTCGTACCAGCAGGGGTTCCAGTGGGGTACCAATCTCAACGTCGGCTTCAGCAACACCCGGACGACGCTGGGAGACGCTCCGTTCACTCCGTTAAGCCCGCAGCTCAACTCCAACTTCAATTTCCGGCTGACTCAGCATCTTCTGCAGGGATTTGGATTCTCTGCCAACAGTCGCTTTATCCGCATCGCCAAGAACAACCGTGAGCTATCGGATGTGGCGTTCCGGTTGCAGATCATCACCTCTGTCGATCAGATCGAAAACATGTATTGGGATCTGGTCTACGCCTACGAGAATCAGAGGGTGAAAGAAGAGTCGTTGGCTTTTTCTCAGAAGACGCTTTCGGATACCAAGAAACAGGTGGAAATCGGCAGTCTGGCGCCGATCGAAGCCGTGCGCGCCGAGAGCACGGTGGCCGCCGACCAGCAGGCTCTGACGGTTGCCAAGACCAACCTTCAGTTGCAGCAGTTGGTTATGAAAAACGCGCTCAGCCGCACTCTTCATGACCCTGCGCTCGCCGGAGCGGATGTGGTTCCGACTTCCACCATGGAGGTCCCGGAAAACGAGCAGGTGCAGCCCACCGAGGATCTGGTCAACGATGCGCTCCGTCATCGGGCCGAACTCGTCGAGTCGCGGATCCAGCTGAACAGTCAGGATCAAAGCAACAAGGCCTTGCGCAGCGCTCTGCTGCCGACCCTGGATGCATACGCCTACTACGGTGGATATGGTTTGGGTGGCTCGCAGAATCCGACGAACCTTTGCTCGAACCCGGACAGCAACCCTTTTGCGTGTTCTCCCAAGGCGGCTTCGCCAGTCGGCTATGGCGGGACTTTAAACCAACTCATCAATTCCACCGCTCCCGACAAGGGCGTCGGCTTGCAGCTCAACATTCCGCTACGAAACCGCGCCGCTCAGGCAGTGCAAGTCCGCGGTGAACTCGAATATCGTCAGGCCCAGTTGGCTCTACAACAAACCGAGAACCGGGTAAGCATCGAAGTCCGCCAAGCCCAGTTCGCCGTCGAGCAAAATCAGGCCAGCGTAGCTTCGGCCAAAGCGGCCGTGGAATACGCGAAACAGTCGCTGGATGCCGAGCAAAAGAAATATCAATTCGGTACCTCGACCACGACGGCGGTTCTGCAAACGCGCAGCGCGTTGGCCACGGCCGAATCCACCCTCATGTCGGCGATGGCTGCGTATGAAAAGTCGCGGGTTGAACTTGAGCGCGCCGTCGGCACGCTGCTCGACCACAACGGCATCAGTATTGACGATGCTGCCCGTGGCCAAGTCACGCGACTGCCAAACGTTCCGTACGTAGCGCCGCGCAAGGACCTGCCGTCGATCACGCCTCCGACAACCCAGCAATAGGGTGTGTGTGGCGCGGGCACTTTTGCCCGCGCTGCACGCGGTGTGGAAGAGTCAGCGCGGGCAGAGCCTGCCCTGAGCTCATCGAACGGAGGTGCCCGCGCCACACTTTGTTGCTCACAATTCTTTACAATCCCCAGCCCGTCCGTGGCCGCTTCTCCCGCTAAGATGAAGTGACGCTTTATCCTGTTCTGCATCCAAGTCTGGCATCCATTGGTTTTTGTGTGCGCATGCGCACGCCTCTATTGCAAGGAGAATGTCCATGTCCTTACCGCGTTTGAGTTTCCTGTTCCGGGTAGCGCTTTGGTGTATGACGTCCGCCATTCTACTGGCGACGGTTTCCAGTGCAGTACACGCGCAATCGCCGGCACCTCCCGCTTCCCAAACGACGCCCCCGGCGGCGCCACAGCCGGCGCAGGCGCAGCCCGTTCATCTCAAGGACTATTCCAACCCGCGCCCTGCGTTTCCCCATTTCCTGCAACCCTACACGCCGCAGGAGCTGGCGCAGCCGAACCTTGGCAACTCGACGCGCATCGATTCGCTGATGCGGGATGGGAAGATTTATCTCTCGATCGATGACGCCATCGCGCTGGCGCTCGAGAACAATCTCGATCTCGATATCGCCCGCTACAACCTGAATATCGCAGAAGCCGATTTGCTGCGCGCCAAGTCCGGGGCTAGCGTGCTTGGCGTCAACACCGGGATCGTGCAAAACACGCCCGGCGGAGGCGTCGGCGGGCTTGGTGGAACGGTCGGGTCGGGAACCGGCGGCACAACGGTTGCGGCCGGCGGCGCCGGCACTGGAACCAACGGACTGGTCAGCTCGACGCTCGGCGTCGGTTCGCCCATCACCAGCTTCGATCCGCAACTGACCGGAACACTCCAGCTCGACAAAAATCAAACTGAATCAGTCAGCGTCTTCAGTCCTGTCCCAGTGGTGGCACAAAATACGTACACCGGCGACTTCGCCTACACTCAGGGCTTTCAGTGGGGAGCCATCGTGACGGCGGGGTTCAACAACACTCACGTCACCACCAACAACCCGACCAGCCTTCTGACGCCGCAGCTAGGCTCGAACTTTCAGCTAAGGGTCACGCAGAACCTGCTACAAGGTTTTGGATTCCTGCCCAACACGCGCTTTATACGAATCGCCAGGAACAACCGCGAGATTTCTGACGTCGCCTTCCGCCTTCAGGTGATCACTACCGTCGACCAGATCGAGAACATGTATTGGGACCTGGTCTACGCCTACGAAAATGTTCGCGTGCAGCAGGAATCGCTGACCTACGCGCAAAAAGCGCTGGAGGACGCAAAACGCCAGGCACAGGTCGGCACCGTGCCTCCCATTCAGGTGGTCAGCGCGCAGAGCACGGCTGCCACCGACCAGCAGAACCTGATCGTGGCCCAGAACAATCTCCAGTTGCAACAACTGCTGATGAAGAACGCGCTCAGCCGCAGTATCGAAGATCCCGTTCTGGCTGAGGCCGACGTAATTCCCACTTCCACGATGCAGGTTCCGCAAGAGGAGCAGGCAGTCCCCATTCAAGACATGATTAACGACGCCTTGCGCCATCGCGCCGAATTGGTGGAATCGCGTATTGATCTCAATTCCCGCGATATCAACAACAAGGCGGTGCGCAACGCGATGCTGCCCACGCTCGACGCGTTTGTCTACTATGGCGGCTCTGGAGTCGGCGGAAACGTGAATCCACTCGTGCCCAACTGCTCGGGCACGACAGGCAGCTTCTGCTTCAATCCCGCGAAAGCTCCGCCGCCGTTTCAGACGTCCACCAGCGTCGGCTATGGCGGAACCCTGAACCAACTCGTCAGTTCGACCGCGCCCGACAAGGGTATCGGGCTGACGCTGACCATCCCGATTCGCAACCGGCTGGCGCAGTCGAACCAGGTGCGCGCGGAACTGGAGTACCGCCAGGCCCAAGTGCGCCAGCACCAACTCGAAAACCAGGTGCGGATCGAAGTCCGTAATGCCCAGTTTGATGTGCGGCAGAACCGGGCTGCGGTTCAAGCGGCACAATCCGCCGTCGACCTGGCGCGTCAGACGTTCGATGCCGATCAGCAGAAACTGAAAGTCGGCCTCACCACCCAAACCGCGATTCTGCAGGATGCCGCCACGCTCACCACGTCGGAGTCGAATCTAGTCTCGGCGAAGGCAGCGTATGAAAAATCGCGCATCGAACTCGATCGCGCCACCGGATTGCTGCTCGACCACGCCGGCATTGACGTCGCCGATGCCACGCGGGGCCAGGTCACGCATCTGCCGAGCGTCCCGTACGCGGCACCGCGACCGGACACGGCGCCTCAGGCATCGCCGAATTCCATGTCTCAGCCGGCGACTCAGCCTGCGCAGCCAGGAGGTCAAATGTAGCGTCTGTGGAGCGGGCACTCTTGCCCGCTAGCATTGTCGAAGCTGCCGGCAAGCGGGCAGAGCTTGCCCTGAGCTTGTCGAAGGGAGTGCCCGCTCCACACTTTGCTTAGCCTGATAAACTAGCGCCCGATGGCAAGACCCTTCCGGCCCGCCCTGCCCAAATCTTTCCTCTGGTTGCTGCCTCTGTCGTTTTTGCTGCAACTGGCGTCGATTGGGGTGCTTCACCAATATCGAACGCGACCGGGGCAGGATAACTTTGGCTTCGCCTGGGAGATGGGCCGCATCGGCCGCTCCATTGCGCTTGGAGACGGATTCAGCAGTCCGTACAAAGGAAACACCGGCCCTTCGGCCTGGGAACCTCCACTGTATCCATTTCTGATCGGCGGGGTGTTCAAGATTTTCGGCGTCTACACCTTCGCCTCGGCGTGGGTGCTGCTGAGCATCAACAGCCTGCTGGCGACGCTCACCACGATCCCGATTTTCTGGATCGCCCATCGGACGTTCGGCGAGCGCATCGCCCTCTGGTCCGCATATAGCTGGGCGCTATGCCCCTACGTTTGGTACTGGTCCATCCACTGGATTTGGGACACGACGTTCACACCCTTCATTTTGGCGTGCACTTTTCTGCTCGCGCTGGAATTGCAGGACTGGCCGGGCTGGCGAGTCTGGGTTTATTTTGGCGCGCTGTTTGGGGTCGGAGCGCTCGCCAACCCGACGATGCTCGCTTTCCTGCCCTTCTGCGGCCTATGGATCTGGCGGGAGAGATACCGCCGCGGCTTGCCCGCGCTCGCTGGCGTCGCTCTCGCCTCACTCGTGTTTTTCCTGATTCTCTCCCCCTGGCTCATCAGAAATTATGAAGCCTTCGGACGCTTCGTCTTCATCCGCGATGATTTCGGTTTGCAGTTCCGGTTGGGCAACGGCCCCTACGCCGACGGCATGCTGATGCCTTTCCTACAGCCGAATCTCGACCCGGCAGAGCTGGCGAAGTTTCAGCGCCTGGGCGAACTCGCGTACGCCGCCGAATGCAAACGCGTTGCATTCGACTGGATTCGCGCGTACCCGAGCCGCTTTGCGCTCATCAGCCTGAAACGCTTCTTCTATTTCTGGAACGGCGTGCCCCGGCCGACCAGCAGCGCCTCATGGATCGACTTTCGCAGTTCGGCGTTCCTGGCGACTTCGGTGCTCGCCCTCTGGGGTCTTGGCCGGGCTCTGCGGCAAAAGCAGCCCGGAGCCTGGCTTTTCGCCGGGTTGGTCCTGACCTATCCCGCTGTCTATTACTTCGTCTACCCGCACGCGCGCTATCGTCACCCGATGGAACCGGAGTTGATTATCCTGATCGTGTTCCTCCTTTCGGAGACGAGGATAGGCGGGGCCTCGCGACAGAGCCAGATTTCGTTGTGAGACAATACCGCGTCGCACTCACTCTGCATTCCTTTTTTCGTCTATGACGATTTCCGTGGCCATCATAGCGATGGATGAAGAGGCCAACATCGGCCGCACATTGGCTAGCGTGAGCTGGGCGGACGAAATCATGCTCGTCGATTCCGGCTCGAAAGACCGTACTTGCGAGATCGCGCGCGAACGCGGAGCCCGCGTCGTGGTCGAACCTTGGCGCGGCTACGTCGCTCAGAAACAGTACGCGATCGATCTCTGCACCAAGGACTGGGTGCTGCTGGTCGACGCCGATGAAGAGATCAGTTCTGGCCTTGCCGAGGAAATTCGCGCCGCCATCGCCGATCCGAACGCGGTGAGCGGGTACTGGCTTCCGCGCAAGAATCTGTTCCTCGGCCGCTGGATGCGCCATGGCGGTTTTTATCCCGATCCCAAACTGCGCCTGTTCCGCCGCGGGCAGGGATTCGTTACCGGCCACGATCCGCACGACCGTTGCGACCTGAAGCCGGATGTGCCGCAAACAACACGCCAGTTCAAGAACCCGATGGTGCACTACACCTATCCCAACCTCAGCCTTTACATCGGACACATGAACCGCTATTCGTCGCTGGGCGCGCAGTTGGCGGTGGCCAAAGGGCATCGCAGCTTCAGTTTCGCCGACATCGTCCTGCGACCGCTGGCGACTTTCATTTACAACTATTTCGTTCGCCTGGGTTTCCTCGACGGTCGCGAAGGCCTGCTGCTGCACCTCTACCACGCAGTTTATGTTTCGTGGAAGTACGCCAAGGCGTGGGAAATGTCGCACACGCAGCGTTAATTTCACATCTGCCATCCTGAGGGGAGCGAGCTCTTCGCGATAGCTAAGTGCTCGCGGAGTCGAAGGATCTCTACAGTCTTGCCGCAACCGGGGCCCATCAGGAAATACTCTTAGCAACTATGGAGTGCCTCTCGAGCCTCGGAATCATGTGGGAGTCGTAGGGATCCTTCGACTGCGCGAGAAGTTCGCATTCGCGAACTTCTCACTCCGCTCAGGATGACAGCCGCGATTTAAAGACCTGACCGACCGGTCGTTTCTCCCCCATTCCCCTGTCTTGCCCGATTCCGCGCGCTTCCCTATGATCGAAAGAGAGTACCGGGGTTCGCATGGAGAAGAAGCCGTCCAAACCGCAAATCGCCGACAGTCCCGTCGCCGATGTTTTTGAGAACCGCCATCCTTCCGATGCCGAAAAGGAGTGGGCGGAGGAGACGCTCGCGCCTACACTGGAAAAGGCTCCCGAGCGGCCGATCGGCGCTCCCACCGGCGTGAATCTCGACGAGCACGGCCACGCTCGCTTCACTACGATTTCGGGCGGTTCCATTCGCCGCCTCTACACGCGGGCCGATCTCCCCGAAGACTGGAGCGAAGAAGCGCACCTCGGCTACCCGGGCCAGCCGCCGTTTACGCGTGGCATTCACGCCACCGGCTATCGGGGCAAGCTTTTTACCATGCGCCAGTTCTCCGGGTTCGCCTCGCCCGAAGAGACCAATCAGCGCTACAAGTATCTGCTGGAGCACGGCGGC
Source organism: uncultured Acidobacteriaceae bacterium (assembly GCA_963719615.1). GTDB lineage: Bacteria > Acidobacteriota > Terriglobia > Terriglobales > Acidobacteriaceae > Sulfotelmatobacter. The sequence continues at coordinate 100,474 of CAVRCR010000018.1, read as the reverse complement.
AGCGGACTCTCCGTCGCATTCGATCTGCCCACGTTGATGGGCTATGACTCCGATCACCCGGCAAGCGAAGGCGAAGTCGGTAAGTGCGGCGTCGCCATCGATTCGCTCGAGGACATGGAAATCCTTTTCAGCGGGATCGACCTGGAAAAGACGACGGTATCGATGACCATCAACTCGCCCGCGTCGGTGCTGTGGGCGATGTATCTGGTCGTGGCCGAGAAACAGGGTGCGGATTGGATGAAAATTTCGGGCACCATTCAGAACGACATTCTCAAGGAATACATCGCGCAGAAGGAATACATCTATCCTCCGGCGCCCTCGATGCGGTTGGTGATCGACACTTTCGAGTTCGGCTCCAAGTTCACGCCGCGGTTTAACACCATTTCGGTCAGCGGATATCACATTCGCGAGGCGGGTTCGACCGCGCTACAGGAGCTAGCTTTCACCCTGTACGACGGGGTTGAGTATGTGGAGTGGGCCCGGCGACGCGGGCTCGACGTGGACGAGTTCGGCCCGCGGCTCAGCTTCTTTTTCAATGCGCACAACGACTTTTTCGAAGAGATCGCGAAATATCGCGCCGCGCGCAAGATCTGGTATGGCGTGATGAAAGATCGGTTCGGCGCGAAGAACCAGCGCACGTGGCTGATGCGCTTCCACACGCAGACAGCGGGTGTGTCTCTGCCGGCGCAGCAACCCATGAACAACATTGCCCGAGTCGCCCTGCAGGCGCTGGCGGCGGTGCTGGGCGGAACACAGTCGCTGCACACCGACTCCTACGACGAGGCCTTGGCTCTGCCCACCGAGGAAGCGACGCGCATTGCGCTGCGCACGCAGCAGATTATTGCCTACGAGTCTGGAGTCACCCAGACGGTTGATCCGCTGGGCGGTTCATATTTTGTAGAAAACCAAACCCTGCAAATGGAAGGCGGCGCGTGGGATTACTTCGGGAAACTTGATGGCATGGGCGGAATGGTAAAGGCGATCGAGCGCGGATACCCGCAAAAAGAAATTGCTGAGTCTTCCTACCAATACCAACGCGCGGTCGAGGCCCGCGAAAAGGTAATCGTCGGGGCAAATGAATTCGTGATCGAAGAGGGCTCGCCGCACATCCTCTACATCGACGAGAGCGTGGCGCGGCAGCAAACGGCGAAGCTGAAAAACCTGCGGGCACGCCGCTCGAATGACGAAGTTCGCCGCGCCCTCGACGCGCTCAAGAAGGCAGCAGCACAAGAACCGAGGGCCGCGGCCAACGGCAACATCGGTCCCGCCAATACTATGCCGTACATCGTGGATGCGGTCCGCGCCTATGCTACTGTGGGCGAAATCTGCGAGGCGCTGCGGCAGGTTTACGGCACTTATACGGAAGTCAGCATCACTTAGGGACGCCGGTCGAATTAGAAGTCCGTTACGGAGCAATGCCGCCATACGCAGGGATCGCATTTCGCGCGGCGTTCTTGTAAACGATTCCACCCTTCATTACGAACACAACGCGCCGAACCGCCGTAATGTCCTTCAATGGATCGCCGTCGAGCGCAATAACGTCGGCTTGCAAGCCGGGTGCGATCGAGCCGATCTGACCGGCCATTCCGAGCGCTTCCGCCCCAAGGGAGTTTGCAGAGACCATCGCCCCCATGGGGTCGACCCCGCAGTCACGAACCCGATCGATGAACTCCTCCGCGTTGCGTCCATGCGCGCCCGCCACGGCATCGGTCCCGAAGACCATTTTCAGTCCCTGAATCTTCAAGGCGCGTCGGATGAGGTCATGATTCGTCGGCAGGATCTCCTTCATCGACGAAAAGCCATCGAGGGCCTTTGGGAAGAAAGGAGTGCCGACGTACTTCTCCTGGAACAGCAAATACGTCTCAAGCAGCAGGCCGGCTTGGGGATCGAAATACGTCCCTCTTTCGGCCATCATTTTCAGATCATCGTCTGAGGCGCCGAGACCGTGTTCGACTTGCGTGCACCCGGCCAGGGTCGCAGCTCGCACCGCCTCGCGGTAAGCGTGGACTAGCGTGCGCAGCCCCTGCTTTTTCGCTTCGTCGCAGGCTGCGTTTAGTTGCTCCTGCGACATCGTCATCCCACCTTGCCGCATGCCGCCGGCGGCGTAGATCTTGATGAAATCAGCGCCGGCTCCTTTCTGTTTGCGAATGTAGGCTCGGATCTCATCGGGAGTTCCGGTCTTTTCGCCTTGTCCTGTCAGCGGCTCGAAGGCGCTCAAGATCCTTGGGCCTGGGAGCAGACCTCGCGCGATGGCATCACGCAAGTGAACCTCGGCGGGTGAACCCATGCTCTGCACAGTCGTGAAGCCAGCCATTAGGGTCACCCAGGCGTTCGAGGCCGTTTGCAAGGCAGTCTCTTGTGGATCGGCTGTTGCGATTGCTTTCCCAGTCTTATCGAAACTGAAGGCGAGGTGTACATGGGCGTCGATCCAGCCCGGTAGAACCGTCATGCCCCGGAAGTCGTAATCCACCGGCGTGGCCTTTGGGTCGAGGGCGATGATCTTTGAGTCTTCGACAACGATGCGGGTGTTGCGCAGTACGTGGCCTTTGCCGTCGAACACCGTGCTGGCTGCGAGCACAGTGCGGTGGGGTGAAGGTGGGGCCTGCGCGGAAAATGTGTGCACGAGCGCGCAAATAGTGATGAAGCAAAACACGTTTCGGAGGACGCTCGAGTGCATAATTAGGGAAACTCTGATTAAGCTCTCCACTTTCCACGGCCATTTTAGCTAAAGTGCCGCCTGACGAAGTCTCACATCCAAGAACAGAGCTGCCGATGGAGTCGACGACCCTGCAAACCGACTTCGAGAGCGTTCGCTGGCATGGCTAAACCTTACTAGCTTTGAGGACAACAGAGTTTTTTGGAAACAACCCTCCAGTTGCGTGAACACAGATCGGACCTACTTCCCTTTTCTTCTGTTCTTCTTATTTCCCGTGCTCCCATCCAGGCCCCATAGGCGCATGTGGCACTTGCGGCACATATCGTTGGTCTCGGTGTTCTGGTTCAGGGCGTCTTCGGGAATCTCGGAGGCCATCTTCAGAAGGTGCAGCTTCCTTGCTCCGTGCGGCAAATGGCAACTGATGCAGGACATCTCGCCACCCGTAAGCGGATCGGGAGTTCCGCTAACGGGATGACGCTCGTAGGGGTGTCCAATGCGGTTTTCGCTCGTGAGTGTGATCGTCGGCATGTAGCGCGACGCTGTACTCTCGGCCTTTCGCAGATGACAACTCAGGCAAAGATCATTTACTTTCGCACGCAATAGGTGAGGATTCGCCGACGAATGCGGATCGTGGCACCGCGTGCACATTCCATTAGCGTAGGGAAAGTGCGAATACTGAAACGTCACCGTCTGATGACACTCCACACAAACGACGGAATTCGCCGCCTTGAGAACCACATAACTAGCCTCCCCGCGGTTGTCTACGCTGTGGCAGGCAGTACATCCACGCTTGAGGGCAGCGTGAACGTGGATTCCTGTCGCATGGTCGGCATGGCATTCCAGGCAGTTGGAGTTGTCGTCGAGACGAGTCGGGTGCTCACCCGCATAGCACAGACACGAACCCAGCAAAAAGACGCTCATCCAGCAAAGTGGCAGCCGCGCAGAAAGAGTCATAGTAGCCCTCGACTATCGGTCCTGGTTTGAACCCTGCCCTGCTCCGCTCACCGCTGCAGGAGACTTGAGACGAACCAGGTACGGCGAAAAGGGAGTAACTTCCAGCGCCAGCTTGTCTTTGGCCGAGTAGATTCGAGGCGGCTGCGCTTTCACAAACCTCAGTTGTCCGGCCCAGGGATCGAGTTTCACGCGGCTGCCGAGTGGCAGAGCAACGATCTGCTGAGGATTCCCGAGTTCCAGGGCGGGTGTACCCTCTGCGACCTGACTCATGAAAGCAATACGATTGTCGACCACCAGGCTCTCCCCCAAGTTCGCCTTGATCAGGTTGGGAACTTTCCTGCCGAACTCGGCCAGAGCTTTAAGGAAAAGCCCGGCCTCGGCAAGATTGTCCTTGTAGGGAGAGTTGGCCAGGATCTTTACCCCGAGGGCATTGGCTTCGCTCTCCTGCTCGGCACTATGTTTGAAGTCGAAGAGCGGCAATTGCTTGAGGCTGGGAACGACCATGCGATCGTTGAAGGCGAAGCTGCTGTCGAGGTCATGACCCAGCGCCGCGTGGGCAAGCGCATGCGACAAGACCACGGCCAGAGCGGCTTCATTGGGCAAGGAATCCAGAAGCCCGCGGCTGATCAAAATAGTGTGGCCGATGGTGGCTACTTCGATGGGAGTGGTGGGAAGTATCCGGCAACGCACCTCTGGGTCGAGGACAATCTTGTTGGTAACTTCCAGATTGGTGATGACCGTCTGTAGAACCTTGTCGACTTCACCTTCGGGCACGATCAACCCGAGTTCTTCCAGCTTGGTGATGACATTGTCCTCGGCGCGCCGCTGCCACGCCCGCTGAATGTCGAGCGGAGTCTTGTCGGGATTCGCTGACGAGTCCTTGGCGGCCTCCGGGTCGACCACGATCTCGGTGAACTCCGATTCGCGCCCGCTGGGGCTGAGATTGTACCCCCAGAGCCGCGTCTGGGCTTTGAGGCGAGGATGGCGAGCCTGTGGTTGGTTGGAGTCAAACTCCTCGGAGTACACCACCGCCGGCAGCCACACGCCCGGACGCAGGTTCATCCGCCAGCTATCGATGTGGAAGGTGCCATAGCTGCCGTTAAAGCGCACGATGTTATAGCCGTCGTCTTCCACCCAGATGGCGCCGCGGAAGTGACTCGTCTTTTCTTTGTCTTTCTCTTTGCGCGGACTCACTTCGAAGATCAGGCAGCGTACTTCCCCCAGGAATTCGCTCTGCATGTAGCGCAGTTGATAGTTCTTGCGGTCGAAGCCGCTGCGATCGACGAAGATCATGCTGGAGAAGCCCACCGGACTCATCGAATAGAACTTCGAGAACGCGCCCGCCATCCGCTCCACCAGACGCTTGTCCAGATAAAACTCTTCCCTGGTCTGCTGGAACTGAACCCGCCCCAGAAAATAATGATCTTCGCTGGGGACGAATCCCAGGGTGGTATCCGGCTGCATGCGCTGCAGGTAGGTTTCCACCATCGGGCTGTAGCTGCGTATGGTGTCGGCCAGCGCGCGTTCGTTGGCGATGATCCTGTCAATCGATTGATCGGGGTTCGATTTCGGATTGTTGCGCGCGGAGATCGGAGCGGAAGCAAGCAGGGCCAGCGCGACGAGCAAGCAGGAGCGCCGCAGCATAAACGCCTCCTTCTGGAGATTTGCGACACCTGGGGAAGGAACGGCCACCAAGAGTGCACAGACGGTCAGGGAGGGAACAGGGGTGGCACTGCGCAGAAGGTAGGAGCCCGATATTGAAGAACGCGAGCTAGATCCCACCCCCGCTGCATACGCCCGAAACGCTTCATCGAAGCCTCGGTGAGCCGGAAAAGGAAAGGGGCGACAACGCCAGTTTCCGAGCGCCACAGGGGGAAGTCTAGACGATTCTAGCGATGAATCCTGCACGGTACAGTGCGGCCACTCACCGGCGGGCGTGACCAGGATCATATGTAAACTGCCACCCGGACCAACGCGGGAAAAGGCCCAGCCCGTGCGAAGAAAAACCCGACGGCGGTCCGCTCCGAGCATTTTTCCTTAACTATTCCTCGTAATTCATTGAAAATAAGGGGCAACCTCCAACGCCAGATTGGAAGCAAGCGTGCTTTCAAGAAGTTGTTACTCCCCTTAAAACAGGGTAGTTCCGAAGCGGTGCAAGCGGGGACCCAAAGAGAGAGAAGAGTATGAGCGAGGCCGAGCCCGTAGCGCCGGGCGGCTGGAAAACATCTCAAGTGTACGCAATGGCCATCGTCTGCCTGCTTGTTGGATTGGCCTTGGGATATCTGTTTCGGGGGTCGGCCTCTCGCGCGGCTCAGCCCTCCCCGCCTCCGGTTGCCTCATCCGCCTCCGCGGGCACTCAACCGCAGATGCCCAGCCTGGAAGACATGAAACACATGGCCGACAAGCAGGCCGAGCCTCTCCTGACCAAACTGAAAAACGATCCCAACAACGCCGAATTGCTCAACCAGATCGGGACTATCTACAAAGCGACGCATCAGTTCAAAGAAGCGGCCAGATACTATCAGAAGGCCTTGGATTCCGACCCCAAGAATCTGGCGGCGCGGACTGATCTCGCCTCGTGCCTGTTCTACGAAGGCGACGCGGACGGCGCGCTCCAACAACTGCAGCAATCACTCAGGAATGACCCCAAGGATGCCAATTCTCTCTTTAATCTGGGGATCATCCGGCTGCAGGCAAAGAACGATCCCAACGGCGCGGTGACCGCCTGGCAGCAATTGCTGAAGCTGAATCCCACCTTGGCGGAGGATAAGAAGGCAGCAGTCGAGAAATTGATTGCCCAGGCTCAGAAACGCAAACCGGGCGAGTAGCCGCACAAAGACGGCTCGGATTCAGCATTCCCGGCGCGCCTTGACCGCAACTCCGCCCTCTGACTATCATTCTCTCCCAAGACATCATGAGGTTCTGCCTCCACTTCTGTTGCTGTTGCTCCTGTAGTTGCCGCTGAACGCGAACTCGCGTTGGCGGCTAATCGAATAAAACTCCGATCCGCAATCGTGCAATTACGGGTATCGGTCTTCCACCTTCGATAGCACAAAAAACGTTCTTCGATACCAAGGAGCCGTTATGAGCAAAATTCTTCAAGAAGTACTTGCAGCCAACCAGAAATACGCCGCCAACTTTGGCGACAAAGCAAGGCTCGCCATGCCGCCTGCGCGACACTTTGCCGTCCTCACCTGCATGGACGCGCGACTTGATCCGGCCAAGTTCGCGGGACTCGCCGAAGGCGACGCGCACGTCATTCGCAATGCCGGCGGGCGCGCCAGCGACGACGCCATTCGCTCGCTCGTCATTTCCTACAAGCTGCTGGGCACGCGGGAATGGTTCGTCATTCACCACACTAACTGCGGTATGGAATTCTTCACCAACGACGTGATGCGAGGACTGCTGGCCCATAGCCTCGAGACGGCGGCCCTCACCGACAAAGGATTTCAGGATATCGGGCAAGGCCCGGGATCGCGGGCGGGAGAATTCATCGAGTGGCTCACCATCCGCGATCAGGAACAGAGCGTGCGCGATGACGTGAACCGCATTCGTGAGCACCCGCTCGTTCCCGCCAACATCGCCATCTACGGCTATATTTACGATGTGAAGTCAGGTCGACTGCTAGAAGTGGCGGAAGCGAAACGCCCCGCTGAAGCCGCCTGATTGCCATGGACTGAATGAAGAACTCCAATATCTGCTCCCGCGGGCAACCGTGAGGCCACATTCCGCTTGGCATAGAAGCACGGGATGACCGGCGTAACCAGGCACGACCTAAAGTTCCGCACGAAGGGCCGATGTAGCTGATGTGGCCATACCTCTAACCTGTCGCCGACTCAGGCTGCTGCAGCCGCTGCTGCTCTGCTGGATTTTTCCTGGGCGCCGATGGCGACGGTCCGGTCCGCTTCCGCACGACGGTCAGTGAGGTCCAGCTCAGCTTTTCCGCCCTCGACCAGAACAACCACGGAGTGGCCACCCTGCGGGCCAGCGACTTCGCAGTGGTTGACCAAAGCTACATCGTCCGCAATTTTGAAAGCTTTAGCCGCTCCGATTGGACGAAGTTGCAACTCGCCATTCTCCTCGATGCCAGCGCATCCACCACGCCGCACTTCCGCCATGAAATTGCCGGCATTCTGCAACTGGTTGAGCAAACCTCAGGAGTCCCCGACGAGAATGTCTCCATCTTCTCCTTTCAAAGCCTGCGGCCTGCCCTGCTATGCGCTGGAGACTGCCGTGCTACCAAAGCCGCCGACCGGCTCTCCGCTGCTCGGGCGCAGGGCCTTACGCCCCTCTACGACGCCATCGTCTTCGCATCGAACTTCCTGTTGCAGCATGGCGATCCCCGTGCCCAGAAAGTTCTCATCGTTTTCTCCGACGGCGAAGACACGATCAGTCGCCACTCTCTGACCGAAGCGATCGACGCGGCTCTGGCCGGAAACGTCCAGATTTATGGCATAGGCCTGAACCAGGCAGCCTGCCCGGGCTCCGCCACTCTCAACCGTCTTGCCGAGGCCACGGGAGGCCGGTACTTCCCGGCACAAGGCGGGGCGACTCGCGTAGTGAATGTAATACTTGAAGGTTTTCGAGCAACATACATCGTCAACTATCGATTGCCAACCCTCGCTTCTGGCTTTCACGTCGTTCGAATTCTCCCCACTCACAACCTCAACCTGGAGTTCCGTTGTCGCAGTGGATACTACTATCCAAACCGTGTTCAGTAATTGGGGGCCTAATGAAACGCACGCTAGTTTGCATTTCTCTGATCTGCTGCCCCATTCTCCTTTCCGCTCAAACCCACGGCCATCAGCAAGGCACGATCATCCGCATGCGCATGACCGACTGCATGGGTCCGCAGCACGCCTTCATTACCGCCATGTCGGGCGGCGGCGCGAGAACTGAACCGGGGGCGCTCTGCCCTGAGTACGTTCTGATGGGGGACACGGTGGTCTACGTGATCATTGGCAAGAGTTCCGAGCAACTCTTACCCCTGGCCGATGTCACGCGATTTCGCTTTCGCAAGAATGAAATGCTCATTCGCGGCGATGATGCGGCGAAGGAATCTCGTTTCCACATCAAGGCGATGGCGCTGCGTCCCGAATGGGATCCCACCCAGCAGATCGAAGAGTCCGAAGCGATGGCGGCAGCGCACCATCGTCGCGACGAAGGTGTCATGATGGACGCACCGCAGTAGCTGGGTACAACCTCCACCGTAGATCGGACAAGCCGCCACAGGCCCGGGGGCTAGGCGCGGCTCAGCACTAAGGCCGTCGTCAGTCACTGGTCGTTGGGCGAATCCACGATTGTCCGCGCTGGGACCCCGAATCTGAGAATATTTTCCCGTGATTGCCGTCACAGACCTTCGTGAGGGCTCATACGGTCGCGGTTTTCCGCCTGACCATACCGTAGATGCCGAGGTGAGACTCACAAAGGAATGGAATGGTGAGTTCAAATCCAGCTCCGGCGGTAGCCACTTCGCAACCTTCGAGCGGAAGCGGAAGCGGAACGCGAGTCGTGGTCCTCGTTTACTCGGTCACCTCGTTCCTGAGCGCCTTTCTGCTGTTCCAGGTGCAGCTAATTGTCTGCAAGTACATCCTGCCGTGGTTTGGGGGTTCGGCCGCCGTCTGGACAACGAGCCTGCTCGTCTTCCAGATCCTGCTGCTCGGTGGCTATGTTTACTCTCATCTGGTGTGCCTGAGGCTTCCAGCAAAGGTTCAGGTTCGCCTGCACCTGGGAATCATGGGATTCGCCGTGCTCCTGGTAGTAGCCCTCTCCCTGATATGGCCATCCGCGGTCACGCCCGGCATTTCCTGGAGACCGGGCAGCAGTGCGAGCCCGGTACGAGACGTCACCAGGATCATTTTGCTTTCTGCGGGCCTGCCATTTTTTGTGCTCTCTACCACCGCTCCCCTGCTGCAGCACTGGTTTGCGCGCCTCGGCAACGATGCCCGAGCTTATCGCCTATACTCCGTTTCCAATCTGGGATCGATGTTGGGACTGCTCAGCTTTCCATTTCTTCTGGAACCCGCGCTCCGCATGCGAACCCAAGGCATTCTGTGGTCGATCCTGTTCTGCCTGTTCGCCTCCGGTTGCGCCGCCAGCGCGTGGATGGCTTTGCAGCCTGCCGAAAGTGACGAATTCGAACGCCGAGTGGGTTCCTCTGCTCAGGATCAGCCGAGTTTAATGGGCCGGTCGTTGTGGTTCCTGTTGCCCGCCTGCGCGTCTGCTCTGCTGCTGGCCACAACGAACATGTTGTGCCAGGAAGTGATTTCGGTGCCGTTGCTCTGGGTTGTGCCTCTCTCGCTCTATCTTCTGAGTTTCATTTTCTGCTTTGACCATCCCCGCTGGTATCAGAGGTTCGTTTTCCATCCACTGTTTGCACTCGGCATCTTTGTGATCGTGCTCGCGATGAAGTATGCGTTCCGCACAACCCAGGTCATCGTATTGCCTCTTTTACTTTTCGCCGTCTGTATGATCTGCCACGGCGAACTGGTGCGGCTCAAACCGGCCGTGCAGCAGCTCACTTCGTTCTATCTTTCAATATCCGCCGGCGGTGCGGTGGGTGGTGTTTTTGTTGCGGTGGTCGCGCCTCGCTTGTTCACGTTCTTCACCGAGTTCCAGATTTCCCTTGCCGCAAGTGTGTTCCTGCTCCTGTGTAGCCTGGTTGTCGATTCAGACTCATGGCTGTTTCAACTCGGCTTCTGGCTGCCCGCGAGCATTGCCGGAGGCACCCTGCTCGCGATTTACCTGGCAAGCCGCTGGATTGCCCCTTTGCCACAAACGCTCGAGGACATCCGCTTCTACCCCGTCACGCTGCTGGTCAGCGCGTTGGTGCTGTTGGGGGCTTACGTCCAGAGAACCGCGCGCCCCGGCCGAAAGCGGGATTTCCGATTCGTGCAGGTGTCCGTCTTCGTGCTTGCGTCGCTCTCCATGTTCCTGCTGTACCAGAGTACCCGTCCCGATTCCGCGCTCTATCTGGGCAAGCGCAACTTTTACGGGGCACTCCGCGTTTACGAACTCGCCCAGGGAGGCAAGGCCCTTTACCACGGACACACTTTGCATGGCGCACAATTGAGCCCGCCCTACGACCGGCTTCCAATGGCCTATTACGGTCCCGACAGCGGCATCGGTGTATTCCTGCGCAACCATCCGAAGCGCAGCGCCGGCGCGGGTATGCGCGTCGGAATTGTCGGTCTGGGTGCAGGCACGCTGGCAGTCTATGGACAGACCGGCGACTATGTTCGCTACTACGAGATCAATCCTGACGTGATTGATCTCTCTACCGTTAGTTCGCCCGTTTTTACCTATGTGCGCGACTCCGCCGCACGGGTTGACATCGAGCAGGGCGACGCTAGATTGCTTCTGGAAAGCGAGGCGGCGGGCGCTAAAACTCAGAATTTCGACGTGCTCGTTCTGGATGCGTTCTCCGGCGATGCAGTCCCGATTCACCTCCTCACCCGCGAGGCGTTTGATTGCTACTGGCAGCACCTCAGTTCAGAGGATGGCGTGATCGCCGTTCATGTAAGCAGCCGGCACATTGACCTCCTACCGGTGCTGGAGGGATTGACTGCGCAGTACCACGGCTACTCCCTCGTCAAGTTCACCGAGGGCAGCTACCCCTTTCTCGAGAGCCTGTGGGTGTTTATCTCCCGGCGCCCGCACAACCTCCAGGTCGATGGCCTTTTGCCGAATCCGCCGCCGTTCAGGAATTCGATCCCGCCGCGTCTTTGGACGGACGATTACAGCGACATATTTCGGCTGCTTTACTAGCAGGCTGCGCAGCTACTTGCGGGCCTTGCCCACGCGCTGCGCGGTTGCAAACATCTTCGCTACCGTATCGAGATCTCTCGGCTGTACCTTGCCTGCAGGGATGCGCATGTGCGTGAGGTCTTCGAGCTTCAACAACAAATCCACCAGCGCCATCGAGTCGATCAGCCCGGAGGAAACCAGCGGAGTGTTCTCGTCAAGAGTTACACCCGGTTTTCGGATCAGCCGAACGATGTGCTCGATCATTTGCTGGGCTTCTTCGCTCATGCGGTCTCCTACGTCTCGAAGTCAAGTTCGGGATGCTCCTGCAACAGTTTCTCGTGAGTGGCGGAGCGCGCCGCCTTGCCGGCCGTGCTTTTCACGATCCATTTTGGCGGCTTCAGGAAAATCGTCCGAACCGCAACGCCCATGCTGGAGACCACCCGGCTGCGGATCTCTTGTTCGATTTCTGCGGCGTTGGCGAGAAGGGCCTCATTTTCTAATTCCGCTACCACAACGATGTCTTCCGTCCCGAGTTCGGGATTGTAGACGCCCATCGCAATCACCCGGCCGTCATGAATGGCCGGGTGTCCGGCGGCGATCTCCTCGATGTCCTGCGGATAAATGTTTTCGCCGCCGATGATGAGCAGTTCTTTCTGCCGCCCGACCACGTAGAGTTCGTTGTCGAGGTAGAAGCCAAGATCGCCGGTGCGATACCAGCCGTCGATCATCGCCTGAGCCGTCAAGTCGCGACGGTTGAAATAGCCCTCAAAGAGACAGTCGCTTTTGACGAGAATCTCACCAACGTAGCCGTCGCTGAGGATCGCTCCAGAATCTGACACGATTCGAAGCTCATGATTGGGAAGCAGCCGGCCCGAAGAAATGAACGTAACCGCCCCTGAGGTTTCGTCCGCCACTGGGACGATACGATGGGCGGCGCGAAATTGCTGCCCGTCCGCGCAAATGCACGCCGGACGCCGGTCAAGGCCGGACTGGGTCACGGCAAAAACGTTCTCTGCCATGGCGTAGGAGGACTGCAGGGCCTCACTCTTGATCGCAAACGCCTTCTGAAACTCAAGCATGCTGCTGGCGCGGACTGGCTCGGAACAATTGATCAAAGCCCGAACGGACGAGAGATCGTACTCCGACCACCGGCTCTGCGGCATTCGTCGCGGCACGAATTGAAAAGCAAAATTCGGCATCCACGCCATGGTGCACTTGTACTCGCTGATAATCTGCAGCATGGTTTCCGGGTGCATCACCCAATCGAGAGGCGACTGCATCACCAGCGGCATATGGCAGACCATCGGCAAGATGAAGCAGGCAATCAGTCCCATGTCGTGGTAGAGGGGCAGCCAACTGTAGACGCGGTCCGTCGTTTCAACGATGCTCAGTGCTTGCGATAGATGTTCAATCTGGCGAAGTACAGCGGCGTGAGTCAGGGCCACTCCCTTTTGTAGTCCTGTCGTGCCTGCGGAGTGTTGAATAAAGGCGAGGTCGCCCGCTTTGATCTCCGTTGGCAGGAACTCGCTGTCTCCCCCGACCGCACTTCCGTCCTTCGTACGGATCAGCTTTGTCTCCTCGTGGAGGGAGACATGGCCAAGCATTTCTTCGGAAAACTCCTCGTCGATCACCACGGCCCTGGCGTTGAGGTTTGCGGTGACTCCGGCCAATCCGGACCGGTATTTGGCAGGTTCAACCTTGAAATTGGGATAGGCGAGAAATGCTGGCACAGCGCCCAGCATCATCGCTCCGACAAAAGTCGCCATCGCGCCGATGCCCTGCGGCATGAGGACGATGACGCGATCCCCGGCGGCGACATCTCGCTCGCGAAGGACTGCCGCCTGCCATCGGGCACGCCAGCGGAAGTCTTCAAAAGTCACCGTCTCCTGCTCGTCGTCGTCGATCCAGGCCGTAACGAACGGGCGGTTCGCGGGAGCCGCATCGAGAGCGTCGATGAGATTGCGGAATCGGAGCAAACGACATTGTAGAGGATAAGGTTGAGTTTTCTTGTAACCAGCAAAGAGGCCGACTATTCTTGTTCGCTGTCTTCAAGGGAGGGATTTGCTGCAAGGCATCCTGTACGCGACGTTGTTTCTGCTATGCGTGGTGATCTTCGCCAAGGTCCGTTCGCGAAGATTGCGGCAGGCGACGCTTCTCGTTGCCAGCTACGCGCTCTACCTTACCTGGGGACTCTGGTTCGCCGCCGTTCTTCTCACTTCAACGGTGATGAACTTCTTAGCCGGCGAATGGCTTCGACGCAGGCCATCCGGGCTGGTCCTATCGACGGGCATCTTTCTGAACCTGATTTTACTAAGCAGTTTCAAGTACCTCCCGGAAATCGCGGTCGCGGTGCCTCTCTCCTCCTTGCAAAGGTTCTCGCATCTGGCCTTGCCCTTGGGAATCTCGTTCTGGACCTTCCAGGCGATGAGTTACCTGTTTGATCTCTATCGTGGCGAGGAACTGGACCCAACGTTCTTGGAGTTTGCTCTGTACATGGTTTTCTTCCCGGTAACCATCTCCGGGCCGATCTGCCGCATGCCTGAGATGCTGCCGCAACTCCGCTCTGAGCAATCCACCTCCTGGAACCACATCGTACGGGGGTTCCGCCGCATCGCTACAGGTGTGTTCATGGTGCAGTTAGCCAAACTGCTGGGACGAGGAATCCTGTCCGGCGACGGGATCACCAGCGGTTTCGATCGTCTTACCCAGTGGAGCGGCGCAGACGTATGGTGCCTGGCGCTGGGTGCCGGATTACAGCTTTTCTTCGATTTTGCCGGTTACTCGCACATCGCTATCGGCGCAGCTCAGATGCTTGGCTTCACCGTGCCCGAAAACTTCGCGCGCCCCTTTCACTCCACCAGTGCTTCAATTTTCTGGACGCGTTGGCACATGTCGTTGTCTTTCTGGATCCGCGACTACGTTTTTCTTCCTCTGGCAGTCTTACGGCGTGAGGTTTGGTGGCGGAATCTCGCCTTAGTGGTATCGATGGTCCTGTTCGGAGTGTGGCATCAAGCCAGCGTTCTTTTTCTATTGTGGGGTTGCTATCACGGGGTGCTGCTGGTTCTGCATCGGCAAGGGCAGCAATTGCAGCGCAGGCTCAACTGGGACCCTCCCGCAAATCTGTGGACGCCGATCTCCTGGATTGCGACTGCGGCTCTCGTCAACCTGGGATGGATCTTCTTCCGCGCCAACTCTTGGGCTCAGGCGCGTCAGATGCTCTCGGCAGTTTTGTCGCCGGTAAGCTACCAGTCCCACTTTCTGAGTGAGAGCCTTTACCTCATGGTCGCAGCACTCGCGGTTGGGTACGGAATCGCGCTGCTCGTAGTCGACGCCCTCGATCGCTCCGCGGTCGAGGAAGAAGCCTCGCAAACTGGCCCCCGCCCTGAAATGATCGCGCTGCTGGCTCGCTGGCGCTGGTATTGGATCCCGCCTCTCTATGCCGTCGCTTTGCTGTTTCTGCTGATCGTGACGCTGACTCAGGGCGCCAGCACCGCTCAGTTTATGTACCGCAGGTTCTAGCTCGTAAAACCAAAGTAACGCTGCTCTGCAATGGATCACTGCTGCGCTATCGAAAGCCGGCTCAGAATGACGGTGGAGGCTACGGGATGCGCCGCTGGCGGATGATGCTCGGTGTGGTTGTGATCTTCGCGATCATGATCGTTCAGGCTTATGCGAACCCGTTTGTGGTATTTCCGAAGGCTGGTGAACTGGTTTCACCGGACGGCCGATACGTTGTACGCAATGAAGAGAACGGGGCCGCTGGTTCGGATTTCGTCGGCACGTTCCGCTCGCTCTGGCTCATCGAGGTGGCCACGGGGCATTCGCGAAAGCTCTGCGACTATATTGGCGTGGCTGCGGTGGCGTGGTCCAACAATGATTTCCTCATCATCACCCAATATCTGAACAAGAAGACCTCACGAGCTTTGGTTCTTTCCGCGTCTGGCCCGGACGAGTCCGTGATACTCGACAAGCCCACTCTGATCCGTCTTGTCCCCGCAGAACTCCGTGCGACCTTGCGGGACAATGATCACGTCTTCGTCGAAGGCTCGCGAGTGGAGGTGGAAACCCTCCACCTCAGAGTTTGGGGATACGGGCAACACGACCCCAATGGTTTCCGCTGGCGCTGCGAATACTCTCTGCGGGAAGGCGGCGTCTCCTGCGCCGAACAACGCAGTTCGCAGTAATCAGGATTGACTCAACCAACCGGTGGCCCGTATCTCTGTCGGAAGATCCTACTGGACCAGCGTCCCGTCCGGCGCAAATACCGGGAAGTCATCCCAAGGCCGGGACATGCGCAACTGCTCGACCGCTGCACCGCGGTTGTAGTCGAAGAGGAAGAGCCCGTAGTTGTAATGCAAGACCCGGTCGTCAGGCTTCTTCCGGATCGCCCACTCATACTGGGCGGCGGTATCATTCGGGCTTTCAGGATCCCCGGCATTGAGCGTTAACCGCAAGATCTGATCGGCGTGGTTCAATTGATTGGTGAACGGAGGCCTCTGTAGGCGCTGCAGCATCTCCGCTGTGATGCGGACCCGGTCGTGGCCGGTAAAGGCCAACAACTGTTCGCATTCTGCTTCAGACGGGACGCCCCCTGGCTCCGTCGGCCGCCCAGCCTCCACAACCAGCTTGCTGGCGATCTGCAGGAACATGGCACGAGCCAGCAGGTAGTTGCCCAAAGGAGTCATGTGTACGTGCTCATACACAAGTTCGCTGCCGATGATCCCGTTGGGACTCTCCTTGGAGAAAATGGCCTCGGCATCCACCAGTTCTGCCCCCGGAACCGAAGATGCCACGGCGCGATTGATGTCGTTGATCCGGCTGTCGGCGCGGAAACGCAGAGTATCGAGTTCCTGGGCGCGAATAAAATGCTGCCTGGCCGCCGGGTAGTCTCCCAGCATCGACAGGCTATGAGCAATCCGGAATTCGAGTTCGGCGTACTGATCATCAATCTTTTCCGCAGCTAGATACGCCTTCAACGCCTCGGCGTACGACCGGGCGTTTTCCAATTCCGATCCCTGCTGCACCAGCGCCGACCACGTGCGCAAATCTTCTGGCGTCAAATCTCCGCGGTGCTGCGAGGCGAATGGACCGCAATCCTTCAGGTTTGTGGCAACCGTGCTGACGATGACCCTGGCGCCGGAACGCCGCGCGACTTCAACCGTGTCACGCAAGTTGCTCTCGAAATTTTCATACACATTCTTCATGAGCGGCGAGTTCGCCGGCACCTGCTTGTCGAGGAACATCTCCATCCCGCCCCACTCCTTCTTTTGCGCCCCCACCTTGGTGAGAAGCTGACCAATGCGAGTGGAACGCACAAAGACGCTGGCGCGGATGACGGGCAGGCTCATGCCTGACGAGGTCAGCGCAGTCCCCGGCCCATAGGGTCCGACGACTTCGTTGTTGCCCGAGTAGATGATGAACACATCCGGCCGCTCGGTCGCCAACCCGCGAGCAATCGGCAACAGTACGTGGGAGTTGACGGCCACGCTTCCGGTATTCACGACCTCGAACTTCACAGAAGGGTAGCGTTCTCGCAGCATCACTTCCAGGTATCGGCTGAAGGCATAAGCCGGATCGGGATCGCCCATGGCCGCCGATTCCCCGAGGACGAAGATCCTGAAAGTCCCCTGCGGCTTCTCCGCCGGAATCGCGTACGCCTGAGGAAGCTTGATCATTCCGGGCGGAAAAAAGGGAGCAGGGAAAAACAGGTTGTAGCAAGCGGCAGTGTGGCCCTGGACCGTGCACGGCACGGTGAGGCTCGTGGGAAATCCGACGCCGAGCAGTCGCAACGCTCCTTCGATCACGCCCAACAGCAATATCGGTATGAAAATCGCGGTCGCGATCTTTGGCGCCCAGGACCGCCCTCCACGAATTGGGCGTTTGTCGGCCATGGCTGGGTCTGCGGTTAGAGGCATGTCAATTGCCGATGACGGTCGGTACAGCCGCCTGCTCTCACGATACAGGGCTGGACCCGAGTTGATTCCGTGGGCCTAACCACGGCGTCTAACGGCTAACTGATCCAGCCCTGCCGGTCCATGTGCATGCGTTGTTCCGCGCGGAATGGACAACGTATGCCGTGGAAAGACGAAAAGGCATTTGCGGCTCACCGGCCTCTGGTCCCCTTCACGAGAGCCGCAGCGGTGACGGTGCCGTTCGCATTGTGAGCGACAGAATGGCACATCAGTGTGCACGTGTTAGTGCTGCGGTTGTAGGCGATCGGAGCGCCGCCATTTTGCCCCACCACGTTGGCGTCGAAATTCACCATCCGCTCTCCGGTGACCGTTGGAGAGGTCGCTCCCATGCCGTGCGCAGAATGGCAAACCGAACACGTGAATCCCGTGCTGGTAGGAATGCAGATTGTGCTGGCTAAAGCTGGTGTTCGCGAAAATCTGGCTGAGATCGTGGCACTTCGCGCACATCGCGTACGGTCCGGCGACACTGGTGTCCGGGTTGGGAAATGTATTCGTAACCGGTCCGCCGGGAACCGCGGCCTGGCTGAATTGGTAGTTGCGCTCGAGCATGTGCGAGTAGATCGAGCCGTGGGGCCCGTTGGGTCCGGCGCCTCCGAACTCGCGATTGTCGTCGCTGTTATGGCAATCGGTGCAGAAAATCTGGGTACCGACGAGGCGCGCCGAGGGCAGCCCCTTCTCGTCCAACATATTCACCAGGAGGCTGGGCTGGGGCAGCACACTCGATCGCGGGTGAGTCACGGGATGGCTTGAGGTCGCCGACGACGCGAACTCGGGGATGATGTTCAAAGCGTCCGGCGCAGAAACCACGCGGATGGGCGCATACCCATAGATCACCAGGCGCTGCTTGCCGGTGCCGGTTCCGTGACAGCGCAGACAGGTTTCGTACTGATTGACCGCAGGAATGATGGGGGTAATCCCATCGAGCGCGCTGACGCCGGTAGCGCCCGCCTGGGGAGGGCGAATGGCGGGAGGCGCCGAGAACTGCAATTCCGGATTGGAGGCATGCGGGCTGTGGCAATCTACGCACGTCGCGTGGCGGTTGTTGGGGAGCACTGCGGGCTCGGCCGCATCGTGAAAGTTGTTTCCCGAGGGTAGCGGATGACTGACTTTCGCCACCTCCGCCATGATGTTGGGGGCCGGTGGAGATACATACGTTCCACCGCCGTGACAAGTCATGCAACTCTGGGTCACCGGATCGTAGGAAGGTGCTGCGGGCGTAGCCGGACGCAACAGACGCGCCGGCGCCACTGAATCATGCGACATATGGCACGACGTGCACGCGTTCACACCGACCGTCGCATAAGAACCGACGTGCGCGTCGGGTGAAACCTGGTTGGTGGCGGTCTGATGGATGCTGTTGGCAAAACCTGCCAGCGGGTTCACTTGTCCCTGGACCACCCGGTTCGGATCGTGACAGGCCAGACACATCTGCGCGTTGGAGCTGTCGCGCACCAGAAACTTCTGCGCAATTTTATCGATGTTCTGGATGTGGGGGTCATGGCAACTGGTGCACTCAATGTTGCCGTTAACCAGCTTCACCGCCCCGGTGGCATCGGCCGTCTTGCCCTGTGACACCAGCGACGCGACCAGGTTGGGAGCGTCCTTCATCGGCAGCACCAGACTGAACGGGTGCGACCCAGTCAGGGTCGTGCCGAAAGAGTCGACACTGTTCATGGATCCGACGGTAGGCAACGGCCCGTAGGCCGCGGATTGCCCTACAGCTACGGTGCCGTCGTGACAACTCAGGCACAGGCTGCTGGTGACGCCCAGTGTGGGCTGAGTGTTGCCCTGATTGGGATTGGTCGTGCTGTTGTAAGGCACGTAAGATTTCGTCGAAAGCTTCTGATTCCAGAGCGGAGTGTTAGCGCCCAATCCGCTGTGTGGAGCATGGCAGAAAGTGCAGCCCAGACTTCCCTGCGAATATACAGACGCTCCGCTGGACAACGACAAATTGTGCATGCCCAGCGCATCTCCAGCTGGGCTGCACCTGAGCAAAACAATGGGCCGCGATCAACACACAGGCGAACGACAGGAGCCGCTTCATGGTTGCTTCCTCCCGTCATCGGCTTGCCCGACGCCGTAGTAGTGAAACACCTGGACGCGCCGGTTAAAGGAATCGACTACGTAGATGCGATCGTTCTTGTCGATCTGCAGTCCGGTCGGCAATTGAAACTGCTCCGCCCCGGTTCCCTTCCCGCCGAAGTAATACAGCAGTTGCCCTTGCGCGTCGAAGACCTGCACGATTCCCCACGCTCCGTCGACGACGTACAGATGCGATTCGGAATCAAACCCGACCGCCTTTGGGCCGGAACATCCATCCCGCGCCGTCTCCGATCTTTCCGATGGCGTAGCGGAATGTGCCTGAGCGATCGAACACCTGGACGCGGAAATTCATGGCATCGACGACCGCCAGTTCCTGTCCATTCAAGCGCAACTCGGTGGGATAGTTGAACTCGCCGTCGCCTGAGCCCGGTCTTTCCGATCATCTGCAGGACGCTGCCCTGCATGTCCATCATGAAAATCTTGTTGCGCAGCGTGTCGGTGACGTAAATGCGCTGAGCCGCCGAATCCACCGCGATCCCAGTGGGGCGCTTGAAATAACCTTCCCCGCCCTTCAGGCTTCCAATCACGCGGCGATACTTTCCGTTGGCGTCAAAGACAAAAATCTTGCCCGAGTGGGAGTCGGTGACATAGATATTGTCCTGCGCATCCACGGCCACGCACTGCGGAGTAAGCATGGGATCTTTGCCCGCGTCGCGGCGGGAGATGAACTTGTACTTCTGCTGCTCAAAATCGAAGATGTGGACGCCCACCGCCGCCACGTCGGTCACAATGATGCGGCCGCGCGAATCGGTGACCACGCTGTAGGGACTGACCAGGTAATGGAAGTCGGGCAGGCCCGCGATCGTGTCCACCACTCGGGTCCAGAAGCTGCGCTTGGGCTTGACCTCGCGCTCCAGACTAAAGCTGCGTTCGAACGAGAGTTTGCGCCCGCCGTCCATCAGCAGATCGGGCGCGGAAAGCGGTGCGACGGTCTCTTTCGGACGCTTCGCGGCGCCCGCCGGGACGGCCAGTATCGTCGCCAGACCAGCGATGGCCAGTCCAGCGCACAAAGCTGACTTGCTCCGCGCGGTTAGAAGAAGTCGAACCATCTGGATATTCCGACAAAATACGCGGTCGAGTTGGCAGGCGCTCCCACTGCGCTGATGCCCTGGGTGAAGCGCGTATACCCGGCCTGCAGCCCGATCCTTCGCAAATGGTACTGCAACTGGGCGTTGAAGATTTCTGTGTTGTTGTGCGAGACCGTCTGGCCGATGGTATTGCTGATCGCGCGACTGAAACTTCCCGCAATGAGCAGGCGGCGCAGCGGCGTCACCGAGACTCCTCCACCGTAACTTGTGCCGCCGAACGTGATGAAATCATTCACTCCCGGCGTCCCGGACACCGGCACCAACCCGCTCGCGCCCAACAGCGAGAGGCCGTTCGACTGGGTGTAATTGCCGTTGAGGGTGAACCTCCGCGAACCTAACGCCGTCGAGTAGCCTTCGCTGTGACTGCTGGTTCCCTGGTAATTGGTCAAACCGCTGTGGGTTCCGTTGAAGGCTGCTGTCCACTGCAGCCCGGCCGGCAAACGGCGGTGTAGGTTCGCGCTGTAGCTGTAGTAGGAGGTCGTATAGGTAACCAGCAAGCGACTGCACGTTCTGCGCGTAACTGAATACGCCGGAAGTCTGCCAGCCCTTGATCCGGTGAAAGAAATTCACGTTGCCGATAAACCCCAGCGCGTTCGTTCCCTGGCCATTGTCGCTATCGATTACCGAACCGGAGAAGGTGAACATGTCCAGCAGCCGCTTCCCATAGTTCACGGTACCGCTCACGTAAGTTCCCGTGTAGTTCTTTCCAAAGTAGGTCTGGTCGTAATAGGTGGCCTGCGACGACGCCGACAGAAAGTTGGTGAACTGGTATGTAGCTCCTCCACCCACGGTCGAGGAGTGCGCTCCCGATCCCAGGCTCAGCCCGAGCACCGAGCCGTTGTTGCCGCCCAGACTCTGCGACAGGTACCCATTCAGATTGCTGGTGTAGTTCTCGGTGACATTCAGAGTGAGTTTCTGCACGGGGTGAAAGCTTGCCCCCGCATTCACGATGTCGTCGGTGTAGCTGGACGTGTTGGAGACCTGTCCCGAATTAGAGAAGTAGTTGGTATCGGCCGATGCCCGGTCATAATTCGCAAAAAACTGGCCGTGGAAAGGCAGGTTGTGCTGAGCGCCGAAACCCACGTCATGACCAGTCGAATCCTGCACCGACTCCGACTGCCCGGCGAGGAATTGCGGAAACTTCGAGTCCAAGCTGTTGCGGTCCAAGAAGGCATTCAGACGAAATCCCGCAATCTGATATCCCGACCGCACATTGAAGAGCCGCGTGGTGGAAGCTCGTTTCCTCGCTCGTGCCATAGATCGTGCCGCTGCCATCGCCCTGCGAATATCCGACCGAAACCCAGGGCAAGTTGGGAATCAGCGCGCTCCAGTTGACGCCGAAACCCTGGCCCTTGCCCACCGTGGTGAAGTTGGGCTGTCCCGCCAAGCCGAAAGTCCCGCTCGAGTTGCGATCGTAACGGTAGCTCACCGAACCGGGAAAATGGGAGCCGGTGAACAGGTTCGCGGTCGCATCAATCCCGCTCGCCCCGGTCAGTGATTGGTAGCTGGAGTTGGCCCGCGACTGGTTGTAGTAAGGCGTCGCCGAGAATGAAATAAAGTTGGGGTTGTAATAGTAGCCGGAAAGCTTGCCGTCCAGTCCGAAAGTCAATCCGTGTTGAGACGAAATCACGTCGCCGTAGTCTCCGCTGTATCCGAAGGTCGCCAAGGCCCCTGCCGACAGCTTCGTGTTTTCGCCGATCGAGAGCTCAGGAGTTTGGGATTGCGGTTGAGTTCTGGGCATAGACGAGATGCGCCATCACGAGCACCGCTAATCCGATGATGCGATACGCAATCTTCATTCGATTCCTGCCCTCCTAGCTAGAGGCTCAACGGACCACGTCCACTCATTGTTTGGAAGGCACAGGAGTTGCCAAATGCGCGCCCCCTCGGAAACTTTGTAAGCGATTGAAGTTAAAGGTTTTGCCGAATGTTTCCAAAGGGTGGTTTGGGGCTGAAATCTAGGGGGTGCGGGATATCACGCTGCTCTGCGTGTTGAAATCCACAACGGGAAAGAGGGCAAGTTTATTGAGGCCATTCATGAGAAAGCCCGCCGGCTGCCCCGCGGGCTCGCGAACAAGAAAGACTCACAATCATGCCTTAAACGACTTCGATTTTGGCCTTGGCCCGCAATTGTTTTGCAAGGCCGAACGCAGTTTCTCGTACTTGCTTTTCTGTAATTCTGTCTTCAGGTCGTTCTTCACTTCCGCCAGTGGTTTCTTGCGCGCGGGAACGTGGGTATTCAGGCGGATGATGGTGAATGCGGTCTCGATCTGGATCAATCCGCTGACCTGCCCCGATTGCATAGCCTGCAGTGTCTTGACCACTTGGGGCGGTAACTTCTCGGCTGGGCACTACTTTGTGGTCGCCCATGTTCACCCGAAAGTCATCCTCGGAGATCTTCTCGGCCAGCAGTCCGAAATCCTGGTAAGTCTTCGTGGCCTTGGCCTGGCTCAGCGCTTCCTCCGCCTTCTTCCTGGCTTCTTTCTCCTGGTCTGGAGTCGCCTTGAGCGGAGGAATGATGGAGATGCTCTGGAAGCTGAAAGACTCCGGCTGCCGATAGTTCGTCGGATTCTTAATGTAGTAAGCCTGAACCTCGGCCTCCGATACGGCTGACCTGAGTTCTACGTCCGTCTTCAGGATCTGCTCGATCAGCAACGAGCGCCGCATCTGCTGGCGCAGTTGCTGCTCGGATCCGTGCATCTCGGTCTGCAAGTATTGCTGGTATTGGTCGGGGCTGTTGAACTGCTTGCGAAACTCGGCCTCGGCGCGACTGAGTTGCTCCGCCGGAATCGCGAGTTTGCGGCGCTGCGCTTCCTGATATACCAACTCTTCGAAAATAATCATTTCCAGCGCGCCCTGCCGAATCGCCGCTTCCTGCGCCTTGGGAAAGCCGTTGTGCTGCTGGGCGTAGGGGAAGATGGCATACATCTCGCGCACCAGGTCGCGATCCGTCAGCACCGCGCCGTTCACCCGGGCCACCGGCTTGTCGCTCGGCTGAAGCGGTGATGTTTGCGCCGAAGCCGTGTTCGCGACCGCGGTCGGCGCGTGCGATGCTACCTGGGCCGAAGCCGCGGAGAGTGCGATCGCCAGGCATAGCGCTGAGTGGAGAGTTGGTATTTCATATTTCCTCGCTTGCTAAGCTTCGAAAAAAAGGGGAGAGTTGATCTCTCCCCTCTATCCATCAACCAAGGTCTACTGGAATACCGTGGTGATGTTGTTGGTGTTGTTGGCTTCGTTCGCCTCGCCAAAGTGGCACTGACGGCAGAACTGCGTCGTCGAAGGCGCATTCGTATTGGAAACGTTGTTGATGTTCGGATTGTACGGGCCGTTGATGAAGAAGTAGGTGGCATAGTACTTGCCGCCGCCGTCTGCCGCGATCGGGCTGGACGCGCTAGACGTGTACACGGTCATCACGTGCTGGTTGTGGCAGGTGGTGCACAGCACGTAGGGCTTGCCGCCAGCGGTGACGCCGTAAGGATTCGACCACTTTCCAGGCGCCAGCGCCGGCCAGCCGTAGTTCGCAACGAACTGCGCGTACGGGGTTCCGGACGGTCAGCGCTGAACTGCGGTACCGCTCCAAGTCAGACCGGGCTTCTGGTGCTGATATTGGCCAGCTGCCCCACCGGGTGATCGTTGGTGTAGTTTCCTGCCGACGGTGCCGTCATTGCCCAGCAGGGTCGGGATTCTCCCGGCGCCGTAGGCAGTATTGGTGAGCAGGCCAATGCCGCTGTTCATACGACTGGTTCTGCATCATGTTCTTGGCGAGTGACGTTGCCGTCATGGCAGCTCAGGCAGAGAAGAATGCCGCCAACTTCCTGGCTTCCGCTCGCAATGCCGCTGGGCAGAACTTCCGTGTACGAGCCGCTGTCACCGAAGGCAATGGTCTTGCCATACAGTGGGCTGGCGTCCTGGCCCCACAATGCATAGCTGCCGGTATCGGCAGACTCCGGCGTGGCCGGAACCGAACGAGCCGCTGTGCGGAGAGTGGCAGCCCGCGCAGCCGCGGCCTCCGTTGTTGTGCGCGCCGAGGACGTCAACCGGTGACGACCAGCTTTGCGCCATCACCAGTCCCCCGACCGCGAGAACGAACATTACAACTAACATCGCTTTCTTCATAAAATTTCACGACCTCCATGAATTGTTTGTCGAACTTCGTGCCTGAACTCCCAGAGGCTTAGGCCGTGGGCTGCATCTTGCGCCTTGGCGCTCCTTGCAACCGCCCCTCAACTGTGGTTAGTGCAAGTTGCCACCCGAAATCCGGCAGGCCGAGCGTTTCAGCATTTCTCTTGTAAATCATTGAATCCAATAACTTTACTATTGCCATCTCATTTCCGGCCCCGATTCGGAAACATGCTCTGAACTGGGGGAAAAGAACCACTTCAAGGCGAGTTGGTTAAATTCCCCAGTTGCAAGGAACTACCACGAAGGAGTTGCAAAACGCAACAGTCCCACCTAACGCCATTGATGGAACTGATTGACGCTGTTCACACAAATTACGGTCAGATGTGTACCCGGCGGACGACGGTTCTTAAACTGAATCGATGAATGCGATGAGTTCAGTGGTTGAATGAAGTCCTTCAAGCAACAAGCCGACTTACTTGCTTGGCAGGCTCTTCGATTCGGCGGCGCCGGCGTAGGCTGCTGGAACGGAAGAACTATTTGCGCCGCCGGCCTTCTTTTCGCGCTGCTGCTTCCCGCTCTTTGCGCAACTGCTCGGCCTCGGCGTCGGTAACGTAGCGGAACTGCTGCACGCGACCGGGATAAATCTCGGAGGTGAAGACGCGGTTGTTCTTGTCGATGGCGATACTGGCCAATCCCTGGAACTGGCCCGGGAGCAGTCCATGTCCACCGAAACTGATCAGCAGACGGCTATTCCTGATTGAACACCTGAACACGGTCCAGCATGCCGTCGGCGACCCATATGTGATTGTCCCCATCGATCGCCACGCCCTTGGGCCGCGAAAAATATCCCGGGCCATCGCCGTTCCTTGCCGAATGTGCTCGACGAACTTGCCGTCGGCGTCGAAGATCTCGATGCGGTTGTTCAAGGTGTCGCAGACGTAGAGATTGCCATCGCGTGTCGACCGCCAGCCCGGTCGGCTTAGCAAAATCACCGGCAGTTGTGAGTTCGTGCTTGTGCCCGGTGGTGCCAATCTTGCGCAGCAGCTTGAAGGAGTCGGCGTCGTAAACCAGCACCTGGTCCAGTTCCACATCCGAGACGTAAAGCAGCCTATTTTCCCGGTCGATCGCCATCATTCCCGGTTCGACCAGTCCTTCCGTGATTACGTCCTCAGCCTTGTGGTTGGCGTCGAACACCAGGATGTGGTGCAGTCCGGGATCGGAGACGAACAAGCGGTCGTTGTCGTCCATGGCCAGGCCGATGATGCGCACGAAGTGGGCGTGGACTCTGTTCTTGATCATTTCGACTTCGCGGGTTTCCGTGTTGAAGATGAAGATGGCGCCGACCTTCTGGTCGGCCACGTACAAATTGTTCTTGGAGTCCACGGCCATCCCATAGGGCTCGGCCAGCTGGAACAGAACTTTGCTGTTCTCGCTGGCCGGCTGGGTGCCAGCGAGGCGGTCCATCCATTTCTGTTTCTTGGTGGGGGCTGTATCGACCTGCGAGAGCTTCTGAGCCGCGTAAAAAGCCTGGTATCGGATGCGGGCGATCGCCGGCGGGTTCGGCCACACGATGTTGGAATAATCGATGACCGGGGCGCTCTTCGGGCTGGTTCCTTCTTTTTCTTGTCGGCGAAAGCGCCCGACGGCGCCAGCAGCCCTACGCCCAAGAGAATTAGTAACAGCAGGCTCTTGTGGTTGCGAATCCAGCTTGCGCTTGGATGCCGGCATCGTATTCATTCTCCGCATCATTCTCCAAATCCTTTTCCTTAGTCTCATGGAGTTACCTCTTCGTCAGATCCTTGTGACAGGTGGCACAAAACGCCGTATTGTTCGCCTGGTCCTTGACCAACAGACCGGGCTCGGCCGAGGAATGCGGCTGGTGGCACGACAGGCAATCGATCTTCGCCACTAACTTCGTAATGTCCGCCGGGTCCGCCACGTCGGAAATCGGGTGGCCGTCGATCGGATGCCCTCGCCCGTACTTCAGAGGCAGCACCGCGACTCTGTTCTTCGTGAAGTAGTCCTCGGGCAGCTTCACACTGCCGTTGAAAATCGTGGACAAATGCTCGGCTTCGAGCTTCTTCGGCTGGGACTCAGGACCGTGGCATTCCAGGCAGACTGCATCCACAGTCTTGGCACGCAACAGATGATCGTTCTCGCCGCCGTGTGGCTCGTGGCAGGTCGCGCATCCCTGCTTGAATGCGGGCTGATGCAGAACGTGTTTCTTCGCTTGCTCGGCCTGGTCAGTGTGGCAGCCCAGGCAGATGTCCACCGCGTTGGTCTTGGGCAATCCCGGCTGCCGGCTGGCGTGTGGGTTGTGGCAATCGGTGCAGTCTCCCGCCGCTCCAGGATGAGGCACCTTGGCGTTGTTAATTTTTTCAGCCTGTTCGCCATGGCAGGTCACGCAGAGCGACTTGGCATCCGCCTGAGTCAGGACCACCTTGCCGTCCTTGGCCGGCGCATGGCAGAGCTCGCACGACTTGTCCGCGAAAGGCGGATGCAGAAATTGCCGCATCAACTTCGGGCTCGCAGACTGGTGCGGATCGTGGCAACTGGTGCAGTCCGCCGTAGCGAAGGGCTGATCGTGATGCGCCTTCTGCAATGTCGCATCCTTGGCGTCGTGGCAGTCAAGGCACAGAGCCGGGGCCACCTTGGTCAGGTGAAAATCGAACTCCGCTTTGCCCGCCTCCCCGGTCTTGTGAGTCGTGTGGCAAGTGTCGCAGCCCATGTCGAGCGCGGCGTGGCGGCTGCCTTTCTCGGGCACGTTCAAACCTGTCTTATGGCAGTTGAGACAGAGATTCTCTTTGTCACCGCCCGATAGAGGCTTCAGCAGTTGATTCTTATTCTCACTCGTGTGCGGATCGTGGCAGCTCAGATGCAGTCGCGAACCGCTGGCGGATGAACCGTACCTTTCAGTTCAGCCGCGTTCTTGTCCGCATGACAGGACAGGCACAGCGTATAGGGCGTGGAAGTGATCAGCTTCACCCGGGTGACATCTTTGTTGACCCGAACTTCGTGGCAGCTCAAGCATCCAGTCGCGATCGCAGAGTGAATGACTTTGCCCTTGCTCTTGTCCTCGTGACACTCCAGACACTTCGCCGAATCCACGTTCTTGTCGAGGGGAATCGGATGGGTCTTGCCCAAAGCCGGCGCAACTGCGAACCCGAAAAACACCACCAGAAACCACAAGTAAGAAGGGAGGGCGACACGCGCAGGTTTCGGCATTGTTCCTGCTCGGCTTGGTAGTTGGGACTGCATAGCCAATCACTGCATGTGCACGAGCCTCGCCTTTTAGCTGAGGAAAAAGGCAGAGCCCCGGTGCCTAGGCTGTAACTTATTGCATCAGGGCAAGTTGCAAAGGAGCGCCGGCGCCCGTTGCAAATTTCCTCAATCCGAGCCCGGGCAATCTGAATGGGCCTTCTCCCACACCAGATTGGTGAAATGCCCCACGCCCCGGAGTTCACTTTCGAAGCGCAGTCTCTCGGACTTTTGTGATTTAAATCACACACTTGCGTGCGTGGGTGAAATCACAAGGCCATTGTTATGCACATGAGTCGTATGGCTCAGGCGGGTGCGAACCAAAAGCCTCGATGATCAATGCAACGTATTGATCCAAAAGGATTTGCCAGCGAGCCATCGCACACCTCACAGGTTGGCGGGGAACGTGCATCTGCAGCAGGCGAAGAAGAGGAAATATGGCCCTGTCACTTCGTTCAGCGTACCGAAAAACCTGGCAGACCCTGAGTTCAATCAAGACTGGCGTCATCCTGATTATCCTTGTGGTCATCTTCTCGGCGGCGGGAACGGTCATTCTGCAGCGGCCCATGACCGACCCCGACGACATGCAGCGCGCCTACTCGCCGACCATGTTGCGTCTTCTTGATGCCGCGGGCCTTACCGACGTGTTTCACGCCCGCTGGTTCGTCGCCCTGATGATCCTGGTCAGCCTGAGCATTATCGCAGCGTCGGTCGAGCGGTTCCCCAACGCGTGGCGGTACTACGCGCGTCCCTACAAGAGCCCCGACGAGAGCTTCCGCAAGGCGCTGCCCTCGCGGGCGCTGATTCCGATCAAAGATGAGGAACTCGGTTTGAGCGTAGCCGAGCGCGCATTGGAGCGGCTGGGCCTGAAGTCGGAGCGGATCGTGCGCACCAACAGTTTTTCATTGTTTGCCGAGCGCAACCGCATCTCCGAGATGGCGGTTTATATCGTGCATGCCAGCTTGCTGCTGATTTTTCTGGGCGGCATCGTGGACGCACTCTACGGCTGGCGCGGATTCATCACTCTGACTCCGGGCGCGACCAGCAGCCAGATCGAGATGAAAAGCGGCGCCACGCAGACCCTTCCATTTTCGATCCGCTGCGATGGAACGGGCGAGGAAACGTACAAGGACGGAACACCGAAGCGCTGGTGGTCGCAGTTGGCAGTGGTAGACGGCGGACGCGAGGTAGAACGGAAAGAGATTGTCGTCAACGATCCAATGGTCTACCGGGGAGTGCGTTTTTACCAGGCCAGCTATGGCCGCACCGGGAAACTCGACCGGCTGATCGTCGATGCGACATCGGTGAAGGGTAAGACCACTGCATCGCAGGAGCTTTCCCTCGCTCTCGGACAAACGGCGGATCTCGATGACGACACCAGCGTGCAACTGGCAGAGTTCATTCCCGACTACGTGGTGCAAGATGGGCACGTGTACGCGCGCAGCAATGACATCGAGAATCCCGCGGTTCATTTGATCGTCACTTCGAAGAAATCGGACGCCAAGGTGAATTTCTGGCTGCCGGAAATCCCCGGTGTCGCTGAGAACGTATCCTCGCCTTACCGCTTCGAGCCGAAAGAACTGAAGACGGGTGTCTACACCGGACTTGAGGTTTCGCACGAGCCCGGCCAATGGGCGGTGTGGGCCGGAGTGGTCCTGATGGCCATCGGCCTCACCTTTGTCTTCTACGTCTCCCACGCGCGCTTCTGGGTAGTTCCGGTGTTTGATGGGGAAGGCGGACTGGCGCTCTGGGTGGGAGGAACCGCCAACCGCAATCGGGAAGCATTCGAAGAGAAGTTCAAGAGGCTGGTGGACCACATTCAAAAGGAATTGAAAGTAGATTCTGTGACCACGACCGTACAGGCCACATCGATCGCCGGAAGGTAGTCCGGTTGGGGAGGAAAGTACATATGGCACGAGCGAAAGTAGAACAGCATCCGGCGACCGGCACGACTCTGGTGGTGGGCGTCGGGTTGGGTATCGCCTTCCTGTTGTTCATCGCTTTTCTGAACGTGGTCAAGAGCGGAAACATTCTAAGTGAGTCCAATCTGCTCTATGCCGCTCTGGTTTTCTACGCAGGCGCTGGAGCCTTGTATCTAGGCTTTGGCGTGACGGGGACAGACTCCTACGTCAAGTTTGCATCGCTGATGACTTGGGCCGGATTGGTCGCGAATACCGGCGCCGTGGCCCATCGCTGGTATGAGGCCGGGCATCCTCCTTTCGCCAGCATCTACGAAATGCTGCTCAGTTTTGTATGGACGCTGGCCGCACTCACGCTGATCGCGGAGAAACGCTACGGCGTAAAGATCATCGGCACCGTGACCATGCCGGTGGCGATTGTCGGGGTCATCCTGATGCAACTCTTGCCCAGCGAAGTAAGGCCACTCGTGCCGGCCCTGCAGTCGACCTGGCTGCACGTTCACGTCACGCTGGCCATGCTTGCGTATGCGGCGTGCGCCTTGAGTTTTGCCCTGGCCATGATGTTCCTGATTCAGGACAAGATCAAGACCGAGCTCTTTCTGGCGGCGACCAGTGTGTTCACGGTCGGAATCTACGGAGCGATCTTGACCCGCTTTGAAAAGTGGGGCGGCTTCAACGTAATCGCATGGGATCCGGAAAACAAGGCGGAGGTATTCATCTCCAAGGGCGTGCGGCTGTTTGTGACGATCCCCGATCTCGGGTGGCTGATGCTTCTAGTCTTCGCTGCAGTAGCGGCACCGCTGGTGCTGTATGTCGTGTCCCGAGTCAAGAGGAATGAGGGTCTTCTGTCGCTCGCCGATCGGGCAGTGTTTATCAGCATTCTGCTGCAAACGCTGGCGCTGATCTTCTTCGTGTTGCGAGCGCGCGACGGACAGTATTCCTCGCTGGACGCTGAAGGACTATATGCAACCAGGCTGGCGGCCAGCCCGTTCATTCTCTCGGGGTTGGTCGGCGGCATCTTCGCCAACCTGCTTTATCTCTTGTTGCTGTGGCGTCGCGAGGACCTGGAGAGGTTGCTGCCCGATGCCGACGCGCTCGACCGCATCACCTACAAAACGATCTGCATTGCCTTCCCCCTGCTTACCCTGATGATCGCCGCCGGCGCCTACTGGGCCAATCGAGCCTGGGGTTCCTACTGGAATTGGGACCCCAAAGAGACGTGGGCGGCGATCACATGGCTGGTTTATGCCGGCTACCTCCATATGCGCATTACTCGTGGCTGGCGGGGACGGCGCGCAGCCTACTTCGCCATCCTGGGATTCGCGGTGGTGATGTTCACATTCTTCGGCGTTACCTATCTACTGCCAGGATTACATGCGTATGCCTGAAACTGTGAGGGACATGACGAACCCGGAACTGGAACCCGAAGCAGACGACACCGGTGAGAGCGTATCGCCGCGGTCGAGCTTTTACAGCACCGGGTATTCGAATCCGGTGAGTTCCGGGGAAGCTGCGCTTCCAAAGGCTGCGGACGCTACCCCGCCGGCGCAGGATCCCGATCTGCCTTGGCTTCGCATCAACTGGGAGATCAAGGCGCTGGTTCCCATTGCCTGCGTCCTGCTGGGCGGGATGTTGCTGTTTTTGCTTGCGACCCTATCATGGCGCGACCCCGACCGGCACATCGTGCTGCTGGTAGCCGGAGCCGGGGCGGTTGCCATTTGTGGAGCACTGTTGGTGGTTCTCACTTACCTGATTCAGCGTCCCATGGTCGAATTACAGCAGAAGATCTCGCAACTGGGGGCGGGGGATCTCAGCGTGGCGGTGAGTTTTGCCAATCGCAACGATGAAATTGGCGACCTGGGCCGCAACTTCAACCAGATGGTTCAGCAGTTGCGCGAGAGCCGTCTCGAAATCGAGCGCCTGCACCGCACGCAGATGTCGCGCGCCGAACACCTGGCCACGTTGGGAGAACTGGCGACGGGACTGGCACATGAAATCCGCAACCCGCTGGCGGGAATCCACGGCGTCATTGAGATCATTGGCCGCGACCTGCCAACCACCAGCCCGGCGCGCGCCGTAGTCAAAGACGTGCGCCAGGAAATCGCGCGCATCAACCAGATCGTCACCGATCTTCTGCAGACGGCCCGGCCGCATCCGCCCAGGGTCCGCAAGAGCGATCTGAACACCACGGTCGAGCATGCGGTCATGCTGGGTCGCCAGCAGGCGCTGGCAAAATCCATCGAGATCGCTCTGAAGAAAGATCCTTCCCTGCCCGAAGTCGAGCACGACAGCGACCAGATCCACCAGGTTCTGCTGAATCTGCTGCTCAACGCCCTGCAGGCCATCAATCTGAACGGAAAAGTTACCGTCACAATCAAATCTCAGGGATCAACCGCAGTCGTAGAAGTGGCGGACAACGGCCGCGGCATTCCTCCCGAAAATTTGCCCAACATTTTCCGCCCGTTCTATACCACCAAAGGCGAAGGCACCGGCCTGGGCTTGTCTTTGGCCCGGCGCATTGTGGAGGATCACCAAGGTCGCATCGACGTCACCAGCACGGTGGGCAAGGGCACGAGGTTCGCCGTCATGCTGCCCCTGGAGCGGATGACTACCCAGCCGACGGTTTCATAACGTCGTTTCGTACATCCCCTGTATCCACCCCGTGAATACTCTTTATAGACTTGGAGATCGTTCATGCCTACCGCACAAGATCGTGAAATGGGGGAACAGCCTGGCGGTCAGAATTCCGAAGCCCGTCGCGGAAGAAGCAGGGCTCCGCGAAGGCGATCCCATCACCATCGAGGCCGCCGAGGGGCGGATTCAACTTCGCCGCCGCAAGCAACGGGCGCCGGCCCTGCGCGAGTTGGTGTCACAGATTATCACAGATTACTTCTGAGAATCGTTATGGCGAGGTCCAAACTGGACCCCTCCCGCGGTAAGGAGGACGTTGATTGGTAACCCGCTACGTTCCGCGCGGGGGTGACCTGATCTGGCTTGCTTTCGATCCGCAGGCCGGTCGTGAGCAACCGAAACGACGGCCCGCCCTGGTGGTCACCGATCAGGCCTACAACCAAGCCAGCGGGCTGGTGGTCGTATGCCCGCTTACCAGTCGCCGCAGGCCGTATCCTTTGCCCTGCCGGTCACGGTGGAAAAGGTCGAAGGCGCGGTACTGGTGGACCATCTCAAGAGTCTGGATTGGACTGCGAGGCACGCCACATTTCATTCGAAGGCGGACTCCTGCGCTCCTCGCAAAAATCCGCACCTACCTGGGTGTCCTGCTTGGGATTCGCTAGACCCTCTCAACCGGAAACGGGCCAAGGTAACGGCGCCGTGTGTCCCTTGGTCTGCGCGAGATCCTTCGCTCCGCCTGAAAAACGTCTGCGCTCAGGATGTCCCAGCATCAGAAATAGCTGCTTCCCTTCCAAAATTGAGCCGGGCCGAAGGTACCTGCCATAACGGATATGTCCGTAGTAAGCTTAATAAGGCATGCCAGCGGAGAAGATCCTGATAGTGGATGACGAGCGCCTGGTGCGCTGGTCGCTGCGCCAGAAGTGCGAAGAGTGGGGATACGAGGTCGTCGAAGCGGCGGCTGGCGATCCCGGACTACGCCTCGCCCAGCACGAGTCCCCCGACCTGATTCTGCTTGATGTTCGCCTGCCGGATTTGAATGGCCTTCAGGTATTGGAGCAACTAAGAAGAGCGGCGACACAACCGCGGTCATCATGATCACGGCCGACCCCCAATTGGACGACGTCAAAAGCGCGCTCAAACTGGGTGCTTATGACTTCATCGGCAAGCCGCTGGACTTCGAGGAGTTGCGGGTCACGATCCAGAACGCGCTGGAGGCGAGCAAGCTGCGCACCGAGGTGCAGTCCTTGCGCGGCGAGGTACGCCGACGCACGGGCTATCACGATGTGGTAGCAGTTTCGTCGAAAATGACGGAACTGATGAACTTCGTGCAAAAGGTCGCGGCCAGCGAAGCCACCACCATTCTGATTCAGGGCGAAAGCGGCACAGGCAAAGATCTGGTCGCCAAAACCATCCACTACGAGAGCACCCGCCAGGACGGCCCCTTCGTCGCCATCAACTGCTCGGCGATCCCCGAGACCCTGATGGAAGCCGAACTCTTCGGCCATGAGAAAGGCGCCTTCACCGACGCCAAAGCAATGAAGAAGGGCCTGTTTGAAACCGCGAACGGCGGCACTCTGTTTCTGGATGAAATCGGCGAGCTCTCGCCCCTGCTGCAAGCCAAGTTGCTGCGGGTGCTGGAAGATCAGGTGATTCGGCGGGTGGGTGGCGTGCGCGACCTGCAGGTGGACGTGCGCGTGGTGGCGGCCTCGAATCGCGACCTGGAAAGAGCGGTTCGCGACGGACATTTTCGCCAGGATCTTTACTACCGGTTGGCGATTATCGCCATCTTCATCCCACCGCTGCGCGACCACACGGAAGACATTCTGCCGCTGGTGAATTTCTTCATTGATTGGTACAACCGCAAGTTTAAGAAGTCGGTGCGCGGCATCAACCCCGAGACCCGCCGGCTGCTGCTGGCCCACAATTGGCCGGGCAATGTGCGCGAGTTGAAGAACAGCATCGAGCGCGCCATGATCCTGGAGGACGAAGCCATTCTGCGCCCGGTCTACATGCCGTTCGCCGTCGGAGAGGCGGCCAGGAGCGGCTTGACCGCGTTTGAGCACAGCAGCACCGCAGCCGATGGCGGTGGCAAGCAACTCGCCGATGGCCGCGTGCTGCCCAGGCTTTACATTCCGGAAGAGGGCACATCGTTGGAAGAAGTGGAACGCGCCATGGTGGAACTGGCCATGCGCCAAGCCAACGGCAACCAGACCCACGCCGCGCGCCTGCTCGACATCAGCCGCGACGCACTGCGCTATAAGCTAAAGAAATTTGAACTCGTCCCGGCGGGTGAAGAGGAGACCACAGACTCAGTTCCCTCCGAAAACTCAGCTGGATAGAAGGAAAGACCTCACGACACAAAGTTAAGGGCTTCCTTTTGCCGCCGGGCGCCAACATCAAGTCTATGAAGTAGAGCTCAATTTTTGTATGAAATCTCGCGAACCCCTCTAGCCTCTCGCGGCATGCTCTTTCGCCTTGGCGATGTACTGCTCGACCTGCTGGCGTTGCGGATAGTCGGGATTTGCCTTGAGCAGCTGCTCCCAGGCTGAGATTGCGCCCGCGGGATCGGCCTTACCCTGCCAGCGTACCCAGCCCAAGTTGAACAAGGTCTGCGGATGACCGGGACGATATTTCAGAGAAGTCTGCATGACCGCAATCGCCTTGTCGGCGTTGCCGGTGTACCAGTAGGCCGTCGCCATATCGGTGCGGACGTCGGGATTCTCGGGATGAATGGCCAGGGCGCGCTCGTAGTATTGAATCGCGCTCGGATACTGCTGGCCGTCATAGAAGATGTTCCCCAGTTTCACCAGCGAGTCGTAGTCCGCCGGATTCTTGTTGACCGCATCGAGCAGCGGCGCGGCTGCCTGCGCCAAGGCTGCCTGTACGTCAGCAGACGCAGCGGCCGGCTCCTGCGCACGAGCCGCGCTTCCCTGCTGAGCGGTCGTTGTAGCAGATGCGGCGGGCGACGCCGACCCACGAAACAAATAGCCGAGCGCCACACCCAGAAGCAGGCAAAACGCCGCCAGCAGGTAGGCCTGTGCTCCGGTCCAAGCCCCAGACGAACCGGTTCCCTTCGTGCTGGTGCGATTAGTAGTTGAGAGCGACTGCTCGCTTTGTCCGCTGATCATTGGTTTGTTTCTCCGATCTTGTGCCGGCCGGCGCCTCCTGCGGCGAATCCAGGTGGAACAGCCGCGCGATGGCCGCAGCCATATGCTCCTGTTCTTCTTTTTCCGGAAGTGCTTTGAGTTCGCGAGCCAGGGAACTGGCAATTCTCTGGAGGATCTGGGCTGTGATTGCGTGCAACGATTGATCCTGCTCCCGGGTAAAAGGCCCGCGCTCGGAAATGAAGGACTCCAGTTCCTGCCGGCTGATCTCGTCGAGACGGTGGCGCAACGCCACGATGGTAGGCACCACTCGTTCTGCTTTTAGACGAGCGCGGAACGCGAGCGCCTCCTCAGCGACAATCTTACCCGCCGCAGCGGCTATAGCCGTGCGCTCCCCGGCATGGCTCTTCACGACCCGCGCCAAGCCCTCCAGGTCGTAGAGCAGGATTCCATCCACGCGGCGTACCTCCGGGTCCACGTCGCGAGGCATCCCGAGATCCATGATGACGAGCGCTACGCGGTTGCGTTCGATCGCGATCCGCTCTGCCTCTTCGCGGGTGAGAATGACGTGCGGGCATCCGGTTGAACTGATGACAATGTCGGCCCGCAGCATGCATTGCCAGCGGTCGGCCAGGGTTGCCGCGGTGCCTCCCAGCTTGTCGGCCAATTCCTGGGCTCGAGCCGGAGACTGGTCGATCACAACCACTGAAGCCGCGCCACTCTCGATCATCTCGCAGGCAGAGACTTCGCTCATTTTTCCGGTGCCCAGCAATAGGACTCTGCGGCCATCCAGTGACCCAAAGATCTGCCGCGACAGGTCCAGCGCGGCCGTGGGAATCGAGACCTTGCACTTGTCGATTGCCGTGTCAGTACGCACCTTCTCCGAGACGCTGAGCGCTCTTTCGAGAATTGCGTTGAGAAAACGTCCGGTGGCCCCTACGGTCCGTGCCTGCTCCCATGCTGATTTCATTTGGGGAACAATGTGGGCCTCACCCAGCGACAGGCAATCGAGTCCGGCCGTCACGCGGAAAACATGGCGGAGAGCCGCTTCATCCAGCAGGCGGTAGAAATGTTCCCACTCGGTCAGTTTGAGGCCGTGGTCAGCCCCAAGGAATTGCAGCAGGGAGTTCGCTGCCAACGTTGGCTCGCTGGCCCACAGGAGGAATTCCGTGCGGCAACAGGTGGACAAAATGACCGCTTCCTCGATGCCCTCGGCACTCTTGAGCTGCTGTAGGACTTCGTAGCGCCGATTTTCGCCGATCCAAAACCGCTCCCTCATCCCCAGTGATGCCGTCCGATGGTTGAGTCCGATCACCAGGAGCGTGGGTTCCAAGACGATACCTCAGGCGCAAGTTGCAAACTTACGAAGGGCAAACCCATTGCCAAAGACTGACTCGTGCCCGATCTCTCAAGTCTTTACGTTTCATTCGATTACATAGTGTAAACAAAACACGCAGGCTGTCGAGGTTGTTGCCGCTGTGGCATATCACTCCGAATGCGAGTCTTTTGACGCGATCCTTGGCGTTCGTACGATGCCAGGCTCGGATTTCGGTCACGACCTGCCGTGACCACGATCACAGACCGGTTCAGTGGCAACATAGAAACTGTCCAACGTTAGTTCATTCTTATCAGCCTCGATTTTCGTTCGCGACAGAACGGAGTTTCTGGGCGAGCCGAAACGGCGAGGTATTCTGAAAGGTATAGCAATCATGAAGATGATGAAACTGGCAGTCCTGATCGCGATGATCGCGCTAACGTTGTTCCTCATTCTGCCCAATCTGTCCTGGGCGGCCGACGATGGCGCGGCCATTTACAAAGCGAAGTGTGCTGCATGCCATGGCGCGGACCTGGGTGGAAAACCGGCGGCCAAGATTCCCAGCCTGGTTTCCGATGACGCCAAGAAATCTTCCGATGCCGATCTGACCGACATGATTGCCAATGGCGGCAAGGACAAGAAAGCAATGCACGCATTCGCCAACAAGGGCGTGTCGGCGGACCACATTAAAATGGTCATCGGATACATCCGCGAGGCGCAGAAGAAGTAGCCTGGCGGCGTTGTAAGCGAGTAAAGACCGCTGTTCCAATCGGCGACGACTGCGCCACCCTAAAGGCGCAAAAGCGTGAGGGTGAGTGATCCGCTCCCCGGCGACCTCTGGCCTTTGCAGCGCCGGACATCGGAAGTCCCCTCTCCCGCTCGCCACACACGGAACAGCCAGCCCGGGTCTCGGTGCTCACCCCAGACCCGGGCATTTGTTTGCACCAATGTGGAAGAGCGCCCCTTTGAGGGTCTCGCGACGCACATCGAACCAATACGGGTTTCAGCCCCCGTGGTCGTCTTTGGTGCGCCCCCCGGACATTTCCGGCTCGTGCGGGTTTCGGGAAGGCACGAGTTCCACTCGTGCCGCTAAGTCGCAAAAAAAGAGTCCGCGCTTCAGCGCCTGCGGGTCGCCTTTTGCGGTTGCAGCGACTTTCTCCGCAGACTGTTTAAGCGCTGCCGTCCGCGCGAGAAAATCAAAATCGGCTTCATCCGTTGCGCCCAATCGCTACGGATGACAAACTCCGCCGGACGCTAATCGGCCCCGGCAGCGGAAGCGACAACGTCTCGGCTTCGACCGCCGCCCACTCCGCCGATGAAAGTCGGCGCCAGAGGTCGATCGAGACCTCGCCCGCCGATCGGCGCCACACTCCAACGATTTCCCCACTCACGAGCACAGCGCCCGGCCAAACGCGCGTCGTCCAAAGCTCGGCCCGTCGCCTCGCCTCAGGCACCAGGATCTCTCGATCGGCTCCCCACAGCAGGTAGTACGCATCGCCGCTGGGCAGCAGTCGTGCAGCCGCAGCCGCCCCGGGCTTGGACCGGAACGCCATCTCGTCATCGGCGAGGATCCACCCGTCGCCAACCGTCGTCCGCACCGCCGTCAGCGCACTCGCGAGCCCACTGAACGCCGCGCTAGCCTCGGCACTCCCGATCCCGGCCCAGCAGGAGAACGACGCGGGCGTGGCAGGACCGAAGACGTGAAGGTACCGCCGAGCGAGTTCGAGACGCGCCTGCCACGGATCCATGTCGGGCGCCGGCGCAGTCCACACGACAGGCTGACGCGAGCCATCCCAGCGCAGCAGCACCGTCCCCGTCGGCGCTGCGTATCGCAGGCTGTTGTGCGGCACTCCCATCTCCTGCCCGGCTTGGCCGAACGGCATCCGTCGCCCGTCGAGAACCGCGTGCAGCCGCGCCGCGGTGTCGTGCGCCCTCGCCCGCCGACGCGCATTCTCCGGCAGCCTCCCCAGCGAGAATACCGGGATGTCCCGCGCGGCCACGACGTAGTCGCTGTACCGCGGACCCCAGAGCTGCACCAGGGACGGATGCTCCCAGCTGGTCGACGTTGCTCCCTCGACTCGTGCGTGGATCGACAGCAACGCGGCCCGCGGCGAGGAGTCCTGCAAGCCGGCCCACGCTGCCTGGCGGAGCGGCTTCACCCCTGCCGGCAGCCGTTCGTCCAGCGAACCAACCCTTCGCCGAAAACCGAGAATCTGTGACCGAGATAGCTTAAGCGGCGGATTCTGGCGTGACATGTTCTATCGAGA
The DNA here is from genome assembly GCA_963719615.1 of uncultured Acidobacteriaceae bacterium. Classification (GTDB taxonomy): domain Bacteria; phylum Acidobacteriota; class Terriglobia; order Terriglobales; family Acidobacteriaceae; genus Sulfotelmatobacter. The sequence continues at coordinate 61,339 of CAVRCR010000018.1, read as the reverse complement.
TAAATATGCCAAGCAGCCGGACGTCAAGCGGAAGAAAAATGAGTTGTGAAAATTCCCCCTCTAAAGATCCTTGTGAGCCCCCGCTCTAGGGAGTCTGTGTCGTAGCTTTAGCATGCAGAGAAAAGTGGAGGTGAAGAAGGCTTCAGCCGCGAAGCGGCGCAAGAATAAAGCCCACAGCTTGCCCTGAGCTCGTCGAAGGAGCGCCAGCCGTGGGTGACAAAGGGAGGTGAACACAGCCCCGGAGGGGCGGCAGAAGGGCTCCTGATAATAGCCCGGCGCGTTCAGCGCCGGGAAAACTGGGAGATTGTCTCGCGCCCCGTAGGGAGCGCTTGAGGTTCTCATGCACACTCGGAGGTGCGCAGAAGAACTACGATACAGACTCCCACTAGTGTTGTGTCCCGTAAATTCGCGGCATAACTTCGTCTTGTCATCCTGAGCAAAGCGAAGGACCCATGCATTTCGTTTGCAGCGCCAATGCTCTGGCAACGTTGCTTCGAAGTGTGCGTCAGATTTTGTCACGTATTTACGGGACACGACACTAGTTGCGGAATAGCCCCGGCTTGTGCAGGTTTGGGAAGGGACGACTTCAGTCGTGCGGTTAAGTCGCTGAAAATGAGTGCGCGCTTTAGCGCTTGAAGGTCGCGTTTGCCCTTGGGAAATCTGCGGACAGACGAGACCCACCCATTTTTTCGTTAGTCTGCAAAAAGCCGGTCAAGGTCCCGTCTGTCCCCACGCTTCCAGGCTTCACCTAAACCGTCGCGCCACCCCTCGACTTCACCTCATTCACTTCTCGTTCGCGTCCCCAGTTCTCCCGCCTCTCGCCCGCGCAGCGATGTCCGCCGCCATTTGATAGAACAACGTACGGTCAACTTCGTTGAAACTTGAATGTTGGCGACGGTCTTCCGTCACTTCTGTTTATTCTTACCCTTGAGGTGCATCAGGCACCAAAGTGGTATTGCTTGACCTGTACGAAGGACCGGATAATCCGGTTGTGATAAAGACTTTGAAACAACACAAGCAATTTCTGCTGGGTTGTACCCGATGGTTTTGCTACGGTTTTGGCGCCGCGATCATGTGGCGGATACTCAACTGAGGCGAGAATTTGGAACACGCGCGGCCCTGCTCGGGACAAACCCGGCGACAGACGGGACGAACCCGCTCCCAGGCGTCGCTTAATCTTCGAAGACCGGTGAACGTCCCGTCAGTCCCCACGTTTCCGACACCACAACCTGAACGACACTGACGCGCCATCGCGTGCTGGCTGTAGCCGCGCATCTTGCCGAAGTGGGCCACGCGCCGACCGAGGGCGCGATTCCATGCCTTTGGCCGAGTCTCTTTCCTTCTTTCCGAGAGCCATCGCTGCGGCGAGTGTAAAAGTCGTCGCCACAGGTATTTCAGATGAGGGACAGCGGACAATCTGCGATCGAGACAAGCTTCCTTTGAAACACTAGTGCTGCTACAGAGTAATGAGACTGCCCATTGACCATCATCCCAATGCCAGCTGAACCAAGGGATGACTCCTTCTGCCAGCTTTTCGTGCTACCGTCGGATCACAGACTGACAGAAAAGCCTTGGCTTTCGCCAGATTTAGCGAATTCGGCTCGATGAATAGTGCAGGACACCATCACCACCAGTCAAAAGGCAGTCATGGCAACTAAATTCCTTAAGCGGCTCCTCGAAATATTTTGTCGTCATCAATTCTCCTGGCCCCATAGTGGTCTTTACGGGCAGGATTATCAGGTCTGCATGCGTTGTGGGACTGTTTACGAGTATGACTGGGGCGCGATGCGTCGCACGCGCCGGCGGGCGTCCGCACTACCGGGCCAGGCAGGCTTCAAAAGCCAACATCGGCACGGCGACTAGCGGCGACTTGGAACCGCGTAGGCCAGACGTTTAAGCCTCAGCGCTGCCAAGCCTCACTTGTGACTCACACTGCCTACCGTCGCCACTGGCTCCTGCTTCCAACCGAAATTACTCATTAAGGCTCTTTGCCAGAGCATTCAGACCTACTTCCATCTTGAGCCGCCAGCGTTCGATGGAAAGTCTCGCCAGATGCTCCATGGAGTACTCGAAAGCCTGCGAAGCATTCGCGGCCTGGCCCTTCAGTGATTCGGAAGCCGAGGCGATGATTCCATTCTGGACAATCTTCATCTTTTCGGTGGCTTCATCGAGCTGACCGCCAAGCGCTTCGATGCTGCGGGCTGTCAATTCTTCGAGAATCTCATTCGCCAGACTCTCGAATTGGCTGCGTGTGTCCTTTACGATCTCGGTGGACATCCGGCTCAGGCGATGGTCCAGGCCTGACTCCAGGCAGCGTGTAGATTCGTCCAGTTTCGCGATGCGAGCGTCCAGATAATCAACCTGTTCTTGCAAACGTGACGATTCTGACGCAACCGCCGATCGAAGTTGCTCTAAGTCTCCGCGCCGCGCATCATGCTCGGCATTCAAGGTATGTTGGAGAAACTCCAGCAGCTCTTCGCTCAAGTGTTTGAGGGAGTTGCCCCCGTCCAATAATCTCTGCTGAAAATCTTCCAACCCGCGACGCAAGTGCTCCCGGGTGTTCTCGGAGATGTGCGCGGAAATGTCCTGTGCACGTTTCTCGACGACTCCAAGTTCTTCCCCGACCCTGCGCAGAAAATTGTTGTGGCCTTCGGTAATTCGCTGGTCAATCGTTGCCTTGGCTGATTCCAGCAAACGCACGGACTGTTGGCGGGCCTCGTCCAGGACTCTTGGTCCGAGGTCCTTTCGCAGACGTGACTCGATCTGTTGTTCGAGCTCAGGAGGAATTCTCGAGAGCGAAACCTCAAAGCGACTAGGATTCGCTTCTCGTTGCGCCACCCGCTCCCTGAGCGCCATGACCTCAGCTTGGAGCGGACGTACCGATTCTGCAATCATCCTCCGCACCTGTTCTTCCAATTGCCGCGCGACGCGATCACGCACGGCTTCCGAGGTCTGGTTTTCTTGGCCGGACGACTGGTGAGAAACCGAAGTGTTCATGGACTTAAGAATCTGGGGAGGCCTCTGCACCACCGGCGCCGGAAGTACCCAATCTTTAGGACAATCTTTCAAACCCCAGAAATTCTCGGGTCGGTCGAGTTGCGCTCCCAGCCTCCAGTTCCCTTGATCTGAGCTGATCGGTTGGCATGTGACCACATGAGCTGTAGTCTCGCGCCCGTCCTTGCTGTGAAGGTTCAGAGGAACACCCGTGTCGAACTTGACTCGGGTCAGAATGGCACAACCATGTGCGTTGACCACCAGGGTTTCACACACCTCTGAGAAGTGTGTTCCTTCTAGAGTGGTAACGAGGATCTGGAGTGCAGTCGGTACTCTCGAACTGCGCCGAAGTATTGTAGGGGCCGCTCCGTTGTGCATGTCACTGTCCTTGCTCTTCCGAAGGATTAGGTGCCAGTCGGCCAGTGCAAGCACCACGTAGTTCCCACCTTAACTCCAAATTGGTCTGTAACTGAAAAGTCGAAAGGATTGTGGCCGGGGTGCCCACTAGTACACTATCTGCACGAACCTTGGTAATGACCTGCAGCGGGAGTCAAACTAGCGCGTCAGAGTTCACGATCAGTGCCCTGACAAACCCGGGAACAGCCGGTACGTACCTCGCTTTCAGGCGTCGCTTAATCTCCGAAAAACGGTGAACGTCCCGTCAGGTCCCCACGTCCCCCCCACGTTTCCGTCGAGGTAATTCGCTGCCTTTTGGAGCTACAATCTTGGCATCGCGGTGACGGCAAGGGTGAAGGCAAGGACTGACCCATAACAGTTCAACATGCCCGACCCGCTCGGGAAGGCTAAATTTTCCACAGTTCCCTATTGTTCATACAACCTTCACTGTGAAAATCCTTTCCGCGATACTGGCGTCGAACCTCGGGAAGCTCATTTCGGACTGTAACTCCTTGCGGCTCAAGATTTTGCTCCCAACTGATTGCAGCCCATTGACTAATTCTTGGATTTCCCCTAAGTCGATCATTCCAATAGACCGAAGGAAGGGGGGGGGAGTTATCAAAGGGTAAACCTCCCCAAGATGACACCCCTGTCATCCTCAACCGGAACCCCGCATTGCCCTCGGATCAGTAGTCCTTGCCCAATGAGTCCCCCCTTTTTGCGAGATCAGTCACCGCACCCTGTGATTCAAATCACAGCCTTTTTTCGGTCTCGAAATTAGCCTTAGTTTTGCTGGTTGGGGTTCTTTTCGAGGACGACGCCGAAGGGGGACATCATGGTAGTCGCTGGCACTACTCCACACATGGGCCGCATGGCTCATGATCTTCCGAAATACGATTTTTCCAAGAACCCGATGTTGGTTTACTGGGAGATGACTCAGGCCTGCGGCCTCGCCTGCAAGCACTGCCGCGCCGAGGCTATGCCAAATGCCAATCCCCTGGAACTCACAACCGAACAGGGAAAGCGGTTCGTGCGCCAACTGGTCGACTTCGGCGATCCCCTCCCTCACCTGATCTTGACTGGCGGTGATCCGCTCAGCCGCAAAGATATCTTTGAACTGATTGACTATGCCAACGGACTCGGCCTTGAGGTTTCGATTACGCCCAGCGCCACACCCGAGTTGACCAACGAAGCCATCACCAAACTGAAGTCCCACGGGATTCAGAGCCTGGGGCTCAGCCTCGACGGTTCCTGCCCCGAAAAGCACGACGCCATCCGCGCGGTTCCTGGGACCTTTGAGCGGACCATGGAAGCGGCACGGCATTGCGGAAGATTGGGTCTGCCAATTCAGGTCAACACACTGGTGGCCGAGGAAACCGCCGACGATCTGCCTGCAATCTACGAACTGTTGCGCACCAGCTTTCCCGTCATGCGCTGGAGCTTGTTCATGCTGATCTCAGTCGGACGCGGCAAAGCTCTGAACGAGGTATCGCCGGAAGAAGGCGAGAGCATCATGCGCTGGGTGTTTGATCTTTCGCGGCATTCGCCGTTTCAAGTCAAGACGACCGAGGCTCCATCGTACCGGCGCATCGCCATCGACATCATGCGCTCCTCCGGAATGGCCACTCCAGAGATGAAAGCCACCTCCGTTTATAAGGGATTTCAGATCCGTGACGGACACGGCATCGTCTTCGTCTCGAACCTGGGCGAGATCTATCCCTCCGGATTCTTGCCGCTGCATTGCGGTAACGTCCGCACCGGGTCGCTGGTCGACGTCTACCGCAACGCCGAAATCTTCCGCGCGCTGCACTCGCCCGACCAGTTCCACGGAAAATGCGGTACCTGCGAGTACAGCCACATCTGCGGCGGATCGCGCGCCCGCGCCTTCGCCTACACCGGCGACGCTTTGGGCACCGATCCGTTCTGCCCGTATGAGCCAGGTACGACAGCGCCGACGGGAGCTTAATTCAGAGCTAGGAGTACAGCTTGATGGGCTGAACTACCCGCGTGATTGTGCCGCTCGGGCTAGGTTGGTCCGGCTTGAGGCCGCTGCGCATGGAGGCGAACAAACCGACCAACTGGCCGAACATCACGTCGAGCACGGGGCGATACTGATCTGGAAAATCAGCGGGACAATCGAGAGGCAGGCAATAGTCGACCAGCGGCGACACATCATCAATTCCCTGAACGGTGACCGCGGCCCGAACTCGGCCCAGGCGTTTGCGGTCGATTTCCTGCAGCAGGTCGAGCTCGTAGCCTCGCCGCCGCGCCTCGCTGGACAGGAACGCGACAAACACAGTCTGCCCGTCCACGCTCGACATCGGCCCGTGGCGCAATCCGAGCGGCGTTTCCGCCAGAGTAGTCACTTTGCCCGCGCTGAGCTCAACCACCTTCAGAGCACACTCATCAGCCACGGCCTTCAGCGCTCCCGACCCGACAAAACACACCCGCGAACATCCGAGGGTAGTGACGGAGGCAGCAACCTCAGCCGCTGCGGGCAGGAGCTGCCCGCCGGTGTTGGCTAGGTGCTCAACGACATCGCCGAACTTTTCAAGCTCGTCCAGATCCGCCACGCATTGGCCCGCCAGGAGCATATTGGTGAAGGAACTGGTCATGGCCAAGCCCCGGTCATTCACCGCCTCGTCGAGAACGATGGCCAGCATCCTCTCAGGATGGCGCGCACAGAGTTGAGCCATCTGGCCTTGCGGATTGCATGTGATCACCACGTGCCGAATCGTTCGTTGTCGCTCGAGAGCCCGCTCCAGGAGCGCCACACCCTCCGGACTATCCCCGGAGCGCGAAAACGAAATCCAGAGATATTCCCTTCCCGCCCGATGGAAATCGCCGAAGTCTGTGAGGAGCGTGGTGCTGGGAAGCGGCCACGCGTCGCATCCCCATCGCTGCCGAAGCAACGGCGCCAAGGCGCGGCCGGTGTAGTCGGAGGTTCCCGCGCCGACCAGGTAGACCGTGGGCGAAGCAGTGCCGCGGCCGATACCGGCACTGCGCAGCACTTCGCTCAGATCGGCGCGCCGGTCGCGGCAACGCTCATAGGTATTGCGCCAGGTCGCCGGCTGCTGCCAGATTTCACGCGGCGTATGCTCGAGGCCGCGCTCGGTTTTCTCTTGCTCCGGCAAATCCAACAGCACGCGCAATGGGTCAGGCAATCTAGTATTCGCTCCCTTCGAGGACACAGTAGTCTATTACAGCTTGCACTGGAATGAAAGTATTCGCAAGGAAATGAAATCTCGTTCGCAAGCAAGGCCGCCAGAACTGCGCTGGATAATCCCGCAACTAATCCGCGTGAACTGTGTTTTCACGGTGGAGGAGATAAGAACATGAGTCGTGGCTCAAGTCCCCTGCCCATGTTGCTTCTGGCGGCCACGCTGGCGTCATCGGCGGCTGGAATCGCGTGCGAGCATCACGCCTACCGCGTGTACGACCCTTACTACACGGATTATCACGTGTGGAACCATGACGAGGTTGTCTACTACCACCGCTGGGCCGACGAGACGCATCGCGACCACGATCGCGACTTCCGCAGGCTTGGCCCGGAGGAGCAGAAGGAATACTGGACCTGGCGCCACAACCACGGCGACCACGATCACGATAGGGATCGCCACTAAAGTCGAGCAGGGCTCTTCGCGTTTAAAGCTCGGAGAGCCTCATCCGTGGTCGTCAGTCTCGCTCCGAGTTGTTGCAGTTGAGCAATGGTCGACTGCCCATCTTCTCGCTTTAGTGTTTCGATGGCGTCCTGCAGCACCGCTACACGGCGTTTACGTTCGAGTAGCCCTTTGGCGGCGAAGCTGACGCAGTACTCAGTCACGACTCCGAAGACCACAAACTCCGCATGATCCCCCAGGCGGCGAACAAGCTCGTCCGCGTGCCAGGTCTCAAAAACATTCAGCGTCTGCTTCTCCAGCAGGATCTGCTGATATTTCGACAAATCATCAGGCAGTTTTGCGCCGGGTTCGTTCGGCACGCGGGCGATTTTGTCTGCCAGCGCTTCGGGGACCAGTTCGGATCCTTGGGTTCCCTTCACGCAATGCGGCGGGAAAATCTTGAATTCCGGATCGTCGGGTGTATGAAAACATCCGTGCGAAACGAGGAAGACCTGCCCCAGACGAGCGGCATCTGTAAGCCGCCGGATATTCGGCAGCAACTTCTCTGCCCCGGGAACGTAGAGTTTTCCTCCTGGCAGCATGAAGTCGGCCTGAGCATCTACTTCCCAAAAGATGAAGTCGGGCGAAACCATATTTCTCCTTGTAGTCAAAAACCGAGCGTAGCATCAGGGCTGGCGAACTGACAATCGTCGCGGTGGAGTGCCGCGTCAGGTATTATTTGCGAGTTGTCCAATCTGCCCCAGAAATAAATCCATGAGCCACGACCCTCTGGCCAAATCCTCGAGCCCGAACAAGCTGGTGATCCGCAACATCGGAATGCTTCTCAGCGGAGACCTCGATCGCCCCATCCACGATGCCGACACGGTTATCGCTATGGGCGGCGTGATCCATTCCGTTGGCAAAGAGAATGAACTCGACATCGCCGGAGCAACCACCACCATCGACGCCAAAGGCACGGCCCTGGCCCCCGGATTGATTGACAGCCACGTACATCCGGTCTGCGGCGACTGGACTCCCCGCCAGAACCAGCTCGGTTGGATCGATAGTTGTCTGCACGGCGGGGTCACGACGATGGTTTCCGCTGGAGAAGTGCATACGCCCGGCCGGCCTAAGGACATCATCGGACTGAAGGCGATGGCCATTTTTGCGCAACGAGCGTTCCACGCATTTCGTCCCGGAGGCGTGAAAGTCTACGGAGGTGCGCCGGTGCTGGAACAAGGTATGGTGGAAGATGACTTCAAGGAACTTGCCGCCGCGGGCGTGAAGTTCCTAGGCGAGGTCGGGCTGGGCAGCGTAAGGGACGGGACCACCGGGCGCCGCATGGTTGCATGGGCCCGCAAATACGGCATCCAGAGCACGATTCACACCGGCGGCCCTTCGATTCCGGGCTCTAGCCTCATCGACAAGGACATGGTTCTCGAAACCGACGCCGACGTGATCGGCCACGTCAACGGAGGTCACACGGCCCTTCCCGACGATCAGATCGTCGAGTTGTGTGAGCATTCCGCTCGCGCTCTCGAAATTGTTCATAACGGAAATGAACGCGCCGGATTGCTTGCGTTGCGGACTGCGAAAGAATTGAAGCAATTGCATCGAGTAATTCTCGGGACGGATTCGCCAGCAGGCTCGGGAGTCCAGCCGCTCGGCATACTCCGCATGATTTCGATGTTGTCTTCATTGGGCGAAATTCCGGCAGAAGTGGCGATCTGCCTCGCCACTGGTAACACGGCCAAGATGCGCAGCCTCAACTGTGGGCTGATTGCCCCTGGGCGCGAAGCCAGCGTCGTCTTTCTCGACACGGCCCAGCAATCATCGGGCAAAAATCTGCTGGATAGTATTCAGAAGGGAGATCTGCCCGGAGTCGGCATGGTCATCATAGATGGGACGGTCAGCATCCAGCGCAGCCGCAACACGCCGCCTGCGACGCGGGTCCCGGAGGTTGTACGTGCATAGACCGGCACTCATTCTCACGATGTGGTTCACGACGCTGTCGGCGTCACTGCTCGCGCAAGGACCGTTTCCGGGCTGGTGCCGTGCCTTGCCTCGCCCGGAGTACAAGACTCTTGAGCGTGTGCGCGTCAGCGATCCGTGGTTCGAAGTCTACAAACCCGCACACGACGTCTTCGCCATCTACGAACCGCACCAGGCCGAAGAGACGATCGGGTATCTCATCGTCGGCCAGAAACAGGCCCTGCTGTTCGACACCGGCATGGGCATTAGCGACATCAAGAAAGTCACAGCGGAACTCACCAAGCTGCCCATCATCGTGCTGAATTCCCACACTCACGACGATCACGTGGGCGGCAACTGGCAATTCACCACCGTCTATGGCATGAACACGGACTTCACACGCAAGAACGCGTTAGGATCGCGCGAAGGCGCACAAGCCGAAATCACACCCGACCAGATTTGCGGAACACTGCCTAAGGAATTTGACTCGAAAGACTACGCGACCCGTCCCTGGAAGATCGCGGCCTACACGCACGACGGGGAGCGATTCGATCTGGGCGGCCGCACTCTGGAAGTCATCGCCACGCCCGGCCACACTCCCGACGCCATTTCACTCATCGATCGCGCTAACGGTCTGCTCTTCACTGGGGACACTTACTATCCCGCCCCGATCTGGCTCTTCCGCCCGGAAACCGACCTCGACGCATACTCCGCGTCCATTCGGCAGTTGGCAGCCCTCGCAACACAGACCAAATTAGTTCTGGGTGCCCACAACATTCCCGTCGCATCACCCAGCGTGCTTCCGCGACTGGTGGCTGCATTCGATGCCGTGCGCGCTGGAAAAGTGTCTGCCTCGCCAGATTCCCCCGGCAAGGTCTTATACAAGGTGGACGGCTTTTCTTTCTTGATGCGCGCCCCGGAATCTCACTGATCTCGAACGCTAGCGGAGTCCGTCTTCGCCTTTGATCTGATCCTTGGTCAACCCGCCAACCCGGGCCAGAGGACGACCGCTGTCGGTCACCGCAACTGCCACCATGATTTCATTCGGCGCGCGGCGCGTCGTTCAAGCGCACTTCCATGCCGTCGAAGTGGCTTCGCACAAACGCCGCGTCCTTGTGGCCCAGGGGGATGTCGAGCACCACGCCCAGGCCGCCGCGTTTTTTCGACGACGGAATCAACGCTGCCCCCTTTCCCAGCACCCGGCGCACCGGTGTTCCAAGCTTGGGATGAAGAATTGCCGCCGCGTGTTCCAGTTCTCCGTTCTCGCCAACGGCTGCCGCTTTGCCGTAGCTCTCTGCCGACGGGCCCGAAATTCCCAGCGCAGCGACCGCGCGCGCGGTGAGCAACTCACCCAGTTCTTCGCCAATGGCCATCAACTCGGACAGATCCTCGACATACTTCCCGGCGCAAGGGTTCTCGATCACGGCTACAGCTGCCGCTTTGCGCGTGGGCGGAGAAATCTTACGCTCCATCTCGCGCTGTGTTTCTTCTACAAAGGTTGCGATCTTGCGGATTTTTGCTTTCATTCTTCGCCCTCAGCGCAGCCCGTCTTCGCCCTTGACTTCCGATGCCTTGAGCCCGCCAACACGGGCATGCACGCGTGCGCCGGTCGTCATCACCAGAGCCAGCAGAATCTCATCGGCCCGCGGAGCATCGTTGATGCCCGCCTCCATAGCATCAAAGTGGCTGCGCACGTACGACGCGTTGATGTGCGTGATAGGCACATCGAGCCGAGTTCCGGGGCCGCCGACTTTCTTGGTCGAGGCGACGATCGCTTTGGCTCCGCCCAGCACCTCACGCATGGCGTATCCTCCCGGCACATGCCACAGGGCTCCGTGTTCGATCTCTCCCGCCGAGCCCACAATGGCGCCCTTGCCGTAACCCTCGACGACTCTGGTCTCGCCGCCGAGGGCCGCGATCAGCGCCCGCGCCATCTCCAGCCCCAGAGGCTTGAGATCGTCCATGAAGCCTTCGATGTTGGCAATATATGATCCGGCAAAAGGATTTCGGATTACAGCGAGCGCTACCGCGCGTCGCAATGGCTTGTCTGCGACCGGGCCTCCCTCGTGAAAGATTTCCTCCACGCAGATAAGTTTTTTTCTGATGACCACCTCAGGCATGCACCACGCTCCCGTCTCGCACTCGATCCGCAATTATTTTCGGCTCTCCAATTTCTCCAACGACACTCACTTCTTCTTGCAGACAGAGTGCGGCAGACCGGATCAAACCCATTCTCAACAATCGTTCGGCGGTGCGCGTGCCGGCGGTCAAAGCCTGATCCACTTCTCCCGCGGTTAAACTGCCCACCGCCTGCGTCACCGGCTGTTCTCCAAGGTCGCTGTCGGGTGTAAGTTCGCGAGCCGGAACCCGAACAATCGCGGGGTGCCCGGGAAGGTCGACCGAGTTGGCGATGATTGTTGCCGCCGCATCGGCCGCGGCCGCGCGATCGGCGAGCACGGTGACCGCATCCGCAATTCCCAAGGAAAAGCTGCGCCCGCTCCATCCGCTGGTCGCAATGCCGCGCACCGGATCATCCCCCTTCAACGTCGTGGTACCGAACAACGACGGACGATCCGGCCGCTCGACCATTCCGACTACGAACTTCTCGCCTGGGCTCAAGTGGAGGGCGATATCTCCCCCATCATTCACATAGACGCGAGAAAGATCCGCCGCCATGATCATGTGTTCCAGAATTTCTTCCGCCACGGCGCCTGCGACCGCCGCCATGGGCGTGATGAAGTGGTGCGAAGCATACGGCATCACCGCGGCAACCATCCGACGCGTGACCGAACCCCGCGGCCAGGACGCCTCCGGAGCGCACGGCTGCCGTAAGAATCCAAGCTCGCTGCACAGTTCATCGAGTACCGTGACGAACCTTGCGGCCGCGGCCCGGTACGCGCTCTCGACGGCGCGTGGCCTTCCGAAGGCCTCCGCGATCAGATCGATCGGTCCATCGTGCAGATGAAGTCTACTTCCATCTGGCAATAAGCGAATTTGCGCTCGGACCTTCATTGCGACAAGTGGCACTCTAAATCTTATTCTTCTCGCCTTCCCCGTGCGGCTCAATTGGCCATGGATTATCCGTGCGAGCAGTCAATCGCTTTCGGCCCTCACCCTGCGTCGAAATCGAGCTAAGAGGGCGCACATTATCGACGTATCCTCCCAATGCCGCATAGTCGGTCAGTTTCAGTGTGAATTCGATCGGAGCCACCAGCGCCGGTGTCGGGACGTATCCGAAAGCATTGCGCGGCATTCGCGTGACGTCGGCCATGAAGGTAATCCCGCCGCCGGGCCAAACATACACCGGTGCGCCGCCGCAGGTTACGCGGGTCAACGCGTCGCGCACCGAGTGCGTCAGTTTTACCGGGTTCTCGGTCACGCCCGCGCGCAACGATCCTCCTGCGCCACCCATGAAAAGTACCGTGCACAGCGCAGGTTCGCAGTTCTCCCGGATGCGCGCCACCGATCCCTGCAGGCTCGCGGGCAACTCGGTTTCGCGGGGCTTGAGGTTCGCATCCAGTTCGAAGTAGGCGCAGTGCTCGCCGGTCGTGCTCACCATCAGCAACCGCAGCCCAGGCCAAGCCTTTTTGGCGTTAAACTTTCCCAGAATCGAGAGCGGATCGTCGAGATTGGTGCCGCCCCACGACGTCCCGGGCTCCGCGACCTGAAAATATCTTCCTGGCGTGGATCGTCTTCCTTTCAATTTGATCCCGGTTTCTGGCACGCCCAGCAATTTTCCCGCCTGATGTTCCGACAGCACGCCCGTGATGTGATCGTCGACCACCACGACGTCATCGACGTTGCCGAACCACTGTTTGGCGAACATTCCGATCGTCGCCGAGCCGCAGCCGACGCGCATGCGCTCTTCCTGGACTCTATCGACAATCGGGGGACAACCCGCTTGCACCACAACTTTGGCGCCATCATCAACTTTCAATTCGACCGCGTTGCCGTTGCAAAGGTTCAGGAGCGTGTCGCAGGTAGCTGTCCCTTCATGGCGGCTGCCGCCGGTCAAATGGCGCACACCGCCGAGCGAGAGCATTTGTGATCCGTACTCGCTGGTCGTGACATGGCCCACGGCTTCGCCTTGCGCCCGCACCGTACTGCATTCCTCGCCCAGATGCCGATCGGTGTCGATCTTCACCTTGACGCCGCAGTAGCTGAAAATTCCCTCCGTCACCACCGTCACCATGTCCACGCCCTGGACCTGTGACGAAATGATGAACGGCGCCGGCTTGTAGTCGGGATAGGTCGTGCCCGCGCCAATGGCAGTCACAAAAGTTTCGCCGTGGCTGACCAGTGTTCCGTCCCAGTCGCGGCTGCGTTCGAGAAATGGAACCACCGACTCGCCGCGCTCCAGAGTGCGATCGAGCACCACGTGGGGATCGAGCCGCACCAGTTTGCCATCGTGATTGCCGTAGCGATCGCACGCGCCCGTCCGCCCGGGCTTGATGTAGCAGAGTACCGGACAGGCATCGCAGCGGAGTGCGTCGTCAGCCACGTACACCTCTGCTGTCTTTGGCGAGAATCGCTGCGCGCACGCGATCGGGCGTCGCCGGAACTCGATGGATGCGCACGCCAGTTGCGTCATGAATCGCGTTAAGAATGGCGGGGGCGGTTGGAATTACGGCCTGTTCGCCGATTCCTTTCGCGCCGAACGGACCAATCGAAGACGGTTCCTCGATCAGAATCGACTCCACGGGAGGAACATCCCCGGCCGACGGGATCAGGTAGTCGTGCAAATTCTCGCCCTTGCCAGGAAAGAATTCTTCCATGAGCGCCATTCCCAAACCCTGCGCGACGCCGCCCTCGATCTGGCCTTCGATCAATGTTGGATTGATGGCGCGCCCGACATCGTGCGCCGCGGTCACTTTGAGCACGCGCACTGTGCCCAGTTCGATATCAACTTCGATCTCCGCCATGTGTGCGCCGAACCCGAATACGGCATAGGGAGTTCCCTGCCCGTTCTCATCCAGCGGCGTGATCGGGGGATCAAATGTGGACTCGCAAGTGATGACATATCCGTGCTCGTCAAGGAGCAACTCTGCCAGACTAAGGGTGGTCTTCTTGCCGTTGTCGGCCACTCTTACGAATCCATCGGCGAAGTTAAGCGCGGCGCAGTTGCACGCGCCTGCCAATTTCAGAATCTCGCTACGCAACTTTGTTCCCGCCATGTGCGCCGCCTTGCCGGTGACAAATGTCTGCCGTGAAGCCGATGTCTTGCCGCAATCCGGGGTAATCGAGGTATCTCCCGAAACAAGGTCAAACCGCGCGACGGGCGCGCCCAGAGCATCCGCGCAAATCTGCGTCACGATGGTGTTCGATCCCTGACCGATATCCACCGCGCCCTGGTGCAGGGCGATGCGGCCATCGCGCTTTAGACCGATGCGCACCGTCGACGGATTCGGCAGTGATGTATTTCCGCACCCATACCACATGCCTGCGACTCCAACTCCGCGGCGCAGAGGTCTGGCCGAGTTTTCATTAAACTCCGACGCCTGCGCACGGGCAGCCTTCCAAGCGGGTCGGAGCGCTTCAAGGCAGGCACGAATGCCCACGCCTTCGCCCAAAACTTGCCCGGTAACGGTGGGGGTGTGATTGTCGAGCGCATTCAGAATGCGAAACTCGAGCCGGTCCATTCCGACTTTGTCGGCGAGGTCGTCGTACAACTGCTCCTGAGCGATCGCTGCCTGGGGCACACCGAACCCGCGAAAAGCTCCGGCCGGAACGATGTTGGTGTGGACCGCGCGGGTGGTAGCGCGATAGTTCGGCACCCGGTACGGTCCCGAGGCGTGAACTGGCACGCGTCCCGCAACGGTGGGGCCCCAGGAGGAATAGGCGCCGGTGTTGAAGTCGGCGGAAAAGTCGAGCGCAGTCAGTTTGCCATCGCGAGTGGCGCCCGCGCGTAGGCGCATGCGGGCCGGATGCCGCTTCGTGGTCGATACCATCGATTCACTCCTCGAATACACCATACGCACCGGTTGGCCCAACTTCCATGCGGCCAGCGCCACGAACGGCTGCACGGATAGATCGAGTTTCGATCCAAACCCGCCGCCCACGGCGGTCGGAATGATTCGAACTTTCTCCGGTGCAATCCCGAGAATCTTCGCGATGTCGGCGCGATCCATGTATGGGGACTGAGTGCAGGCCTGAATCTCGATGCCGTCGCCGACACGGCGCGCGAACCCCGCTTCCGGCTCAATATAAGCATGCTCGACGAAGCCAGTCTCGTACTCGCCTTCGACCACGAGGTCCGCGCGCGCGAGTGCGTTCTCCACATCGCCGCACACGACTCGTCCGCGCACCAGCACATTTTCCTCGCGGTGCGCATGGATGCGAGGCGCATCCGCAGCGAGCGCCTCGTCCATCGTCTTCAACGGCGGCAACTCTTCCCAACGAATCGGGAAGTCCGCGATATCGAGCGCCTCCAGCACCTCCGGCTCGCCGACCACCGCGGCCACGGCTTCACCACGATGACGCGCTTCTCGGTGCGCGAACACTGGCTGATCCGCATACTTGGGAATCACGCCGTAACAATCGACGCCGGGGATGTCTCTAGCGGTCAGGATCAGTATCACGCCCGGATGTGCCGCCGTAAACTGATCGAGGTCGCCGAACTTAAATCGCGCTCGGTGATGTGGAGAGCGAATCACACACACTCCCAGCGCGCCTGCGCAGGTTTCGTCGGCCCCGAAGATTTCCGTGCCGTCGACTTTCCTCTGGCCGTCGAGGCGCACAAGACGAGCACCCACCGCTGCACCTGCGGGGGGCGACGCGGGCACGACACTCGCCCCCGCTTCTATTACTGCACTGATAATCTTCCGATATCCCGTGCAGCGGCAGAGCACGCCGCCGAGCGCATCCATGACGTCGCCTTCGTCAGGAGACGAATTCGTCTCCAGCAGCGCAGTTGCCGCCACCAGCATCCCGGGCGTGCAGGCTCCGCACTGTGCCGCGCCCTGGCTGAGAAAGGATTGTTGCAGCTGGTCGTGCAGCGGCCCGCGCAAGGCTAACCCCTCGACCGTGGTAATCGCGCATCCTGCAACCTGCCCGACAGCCGTCAAGCATGCGCAAACCGGCTCGCCATCGAGCAGGACGGTGCAGGCCCCGCAGTCACCGGCATCGCAGCCCACTTTCGTTCCGGTGAGTCCGAGGTCGTCGCGCAACACACGCGAGAGCCGCCGGGTTCCAGGCGCCGCAATTTTGGCCGCACGCCCATTCACGGAGAACGAGATCAGTTCGGAAGCGGCCTCAGCCGATAGTTTCTGCGTAGTCGCCATCTCAGCGGGCTCCCACGCAGGCTTCGAGGGCGCGGCGCACTAACGTCAGCGAAGCATCGCGGCGATACTCGCCCGTGGCACGAACATCATCAATTGGAGACAGCGGCGCAAGGTGTTCCGCCTTGACGAAAACACCCATTCCCGTTTGAGCGGGACGGCCAACGAGATCATGTTCCAGTTCAGCAAGCCGCCGGGCAGATGCCGAGCACGATCCGACCGCAATGTGCGCCTCCGCGACACGACCCGCCTCCGCTTGCACTACTGCCGCAACCATGGAGATGGATATGACCAGATACCGCCGCGCCCCCAGCTTCAAGAATGCCGAAGCGGCATGATCCATGCGCCGCGGTACGATCACCGCTGCCAGAATTTCTTCAGGCCGTCGCAACGTCCGGCGATTCCCGGTAATGAATTGGCCCAGGGGCATGCGACGTCGTCCGGCGGCAGAGACCAACTCGACCTCAGCATCCAGCGCGAGCAGTGGCGGAACGCCATCGGCCGCCGGTGACGCGTTACACAGGTTTCCCGCCACGGTGCCACGGTTCTGAATCTGCACCGATCCCACTTCTAGCGCTGCCCCCTTCAGGGCATCGAAACAACAGGGTAGGGGCGTTCGAAGGATATCGGTCCAGGTAGTCAGGCCGCCGATGCGGAGCGAATCGGGCAGGAAGGAGACCCCTCGAATTTCTTGGAGTAGCGTGATGTCGATGACCCGCCCGACAGGCTGCCGGTCGCCGAGAGCCGGATAGAAATCCGTCCCTCCGGCCAAAATCTGTCCCCCTGTGGAGGCCAGCAACGAAACTGCCTCGTCGAGTGTTTTGGGCCTGAGGTACAAAGGCTTGAATCCCCCAAAATGACGCGCCGCAACCTGCTTGCAGCGTTTGTATACGAAGGCAGAGCGTTTGTACAGCGGGCCGCAGCCCGCGACAATCTGTTAACTCACGTGGTTCCCGCCGACTCCGCCCGGCGATCTACAACTTTAGTTCCATTGACGCCTGCCACCAACTCTGGCAAAAAGAGAGCACACATGTCGCACTGGAATCTCAAAACGTCGACTCTGTTCCTCCTCCAATGGAGGAGCTTGAAATGATTTTCAACGATCAGGGACTCACCTATTCTGCCGATGAAATACTGGAACAGGCTGCAACCAGAATGGGTTTGACGCCCGCTCAAATGGAAGATCTGCTGGAGTCCGAGCTCGATGCAGATCAGTTGCTCGACTACATCACTGCCGTGGTCTCGAATCGCATGAATTGAAGACTGCTGGCCCGGAGTGGAGCCCGGCATGGCCTTGGCTCCGGGTTCTCTTTCCTCCGATATCGGAGAATCTCGCCCGTCTGTGTTCTAATCTCCCGGTCACAATTCCTGTTACCGCCTCATGCTGGAGACCCCCATGCAGCTCAGGTTCCCGCAGCAATTCGCCATCGCGTTCGTTGCTTTGAATCTCATGATTTCCGTCTGGGGACAATCGGCGCCGGCGGCCGCCATTGCGGCTCCCGCGGACCTTGACACCTATGTGGCGGCTTCCATGAAGACCTTCGATGTCCCGGGAGTGGCCGTCGCGATCGTGAAAGACGGCAAGATTCTTGTGGCGAAGGGATATGGCGTCCGCAAACTCGGCGATCCCATTCCGGTCGATGAGTTCACCATGTTCGGTATCGGATCGAACACCAAGGCCTTCACTACCGCGGCGCTCGCCACTCTGATCGACGAAGGCAAGCTCTCGTGGGACGATCCCGTTTACCAGCGACTGCCCGGCTTCGTCATGTACGACCCCTACGTTTCTCATGAGATGACGGTCCGTGATCTTCTAACACACCGCAGCGGCATGGGACTCGGCGAGGGCGATCTGTTGTTCTGGCCGCATACCACCTACACGCGCGAAGAAATCATTTACAAGCTGCGTTTTATGAAGCCTGCCTCCAGCTTCCGCAGTCATTACGCGTACGACAACCTGCTCTACATGACGGCCGGACAAATCATTCCCGCCGTGACCGGGACTTCGTGGGATGAATACGTCCGCCAGCACATCTTTGCGTCGCTGGGAATGAACCACTCCAACGTCAGCACGGCCGCCTACAAGTCCGGCGACGACTACGCCTTTCCGCATTCACAAGTCGACGGCAAGCTGCAGGTTGTCCCGTTCGAAACCCTCGACAACGCGGGTCCGGCGGGCTCGATTAATTCATGCGCCGCTGACATGACCAAGTGGGTGCAATTGCAACTGAACCGCGGCAAGTTCCCCGACCGCGACGGCCGTCTGTTCACCGAGCAGCGCTCGAAAGAAATGTGGACGTCGCAGACGATCGTTCCGACCAACGATCCTCCGCCATCCCTGCCAGGGCTCAAGGCCAATTTCGCCGACTACGCTCTCGGTTGGGGACTGCGTGACTATCACGGCCGAAAGCTGGTCGGCCATACGGGAGGACTCTCCGGCTTCGTCTCGCGCGTCATGCTGGTGCCGGAAGAAAATCTCGGCGTGGTTGTGCTCACGAACGCGGAGGAGGGTGGCGCCTTCGATTCAATTCTGTACCACGTGCTCGACTACTACTTCCATTTGCCGGCCACCGATTGGATCGCGAATTTCAAGACGCTGAAAGATACCCGCGAAAAAGAAGCCGCCGACACCATGAAGAAAGCCGAGGGCTCGCGCGCCGCAGACTCCAAGCCTTCCCTGCCGCTCGAAAAATATTCTGGGGCATACAACGACGCGTGGTACGGCCCGATCACGATTCGCCTGGAAAACGGCGGCTTGGTCATCAGCTTCGACCACACGCCCACCATGACCGGCGACCTTCAGCATTGGCAGTACGACACATTTAGAGCTCACTGGCGAACGCGCACGATCGAAGACGCTTTTGTCACGTTTTCGCTGAAACCTGACGGGAGCATCGACAGCGCCCGGATGGCCGCGGTTTCGCCTCTGGCCGACTTCAGCTTCGACTACCAGGACCTGCTGCTGAAGCCGACGGGGAAGAAATAAAATGCTAGGCCCACTCACCTAGCCATTAATGTGACGGCGGCAAACAATCCGTCCCTGCTGAAAGCCGAGGCCGAAATCCAGGCCCATAGCGCCGTCCTGCGTAGAGAGTTGGGGATGGGCGATCTCATTCTGGCCCAGATTCTCATCGTGATCGTTCCCGAGTTTTACGGGACGGCTGTAAAAGCGGGTCCTTCTCACGTCGTTCTATGGCTGCTCGCGATCCTTCTATTCTTCATCCCACACGCTCTCGTAGTCGCTCATCTCAATCGGTTGATGCCCCTGGAAGGCGGCCTCTATGAATGGGCCAGACTTGCCTTTAGCGACCGCGTCGGATTCCTCGTCGCGTGGAACTTCTGGCTCAACACGACAGTCCAGGTTTCTCAGGTCGCGCTGGTAACGACCACGTACATCTCCTACGCAGTGCCTCGTGCTGCCTCGATCGCATCGAGTCCAGCGGCCCTCATCGCCGCTGCCATCACACTTATCGCAGTCATGATGGTGATCGCTCGCCTTGGCTTGAGCGTCGGAAAATGGGTAAGCAATGCCGGAAGCATTTTTACCGTTCTTATTCTGGCAGTCCTCATCGTCTTACCCTATATCCATGTGTGGGGCGGACATCTGCGGGCGTATCACCCACTCCCGTTGGTTTTGCCGCCGATGACTTTGTTCAGCCTAAGCGTCTTCAGCAAGATGACGTTCGGGGCATTGTCCGGTTTCGAGTACGTCGCCGTTTTTGCGGGAGAATCCCGCAATCCCGGACGGAACCTCGCTCGCTCCATCCTTTTCACCGCGCCCATTATTGCTCTGCTCTATATCCTTGGGACGAGTGGCATTCTCGCCTTCGTCTCGCCCGAAGCAGTTGACGTAATCGGGCCCATCCCTCAGGCCCTCAGCCGCGGATTTGCCGTTTTCGGCCTGGCTACCCCAATCGTTTCCATCGCGATTCTGTTGCTGCTTCTGAACTATCTTTGCTGCTACACCCTTTATTTTTCCGGGAATACGCGCCTGCCGCTGGTCGCGGGGTGGGATCACCTGCTGCCCCAGTGGTTTACGCGTCTCCATCCCAAGTACCGTACGCCGGTCAATTCGATCCTTTTCATGGGTGGAGTGGCGCTCGCAGCCAGCATCGCGGTACTCATCGGGACCGGCAGTCAGGAGTCATTTGTCTTGTTGCAAATCTGGGCTTGGACCTTCTATGGTCTCGCCTACCTTGCCAAGTTCGCGATCCCCCTGTTCTCGGCGAAAGAGAAGGGACTTCGCCCCGGTGGTTGGCTCCGCTTGGGGGCTGCATCCGGGTTCCTAGTGACTCTTCTGTTTGTCGTGCTCTCAGTGCAACCCCTGATTCCGGTCGCGAGCAAGTTGGGATATTCGCTGAAAGTGGCTGGCTTCGTCGTTGGTGCTAATTTCCTCGGCTGGATGATCTACCGCGCCGGGCAGCAGAAGGGCAGGAAGGTTCTACCGTAGGAACACCCGCGCCGCATCCTCCACCCGCACCGTCGACTTCCGTCGCGCACTGGTCGCCAGATTGTAGACCACAAGTATGTGATCCTCTACGAGGAGCAATTCCTTCTCGCTGATCCATCCCACCAGGGTGGTGTGAGGCAGAAACGCGACGCGGCGCGAAGATTCGTCCAGGCTCTTCACTTCCACGGCCGGCAACTCCACCAGCGCCTTGTGAATCTGTTTGGATTCTTCGGGATTCGCCTGGCCTTCCTCTGCCAACTGAATCGGCTGGTTCGGCTGCGCCGTCGCAGTAATCGTCATCGCCACCATCGCTACCTGCGGCGACAATCGAGCATTGGAGGTGTAGAAGCTCACGTCGTAGTCCTGATTCTTGTACGTGGCCTGCTCGTCAAAGATTGCTCGCGCCTTGCCGCTCGCCACTACGAGCGTCTGATCATTGCTTTGATTCAACCAGCCGCAACACGCAGTGTCCGGGATCGCCTCGACAATCACGTCGCCTCCCGGAGCGGCGTCCAGCACGCGTCGCAGGGGCTCGGGCAGCGGACCAGCAGTCCACTTTCCGCCCTCCTGCTGGTAGCGCGTGCTCGCCTTGTAGGCAGGCTCGTCCTTTCCAGCCACAAACTGGGTCATCAGAAAGAACGTCCCTACTCCACCGTCCGGCGCCCAAACTACGCCGTAGGGACAACTTTCCTCGCACGCTCCGGTCGGGCACCGGCAATCCGGCAGTTTTGACGTCGCGAGGTCCTCGCGCCCTGCCGCGTTCAAATCTGTTTGCCAAGCCTGCCAGGCCGTCGTGACCGAAAGGTCGACGCCCTCCCGCACGAGTCGCCGCTCCTGATTCGCAAACCAGAACAGATGTCCACCGTCGGCGGCAAGGTGTACCTCGGGAGCCAACTCCGTGACTGCCTGATTCGACCCCGTGGTGGCGTTCTCACGCTTCACACCGAGATCGAATGTGGCGGCGACGCGACCGTTCCAGAACCAAACCTTATGCGGAGCCTCGACGTCGCTGTCGGCCAAAGGCAGCGAGACCGAGGAGGAAAGCAGAATCTGACCCATGCGGTTTACGGAAACGCTTCGCGGCGCTTGCACGGCCTCGGCTGGAACTTTTACAGTTTGCTTCGCGGCGAACGTTGACGGATCGTACTCCACCATCTCCCCCGGGGCACGCAGTACCCACAACCGCCTATCCTGCGCCAAGAGAGGCACAGCCAGCAGCAGGAGACCACTGATGACTTGCGGTGCTCTTCGCATAGAATCAGTTATATCGTAGTGACGTTGCGGGCAACGGCCTGCCGAGCGGAAGCCGTGCCCGCGCTCCGGGTACAATAGCAGTTTGTACGGGTTAGAACCGCGTTGAAAGAGGCCTTCATGACCACCACGCACCAACCTCGCCCGCAGGCCGCAACCGAAATTCCTGCCGTCCCGCTCACGACCGAAGGCTATAGTGTCTTGCATCAGATGATGCGATTCCGCTGGCCAGCCTTACGGGCCCTGCCTTTGTCGGAAAAAGCCGCCATCGCGAAAGAGGCCTCCGAGGCTCTGGCTTCCATGGAGAAGAACGCTGCCGGACAATCGGCCTTGTATTCGCTCATCGGCCACAAGGGCGATCTGATGCTGATCCACTTCCGCGAGTCGTTCGCCGATCTCAATCAGGCGGAGTTGAAGCTCGCGGGCCTCCGCCTCAGTGATTATCTCGAGCCCACGACTTCGTAT
The DNA here is from genome assembly GCA_963719615.1 of uncultured Acidobacteriaceae bacterium. Lineage (GTDB taxonomy): Bacteria > Acidobacteriota > Terriglobia > Terriglobales > Acidobacteriaceae > Sulfotelmatobacter. The sequence goes on along the minus strand of CAVRCR010000018.1, from coordinate 38,936 downwards.
CTGTCGATCATCGAACTTGGCCTTTACGAGTCTACCGTTAAAGTCTACAAAGGCTTGACCGATCGCGGCATCGAGCCGCACTCCGAGCAATGGAAGCGCGAGATCGCGGAAACCGTGACGCGCCAGAAGGAAGCCATGCGCCCGCGCCTTTACCCCGAGATTCCACCGAACCGATACGCCTGTTTCTACCCGATGGACCGCCGCCGCGGGGAAGACAAAAACTGGTACACGCTGCCCATCGAAGAGCGCGCCCGGCAGATGAACGAGCACGGCCTGGTCGGCCGGCGCTACGCCGGGGAAGTCAGGCAGATCATCACTGGTTCGATCGGATTCGACGACTGGGAGTGGGGCGTCGACCTGTTCGCTGACGAGCCTCTTGTATTCAAAAAGTTGATCTATGAAATGCGCTTTGACGAGGTCAGCGCGGTTTACGCTTTGTTTGGCCAGTTTTATGTCGGCGTGCGTGTTCCGGCCGCATCGCTGGAAAAGCTGCTGAGCGGCGAGTTGCCGCGGCCTGCATGAAACTTCAAACGCGCCTTTCACCACAGAGACACAGAGGCTCAGAGGAATCTTTTCAAGGTTTTGCTTCCTTTGTGACTCTGTGGTGAATTGATCCTAATCGCGGAGTCTCCTATGTCCATCTTCGGCCTCGTCGAATATAAAGACGCCAGCCCTGAAGTCCGCGCCATTTACGACGACATCATGGCCACGCGGAAGACAGACACGATCAACAACTTCTGGAAGGCCATCGCCCATGATCCCGCCACGCTCAAGCGTACGTGGGAGGACATTAAGCAGATCATGGCCCCCGGCGCCCTCGACCCTCTGACCAAGGAGATGGTCTACGTAGCCGTGAGCGTGACTAACCAGTGCAACTATTGCATCGCGTCACACACCGTGTCCGCACAGAAGAAAGGTATGACCGACGCCATGTTCAAAGAACTGATAGCGGTCGTCGGAATGGCAAACGAAACGAACAAGATGGTCACTGGATACCAGGTTGAAATTGACGATCAATTCAAGAAGTGATTATCAGGCACGCTGAAGGGGCGGCCGCCACAGGGAGTCCGAGGCAGGAGTTCTTAGGATTTTTTCTTCGACGAGGTTTTCGGCAGACGCGCCCTTCCTCCGAGGCGCCCCTTGAACTCGTGCGCTTTCATGTCGACGCGGCGCCCGCGGAAGCGCACGCCCTCGGCCTCGAGGCGGAATCGCTGCTCCATGGCTGAGTCACCCGTTAACTTAATTTCGCCTCCTGCCCCCAACACGCGCTGCCACGGCAATCCAAAGCTGCGGCGTAGAGTCGCGGCCACCTGACGGGCTGCTCCCGGAAATCCGGCCGCCTGCGCGATCGCGCCATAGGTGGAGACTTTGCCGCGAGGAATCGCGCGAATCGCCTGCTCGATTCGAAGACGCATCACGCCAGCTTTGTCCTTGCCGGTGTTACCGGCGCGAGAAATGCCGCTGATTCGCCTCACCGTCAATTCACAAATTCGGATCACCGCAACGGCAACCGCTACGCAGCCGAGCGGAACGACTCCAGGGCCTTGTATTCCGAGTCGTGCACGTCGAAAACGGTCAGCAGTTTGGTGACTTGCAGCAGGTCTCCCACGCGCTTGGTCAAGTTCGCGAGCTTGATCGACGCCCCCGCGCCGAGCGCCGTGGTATGCAGCGCCACCAGCGTACCCAGGCCGCCCGAATCGATGTAGCTGATTTCGCCCAGGTTGAGCACGATCCGTTTATTATCTGGCAGTACCTTCTTTACTTCTTCGCGCAGCAGTGACGACTCTTCGCCAAACACAATCCGCCCGCTGCAACCCATGACAAGAATTCCGTCCACTGTCTTTTTCGCAAGTTTCAGTTGCATGAAAAGCTCCTTTGCGCCCGATGGAATGCCTTCTCCCAAGCCGCATCCGCGTATGCTGACGCACCAGCCTATCGCTTTGCAGCGAATCTTAGCAAGCGCGCCGCGTAATGTATTGAAGCGGTCACGCCTCTGCTACATCACGTATAATCGTCTCTTCTACTCATGAGTTACACCGTCCTGGCCCGCAAATACCGTCCGCAGAAGTTCTCTGAAGTCATCGGACAGGAGCACGTCACACGCACCCTGCAAAACGCCATCGAGCAGGGACGCAGCGCCCACGGCTATATCTTCAGCGGCCACCGGGGGATCGGTAAAACCACGGTTGCCCGCATCCTGGCCATGGCGCTCAACTGCCGCTCGCAGAACAAGCCGGTCCCCGAGCCCTGCGGCGTCTGCGAGTCGTGCACCGAGATCCGCGCCGGCAACGCCGTCGACGTCATCGAAATCGACGCCGCCACCAACCGCGGCATCGACGAAATCCGCGAACTGCGCGAGGCGGCCCGCTACCGTCCTGCCCGCGACCGTTTCAAGATCTACATCCTCGACGAGGCGCACCAGATCACTGACGCCGCCTTCAATGCGCTACTCAAGACGCTGGAGGAGCCACCCGACCATATTGTCTTCATGCTCGCGACCACGCAGCCCGAAGACATTCCGCAGACCATCCGCTCCCGCTGCCAGCATTTCAGTTTTCGGGCGGTCAAGTTCGACGCCATTGTCGGCCAGTTGCGCGATCTGGTGACTCGCGAGGAAATCGAGGCTGACAACGATGCCCTCGCCCTGCTCGCCGAAGCGGGGGATGGCTCCATGCGCGACGCCCTCTCGATCCTCGACCAAGCGATCGCATCATCAAGCGGAAAGATTACGGCCGAGTCGGTCCGGAGCCTGGTCGGCGCGGCGCCGGCGCACATTCTTGAACAGGTGATGCAGGCGGTATCGGAGGGAAAGAGCGAAGAAATCCTCCGCCAGGTCGACCATTTAATCGGGGAAGGACACAGCCCGACCCACTTCGCCCGCCAGATGGTCCGCTTCCTGCGCAACGCGACCGTCGCGAAAATCGCCGGGAAAGCGTCGTCCCTGCTGCAAGTCTCCAGCGAAGAGCGCGAACGGGTTGCCCGTGTCGCCGACCTGTTCGGCGAAGAAGATCTCACGCGTCACCTGCAGATCATGCTCCGCACTCATGGCGAGTTGGGATACAAGCAGGAACAGCGCTTCCACCTCGAACTCGGCCTGCTGAAAATGGCCCACGCGCAAAAGCTGCTGCCGCTCGAGCAGTTGCTGAGCGACGCGGCTGTGGCGCCGGCAGCCACGGCCCAGCGGCCTCCGGCAAGACCGGCCATCGTGAGCAGCGGTCCGGGCTCCGAGGCGCGCCGCCCAGAGCAGGCTCCAGCGCGCCCAAACTACGTTTCCCCGTTTGCGGCCGATTCTGCGCGCAAAGGCACACCACGACAGGAAGTTTCTATCAACCCGCCTGCGCCTGGGCCGCGCATCGTCGCCGCAGCCAGTGGCCCGGAGCCAGTGATCATGGGGGCGACCGCCCCAGCCCCGCATCTCGACTTAGCTCCTGATTTGGTCGTTTCCGACCGTACCGAAGTGGATGGCTACGTCTCTGCCGGAACCACCAAACCGACGGCGCCTGAGCCATTGGCGGAAATCGAGAAGCCGTCGCCGGAGACGCAGCCGGCATCCGACCCGTCGCCCCAGATCGAACGCCTGCAAAATGCCGTCCTGCAAGCCCTCACTGACAACAACCAGCGGGTCCTCGTGTCGATGCTTTCTGGCGGTGAATGGAGCGTCCAATCCAACGAACTGGTCATTAAGGTATCGGAGTCGCAGACAGTGGTCGATATGTCGCTCGGTGCAGAGGCCAGGCGGATCGCTATCGCGTCGGCCAGTGGAGTCCTCGGCCGCGCGACCAAATTGAGAGTAGTTCCCGGAGCAACAGTAGCGCCGCAGGAAAGCAAACGCAACGGCGCGTCCGGGCTGACGCCAGGACCGGGGGGACGCAACCGCGCCGAACAGGACCCGGTCGTTCGACGAATGAGGGAAAAATTCGGCGCCGAGATTCGCACCGTGATCGACTATCGAGAAAAGCGATGAATGCAAGGTTTCAAGGCGCCCGAGTTTCGGGGTTTCAAAGCAACGTCGAAATCGCTAATTGTCGCCAAAACAGGGTCGGACCTTGAAACCTTTGAAACTTTGAAACCTTGAAACGTGAGGTTCTATGGGTGGATTTAACCTACAAGACCTGATGTCCAAAGCCAAGTCGCAGTACGAGTCGCTGCAGAAGAAAATGCAGGAGACGGTGGTCGAGGCCACGTCTGGCGGGGGCACCGTGACCGCCAAAATGGATGGCCGCAAGCAACTGCTCAGCCTGCGCATCGATCCCGAAGCCGTAAAGTCAGGGGACGTCGAAATGCTCCAAGATCTGATCCTCGCCGCCATCAACGAGGCTACCCGCAAAGTCGATGCGCAGATGCAATCCACCGTCGGCGGCATGCTGGGAGGCCTAGGTATACCCGGACTCTGAAACAGCGGCGACACCATCCCATCGGTCCCCGAGGTCACGCACTATGAAAACCATTCGTTCCCAATGCGCCATCGTCGCCATTTCTTTGTACTTGATGTCTGCAGGTCGAGCGCCCGCGCAATCCCAATTTCCCAACCAGAAGGAGGTACCCGTGAGCAATCACGCCACTGGACCGTTCGAGGTGAAAACAACTCCCCAAGACGATAAGTCCGGCGATGCCGCGCTAGGCCGAATGACGCTCGACAAGCAGTACCATGGCGATCTCGAGGCCGCCGGCAAAGGCCAGATGCTGACCGCCGGGACCGACGTCAAAGGCTCAGGCGCGTACGTGGCGATCGAACGCGTGACGGGCACTCTCCGCGGCCGCGCGGGCAGCTTCGTTCTGCAGCACAGCGGGACCATGACGCAGGGCGTACCGCACTTGACGATCACCGTGGTCCCCGACTCCGGCACCGGCCAGTTGACGGGAATCGCAGGTAAGATGAACATCAACATCACCGACGGAAAGCATTCCTACGATTTCGAATACACTATCGCATCCAACCCGTAATCGTAGAGACGTAGCTTGCTATGTCTCGCCGCCGGCAGAGACGTTGCAAGCAACGTCTCTACGATAACGTTCTTGATTTTTTTTATAACGCCTTTACGCGAATTACGAGAATCGTCCCATGTCCAAATTTGCCGAACCCATGTCGCGCCTGATTGACGAACTGAAGAAGCTTCCCGGCGTAGGCGCGAAAAGCGCGCAGCGGCTTGCCTTCCACATCCTGCGCTCCAGCGATGAAGACGCTGAGGCTTTGGCGGCGGCTGTGCGCGACGTCAAGGCCAGCCTGCGCCTCTGCTCGGTCTGCAACAACATCACCGACGTCGACCCTTGCGTCTACTGCACCAGCCCTACGCGCAACCAGCGTCTCGTATGCGTGGTCGAGGAACCCACCAACATCGCCGCGATCGAAAAGACCAAACACTTCAACGGAGTCTTCCACGTTCTGCACGGAGCCCTCTCGCCGCTCCACGGCATCGGCCCGGAGCAGTTACGCATCTCGAACCTCATCTCCCGCGTCGACGCCAGTAACGTCGATGAAGTGATCCTCGCCACTAATCCCACCGTCGAGGGCGAGGCCACCGCCGTTTATCTATCGCAGCAACTCAAGCGCAGTGGAGTGAAAGTGACCCGCATCGCCATGGGCATCCCAGTCGGCAGCGATATCGAATACACCGACGAAATCACGATGCTCAAGGCCATGGAAGGCCGGCGGGACATGTAAGCACAACTTTCGGTGCAAAGTGTGCAAGACTTTTCCTGACCGCACCATCTGTATAGGCGAGAACCGTACCCCGATAGATCCGCTATGTTGGATCATTAACTTAAATAAATCAGTTACTTACGCGTATAGCTACTCTTTCTGCTTGAAGTTGTTGCGTGGAACCCAAGTTGCACTCCGCCCTTGGTCTGTGTGGTCGTTCTTCGAGATCTTCGATTTATGGGCGATCTATGACTGGTCTGCGGAGGCACAGCCGGGCGACCGGCATTGGTCCAAACCAGCCAGAAAAGCACCGCAGCGCCAGTCGCGCCGTGCTGTGATGTAACCGCATCCAACTCGACGCAGGAAAAGCCGGGCCAACCAGCCCGGTTTTTTGTAACTTCTTCGCCGGATGACCGCTTAGTCCGCGGAAAGCGAAACTTCGGGATCCAGGAATTCGTTCAACTCGTCTCCCGGGGCATCCAATCCCTCGGGCAGCGTTCCGCGGTTGTATTCCGCCATGCGGTTCTTCCACTTGAGGAAATCGGTGATGCTTTGGGGTTCGATGCGGACTTCGACGCGGCGCAGGCTGGCGAGCAGAAGGTTCATCTCGTAGCGGAATCCTACCGCGGAGCGTAGATTTTTCGCCGAAGGCTGAAGCATCTGGACCTGCCCGCGATGACATTCTAGTAATCCCCATCCAGTGGGCAGTTCCGTCATTTGCACTAGGTCCGGCGGAGTCAGATAAAACCGCTCGCTGCCGACGCCTTTGTATGGCTTCAGCCGGAACGGCTTGGCGCGATCGGCCAGAAAATCCGCGCGCGTGATCTTGCATTCGACGAGGACTGAATGGCAGGCCCGCTTCCAGCCAATAGCGTCCGGCATCTCCCCACTGACGCAGGCTTGCTCGGAGAGCACTACGCCGCAGCGATACCCCCGCAGCCACCGCACGGCTCTTTCGACCAGTTGGGCATGAGTCATATTGGCGTTCCCGTTGTAACGCGCGAAACAGGCCGCAGGACAGTAACTGCCTAGCTTCCTGGTCTGGTCGCGACTCTCAAGGGCTTTACGACAACTGGTCTACGCAGGACACTCTCCAGCAAATATCGCTCTGCTGCGATCATTTGCGCCGTGGGACTGTCCGCCAAGTATCCCTCGGCAGCGATGACCAGCGCTTCGTTCTTCCCCAGAGCCGAGGGCTTGCGCAGGAAACCGTTGGTCCGCCTTTTTCCAGTGTAAACATTTTCAATCTGCAGGCGGCGGATGTGGCCGTCGTGCGCGACATCCATGGCATTGGCCAGGCGCAGGATCGCCACCAAGCGCACGATGATTTTCTGGTCGCCGGGAAGCAGATCGCGCAGGGCCTTGTGGCCGGAAGCGGGCAGTGCGCCACAGTGAAAGCGGGCCACAATGGCCACGCGCTGCATTGCCTCAGGGCTCCATCCCAGCGGCGTACCGTGGGCCTTGATCAACTCCTGCGACACCTTGTGATGTCCCTTGTTGCCTTTCACCTTGCCTACGTCGTGCAGAAGAGCGGCCAGATATAGACTCGAGCGCGGATCGGTGCCATTGCCATTTGTCGCTTCCTGCAGGGGGCCCAGCAATCCTGAGGTGCGGAGCCCGTCGTAGAGTTCGAGCGCGAGGCGAGCCACCCGTTCGGAGTGCGCGAAATCGGGATCGAGAGCCTTCGCCCACAACTTCATGCGGCGGGTTGCAATCTCCTGAATCTGCTTGCTTTGCGGCAAGCCAGCGCGCCAATCATTCCAAAGTGAATCTGGGCCGACCATCCTCTGGCGATACTCTTCGATTCGCTTGGTCCGCTCCTCCACAATGCGGGCGTGCCAGGCTTTGCGCGAAGCGTCGTCCGGAAAGATGTGGCAGGAAACTGCCGTGGCCCAGAGCACGTCAAGATCGTGTACTTCACCAAGCAGGTCCTGCATGTGCTTCAGGTCGTTGCTCCACGCTTTGTGCTCGGAAGGCAGAAAATTCTCTACGATGTAGCGAAAGCGCTTGATGCCGATGCGCAAGGTGTGAAACGCCACCTGCGACCGGTTGCGCAGAGCGCGGGTGTGCAGTTCGCGCGCGGCGGTCCAGCGCTCCAGGGCAAGGTGCTTGAAGACGGGGCTTCCCGGGCGGATTCGAGCCGCCCGCAGCGGCAAGGACTTACTCCACTGGCGCCATTGCTTGCGGTCGAATTCCTCAAGTGCTGCGCGAGCTTCGTGTTTCTGTTCGCTCTCGCGGTGGGGCAGGATTTCGAGCAGTGCCTTGGCTGCGGCGTCGCGCGCGTTATCACCTGGGAATTCGATTGCGGGGGCAGCGTCCGCAGAGCCACCTGACTTCTCTGCCTCGGGAGGCAACGCGGACGGGGACCTCCGCGCCACAATCGTTGCGGGATGCAAGTGGTCGATCCACTCCATCATGATTTGAATGTCGCGCAGGTCACCCAGGCGCTGGAACAGGCGCTTCCCGGCTTTCTTCATGGCCTTCCACTCGGGATCGGGATCCATGGCCATCATGCCGTCGGCCAGGGAACGGCAGCGACGCAGCGACACGCGCAAGTCGTGGACGGGGTCGGCGCCAAAGTCGGCAGCCACGTGGTCGCACTCCTGGAGCACACGCAGCATCCAGTAGCGGAGACCCGTGGTTTTGGCGGCTGTGGTCAAGTCAGAAGCTCGCGGCGAAACGAGTTCGGCTGCACGAGTATTCTACTTAAGATGACGTTCCGACGTTCGTGAAGTATCACGCCTCGATGGCTGAGAGTCGCACGCCTGAGGACTATTCACGCACTATCGCTCACAGAATTCTTTCGTGCGTGTAACCCGCGGAAACCAGCGCCGCCAAGACTCGGCGATGTGGTCGGGCCCACGAGTTTCCATGGTGATGTCGATGGCGGTATCGCCGAGGTTCACTCCGTGGTACGCGCGGTCGTAAGCGGTTTCGACAATATTGGCGCGGTGATCGGCGAGGATTCCGGTCAGGCGGTGCAGTGCGCCGGGAAAATCGGGTAGATGAATGCGCAGGCGGACCAGGCGTCCATCCTTCACCAGACCGCGCTCGATGATGCGGGCGAGTAGGGTAACGTCAATGTTGCCCCCGCAGACGAGGACGGCGACACGTTTCGCGGCCAGCGGCAATTTGCGATTCAGGACGGCGGCGAGAGCGGCAGCGCCGGCGCCCTCGGCCAGAGTTTTTTCGCGTTCCAGAAGAAGCAGAATCGCATTGGCGATTTCTTCTTCCTCCACGGTCACGATGTCGTCCACGTATTTTTGGACGAGGGGTAGCGTGCGTTCTCCGGCTCGGCGCACAGCAATGCCGTCGGCAATCGTCTTCGCCGCGTCCAGCGTAACGGGCTTGCCTTGGGCCACCGCGGCTTGCATGGACGGAATGCGGGCAGGCTGGACTCCGAACACGGTCACCGCGGGATGAGTTTCTTTGACCGCGCAAGCGATTCCTCCGATGAGCCCGCCTCCCCCGATAGGCACGACCACGACTTGAATGTCAGGTTGTTGTTCGAGGATTTCGAGACCGAGAGTCCCCTGCCCCGCGATGACTGCGTCGTCGTCAAACGCATGAATCAGAGTAAGGCGATCCTGCTCGCCAATCTCGACCGCTCTCGCGTAGGCCTCGTCATAATTGGTGCCGTGTAAGACAACTTCTGCTCCGTAGGCGCGCGTTGCCGAGACTTTGGTTAGCGGTGTGGGAAGCGGCATAAAGATGCGGGCTTTGATACCGTGACGGCCGGCGTGGTAGGCGACTCCCTGAGCGTGATTGCCGGCGGATGCCGCGATCACGCCGCGAGCGCGTTCGTCCGGTTTGAGCGTCAGCAACTTGTTCAGCGCTCCACGTTCCTTGAACGCGCCGGTGCGCTGCTGGTTGTCAAGTTTGAGGAAAATGGAATTGTTGGTAAGGCCGGAGAAGGTCTCAGACTGGGTGCATGGCGAGACCCGGATGTCCGAACGGATTCTGGCTAAGGCGGTCTGGATGTCCGAGAGCTGAATCATAGTGCCCGCGCAGTCATATTACCTTGGACTCGTCAGTTGTGACCGGGATTCGCACGCCGGTTTCACCCACGGCGGAGCGATCAAGAATTTTGATACCGACCATAAGAATTTTCGGGGACGACATCGTTGGATTGCTGCCGGTTAGTCAACCTTGGCCCCGGCTGAGTCCGCTATAATTCGCTCACGCCATGGATTTTGATCAACTCATCACGTTCCTGGAAGTAGCCAGACAGGGCAGTTTCTCGCGTGCGGGCGAGAAAGTATTTCGCTCGCAATCGGCGGTCAGCGCGCAAATCCGGCAACTGGAGCAGGAGTACGGCGACCGTCTTCTCGACCGGTCGGGAAAGACGGTCAAGTTGACCCCGGCGGGGCAGGTTTTCTACGAGTACGCCGAGCGCCTGAAGAGTCTGCGGGACGAGTCGTTGGTGGCGGTCGCCGATCATAGCGGAACGCCCAGAGGCACGCTGCGCGTTGGCGCTAACGAAGCGACGTGCCTGTACGTTTTGCCCGAGGTTTTCGGGGAGTACTGCCGACGCTATCCCATAGTACAGATCAGCATCTATCGGAATTTCAGCTACAAAATCGTGGAAAAACTGGAGAACGGCCAGGTAGAGGTAGGAGTTCTAACTCTACCCATCACCTCGCCAAGCCTGAAGATTCAGCCCATTTTTCGCGACAAGCTGATGTTGATGGTCAGCCCAAAGAATCCGCTGGCCAAGCACAAGGCAGTGCCGGTGAGCGAGGTTGTCAAGCATCCGTTACTTTTTCCAAAGACCGGTCACACGCGAAGGCTGCTGGACAAGATCTTTCGTCCTTACAGCGCGGAACTTCAGGTGCGAATGGAACTGCCCAGCATCGGTATGATTAAGAGCTTTGTGGCGGCGGATCTCGGCGTGTCGCTGATCAGCACAGCTTTTGCACGCGATGAAGTCGATGCTGGCAGGGTCAAGCTGATCGACCTGGAAGACGTGGAACTGTACCGGGAATTGGGACTTGCCTACCGGCGTGATCGAACGCTTTCCGTGGCCACCACGGCGTTCATTGCGCTTTTGCGGCAGATCACCGGTGCTGGGAAAAAAACAGATTCTTGACCCTTTCAATTCTCCGCATCGGAAATCTGGATTCCTCGCATCGGAATTTTTGATTTCCAGTCGAGAACCGGGTCGAGTACGCTGAAGGCGGGTCACCGTACCTCCGTACACGCATTCAATGAAAACCGTTATCCAGAAGGCGAAGCGAATTACATCGACAGGCACAGGCATGTCGACACGAATTACGTGTCTTCTGGAGGACGGGATCGGATGAAGTAGAGCACTCGTAAAGTAAGTTCAACCGGACCCACCGCCAGAAGCGATCTGGCGGTGGGTTTTTTCTTGCGCGAAATCGAGAACGGAGTTCTACGAATATGAGCGGAGCACAGCGACAAAGCAGATTTGAGCGAGGCGACGACTTGGTGGTGATGAAGTTTGGAGGCACGTCGGTCGAAGATGCGAACGCCATACGCCGGCTGATCGGCATTGTTAAGAGCCGAATCGGTTCGCAGCCAGTGATCGTGGTCAGCGCTCTGGCAAGGGTCACCGACCAATTGCTCGAAGCTGGGCAGGCCGCGGCCGCGGGCCATCTCGGTTCGGCACTGGCCACGGTGCGAAACATTTATGTGCGTCACGAGCAGATGGCAGACGAATTGGTAGACGGCGCCCCTCATGGCCCCCTCGATTGCGAGTTGCGCGGTGAATTTCAGGGCCTGGAATCGCTGTTGCACGGTCTGGAAACGTCGCGTCGGCTCGACCTCCGAGCGCAGGATCACTTGCTTGGCTTCGGGGAATGCCTCTCCAGCAAGCTGATCACGGCAGCCCTTTGCGAAGCCGAAGTCCGCGCCACGCATGTCGACGCGCGAAACTGCATCGTCACCGACGGTCGCCACGGCCAGGCCAGTCCGGTATGGGAGGTGACGAATCAGCGGCTGCAGGTTGCGCTGAGTCCATTGCTGGAGTCAGGCAGCGTGCCGGTGACGGGCGGGTTCATTGCGTCCACCTGCGATGGAGTCCCTACGACTCTGGGCCGCGGCGGGTCCGATTACAGCGCTGCGATCGTGGGAGCTGCACTGGGCGCTTCGCGCGTCGAAATCTGGACTGACGTCGATGGCATCATGACTACTGATCCCAAGGTATGTCCGGAGGCGCAGATAATCCGCAAAATGAGTTTCGATGAGGCGGCGGAGTTGGCGCACTTTGGTGCGAAGGTGCTGCATCCGGCTACGCTGGCTCCGGCGATGCGGGAAAACATTCCCGTGTACGTTTTAAATGCGCGTCGGCCGGAGGGCGAAGGCACGGAGATCGCGGCGCGGGCGAGAACGGGCAACACGGTCAGCGCCATTACCGCGAAGCGGAAGGTCGCGGCGGTCGAAATTCAATTGCCGCACGGAGTCGGTGCGGACGTGCTCGGCGCGGTGTATGCGGCGTTCGATCAGCACGCTTGTCCGGTCGACGTCATGGCGGCGTCGCTTGGGCGCCTGTGGTTGCTGGTTGGCTCGACGGCGCCCTTGCCGGGGATTGCCGCCGACCTTCAGGGCGTGGCAGAGGTGCGATGGGAGAATCACAAGGCTTTGGTCTGCCTGGTTGGCGAAAACATTCAACGACAACCCGAGGTCGCCAGCCGCGTCTTTGCGGCCGTGTCTGATATGGATGTGCGCGTGGTATGCCAGGCAGCCTCGGACCGAACGATCTCGTTTCTGGTGGAAGAATCGAAAGTAGACGAGTCGATACGGCGGCTCCACGGAATCTTTTTCCCGCAGGTAGAGCCGGCACGCGACTGGGGAGGGATTTCCAGCGCGTTCTGCCAGGCCGGCTAAATGCGCAATGGGTCAGTCGAATTCGGCAGACTTCGACCCAAGCGCTAAAGTCGGGTCGGGCGCCGGCGCGATGATGTGCAATCCGCACTCCGTCTTGGCGAAACCCGGCCAACGCCCGGCGCGCGGATCTTCTCCCGCTCTGACAGCGCGCGTGCAATGGGTGCAGCCGATGCTGGGATAATCCTGATCATGAAGAGTGTTATAGGGCACGTCGTGATCGTGGATGTATCGCCACACCTGCTTTGACGTCCAATCCACAATGGGATTGATCTTTACCAGTCCAAATTTGGCGTCCCATTCGATTCTGCGCGCGCCGGCACGGGCCGAGGTCTGATCGTGGCGGATACTGGTGATCCAGGCGCCTAGCTCACCCAGTTTGCGGCGAAGCGGTTCAACTTTGCGCAGGTTGCAGCACAGATCGGGATCGCGAGTCCACAGGGCCGAACCGTGTTCGCGTTCCTGCTCTTCTGGTGACAGGACCGAATACACCTTCTCGATCGTGATGCCATATTTCTCTTCAATGCGGTCCATTAGATTGTAGGTCTCGGGGAACAGGAATTCGGTATCGACGGTAAAAAGCCGGAAGTCGCGGCGCGCGCGGGAAGCCATGTCGATCAGCACCATCCCCTCGGCGCCGAAGGCCGAGGAAATGGCTACTCTGTTGCCAAAGGTCTCGAACGCCCAGGTAAGGGCGTGCTGCGGGCTCCATGCGTCAGCCGCGTTCTGCACATCAGTAATCTGCGCTTTGACTAGGTCTTTCACGCGAGGGTCTCCTCGTTGGTTCCGAAATCCGGTTCCCCGACTTCTGGTTCATGAAATGAATCGGATAACGATGCGACGTAGGCTCCGCTATCGATTCCCGACGGTTTGGTGGGCACCACGAATTCCTGGGCAGAGACCACCGGATCGGCAAAACGCGCAACCTCCCCAACCACGAGCAACGACGGGGCAGCCAACTGTGGCGCGCGGGTTAAATCGGCCATGGTGGTGCGGTGCGTACGCTGATGCCGGGTGGTGGCCCGGGAAATGATTGCGCACGGAGTTTCGCTCGCGAGTCCAGCGGCTGTCAGCTTGGCGGCAATTTCGGAGTAGTTCTGGCCCGGCATATAAATGACGAGCGTCGCACCGCTGCCGGCCAGCTTGCTCCAGTTGGCCTCATTACTCCCGGCAGCCTGGTGAGCGGTGATAAACACAACCGCGGAAGAATTCCTGCGATGCGTAAGCGGTATCTGCGCGACCGCCGCCGCACCGAGCGCAGAGGTGACGCCGGGTACGATTTCATAGGGCACGTTGGCCCTGCGCAGGGTGTCGATTTCTTCGCCCGCCCGGCCGAAGATCAAGGGATCTCCGCTCTTGAGCCGAACCACATTCACTCCGGACTCGGCGAGCGCGACCATCAGGAAGTTGATCTCGCCTTGCAGAATCTTCTTCTTGCCGCAGCGCTTGCCGACGTTGTGCATCTGCGCCGTGGGACGAATGAGATTCAAAATCTCTGGCGCAACCAGGTCATCGTGCAAAACGGCTTCGGCGGTGCGCAGCAGTCGCAGTGCCTTCAGGGTAAGCAACTCCGGATCGCCAGGGCCCGCGCCGACCAGATAGACTTTGCCCTTCATTTACGCTCTCCATCGGCGACCAGTTCGGACGTCTCGGCCAGTGCCGCCTCGAAGGCCTCCCGGCTGGCGAGAGAATGGAGCAGGTCGAGTTTGCGTTCCTTGTCGAGGTCGCTGGCTAGAATTAGCTTTCGCGTTTCGCCAAGTTCCGCCACCCACTCGGTGTATCCCGGGCCGAATTGCTTTTCTAGTTGCTGGCGTATCTGCTGGGCCAGCGATGGACTTTGACCGGCCGTCGAAACTGCGATCTGCAGATCGCCGCGGCGTACCACCGCGGGATAGAAGAAGTCGCAGAGATCGGGAACATCCACTACGTTGCAGAGCACTCCGCGACGCTGCGCTTCGTGGTAGACGCGGTCGTTCAGGCTGCGTGAGGAGGTCGCGACGACCGCCAGGAAAGCAGCGTCGAGATCATCGGGCGAGAAGGCGCGCAGGTCGAGTTCGATCCTTCCAGCGAGCGCCCATTCGCGAACCGCACGGCTGGCGTCGAGGGCGACTACCCGGATGCGCGCGCCCGTGTCGAGCAAGCCCGCGATCTTGGGCTCTCCGACTTTGCCGGCACCCACCACGAGGCACTGCCGGCCCTCAAGTTTCAGGAACATGGGAAACAAGTTAGTCACCGATCACTCCTACTTGCGACAGATTCTGCGGGGAGGGCAGATCGCGAGCCGCGGCCGGCACGAATTGGCCGGCGAGAAACTCGCGCAATTGCGCATCGTTATGGCGGGCAAAAAACCGGCGCAGATTTTCACCCGGCTCGCGCAGTGCCTGATACTGGCCAAGGAGACGTTCGAGCGCATCCGGGACCTCAGTCGCCGCGCAGCGATATCCGACGGGGCGCGCCGTAGATTGATGCAGGCCGAGCGCTCCGCCCACGCAAAAGTAGTAGGCATCCACCATCCGGTCGTGGACCTTGGTCTTTTTGCCTTCAATACCGATGTCGGCGATCCAGTGCTGCCCACAACTGTTGGGGCAACCGGTGACGTGCAGCTTGAGGTGCTGATCGAAGCCAGGCAAGCGCTCTTCCAACTCCTCGACCAGCCAGCGCGAGAAGCTTTTCGTCTCCGTAATCGCCAACTTGCAGAATTCCGTGCCGCTGCAGGCTACGGTGCCGCGTGCGAATGATGACCCGCCCACCCGCAAGCCGATCGCGTCGAGTTCTTTTGCCAAGGCGTCGGCGTTGATCGTGGGCACATTTACGACAAGCAAGTTCTGCATATTGGTGGCGCGCAATTCGCCACCAGCAAAGCGTTCGGCAAGATCGGCGGCGCTGCGCATTTGGTCGGCTGTGATTCGTCCCCGCAGAGCGACCGCGCCAACGTACGAGAGACCCGATTGCTTCTGCGCGTGAATGCCAATGTGATCGCGGTAGACGTCGTCAGGGGGATGCTCTTCCACTGCTGGGTCGAGCTTGAACCCGATGCGATCCTGCAATTCGGCGAGGAAACGCTCGGCCGTCCATCCGTGGCGCAGGAACAGAAACTTCAAGCGGGCGCGCTCCCGGTGTTCCCGCAGTGCGTCGGAATCACGGAACAATTCCGCAATTCCCTTGATCACTGGCACGACCTGGTTCCAGCGAATGAAGGCGTTCAGACGGGCGCCCAGATAAGGTTCGGTTGAAAGTCCGCCAGCAACACGCAGCGAGAAGCCAACTTCAGGCCTGCCGCCGATCATGCGGGTGATCGCCGTCAGGCCGATGTCGTTGATCTCGGGGTAGGAGCACCAGGAGTGGCATCCCGCGATCGAAATCTTGAATTTGCGCGGCAGGTTGTAGAACTCGGCGTTTCCCGCCAGCAGTCGAGAGGCTTCGAGCACCAACGGCGAGGCGTCGCAAATTTCATCGGCATCGACGCCGGCAACCGGGCAGCCGGTGACGTTGCGGACTACATCGCCGCATGCTCCGGTTGTATTCAGTCCGACTTGCCAGAGGCCGTCGAGCACTTCCGGCAGCGATTCAATGGTGACCCAATGCAATTGAATATTCTGACGAACGGTTAGGTCGGCGATTCCGTTGGCATGAAGGCGGGTGAGGTCGGCGACGGCTCGAAGCTGGCGGGAGTTCACGATGCCGTTGGGAATTCGGATGCGCACCATGAATCGCTGGAGGGCGCGGCCTTCGCCGCCTTGCCCGCCGGTTACGCCGGCGCCGTCGCCCTGCGTGTAAACGCCCCACCAGCGGAAATAGGTGCCGATCCATTCCGGGGGGATAGAGCCGAAACCTTCCCGCGCGAAGCGGCGAATTTCGTCCAAGCCCTCCCACGGGTTCCGGGTGCGCTTGAGACGCTCGACGCGCTGCGCTTTCGTTTCTTTTGCTGTGGTCGTCATAGAAAATTCGCCATACAACAAAAACCCACCGCCAGTTGGTCTGGCGGTGGGTTATGAGGGCTTGGATTAAGAAAGAATTCTTAGGTCAGCAGCCTCCCCGCGCCAGTGCACACGCATGCACAACAACAACAAGTACAACAACACATAGCGGCGAGATTGAGGCAATCCGACATTCGAGTATGCATCATAAGTTGAGTGGCCAAAACCGTCAACTCACTTGCGTAATGACTTCGATGAATAATTCGAATAGAAGGAATCAGAAATTCGCGCCGTTTCTGCCGTCGTCGCGACGGCACTGTAGAATCAACAACTTAGGACTATACCAGACCTGAGTGATATCTTGGTTTGCTTGTTTAAGGCGCTACTTTAATCTTTAATCCTCCTCGAAAGGTGGCTTGTTCGATGAAGCGTTCTGCCCTCCTCCGCTTGCTCATGGCTGTTTTGTGCTCGAGTTTCGGGCTTTCCCAGAGTTCGGGGGATCCTTCTAAACCGACGCTGGACCGGTTGCAGTCGCTGTTAAGGCAGGGTGAGGCCGAATGGCGTTCCCATGCCGACGTGCCCCACCCGGAAGATCCCGGTTTGAGTGACTCCGATTGGGACACCTTTACGGTGAAGAACGTGTCAGGGCCGGGCGGAGGGCACGCGAACGAGGAGCACTGGACGGGAACCCGTGTGTTCCGGCGATGGGTCACGATTCCGGAAAAGATCAACGGGTACGCCACGCAGGGTGCACGGGTTCTGCTGGATCTGCGTTTCGGCAGTCCGGGCAGCCTGATGATTACGGTATTTTCGAACGGAGGGATTCTGTATCGCGGGGACGACGACAATATCCTTCCCGTCCTGCTGTCCGAAAACGCTCAGCCCGGGCAGAGGTTCCTGGTGGCGGCGCGGGTGGTAGCGGGAGACGATGTGCAATCTGAGTTCTTTCACAGCGAACTCATCGTGGAACCTCCGCACACACGGCCAGATCCGGGATTGCTGCGCATGGAGATTCTCGCTGCGAGGCCGCTGATTGGCGCGTATGAGGATGGAAAAGCCCAACGTGAGCAGCAACTGGATGCGGCGGTGAAGGCGATTGACTTCTCACCGCTGGAGCGAGGGGATCAAGCCGGGTTCGATGCTTCTCTGAAAGCGGCGCATGCCAAACTCGAGGTGCTCAAGCCCTGGCTGCAGCAGTTCACCATTCGTGCCGTCGGCAATTCGCATATCGACATGGCGTGGCTGTGGCCGTGGACCGAAACCGTGGAAGTCGTGCGTAACACGTTTCGCAGCGTGCTCGACTTGATGCGCGAATATCCGGACTTCAAGTTCACCATGTCGTCGGCACGGACGTTTGAGTGGATGCAGGAAAAGTATCCCGACCTGTTCCACGAAATTCAACAACGTGTCAAGGAAGGGAGATGGGAGATCATCGGCGGCATGTGGGTCGAGCCGGACCTGAATATGCCGGACGGCGAATCCCTGGTGCGGCAGATTCTGGTGGGCAAGCGGTACTTTCAGAAGAACTTTGGCGTGGATGTGAAGATCGGGTGGAATCCCGATTCGTTTGGCTACAATTATCAGCTTCCGCAGATCTATAAGAAGTCGGGAATGGATTATTTCGTGACGCAAAAGCTGCTCTGGGCGCACGAATTCACCACCTTCCCCTACAAACTTTTCTGGTGGGAGGCGCCGGACGGCAGCCGCCTGCTCACATACTTCCCGCGCGATTACGCTGGTGGCATCGATGCCGATCAACTGGGCCGCGACCTCTCGGTCTGGATGCCTTCGATCTACGGGCCGAAGCTCACCGACAGTCCTGAGATGATGCACCTTTACGGCGTTGGCGACCATGGCGGCGGACCGACGCGGGTCATGCTGGATCATGCCGATCAGCTCAGGGCTCCGGACACCGTGTTTCCGAAGCTGCAGTTCAGTTTCGCCAGCGAGTTCTTTAGCAATCTGGAGAAGAAACTTCCGAGCATGCAGGTTCCCACCTGGGATGGCGAACTGTACTTCCAGTATCACCGTGGGGTGCTGACTACGCAGGCAGAGACCAAGCGCAGAATTCGGCACGCGGAGGAGCTGGTCCTGAACGCGGAGAAGTTTTCTTCGTTGGCTTCGCTCTACGGGCGCGCTTATCCGCAGGACGGGATGGAGCAGTATTGGAAGAATCTGTTATTCGACCATTTCCACGACATCATGCCGGGATCGGGGATCGCGGTGAATTATCTGGATGCCAAGCGGAATCTGGAGAATGTGGACCGATTCGCGAACGATGCCGCGATGGGCTCGCTGCGGGAAATTGCGGCGCACGTGAACACTCAGGGCGAGGGTGTGCCGCTCATGATCTTCAATTCGCTCTCCTGGCCACGCACGGAGGTCACTGAGGTTGAGGCACAACTGCCTGCGCCGGCCAAGCAAGTAGAGGTCGTTGATTCAAATGGCAAGGCCGCCGAGTCGCAGTTACTCTCACTCGATCCGGAAACGCACCGTGCGCGGCTGCTCCTTTTATCGAGTACGCCGTCTCTTGGATACAAGACTTATTTCGTGCGCGCGGCCGCGAGCGCACCGGTAGTCCATTCCGTGCTCAAGGCCTCCGCCGACACGCTGGAGAATGAGTTCATCCGCGTGAAAATCGATCCGCAGAGTGGATGCATGACCAGTTTGTTCGACAAGCGTAGCGGTACGGAGGCGCTGGCTCCCGCGGAAACGGACACTGGTGGGCCGAAAAACTCGACCTGCGGAAATCTGTTGCAGACTTTCGTGGACAAGCCCGAAAAATGGGATGCCTGGAACATCGATGCGGATTTCGAGAAGCAACACTGGGATTTGGACAAGGCCGATGAGGTGAAACTGGTCGAGAGCGGACCACTGCGGGCGGTCATTCGGGTCAAGAACCATTTCCAGAATTCGACGTTTGTACGCGACATCATTTTGTACGCAGGGGCCGCGCGGGTTGATGTGAAGATGCAGGCGGAGTGGCACGAAAAACACATCTTGCTAAAAGTCGCGTTTCCTGTGAGCGCGCACAGCGACAAGGCAACCTACGAAATTCCGTTTGGTTCGGTGGAACGCCCGACGACGCGAAACACTCCCGCGGAACAGGCGCAATTCGAAGTGCCGGCATACCGGTGGGCCGACATCTCGGACCCGAAGCACGGGTTCAGCCTGCTCAACGACTGCAAGTACGGTTACGACGCGAAGGGCAACGTCCTTCGTTTGTCGCTGCTCCGGTCGCCGGAGTGGCCTGATCCTCACGCCGACGAAGGTCATCACGAATTCACCTACGCGCTCTACCCGCATGGCGGGGGCTGGAAGGACGCCTTAACGATCCGCCGTGGTTATGAACTGAACTACAAATTGATTTCCATGCCGGTCGGAAAGCATGAAGGAGGGCTCGCGCCAGAGCATTCTTTTGTGCAGGCCCGGTCGGAGAACATCATCCTCACCGCACTCAAGAAAGCTGAGGACGAGGACGCGCTGGTTCTGCGTTTCTATGAATGGGCGGGCAAAGACGGGGAGGCACAACTGCAGATTCCTCCCGGAGCGCAGTCGGCAACTGAGACGGACTTGATGGAAAAGACGATCGGCAGCCTTCCCGTACAGAACGATGGCGTTACAGTGCACACCAAACCATACGAGATCAAAACAATCAAGGTGCAGTACTCTGCATTAACCCAGACGGCGACGAAGCCATGACCCAAGCAGCGATGGGGAAAGGCCTGGTTCTGGGTGTCGATATCGGCGGAACCAAAGTTGCGGTGGGTCTGGTCGACTCCGCGGGCAAGATACTCGCACAAGCGCGCAAGCCCATGGTAACCAACGCCGGGGCCGCGGGTGCGCTGCAGGCCGTCACCGATGCGATTGATATTTTGGCGTCGTCAGCGACGGCAGAGGGCAGGTTGCAGAGTATCGGCATTTGTGCGCCGGGGCCGTTGGATCCCAAGGCCGGCGTGGTCCTCAATCCGCCCAATCTTCCCTGCTGGCGGAACTTCCCGCTGGCCGAGGAAGTCGCGAAGCACTACCAATTGCCGGTCAAACTCGACAATGATGCGAACGCTGCGGCGCTGGCGGAAACTATCTGGGGAGCGGCGCGGGGATTTCGTTATGTTTTCTATGCGACCATCGGAACCGGGATCGGCACCGGAATCGTATTCGACGGAAAGATCTACCACGGCAACACGGGAGCGGCCGGCGAGGGCGGGCACGTCAGCATCGATTATCGCGGCCCGGTTTGCGGATGCGGCAAGCACGGCTGCATCGAGATACTGGCCGCAGGCCCGGCGATCGGAGCGCGGGCTCGAGCCAAGATCTCTGCTGCTCCTTCTCGTGCCTCAAGCATTCTCGACTTGGCGCACCAAGATGTTGCCATTGTCACAAGCGAAATGGTTGGGCAGGCTTATGCTGCGGGCGATCCGTTGGCGCGAGAGGTTCTTCAGGAAACGGTGGAACTGCTTACGGCCTGGCTTGGCAATATTGTTGATTTGCTGGATCCTGACGTTCTGGTGATGGGCGGCGGCGTCGCAGCCATGCTTAAGCCGTTTTTTGATGAAATCAAGACCCGGCTTCCGGATTGGTGCGTGAATCCGCGGGCATCCGAGATCCCGCTGGTGATGGCCCACTATGGGGCAGATGCGGGAATCGCCGGCGGCGCGGCACTCTGTGCTGAAGATCTCGCGTAACCGCACATTAACTGATCGCAAACCCTAGAGGAGTCGAATGCCGCTGGACCGACCAGTTCACCGAATCGGATTGTGGATCAGTTGTGCAGTGTGGATAACCATGCCCCAACTCTTGTGCAGTCAGGACATGCCCAAGGCGCCGCAGGCGCAAGTGTTCACACTTACCCCCACGCCGGGGGCTTTCACCGAACCAGGGATCGCAGTAAATTCGGCGAATCCGCAGCAGCTAGTCGCAGTTTTTCAGGACAACGCGCACGCCGCATATTCTCAAGACGCTGGCCGTACCTGGCAGATAGCCGAGGGCGTGGAAGCCAAGAACTATCGCGTCTCAGGCGATGTCTCTGTGGCCTTCGATAATCAAGGACACCCCATCATTTGCTATATCGCTTTCGACAAGCTGGGCACGACCAACTACTGGGCGCATGGAGCGACGCGCAACGGAATCTTTGTACGCCGCTCGCTCGACGGAGGAAAGACGTGGGAAGCGGATCACATTCCTGTGGCAGAACAGCCGACTGCACCCGGGATTCCGTTTGAAGACAAGCCTTATATCGTCGCCGACAACACGAAAAGCCGCTTTGCGGGAAATCTCTATATCGGCTGGACCCGGTGGAGATTAACGGACTCACAGATGATGCTGGGGCGCTCCACTGATGGCGGTAAGACATGGTCGACGCCGGTCGAGATCGACGCGCATCCGGGCCTGCCGAGAGATGACAACGGAGCCGCCGAAGGATTCTCAGGCGTAGTCGCCCCCGATGGCACGCTCTATGCTGTCTGGAGCCAGGATGACGAGATCATGCTGGCCATTTCGCGCGATGGCGGGAAGAGTTTTTCCCGCGCCCGAGCCATCATTCACACGGCGCCCATCATGTTTGCAGTAGAAGGGCTCCAGAGAGCCAACGGCTTTCCGCAGATTGCTATCGATCCGAAAAGTAAGCGCCTGTACGTCACCTGGAGCGACTATCGCAACGGCGACCTGGACGTTTTCCTCGCGACTTCAGTCGACGGAGGCGAGCGCTGGAGCGAGGCCGTGCGAGTGAACAACGATCCTGTCCACAACGGGGCCGAGCAGTTTTTTCAGTGGCTGGCCGTGGACCCGACCGACGGTTCGGTCGACGTTCTTTTTTACGATCGCCGAGGCGATCCAACCGGCAAAAAGCAGATTGTGGTTCTGGCGCGCTCGACTGACGGCGCACGCAGCTTCGCCAACCATGCTTGGACCGACGAGCCGTTCGAAGCCAGCGGCGTCTTTTTCGGTGATTACACCGGCCTGGCGGCATATGGTGGCCGGGTGTACGGAGTTTGGATGGAAAAGCCTGCGCCATTGGTGGCGCCCGCACCTCCGCCGGACACGACCGGCAAGCCGCAAGAAGACAAAGAACCCAAGCCTCAGCCTCGCGGCACTATCGTGAAGGTTGGAACTGCGGACTTCACGAAACAAGATGCAAACAAGTAGGCTGATGTAACGTCGCGGCCGGCCATTTCTCCACTCCTGTCGCTCCACATTCCTTGCGCGACGCGAATTGTGCGCGCCGTCGCGCTGGACAGTGATTGCAATCACAAGCATTTTCCTTCCTCTTCGATACAAAGCACTTAGGACTCGCATGGAACGGTTCAGCGTGCTCGTTGACGTGATGCTAGTAGATTCCGGCTAATGCCGCGGCGGTCGCAGGTTACTAAAATGACGACGCTCATGAATCCGAAATGGAACGGGCAGTTCTCCTGCTTCGACCTCGTCGCAAGAACCGACGCAAATACCGGCTCCCGCACGCTCGTTCAAGTGCGCGACATCGAGATCGGCGGAAACGATTTCGTGGTGATGGCTGGTCCTTGCGCTGTGGAATCCGAGGACCAGTTGCTGCGGACTGCCGAAGCCGTGGCCATGGCCGGCGCCCGAATGTTGCGCGGCGGAGCGTATAAGCCTCGCTCTTCGCCGTACGCCTTTCAAGGGTTGGGCGTGGAAGGTCTCAAACTTCTGCGAAAGGCGCGGGAGGAGACGGGCCTGGCCATCGTCACCGAGGTGATGAGCGAGGAAGATGTCGAACTGATCGCCGAATATGCCGACGTCATGCAGGTGGGAACGCGGAGCATGGAGAATTATGCGTTGCTGGAAGCGCTCGGCACATGCGGTCGTCCGGTGCTACTAAAGCGCGGGATGACCGCAACTCTCGAGGAACTGCTTCGGTCGGCGCAGGTGATTGCGCTCGCGGGCAATCCGCAGATCGTCCTTTGCGAACGCGGCATTCGGACTTTTGAAACTGCAACACGCAACACACTGGACATTGCTGCCGTGCCCGTGCTGAAGACCGTGTCGCACCTGCCGGTGATCGTGGATCCCAGTCACGCGGCGGGAATCCGTTGTCTGGTACCGGCCCTGGCCAGAGCTTCGGCCGTGGTGGGCGCCGACGGCCTGCTCGTGGAAGTGCATCCTCATCCCGAGGAGGCATTGAGCGATGGGAACCAGTCGCTGACCTTTCGGGAATTTCGCGAGATGATGGATGACCTTCAACCATATTTGGAGATTCAGCAAGCGGCCAGGCAATTCCGTCCACGACTCGTCGCCGTGGGAGGAACGGATTAGTGCCCCAGCGATCCATCCTGACGAGCGGAATTACGCTTCTGGCCGTTTCTCTGACGATGCTCTTCTTGTCGATCGTTTCTCTGCCGACGATTGGTCATGGCGGGACGGCCGCACCGAGCGATTCCACCGCGTTCTTGTATACCGTCGCGACATATTATGAGCCGCTCGCCTGGATGCAAGGCAGAGATCGTTTCCCTTCCAGCGCAACCATCTTTCTGCGTGACTCTACCGGTCAACGCCCGCTCGTTGCTGAATTCGCAGCTTCAGCCGATCCCGCAGTATCGTTTGACGGGCAGCACATTCTGTTCGCCGGGAGGCGAACGAATCAGGACGCGTGGCAAATCTGGGAGGTTTCCGTGGCGGGCGGTGAGGCGCGGCGCGTGACCTCCGGTTCTGAGGCCTGCGTTCGGCCTTTCTATCTGCCCGAAGACCGCCTGGTGTATGCCTGCAAGCATGCAGGAAGATTTGTGATCGAAGCGGGGGATCTGGGAGGCGGGAAATCGCTGCCGCTCACTTATGGCCCTGCGAACGTCCTGCCCACAGACGTTTTGCGCGACGGACGAATTTTGTTCGAGGCTGGATATCCGCTGGGAAGCGAGACGACGCCTGAGATTTATACCGTCTTTTCCGACGGCAGCGGGGTCGAGTCGTACCGCTGCGACCATGGCAAGGCCCATCATCAGGGTAAAGAAACCAACTCGGGCGACATCGTGTTCGCCTCCTCTTCGGGGCTGAGTCGATTTACTTCCTCTCGTGCCCAAGAAGTTTTCATTTCTGCTCCCACCGGAGAATACGCAGGGGATGTCGCCGAAACGCCTTCCGGCGACTGGGTCCTGCCCTGGCGTCCCGATCCGAAAGCGCCTTTTCAACTGATGATTTGGAGCCCGGATGCCGCCACACTGCGCAACTTTGTCGCTGAGCCCGGTGCGAACGTGATTCAGCCGGTGGTGCTTGGCTCACGCATCGTGCCCAAGCGGCATCCCTCGGGCTTGCATGACTGGCCCAATGCGAACCTGCTTTGCCTGAATGCCTATACGTCGAAGTACCAGTTTGACGCAGGGTCCATTCAATCGGTTCGGCTTTACGGTCACGATAACGCGGGCAACGCGAAACTACTGGGGACAGCGCCGGTCGAACGCGACGGATCATTCTTTGTTCAGGTGCCCACAGAACAAGCGTTGCAGATCGAACTGCTGGACTCCGCGGGCAAAACACTGAAGCGGGAAGCCGGATTTTACTGGATGCGCCGCGGCGAACAGCGCGTCTGCGTCGGGTGCCACGCGGGCCCAGAGACTGCGCCGGAAAATGCGGTTCCGATGATTCTGTTGAAATCGACTACTCCCGCAGACATGACCGGCGCGGCCACACACAGCGCCTCGGGAGGACACTAGCATGAAGAGACGACTTTTGGGATTGCTGCTACTGTCTTCTTCCCTGCTGTGGGCACAAGCTCCGCAGGTAAGCACGGCGAACACGATCCGGTTCGAAGACGCGACGGCGAAATCGGGCATTCAGTTCACGCATAGCTTCGGGGCGGAGCGACTCGGTTCGTTGCTGGAAAGCACGGGATCCGGTTGCGTCTGGTTCGATTACAACAACGATGGCCTTCCCGATCTATACGTTGTGAATGGCAAACCGCTGGAAGAGGGCATGCATCCGTATCCGCTCAAGCAGCCACCAGCGGTTCCTCCTCACAACCATCTCTACAAGAACAACGGCGACGGGACGTTCACCGATGTCACAGACCAGGCAGGGGTGGCGGCAAACATCTTCGGCACCGCGGCGATTGCCGCCGATTTTGATAACGATGGTTTTGTCGACCTGTTTGTAACCGGCTACCGCAAAGCAATTCTCTACCACAACAATGGCGACGGAACGTTCAGCGATGTAACCGCTAAGGCCGGCATTAAGGTGGATGGTTGGTCGATCAGCTCTGCCTGGCTCGATTACGATCGTGACGGCTGCGTCGACCTGTTCGTCGGCCGGTATGTGAAGTTCGATCCGAAGTACCGGAATTTCTACGCGGCCGACAATTATCCCGGCCCGCTCGACTACGCCGGCGACACCAACCGGCTCTACCACAATAATTGCAACGGTACGTTCACCGATGTGACGGACAAGTCCGGCATCGGCGCGTACAAGGGCCGCACGATGGGTGTGGCCGCTGCGGATTTCGATGGCGACGGCTATCCCGACATTTACGTGGCCAACGACAAGACCGAGAACTTCCTTTTCCGCAATAAGCACGACGGCACCTTTGAGGAAGTCGCGGGCGACCTCGGCGTGGCGTACGGCCAGAACGGCGAAAACACTTCGGCGATGGGCCCGGTGTTCGCCGACATTGATGGAGACGGTCGCCTTGATCTCCTGGTTACGGATTCGAAGTACAACCGGCTCATGCGCAACGTGGGTGCGAACGGATTTGAGGATATCGGTCCGAGTTCGGGGATATCGCAGGCCACGGCGCAATACACGAGCTGGGGCGCGGGCATCTACGATTTCGACAACGATGGCTGGCTCGACATTCTGATCTTCCATGGCGGGTTGATTCACCTCGTGCCACAGGAACAGTCGCTGTTTCGCGGGCTGGGCAACGGCAAGTTCGCCGATGTGTCGTCGGAAGCTGGTCCCGTGCTCGATGTGAAGACGGTATCGCGTGGAGCGTGCTTCGCCGACTACGACAATGACGGCAAAGTGGACGCTTTCGTGGTTAATTTAGGCGCGCCTGCCACGCTGCTGCACAACGCGACGAAGAACGCGAACCACTGGCTCACCGTGAAGTTGAAAGGAAAGAAGAGCAATCGTGACGGGATCGATGCACGCCTGGAATTGACTGCTGGCGGACGAAAACTGCTCGCCGAGCGGTTCGCGGGATCGAGCTATCTCTCCCAGGATGATGGCC
This sequence comes from uncultured Acidobacteriaceae bacterium, assembly GCA_963719615.1. GTDB lineage: Bacteria > Acidobacteriota > Terriglobia > Terriglobales > Acidobacteriaceae > Sulfotelmatobacter. The sequence goes on along the minus strand of CAVRCR010000018.1, from coordinate 12,361 downwards.
GCATACATTTTGGGCTGGGCGCCACTGCAAAGGCGGACAAGCTCACGATCCACTGGCCGAGCGGGCAGGAACAGACTCTGGAGAATCCCGGCATCGACCGCGTCCTCACCGTGGAGGAACCGTAGATGTTGACGCTCACTGCAGGCCGCGAGCGGATTTGGCTGGCCGTGAAAATTGCGGCAGTTCTCGCCATGGCGCTGCTGGCGATCGCGGCCAAACCCGCGGCAAAGCAGTCGGCGGCAATTGCGAAAGAACGTTATCTATCTCCCCTCGAGATAGTCTCCTCCGCGGACGGGCACTTGCTTTATGTCGTGTGCGAGGGCAGTGACGAATTGCGCGTGGTTGACGTGCTGTCTGGCAACGTTGTCGGCAGCGTCGCGGTGGGCCGTATGCCGCGCGGAATCGCATCTTCGCCCGATGGAAATCGACTCTACGTCACGAATGCATGGTCCGACAACGTGTCCGTTATCGATGCGGCGGCCTTGAAGGTCGTGCAAACTCTGCCTGCAGGATTTGAACCGGCCGGCGTCGTGTCCGACTTGAGCGGAGCTACGCTCTACGTCGCCAATCGGCTGAGTGGAGATGTTTCGGTGATCGACCTCAAGTCCGGCCAGGAGATCAAGCGGCTTCTTGCTGGCCGCGGCGCGAGCTACCTGGCCATATCCCCAGATGGAAAGTGGGTTTATTGCACGCATATCTATCCGAATTCCGGGGCTTTCCGTACTCAACCGAATTCGGAAATCACCGTGATCGATACCGCGCGGCAGACGGTCGTGGAACGCAAGCCGCTGCATAACGTCGCGGGTGTGTTTCACCTTGCGATCTCCGCTGACGGGAAGCTCGGTGTGGCAGCCCAACTTCGCCCTAAAAATCTGATTCCTCTGGCGCACGTCGAGCATGGGTGGGTGTTTGGAGACTCGCTCACCTTGTTCGGCCAGGATGTAGGGGCGGCCATCCAGATCCCGATTGATGAACTCGACCGCTACTTCGCGCTCCCTTGGGGGATCGCGATCATGCCTGACAAGTCCAAGATGTTTTTGACCACAGCGGGATCGGCCAGCGTCACGGTGATCGACGTGCCCCGCCTGCTTCGAGCGGTGAAGACGCGCCAGGGGCCCTTTGTCAATGACCTTTCCGCGTCCGCAGATTACGTGGCCTCCAGAATTCCGGTCGGCCATAATCCCCGCGGAATTCTGCTCTCGCCCGACGGCAAACATGTATATGTCGCCAATCGTCTTGACGACAACATCTCGGTCATCGATACGGCGGCCGACAAAGTTGTATCCACGATCGATCTCGGCGGGCCGAAGAATGTCGACGCACTCCGCCGGGGCGAACGGCTCTTCTATACGGCTGAGTTCGCATTTCAGGGACAGTTCGGGTGCGCCAACTGTCACCTTGACGCCACCATCGACGGTTTGCAGTGGGACCTGGAGCCGGATGGTTTCGGGAAGGACATCGTCGATAACCGATCGCTCGAGAACCTGGCCGGCACAGAGCCTTTCAAATGGAATGGTGGCAATCCTGACATGCCGACGGAGTGTGGGCCTCGCACGGAGAAATTTTTCTTTCGCTCGCAGAGCTTCACGCAACAGCAACTGACGGATCTGGTGACATTCGTCTATTCGCTTCCGTATCGCCCCAACCGGTATCGGCTAGCGAACGGCGAACTGACGCCGGCGCAAGAGCGGGGAAAAGTAATCTTCGAGCGGACGAAGTACAAGAGTGGCAAGCCGATCCCAGAAGCGAACCAGTGCGCGACTTGCCATAGTGGCCCTAAGGGCACCAATCAGAAACAGATCGATGTGGGCACGGGCAAGCTGACCGACCGCTCGCCGGTGATCGACGTGCCACAGCTTCCGAACGTGGCGTATTCCGCGCCTTACCTGCACGATGGCTCAGCGAAATCTCTGGAAGAGATTTGGACCGTGTTCAACCAGAAGGACACTCACGGCGTGAGCAACGATCTGACCAAAGACGAATTAAACGATCTGATCGAGTACTTGAAAACGTTATGACGAAAAGACTCTGGTTGACGGCGATCACTTTGGTTTTCGCGGCTTCGGCCGTGCCCGCTCAGGACATGCCCCGGTTCCGCTGGGAGAACTTCACCACCGCCAACGGCCTGCCCGATAACCATGTTTTCTGCGTGCTGGTGGATGGACCTCGCATCTGGGCCGGGACCGAGAACGGCCTGGGCTTGCACGAAAACGGTGCGTGGAAGGTCTATCGCCCTGCAGACGGACTGGCTCACCAGGCAGTGCTGTCCCTGGCGGTCGATAAGCGCACGGGCGACGTGTGGGCCGGCACGATGGGTGGACTCAGCCGCATTTCGGCGGGCCGCATCGACACGTTCACGCAATTGAATTCAGGGCTCAGCAACGACATTGTCTACGGAGTCGGCGTTCGCGGCGATTTCGTGTGGACGGCCACCTCCGCCGGTGCGAGCCGCCTGAACACGCGCACCGGACAATGGGCGCTCTTCAACGAACGCAATACGCCGATGCTTGAGATCTGGACCTACGCGGTCAGCCCCGGGGAGGACAAAGTCTATTACGCGGTTTGGGGAGGCGGCGTGCTGGAGTACGACGTCCAGACCGAACGCTGGAAGGATTACAACGATCCGGATGGAGAGACTGAACTTGTACTCATGAAGGATCAGGGCTTGATTCACGAGATCACGACTTCGGTCAGCTACGTGGACAAGATCCTGTGGGTGGCCACCTATTTCGGAGCAAGCCGCTACGACGGTCGCTACTGGCACAACTTCCTCTCGAAGGACAGCGGCCTGCCCAGCGATTTTCTCAACCAGATCAAGGGCATCGACGCCAATCGCGCCTGGTTCTCCACTGACAAAGGTCTGGCTTATTACGACGGTGCGAACTGGGCGGTTTACCGCCCGGCGCTCGATACCCACAAACCGGAAATGCTGGTGCGCGATGCGGCCGGGAGCGTGAAGAAGGTCGCGGTACAAAGCGCACCTGCGCACAACTACATTCTCGGCGTCGATTTTCAGGGCGACGACCTATGGGTCGCGACGGCCAAAGGGTTGAGTCACGGCATTCGGCAGAAGAGTTCAGAAGCGGCAAAAGTTTTAAGCACGCACAAAGAAGCGCACAAAAAGTAAAACCATCAGGAGGCAAACATTATGAATGTTCAAGAACTGCTCGCGGAATTTGGAACGGCGCCGGTGGTAAAGCGGGCGATCACCAATCACTCAGCGCTGAACGAAGCGTATGACTACGGCAGCGCGTTCTCCCGGGGCATGCGGATTGATCTGAATGGGCTGACCATTCTGCTGATTTCCGGTACCGCCAGCATCGATGACGCCGGCAGAACTGTTCATGTGGGCGATCTGCGGGCACAAATGCGCCGCACCTTCGACAACATCAGCAAATTGCTGGCTTCCGAAGGTGCGACGTGGCACGACATCGTTCGCACCACCTGCTACCTGCGCGACATCGAGCGCGACTATCAGGCCTTCAACGAAGAGCGCACGCGGTTCTACAAAGAGCAAGGACTGGACCCGCTGCCGGCTTCCACGGGAATTCAGGCGATCCTCTGCCGCCCGGATCTGCTGGTTGAGATCGAAGCGATTGCCATGTTCCGGCAGGAATCGCCGAAGGAGTAGCGCTATGCGCCTCGCGCTTGTATCTGTCGCGGCCGCTGTTTTGGCATGCGCGGCATGGGGCCAAACGTCCGCCGCTCCATGTGCCTGCGGTAAGAACCCGCCGGGTCGGCCCGCTCCGCGTTCCTTGAAGCCTTATACGGGTGCGCCTGAGGACTTGCGTCCGTTTTCGAAGTTCACGAAGCCCTATCACGAGTACTATCAGGACCTGATCGAATACAACGGTGCCGCCCGCGACGTCCCTGATCCCGATCTGAAAGATCTCAGCGAGATTCGAATCGGCTTCCTGGCCCCGCTCTACGATCATCCGGACCAGGTGCTCGGGAACCGCATGCTGAACGGCGCCACGATGGCGATTGATGAGGCCAATGCTGCCGGCGGTTACGGCGGCAAACCTTTCCGCCTTGTCACTCACAACGATTATGACAACTGGCAGAACAGCAGCGCTGGCGCTACCGGCATTGCCAGAGATTCCGCAATCTGGGGAGCGGCCTCGAACGATGCTGTCCGGATGATCTATGACGATAAGGTCTGGGCGATGTTCGGCTCCATCAGTTCGGAATCCACCCACATCGCGCTGCGCCTGACCCTGAAGGCTGAAACTCCGCTGATCAACAGCGCGTCCACCGATCCAACGATTCCGGAGACGATCATCCCATGGTACTTCACCGATATTCAGGACGATCGCGTGCAGGGTTATACGCTGGCGCGGCACATGTACAGCGAACTGGGAATGAAGCGAGTCGCTATTCTGCGGGTGAACGACCGGTACGGTCGCTTTGGAGTTCTGAAGTTTCGCGACGCGTCGCGCCGACTGGGACATCCCGTTGTGATCGAGCAGAAGTTCATGCGTGGTGACACCGACTTTCGGCGCCAACTTCAGGTCATCGAAGACTCGCGGGTCGATGCCATCGTGCTGTGGACGGACATAGGCCCGGCTGCCATGATCCTGCAGCAGATGCAGGAACTGGGAATGAAGCAGCGCGTATTCGGCAGCCATCGCACCATTGGCGACGAACTCATCAAACTCGCCGGGGCTTCGGCCGAGGGCTTCGAGGCTGTGTTTCCTTACGATCCGACACGCACGGATCCCCGCTGGCTTGAGTTCAACGCACGCTACCAAATGCGCTTTCACGAGAAGCCGGATCATTTTGCAGCTCTGGCTTACGATGCGATGCAGATTCTGCTCGAGGCCATTTGCCGCGCAGGCCTGAACAAAGGCCGCATCCGCGACGCACTCACGGGAACTGAAACCCACAAAGGGGTAACTGGGGATATGGTGTTCGATCCGAACTGTAAGAACATTGCGCCCCTGTTTCTTGCCCAAGTGCACAATGGAGGGATCTCATACCGCCGCATCACCATGGAAAAACCTTATGCTCGAGTGGGAGAGAACGGAGTTGGGTACTCCGGGCCGCCCTTGCCTGATGAGAAAGAGCCGCAGCAGGAAGTTGGGGTGTTCGGACCTCATGCCGATGAGATCGTAAACTCGCCGGAAACTGCCCGCTGGCTGCGCACTTTGAACGCTCACGGCCAAAATCTGTCGCTGATCCCGATTTCTTCCGATGCTTCGTGGGGCAAGGCATCGGATGATCTGGTGAAGGCGGTGTATCAGGAGCACGTGCTCGCGGTGATTGCGCTGGATCGGCCATCAAGTCATCTGGCCGAACAGATCGCAGTGAAGGCGTTCGTCCCGGTGGTCGCAATCTCGTCCGATCGCGCGCTCACGTCAACGAATATTCCCTGGATTTTCCGCCTACCGGATCGCACTTCGCTGGAACAGGCTTTGGAATGCTTGTCGGCGGCCATCACCCAGGCGGGACCAAACCGGGGCAAAATCCGTGAACTTCTGTCTTCGGGTGCCGATTACGCCGGAATCAGTTTTGAGCCGACCGGAGAACAGCGGAAGCCTTTGGTCACATCACGCCACCGCTAATGAATAAGCCGCGAGAGTAGCAATCGCCCCGCCTCTTCTGGTAACTTCGACACTCGTCGTCAGATCAAGGTAACCAGGCTGGCGGGAGCCTCGCAGGCTCCTGCGCGACGGCCCTCGAGGTAGATAATGGCTGGCGTGAATCGAACGCTGAGCTCTTCTCAAGTCGTCAATATCGAAGATCTGCGCCGTATTGCGCACGATCGTCTGCCCAAATCCGTATTCGACTATCTCGACGGCGGTGCGGAGGGGGAGCTCACGCTGGCGGAAAACTGTCGCGCGTTCCGCGATGTCACCTTCCGTCCTCGCGGCGCGGTTGCAGTTGGCGATTGTGGCCTGAAGACCCAGGTGGTCGGCCACGAAATTTCGTTTCCGGCGATGCTGGCTCCGGTGGGCTACAGCAGGCTGATGCATCCTGGTGGCGAGGTGGCAGCGGCTTCCGAAGCCGGAAAAGCAGGCACCGGCTACATCCTTTCCACCATCTCCGGGCACAAGATGGAAGACGTCAGAGCTGCGTCGCGCGGACCAGTCTTTTACCAACTTTACCTCATGGGCGGACGCGCCGCGGCTGAGGGCGCGCTGGATCGGGCGCGTCGCGCGGGTTTCAACGCGCTGGTGATCACGGTGGATACGCCCGTCGCTGGCCTGCGCGAGCGCGACCCGCGAAACGGAATGAAGGAACTTCTGGGAACTTCGCCCTTCGCAAAGATCCCGTATCTGCCAGAGATTATGGCTCACCCCGGATGGCTGGTGTCGTTTCTTATGGATGGCGGCGTGCCGAAACTGGAGAACGTCGTGGTCCCGGGCCAGGGCCCCATGGAACTCGTCGACGTTGGCGCCGCTCTTTCAAAGGCCACAGTGACATGGGAAGACTTGGGATGGATCCGCGAGTTATGGTCCGGCCCGATCATCGTGAAAGGACTTCTTACTGGCGACGACGCCCTGCGCGCTATCGATGAAGGAGCAGCGGCAGTCGTGGTGTCGAACCACGGCGGCAGGCAACTTGATTCCGTCTCTGCGACACTGCGAGCGCTTCCGGAAGTCGTCGCTGCCGTGAAGGGTCGGATCGAGGTGCTGATGGACGGTGGTGTCCGCCGCGGCAGCGACATCGTCAAAGCTCTGTGCCTGGGGGCGCGTGCGGTTCTGGTGGGGCGCGCGTATGCCTATGGACTGGCCGCGGCGGGGCCAGGGGGCGTTGCCCGTGCGATTGACATTCTGCGAGCAGACGTTGAGCGCACTCTTCGTTTGCTCGGCTGTGCGTCCGTCGCCGACCTTAATCCTACGTACATTGAAACGCCGACGACGTGGCCAAAATAGTTGTGGAGGAGGGCAGCGTCCGGGATATGTTTGCAGCCAAATACCGCGGCGTGAGCCAAAACGCGCCTACCCAGTCGAAGCGCCCTAGTTAAACACAATACGAAATGCGAATGCATATTTTCCCGGTGGGCGCTCCGGCAGTCGTATGTGCAAACCATCCTCTTGCTGTTCGAATGCGAGGCTGGAGTCGGCACCGAGCAAAGCAACCGACCTAACCTTCGACTGACCGGGAACCGTACCGAGCGAGTGAATGACCGCCTCTCCATTGGAAGGCCAACCCATTTCAATCGCGTAGAGCGCATCGTCCTTCTTGGTGAAGCGAAAGTCCTCTGCCGTGTACGGCATGGTGTCGACGTCATGGAAGGAGCCTTCCGTAACCTTGGTCGGACCTTCCCCGTAGACGTGCCAGGCCCGCGTACCGTAGATGGCCTCGCCGTCTACCTTCAACCATGCGCCCACGTCGTGCAGCACCTGCTGGACCTCGTCCGGTATCGTGCCGTCCGACCGTGGACCTATGTTTAACAGCAGATTGCCGTTCTTGCTCACGATGTCGATCAACTGGTGGACAACGAACTCGGGCGACTTGAAGGTATCGTTCTCAATGTAACCCCAGGACTTGTTGCTGATGGAGGTGTCGGTTTGCCAGTAGAGTGGCCGGATCCCCGCAAGCTGTCCGCGCTCCAGATCGAGCACCGCCGCCTTCTCGTCCATCGCGAAGTCTTTGTAATTGATCACACCGACCGGCCCGCCCCACTTCTCCGACTGGTTGTAATAAAACGCTGCAAAGCGAGTGAGGTTTTCACGCACCGAGGCCTGCCCGATCCACCAATCGAAATACATGATGTCGGGATGATATTTCTGCACAATTTCGGCGGCTCGGGCGAGCCAATCGTCGACCCAGGCTTTGGACACGAAAGTAAAATCGTTGGAAAGCGGCGTGCCTCCCTTGGCTTCGAGCCAGCGGTGCGCGGGTCCATAGAAATCGGCGTACTTCGGATCATTAATGTCGGATGGAATGGTGCGCCCCACGCCAAGGAAGAAGTTGTGTTCGACACGATGTGACGAAGCGCCAAGATGCAAGCCCTCGGCGCGAACGGCTTTGGCCAGGTCTCCCCATAGATCGCGATGTGGGCCCATCTTTGCCGCGGTCCAATCCGAGAGGCCGCTGTCGTACATGGCGAAGCCATCGTGATGCTCGAAAACCGGAACCACGTATTTTGCGCCGGCTTCCTTGAACAATCGCGCCCATGCGGACGGATCGAACTTCTCCGCCTTGAATTTTGGAATGAAATCCTTGTAACCGAATTTGTCCTGCGTGCCGTAAGTAGCGATGTGGTGTTTATAGGCATCGGAGCCCTCGATGTACATGACGCGTGGGTACCATTCACTGTCGAAAGCGGGCACGGAATAGACTCCCCAATGAATGAAAATCCCGAACTTCGCGTCCTTATACCAGTCGGGCACTTTGTAATTCTGAAGAGATTCCCAGTCGGGCCGAAACGAACCCGCAGCGATCACGCGATTGACATCGTCCAGGATGGCAGTGCGGGAAGCGTCGTATTTCGCGCTCGCTTTTTGCCATGCGCGGTCAATCGCGAGCGGATCTTGCGCTGCGCTGGGCGCGGTTGCGGCCGCTGATTGCGCAAGCAGGCTAGAGGGCGGCACCGCAGCAATCGACACCGCCATCGCCAACAACGCGCGTACAAACTTGAACGACATTGAAGTGAGCCTCCTGCTGGATAAATGTCATTAGCTCGTTGCGGTCGACTGCTTTGAGCCGAAGAACGAGTAAAGAGCGATCACGACGTAGGAAACGAGCGGCACTAAGTACGCTACGGCGATACTGTGGGCGGCCTCGGAAATGAGTCCCATTAAAGGTGTCAACACCGCGCCTCCGACGATCGCCATCACTAAAAGCGAGCCCCCGATTTTCGTATTCGGACCCAGCCCTTTGAGCCCGAGGGCAAAGATGGTCGGAAACATAAGCGACATGAAGAAGCTGGTCAGAAATACGCACCACAAGCCGAACCACCCGGGAAAGACGACCCCCAAGGACACGAGCGCGATGTTGACGACGCTGTAGGCCCCCATCAATTTATTCGGCGCAACCGTGCGCATCAGGTAGGCGGACGCGAATCTGCCCACTCCGAACGCCGCCAGTGTGCCGGTCAGGAAATAGCCGGCGATTTTTTCCGGTTGGTGAGTGGATTCCTGAACGTACTGGATGAAATAGCTCCACGTGCCGACCTGGGCGCCGACATAGAGAAACTGCGCTAAGACTGCCCATAGAAAGTGCGGGTAACGAAATAGTTCTTTGAAGTGGCCATGGTCCCCGCTACTGCTCTCGTGTTCGCTTTGAATGGCGGGAAACTTAGTGCGCAGAATGAGCAGTGCCCAAAAGATGGCCACCGCCCCGATCACCAGATACGGCTTAATGACGCGCAGCGTCTCCGTCCGCAGGTACGCCTCGTACAGACCCTGGGCCTTGCGTGCGGCGATATCCTGCGAGCTCAACTCAACACCGGAGAAAATGAATACCGTCCCGATCAGGGCTCCGGAGATTGCTCCAAACGGGTTGAATGCCTGCGAAAAATTCAACCGCCTTTCTGACGTGTCAGGATCGCCCAGTTGCGCGATGAAAGGATTGGACGCTGTCTCCAGGAATGAGAGGCCGCTGGCAATCACAAATAGCGCGAAGAGGAAGAACCCATAGCTCCCCGCTATAGCAGCGGGCCAGAACAGAAAGCATCCGCTTCCGTACAACAACAGCCCAATCACAAATCCGGTTTTGTAACCCGCCCTCCTCATGAGAAGCGCGGCCGGCATGGCCAGCAGGAAGTAGCCCATGTAGAAGGCCGACTGCACGAGGCCAGCCTTAAAACGTGTGATGGCGAATGACTTCATGAACTGGCGAATCAGAACATCATTCAAGTTGTTGGGAATTCCCCAGAGGAAGAACAGTGCTGTCACAAGAATGAAGGGAACGAGGTGCCCGGCGGGAAACAGCGCGTGCTGGTTGTTCACCGAGTTCGATCTATCAGGTTTTTCGGCCGCCGGAACATGCATCTGTGCGCCTTTCGCAAAGCTCGGTGGAGTTAGCTACCGACGCCCGTGGTATTCGAACGGGATTCGGGGCTCGCTCTACTTGTCGGCTGGAGACAGCCGATAGAGTGCACTGCCATGTGGCGGCAACGTGACCGCCATTGAACCCGAAGAAGCCATATCTTTGCGTTGCCAAAGATCTCTTGGCCTGTACGCCTTTCCTGCCAGCCCCAAATCCTTCCAGTCGTAGCGCAGTGTGGCCTTGGATTCGCCGACATTGAACAGCGCCAGGTAGTGCGAATCTGGGCTGTCGGAATTGGCCAGCCAAACCACCGAGTTATCGGTCTTGATCACCGGATGATTTCCGGAGGAGTGCTGATCTACCGCGATGACTTCGGGATTCGTTAGCAGAGAAACCGTCCAGCCATCTGCCGAAGGCAATTCTCCGCCGATCATCAGCGGCGAAGGAAAGATACACCAGAGCGTCATCAAGGTGCGCTGTTCATCGTGCGAAAGCCTGGTCTCGCGCGCTTTGCCCCAACCTGGCGCCGGCCCCAGCCGCCCGAGCGGCAGCATGTCGGCATCCGGCCAGTGGCCCGACTGGGAGAGGGTTGCCCACTTGTCGACATTGGCAAACTGATCGCCGAGCCCTTGTGGGTATGCCACCGTGCTGTGCCACAGGTCCCAGATGTCGTCGGAAATGCGCCACATTTGCGCATACTGCCGCATCTCCTCAACCTTGTCGATTGGCGCCGCACCGGGCGAGAGGCTGAGGACGATTGGCCGCCCTGTCTTCCGCAGGGCGTCGCTGAGCATGCGGATCTCGTCGCCTCGGTAAGGGTGACTGGCAATGCAGTCCACTTTGATCAAATCGACTTCCCAGCCTGCATAGAGTCGGGCGATTGAATCGTAGTAGGCTTGAGCACCGGGTTTGCGCGCGTCGAGTCCATAGTTGTCCGGATTCCACGGGCAGGTCTCCGATGTGTCGGCAGCGTCGGTTGCGTGAAAAGACGAACCCTCGATAGCCAGGTTCTTCTCGACCGCCTCCTTGGGAATGCCGCGAAGGATGTGGATGCCCAATTTCAGCCCTAAAGAGTGCACATAGTCCGCCAAGGGCTTGAACCCTGCATCCTTCGCAGACGATGGAAACCGGTTTGTGGCGGGAGTGAAACGACCGTAGCTGTCCAGACTGAACCGCGAATTCTTGGAGTTGCCCTCGGGTGTTGGGTTGGTCACGAACCATTCCATATCGACCACGACATATTGCCAACCCTCGGGCTTCAGGTGCTTGGCGAACCACGCGGCGTTGGCTTTGAATTGATCCTCGGTAATCGTGGTTCCATACCCATCCCAACTGTTCCAGCCCATGGGCGGAGTGGCGGCCAGCATAAGGTTTGTCTTCTCCTGACAAACCATGTTGAATCGACCAAGGAAAAGCACGCCACCCAGCAGCCAGACACGCCGTTTGATCAAAGGTTCTCCGTTTTCTGGTGCCGACTGCAACTCGGTCGCACTCTGACGATGGATTCCCGACTCTCTGGAAGAAAGTAACCGTTTACTTTACGGGATTTAAATTAGTCTGCCCAAGATGCCGCTGTCAACGCAGTCAATCGCTGGGGCTCCAATTATGCGAGAATTGTTCTCGCAAGCCCCTTCGAATCGCTGGAATGATATTGACCATGCCGAATCCTGTTCTGAAACTCGACGCCCGCGACAATGTTTTAATTGCACTGCAAGACCTGCTTAAAGGGGAGCGGATTCGCCTTTCCTCCCACGACCTGGTGCTGGCAACCAACGTTCCGGCGAAACAGAAGTTCGTAACCGAAAGCCTTTCACCCGGAAGCGATGTCATCATGTACGGCATTCTGATCGGCAAAGCCCGGGAACCCATTCAAATTGGTGAGATTCTGACCACCCGCAACACTGTTCACGAAACGTCTCCTTTCCGGGAAAGTTCTCACGAATACCGGTGGACCTCGCCCGAAGTCAGTCCGTGGTTGCAGCGGACGTTCCTGGGATACCCACGCGCTGACGGGCAGGTTGGCACGCGGAATTACTGGCTGGTAGTGCCGCTGGTCTTTTGCGAAAACAGAAACATTGACGTGTTGAAACAGGCTTTCGAAGAAGAGTTGGGATTTGCTCCTCCCAAGATCTACCAGCAGCAGGTGGCAGAACTGGTCCGTCGCTACCTCAAGGGGGAAACGCCCGCGCTTGCCCCCCAATACGCTGCCGGAAACTCTTCGGTCCGTCGCCAGTCCGAGAGTCTTCGAGAATATTGATGGCATCAAGTTCCTCTTCTGCACGAAGGGGGATGCGGCGGTACGAGGGAGGACTCCAACAATCTCTGCGGTCTAATTGCCGGCTATATTCACCATCCCAACGTAGCCGGTGCAACCGTCCTCAGTCTGGGCTGTCAGCACTCTCAGGCGACAATTCTCCGG
>CAVRCR010000017.1:0-30465 GCA_963719615.1 uncultured Acidobacteriaceae bacterium | reverse complement strand
CCTGGCGTTCTTCCTGCTGGATGATGTCGCAAAAGACGCAGCGTTCCTTGCCGACGAAATATTCCCGCCCAGCCCGCAACTCGTAGAGCACGCGCCTCGGCACGAAAAGGGTTGCGGTGATTTGTGACGTGGGATGGCTGAATTCTTGCCCGGCATTCTTGCCGTAGTCCTTGAAGAGACTGATGTACTTGATGCGCGGGTCGCGCTTGAGGTCGAGAATCCGCTCAGCGGCGAGGCGGAGAAAATGCGCGATCTCCTCATCGCTCGCGTTCCACAGATGGCGGTCATGGCGCGGATTTTCGATCAGTACCTCATGTGCCCCCACGGAGTGCATGCAGTCGTAAATGCCATCACCGCGACGGCCGGGCTCGCCTTCGATGTGATAGAGAGGCTTGGGATGCACCACCGCGCGCGCCGACCACACTGCGCCGGGAGTGTTTGGAGTAACCGCAATCACTTGCAAGGGCGCCTTGGCGTCGGAACAGAACGGGCAGGGGGCCTCGGCGCGCGAGGCCGCTTCGCCAGGGTCATCGCCCGTGATGACCCAGGAACGTGTGATGGGATCCTTACGGAGTTCCATAGGGAAGGAGAACACTGGGAGAGAATCGGCGTCAACTGCGAACTCGGACTGAGTCCCCGCAACGCCGGTAGGTAGTGGCTCAGTTTGCGTTTGGTCCACGCGAGATCCTCGCTCGGCTGGACTCTGTCAAATCCCCACTTCTCGCGCAGAGAACGCGCAAGAAATGGGGCACCCACAATTTGAGCGGGTTCCTTTGTTATAATCCGCCGAAGCCCGCCAGATGACCGAGCCGTCCACTCCGCTGATGCGGCAATATGCCGCGGTCAAGAAGGAACACCCTACGGCGCTGCTGTTCTTCCGCCTGGGCGATTTCTACGAACTGTTCTTCGATGATGCCATCGTGGCCGCGAAAGAGCTACAAATCACGCTGACTTCGCGCAACAAGGAAAAAGGAGTGGCAATACCCATGTGCGGCGTGCCTTACCACGCGGCGGAGGGATACATCGGGAAGCTGATTCGCCGGGGCTTCAAAGTCGCCATCTGTGAGCAAATGGAAGATCCCCGGCTGGCCAAGAAGTTGGTGCGACGCGAAGTGACACGGGTGGTCACACCTGGCACGGCGGCGGATTCGTCGCTAGGGTCGGAGGAAAACAATTTTTTGGCGGCGCTGGCTGCGGTGGGCGATCGCGTGGGATTCGCGGCGCTGGATTTGTCGACCGGGGAGTTTCGGGCTACGGAGTTCGCCGGCGAAGGCGCGATGCGGCGGGTACAGGAGGAACTGGAGCAACTGCGGCCCCAGGAGTTGCTGTATGGGTCAGCGGCTCCGTTGTTCGAGGGAACTGGCCAAAAACAGCCGAGCTTTGCTCGGCCGGACAGCCCCTTCAACTCCGCTCCGGGCAGGCTTGGACAGGTGTCCCCAGATGTCTCATCGCCACGACCGCGGGCGGGGGGGGCGACCTGCACGGAGACGCCCCTGGACGACTGGATTTTCGCACCGGATCACGCGATTCCGCTACTGGAGAATCACTTCGGGGTGCTCTCGCTCGAAGGATTCGGACTGGCGGGACGGCCGGCAGCGGCTTCGGCAGCGGGCGCAATCTTGCACTATGTGCGCTCGACGCAGCGCGGCTCGCTCGATCACGTGGATCGCATCGGATGGTACGAGCGGCAGAATTGCCTGGTTCTGGACGCGGTCACGGTGCGCAACCTGGAGATGATCGAGCCCCTGTTCGCCGGTACGGATGCGGGTGTAACACTGTTCCGCTCGATCGACGCCGCTGTCACGCCCATGGGCAAACGGTTGCTACGAGCCTGGCTGCTGCGGCCGTCGCTCGATTTGAACGAGATCAATGCCCGGCTTGATGCAGTGGAGGCGGGCGTGAAGGACATTGTGGCGCGCGAGGAGTTGCGGCGGGCGCTCGATGGAGTACTCGATTTGGAGCGACTCCTCAGCCGGGTCACATTGGAGACTGCGAATCCTCGGGACGTGCTCGCTCTGGCCGCATCGCTGGCGAAGATTCCCGCGGCGAAGGCTGCGGTCGGACGACTGGCGGCTGCAAGGATGGAAGTGCTTGACTCATCGCTCGATGAGTTGCGCGATCTGCGTGAGCGCATCGAGAAAACAATAGTGCCCGAGCCGCCGTTGACCTTTAATGACGGCGGAGTGATTGCCGCTGGCGTGGATCGCGACCTGGACGATTTGCGGGAACTCTCGCGCAACAGCAAGCAGGTGCTGGCACAGATCGAGCATCGGGAGCGCGGGCGGACCGGCATTGCGTCGCTGAAAGTGAAGTTTAATTCGATTTTTGGGTATTACATCGAGGTTTCGAAGGCCAATCTGCACCTGGTTCCGCAGGACTACGACCGCAAGCAGACACTGGTGAATGCGGAGCGCTTCACCACTCCGGAATTGAAGGAGTATGAGATCAAGATTCTAGATGCGCAGGAAAAGATTGTCGAGATCGAGCGGCGATTGTTTACCGAGCTGCGTACTGCGATCGCGGCGGAGGCACGACGAATTCGGCAAACTGCATTGGCGCTGGCCGAAGTGGACGTGCTGGCGTCGCTGGCGAACATCGCGGCGCTACGAAATTATTGCCGGCCACAGTTTTTGGAGTCGAGCGCTGGCGGCGAACTGGAAATCATCGAAGGCCGGCATCCGGTGATCGAGCAGCAGGAGATGGCCGGAGGCAGCGATCGCTTTGTGCCCAACGATTTGTATCTCAACGGGACGACTCACAACATCTTGCTGCTGACCGGGCCGAATATGGGGGGCAAATCGACTTATCTGAGGCAGACAGCACTGATCGTGATCATGGCCCAGATGGGCTCGTTCGTTCCGGCGCGCTCGACGCGGCTGAGCGTCGTCGACCGCGTATTCACGCGCATTGGAGCCAGCGACAACCTGGCGCGCGGCCGCTCGACGTTTATGGTGGAGATGACGGAGACGGCGGCGATTCTGCATACGGCGACCGCGCGGTCGTTGATTCTGTTGGATGAAGTTGGGCGGGGCACAGCCACTTACGACGGGTTGGCGATCGCGTGGGCGGCGGTCGAATATTTGCACGCGCGGGTGCGGGCCAAAACGCTGTTCGCCACCCACTATTTCGAGTTAACGGAGCTGGCTGAGCAGCTTTCGGGAGTGAAAAACTACCACGTTTCGGTAAAAGAGATTAGTGGCGGAATTGTCTTTCTGCGGAAGGTCGAACCGGGGGCGGCAGACCGCAGCTACGGGATCGAGGTGGCGAAACTGGCTGGATTACCAAATGAAGTGGTGACGCGGGCGCGCGAGGTATTAGCGGAGCATGAGTTTGCCGAGCAGCATGCCACGGCGCATCTTTCGCCGGGGGCGGTGCCGCAGCCAACGCAGTTGACGATCTTCACGCCGCTCTCGCAGTCGGTGTTGGAGAAACTGCGAGAACTGGATTTAAACCGGCTGACGCCGCTGGAAGCGCTGAATTTACTGGCGGAGTTGAAGAAGGAAATCTAGCCACACAGGGGCACGGAGGAAAATCTGATACGGGCGCCCGGACAACTGCTGATTGTCGGCTTCGACGGCACAGAGATGACGCCGCGGCTCAGTTCCCTGCTCACGCGGTTGCAGCCAGCTGGAGTAATTCTGTTCGCGCGGAACATCCGGAACGCTGAGCAAACATGGCGACTCCTGCGTGAGTGCCAGAAGTGCGTCGCCACACCGCTGTTCACCTGTGTTGACCTTGAGGGCGGGACCGTGGATCGGTTCCGCGATGCGCTGGGGGCCTCGCCTGCGGCGGCGGATGTGTTTACGGCCGGCGATCGCAAGCTCTATCGGAAGCACGGAGAACTTATCGGCAAGAACTGCCGGGCACTTGGATTTAACGTAGACTTCGCGCCAGTGCTCGATCTGGCGTTCGAGGCTTCGCGCAGGGTGATGAGTTCGCGGGTGGTGTCTGACGACCCTCAAACGACCGTGGCATATGCGCGCGACTTCCTAGTCGGGCTGCGCTCCGCGGATGTCCTCGGATGCGGCAAGCATTTTCCCGGGCTCGGCGAAGGCAAGCTCGATAGCCATCACGAGTTGCCCGTCATCGACAAACCGTTGAAGAAGCTTTGGTCGGAGGATCTGGTTCCCTACCGGACGCTGCGGCGACAACTGCCGTTCGTGATGATTTCTCATGCGGCGTATCCGCAGGTCACGCGCGAGCGGACTCCGGCATCGCTGTCGAAAATATGGATCACCGACATCCTGCGCAAGCGCATCGGATATCGAAATTTGATCGTGTCGGACGATCTTGAAATGGGCGGAGTGCAGGCGGCGGCTTCGGTCGGAGAGGCGGCAGTGGAGTTCATTCGCGCGGGCGGTGATTTGTGCCTTGTCTGCCATCGCGAGGACCACGTCACGAACGCGTTCGAAGAACTGGTGAAGTTTGTCGAGCGTGACCGGAGATTTGCTCGTCGAGCTGGAGAAGCGCAGCGGCGTGTGCTGGCGCTCAAGAGAAAAAACGCGGACAGGAGCGTCCGCGCCACACGGGCTCCTTCGGAAACAACGATCAAGAACCTTTCGCGGGCGTTGTGGGAGTTCGGCGAGCAGGTGCGGATCGAGTCACTGAATCGGCAGGAGCGCACGCGGCGGCTGCGCACATGAGCGGGGATGGCATGGTCGTGGCTGGAGTGATGAGCGGGACGTCCGCCGACGGCATCAATGTGGCGCTGGTGCGGATCAGCGAAGGGGACGGGCACGGTTCCCGATCAGGGTCTGTTGCGGCTGGACGCAGTCGCGGGCGGGGGCGCCCGCGCCACACGATCAAGTTGGTGGGGCACGCCGAATATTCTTATCCTCGCAAGGTACGTGCGGCGGTGCTGGGCGCGATGAATGCCGCATCTGCGCGGGTGGCTGATCTGGCGCGGCTTGACTTTGTTTTGGGCGAACTTTACGCGGCGGCGGTGGTGGCTACCGAGCGGCGGTTTCGGGTGAAGGCGGAACTTGTCGGCTGCCACGGGCAGACTTTGTACCACCAGGGTGAAGCTCAGTCTTTTCTTGGGAAGAAGATAGCTACAACCTGGCAAACGGGAGAGGCGGCAGTGATCGCGGCGCGGGTCGGAGTGCCGGTTGTGTCCGATTTTCGCCCGGCGGATATGGCGGCGGGGGGAAAGGGCGCGCCACTGGTTCCGTACCTCGACTATCTGATGTTTCGCGACGCGAAAGCGGGCCGGATCATGCAGAACATCGGGGGCATCGCCAATCTGACGGCAATTCCGGCCGGGGCGCGCGCGAAAGATATCATTGCTTTCGACACTGGGCCTGGAAACATGGTCATCGACGCCGTGACTGAGGCGCTGTTTGGGCGGCCGTTTGACCGCGGAGGGAAGATCGCAGCTTCAGGGAAGGTGATTGAGCCGGTTCTGCGGCGGATGCTGGCAAACGAGTTCCTCCGACGCAAACCTCCGAAGACCGCGGGGCGGGAGGAATTCGGCCGCGAATTTGTTCGCCAGTTCCTGGATGCTTGCGGAAAAGCGCGCAAGCAGGATGTCGTGGCCACGGCCACCGCGCTGACGGCGCGGTCGATTGCCGATGCGGTGCAACGGTTCGTCAAGCCGAAGCGGCGTTCCCGCGTGCCCCATTCGTTTCGTGAAATGATTCTCTCCGGCGGGGGATCCCAGAACGCCACGCTGACCTGCGTGCTGGCGGAAGGCCTGGCGCCTCTCGGCATTCAACTGCGCTTCACGGATGACTTCGGCCTGCCCTCGGAGGCCAAAGAGGCCGTAGCGTTTGCCCTGCTCGCGTACGAGACCTGGAACCGTCGGCCCTCGAACGTTCCTTCCGCCACGGGCGCGAGGCGACCAGCCATCTTGGGGAAGATTTCGTATGCGTAAGAAAAAGAGTGTCGGCGTGGTCTTCTGCCTCATGTCACTCTCTGTTCTCCTTTCCTGCTCATCTCGGCCTGATCCCAACACGTTGGTCATGCTCATCGAGACCAGCCCGACGAACCTGGATCCTCGCGTTGGTATCGACGCTTGGTCGGAGCGCATCGACAGCCTGATCTGCGACGATTTGCTTTCGCGCGGAGATGATTTGAATGTGGCGCCGGGGTTGGCGGAAAAATGGGAGATTCCTGATCCCCTCACTTACGTTTTCCATCTGCATCGTGGCGCTAAATTTCATGATGGTCGCTTGCTGACGGCGCGCGATGTGAAGTGGACGTTCGATTCTCTGCTGCAAGGCAAGATTCGTAGCACCAAGGCTGCGGTGTACAAGTTTGTGGATCACCTCGAGGCGCCTGACGATGCAACGATCATCTTTCACATGAAGGAACAAGATGGGACGCTGCTTTGGAACCTGTCGGACGGTGCGATTGGTATCGTCCCTGCGGGCAGTGGGGATGAGATGACGCGGCATCCCATCGGCTCGGGCCCATTCAAGTTCGTTAGTGCTGAGACCGACCGGGAGATCGTCCTCGAGCGCAATGACGACTACTGGGGCGAGAAGGCGAAACTGGCGCGAGTGCGCTTTGCTGTGGTGCCCGACGAGACCACCGAGGCCCTCGAACTGCGCAAAGGCAGCGCCGACGTTGAAATCAACGCCTACCTGACGCCAGACATCGTGCTTACGCTTACCCACGAGCCAAATCTTTCGGTCGAGAGAGCACGCGGGACGCGGTTTGCTTACCTCGGATTTAACCTTCGCGATCCAATCCTGAAAGATGTGCGCGTGCGACAAGCGATCGCCTACGCCCTCGATCGGAGACCGATGGTCGAATATTTGTGGCGCGGCGAGGCCGAACTGGCGCGAAGCGTGCTGCCGACGCAGAGTTGGGCATACAACGGCAACGTGCGCGTCTACGATCATGATCCAGAAAAGGCGAAGCAGTTGCTGGATGCGGCCGGACATCCAGCGGCCAACGGTATGCGCTTTCACATCACCATGAAGACTTCTACCGACGCGAATACGCGCCTGATGGTGGCGGTGATGCAGCAACAGTTGCGCGAGGTCGGAATCGCCCTCGATATTCGCAGCTTTGAATCGGCCACCTTCTTCTCCGACGTGATTCACGGGGCATTTCAGATGTACGGGCTGCGCTGGATCGGGGGCAACGAGGATCCCGACATTTTTGAATATGCCTTCCACTCGTCGAAGTTCCCGCCTAACGGGGCGAATCGAGGATTTTATTCGAATCCCAAATTAGACGCGCTCATCGACAAGGCACGTCGTGAGATTGATCCGAATGCGCGTAAGCCCCTCTATGCCGAGGTGCAGCGCATACTCGCTGAGGATCTGCCGTACATTGACCTGTGGTATCTCGACAACGTTCTGGTACACACGCGGAGGGTGGGGAACCTGAAGTTGAATGCGGCGGGGAACTATGATTTTCTTCGCACTGCGGAGCTGGCGCCGTGAGCGCGATTGACGATTGGCTGCCGGAGTATCAAGTCAGCGCGCGCTATTCGATTCTGGTCGGCAGTTCTCCGGAGAAGACGGCTGCGGCGCTGAAGAAGGCAACCTTCGCGGACCTGACTATCGTGAGGGGATTGATGAGACTTCGCGGCTATCGGTTGCGAAGCACAATGCCAGCGGTTTCTCCCGCCGTGGAAGCCTGCCGCTTCGGGTCTTTTCTTGAACTGGTAGCCAATCCCCAGGAAGTTCTACTCGGCATTGCGGGCCGGTTCTGGCGACCGAACGGCGGAATTGTTCGCGACCTCACTCCGGACGGATTTCGCAGCTTTCGCCGCATGGGCTACGCCAAAGCCGTCTGGAATTTCTACGTTTCTCCGGCGAATGGCAACTCGCAGCTCAGCACGGAGACGCGAGTACAGACCTTCGGGCGGCCAGCCACAGTGAAGTTCCGACTCTACTGGGTCTTAGTCGGACCATTCTCTGGGCTCATGCGCCGGGCGATGCTGCGCGAGGTCAAGCGAATCGCCGAACAATCTGAGCCGTGAAGGCCATGTGCCGACTCAGACTCACCGTCGTTTCGGTTCGGATTCCGCGCTTGAAGTACCAATGCCACTCACTTCCTAATTTTAGTGATGCGTTCTGTGCGACCAAGAGCATAATGCAATTAGAAGTGGTGCCCAAGTGAGGATGCCGTGAGAGTGGAGCCCCACAGGTTGTCGGCCTGCACTATTGCGCTGGCGCTGTTCGTCTTTGAATTCTGGTGTGGCGTCGCTGCCTCCCAACAGGCTCCAGCCGCGCCGGAGGTTCCGCCCCAATTCAAACTCGACATGGAGACTGCGGAGCGGCTGCGGCCACAGCTTGCGGCTCGGAGTATCGAACCCTTGGGGCCCTATGCGACGGGGCGCCTTGTATTCGACAGACTGGTGGCGCAGATTGGGGCCCCGAGAACTGGCAAATTCCCGTGGGAGTTACGCATCGTCAAAGACGATCAGCTCAACGCGTTCTCCTCGCCAGACGGAACGGTTTATGTAGAAAGTGGCCTGGCCGAACTGGCGGGACCGAGCACAGGTCTCTGGGCGGCGATTCTGTCGCACGAGATCGCTCATGTCGTCCGCCGCGACTGGGCCCGGCGCTATCTCTTTCAGAAAGTTCTGGAACATGGCGGCGGTGCGGTCATTGCTCTGGGTGATCCCAGCCTGCCCGCGGCTTCCTGGTCGGATTCGGAGAAAGCTTCGGCGGACTTTGGCCGGTTCTGCCGCCAGATGGAACTGGACGCTGACCGCGAAAGTCTCCAGCTCATGGCGCGCGCGGGCTATCATCCGGACTTCGTGCCCGCGCTTCATCATCTGCTGCATGCGCGGAGTTCGGGTGGAACGGCTGCGTCACTTTACGCCATGCATCCCTGTTGGGAAGAGCGGGACCGCGAGTTAAGCCGTGCTTACGACGCGGCCAGCATCGAATTCGCCCGGCATTGGCGGGAGTGGTATGCCTCGCCGGGAGGAAATCCACCCGTGCTGGTGTTTGCCGAAGAGCCTAGGGTAAGAAAAACCGGTTCGACCGGATGGGAGATCCAGATCCCCATGCGTTGCCAGAACCTGGTGGGCGCCGTGGAAGTGGTCCTGCACCCAGGGCAATCAGCAGCAAAACTTCGCACCCTGATTCCACACCTGACTTGTCGGAAGCGGGAAGCGAGCTGCGACAGCTGACCGGCTGCACTTCACCCCGGACCACGATCACCTTCACCGTCGCCGACACCTTCGACCGAGATCAAGCTGGGGAGCGCTGGACCGACGTCTATGTGCTCGATGCCTGGGGCGCGGTACTGGCGCGTGCCGACCTGCCAAAGCTGCGACGCTAACAACACTGTCATTCGTTTTCGCCGCTTCGACATTGGACTTTTGTCCCCAAAGAGAAATCCGAAGTGCGTGTTACCATCGAACTCAGCGTCTCCGCATGCGAATTCTCTTTATCGGCGACATCTTCGGAAGGCCGGGACGGACGATCGTCAAGGACCGGCTGCCGGGGATCGTCCGCGACCAGGCCATCGATCTGATCATCGCCAACGGTGAGAATTCTGCGGCAGGCTTTGGCATTACTCCGGCGCTGGCCGAGGAACTGTTCGAGCTCAACATCGATGTCATTACGACCGGCAACCACGTTTGGGACAAACGCGAAATCGTCGACTACTTTCAGATGATTGAAGGCAACGGTCACGGCCCGGCACGCCGAGTTCTGCGCCCAGCGAACTACCCGGCCGACATGCCAGGATGGGGACTGTACGAGGGCTTCAAGGGGAAGGTGCCTTACGCCGTCATCAACCTGCAGGGGCGAGTGTTTATGGCCTCGAACGATGATCCGTTCCGCGTCACAGATCAGCTTTTGAAGAAGGTGGAAGCAAAAGTGATCGTAGTGGACATGCACGCGGAGGCAACTTCGGAGAAGATTTCGCTGGGATGGTATCTCGACGGACGGGTTACAGCGGTCCTCGGGACGCACACCCACGTGCCGACGGCGGACGAGCGAGTTCTACCCAACGGCACCGCCTACGTGACCGATGTAGGTATGACGGGTCCGTACGATGGCGTCATCGGGGTGAAGAAGGAACTGGTAGTGGGCAAATTCCTGAGCGGAATGCCAGTTCGTTTCGAGCCGGCCACCGGCGATGTTCGCCTGTGCGCGGTGGTCATCGACTGCGACGAGAAAACCGGCAAGGCACGTGAAATCGAACGGCTGATGCTGTCATGGAACCATCTTTCTGCTCTTGCCCCATCGGAGGCTGCAAGGCAGAGGAAGTAAAGCGTTCTTCCGGATGACCGGCAGGCCCGACCCGGTTGAACCCGAAAGTACGAGGGCCTGTGGAGTGGCCTCGACCCACGAAAACCACGTTAGAATCAGAAAAACATGCGGCGGACAGCTCTTCTTTTTCAAGTGGCACTGCTGGCGATGACGCTGGCTTCGCCTGCGTTCGCAGGCGGTGATGATCCATCGACTCCTCCGCCGGTGGCGTGCAGTAGTGGAATTCCTGGCGGGGTCAATTGCATCGTTTCGAAGAAAGAAATGAAGGAAGCCCGCGGTGCGTTCGCCCGTGGGCGCAAACTGCAGGACCACCAGCGCCTCGACGAGGCGATCACGCAGTTCAATGAAGCAACACGGTTGGTACCGCAAGACCTGCAGTTTCTGACCGCGCGGGAACTGGTCAAGGCGCAACTGGTCTTTAACCATGTCCAACGCGGGAATGTGCTGCTGGCGGAGAACTCGCGGCCACAGGCGGCCGCCGAATTTCGCGCCGCCCTCGATCTCGATCCGGAGAACCAGTTCGCCCGGGAGAGGCTGCAGGAAACAGCCCTGCCAGCAATTCCATCGCTGCCGCGTGCTCTCCCCGAGCGTCTAGTGAGTGCCGGGGAGATTCATCTCGAGCCCAAGAACGACCGAGCCACATTTCATTTTAGTGGCGATGTTCGCGGATTGTTCACCGAGCTCGCCGTGGCCTACGGAGTCACCGCGCAGTTTGACGATTCGGTGCAGTCCCGCCAGGTGCGATTCAATGTGGACGACGTGGACTTCTTCGCCGCGCTGAGGCTGGCGTGCCAGGTCAGCAAGGTGATGTGGGCCGCCCTCAATGCTCATCAACTTCTGATCGCAGCAGATAACCCGGAGAGCCACAGACAGTTTGACCGGATGTCGCTGCGAACGTTCGTTCTGCCGCCGCATTCCTCGGCGCAGGAAGTGACCGACATGGTCAACACCCTGCGCACCATCTTTGACCTGCGGTTCATCCAGCCGGGACAGACCGCCGGAGTAGTTGAGATACGGGCACCTGCACCGGTCCTCGAGGCTTGCACCAGGTTGCTGGCTCAACTCGACAATGACCGGCCGCAGGTGATGCTCGACGTCCACGTCTTCCAGATCAGCCACATGCTAACGCGCAACATCGGGGTCCACATTCCCAATACGTTCAACCTGTACAACATTCCTGCCGCGGCGCTGGCGGGGCTCGCGGGACAGAATATTCAGGACCTGATCAACCAACTGATCGCCTCGGGTGGCATCAACCAGGCGGGAAGCTCGGCTCTTTCGGGACTTCTGGCACAACTCACGGGACAGCAGAATTCCATCTTCAGCCAGCCTCTGGCCACGTTTGGAGGCGGGCTCACGTTTATGGGCCTCAGTCTCGACCAGTTCGCAGCTGCTCTGTCGGTCAACGAATCGTGGGCTCGGGTCCTCGAGCAAGTGACCATGCGTGCCAGCCAGGGAAACGACGCAACTTTTCACCTGGGATCGCGCTACCCGATCTTGAATGCCTCCTACGCTCCGATTTACAACTCGCCCCAGATTTCGCAGGTTCTGGGCAACCAATCGTATGTCCCTCCGTTCCCATCCGTCAGCTACGAAGACCTGGGGTTGAACGTGAAAGCAAAGCCGACGGTCCACGGCGATGGCGCAATCGGTCTGCAGCTCGAAATGCAGGTGCGATCGCTCACAGGGCAATCCGCCAATGGCGTGCCGGTGATCTCGAACCGGGAATATAAAGGCAGCATCAACTTGAAGGATGGCGAGCCGGCGGTTGTAGCCGGGGCGGTCTCGCACAACGATCAGCTTTCGATGAGTGGAATTCCGGGCCTTGGAGCTATTCCCCTCCTGAATCAGGCCATGGTCACCAACACCAAGCAAGAGGACGATGACGAACTCATGATCGTCATCACGCCGCACATTCTTGCCGAGATCAACCGAACGACGCCGGAGATTTGGCTCAGCGAGAAATAGACTGGATTACTTCCCTTGCTTGGCCGCGAACTCCACCAGGCTCTTGTAAACGTCGGACGCGTGGGCGTCGAAACTGCCAATCTTGCGCCCGTTGATGAATAGCGTTGGCGTGCCGGTCACGTCTACCGCTTTGCCGAGCGCAATCGAGGCATCTACGTGAGCTTTGGTTTCTGGCTTGGCGGCGCAGGCCGCGATGTCGGAGCCCTTCAATCCGACTCCGTCAGCAATTGCGGTGAGTTTCTCGTCGGCGGTCTCGGCCGTGATGTCGGCTTGGGTCTCGTAAGTTTTGGAGACGAACTTCCAGAAAGCGTCGCTGGACGCGCGGCCTACACAATCGGCATAAGCCGCGCCCTTAGCGGCCCAGTTGTGCATCTCGAGAGGGAAATTTTGAAATACGAAGCGCGCATTGGGCTCAGCGGCAACCAGCGCTTCGATAGTGGGTTGCGCCGCCTTGCAGGCGGGGCACTGCAGGTCGCCAAACTCCACGATCATGACCGGGGCGTCTTTGGGGCCGCGCTCTGGGCCGGTGATTCCCTTTTCCAAGGTCTTTTTCGCAGGATCAAAGGGCTTGGCGCCAAAAGGAATGATGTCGCCGGTCAGAGCGTGCGCCCCGTCCGGAGTAACGTAGAACTTACTCAACTGCTGGCCTTGCTGGTTGGCGAGCACGACCGTAACCTCCGCCAAACCACCGACCCCGGCCGGACGGATGCTCGCGATTTTCCAGGTCAGGTCCGGCTGATAGCCTACGGACTGCTGCAAGAACGAATCCACCGTCGCTTCCGAGGGAAGGTTCGCAGCTGGGTCGGACTTGTCGGCGGCCTTCTCCGCGGGCTTAGCCGGGGCCGGCTTGGTCGTGGTTGTAGTCTGCGCCGCCACGAAACTCGCAGCCAGCAGAAGAATACAGGTCGGGATCAGAAAACTGCGCATGGGTTCCTTTCGTTTCCGGGATTCCTTGCCTTCGGGGAGTGATCTGGTTCAAACCTCATTCTTCGCAGCAATGGGAAATCGGCGCCCGTAGCCGAAGGCCTTCGGGGAAACCTTGATGCCGGGAGCGGCCTGCTGACGCTTGTACTCGGCGCGATCCACCATGCGAATCACACGGTGCACGGTTTCAATGTCGAATCCGCGATCCGCAGCAATCCGATCCGCGGAGTGGGCGTCTTCCACGTAGTCTTCCAGAACCGCGTCCAGCACTTCGTACGGCGGGAGGGAATCGCTGTCCTTTTGGTTGGGACGCAACTCGGCCGATGGCGCCTTTTCAAGTGTGGCCTGCGGAATGACTGCGCGTCGCGAATTCACGTACTCGCTCAGACGATATACGAGCGTTTTCGGTACATCTGAAATGACCGCCAGCCCACCCACCATGTCTCCATAGAGTGTACAGTAGCCTACCCGAGCTCGCTCTTGTTGCCGGTGGAGAGGACGATGGCGCCGAACTTATTCGAAAGCGCCATAAGCAGCGTACCGCGAGCGCGGGATTGGATGTTTTCTTCCGTGACATCCTCTTCTTGCCCGGCGAAAACAGTCTGCAAGGTCTGGCGATACGCGTCGTAGGCGGCATTGATAGCAAGCAACTCGAAGCGAATGCCGAGATTCTTGGCTAGCGCACGAGCATCATCGATCGAACCCTGCGATGAGTACGGACCGGGCATGCCGACGCCGATCACATTCTCCGACCCTACAGCATCGGCGGCAATAACGGCGGTGAGTGCGGAATCGATTCCGCCACTGAGTCCGATGATCGCTTTCTGGAATCCGCACTTGTGCATGTAATCGCGCGTGCCCAGCACCAGGGCGGAATACGCGCTGGCCTCGTCCCCGGGGATCTGTTCGTGCATTTCGCCGGACAGGTCGTTGGAATCGAAGTAGACAAGGTCCTCCTCGAAAGAGCGTCCCTGGGCGATGACCTTCCCCTCACGATTGAGCACCAAGCTGGATCCATCGAATATCAGGCTATCGTTGCCGCCCACCTGGTTCACCATCGCCACCGGGGCCTTGTGCTGGCGCGCGATGCTGGCAAGCATTTCGCGGCGGAACTCGCGTTTACCGATCCAGAATGGGGACGCGGAAATGTTGAGCACGAAGTTTCCGCCCATTTGGATCAAAGATTCGACGGGATCGACCGTATATAGCCGCTTGGACCAGAACTGCTTGTCGTTCCACGCATCCTCGCAGATGGTAAGCGCCATCTGCTTGCCGCAGAAGGGAAACAGTTGCTGGCTGCGAGCGGGGGCGAAGTTACGCATCTCGTCGAAGACGTCGTAGGTGGGAAGAAGCATCTTTGATTGGATGAAGGCGACCTTGCCCTCCATGAGTAAGGCCGCCGAATTCATGACCGACTTGCCTGTATCGGAGTGGGCGGGGGTTACCAGGCCGCAGATTACGGCGATGCCTTTGGTTTCGGCAGCGATGTGCTCAACCGAGTCGCGGTTTCGCGCCACAAAGGAAGGCCGCTCGACGAGGTCGCGGGGTGGGTAACCGCTGACCGACAACTCCGGAAACAGAATCAGGCCGGCGCCAGATCCCTTGGCGCGCTGAGAAAAATCGACAATCTTTGCGGCGTTGCCGGAAAAGTCTCCGACTGTGGGGTTGATTTGGCCCAGCGCAATCTTCACCTCTCCAGTGTAAAGCGAGGGACGCCATAGGCGAAAGTGATCGCAGCCGTTGCGGGGAGTTCGTCCTTGCCCCTGGGCTGCTGACAGATTCGCGCCATTGAGAATGCTGTCAGTAGTGCGCAGGGGCTCTGGCGAATCGCTGGCCCCAGTCAATAAAGCTTGGCTCTGGTGAGTTGTTTTGCCTTATCTTCGCCAATGATAGCCTTTGAGCTGGGGATGAAAGATGCACAATTCCCCGGCGCCAAAACTTGCAAAAAGGCGTAACATTATCGATTAGGTAACTAAATTAACGAGGCCACGTCGCCCCTGCTATGGACAAGAAAAGCGCTTTCCTCTTCGCTCTTCCCTTGGTCGTTCTCAACTTCTTTCTAACCCTAGCCACGGCGCAATCTGACGCCAAGGCTCATCCTTGGATGAATCACAGGCTGTTGCCGGACGAGCGCGCGGCCATGGTGGTGAAGCAGATGACGCTCGACGAAAAAATCACGCTGCTTCACGGCACCGGCATGGAAGGACTCAGTCCGATGAGTCCGCTTGCCGCGCAATCCAACGGTGGTGCCGGATATGTTGTGGGCATCCCACGCCTGGGCATCCCCGGCATCCAGATGTCGGATGCTGCATATGGCGTTCGCATGAGTGGAGTGAACGGGCGCTACTCGACTGCCTTGCCGTCGGACGTGGCTGGCGCCGCGAGTTGGGATCTCGACGCCGCTTACGAATACGGAGCGCTGATTGGCCGCGAATTACGCGCCCAGGGTTACAACATGTCGCTCGGCGGAGGCGTCAATCTGACGCGCGAACCGCGCAACGGGCGGACATTCGAGTATATGGGCGAAGATCCGGTGCTGGCGGGAAAAATGGTAGGGTCCGCCATCAAGGGTCTGCAGGCGCAGCATGTTCTTGGCGACATCAAACATTACGCCCTCAACGATCAGGAGAGCGGGCGCAATGCAGTGAATGTAAACATCGACAAGCGCTCGGCGCGCGAGAGCGATCTGCTGGCGTTTGAAATTGGAATCCAGGAGTCTGATGTAGCCGGCGTGATGTGTTCCTATAACCGCTTCGACGGCGACTATGCCTGCGAGAACAAGTACCTGCTCAATGACCTGCTGAAAAAAGACTGGAACTTCAAAGGATTCGTGCTCACGGACTGGGGCGGGGCGCACAGCGTGGCTAAAGCATCCGCGGCGGGACTCGACCACGAAGAGCCCGGCTGGATCTTCTATGGTGAAGAGTTAAAGAAGGCGGTCCAGTCAGGGAGGGTGCCGCAAGCGGAAGTGGATGACCATGTGCATCGAATTTTGCGCGCGATGTTTGCCACAGGCGTAATCGACGAGCCGCAGGAGAAGAGCGTGGTGGACGTAGTCGGCGGTCTTGAAGTCGCGCAGAGGATCGCGGAACAAGGCACAGTCCTTCTCAAGAACGAAGGTGCGCTGCTTCCCCTCGATGCCGGCAAGCTCCATAGCATTGCCGTGATCGGCCCCCATGCGGATGTGGGCATGATTTCGGGAGGAGGTTCGGCGCAGGTCGATCCTCCGGGCGGGAATGCGATCCTTCCGCCGGGCAAAGGACAGACGCGATGGCTGGAGCCGGTCTGGTTCCCCACCTCACCGCTGAAAGCGATTCGAAGCAAGGCTCCAGCAGCGAACGTTCAGTTTGACTCCGGCGCAGACGCACCGAAAGCTGCGATGCTGGCGAAAAACGCCGACCTGGCCATTGTTTTCGCGTATCAGTGGGAAAGCGAAGGCATGGACCTCGACAGTCTGTCACTGCCCGAACATCAGGATGATCTGATTGCGAAAGTAGTGGCGGCGAATCCGCACACCGTCGTCGTGCTCGAGACGGGTGGGCCTGTGACTAT
The DNA here is from genome assembly GCA_963719615.1 of uncultured Acidobacteriaceae bacterium. Classification (GTDB taxonomy): domain Bacteria; phylum Acidobacteriota; class Terriglobia; order Terriglobales; family Acidobacteriaceae; genus Sulfotelmatobacter. Next base: position 13,834 of record CAVRCR010000017.1, on the reverse strand, counting down.
GCCCTGGGTGGGACAGGTGGGAGCGATTCTGGAAGCCTGGTTTGCCGGAAGCCGCGGCGCTGAGGCCGTGGCGAACCTGTTGTTTGGGGAAGCCAATCCGTCCGCGAAGCTGCCGCTCACTTTCCCCAGGAACGAAGCGGACCTGCCGCATCCGACAGTAGTGCAGCCGCCGCACGAGTCGCTTCCTGATGAGTCGAAGCCGGAGGTATGGAAGCAAATCGCAGCCGGACTCGCGCCGTTTCAGGTTACGTATGACGAGGGCGTGAAGGTCGGTTACAAGTGGTACGACGCAGAAAACAAGCCCGTTCTTTTCCCCTTCGGATACGGACTCTCTTACACGACGTATTCGTACTCGAATCTCAAGGTGACCCCGGGAAAGAATCCGCGGGTGACGTTTACGGTTACGAACTCGGGGAGCCGTAGCGGAGCCGAAGTCGCCGAAGTCTACGCTTCCCTGCCGGCAGCGGCTGCGGAGCCACCCAAGCGACTGGTGGGCTGGAGCAAGCTGAAGCTCAATGCGGGCGAGAGCAAGGAAATGGCGGTGGATGTGGACGCGAAGTACATTTCGATCTTCAACGTGGAGAAAAACGGCTGGCAGTTGCTTCCGGGAGAATACGCATTCCTGGTCGGCGGTTCGTCGCAGGAACTTCCGCTAAAGGACACGGTCAGCCTGAAATAATAGAGTGGACCAGCGGGCGGGTGAAATCAAGCGCCCGCGAGCTTTGCGGCTGCTAATACTTCGGGAACCACGGCGTCAACATCCGTGTCCCTGGTGCGGTGATTCACGATGCATGCCCTGAGACTGAATCTGTTCCGCAGCGAAGCATTGGAAAGATAAACTCGTCCACGCTCAACGATGCGCTTGAGGATGGCGAGGTTCAAGCGGTTCATTTCTTCTTCTGAACGATGCCGCCGTCCGCGATAACGGAAACAGACCGCGCTAAGTTCAACCGGAGCCATCAACTCTAATTGAGATTCGTTTCGAACTGCCTCCGCCAGGCGGGTCGCTTGCAACAGATCTTTGGCGATGGACGCGCGAAATGCGGCGAAGCCGTGATAGCGGAGTGATAGCCAGAGTTTCAGCGCGCGGAATCTGCGCGACAGTTCCATCGATTCTTCGAAAAATACAAATCCTTCCACCGGATCGGCGCTGAGCGAACGTGCATAGTCGCCGGTGTGTGAGAAGGCCAGGCGAGCGGCCTCCGGGCTGCGATAGAGAAGGCAGCCACAGTCGAGAGGCTGATACAGCCACTTGTGCGGATCCAGAGATATCGAGTCGGCGAGTTCTATGCCGTCGAATTTTTGTTGAGCGGCAATCGCCGCTAAGGCCCCGTAGGCGCCATCGATATGCAACCACGCACCGTGTCGGTGGGTAACTTCCGCGATCTGACGGAGCGGATCAATGGCGCCGGTACTGACAGTGCCCGCCGAAGCTATAACCGCCACAGGAGTCTTACCCGCTGCCTTGTCGGCGACGATGGTTGCATCGAGTTCTTCGGGAATCATGCGGGACGATTCATCGGTCGCAATCAACCTCAGATTGCTGCGTCCGATCCCCAACAGAGCAACGCTCTTGGGAATCGACATATGGATCTCGCTGGAAGCGTAGACCACTCCTCCGCAAGCCAACCCGGTTTCGTTGGCGGCGCATTTCGCTTCGCGGGCCATGGCTAGGCCCATGAGGTTCGCGGAAGAACCGCCGCCTGTGAGATGCCCGCAAAACTCGGGACAACGGATCGCCTCGGCCAGCCAGCCCACCACCGTCTGCTCGATGGCCGCTGCCGCCGGTCCAGAACGCCAGGCTGTCACGTTCTGGTTGAGCACGCTGGCGAGCAAATCAGCCACAGCGCCAAACGGGTCTCCCGATCCGAGCACGTAGCCAAAGAAGCGACCGTTTTGCGCGCGCGAGAGCCGCATCACTTCCGGCATATCATTCAGAGCCGCTTCGCCGAGGCCTGCCTCGGGGAGCGGCGCGCGAAACTGACGCAGCGTCTCAGCACCGGTTGTCGCAGGCGCGATTGGCTGCCCATCAAAGTTCTCAAGATATTCGCTGGCTAGTTTTGTCGCGTGCACAGCCAGCCGTCGAAATTCATCCGCGGAGATTTCGATTGGATTCATAGGTATTGGAGGATACGAATGCAGAGTTCGCGAGTTGACAAAGATTTCTCTTGCGCCCGGCTAGTTGTCGCCTTCGGCCGCGGGAAAAACCGAATGCTGCGGCGCGGGCACGGGTGCCGAGCCCTTCTGATCCCGCCAGAGCACATGATTCAAGCGAGCGGCACCCGCGGCGTCGGGACGCGAGAAATCCATTTTCGAGGAAATCTGCGCGCCGGGCGCTTCCCGTCTGTTCCTCTCGTAGATCAGGCCATTCTTGAGGTTGCGAAAGTCTGCCTTATACGCGGGCTGGTCGCCCTTACCAGAGAACATTTGCGACATGACCGGGGCGTAGGCGTCGTTCTGATTCATCGGCGGAAGACCGAGCAGCATCTCCATGGTGTGGATCATGTTCACGGTCGTGTAGAAACGGTGCTCGACATATGGCTGCGCCAACGATCCGGGCGAATATTTGCTGATGACGAAGGCTATCGAGCGATGGGCGTCGACGTGATCGGCGCCATCCTGCGCATCGTCTTCGAGCACCAGGATCGCCGTGTCATCCCAATACGGGCTGTGCGAAACCGCATCGACCACGCGTCCGAGAGCCAGATCATTGTCCGCCACTGATGCCGCCGGGCGCGGTTTGTCGGGGCGTGTGCCTCCCGTGTGGTCGTCGGGCAGATACAGCAGGACAAATGACGGCATCTCGAAGTCTGGGCCCTCGTGCGCCTCGCGGGCGCGAACGTAGGCGCCGAATTCGTTGAGAAACTCGTCGGCACGAAGTTGATCAGGGTAGTCGGTATTGAAATCCGGATAAAGTGGATCGTAGTGATCGCGGAGCACGGCCTTGGTCGGCTTCACCCCATTAAATAGCGGGACCGACCACGGCCATGGGCTAGACCCTCCATGCGGATCGCCAACGTTGGGCGGCAAGCGGATCGCCCTGATGAAGTTCGGTCCGGGGACAGCTTGCCTGCTGGCCCGATGGAGTTCCCTGCTTGGGGCTTGCCGCTTTACGTTTCTCGTTGCACCATTGCGCGTTAACGTATTCGCCATAGTCACGATAGGTCACGTGATTGCGCGCCAGATTGTCCCAGAGAAATCCAGTAGAAGGATCGTCCACGTCGGGCTGATTGTGTTCGAGCGGATATTCTTCAGCCACCTGGCCCTGAAAGTCGTAGGTGCGCTCCTTGCCGCGGTAGGCGATCTGCCAGGTCTTCTCGTTGTAGTCGGACGTGATCGCGGCCGTCGACCACACGTGGCCGTCGCCGGAGACTTCCCCGCTGTCGTAGAAATTGTCGAGCACGCCAAACTGCAGGGCGAGCTTGTGCTCGTTCGGCGTGATGTCGGCGCCGTACATGTTTAACGAAGGATCGGCGTCGCCAACTTTCAGGTCGCCGAGAATCTGGTCGAAGGTGCGGTTTTCCTTGAGGACGTAGATCAGGTGCTTGATGGGGTTCTGGCCACTGGCAAATGAAATCGTTCCTGGATCGTTATGGAACAGATTGTCGTGCTCGACGATCTGCGTAAGTTGTGGAAGCTTTTCGAGTGTCGATGGGATGTTCAGGCGCGCGATCGATCCTTTGAGCAGGGTCGGGATGTAGGGGTGATCGTGGTGCTTCGTTTCGTATGAGGTCTTTCCCATCACTTTATTTGGCCCGGCGCCTTCGCCTTTGGCGGTGGCGATCAGGAGATCGTCGCCTTGGATGGCCAGTGCGCTGGGGTACCAGTCGGTGGGGATGAAGCCGACGGCGGAACCAAGATTCTGATGCAAAGAGATAACTGAGTCTGGAATATCAAAGACGGCGACTGAATCTAGCGAAGAATCCGCAGCAAACAAATACTTGCCGTCCGAAGACTCTGCTAGTGCCGTGGGATAGCTGCCGTCCAATCTTTGCTCCGGGGGCATCGTCGAAAAGAACTGAATGGCCTTGCCTTGCGCAGTGACAATGGCGGCGACCTGGTCGATGTTCGATAAGGCAACGTACAACATCTGTTCGTCCGGACTCAACAGCATCGCTGTCGGATGGGAGCCCGGTGCGAGCGGGTCTTCCGACTGCTTTACCTTGATCCATCGGGCGACCTTTCCGCTGGTCAGATCCAGTTCGGCCACCCGCGAGGCGTTCCACAAGCTGCACCAGGCGCGGCGACCGTCACGAGTGGCCACACACGTATAGGGGAAAGATGACGGTAAGAGATCGCCGGTGCTCAGGTCGAAGGTCTGCAGAGTCTTCCCAGTTGCGGGATCGAGCAGGATCACGTTGTCCGACAGATTATTCGCGATCAGAAGTTTGTCACGGCCACCCTCGGTGACAACGGCGATCCCAGCGGGATACGGGATCGCCTTGTGCGGAGGTGCCTTGAGACCGACGGCTAGTTTTTTCCCAGTCGAAAGCGGTTGGAGAGCGACCGGAAAGAACTTTTCAGGCGCGACCTTTCCTTCCGAAAAGCTATACACCGCGATGCCGTTTCCCGTGTCGCCGGACTTCGCTCCGGTTGGGTCGGTCAGCGAACCGACCGATGCGTAGAGGTGCTTACCGTCTGAACTGAAGACCAACCCAAGAAAGTAGCTCTGATGCGCCTCATCGCTGAGCCGCTGGTCGGGATATTCGACGATCTGATTCGTTTTCAGGTCGAGCACCGAAATCGACTGGTGGGCGAGCGTCTCTTGCGTGCCATAACCGTTGTTCAACAGGGCGGCATAGCGGCCGTCAGGACTCACGACCATGGTCGCGGGAAAGCTATTGGTGCTGCCAATGCGTCCCGGCGACGGGACGGTAAGCATTTTGCTTGTGGGGAGCACGATCGGAGGGCGATTCTCGGAGGGCGTCTGCGCGGAAACAGCAACGGTTCCGGCGAGGCTGAGTACGCAAGCTGAAAAAAGGGACAGACGAGTCACAGTGCCTCCGCTAGCTAATTGCATCAGGAATGAAAGGAGAGATGAGCGTAATGCAATGCAGTGGAAGTGGTCAAAGGCCTCACGAAGAAAATGCTTTGCGATCAGTTGCGAGAACTTGCCGCGTCAAAAACCAGCCCTCAGGGGCTAAAGCTCAAGTCCTGAGTGGCTGGAAGTGGCACGGCTTAAAGCCATGCCCTTCCCTAACGTGTCCGTCCGTGTCGTGCTCTTTCCCAATCTTGTGCCTGAAGTGATCTACAGTCCTGAGGCTTTCGATGTCGGACGCTCTGATTCCCTGCTCTCATCCTCGGGGTGAACGTTGTGGCGTACGTCTGCCCCCTGTACCCAGAAGATGACGTCTTCGGCGATGTTGGTGGCGTGATCGGCGACGCGCTCCAGATTGCGCGCCACCAGCAACGAATCCAGAGCCTGGCGCACGACGTCGGGCCGTTCGTTCATGGTCTTGACCAGCTGGATGAAGGCGTCATCACGCATGCGGTCGATTACGTTGTCCATCTCAAGCACAGCCTGAGCCAGTTCAACCTTGCCTTCAATAAAGGACTCGAGCGACCGGCGCACCATGGCGCTGACGGCCGTGCCCATGCGGGCGATGTCGACCGGCAAGTCGGCTGGCGGAAGCTCGACCATATCCATTACGCGCTCGGCGATGTTCACCGCCTGATCCCCCACGCGCTCCAGATCAGAATTGATCTTAGTGACGGCAAGAATGAAGCGCAGGTCGACAGCCATGGGCTGCTGCATGGCGAGCAGATCGAAAGCGGCTTCGTCGATGTCGCGCTCTGCCGTATTGATCAGGCTCTCGCCCTCGAGCACCATCTGGCAGCGCGTGAGGTCGCGCTCCACGTAAGCCTGGCGGGCGCGATCGACCGCCTGCTCCGCGAGCCCTCCCATGCGCAGCAACCGTTGTCGCAGATCATCGAGCCCTTGTTGAAAGCGCGTACGCATTCTCCGAACCTTCCTATCCGAATCTGCCGGTGATGTAGTCTTCCGTCTTCTTGTCTGACGGCTTGGTGAAAATCTTCTCCGTCTTGTCGAATTCGATCAGCTTACCCAGCAGGAAGAAGCCCGTGAACTCGGCCACGCGGGCCGCCTGCTGCATATTGTGCGTCACAATTACGATGGTATACCGCTCTTTGAGCTGGAAGATCAACTCCTCAATTTTTCCCGTCGAGATGGGATCGAGCGCCGAGCAAGGTTCGTCCATCAGCAGAACCTCCGGTTCAACCGCCAGGGCTCGGGCGATGCACAGCCTCTGCTGCTGGCCGCCGGACAGGCTGGCGCCTGATTTCTTGTGCAGATGATCCTTGACCTCGTCCCACAGCGCGGAAACTTCGAGCGAACGCTCGAACGATTTCATCCAGCTTGCGCCGGTCGCTAAACCCGTTCAGCTTCAGACCCGACGCCACGTTGTCATAAATCGACATGGTGGGAAATGGATTCGGTTTCTGAAACACCATACCCACGCGCCGGCGCAGCTGCGTGGGGAGGTCCCGTTGTAGGCGTCGATTTCGCCGATGTGGACTTTGCCGGCTACCCGCGCCTCCGGAATCGTTTCGTGCATACGATTCAAGCAGCGGATAAACGTCGACTTTCCGCATCCCGAGGGGCCAATCAACGCAGTGGCGTGGTTTGCCGCCACCTTTAGATTGATGTCGTATAGCGCCTGGCCTTTGCCGTACCAGGCGTTCAGGTTTTCGACGTTGATTCCGACACCCATAAATTATGCCGTTCCAAAAGAGCCACGCCGCACTGCATAGCGCACTGCGGCAATTGCGGTAACAATCAGAATGATGAGCACCAGCGATCCTGCCCACGCCTGCCGGTGCCAATCGTCATAGGGGGAATTCGCATAGACGTAGATTTGCAGCGGCAGGGCGGCGGTTGGCTGATCCGCCCGCAGATTCCAGTACTGATTGCCAAAGGCTGTGAACAGCAGCGGCGCCGTCTCCCCTGCCACTCGGGCGAAGGCCAGCATGATGCCGGTGATCACCCCGGAGGTCGCGGTGCGTAGGGTGATCGAAAGCGTGGTCCGCCAGTGAGGGACGCCCAGTCCGTAGGCTGCTTCGCGCAAAGCCTGGGGCACCAGCAGCAGCATCTCTTCCGTAGTGCGGGTAGATCGTGGGAACCATCATGATGGCCAGCGCCACTCCGCCGGCGAGCGCTGAGAAGTGCTTCTGATAGAGAACAACGATGGCGTAGGCAACAATGCCGATGACGATAGAAGGCACGCCGTTGAGGACGTCGGCTGTAAAGCGAATGGCTTTGCCCAAGCGATTGCGCCCAAATTCCGCCAGGTAGATTCCGGCACCTACACCGAATGGAACGCCGATGAGGCTCGCAATACCGAGGATCACGATCGATCCCGACGATGGCATTGGCCATGCCGCCACCTTCTTCGCCCACCGGTTTCGGAGTCTGCGTAAAGAACGCCCAGTTCATCGAGCCAACGCCGCGATAGAGAAGGTAGCCGAAAATAGCCACCAACGGCGCCAGCACGATCACGACGGTGAGAACCGCCACGCCCGTCATGACGTGGTCGGTGACGCGCCGGCGCAAGCTGATCGGTGGCACAGTCGTCCGAGCGCCGATGGATGCGGTTTCAGGCACTGCCCCTCGCAGGCTGGCCGCGGGTTACGGTCCACACCAGCAATTGCGCCAGCGCATTCACTATTATAGTTACGAGGAACAGTGCCAGACCGATTTCCACCAAGGCGGAGAGATAGACGTCGCCTGTGGCCTCGCTGAACTCGTTGGCCAGAACGCTGGCCATGGTGTAACCGGGCGCAAATAGGGACTTCGCGATTTCGGGGCGGTTCCCGATCACCATCGTCACGGCCATGGTCTCGCCCAGAGCACGGCCAAGCCCGAGGATAATTCCGCCGACAATGCCGGCGCGCGCGTTGCGCAGCACGCCAATCCGGATCATCTCCCACCGCGTGGCGCCGAGCGCCAGCACGGCCTCGCGCTGATGCTGCGGCACGACCATCAGCACCTCGCGGGTAATCGACGAAATGATGGGGATGATCATGATGGCCAGGATGACTCCGGCGGCGAGCATCGAATAACCGAAGGGAGGCCCGTCGAACAAATGCGTCCAGCCCAAAGTTTTTTGCAGGAAGGGCTGAATATACTGGCTCAGGATCGGGACCAGAACGAAGATCGCCCACAGCCCGTAAATCACACTCGGGATGGCTGCCAGCAGTTCCACGAAAAACGAGAGCGGCCCGCGAAACACTTTCGGACACATTTCGGTCGTGAAGACAGCTACGCCCACCGCCAAGGGGACAGCGATGAGCAAGGCCAGGAACGACGAAACGAGGGTGCCGAAAATGAAAGGCAGGGCGCCGAAGTGCTCGTTCACCGGATCCCATTCGCTGGCCGCGAAGAACTTGAAACCAAAGGCGTGCCAAGAAAGGCCGGATCGCTGCACGAGCTCGTAAATGATGAGCCCCAGCACGCCCAGGACAGCCAGGCCGCAGGCCGTCATGGCAGATTTGAAGACGCGATCCGGCAATTCGCCGCTGCTGGTTCGCAGAAGCGGCGCCGGCGGCGCCGGTACGGCAGTAACCTTCGTCTGGTCAACGGGTTGCGGACCGGGCATATCAGGCCGTGGCAATGCTGGGTTGGCCATTCGCGTTTAAGCTAGCAGAGGCGTGTTACAAACGTATTAAAATCTGCCAGCTTTTTCCGGCGCAAGAAAGCGTCGCCACAACAGTTGTCGGCTTCACCGCACGAAGCAACGCCCGCCTGATGCGAGATAACACCACGATCCTGTCTATCCGACCTAGCGAGGTCGAGGTTGTGCCCGTAAACTAACGTGAGATAATCGACGCGAAGTCGCCTTGGCCCCGTAGCTCAGATGGATAGAGCAGCGGTTTCCTAAACCGTTTGTCGGCAGTTCGACTCTGCCCGGGGCCCCCACCCTTTTCAATCAGATACGAATCAGAATCATCAGTTTTAGTGTCCAAATGGTGCCCAAAGTCGAATTTGGGGATGTTGTTTTCGAACTTTGCCATCGCGTCGCGCACACCAGCGGCGGCCGTCTTGATGTAGTACCCGGTCGTGGTGCTCACGTTGGCGTGACGCAGAATCCGCTGAATAACAACGTCCGGAACTCCGAGCCGATAGAGATTCGAGCCTAGGAGTCCGTCCGAGAATTGCATTTTGAAAGCTGCTTCAGCAGCCGAGAACCGAATTGTGAGCACAGCCCGTCAGAGTTCACCCCATGAAGCTCGGAGCAAATGCTTGGAGAAGGGCTTCCCGATCGCACTTCTCACCTTTGTGAGTGGCCTTTCTTGGTCGTTTCTAGCTCGATCCATAGCAGAGCCGATGTAACTTCAGAATGTTGTGCGTCAGACAAACCAGGGCCCACTCGCCTTGCACCTTCTGCAAACCACGCAAGAGAAATTGCCGGAAGCCGCGCGCTTGTTTGATCTGTCCAAACACTGGCTCCACCACTGTTTTACGCTTGGAGTAGATCGCCGCTCCCACCTTGGTCTGCAGTTTCCGTCGCATGCGGTCCACCCGCGTCGCTCCCTGCGGTAGCGGTCCCCGCGGGCCCGGCTGCTGACGGTCACGATAAGACTCCTTGTCGGTTGCAATGAAGCCTTCGATCTTTTTCTTCTCCAGATACTTAAGATTGGCCTCCGAGCAATACCCGCTGTCGGTCATGACTTCCTGCGGCTTCTGTCTCGCTTGCTCCTCAATCGCTTTCACTGTGGGCGCCAGCTGTTGCTTATCATTGGTGGCCTGGGTCACCCTCTGCCCCACAATCCACTGCAAATTCGGTTCCACTGCAATTTGCGTGTTGTAGGCTTGCACAAATCCGTCTGCCCCGGGCATGATGCGCGACTCCGGATCGGTGAAGTTATATTGCATCTTGGCTTTGGGCTTGGCCTTCTCCTCCGGCTTGCCCTTGCTCTTGGCTTCCTCTTTCGCGCGCTCTTCCAGGGCCCGCTTGGCTTCCTGGATCCGCTTCAATCTCGTCTCCCGTCGCCCCAACTCCGCTGGTAGTTCATCTCCTGTCTGATCCCGTCCGTAGCGCCTATCCTCTTCTGCATCCGTGGCCTCGGCCTGCTCCAGTAACCGTTTCACCTCTTCTTTTAATCGCTTCTCTTCGTCCTTCATCCGCCCGTAACTCATCGCCTGGTGTTTGCTCGCGTTGGCTTTCACTTTGCTCCCATCCAACACCACCCGTCCCAGCTTCATCGTTCCCGCCTGCAACGCGATCTGCAACACTTGATCAAACAACCCTTGCAGCGCCGCCAGATGCTGCTTCCGAAAGTCCGAGATCGTTCGGAAATCCGGTTGGTTCCCCGCTGCCAACACCCGAAACCCGATATCCTCGCTCAGTTTCTTCTGTATCCGCCGCGAGGAAAACACCCCCACACAGTACCCATAGATCAAGATCTTGGTCATCATCCGCGGATGGTACGGTGGTTGACCGCGTTCTTCTTCCTCGTATACCGACTCGATTGCGTTCAGATCCAGTTGCTCCACCACGTCGGAGACGAAATACGCCAAATGATCTTCCGGCAGCCAGTCGCCCAGGCTCGGCGGTAACAGAAAATCTTGCTCTGGCAGATAGGCGCGGTAGGTTTTTCCCATGCTCTGAAACTTGGCATATCGAACCTGTGAGTTTCAATCTAAATCAGCCGTCCACGGTTGAATACTCGGACACACTCCTAGGCCGCGTCTGCAGGCGTGCCAGCCGTGCCATTCAGAGAGTGACGTGTCCCGCTCGTACTTGTGTGGAGTTTTCTGGTCGCATTCGCCCTCTGCTTTGTGGCAGGTTGCGCAATGGTTCAGCGCGGGCAGAATTCTCCCGGCAATTATCAATCCAGCCCCAGAGGTCCGGCCAATATCGCTCCGTTTGCGCCCGCACGACATCATCAGCGGTATCAAATTTCGCATTGACCAGGGACACCAGCAACTGCTCGGCCTTTGCGGCGCGGCAGCTTCCCACTGGCTAGATTCGGATTGGCTAGTGTCTGGCTCGACTCATTAGTTGTTGTTATTCTAGCCATGTTTCTTAGTACAGCATGCACTTCAACAACAGGTGAACCTGTGCGGCAGCGATAATGAGGGTCAGTAGAAATCCGGCACACGCCAGAAACATCTCAGCCAGGCTACTTCGTCGGTGGCACGGTTATGTAGAAGGCGTGGGTCCGTTAACTTTCGCCGTCGCAGTTCAGCCGACAGGACTGATTGTGCCTCCGGTTCAAGGGAGTGCGTTCGACTGCAAGAGCAAGCAGTTCGTCATCTGTCTTCGAGGAATAAACGTGTTCGAGACTAGGCGCATCCACGGCAAGAACCTATGCTGCCAGTATTATCGTGTCAAGCGGGCGTGGAGTTGCTTATCCGCATGGAGCAGGGGTTCCAAAGAACAACGCCGCAGCCGTGCACCGGTACACCAAAGCTGCCGATCAGGGCAATGCAGAGGGGCAGCGGGGCCTTGCACTCCTTAATCACTTGCGACAAGGTGTTCCAAGGGACGACGCCGCAGCCGTGCGCTGGTACACCAAAGCTGCCGACGGCCACAATGGACACAAGATGAATCCGGTCGTGCGGCTGCACGGGATGAGAAGGCGCAAGCCCCTCTTGCTAATTTTGCATTGACCGAGTGAAAAGTTCCGCAACGGGGTTAAATGACTGAGGATCTGGAACACTACACCGTTGCACGAGGGGGCATCCTGCCATGAGGCGCCTGGCACTGTTATCCATTTCGATCTTGCTGGTTTGTGCGGCCACACTTCTCCTGAGCATGAACGGCTGCGGAGTCAGTAACCGCGACAATATCAAGCTCCCGCCAAACTATAACTTGCCGCACGTAGTGATTATCTTTCAGGAGAATCGCACGCCCGACAATCTGTTTCAGGGGCTGTGTCTTCCACCGAACGGCAGCGGCAGTTCCTGCAACAGCGTAACCCGACTGCCTCGCAGTACGACATCGCCAGTACGGGAGTCGATTCCAAGGTTCCAATTCCGCTCACCCCCATCGACCTGGGCACGGTCGGCACCAACGGCAACCCGGATAAGTATAATCTGAACCATGCCCACGTCGCGTTCGTGCAGATGTGCGACCTGAACTCATCAGGGGTGTGTGCGATGGATGGGGCGGGCCTATCCGCACGTCGTTTGTTACGCGTCACCGGGTGCTGCCCCCCCGACCCGCAGTTCATATATGTGTATCCGGCGGACGTTCAGCCCTACCTCAAAATGGCCCAGCAGTACGGGTTTGCAGATCACATGTTCCAGACCAATGAAGGGCCGAGTTTTCCAGCGCATCAATTCATTCTTTCCGGGACCTCGGCGCCTACGGCAACCAGCAATTTGTTTGCGGCCGAGAACGGGAGCTGACACGGCGGTTGCATCTCTCCACCCACGGCGACAGTTAGGGTGATCGATCCCTCGGGCAGTGAGACCAGCAACCCGCCGATCTACCCGTGCTTTGAGCATCCAACGCTCACCGACCTGCTCGACGCCGCCAACATTACATGGCGTTACTACGCGCCCTCCGCTGGCTTCATCTGGACTGCTCCCGACGCGATTCAGCACATGTGCGGACCAATGCTACTCCGCCCAATGCCACCGCCTGTGTGGGACCGGATTGGACCGGCGCAGTCGCCCAAGGTTGTCGTCAGCCAAAGCCAGAACAACGCGCAGGTCCTCACCGACATCGCCAGCGGTCAGCTCCCGCAAGTGACCTGGGTGATTCCTGATGGGCAGGATTCCGACCACGCCACCACTCAACGACGGCTGCGGTCCATCCTGGGTAACCTCGATTGTTAACGCCATCGGCAACAGCCCGTATTGGCCGAACACCACCATCATCCTTACATGGGACGACTGGGGAGGTTGGTACGATCACGTGCCCCCGCCGCAGGTGTTGGCGAACTGCGCGCAGTGGGGTTGCGGATATGTGTATGGATTCCGCGTGCCCATGATTGTGATCTCGCCTTACGCCAAGCCGGCCTACATCTCCCACGTCAATCATGACTTTGGGAGTATTTTGAAGTTTATTGAGACGAAGTTTGGTCTGCCGTCACTGGGCTACGCGGACGCGCATGCCCTCGACGATCTCTCCGACATTTTCAATTTCACCCAGACACGCGACCGTGTTTCAGCCCATCACGCCGCCGCCCAACGACGCCACCTGCAAGGCCGACACAAGCGCGCCCGCCGATCCTGATGATGACTGAAGTGAAAAGCGGAGCGGGACAGACGCGCGTTGGGAAGTAGCAGGAAATGTCTTAATGAAGAAGGGGACGGTTGTGAGAGATACCCTGGCCACTTAAGGTCAACTCTGGGTGAGTAGTCGGCATAACCGGCACTTATCTACGCGTCCATCCGTTCCGGAATCTTCGGAATCGTCTCAACTGGCGTAACATCTCTCCAGGAACTCCTGTCAGAAACTCCCAATCGTGGCTTTAAGCCGCGGCAGCAACGTCGATGATTTCCAACCCTAGTTGGGCGGCTTTTCGCTTGAGATGGATGACCTGCTGTTTGCGGTGTTGGGCCTCATAGAACTCGGCTCCTTGGTTCACATATTTCATTCCGTAGCGCAGCATGCGGTAGATGAGCCGGGCGAGTTTGGCGGCCATCGCCTTGGTCGCCACCGGAGGCTCCCAGCCGAGTCCGAAATCGGCGGAACTGTGCCCCTAAATAGCTGTCGCTCTCCCGTAAAGTAGTGGCCGCCATCCTTAAGACAGTGGTGGCCCGGTTGTTGGTGGGTATGCGATCTTTCCCAATGACTTTGCCCCCACTGATTTTGTTGTCCGGGGACAGTTTCGGCCAGGAAACAAAATGGTTCTCGGTCTT
>CAVRCR010000016.1:0-83576 GCA_963719615.1 uncultured Acidobacteriaceae bacterium | reverse complement strand
CTGAGGTCTTTGGGTTTCTGGTTGCGATGTTACAGCATGTCCACACGCCTCTGCTCTACGCTTATACCCCGGAATGCTACCCTACCGAGATTCGCAACTCAGGCGCTGGACTTGCCTATGGTGTTGGTCGGCTGGCCAACGTGTTTGGGCCACTGTTCGTGGCCTTTTTTGTACACACACTACGGCTACACAAGCGTATTCGTTTACATCGCAGCTTGTTGGGTGTTGGTCGCGATCATCATTGGCAGTTTCGGCCCTTTGACGAAAGGGAGGACACTCGTCTAGCCGTCGTGGAGGATACGAAAACACGAGACAAAAGCAGCGCGAGTGCTTCGGCTGCGATTGACCTTCCCCTTTATCCGACCTAACATTCCCGTCAGTGGTCACCCCCTCCCACCCCGGGGTCAGACGGTCTCCCATCACCGCATCCTCAGCCGGAGAAACCGTGGGGGTGGAGGACATCCACTGATTTCTTGGAGCACTCTTGAACGACCGCGATGTCCGGCTTGAGAGCCAACAGGCTCGGCGCTTTCCTTGCCAGAGCCATTCCGCAGTTCCACGTTACGATGCGCAAGGGTGCCATGTTTCTGATGGACCGCAAGTGTCAGCAGTGATATGGGTTAGCCACGGGATGGGGGCGTCCCCAACTCTCAACCCTGCCCGGTACAAACGTTCGGAGGGCTGGATTGTTCTTGCCATCATGTAGTTACCGAGCCCTCTTTGAACCACATAGGCTGCACCGCCCAGTGTCGCCCACTTGGCAAGCTCCAGTTTGCCGGGCGTCAGGGTTCCCGCTACAAAGATCGCCGACAGAAACCCCACGAACACTTCTACAATTCCGTACCACTTCTGATTGAAGCCCTTAAATTTATAAGCCCCTATCCCGAAACCCGTCACAAGAAATGCGATGAGCAACTGCGTCAGTTGCAGCCCCAGTTGGCGCATGACCCATTCGAGCGCACGCTCCATCTGCTGAACGCCACTGTCTGAAGCACTGCGGAGAAGAGCGACCGTCACTACGCCCAACATGGCCATCAAAACCTCACGCACACGGCTAGCGGCTTCTTCGTTAACCCTCTTCCAACGGATGATTACGAGAACGACGATGCACGCAATCGAGATCGTTCCAAGCACTATTCGTTCCCACTTCGGAATCGAATAGACAGTTAGCATCACGACGCTCAGGGAAGTCATTTAGGCAGCCTCATCACGGAAGTCTGGTGATCCGAGCAGCGAGCCGTATCCATCAGGAGACCCCAATCAGAGGGGCACGAGAGCCAATCACTTACAATCTCCACCCGAGGGGTAATCAATGGGAAATATATCTGGAGTGATGGGTTATTTGAAGAAGGAACTGGAAAGAGCACAGCAGGAAGTCCAACGTTTCACCGCCGCACTCGCGGCTTTGGGAAGCTCAAATTCGAACGGGCGGCGCACATTGTCAGCGTCGGCTCGCAAGAGGATCAGCCTCGCGCAGAAAAAGCGATGGGCAAAGGCTCGGAATGGATCGAAGCCAGCAGTGGCAACTGCTTCGGCTCCAGTGAAACGCACACGCACAATCTCAGCGGCAGGCAAAAAGAGAATCGCGGCTGCCGCACGTGCACGTTGGGCAAAGTTCAGAGCGGCAAAGAAGAAGGCGGCGTAGACCTCTAACAGGCTGCGGAAAAAGTGCGTTGGCACGCCACAGACGACCACAGGGCTAAAGCCCGCATTGATTCGATATGCTTTACGCGGCCACGGAAACGTGAGCGTTCCGAGTTTTTCCGCGGGCTGCTAAGGAGCCTGCTTCGAGGATGCGGCAGGCTTCCGTGCTTTGATGCGTCAGTGCGGGTTGAATGATAGCTGGAGGCAGCAATGGTTCAGTACGGCCCTTACGAGTTCAGTGAGACGGAAGTCGTCAAACTCACCGAATACCTCAAGAACAGCGCAAGACAAGAAAGGATCGTCCACTACGATGATGCCTATATTGCGGTGAGGCAATTCGGCGAGTACCACGGCCCGCACGATCAGCGACTATGGCACTTGCTGGGGCTGATCTCTGAGACGGAGATTAAAGAGGGACGGCATGCCCTGTCCGCAATCGTGGTCATCAAAAGCGGAGATGGCGCAAACTGGCCCGGCTCAGGTTTTTTTGAACTGGAAAAGTCGCTCGGCAGATACAACCGGGATGACGAGACCACTTGGTCATCGGAGGTCAAGGGACTCTTCGAGTATTGGGCGAAACACTGACAATGACCCTTCTCGGACTCGCAAGTTTCGGTGGGTCAGAAATTCCTTCGAAAGCTTGACTCGACTTCCATGGGGTCAAGGCGTACATGCGGGTCCCTCGTAAAACGTTGACTCCCTCGCTCCATGTAGCGAGCATCCGCTTCCCGGTATCCTTAAAGTTTGGCAGACGCGTCATCAGATCGCGGACCGCTGGCGCAACGTCAGCAACGCCATCGCTGATGCGTTCGACTAGTTGTTTTTGCTCTCGTTGCGGGATGCCGAAGTTGCTAGTGATGAATGCCCCGAGCGTTTTTCCTGGCAGCCATGTCTTTTTTCCCATGAAGCTTATTCCCGGTGGATTATCTTGGTAGCCCGAGTATACGGAGGTTGTGAAAAAGTCGTAAGCAGGTGCAAGGCGAGCGTCGGCGCGCGACGTGTAAAGCAAAGCTACATTCTTGGAGTGACAATCAGCGTTCTTCAGCGCGTAGGTCAATAGGAGCATGGCAGCCAATTTTTGAAAGGTTTCGTAATGATATGCCCCTTGTACATATGTACGGACCGCCTTTGCGATTCTTTCCCAAGTCGTTTCATACTTCGCCGAAGGACGAAGCCCCAGTAATGCGCAAAAATCTTCCAAGGCTCGTAGGGGCTTGCCATTTTTATCGACATCGAACCGGTGGACTACGAGAACATTTCCGTCTTCGGAAAGCTCCGTCTTCGCGCAATCGACGATTCTCGATGCTACCTGCATACACAAGTGTTCGTTGGCGGTCGCGTAAGGCAGTCTGCTGGACGCGCCTTTGATAATGTGTTCATGAGTTAGTACGGTCGCTTTTTTGTGTGGCCCCAACCCTGTTGATTTCTTCTTCTGTTCCGTGTCCAAGAACTTAGGCAGGACACCGGAGACCCCACTTTTCGCATGTTGTCTCACGAGTTCCGAAAACGCTTCCTCCGAGTTGTCGCCCTTGAGCAAGGCGGCAACCTCAATCGGTTTTGCCGGTTCGTCGAGCGACGCCCTAGGCGGAGCGACCTGAAGTCGTCCAACCATATTCCGGCCGATCACCGAGAGCAGCGCGATAGGGTTCGCACCAATGACAGGGCCGAATTCTTCCTGTAGGACCTGAAGCAGATAACCCTCCGGCAGATTCATCTGGAAAATAGGATGGAGTTGATCGTCCCATGGGTATGATTCGGTACGAACCGGCATTGTCAGGGAGACGAGCTTCTGCGGTTCGACGTTTGGCAGATAGCTCACCACGCTCTTGAAATCGCCGACCTGCTCAAGAACACCAACATGGGTTCCGAGTACATGAACGTTGAGCTTCAAGCGCCACCCCGTTCACGCCGCAGTTCATCGAGAGTTCCAGACATGCCAACCTCGGTGAAAGTCATTTCGAGACCGAGCACGGCAAGGACTGCCAAGAGCTTGCGGGAACCGAAGTCGGATACTTGTCCGCGTTCGAACCGCACCAGCAATTCTCGCGTGATTCCAGAACGTTCAGCCACCGCCTGCTGGCTTAGCCGAAGGCTCTTCCGGCGCACAGAGACCGATCGGCCGAGTTCTGCGAGTGTCTGCATAATGTGAAGTATACATCACATTTAACCAATATTATGCGCAATTGTGAAGTATACTTCACTATCTTGGATTGGCCAAAAGAACCGGTTTGATATCGACTCGTGAATTGGAAACGGCCGGAAGGATTGGAGCGACCTTAAAATACGAAGAACTCAAATTCGCTTAAGAGCAGTGACGGACTTGTCTAGCATGGGTTTTCTGCACTGAATTTCTTCCGCTAATTCCACCAGTTCCCATGCCGCAGCGAAAATAGCTTCATCTCCCTGCTCCTGCCAAAACTCAATATCGAACGAACGATCTAGGAACTCGCCCTCGACTAATCGTGTTTTCCAGACCGACTTCCGCCATCCCGGCTGGGATGGAAGTTGTTGATTTTTCAGTCTAATTCACGGGATCGGCTTTGTCATCCGATTCGGTTTCGCTACTAGCTGTGGCTGTTCTGCGGTTATCTTGGGTTGCAGTGTACGCTGATGTTCTTCGATTTTGGCGGTCGCGTTTGATCACTTCCATGTCGATGATGCTGTAGCGGAGGAGCGAACCCTTTTCGCCTTTGCGGACATGAGCGTTCAATTCCGTGGCCTGACGGGTATGTCATCCAGATCGGCGCCGCGAAGTTCTGGCCGAGCGCTGACATCCAGAGAGACAGTACATTGATTCCGGAAAAGGGTTGGCCATTGTAACGTAGTGAGCGCGTGATTCGACCGGCAGCGTTCGGCATGGTAGATATTCTCGCTTGTCGGTCGCATGGTTATGAATGCGTAACCTCACGCGACCAAGGGTACGGTGTTTTCCCTAGATCTCCTACAGAATCTGCCTCATGTAGTTTCCACCGGAGGAGGCGTAATCGTTTAGTGTCCACACTGCTGTTGATTTGATCCCGACCGCCGAGCCGGCCAGGCCTTCGAGTTGTATCGGCCTTGGTTTGGAGTACATCCGGTCTGGGAGCCAGTTCCGCATAGGTTTACCTGAAGTCAGAATTCGTTCGGGCCCCGTAGAAGTGTGAAGTACCCCTCGGCCACCGGTAGAAAGGTGGGATCAGACTCGAGGTGTAATCTCGTTTCTCAGGAGAGCGACATGCGCGATGTGTACGAAATTCTGCGAACCAAAGAAAGGCTCATAAAGCAGTTAACTAGGGAGATCGAGGCGCTGCGGTTAGTGGCTCCTCTGCTCAGCGATGACACAGACGCTGGACCGCCCGCGAACGCTCAGAGCTTTCGTTCAGAGGGACGCGCGCGGGGAGCACACCCACCTAAGGAACCGGATCGTGGTAGAGCAGCCACAGGGAGAGCGATCACAGGTGATGGGATGTTACGCACCGCGCAGAAAATTTCCGGCCGAATAAAACGATTTGCCAGACCGGTGCTGGATGCGGTAAATCCGTTGGCGAACGAGCCGAAGGTAGTAAGTGAATCGGCGATGTGTACCTCCGACAGCCGGTAACTGGCGCTTCAAGCGAGAGGCCCGACCGTACGCGTACCCGGAGAGGAGGGCGGCATATCCTTGGGCCCTGGGGCTCGGTCGGCTGTTTGCCATTCGAGAATTGCGAGAGAGACTTCGTACAAGGAACTCATTGTGAGGGCCAGAAACCATCCACCTTGCCAGAAGCATAAGAACCTTCAGATGGTCCCGTGCAACCTTAAAGGGTCTTCGGGAACGGTCTTGGGACATATCTGCCCGGTTCCCACATGTGGACTTCTTCATGATGGCCAGCGGTATGTCGATATGGGCCAAATCAAGGTCACAGTTGAAACGAGTACGGGTAACGATCGGCACGGCGGAATCGGGATGAAGAGCGAGAACCAGGTTCGACGAGGAGCAGATTTCGGATTTGCCAATCGGGGACATCCTGCGGGGCACCCTATCGAATCGTCAAAATAGCTTGAGCGGAATGAACGAGATTTCCGTTTTTTCCGTGAACCGCGAGTTGATACGTTCCTGTCGGGGCTGACTCTCCTGGACGCACGGTAAACACGGAAGTGCCGGAGCCGGTGATCGAAGGCGGACTCAAGGTCCCCGACGTCTGGCTAGGTAGTCCGGTTACGCTGAGAGTCACGGTTGCTGCCGAGCCCTCCAAGGCGGTAATCGTGACCGTATATTTCCCGCTGGCACCACGGAGAATCGTCGCGCTCGAAGGAGCCACCGAAATAGAAAAGTCACCGACAGCGGCAGACAGGGCCTGAACTAAGTCCAACCGTCCATTCCCCATGTTGGGCCCGACGAACACAGCATGAGCCAAAGCATTGGCAGCATGTGATTCGTTGGTGCCAGGTTTCAGATTCCACAACAGCGCAGCTCCCCCGGAAACAAAGGGCGCACTGAATGAGGTTCCCCAGCCTGCGGCGTAAGTGCTGAATGGATAGGTCGTAACAGTCCCTTCTCCGGGGGCAGCGACCCACACGACTCGGTCTCCATAGTTCGAGAAGGTAGAGCGCGTATCCAGGTCGCTGGTTGAGGCGACGCCCATGACATCGGTTTGAAACGCGGCCGGATAGACCACCTCTTCCTTGCCTTCATTCCCCGCCGATGCGGAGCAGATGACGCCGTTCTTGTTGGCCTGATCCAGTGCCGAGGCCAACTCTGTGGAGTTTGTCGTAATGTCGAAACTCATGTTAATGACGGTCGCACCGTTGTGAATCGCGTAATAGATGGCACGCAAGATGTCGGAGAGGTTGCCCGTGCCTGCGGAAGTAAAGGCCTTTAGCGGCAACAAATGTGCTTTTGGAGCCACCAGGTGGATCACGCCCATCACCATCGTGCCATGGCCAAAAGCCGCGTAATTTGGGTTCGTGTCAAGAGTAATTGCGGCCCATCCTTCCAGGATGGCCGCGCTTTCTTGATTGACGTTTGCAGCCGGGCAGTTCGCAGGCGCGCAAGGGGTGGGTAGAGAGGGAAAATCGCTTGGCGACAAATCGTTGATCTCAGAGGCACCCGGCTGATTGCGGGTAAAATCGTAGCCCCGGAGTAGCACACCCGCGAACGCGGGATGGTTGGGGTCGACGCCGGTATCGATGTCAGCAACGGTTCCGCTACCGGCGACCTTAAAGCGGTTTTGAGCGGTCGCAACGCGAACGATTCGTGCTGCTGGTTGTGTTACATAGCCATTCCAAACCGTTGAGTTGTAGTAAGTGACTGGAGTCGAGTCAGTAAGGGCGCTGGGCACCGTTGTCACGTGGTTAAGGCCGCCAAGGAGACTGACGATCTGATCCAGTTCAGCATCCACAATGCCTGGCAGCGAGCGCAGGAGATCAAGAACGGTGGTTGCGTCCAGCGGGGTGGTGAGGAGGAAGAGCTGGTTCAGTGGATCTCCCAAGCCGTCAACCACAGAACAGATCTTGAGCAGGGGAGTATTGCAGAGTTGCTGTAGCCCCTCGAGACCGAGGGTCGTTCGAACAATGATTCGACTGTCGGCCTTTGCAGGTGTGGCCCACAGCATCACCAAGAGCGCGGCAACAACCCATGCTCGGCTCCTGCTGACGACCTTTCCACTTGCGCCGTGATTCCGCATCTTAGCTCGCTCCTGTCGCATGGACTACAAGTTCTCGCCGAAGGCTGCCCCAAACTATCGGTCCCGACTTGCATCGTTCAAAGGAAAGTCGGAGGACCTCGCACAACGCGCCCTCCTTTTGCACAGCTGTTTCCCGCAAGAACCATACGCCCGCCAGTTTGGCACTCGGACTTTCTCCGCGCTCCAGAGTCAGTGGGTTTAATTGCGGGAAAGGTGGCTTCCAGCCCCGGGGGATTTCTCTTTGTGATTTAGAAATGCCAATCCCTCCTCCAAGTCCAGTGCTGTCGCCACCCCTTCCAGATTCAACCCCAACTGGACCATGGCGAAAGCTACTTCCGGTTGGATACCGACAATCACGGTCTCGGCTCCGCGCAACCGGATCATGTAAGCGAGGTCACGAAGCGTCCGGGATGCGAAGGAATCCATCACATCCAAGGCCGTCACGTCTACGATTACCGCGCGAGAGCGAAATTTCCCAACTCGTTCGACCAATGCATCACGCAAATAAGTCAAATCGGCGTCTGTCAATGCGGCTTGCACCGTGGCGATTAGGTAATGCTGCTGCTTGAGAATAGGAACTTCCATGGCTAGCTTTTTCTAGGCCTGCGCCGGCTCTTCCACTATCGAAATAACCCTGTAGCCCAATAGCCGCTCTGCTTCTTCAATGCCACCTTGCAGGTCGCCTACGGTGTGCATTTTCCCCAAGTCAACGCCGATTGTGACCAGGGTTTGCGCAATTTCTGGCGACAGACCCGTAACGATGACCATAGCGCCAAGAAGCCTCGATGCTTCCACGGTCTGGACGAGGTGACTGGCAACGACGGAGTTCAAAGCGGCCACGCCAGTGATGTCAATCACCACGACCTTGGCACGATTGGTGCGGATCGCACGCAGAAGTTGTTCCGTCAATTGGCGAGCACGCTGGGGATCAATCGCTCCGATGATGGGAAGGATGAGCAGGCGTTCGCGCACTTGCAAAACCGGAGTCGAAAGTTCACGAATGGCGTCCTGTTGCTCGCGAATGATGCGTTCACGCTCCTGCACGAAACCCACTGCCACGGTGTTCGCGATGCGGTTGGCGGCAGGCTCGTAAGCGTCCAGAATGCTGTTCAGCTTATCGAAGTCATCCTGGTACTTGGCGAACAAGGAACGCGCGAGGACATCGCGCAGCAGCAAAACGATCCCGACAACTTCGTCGGTTTCTACGCCTCGTGGAATCACGCGCTCCGATAGATTGCGAGCGTAAGCTTGCAGAGCCTCAAACGTTCCAGTCTCCAATGCCTCAACGTAGTTGTCATACACGGAGGTAGCCTCGGCGAAGATTTCCTCCTCGCTCATCGCCGTCAGCAGTTGCGCTTCTTGGATACGGCGAGCCCATTCCTGACGAAGCTGGGTCCGGTTTTGCCGGAGGTGGGCGACCAATTCGCGCAACAGAGCCGCGGTAAATTCAGTGGTTTGCTGACTCTTGAAACGGGGAGAAACGTCAGTCCTCACAACAACCACCATGAGAAAGACCTCCTAAACTACGCTTTCGACAAAATCGAGCCAAGTCGCAGCACTTGCCACCGCCCGGTACGACAACTGGGGCACACGAGTGCTTGCCAAGTACACAAATCAGACGAAACCGGCACGGCAGCTCAGGTTGACGCTCCGTGAAAGGCTACCGTGGTACAGGAATGAGAGCAATTGGGTGGATGCACGCTGAGGCTAGGGGAAAAATATCTAGTTGCAAATAGGGAAAAGACCCTATTTATGGGCCCGAACGATCGTTGCTTCACGGGCAGCTTTCCAACAATCCGACTTTGCTCCGGCTGAGTGAGGCAAGCGAGACTATACATTCATCCCCTTACGGTAAATACCCGATTGGCCAGCCAAGAGCGAAATGGCATTAATACTGAGCGAATTTATTCCCCGTCGAGGCGGACCGGACGTTTAGCGGATCCCGCCGAAGGCAAAACAGATTCCCGTTCTCCTTAGCTTTTTCAGGCCCTGTTGCGATGCGAATATTGATTGCGGACGATGACTACACAGCACGTGTGTTGCTGCGGAAACTCCTGGAAAGTCATCGTGGGTGGCGAGTATGCGACGAGGCAATCAACGGCTTGGAGGCTGTCGAGAAAACTGAACGACTTGCACCTGATCTTGTGATACTGGATTTGCGGATGCCGGGCATGAACGGCTTCCAGGCAGCGCGCGAGATATCCAGAACCAATCCGCGCACTCCGATGCTGCTCATTACTGTGCAAGAGCTATCTCGAAGCCACCATGACGTAGCTCGCAGTGTCGGCTTTAGTGGAGCCGTGAACAAAGACTGCGGACGCGAGATTTTGGAGGCCGCGAAAGCAGTGCTTAACCACCAGCAGTTTTTTCACTTGGAACGATCCACCCGCATCGCATGAGGTCACGGCGCGTGCTTCGTTCACGACGTTGGGGACATGGCGTCTATTCTGGAAGTGCGGAAGCTTCACATAGCGTACGTTTCGCGCGGGGACGTGGTCTGTCCCGCTCTTGTGGATGTCAGTCTTGACCTTGGTCCGGACGAAATTCTGGGAGTGCTCGGAGAATCGGGATCGGGAAAGAGCACTCTGGCCGCATCTGTTCTGCGTCTGCTGCCGGCAAACGGAAGAGTCCAGCGGGGAAGCATCCGATTCGAGGGGAGGGATCTTATGCGGCTGGACCCTCGAGAGCTTGACGGCATTCGTGGTAGGCGCATGGCCATGATCGATCAGGAACCCTCGATGGCGCTCCATCCCACGCTGCGGATTCGCGATCAGGTGGGCGAGATTCTGCGCAGGCACGAACGCCTGCCGAGACGAGCCCAGCGTGAAAGGACGCGGCAGATCCTTGCCGAGATATTCCCCGCAGAAACCGAGAGGATTTCAGCCTCATACCCACACGAGTTGAGCGGAGGTCAGCGCCAACGCGTGCTGATCGCACAAGCCATCGCATGCCGGCCATCCCTGATCATTGCCGACGAGCCCACGGCATTTCTCGACGCCTCGACAGAGCGTGAGATCCTTGCGCTCCTTCAGAGCCTCAGGCGGAGGTTCGGGCTTGCGATCATTCTGATCACGCACAGCCCTTCGCTGCTGCTAGGCCTGGCTGATCGAGTTCTCGTCCTTTATGGGGGGCGCGTCGTAGAAATTGGTCCAACGGCGAGCGTACTCGCGTCACCTCGGCACCCGTACACTGGCGCTCTGCTGCGGTGTTTGCCGCGATCCCTCGGCCCGCCAGACGGAGCCGAGCGAAAAACCAAACTGCCCGCGATCGCAGGAGACTCACCCCATCCCGTCCTTCTATCTCATGGATGCCGATTCGAGCCACGGTGCCCGGATCGGCTTCAGACTTGCAGACGACGCGAACCACAACCGGTGTATTTGGGCAATGGACACACAGTTTCTTGTTTCCGGTTTGGCGGCTGATTCATGGGGCGATCCGCGCTTAGCCAGCCACTGATACAGGTGGAAAATCTCGAAAAACATTACCGGAGCTCGAGGGTCTTGGGCTCGCGAGCTGTGGTGTCAGCACTCAACAGCGCCTCTCTCTCCATCGCTTCGGGGAGGACGCTCGCGCTGGTCGGCGACTCGGGCTCTGGTAAGAGCACTCTGGCCCTCTGCCTCGCATGCCTGGAGCGGCCCACCTCGGGGAGAATCTGGTTTGAAGGACGGGATCTTACAACGCTGGGCGAGAAGGAACTGCGCATGGTGCGTCCGCAAATTCAGCTCATTCTTCAAGACCCTGCGCGTTCACTCAATCCACGGTTTACGGCATTAGAGATAGTAATGGAACCACTGATTGTGCAGCGGAAACTAGAACAAAGTGAGGTCCTTGAACGGGCCTTCCTGTCTTTGGAACGTGTTGGTCTCCATCGGGAGACCGTCGCCCGGAAAGTTCGCGAATTCAGTGGCGGGCAAAGACAAAGGCTGGCTATCGCTCGCGCCTTGGTGCTTGAACCGAAACTCTTGATTCTCGATGAGGCCTTGTCCTCCTTGGACTGCTCCGTCCAGGCGCAGATCGCCAACTTGCTGTTGGATCTCCAATCCTCGCTCGGCTTGACCTACCTGTTTATCACCCATGATCCTGCCATGGCCGCGCACCTGAGCGATGAGGTGGCGTTGATGGACCGCGGCTGGATTGTGGCACAAGACGATCCCCAGCGGGTTTTGTGCGCCGCCCGACCAGGAAATCATAGGGAGCCTTCTCAGTCTAGCGGAGGGATCGATGGCCAGCCTTTGCGTGGGTTCACGTTTGCGATGCGCTTTTGCTTGCGCCGACTCTCGTACGCCGTCCTTCTCCTGTGTGGAGTATCGATCCTTACCTTTCTTTTCACTTCCCTCGCGCCCGGAAACTACTTCGACGAGATGCGATTGAATCCCCAGATCACTGTCGAAACGGTCGGAGCTATGCGCGCACAATATCAAATCGATCGGCCACTGCCAGTGCGCTATGCGAGTTGGGTAAGATCTGCCCTGAGCGGGAATCTTGGCTTTTCTTTTTCTTATAACAGTCCCGTGGGGCCGTTGCTGTGGGTTCGTGCTAGAAACACGCTCTTCCTGACGATTACGGCCACGCTCTTCGCCTGGGGTCTTGCCTTGCCCCTCGGAGTCTGGAGTGCACAGCACCCTAGAAGTCTCCTGGACTTCTTGATCTCCTCCACAACGGCGACGTTGCTCGTTATTCCCGATCTTGCCCTCGCGCTAGGTTTGCTCTTATTCGCTGTGCGCAGCGGATGGTTCCCGACCGGCGGCTTGGTCTCGGTCGGTTTTGAGAGTCTATCGCCGGCAAATCGGTTGCACGATCTTGCCCGGCACATGTTCTTGCCGGTTCTCGTACTGGTTTTGTCTTTTTTCCCGCTGCTCGTGAGGCATGTGCGAGCCGCCATGGTTGGCGTGCTGGGTGCGCCGTTTTTGCGCGCGGCTCGAGGTTATGGCATTTCTCGTCGCCGACTTCTGTATCGATATGCTCTTCCCGCGGCGGCCAATCCGTTGATCAGCTTGTTTGGGTTCAGCATCGGCGTGCTCTTAAGTGGTTCATTGCTGGTGGAAGTCGTAATGAGCTGGCCAGGCCTCGGTCCTTTTCTCGTAGAAGCAATTCTCTCGCGTGACTTGTACGTAGTGTTCGGTGGCATTCTTCTTTCAGCACTCTTTCTCGTGGTGGGTAATTTCATCGCGGACCTCCTTATCTTTGAAGCCGATCCGAGGATCCGTACGGAGCCGCTCACACCATGACGCGCAATCGCAAGCTTGATGCATCGCTCGTCGTGCTCGTCGCACTGCACGGCGTCATTGCCTGCGGCGGCTTTTTTGCACCCTACGATCCGGTGGAGCAGGATCGCGAGCACCCTTACGCACCTCCGATGAGACTCCACCTTGTGGACCGTCAAGGCCATATCCGCGTGCGCCCGTTCTTTTACCCGGTCCGCGCCCTTGAGGGTTCGATAGACCAATATGAGGAGGACACGGGGCGTCCGATCTCGCTGGAGTTCTTCACCACTGGCGCCAGTTACAGATGGTTGGGTGTGCTGCCTTGCCGGCTGCACCTTTTTCGGGCCGGCGGAGCGCGCATTTATTTGTTGGGTAGCGACGGTTATGGCCGCGATCAGCTTTCCAGGATTCTCTACGGTGGGCAGGTCTCGCTGCTCGCCGGTTTGCTGGGGGCTGGCATCACGCTTTCCATCGGCTTAGCCATCGGTGCGATGGCGGGCTATTACGGTGGCTGGAGGGATGAAGTTCTGATGCGCCTCGCCGAACTCTTCCTGGCGTTGCCTTGGCTCTACCTGCTATTTGCGGTACGCGCTTTTCTGCCTCTCGCAGTCAGCCCGCTGGAAGCTTTTCTCTTGATTGTCGTTGTCATTGCGGCAATCGGCTGGGCGCGTCCCGCGAGACTCGTGCGAGGCGTGGTGCTGACAGTAAAGGAGCGGGACTTTGTGCGCGCGGCGCGTGGCTTCGGAGCCTCCGATGGCTACCTGTTTCGGCGGCACGTTTTGCCGGAGACTTCAAGCGTATTGCTGACGCAAGCGGCGATTCTCATCCCGCAGTACGTGCTGGCGGAGATGACTTTGTCGTTCCTTGGGCTTGGCGTGCCGGAGCCCGTGGCTAGCTGGGGAAATCTGTTGGCCCATCTGCAGCAATACAGCGTGTTGGTGTCCTATTGGTGGATGTACTTGCCTGCTCTGGCAGTGGCGCCATTCTTTATGGGGTATCTCGGTCTTGCCAGCGCCTTACAAGAGCGAGCGGACTCCTGCGAGATGGGCAGCTTGAGTCAAGAGAGCATGGAGTGAGAAACCACAGGAAAAATCGCCGTCAGAGTCTAATACTCCTGCGCCTGCTTATTGTACTGGCAAGCGGCGCGAGCGCTTTTGCGGCTCCACGCTCCCAGCCGGGAACTGCAAAAGATAGATTTGCTAGCCTTGCCCGGCGAGAGTGGACACGCAGGTGGGCGACTTGTAGTTTCACTGCGCGCAGAGCCGAAGACGCTGAACCCAGTTCTTGCCTTGGACGCGCCTTCGCGCGAAGTCATCAGCACCATGCAAGCTGACCTTGTTCATATCAACCGCGCAACCCAACTTACGGAGCCTGCGCTGGCAAAGTCCTGGGAGGTTTCTTCCGACCACCTTGAATACAGGTTGAAGCTGCGGCGGGGGTTGCGTTTCTCCGACGGTCAGCCTCTGGACGCAGACGACGTCCTCTTCACGTTTCGCGTCTATCTTGATGAAAGCCTGCACTCTCCCCAGCGAGACCTTTTGATTGTCGGCGGCAAACCCGTTGCGGTTCGCAAGGTAGATGCGTATACGTTGGTGTTTAAGTTCGCACAGCCCTACAGCGTGGGCGAGAGAGTATTTGACGGGTTGGCCATCTTGCCGCGCCATTTGCTGGAGAAACCATACCAGGAGGGAAAGCTCGGACAAATGGGATTGCTGTCTGCGCCCGCCAACCAGTGGGCAGGGCTCGGCCCGTTTCGCTTGAAGGAATACGTCTCGGGCCAGCGATTAGTTCTCGAACGCAATCCTTTCTATTGGAAGACGGGCACCCATGGGTACCGCCTGCCGTATTTGGACGAACTGTTCTTTCTATTTGTGCCGAGCGCCGATGCCCAAGTGCTCAGCTTCGAGTCTGGCGAGACGGACATGATTAGCCGGCTAAGTGCCGAGAATTTCTCGGTGCTGTCCCGCGAGCAGCGTTCTTACACGATGCTCGATGCCGGTCCCGGCCTCGAATATAACTTCCTGTTTTTCAATTTGAACGACATCGGTGAGAAAAGCGGAGCTGAGACGGCGGCGAAACAGAAATGGTTCCGCGAAGTGAAGTTTCGACAGGCTGTCTCGGCGGCGATTGACCGCGAGGCGATCGTTCGCCTGGTCTACCAAAAGCGCGGCACAGCCCTTTGGGGGCCGGTGACTCCCGGAAATCGGCTCTGGGCCGATGCAGCGATCGCACATCCACAGCGTTCGCTCGAACGGGCACGGCGACTTCTTCAGGAACTCGGCTTCAAGTGGACGAACCAGTCGAGTGGGGAAGTCGTTCTGACTGACCCTGACGGCAAACCGGTAGAGTTTTCGATCCTGACAAGTTCTTCGAATGCGGACCGCACGAAGATGGCGACGTTGATTCAAGACGATTTGAAACAGCTTGGCATGCGGGTTCAGGTAGTGCCCCTCGAATTCAGGTCATTGCTCGATCGCATCACGCAGACGAAACAATACGATGCCTGTGTGCTGGGGCTGGTGAGCTTCGATGCAGATCCTAACAGCGACATCAACGTGTGGCTTTCGAAAGGCCCTACCCATCTTTGGCACCCCTTACAGGCACATCCGGCCACGCCATGGGAGGCAGAGATCGATCGCTTATTGCAGGCGCAACTTACGGCAACCGACTACCAGCAACGGAAAAAACTCTACGACCGCGTCCAGGAGGTTTTGGCGGAGTATCAGCCAATGATCTTTCTGGCCAGTCCTGACATTCTGGTGGGAGCGAAGAATGTCATTGGGAACTTCCATCCAGCTGTGCTCGAGCCCTATGTGCTCTGGAACGTCGAGCAACTCTACCAGCGAACCGGGGAGGAGAACGCACGCCGATGACTCCGCTTGTGGAAGGAATGATGAAAAGCACAGTGGCGAGGGACGATGACCTTCGCCTCGTCAGGGAATGTCTTTCAGGAAGCGAAGAGGCTTGGTCGTTGCTGATCGAGAAGTATAAGGCACTCATCTACTCGATCCCTGTAAAGTGTGGGCTACCACCCCATGAGGCAGCCGATGTGTTCCAAGCGACGTGCATGGAACTCCTGGTACGCCTCCCGGAATTGCGCGAGCCACGAGCCCTACCGCAATGGCTGATTCAGGTGGCATATCACCAGTGCTGTGCCTGGAGGCGGCAGAGCCAGCGAGTAATAAGCAGCGAGTCTCAGGCCGACTTGCCCGAGCCAGAGGCTCCGGCGATGGCGGAAGCACTGGTGCAACAGGCCCATGAAGAGCAGATATTTCGCGAAGCGATAGCGACGTTGACTCCCCAATGCCGCCGGCTGATCGAGCTCCTTTTTTTCGAATCACCCGCGCGCCCGTACGCTGAGGTCGCCCGCGAATTGGGTCTTGCTGCCGGCTCAATCGGTTTTACGCGGCAGAAGTGCATCGAACGACTGCGTCGGAAACTCGACGAATTAGGGTTCGACTGATGTCCGTGGCGCGCGCCGAGATCCTGCTCAATGAACTCCTTCCGGTACTGACGCAACTTGAAAATGATGCGGATCGGCAAGCGCTCTTGTCGCGCCACCCAATACTCGTCTGCGCAGAAGTGGTACAGGAGCTAGCCCCATTAGTCGTCAAGAAAATCCGCCTGGATGCTCGCGAAGCGTTGCGCCTCGCAGAAGGAGCGGTGCTGATCGCCCGAACTCTTGGGCAGCAAGAAAGTGTAGCCCTGGCCCTGAGAGCGAAAGCCAATGCGCTCTTCGCCTGTCGCGAGAATCGCGCCGCGGTAGGACTCCACGACCAGGCTTACCAAATCTACGCTTCCCGTCAACGTTGGAAGGAAGCTGCAATCACTCTGAACAGCTCCATTCAACCGTTGATTCTTCTGGGTGAATATGAGCGAGCGTTTGCGGCTTCGAAGCAAGCGCGAGAGATTTTCACGGGCCTGGGCGAGGGCAAGCGGCTAGCCAATCTCGAGAATAATGTAGGCAACATATTTCACCGGCAGGATCGCCTCGACGAGGCCTTGGCGCACTACGAGCGCGCCTACGAGGCACTGGCCCGCTATGAGCAGTGGGAAGATTCGGCGGTAGCGTTGCACAACATGGCGATGTGCCTGGTCGGTTTGAACGACTTTCCCAGGTCTCTGGCCTGTTATCAAAGTGCTCGCGAATTGTGCGTGAAGTACAACCTGCCGCGACTTCGCGACCAGGCGGACTACAACATCGCCTATTTGTATTACTTTCGCGGCGAATACAGTCGTGCGATCGAAATGCTCCTTGCCACCAAGCGAGCTTGTGAGGAGACGGGCGACGAGTATCGTCTGGCCCTGTGCCATCTGGACCTGTCAGAGATTTATCTGGAGCTGAACCTCAGCGTGGAGGCGCGGGAGATCGCCCACGAGGGCTTTCTCGGTTTCGAGAGGCTAGGGATCGCCTATGATGCCGCGAAAGCTTTGGCGAACGAAGCAATTGCCTACGGCCAGCAGGGAAGAACGCCGGAGGCGATCGAGCGGTTCGTGAAAGCCCGAGAGATGTTTGCCTGCGAACAAAACGTCGTCTGGTCTTCGCTTCTCGACTTGTATCAAGGAGTCCTGCTGTTCCACCAGCGGCAATACTCCGAAGCGCAGCGGCTTGGCGCATCTGCGGCCCAATTCTTCGGCCAGTCCGTGCTTCCCGGCAAGGCTGTGCTCGCACGTCTTCTGCTGACTCGCATCGCGCTGCAAATCGGGCAACTCAACCAGGCGGAACGCGAAGCGGAAGCGGCTCGCGAGAAACTGTCTGTTGTACAAACACCGGAACTCATCTATCAGACCTACTTCCTGCTCGGAGAGATTGCTTCACGTCGGGGCGATCGATCGGCTGCGCGCGCGGCATACCAGGAAGCACGCAAAGCTCTCGAGACACTGCGTATGCATTTGCATCGAGAGGAACTTAAGATCTCGTTCGTCAAAAACCGGCTGCAGGTTTATGAAGCGCTCGTTGACTTGCACCTTGACGGCCAAGCGGCGGAAGTCTCAGCGAACGAGGCACTGGCGTACATGGAAGCTGCGAAGTCTCGCAGCATGACAGCACTGATCTTCCAGACCGGGCGCAGTTTGCCCATCAGCAAGGCGCTACAAACCCAGGAAGTTCTCAAAATTCGCGACTTGCGCGAAGAGCTCAACTGGTGCTACCACCGCATTGAGCTCGAACAACTGCGCCCCGAACAAATGTCCCGCCAGCGCATCGAACGACTGCAGCGAAAAGCTCAAGAGCGAGAGAACGAGTTGATGCGAACATTGCGCGAACTTCCTGCGCACGAGAGGGAGGACGCAAGTCTGGAAGAACCATCCCAGTTTTCGGTGACAGACTTGCAGACCGCTCTTCCCATGGACACGGCCCTGGTCGAATACTACTCCGCCGGAGATCGGCTCGTGGCAGCGGTTGTGACGCGCGAAACCGTCGAAATCGCGACCGTCGCCGCCGTTTCTCAGGTTACCCGTTTGCTGCAACTGCTCAGGTTTCAGATTTCCAAATTCGGCATGGGGACAGCCCACACGCAACGGTTTGAGCATCCTTTGCTGCGCGCTACGCTTGATCATCTGCAAGCTCTCTACGCAGAACTAATCAGGCCCCTACGGCACCAGCTTCGCGAGCAACGCCTGGTCGTTGTGCCGCACGGGGCGCTGCATTTTCTTCCGTTCCATGCTCTGCGAAATGGCGATGAGTACATCGGGGATACATACGCGGTTTCGTACGCGCCCAGCGCGGCCGTGTTTGCTCTCTGCCAACAGAAGGCCGCAGCCGAACGGAACCGTTCCCTGGTTCTCGGGATCCCTGACGATCGGGCGCCAGAGATTATCAGCGAGGCCCAATCCGTTGCAGCTTTGCTGCCGGAGGCCGAACTCTACCTGGGCGAGCAGGCCACCGCAAACATTCTTCGTACGAAAGGGCCCAACGCCGCCTTGCTGCACATCGCCACCCACGGCATCTACCGCCGCGACAACCCGATGTTCTCTGCCATCCGGCTAGGAGACGGCTATGTAAACCTGTACGACCTCTATCAATTGCGCCTGAGTGCAAAACTTGTGGCCCTGAGCGGTTGTGCTACCGGAATGAACTTTGTCGCCGCAGGCGACGAGTTGCTTGGCCTGCAGCGCGGCCTGTTCTGCGCCGGAGCCACCGCTTTGCTCCTGTCTCTCTGGGATGTGCACGACCGCAGCACGGCAGAACTCATGCAAGAGTTTTACCGGAGCTACACCCAGATCGGGGATGCGGCACTCTCTCTGCGAGGTGCGATGCAAATCCTAAGGCGGGAAAACCCTCATCCCTACTTCTGGGCTCCCTTCGTGCTTGTGGGGAAAATTACTGCAAAAACAATCGCTTAGCCAGCCGGGTTACCTCCGTTCCTCTGCGTTTGGCGGGGAGTTGTGGAAGTTATTTTCCACAGCCTATATTTTTGGGACACCACGTCTCCCTTATTCAATGACGGGACTTAACTCCGCCGGGCGCTGGGGCGGGACAGCTTACGGAACGTTCAGTGGAGATTGCACGATGAAACACATTACGACGGAGGAGGGGATCGACCTCGTGATCGAGGTTGTTTCCCCTAGCCAAAGAGCAGCAACGGAGACGCATCTGGCGTGCGGCTGCCAGCGCTGTTTGAAGACGATTTCCCGATGGCAAAGAGTCCGCCGTGCGGCAGCGGCAGAAGCGACCTACCAGCCGCCAGAAGGAGCTGTTCGAATCGCCAAGGCGGCGTTCGGCGGATCGGAATGGGCGCGGGTGCGCAAGAAAGCAAGCGGTATAGTCGAAGTCCTCTTTGATAGTTTCCTGCAGCCGGCATTAGGGGGAGTTCGATCGGCCGGTGCTGGTACGAGACGAATGCTCTACCGTGCCGATCCCTTTCAGGTCGATTTGCAAATCGAAGCCCCGGTTGGTGGCGGGAGCGTCGTGGTTACCGGACAGTTGCTGGACTTGCGTCACCCCGAGGTCGTCGGATGTCATGTGCCGCTGATGCTGTCCAACCTGCGCGGCCGCGTTATTAGAGCGACGACCAACCAATTCGGGGAATTCCGCGAGGAGATTGAAGATACCGGTGACCTGGAGTTGGTGTTCCACGAGGTGACTGATAAACCCATCACGATCTCTCTACACGACGTTCTTGGTCCACCGACAGACGGAAAGGTATGAAAACCAAATGAGTACAGCTCAAGCATTTGTAGGCCAAGCCTACGCTTGCCCACGTAGGCAGAGAGAGTCTGAAATGGAGAGGCTGACGGGAAGTCAGCGCATTGGGAACCCTGTTATGGAAAACCTTGAATGGCCAGAATGGCAAAAGCTTTATCGGGACGCGCTCGTTGAAGTCGACATGAACATCTTGCAAGCGCGCTTAGCGGCCGCTGAGGCTGCGATTTTACTGCGCCTGCAGGCGATGTCACCCACCCGCGATAGTCTTTCGGAACGCTACGCGATCGAAGATGCTCTGGCGAATCTTCGTATCCTCAAGCGGGAGAGTCTGGGAGTTCATGCCACAACCGGCCAATCGCAGATCCGAACCGTCGGAAGAGGCTGACGCGCGAAACCAGGGGGAGGGAGATTTTCCTGAATGCGCAAGAACTCTCAATCAGCGAAGCTTGCGTCAATCTCGATAATGTCACCCTCGACCGCGAGCGAGGTCCGAATCCCGATCAACAGCGACGTTGATATCGTTAAGGCACGTCAAGCGGGCCGGAGAGTCGCCGAGGATGCCGGATTTGTGTTCACAGAGCTCGCCCTCATCGCCACTGCGATCTCGGAACTGGCCCGGAACATCGTCCGCTATGCGAGGAGTGGTGAAATCGTGATTCGGCCCATTACGAATTCGCCACGCCGGGGCATTCAGATCATTGCTCGAGACCGCGGACCGGGAATCCGAGATGTCGAACAGGCATTGCAAATTGGCTTCTCCACCGCCGGGGGTCTGGGACTGGGCCTTCCCGGAGTGCGACGCTTGATGGACGAGTTCGATATTCAGTCCAAGTTAGGGCAGGGCACAACCGTCCGCATCACGAAATGGAAAAACTGAGACAAAACGTCTTGGACTGTGGTGTCGCCGCGCGCCCGCTGCGTGGGGAGCCGGCATCCGGTGACAAGCATCTGATTCAGCCTTTTCGCAAAGGCATGCTGATTGCGGTTGTCGATGGGCTCGGACACGGATTGGAAGCTGCGGAGGCCGCCAGAGCTGCCGTGACGACTCTCAAACATCACGCCGGCGAATCAGTGCTCTCTCTATTGAAGCGCTGCCAAGCCAATTTGGTTGGCACCCGCGGGGTGGCCGCCAGCATCGCCTCTTTCGATATCGCCGACGCCACCATGACGTGGCTCGGAGTCGGCAATGTCGAGGGCGTGTTGGTCCATTCGCAAACCGATTCGGCGCCGCTAAAGGAATTCCTCCTGCGGGCAAGAGGCTTCATTGGAGGGTCGGTATCCGACCTGCGAGCGTTCGCCGTGCCGGTCGAGTCCGGGGACACTTTAACTTTCGCGACCGACGGTGTGACCAATGATTTCCATAAAGAAGTGAATGTCCTCCAGTCGCCACAGACGATCGCAGATCGTGTGCTGTCCAGGCACGGAAAAGATTCGGATGATGCCCTAGTAGTGGTCGCAAGATTTATAGGAAATCCCAAATGAAAGTAACATCGACAGCCAAACCCCGTTCCCAATCCCTGCTGCGCGCCTATCAGGCGGCTATGCACGAGTACATCAAGCAACCTCGCGAGGCGGGTTTGCAACTCGCCTACGAACTTGGCCGGCGGGCGTTAGACCAAGGGGCCGCGATGGTTGACGTGGCGGGCATCTATCATCAGGCTTTGACGGCACTCCTACAGAGGGCAAAAACACCTTTTGAGTGTGTATGTAGGGCGGGAGTGGCTGGTAATTTTTTCGTCGAAAGCCTGTCGCCGTTTGAGATGACCTACCGGGGACACCACGAAGCTCAGGCCGCTATGCGGCAATTGAATGAGGGGATGGAAGCCGAGGCCAAACGCATCGCTCACGCTCTTCATGATGAGGCGGGGCAGCTCTTGACGAGTGTACACTTTGCCTTGGAACGCTTGTCTGAAGCCCTGCCGCCCAGTTCGCAACCGCTGGTCGAGGACGTCAGATCCCGACTCACGGAAGTGGAAGAACAGCTACGCCGTCTTTCTCACGAACTAAGGCCGCCGATGCTCGACCTCCTTGGACTGGTACCCGCTCTCCAGTTTCTTGGCCAAGGCGTTGCGCAAAGGTCAGGGATAGGAGTAGTCGTACAAGGCTCGACTCCCGGACGACTCTCCCCTCTGCTTGAGATCACTTTATATCGGAGTATCCAGGAGGCGCTGACCAATGTAACGAAACACGCGAACGCGTCGCGCGTCACCGTTCAAATTCAGCGGCAAGAATCCGACGAGAACGCAATGGTCGTTTGTTCCGTAAAAGATGACGGCGTCGGTTTCGACATCCAAGCACTCTCCGGGGCCGAGCCACAACCTGGGCTGGGTCTGCTCGGAATACGAGAGCGTATCAAAGCTGTGTCGGGATCCCTGGAACTTAAGTCCGCTCCCAGCCTTGGCACTGAGTTATGGATTCGGGTGCCGCTGAACAATTAGATATGCCAGTAGAAATCATACTCGCGGATGACCATGAAATAGTGAGAGACGGATTTCGCGCGCTTCTGGAACGCCACGGATTCCGTGTCGTCGGAGAAGCTCCTGATGGGCAAAAAGCGGTTGACCTCGCCCAGAAACTGCAGCCCCAAGTCGCCGTTCTGGATCTCTCGATGCCGCTGCTGAGTGGAATCGAGGCCAGTCGACAGATCACTTCAATTTCGCGCGGCACGAAAACAATCCTGCTCACGATGTACAAAGAAGATCAATACATACTGGAAGCCTTAAAAGCGGGTGTTTCGGGCTACATTCTGAAAACCAAGGGAACCAAGGAATTGGTCGATGCAATCTGCCAAGTCCTTCGCGGAACAACCTATCTCAGTCCAGAGGTTTCCCGGGCCGTAATCGAGGCTTATCGCGGGGGCGTTCAGCCTGACATCGCGCCGATCAGCCCTCGCGAACGCCAGGTGCTGCAACTGGTCGCCGAGGGAAAGTCAACCAAGGAAGCCGCTTCTGTGTTAGGAATCAGCGTGAAGACAGCCTCTGCGCACAGGACTAATCTGATGAGCAAGCTGGATATTCATGAAACCGCGGGATTGGTACGCTTTGCTATTCGTCTTGGTTTAGTCCGTCCGTAAGCCAACAAGTATAACTTCTCGAACTCAGCTCTCGTCTCCTCCTTCCACATGAGGATGCTTGGCCAAAGCCACCACATGAGGGCTTTGGGTCTGCGCGACGGAACGTCTAACTTATCCTCACTCAGCCAGGACACTCGATGCAGACTTAGAAAGGCTCGCGAGCACGAACTGAGCTTCGATTAGGGTGTTTGCCTCGATGCGCAGTCGGGAACTGTTGTTCCACAAATGAAGCACAATCCCGATTGTTGCACCCACCGAATCCTTCTAACGTGGGTGTGTCAGCACAGACAACTTGCTGGACACCCGGTGGAGTCTTGGTCTGCGTCGCTTTGTTTGCCCGCCGCCAACATAAGCACGACCGGGCGGTTAGGGATCGAAGGCTTACGAAGGAGGAAAAATTATATGCACACTGCGACCGAAAATTCGATCGATTTTGCGGGCCGGATGGTTCCAGTAACCCAACTGGCCATCGAAAAGCACTCGCGGGCGGACTGCGAGAGTGGCGCCAAAACGGTTTCGCGATGGCGGCGATTGAGTCCGCTTCCCCATATTCCAGTAACACCCCGATTCGCGCGAACCAGGTCTCTCAGGAGCATCGTTCTGAGTCTGAAGAGAGATCACTTGAATAGGCAAAACGCTCCCTCCCTGCTTCTGCTGCTAGTCGGGTTGGCGATGACTTTCTTCGTCGCGGGGATCGCGGTTCCAAGCCTCATCCGATCCGGTGTGCACATGAACGAGGGTTTGGTTAGAGGTTCTCTGCATTCCATCAATGTCTCCCGAATTACGTTTTCGTACACATACGACAATGTAGCTAGTGCAATCTGGGGAATCCTAACGGGCGCAGCAATAGCATTCCTCATCGCTTATCGCGTCACTACGCCCGACAGCGTAGTGACGCGATAAGCAGGCTCGGGTGCTTCCGATCATGTTCACCGCCTGCGAGCCCGCTGCGTCTGCCAGTTCCACCACCGGGGCTAAGAACTACCTTGGAGAGAGCTTTAGGCGAATTGACCGTCCGGTGGATTGCAAATGCAAGTCCGCACTGAACTTCCCAGAAGTTCTCTCGCCTAACCGTCTTGCCCGACCAGAAATTTGGCGTCCGTCAACCTGTCTTTCGTTTACGGAAATGGTTACTGAAGTTTCCCTGAAAAGCTTCCAAATCATTGTTTCTAAAAGCGTTACCTGATATTTCTAATACTTCGAGCACGCCGGAGCCTTCGGTGTGGGATCGCCGAGCCGAGGTGTGCGCTCGATCCTTATGACTGATGCAACCAGCATCGCGGATGGATTGATCTCTCGCTCGAATTCGTGGAAGGGATTGTCCGTCGCTGCCAAGCTGTTCATCACGCTGATCTTCGCAGGAGGAATGGCGACGCTGCTCTACGGCGGAATTCACCAGAGCAGTCGGAACATTGCCGAATTCATCTGCTATTTGGGAATCGCAATTCTTGCGTCACGACTCAAGGTGAGTTTGCCCGGGATTACGGGCACCCTGTCGGTTAACTTTCTGTTCATCCTGATCGGTGTCCTTGAACTGAGTTTCACCGAGACTCTCACGCTGGGCGCGGTCTCGATGCTGGCGCAGTCGGTATATCCGGAACGTCCAAAAGCCATTCAAGTGACGTTCAATGTGTGCGCCGGCGCCATGTCGACCGCCTTGGCCTACGTCGTGTACCACCATCCGCTGGCCAATCTTGTGTTCGGTATTCGTCCGATTCTGCTGGGCGTCGCGGCCACGGTTTACTTCATTGCCAACGCGGGTTCCATCGCGATGGTCATTTCGTTGACCGAGCGCCGACCGCTCCACCGGATTCTGGTGGATTGTTATTTCTGGTCGTTCCCCTATTACCTGGTGGGAGCCGGAATCGCAGGCA
Source organism: uncultured Acidobacteriaceae bacterium (assembly GCA_963719615.1). Taxonomy (GTDB): domain Bacteria; phylum Acidobacteriota; class Terriglobia; order Terriglobales; family Acidobacteriaceae; genus Sulfotelmatobacter. Next base: position 58,989 of record CAVRCR010000016.1, on the reverse strand, counting down.
GTATTGCGTGGCTGAACGAGACCTTCAATTGGGAGACTTCGCTGCTCCTGGTGCCGGCGGTTTACCTCATTTACCGTTCGTATCGACTCTACCTCGGTAAACTCGAGGACGAAAAACGGCACGTCGAGGAAATGGCGAACCTGCACCTGCGAACCATCGAAGCTCTGGCTCTGGCCATTGAAGCGAAAGATCACACCACGCACGAGCACCTCCAGCGCGTCCGTATCTACGCCATCGAAGTGGCCAAGGAACTTGGCATGAACGGTCCTGAACTGGAAGCGCTGCACGCCGCTGCGCTTCTGCACGACATCGGAAAGCTGGCCGTGCCAGAGCACATCATTTCGAAGCCGGGACGTCTCACTCCGGAAGAGTTCGAGAAGATGAAGATTCACACGCTGGTGGGCGCCGAAATTCTGGAGCGTGTGCGCTTCCCTTACCCGGTCGTGCCCATCGTGCGCGCGCACCACGAAAAATGGGATGGAACCGGCTACCCGCTCGGCCTCAAAGGCGCAGAGATACCCGTCGGGGCGCGCATTCTTTCGGCCGTCGACTATCTCGACGCACTTGCTTCCGACCGCCAGTACCGGCGCGCCCTGCCGTTGCGGGAGGTGATGCAGAAACTAGCCGCCGAAGCGGGCAAGTCGTTCGACCCGAAAGTGGTGGACGTCCTGCAACGGCGCTATGAGCATCTGGAGCGGCTGGCCGTGGCCAAGTCCGCGGCCGATCCTAGCGGGCCGCTTTCCACCGCCATCAAGATCGAGCGCGGTCTCGAGCCGGCCGCGGGATTTGAAAACGCTGCCGCGAAGGACTACGCAGGGAAGGAAAACACCTTCCTGTCGTCCATTGCCGCTGCCCGTCAGGAAGCGCAGGCGTTGTTCGAATTGAGCCAGGATTTGGGGGCGTCCCTCAGCCTGGGCGAAACGCTCTCTGTTTTCTCCATCAAGCTCAAGCCGATGGTGCCTTATGACGCCATCGCTATCTACATCAAGCGAGAGAACGAACTGGTACCGGAGTTCGTGAACGGAGATAACTACCGGCTATTTTCCTCGCTGCGTATTCCGCTGGGCCAGGGGCTCTCCGGATGGGTGGCGCACAATCAAAAGCCGATCGTCAACGGCAATCCCTCGGTCGAACCCGGATATCTGAACGATCCCACGAAATTCAGCACCCTGCGTTCCGCCCTGGCAGTGCCTCTGGAGGGCGTGGCCGGAGTAATCGGGGTGCTCGCGCTTTACCGCGGCGACCGCGACGCTTTTACTTCCGATCACCTGCGTATCCTGCTCGCGGTGAGCGGCAAGATGGCGTTGTCGATCGAGAACGCACTCAAATATCAGCAGGCCGAGAACTCCGCCACCACCGACTATCTTACCGGCCTGCCCAACGCGCGCTCGCTGTTCCTGCAACTCGATCGCGAACTGGCCCGCTGCAAGCGAGATACCTCGACCCTGACCGTGATGGTCTCCGACATGGACGGCTTTAAGCAGATCAACGACCGCTTCGGCCATCTCGAAGGCAATCGCGTGTTGCGCCTGTTTGCGCAGGCCCTCAAGGATACTTGCCGCGAATACGACTACGTCGCCCGTATGGGTGGCGACGAATTCGTGGTTATCGCGCCCGGCCTCGCTGTCGATGCCGCGGCAAAGAAAGCGGAGCAGATGCGCGCCCTGGCTCGCCAGGCGGGCGCAGAAGTCTGCGGCGAGGAAATTCTCTCGCTCAGCGTGGGACGCGCCGTCTACCCGGAGGATGGCAGGGATGCCGAACAACTCCTGTCTGAAGCCGACCGGCGCATGTATCTGGAGAAACAGAAACAGCTTTCCTACAAGGATCGCCGGCTGCATCCGCGGCTGAAGTGCCGGGTCACGATCGAATTGCAAATTGAAGCCGGAGAAGCGCCCGTATTTGCCAATCTGACCGACATCAGCATGGGTGGCTGTTACATCGAGACCAGCACAATCATGTCCCCGGGGAGCAAACTCAAACTCGGGTTTTCCATGGATGATCCCAGCCTGTCCGCCGATGGCGTAGTGGCCCGGCTCGATCCGGGCTCAGGCGTTGCCGTGCAGTTCCGCGAGTTGAACCGCGACGGCCGCGACCGCATGTTCCGGATTCTGGAGTTCGTGCAGAAAACATCCGCGTTCTACAACAACCGCTACTTCGAGAACCTGCTGAAACGCTGAACTGGATTCCGGAGCCGCAGCCGTAGGGACGTTGCGAGAGCGAGCGTTTGCATCGACTCTTACGGGCGGAGCAGGAAGCGCCACACAAGGCGCCGAACCTGAGAGATGATCCAGACCAACGGTAGCAGAACGACCGATGCAACGATTATGCCGATACCATTTTTCTCATCCCTTTCAACATGCATGGCGAAAAGGCCAGCCAAGACACCAAGGAACGAGACGCTGTAGCCTGTGTATCCATAGAGACGGATAGATTTCTCTCTGCGCTCCAGCGCTTTTTGCATTTTGCGCAAATGGTCTAGTTCAGTGCGTCGAAGATATTCTCGATATTCATCAACATCTTCGATTCCGCGGCGGTGAAGTTCCAAACTCAATAGTTCGCGGGCCTCGTCAGAGAGACCGCCCGTGACGGCGACATTCTGAAGCTCGTCGTTGCGCAGTGTGGCATAGCGACTCCGAAGAGAATCGATCTGGTCAGTCACAAATTGTCCTTACAGCAAACTGCGCGACTCTAGCTGGGAAAGTCCCAGCCTTCTTCCTTCATCTTGCGGTTGGTCCAGTGCTGGAGTTCTTCGAATAGGGCGGGCTCAATCACGACGAAGCGAATGCCGACGCGGCCCGCTTCGCCGATCCACATGAGGCGGGCTTTGGCTTGAAACGGAACCTCGCTGCCCGGAAGGTCGAAACTGACATCGAGCAATCCGGAAAACCGCATTGGTTCTTTCAACCCGTCCAGACCCATGCCGCCGGTGCTCAAGTTCACTCCGTTGACGGCGAGCTCTTCCCCGCGAGCATTCTTGATCGTCACCGGAATCTCGACCCGGGCGCGGAAAAATTTCTGCTGTTCGGTGCTGACGAAGCCCAAAGGAACGGGGTTCTCTCCCGGCTCGAAGCAGATGCTGTATTCCTTGAGCTTGCGGCTGAGGGTTCGGCGCGAGATGCCGAGTTGCTCGGCGGCCAGCGTGCGGTGTCCGCCGGTGCGCTCCAGAGCCTTGAGGATCATCTGCTCTTCCATGCTCTCGAGGTTACCGACAGGCAGGGACGCGGTCTGGCGCAGGGCAGTCGGTTCTCCGGTGAGCGCGGCGCTGAGCCGGGAGAAATCGATCTCCGTCGTCTGCGACTCCATCGCAACCTTCGCCACCAGATTGCGGAGTTCGCGAATGTTGCCCGGCCATGAGTGGGAGAGCAGCGCCGAGATGGCTTGCGGCGAAAAGTTCTTGCGGGAAGACTTGAGATGCAGGAAATGTTCGGCCAGCGCGACAATATCTTCCGGCCGCTCGCGCAGTGGAGGGACGCGTAGCTGGAACTGTCCGAGACGATGAAACAGGTCCTGGCGGAAGCGCCCGTTCTTCACGGCGGCTTCGAGATCCTGGTTGGTGGCGGCGACGATACGCACATCTACTCTGATCTTGCGGTGCCCGCCCAAACGGTAGAACGGCTGACCATCAAGCACGCGCAGCAGCTTGACCTGCGTTTGCGGCTGTAGTTCTCCGATTTCGTCAAGAAAAAGCGTTCCCTTGTGGGCCATTTCAAAGAGCCCGGGCTTGGAGGCATCGGCGCCGCTGAAGGCGCCTTTTTCATAGCCAAAGAGTTCGCTCTCGACGAGATTTTCGGGCAGCGCGGCGCAGTTGATGTCGACCCAAGGCCGGCTGCGGCGATGCGAAGATTCGTGAACGGTGCGCGCGATCAGCTCTTTCCCCGTGCCGGTTTCGCCGGTGATCAGCACCGTTTCCGGTTGCCCCGCGACGCGATCGACCAGGCCCATGAATTTATGCATGGCAGGACTGGCGAGAATGAATTGTGTGCCATCCACTTTGCGCGAAACAATTCCCGGTGTGACCGGGACCGGCGCCGCGGATACAGGACTCACGGCCGCGCGACTGGTGGGTTCGAGCGGCACCACGACAGCTACGATCGCTTTTGGCGTAGAGGCTGAGTCCTGAATCAACGTGACCGAGAACCAAACCGGCATGCAGCGACCGGCCTTGGTTTGCGCGAATAAACGGGAGTGATATTCCCCCTGCGCCGAAATTGTTCCGAGAATCACTTTGCGAAGTTGAACGTGGTCTTCGCGGTTGGGTTTTTCTTTCTCTCCAAAAAGCACGGAGAAGTCGCGCCCGAGCAACTCCCCGGGCGAATAACCCAGAAGCTGGCTGAACACCGAGTTGCAGCCACTGAATTCGCCTTGCAGATCGGCGGAGAACACACCCATCTGTGCCTGTGATCCGAGTCCAAGTGCCGGAGCGGTCGCGGACGGACTTTCGCCCCGGGCGATATTGGCCCCGTGCTGCGCTGACTGCTCGTCTACGTTACGGTGCGAAGTGGGCATCTTGTGCGTTTGGCGTTGATGTTGACACAGTATGTCCATTCGAACGAGAAGCGTATCGCTTGTGCGGTAACGAAAGTAATCTGCTGCTCGGCAAGGTTCCTGCGAACCGGATTCCGAACACACCGAGGTCGACCAAACTCTCGAAAGCCCCGGATAGTTACCAAAGTAAGCTACTGAACCTCTAATTCATGCCATACGATCTCCGGTCAGGGCTCAGAGTAGGGTGTGCCCATTCAGTCCGCTCCGTTGACCACAGTTCGCGGGCAGGAATTGGTTCTGTCTCCCCCAAGACAACGCTCGAAGCCATGAGCGACACAAAGGACTTTCGAGGCCAAGAAGCCGACGTTTGTTCAGGAAGTCAGATGACACCAGCAGAGGACCGATTATCGATCCCGACGAAGGCATTCGTCGGCATCACTGTGTCCTTGGGGGTGGGCGTCCTCGCCTATTCCCTGGCGCACTGGCAATCGCACGATCTGGTGCGGTTCGCCTGCTACCTGGCGGTGGCGGTGCTGGCATCGGGACTCAAGGTGCAGCTCCCAGGCATCGACGGCACCATGTCGGTGAATTTCCTGTTCATCCTGATGGGCGTCATGGACTTGAGCCTTCCCGAGACGCTGGTCATCGGTTGCGCGGCATCATTGTTCCAGAGCGTATGGCAGACGCGCAAACGGCTCGATCCCGTAAAGGTGCTGTTCAACGTGGCCGGCATGATGGCCAATGCCAGCGCGCTCACTTACCTCAGCTACCACTGGCTCACTGTGCGATTCGCGTCGAACAAGCCCATTTTGCTGATGGTCGCCGCGCTGGTGTTCTTTTTCGCCAACACTCTGCCGATCTCGATCGTGATCGCCCTGACGGAAGGAAAATCGAGCCGCAAAGTCTGGGCGGAATGCTACTTCTGGTCGTTCCCTTATTACCTGGTCGGAGCCGCGGCGGTGGGACTAGTTGGAATCATCAATCACACCGCAGGATGGCAGACCTCTCTGCTTGTGCTACCGCTCATCTACTGGGTGTACCGCTCCTACCGTCTGTATCTAGGGCGGTTGGAGGCCGAAAAAGATCGGGTCGAGGTGGAAAAGCGGCACGTGGAAGAAATCGCGTCGCTCAACATGCGGACGATCGAGGCACTGGCGCTCGCCATCGAAGCCAAAGATCACACCACGCATACCCATCTGCAGCGCGTGCGCACCTACGCCGTCGAGGTAGCCAAGGAACTGAAGTTAGGCGAGGAGCAGATCGAGGCGCTGCGCGCGGCTGCGCTCCTGCACGATATCGGCAAACTCGCGGTGCCCGAGCAGATCATCAACAAGCCCGGGCGCCTGACGCCGGAAGAGTTCGAAAAAATGAAGGTGCATCCCATCGTGGGAGCGGAAATTCTGGAGCGGGTGGCGTTTCCCTATCCGGTCGCACCCATTGTGCGCTACCACCATGAACGCTGGGATGGAACGGGATATCCCGAGGGACTCGCGGGCGAACAGATCCCTATCGGCGCGCGCATTCTGGCCACGGTCGATTGCCTGGACGCGCTGGCGTCCCACCGCCAATACCGCCCCGCTTTGCCCCTGGCCGAGGCGATGGACAAAGTCAAGGAGAGAGCAGGAACCTCGTTCGATCCACAGATCGTTGCCATCCTCGAGCGCAACTACATCGAGTTAGAGCGCATGGCGCAGATGACCGAAGAAACGATTGTGCCGCACACGCTCTCCAAAATGATTAAAGTGGAGCGCGGACTCGCGCCCGCCACCGGATTCGAGAAGGACGACCCCACCACGCACGGGGTCACCGAAAACTCGGACTTCCTGACCTCCATTGCGTCGGCACGGCAAGAAGCACAGACCATGTTCGAACTGAGCCAAGACCTGGGAGTGTCGCTCAGTTTGAGCGAAACGCTTTCCGTCCTCTCGATGCGCCTGCGCCGCATGATTCCCTACGATTCGATCGCGGTGTTCGTCAACCGCAACGGCTGGCTGCTGGCGGAGCTGGTGAGCGGCGAAAACTTCCGCATGCTGTCGTCGCTCAAGATTCGCGTCGGCGAAGGATTGTGCGGATGGGTGGCCGAGAATTGCAAGCCGATTGTGAACGGGAATCCGCAGGTGGAAGCCGGTTATGTAGTCGACCCCGGAAAGCACACCACTCTGCAGTCGGCGTTGGTTGTGCCGCTGGAAGGGCTGAACGGCGTGGTCGGCGTGCTGGCCATGTATCACGCGAATCGCGACGCTTTCACTCCGGATCATTTGAGAATCCTGCTGGCCGTTGCCTCGAAGGTCGCTCTCTCAGTCGAGAATGCTCTCAAGTATCAGCAGGCGGAGAGCTCCGCCACCACCGACTATCTGACCGGACTGCCGAACGCACGCTCGCTGTTTGTACACCTGGCGCAGGAAGTGGCCCGCTGCCGCCGCACCAAGACGCCACTCGCGGTCATGGTCTGCGACATCGATGGCTTTAAGCAGATCAACGATTCGTTCGGTCACCTGGAAGGCGACAAGCTGCTGCGTGAGTTCTGCAGCAGGCTCAAAGAGGCGTGCCGCGGTTACGACTACGTAGCTCGCATGGGCGGAGATGAATTTGTGATTACCGCTCCCGGCCTGACACCGGAAGCAGCCAAGGAAAAAGCTGAACGTTTGAACCAGGCCGCTGTCGAGTCGGGACGCCACGTGTGCGGCCGCGAGTTGATCACGCTGAGTGTGGGGACGGTATTTTGTCCCGAGGACGGATACGACGTCGAGCGCCTGCTGGCCGAGGCCGACCGCCGCATGTATTCCATGAAGCAAGTCCACCACGCCGAAGCCATCGCGCGCGAGCAAGACCCGAAGTCGCGCGGCGCCGCGGTGAAATAGGAGCAGACTCACCATGCTGGCCCGGAAAATTGCGCGGCACGGGATCGCGCTGCTGGCGACCGTTCTGCTTGGAGGCCTGCTCTCGGCCACGCTGGTTCGCCTGGCTCCGGGGTTCGATGTGGATGAGCAGCAACTCAATCCTCGTCTAAATGCCGAGAGCGTTCGTACCCTGCGCGAGACGCGGCTCGAACAACACAATATCTTCCGCTTCTATTTTCATTCCTTACAGCGCGCCGTCCACGGCGATCTGGGGACTTCGTTATCTCTCGGGCAGCCGGTCAGCCACTTGCTGCGGGAGCGCGCTCCGCTGACGCTGCGGCTGGTCAGCATTGGGCTGCTGTTGAGTTGGGCTGCGGCGCTGGCTTTGGCATTGAGTGCGGCGTGGCTGCGGATGTCGGCTTATGATGCGCTGACCACTGTTGTCAGCGGGACCTTTCTTTGCATTCCCGCGGCCGTGCTCGCACTCTTGTCGGTGCTGTGGAACGCGCCGGGTGCACTCGCCATCGCCCTCGTCGTGTTTCCCCGAGTCTACCGTTACACGCGCAATCTGCTTGCGAAAGCCCACGCCCTGCCTCACGTCATTACCGCTCGAGCGAAGGGCCTGACGGAATTGCGGATTCTTTTCTGGCACGTGGTCCCGGTCGTCGGCCCACAGTTGGTGGCAGTGGCCGGAGTCTCGGTGAGCATCGCCATCGGCGCGGCAATTCCAGTGGAAGCTCTGTGCGGCCTGGCGGGCGTCGGAGAACTGGCTTGGCAGGCCGCCCTGGCACGCGACCTGCCCTTGCTGATGAATCTCACCATCCTGGTGACGTTGGTAACCTTGCTGGCAAATTCCGGTGCCGATGTAATCGGACACATGTTGCGAGGCCAGCAGGCATGAGTTTCTGGCGCTGGGTGGCGTGTGCCGTGTTGCTGTTCGTCGTCGGCGTATCGCTGGCGGCGAACTGGCTCGCTCCGGCAGGATACGCCAAACAGTATCGCGAAGCGGCGGATGCGCCTCCGTCGCACGAGCACTGGATGGGCACCGACGCAATCGGCCGCGACCGCTTCGCGCGCGTGCTGTATGGAACCCGGATTTCGCTGCTGCTGGCGCCGGCTGCGGCCTTGCTGTCTACGCTCCTGGCGGCGCTGGTCGGAGGCTTAGCGGGATATCTGGGCGGCGCATGGGCGCGGGGTGCGATGGCCGTGACGGATCTGTTTCTGTCGCTGCCCTGGCTGTTCTTGCTGATCACAGTGCGTGCGCTGATGCCGCTGAATGTATCGCCACTTTCTTCGATTTTGGTGACGTTTCTGATGCTGGGGCTATTGGGTTGGACCAGCGCGGCGCGCGTGCTCTGTACCACCGCGGGATCGTTACGCAACTCGGATTTTGTACAGCAGGCACGGGCGGCGGGCATACGCGGCGGACGTCTGTTCTGGGTGCATGTGATGCCGAATTTGAAGCCCGTGCTGCTGGCGCAGTTCTGGATTTCGATTCCGGTGTTCATCTTGAGCGAGGCCAATCTCGGCATCCTCGGCCTTGGTGTCGCTGAGCCGATGCCTTCCTGGGGAAGTCTGTTGAAGGAATTGGAGGGCCTAGTCTCGGTGGGTGAGGAGCCCTGGAAGTTTGTGCCGCTGGCATTGCTCATCGTTGTCGTGACGTCGTTTCAACTCGTGCTCTCGAAGCAGGAAGAGGCAACCGCATGACGGACCTCAGGGGAAGGTTCGCAGGGATGACGATGAAGTGCAGGAATGCGATCTTCGTGACGCTCTTCTGCTTTGTACTTGTGGCGGGGTCGGCCATTGCTCAGAACGGAGGCGAACTGCGCTTCTGCCTGCGGTCGGAGCCAAAGACCTTCGATCCACTGAAAGTGGAAGACGAAGCGTCGGTGACGATCCGCTATTTGACCGGAGGCGTGCTGGTTCGCATGAACCGCCAGACGCAGGCTTTGGAGCCGGAACTGGCGCAGTCGTGGAAGGTTTCGAAAGACGGCAGGCAGATCACGTTCAAGCTGCGCCGCGGTATTTCCTTTTCCGACGGCACTCCATTCTCCGCCGAGGACGTCGCCTACACGGTGCGGCAACTGATGGACCCGGCGTTGCATTCGCCGACCGGAGATGCATTCCGCTCGGGGCCGGGGAATGTCGAAACCAAGATCATTTCTCCAACTGAGATTACCGTCATGTTCCCCGCGCCAGTCGCGGGACTCGACCGACAGTTCGATCAGGTCGCTGTTCTTTCGGCCCACTCGCCGAAGAAAGAAATGGCCGTACTCGGTCCGTTCATGGTGGTCGATTACAAGCCCGGAGCAACCGTCGTGCTCAAGCGCAATCCCAATTACTGGAAGACGGACGCGCAGGGGCACCATCTTCCGTACCTGGATTCGATCCGGCTCGACATTCAGCCGAATCGCGACGTCGAACTGCTGCGCTTCAAGCGCGGCGAAATCGACTTGATCAACGCGCTCGACAGCGAGTACTTCGACAAGCTGGCGTCAACTTCGCCACAGCTCGTACACGATGCCGGACCGTCGCTCGACAGCGAGCAGATGTGGTTCAACGAGGTCGCCAAGGCCCCGTTGCATGCATACAAGAAAAACTGGTTCCGGTCGGCGGCTTTCCGGCGGGCGATCTCTGAGGCTATCAACCGCGCTGACTTAAGCCGCGTGGTATTTCGCGGGCACGCTCAGCCCGCAATAGGCCCGGTCTCGCCGGCGAACAGATTCTGGTTCAACGCCAAGCTGCAGGCCGAGCCCTACTCTCCCGAAGCCGCGCTGAAGGCCTTGCAAGGCGAGGGTTTCCGGCTGGAGAATGGCACGCTCAAAGACCTGAGCGGCAATGACGTTGTTTTTTCCATCATCACCAACTCGGGCAACAAGTATCGCGAGCGCATGGCCACAATGATCCAGGAGGACCTGCAGAAGATCGGTATTCACGTCAACGTGGTCACGCTCGACTTCCCTTCCCTGATCGAGCGCATGACCCAGACCTTCGACTATGAAGCGATTCTGCTTGGTCTGACGAATGTGGGCCTCGATCCGAGCGAGCAGATGAACGTCTGGCTCAGTTCCTCCGAGAACCACCAGTGGAACCCGCAGGAGAAAACACCGGAGACCGCGTGGGAAGCCGAGATTGACAGGTTGATGCGGGCGCAAGCGTCTTCGGCCGACGCGCAAAAGCGCAAAGAAGCCTTTGACCGGGTGCAGGAGATCGCCCTCGAGCAGGCGCCGTTCATTTACTTGGTGAACAAGAATGCGCTGTCGGCCGTCGCGGGCAGCGTGCAGGGGGCGAGCCCCGTGATTGTGGTGCCGCAGACTTACTGGAATGTCGAGCGGCTGACGCTGAAATAGATTCGTTACGGATTTTCGCGGATGCACACGGAACTGAACCTTAAGCAAAGTCGCAATCCATGAATACCGGCTCACAATCCGAGGTTCTCTTATCCGCGCGCCTTTCCGTGCGATATGGAGACAAGCCGCCCGTGCTGCGCGACGTCGCACTCGACATCCGCCGCGGCGAGGTGCTGGGATTAGTTGGTCAAAGCGGGTCGGGCAAGAGCACGCTAGCGATGGCGATCCTTGGTCTGCTCGAGGGCAAGCGAGCGCATGCCAGCGGCACCATCGAGTTCGAGGGCAGCGATTTACTCCAAATGCGAGATCGGGAACTTCGATCTCTCCGCGGACGCAAGCTGGCGCTGGTGCTCCAGAGTCCGCTCTCGTCGCTGAATCCGGCCCTGAAGATTCGCACCCAGTTGAAAGAGGCGTGGCGGGCCCACGCTTCCGGTCCGAGCGCAGAGTGTGAAGCCGCCATCCGGGCGGCGCTCGAAAGCGTGAGTCTGCCGTCGAGCGACGAATTCCTGCGCAAGCATCCGTCGCAGATGAGCGTGGGCCAGGCGCAGCGCGTGCTGATCGCCATGGCCGTGATGCATCGTCCGGCGCTCCTGCTGGCCGACGAAGCGACCAGCGCCCTCGACGTGATCACGCAATCAGAGATTCTTGCGCTCTTCCGTGAACTGAACCGCACGACCGGCATGGCCATTCTTTATATTTCACACGATCTCGCCTCGGTTGCCGGTATCTGCGACCGCATTGCGATCCTGCACGACGGGCAGATCGTGGAACAGGGCACGACGCAAGAGGTGCTGACCACGCCTCAGCACGAATACACGCAACGGCTGATGGCAGCCATGCCGAAAATGCCGCTTGCGCAGACACACGAACCGCAGAAAAAAGCATTGGCTGCGGGAATGAGATAAGCCGTCCTCGCCAGAACCAGCCATTTGCCCCGGCTACTCGCCTCATCGATCCACTCCGGTCCTCACCCGGTGTCGGAAACTGAAGTCATGGGCAACGGACGCTGCGACACTCTGTCCCACAACCGGTTAGGCGGGACAGAGTGGCCCGATTTAAGCCTTGGCACCCGCAGTATCCACAGCCGAATCAACCACTTACAGCACCACGATTGGCCGCTGCCGTGCAACATCAGGAGAGTACGCACTCGAACTTTCCCCCGTCGAGAAAGAAGGGTGAGATTCCATGGTTCGCAAAGAGAAACGAAAACCACCTGCAGGACGCGGTGAACGACACAGCGCCGCTTGGGGTAAACGCCTGAGCCTGGTGCTCGTCGCGGTAATGGGAATGGCGTTGGCGCCGCAACTGAACGCGGCGGCTGGCGCCAGCTCACGCATCGCGTCGGAACTCTCGGGACTGCTAGCAAAAGCCCACCAAGGAACCGCGCAAGGACAGACCGTAAAGGTCATTGTGCAGTACCGGCAGGTGCCGACCGCGTCTCACTACGCCACGATGCAAAATCGCGGTGGCCGCCTGCATACGAAGCTGCATATGATTAGGGCTGCGGCTTTTACCATCCCGGTGAGCGCCCTAGCAACCTTGGAGGCCGATCCCGAGGTGGTGTCGGTGACGATCGACCATCCCATGAATGTGATGGACGATCTCACGAATGACGCGACCGGCGTGGATGCGGCTTGGAACTCCGGCTACTCCGGTGCGGGCGTAGGCGTTGCCGTAATCGACAGCGGCATTAACGATAGCCATCTCGACCTGTGGAATTCGTCGCAGACTGCGTCGCGCGTGCTTTACCACCAGGATTTCACGGGGACACCCACCACCAACTCGAGCGGCGCTACGTATGACTTGTACGGCCACGGCACGCACGTCGCCGGCATCATTGGGGGCAACGGCTATTATTCGGGCGGGGAATATGCCGGAGTGGCGCCGGGAGTTAATTTAATCGATCTGCGGGCACTGGATGCGAACGGCGCGGGCAGCGATAGCACCGTCATCGCAGCCATCCAACAGGCCATCGCTTTGCAGAATACCTATAACATCCGCGTCATTAATTTGTCGCTCGGCCGCGGAATCCCGGTCAGCTACACGCAGGATCCGTTGTGCCAGGCGGTGGAATCGGCCTGGAAGAGCGGAATCGTGGTGGTTGTCGCAGCCGGCAACTACGGCCGCCTGAGTGTAAACGGGAGCAACGGCTTTGGAACCATCACCGCGCCGGGCAACGATCCTCTTGTACTGACGGTTGGTGCAACCAAGAGCAATGGATCAGCCTCGGCCGCGGCCGAGACCAAGGCGAGCTACAGTTCGAAGGGGCCCACCACCTACGATCACGTGGTAAAACCTGACATCATGGCGCCGGGCAACGCGATTGTTTCTCTAGCCGCACCAGGAGCCACGCTGGAGGGTTCCTATCCAAACGAACTGGTCAGCGGGACCGACGGCAACAACCATTACTTCGCCTTGAGCGGCACCAGTATGGCGACCCCGGCAGTCGCCGGCGCAGTCGCTCTGTTGCTGCAAGAACATAGCACGCTCACTCCGGATCAAGTAAAAGCGCGGTTGATGAAGACGGCCTACAAGATGGGGCTGACTTCGACGTCCGCCTGGGTGGCCCATCTTTTTCAGAACTTCACGGATTTCTACGATCTGTTCTCCGTGGGCTCTGGACTGCTGAACGTACAGGCCGCTGTCGCCAACAACGATCTGGCCCCCGCAACGGTTGGATCGGCTCTTTCGCCGTCAGCCGTCTACAACTCCACGACCGGCACGGTTTCGCTTGTATACGGAAATTCGACCGTTGCGCCTACTTCCGTGGTTTGGGGATCGTCGGTGGTCTGGGGTAGCTCGGTGGTTTGGGGTTCGTCGATCGTTAACGGGACGTCAGTAGTTTGGGGCAGTTCGATGCCCTGGAATAACAATGCGCTGAGCGCCTTCAGCGTGGTCTGGGGATCGAGCACTGGCACCAGCACCACAGCCTCAAGCGTGGTCTGGGGATCATCCGTCGGAACCGCTAATTCTGCGTTTTCTGATGCAGGAGACGACGAGCAATAACAAGCCGTGTGATTTTTCCAAAGAAAGGAGACGACTTCATGAACAACACACGGCGAATCAAGACTTTCATCGGCGCAATGATGCTGGGCGCGGCAAGTGCCGCCGGTTATGCGGGCTTCTTCAGCCACTCACTGCACCTGTATTTCGCGCTGGCAGTTCTGGTGCTGGCCGCAGCCACATCGCGCATGAAGGTCACGCTGCCGGGCATCAATGGCAATATGTCGGTGAACCTGCCGTTCCTGCTCACCGCCATCGTGAATCTCAGCGCCGCTGAGGCGGTCGCGATTACCTGCGTTTCTACCGCGGTTCAGTGCTGGCCACGGAAAGACGCGAAATTCAAACCGGAACAAATGGCTTTCAACCTGAGCATGATGGCACTCGCCAGCACGCTGGCAAGCTTGATGTTCCACGCCCAGTGGTTCTCCGCTACAGGATGGAGTTCCAACCCGGCGGGCCTGGTGCTGGCGGCAGTGACGCTGTTCGTCGGACAAACGGCTCCCGTCGCGATTATCGTAGCGCTGAGCGAGGGCAAGGCCGCGGGCCCAATCTGGTGGAATCTGGCCCACCTCTCATTCCCGTACTACGTGGTCAGCGCTGGAGTAGGCTCGATGTTGCAGACGGTCGGCGCACACATGGGCTGGGCGTTGGCGCTGGCAGTGTTCCCGGTCATGTACGGAATCCACCGCTCCTATCGTTTGTACTTCGGAGCGATGGCCGAGACCCCGAGCATGCAAGTTCTGGTCAGGGCCGCCGGCGCAGGCGCGTAGCAACTAGTTCGGCACGTTCACCAGGTGGCTCGCGGCGACAACCGCGGCCACCTTTCTTTTTCTTTAGTCAAAAAGCAAAATCCGCGGTCTCAGTCAAAGTTGATGGCGAACGAATGTGAGTAGCGTGGAAGCAACAGATTCGTTGCTGCCGCCAGTCCCAGCATTGCTGCGAGAAAAACCAGCAAAGAGGCATAAGAGCCAGTCACGTCAAAGGCACGTCCCAGTATCACCGGCCCGATGGCTCCCGCAGCCGCATAGAACGTCCAGGTGAGACCGTAAAGCGTGGAAAAGGCACGCAGCCCAAAATAACGCGTTAGCAGATATGGTGTGATGGCGGCTTCGCCTCCTGCCCCGATGCCAATGAGCGCAGCGGCAAGGCAACCGGCCGGGAAACTGCTTGCCCGAGCCAAGAGAAAAATGCCTAGCGCGGTTGCGAGGTTTATAAAAAGGGCGACATGCGGCCCGAAAAAGCGGTCCAGCAGCCATCCGACCACGACCCTGCCAAGCAGGCTCGATCCGCCGAGTAAGGACGCGCATAGCGCCGCAGTTCCGGCCGTGAGTCCGCGATCGGTCAACAACGCGGACAGGTGAGTGATCGCCCCGTTCATGCTGATCGAGCTCACGAAAAGGATGGCGGTGATAATCCAAAACGCAAAAGAGCGCAGGCCCTGTTGCCAGGTCGTTCCAGAATGTGGAACGGGAGAGGACTCGTGCCCAATTACACCGCGCTCGCGGATGTAGCGCCAGCTGAGGGGCAAGCCGAGTAACAATGCCAGAACACCGAGGGACGCATAGGCTGCGCGCCATCCGGACCGGCTGATGATCAATTGGGCGATGACGGGTAAAATCATGGCGCCCAACCCCGCTCCAACCATCACAAAAGCCAGCGCGATCCCCAAACGTCGTTGAAACCACGTAGAAATGGAACGCGAATAAGCTAGATGAGCTGCACCGTTCCCCACTGCACCGAGCACGAAGCAAGTCCCGTAAAACTGCCACAATCCGGAGCGCAACAGCGAGAGCGAGCCAATGGCGCATACGTAGATCGTCATGCAGGCAAGAATGATGCGGCGAGGGCCAAGGCGATCGATCCAGCGGCCGAGCAGCGGGGAGGACACCCCGAGCGTAGCGGCGGCGATTGCGAAGCCGCTCGAGATGGCTTCGCGACTCCAACCGAATTGCGCAGCCAGCGGTTTCACAAAGACAGAGAAGGTATAGACGAACAGCGAGCCGAATCCCGCCATCACGCCCAGACACGCCGCCAACACTACACGCCAGCCGTAATAGCCGAGATCGAATTCACTCTGGCCTGAGGCCATTTCGGCGGGTTGCAGTGTAGTTCTGGCAACTCCGACACTTTCGGGACTGGGCTGCTCGCTCATTCGCTTGATCTCCGCGTGCTACGCAGGGGTCGAATCATACACAAATCGCTCGATGACCATCTCTAGCCTTTTTCTAGTATTGCCGCGATTTAGCAATCACTGGTAAGGTTTCCCGCATCCAAAACGCCTGTGAGATGGAGGGGAGACCTGTCTCCTCGAGCACAGCGGGGCACGTTCCGTTTCGCACCTTGGGTTGAATTTCTAGATCAAATCAGAGGACCGTACACCATGCCGATCCCCACTGAACCTATTGGCAGCATACCGCGCCCGCCCGGGTTGCTGGCCGCGATGCGCGCCCATGCTGCGCGACAGATCTCGGACGAGCAATTTCATGCGGCCGAGGAAGCGGCACTACGCGACACCATTAGCCGCATGGAAGCAACCGGATCGCCCGTCATCACGGATGGTGAGCAGACCAAGCCGAGTTTTGCAACCTATCCCGTTAGCGGTGTGGAGAATCTTGCAGCGGATGGCGTCACCATTCCTTTTGCTGATGGCCACACCCGGCAGTTGCCGCGATTGACGAGAGGCCCTTTCCGCTATGGCGTCCATGCCGTCACCTACCTTAAAGCCGCTCAGCGACACGCGCGCCGGCCCGTGAAACAGGCTGTGATTTCGGCGTCAGCTTTGAGTCTGCTCTATCCGCAGAGCGGCCTGAACGGATATTCGCACGAGGCTTTCCTGGAAGATCTCATTCAGGATGCGACAAGAGATATTCGGGAGTGTCTGGAAGCCAACGCCGCGTGCGTGCAGATCGATTTTACGGAAGGACGTCTGGCGTTCAAACTCGACCCCTCCGGGGGATTGCTGAATACGTTTATTGATCTGAACAACCGCGTACTCGATAAGTTTTCGGATGCTGAGCGGAAGAAGATTGGAGTGCACACCTGCCCCGGTGGCGATCATGATTCCACGCATAGCGCAGACGTGGACTACACGGCTCTACTGCCGGGGTTGTTTCGTTTGAAGGTCGGCCGATTCTATGTGCAGTTGGCCAGTGAAGGGGATCGTCGTCGTGTGTTAGCTACGATCCAAAGCCTGCTCAGGCCGGATCAGATGCTCTTCGTTGGCGTCTCGGACCCCATTGATCCAACCATCGAGAGTCCTGAAGTAGTTCGTGATCGCGTGCTGGAAGCGGCAGAATTCATTCCCGTCGGGTCACTGGGAACGACCGACGATTGCGGCTTCTCACCTTTCGCTGACGACACCTCCACATCGCGGGAAACGGCCTTCGCGAAAGTGAAGAGCCGCGTTGAGGGAACAGCGATGGCAGGAAACGTTCTTGGAGTTTGAATACTAGAAACAAGGGAACGCTGTCTGTTCAGGTAATTCGCTGGAAGATCTCAAGCGAGCGTCGGTTTCGAATGGTCACTGCGGTACGAAACAGACCAGAAATAACGGTCCAATAACAGTCCGAGAATTATTCCCAAACCACTTAAGTGACCGCTTATGGTGGGCGCAATCCCTCACACCAGCTGCGGATTCTGAGCCGGCACCGCAGTCGCAGGGAGCTCCAAACGAAAAACACTGCCTTGGCCGGGCTTGCTCTCGACCGCGATCGAGCCGCGATGCTGCGCGACAATCCATTGCGCAATGGCCAGGCCCAACCCCGCACCTCCCTGCTCCCGGCTGCGCGCTTTGTCGACGCGGTAGAAGCGCTCGAAAATCTTCTCTTTATCTTGTTCGGCAATTCCGATGCCTGAGTCTCGCACGGTCATCACCACTCGGTCGCCCTTCTGCTCGAGCCACAGCTCCACGCTCCCGGGCTGAGCCGTGTATTTGAACGCATTGTCGAGCAGGATGTCCGCGACCCGCCGCAGAGCCGCTTCGTCCCCCATGACAAACGAATCCTCGGCCGAGATGTTCGCAGAAAACTGCAGGTTGCGGATTTCGGCCATTTGCCGCCAGCTCTCCACCACACCACGCAGGATCGCGCGCAAATCCACCGGCTGCATGTGCAGGGTCTCACGGCCGGAATCGGCCCGGGCCAGAGCCAGCAATTGTTCAATGAGAGCCGTGGTTCGCTCCGCCTCCAGCAGAATGTGGCGCAGAGATTCCTTATACTCGGCCTCTCCGCGCGAGCGGCGTAGCGCTAGCTCCGCCTCGGTTCGGATGAGCGACACCGGCGTCCTGAGCTCGTGCGAGGCGTCGGCGGTGAATTCCGTGATCCGCCGAAATGAGGCCTCAATCCGGTCGAGCATTTCGTTCAACGTGTCCGAGAGGCGCTGCAGTTCATCGCCGGTGTCCAGTTTCTGAAGCCGACTGTTGAGACTCGCGCCGCTGACATCGCGTGCGGTTCGCACCAGCGCATCGACCGGGGAGAGCGCCCTGCGACTCAGCCAATGCCCACCTCCAGCAGCCACCAGCAGCAACAGTGGAGCGAACATCAGCAGATAAGTACGGAACAGAGACAGAGACCGGAATGCATCGTCGGTCGGAGCACCCATCTCCACGGCATAGATGTGTCCATTGACCTTCAGCTTCTGCAGAATAAAACGGAAGTGACGACCCTCGCTCCTGCGGTTCTTGAAGATGGCTCGATCGAGTTGATCCGGGGGCGTCATCGCCAACTGGTGCGCCTGCAGGAAGGCTGAACGATAGATGAGGTCACCGTTTTCCGCATAGACCGCCAGATAGTTGCCGAGGTGCTCGATGGCGTAAGTCTCGTTTACTTCTTCCCGGAGCTTTGTCAACGCGGGATCCTTGCCCAACGTCTGCAGGAAGCTCCGTAAGTCGTCTACCTGCTCCTCGAGGCCGTCGTCGACCATGTCATAGAGGCTATGCCGCAGAATGAACCACATGCCGGCGCCGAAGGCGATCTGGGCGACGGCGAAGATCGCCAGGTACCAAAGGGTGAGCCGCACTCCGATGGAAAGCCGTTTCATCCGAGCCCGCCTTGACCTTGAACCTCGCGGATCATATATCCCACGCCACGCACCGTGTGAATCAGTTTCGGCCGGCCCGGGGAATCCACTTTGCCGCGTAACAAGTGCATGAAGGCGTCGAGCGTGTTCTCTTCGATGTCGCGGTCAAATCCCCACACCGCTTCGATCAGTGACCGCCGCGACACCACCTTGCCGGCGCGATAGATCAACTGCTCCAGCAGATTGTATTCCGTGCGGGTCAGCGAGACCCGCTCCTCTCCCCGCAGCACTTCCCGGCTGGCAGGATCCAGCACCAGATCGCCGACTCTCAAACTGGGGTCCTGGGCTGCCGCTGCGCGCCGCTTGACCGCCCGCAGCCGGGCCACCAGTTCGTCAAACGAAAACGGCTTCGTCATGTAATCATCGGCGCCTAGATCAAGCCCGCGGACGACATCCGGCACCGAATCCCTTGCCGTGAGCATCAGGATCGGCGTGCGAATTTTTTCCGCCCGCAGACGCTTGGCCAGTTCATATCCGCTAAGCCTCGGCATCATGACGTCGAGAATGATGGCGTCGAACTCGTACGACTTCGCCAGTTCCAGCCCCTCGGCGCCGTCGGCGGCGCACGTCGCCGTGTGCCCCTCCTCCGTCAGTCCCTTGCGCAGAAGGGCGGACATGCGCGGCTCGTCTTCTACAATCAACAGTTTCATCCAGATTCACGCCGCCAATGGGCTTGGCCCCGGTTTCACAAACAAGTTTAGAGCGGAACCACTTTAGATGGTTCTTGGAATCTGAAGAAATATTAACTTGACGTTCATTCTCCCGTCACACTCCGCTTCTAGGATTCCCCCTTATCCAAACTAGCAGTCAAAACCGGGGATGACGGTTCCGGGACGTCGGTGGCCTGCGCGTCGGCGGTTCCTCCGGAGTCAGCATCTCCTCTGCCCGCCAGGAGGGAAACATGCATACCGACAGCCGACTTTCGAAGTTCTCCAACTTCTCGCGAATAGCTCTGACCGTACTCCTGAGCGTGCCTGTCATCCTCGCTGGAACAAAGGCATCTGGACAAGTAGACCGAGCGGTTCTCGAAGGCACGGTCACCGATCCATCGGGAAGCGTGATCGTTGGCGCAACTTTGAAAGTCGTCGCTGTCGACACCGGCATGACGCAGGACCAGTCGACCAATTCAAAAGGCTATTACCGTTTTCCCGGCCTGGCCGTGGGCCAATATACGGTAACGGTCACGGGGAACGGCTTCAAAACCAAGGTGGTGGAAGACGTCGTGCTTCGGGTCGGACAGACGCGCACTCTGGACGTTGAGCTTGGGGTCGGAGCCATTAACGAAAAGATTGAAGTTAAAGCGGCGCTCACGCCCACCGACCGCGCTTCCGCCGAGGCAGCGACGGTCATTGATACGAACCAAATCTCCGAACTCCCCAACAACGGCCGCGACTGGGCCAGTTTCACGCTCCTCGCACCGTTTGCGCAGGATGACGGAGGTGGCGACCAGCGCACCATCCGCTTCGCCGGCCGCGCCCGCGACGACAACAACTTTTCCTTTGATGGCGTGGACGCCGGCGGCATTCAGGAACAGGCGCAGAAGTCTCAGACACGTTTGCAGATCTCCCAGGATGCGATTGAGGAATACCGCGTCAACAGCGCGCTGTATGACGCCGAATATGGCACCCAGGCTGGCGGCCAGATTGACGTGGTCACCAAGTCCGGCACTAACGACTGGCATGGCAGCCTGTTCGGCTATTTCAGAAATTCTATCTTCGATGCGCGCAACTTCAACGACTACGATATCAACGGAAACCCCGCCATCCCTCCCTTTCGCATGGGGCAATACGGGCTGACTTTCGGTGGACCGATCAAGAAGAACAAAACTTTCTTCTTCATCAGCTATGAGGGGCTTCGCCAGTTACAGTCGACGACCAACCAGGTCACCGTGCCTTCGGCTTCGCTCCAGCAGCAAACCCTGGCCCAAAGTCCCCAGATGTGTACGATTCTCCAAGGGTTTCCGTGGAAGTCGTCTACCGGCCCGATCGCGACTTCGACCGGGACCTGCCAACCGCGCTTTTCATATCCCGACGCCGCGTTCGTATCGTTGTCGCCGAATTCGGACCAGTTCACGATTCCTGCTCCGACGACCGTTCACGAGGATACGTGGCTGGTTCGGATTGACCACAAGATTAATGAAAAGACATTGCTGTATGGTCGGGCTCAGCGCGACATCAGTCTTGTAACGGCGCCCGATGGCAGTAGCGTTCCGGCGGACACGGTGCAAACCATTAATCACCCCGCGAACTACCTGCTCGCTCTTGAGCACACATTCTCGCCGAACCTGTTTAATGAAGCTAAGTTCTACGTGAACCGGGCGCCCTTCCACAATCCACAGTCGAGCGCCCTCCCGTTCGCGGTTACCACCAATACGTTCGTTGGGCTCAATAACGACAGTGCGGATATTGAAGTCGGCACGACCTATGGCTTGGTCGACAACCTCATGTGGACTCGCGGTCGACACGCATTCAAGACGGGTATGGAATACCGTCGTGTCCGGCTCAATCAGGGACAGACCGCCAGCAACAATCTGGACTTTTCCGACAACAGCGGAACCGACCAGCAGTTCATCAGCGGTCAGCTAACGGGGCTAAGCTACATCGCACCCTGGTGCTGCCACAGACTGCGTCGCAACTTCTACATGCCATACTTCCAGGATGAGTGGAAGGCTACCCCGACCCTCACCGTGACCGCAGGATTGCGCTGGGAATACTACGGAGTCGCCCACGAGGCAACCAACCGCACTACGGTCTTCGACGAGAATCAGTTTCACGGAGTCTGCCTGGGATCGGGCTCTTTCAACGTCGCGCCGAATCCCGGTCCAGTCAACACGCCCCCTTGCCCTACGAATCCAGCCCTGTACAACGCCAACTACAGGAACTTTGATCCGAGAGTGGCGCTGGCTTGGGCGCCGAGTGCCTTGCACGGCAAGACTGTCTTTCGATCGGGCTTTGGCATCTACCACGGCGCCGCACAGAACGACGATTTGAATGCCGGACTCGAGAGTGACACGTTTCGGGT
The DNA here is from genome assembly GCA_963719615.1 of uncultured Acidobacteriaceae bacterium. GTDB lineage: Bacteria > Acidobacteriota > Terriglobia > Terriglobales > Acidobacteriaceae > Sulfotelmatobacter. The sequence continues at coordinate 37,214 of CAVRCR010000016.1, read as the reverse complement.
ATCGATCGGGAACCCCGGCCAGCTGATGCCAGCCTATGAGCAGCTAGCTCCCGATCTTTCGGGACTTACTGGCATCCAGAAGGCGGCCTCCCATCCTCGCGGCTTGCAGCGAGAAGGCCGCCGGGACCTGTATGCGGAGACCTGGGGTTTGACCGTGGAGCACGAACTCCCTTCCAATTTCCTGGCCTCGGCACAGTATCTTGGAAGTCGCGGTGTGCGCCTCTTTTCCCGAGGCGCCGTAGACCTGTGCTCAGAGCCTGTCACATTGAATGCGGCGGGGAGCGACTGCGTTCGACCATTGGACCAGTTCTATCCGGGAGGAAATCCCTTTGGCTCGGTTGACTTCAAAAGTGACATAGGCTCCAGTACCTACCACGCTCTGGGGCTGGCCCTGGAACGCCGATTCAGCCAGGGGCTGTCCTTCCAATCACGCTACACCTGGTCCCATTCCATCAATGACGGCTCAGTCGGAGGCGGTGAATCGAACGGACCGCAAAATGTCAGTTGCCTCACCTGCGACAAGGGTCCCAGCGTTTTCGACGTTCGACACAATTTCGTCATGAACGCCGTATACGAACTCCCGTTCGGTCCGGGAAAGACTTTTCTGAATGATTCCGGAGCATTAGGAAAGATTGTAGGAGGCTGGCAGTTCAGCAGCATCGGCCTCTGGCATACTGGCCATCCATTGACGGTGTCGATGGACCTCAGTGGGACAGTGGCGAATCCTAACAACCCATTTGCCGCAGCCGGCCTTCCCAGCACCTACCTCCTCCCTGATGGCAACGATCAGACCAGCGTGCGGCCAGACGTGATTCCTGGAGTTCCACTGACAATGCCAAACCCACGCCCAGGCACTCCGTCTTCTGCCGGCAACCCGCTGATCAACATTGCCGCGTTCCAAGCCCCGCCGGTCGATGCCAACGGCAACTTTCTGCGCTACGGCAACGAGACCAACGGAATGATTCGCGCCTTAAACACCTGGCAGATCGACTTCGCATTAACAAAAGACACCAAGCTTACCGAGCGCGTCACGTTGGAATTTGCGGTCCAGGCCTTCAATATCTTCAATCACGTTCAGCTGGCCGACCCCAACGGAGACAACCTGACGCTCGACTACACGCCCGGTGCAAACGCCGCAAACCTGACTCCTAAGGCTAATTTCGGCGTGATCAGCACCACTAACAATTTCAACAATAATAATGACAACCAAGCTTCGCCCAACACCGGCACCGGTTTGCCACGGCAGCTTCAGTTCATGGTGCGCGTCAAGTTCTGAGATGTCGGGTCGGTGCCTTCAGGCAAATTTCAGGCGTGTCGTCTAAGGTTGCTGCCGAGGAAAAATTCATGCGAAGCCATGTTCTTTGTTCGGCCTTGATCTTAGTCCTGAGCTGTGCCCTATTCGCCGCACCCGCCCCGTCGGGTGGTTACTCGGTCATCAAGAAGATTCCCATTCCAGGGACCGGCAGTTGGGACTATCTCACCGTCGATGAAGCGGCCCGGCGTTTGTACGTCTCGCACGGCACACAGGTGGAAGTGCTGGATATCGATGCGCTCGCCGTGGTCGGCAGCATTCCGAAGACGCCCGGCGTGCACGGGGTCGCCCTTGCTCCCGAAAGTGGCCGCGGCTTCGTCAGCAACGGGCAAGCCAACAACGTTACGATTTTCGATTTGAAAACGCTGAAACCGATCTCCGATGTTCCTGCCGGCCAGAAGCCCGACGCGATCATCTACGACCCAGCAACGTCGCGCGTATTCGCCTTCAACGGCGGAAGCAACAGCGCCACTGCGATCGATGCCGCGGCCGGCAAGGTCGCCGGCACGGTCGATCTCGGCGGTGGACCCGAGTTTGCAGCGGCCGACGGCAAGGGCTACGTCTACGACAACCTCGAAGATGAGAGCCTCGTCCTCAAAATCAACGCTCGCGACCTCAAGGTCGAGCAGCGCTGGCCCACCGCACCGTGTGCATCCCCCAGCAGTATGGCAATGGACAGCGACAATCGCCGTCTGTTCCTGGGCTGCCGCAGTAAAGTCATGGCCGTAATGGATGCCGACACGGGCAAAGTCATCACGACGCTGCCCATCGGCGATCACGTCGACGCAACCGCCTTCGACACCGAAACCAGGATGATCTTCAACTCCAACGGCGAGGGTACCCTTACCGTGATTCACCAGGACGATCCTGACAAATACTCCGTGGTCGAGACGGTGAAGACCGCGCCGCGCGCCAAGACGATGGCGCTCGATCCCAAGACCCATCGTCTCTTCCTCTCCACGACAGAAAACGGCCAGTTCGAAGTTCTGGTCGTGGGACAATAGAACCGACGAAATGATCTGATTCCTGACTGGGCTTTCTTATGAATTTACACAGCACTTCTCTGCGGCAAACCGTGTTTCTGTTTGCGGCTGTGGCCGGGCTGCTCGTGCTTTCCGGCTGCACCAAGAAATCCAGCGCGCAAACCGGCAACCCCGTCGATTTGCGACTCGAAGTGAAGACCCCGTTCCGCTTCGTCGCATACGGGGACACGCGCTTTCACGATCCTAAAGACACCGAGGCCGCGAACCCTCCCGTGCGCGTTGCTATGGTGCAAGCCATCGCCGAGGCTGATCCTGCGTTCATCTGCTTTACCGGCGACATCGTTTATAACGGGTTCGATGCCAACGACTGGAAGGTCTGGGACAGCGAGACCAGCATCTTGCGCGAAAAGAAAATCCCGATCTATCCGGCTCTCGGCAATCATGATCTGCACGGCAAAGAAGAAATCGCGCTGGGCAACTACTTCCAGCGCTTTCCCGAATTGAAGAACAGCCGGTACTACTCGGTCCGCGCTGGTAACGTCCTCATTCTGGCGCTCGACAGTTCACTCGACGAGTCCGCCGGACCGCAAGGCCAGTGGTTGGCAGAGAAACTGGATCACGTCCCCTCCGACGTGGATTTCGTTTTTCTCCTTTTCCATCATCCGCCCTACACCAGTTCGTCTGACGTCAAGAAACTCGGAGGCGGCCACTCGGCCCGACCGCAGGAGCAAGCGTTGGCGAAACTGCTTGAGGAACGCCAGGCTCATGCCCATTTTCGCATCGTGGTCTTCTCGGGGCATGTCCACAATTACGAGCGCCACGAGCATGGGGCAGTTACCTATTTCGTGTCAGGAGGAGGAGCGGCGCACGCCTATCCAATCGAGCGCGCTCCCGATGACCCGTTCCAAAGCAAGGATGTGAACTACCACTATTTGATGGTTGAGGTTGATCGTCGTCACGCCAAAATAACGATGGATCGACTTGATCTGACCAGTGGCACGGCGGTCTGGACCCAGCCCGACTCGGTCACGCTGGCGGTTCCCGGTACAGCCGCCGCCCAAGTGGCGGGTCATTAAAGATCACACACTCTGGGGTGTGCGGCAATTCCCCTCACGCCGATTCTTCCCCCACGCCACGCCTAGAGCATGCAGGGTTAACCGATCGATCAGCGTCATCTTGTCTGGATCGAGCACGACTTCGTAGGCATATTGCACCGCCGGATCGCAGGTGATGCACCAGCGCTCGTGGCGGACAACCCCGCCACAGTGTTCGCACGCGGACTTTTCGTTGTACTGGTTGCAGTGATACCAGCTGGCTGCGGGATGGACGAACATGCTAGCGACCTCCAGTCGTGATTTCCAACAAATTCCCCGTAGCCGACCGGGCAGCTCGGTGGAACTGCTATGACTGGAGGTTATTTTCGAGTGGGATGAAGACCCTATCGAGCGTGTCACTTGTGTGTGTGATTAGGATCACATACGGACGCGTTTCAACTTATTCGGCGGGACCTGAGTTCCGGCGAGATGGTTCAGGCGGCGACTCATTTGGGCAATTCCGGCCCTATCGTTTATCCTGAACAGTTATCTGGCGCTCGCCGAGGCACACCGTAAACCCTGTCCTCAATTCAGCAAAATAGTGAGCTAAGAGCCAAAAGCCAACAGCTAAGAGCCTTCTTATGAAAACCGGCATCATTGGCCTGCCCCAGGTAGGCAAGACATCGCTGTTCCAGATTTTGACCAAGGCGCATTCATCTGCCCCAGCCCACTCGAATCCGCGCGAGGCGCATATCGGTGTGGCGAAAGTTCCGGACGACCGTCTCGATCGCCTGGCCGCGCTCTACAACCCGAAGAAGCTGACGCACACCTCCGTCGAATACGTCGACGTCGGGGCAATTGGGCAGGACGCACTGAAGGAAACGGCCTACATCGGCCACCTTCGCCAAGTCGACGCGCTGGCCCACGTCGTGCGGGTTTTCGAAGACCCCGCGGTTCCGCTGGTGGCGGAGATCGATCCGCTGCGCGACATCAAGAACGTCGAGTTCGACCTGATGGTGAGCGATCTCGGCCAGATCGAAAAGCGTCTCGAGCGGCTGGAAAAAGATCTCAAGAAAATGAAGACGCCGGAACTGGAGAAAGAATTTGAGCTGCTCAAGCGCGCGAATGCCCATCTTGGTGAAGAAAAACCGCTGCGCGAAATGGAGATGACGCCCGAGGACAAGAAGCGCCTGCGTGGCTTCATGTTCCTGAGCGAGAAACCGATTTTCTACGTTCTCAACATCGGCGAGTCCACCGAACTGGGAAAAGAGCTCGACGAAGCCGTCGCAAAATATAAAGTGACAGACATTGCGGCGCGCCCCAATTCCGCGGCCACCGCCATCTGCGGAAAAGTAGAGGCCGAACTCGCCGAAATGAGCGATGCCGACGCTGCCGAATTTCTTTCGAGCTACGGCCTGAAGGAAAGCGGCCTGGTCCGCCTCATCCGCACCACCTACCAGCTGCTGGGCCTGATTTCGTTCTTCACCGCCGGCGAAGACGAATGCCGCGCCTGGCAGATCGCCGCGCATACGCGAGCGCAGGAGGCGGCCGGCGCGATCCATTCCGACCTGGAAAAACACTTCATCCGCGCCGAAACCATCCGATGGGACCAACTCCTCGAAGCCGGCTCTGAAGCCAACGCCCGAGCCAAAGGCACGTTGCGTCTGGAAGGCAAGGACTACATCGTGCAGGATGGGGATGTGATGCACATCCGCCATAGCGGGTAGTTGCGAGCGCAGGCGGTCTTTCCATCTTGCGACTTCAATTGCGGAAAGGTAAGCGCCTGAGCCGCCGTATACTCTTCCAGATATGCTCGCTCGCCTGATCTTGCTTGGTTCAGTCCTGTCGCTCGCCGGGGGCCTGCTCGCGCAAACGAATCCGGCACCGCCGAAGCCGGCGCAGGCCAGCGCCACACCGGCGGACTGGAGTGAACGATTTCCTCCGCATCGCATGATCGGCAACATTTATTACGTGGGCAGCCGAGGACTGGCCTCGTACCTGATCACCACACCGGCCGGACATGTTCTGATCAACAGCAATCTGAAGACTTCAGTCCCGCTTATCCGGGAGAGCATTGAAAAGTTGGGGTTTCGTTTCAATGACGTGAAGATCCTCCTCATCAGCCATGCCCATTTTGACCACGACGCTGGCAGCGCCGAAATAAAAAGGCTGACCGGAGCAAAATACATGGTCATGGATGGCGATGTGGGCGTTGTCGAATCGGGCGGCATGAGCGACTTCCAGTACAGTAACGATGCAGCACTCCGGTATCCGGCGACCGAGGTGGACCGGGCGCTCCGTGATGGCGACCAAGTGACCCTCGGCGATACCGTGCTTATTGCTCACAAGACTGCTGGACACACGCGGGGCTGCACGACTTGGAGTTTGAAAGTGAAAGAGGCGGGCAACTCTTACGATGTGGTGATCGTAGGTAGCCCTAATGTCAATCCGGGATACAAACTGGTGAACAATGTGACCTATCGCGAAATCGCCGACGATTACGCACGCGGCTTTCGCGTGCTCAAGTCGTTACCATGCGACGTTTTCCTCGGCGCCCACGGCAGTTACTACAACATGGAAGCGAAGCACGCGAGATTGAACGCCAGCGGGGTGAACCCATACATTGATCCCGCAGGCTACAAGGACTACGTGCTTGACCGGGAAGCGGCATTCCTTTCCGAACTGCAGAAACAAACAGTAGCCGCAAGAAAGCAGTAAATCAGTACCCTTTACAAACGCCATATGCATCCCATCGCCACCAGCGTGCTCCTGGGCCTGACCGCGGCCGCGGCCAACGTTTTCGGCGGGGCGATCATCGTCCAGCGGCACTGGGAACGGCGTTATTTGCGCTACTTTGTCGCGCTCGGCGCGGGGTTCATGCTGGCCACTGCGCTGGTCGAGATGGTCCCGGAGAGCATCGAGCTTCGCGGAAAGGCGGCAGCGTTTCTTGTTCTGCTTGGTTATCTGATCATTCATTTTTTCGAACACACAGTCACTCCGCACTTTCATTTCGGCGAAGAAACGCACCACGACGAGTTTCTCCATTCGCATCAGGGATACTCGGTCTTGCTGGGTCTCATCATTCACACGTTTTTCGACGGTATCGCCATTGCCTCGGGATTCCTGGTTTCAAACTGGCTGGGATGGCTAATCTTCCTGGCGGTCTTCCTGCACAAGATTCCCGAGGGCTTCACGGTAAGTTCGGTGATGCTCGCCAGCGGACTCAGCCGCTTCAAGGCGTGGGGCGCATCGGTAATACTTGGGGGCTCGACGCTCGCCGGAGTGCTCATCATGGCGTTGTTCCGGCATCACGTAGGTGCGGGCTTGCCACTCTCGGCGGGCGTGACCATCTACGTCGCAGCCTCGGACCTCGTTCCCGAAGTCAACAAAGAACCATCCATGAAAATGGCTCTGCTGGTCTTTGTGGGCGCTGCGGTCTTCTATCTCCTCGACCGGCTATTTCGCGTGTGAATACCGAGTTGCGAGTACCGATCGAAGAACCTCTGAGGACTTCTCGGGACTGGTTACGGAGTCACGAGAAGCCCTCACAACGACGACCGTTGTCACTAAGCAACTAGCCCACGACGAACACAGCTACACGAATACCAGGGTGGAAGACGTCGAACATGAAATATTCATCGTCGACGTAATCGATGTAACAATCGTCAGTGAAAACCCACTCGGCGGGCCAGGGATCGAGAACGATGAAGGTATATCCGGAGTAAACGAACTGCGTCTGACCGGGAACGATCGTCGTTTGGTTGATCACCTGTTTCACCGTGAACGAGTGTTGGCGGCCGAAACTTGCCTTAAACTTCTGCTCGGGGATATGAGCGCTCTTGCCCGAGGGACGAGCATGTCCCGCTTGAGCCGGTTGGCCCTTTTCTTCATGAGCAGGCTTGGAGGACTCTTTCGAATCTTTCGGTAGATTCGGGTTTTCCTGCTTCTCGGGTCTCTTGGCCTTCGGCTCTTCCTGGCGCGGAGGAGCAGCGTCAGGGTTATGACGAGGTTCTTCCTGCTTGGGAGGCTTATGCTCAGCCTCCGGTTCCTGCGAATAAGCAAAGGCAGTGATACCCAACAACAAAGCACCGGCGAGAGCGATTCTGATGCGATTCATGCTGTTGTCTCCCTTCTGACCAAGCGGTCCTGCAGAAATCCAACAAGCTATGCCGGCAGGTAAGATGCTGAATTGCCCTAGCGCGGATATTCGTCGTGAGAAGGTGCCTGGCTGTCGGATACAGGAAAATCCCTAGTCTGAAAGCGTAGGAAAGCTCGGTCTGGCAGCACCACAACGGAAGAGTTGAGAACAGAGTGGCCCTGGAGGCGAGACTGTCACGGTCAAGTAGCGAGAGGGTACTCGAACGGGCGTTCAGTCCACCGTGTGCTTTGCCGTGTAGCCATCCCGGGCAAACACTTCGAGCTTTACGTCTTTGCCTTTCTGGTCTTTCACCTTGAGCTGGCCGCCATCGGGAGCCACGATCTGCACCTTCAGCTTACGGTAGGTGCCGTCAAGCTTGGTGTTCGTCGGATGGTAGGAGATCGAATACTGGTTGCGGATGTCGTTGGAAATGTCGCCGAACAACTCAGGGAGTTCGCCCTCAAATCGCGGGAAGTAGGCGCGGCCCCCGGTCATCGCCGCGAACGTGCGCATTTCGTTATCGCCCTGCAGATAATCCATCTGTCCCACCGGGATGCCCATGCCGTGCGCATTGCGGCAATATCCGGGATGAGTTTCACAATACTCGCGCACGATGAATCCGATGCTGATGGGGAAGATGGTGACGTCTTTCGTGTCTTTGATCTTTTTCATGATCTTGTCGAGCGTTAACTTGCTGAAAGTGTCCACGCCCGTCGTCACCAAAATGATGTACTTCTTTCCCTCCACGCGATCCAGGCGGTCGAGCGTGTCATAGACAGCATCGAAAATGTTGGTTTCGGCAAATCCCGGAATGCGCAACTGATTCAGCGCTCCATAGACCGCCCTTTTGTCCTGCGTAAAGTCGACCAGAATGTGGGGCTGCATATCGAAATAGGTAACCGCCACCCAGTCGTCTTTCTTCAGCGTGTTGGCGAAGGCATAGGAAGCCTGCAGGGCCTGGATCATGAAAATGTAATTCGTCGAGGCAAACTCGACCAACAACACGGCCGTGATCGGCGCCTGCGAAACGTTGAAATTGGTCACCTGTTGGGGCACGCCGTCTTCGAGGATGCGGAAATTGTCTTTCTTCAATCCCGGGACGAACTGCCCGTCCTTGCTCGTGACCAGTACGTCCACATTGACCAGCGGGACATTCACCTTGAGCGAGTAGTCCGGATTGTCCTCGACCTTTTTGGGAGCCGGAGGGGGTGGGGGCGGAACCTCCTCGATCTTTTTCTTGGGAATCGCATACGGGCCGACGCTATCACTTGGCCCGCCGGCTTCGGCCGGCACTTCCTGCTTGGGCTTGCCGTTGTCCTGGGTCTGGGAGGGTTGCTGGGTGGGTGGTGCCTGCCCCGTCTGGTCCTGTGCCAGGACCGGCACGGAACTGCAGACGAGGGCCAAGAAGACGACCGGGGCCAGGGCGAACTTCAGCCCCGCCCAGGGAATGCACTTTCGTGTAGTGTACTTTCGGTCTTCTGACAACATTGTGGGACCCCGAAAAAGAGCTCTGTGCTAGTATAGACGCACGGATTCGCAATTGGGATGTTTTGCCGGTTTTTGACTTCCCCTCCTGGCAACGAGTCACAGTTTAGAACGTCTAATCCGATAGCGAGTTCTGTTGGCAGTACCTTTCGGGGCTTTACATGAAAAAAGTTCTTCCTTCGCTGTTCGCGTTTGTCCTTTCCCTGTCCACCCTTGCGACCGCACAAAGCACGCAGCCGACGATCCCGGTGGATCAGATCCATGCCGGGATGCGGGGCGTGGCCTACACGGTCTTTGAAGGTATTAAGCCCGAGTCGATGGACGTCGAAGTCCTCGGCGTTCTGCGTAACGTCAACGGGCCCAAGGGTGACATCATCCTGATCCGCTTGCACGGGACGAAGGTCGAATATACCGGCGTGGTCGCCGGCATGAGCGGCAGCCCGGTGTACATTGACGGCAAACTCGCCGGAGCCCTGGCCTTCCGGATCGGAGAATTTTCCAAAGAGCCGATTGCCGGCGTCACTCCCATCGCTGACATGCTCGAGATCAACGCGCTCGATAAATCCCCGGCCGAAGAAACGTCCTCAGCGAGACCGGGCGTGACGAACATGGCGGGAAAGACTGCGGGGCCCGGCGACGCGGGCTCGCTTCCCACCTCGGCACAGGATTACGCCAACTATCTCAAGCCCATCGAAACCCCGCTCGTGTTCAACGGATTCTCTGAAGAAACCGTGCGCCTGTTCGCGCCGCAATTCGCCGCCGCCGGCATCGTCCCAGTGATGGGCGCAGGTTCAGTGAGCGAAGAAAAGCAGCCCGAACCGCTGGAAGCGGGATCAGCCGTCAGCGCCATTCTGGTTCGCGGGGATCTCGACATCGCCGCCACCTGCACCGTGACCTATATTGACCCGCAGCGCTTGCTGGCTTGCGGACATCCTCTGCTTCAGTTCGGCTCCGTCGATCTACCCATGAGCAAGGCGCAGGTGCTCGCCACGCTGCCCTCGCCGCTCAATGCCTTCAAGATCGTCAACACCACTGAGGCTGCTGGTGCCTTCGTGCAGGACCGCCACACCGGCATTCTTGGCGTTCTCAACAAACAGCCAGACATGATTCCGGTCACGCTGAATATTACGGGCGGAGCCGGCACGAAACAGTTCCACTACGAGGTGCTGAATAATCCGCGCCTCAGCCCGGTCGCCATCATGGCCACGGTCTTCAACGCCCTGCATGGCTTGAACGAGTACGGCGAAGAAATCACTTATCGCCTGAACGGCAGCGTCAACGTAAAGGGCTTTCCCCAAGTGTCGCTGAAGAACATGTTCACTCCGGGCGAAAACGGACAGCCTGCCGCCATGGCCGCCGCCCTTTCGCTCGGCGAGCGCTTTGGACGGATCTACGACAATCCTTACAAAGCTCCCGCCGTCGAGAGCGTGAAACTGGACTTCGATCTCGTCCGGGAACGCCGCTGGGCACGCCTTGAGAGCGCCCGCACGGATGTCACCGAAGCCCGCCCCGGCGATCAGATCATCGTCGAGACCGTACTCGCTCCCTATCGCGGCGAACGCAGCGTCCGCCAGATTCCAGTCAAGATTCCCACCTCGGCCAGTAAGGGAGTCCTGCGCATCCTGGTCAGCGATGGCGACACCCTTGACCGCGTCAGCCGACTGAACCCGGCCTTTGCCCGCAAACTGGACCTTGCCTCCACCATTGCCCTGCTGAACAAGGAGCACGCCAACAACCGCGTTTACGTCTCGCTGCTCGAAGCCGACCCGGAAGCGCGCGTCGCCGACAAAGTCATGCCCACCCTGCCGATTTCAATCATGAACGTTATGGACGGCATGCGGGGCAACCAGGAGATGATTGTCAGCGGCGAGTCGAACGTAGATGAGACGGCGACGCCCCCGTTGGATTATGTGGTGAACGGCGCGCAATTGCTCACAATTACAGTGAAGTAAGGTGTGGCGCGGGCACTCCTGCCCGCGAAAACTGTACCCAAAGGCAAGCACCTAAATCCCATCGCGAACACCGACAGCCAATACGCCGACTTCACAACTGCCGCCGGCAGCAGCGGGCAAGAGTGCCCGCGCCACACTTACTCGTCCTCTCCCATCTGCATGGTCAGGTACCGCTCGTAGCCGAGTTCTTTGATCTGGTGCATCTGTGCTTCGAGAAAGTCCACATGCTCTTCCTCGTCTTTAAGTAGTTGCACCAGTAGATCGCGCGATCCGTTGTCGCCCTCTTTGGTGGCAAGCGCAACCGCATCGTTATACTGCTTGACCGCGCCGACCTCCAGTGCGAGATCGCTTTCGATCATCGCCTTGACCGTACCGCCGACCGTCAACTCCAGCGGCATCATCGACGGGCTGCCATCCAGAAACAAAATCCTCTCAATCAGCACTTCGGCATGTTTCATCTCGCCGATGGACTGTTTCTTGATGAAATCGGAGAGCTTGTGATATCCCCAGTTCTCGCACATCTCCGCGTGCAGAAAATACTGGTTGATCGCTGTCAGCTCTTCCTGGAGTGCCTTGTTTAGTTCAGCAATGACTTTTGGATTGCCCTTCATAGCGCCCCGAGTATTGCAAAAGAAATGTTCACCAGCAACAGGAGAGTTAACCCACGTTGAGGCGCCGGACCATTTTCCGACTACCTCCAGACTTCTTATCCCAGCGCCGCGTCAACCGTCTTCAGCAAATCCGCTCGCGTGAACGGTTTCTCCAGCAGCTGAATGCCGCTCTCCAGACCCTGATGCGTGACGAGTTCTCCCGTGTACCCGGACATATACACGACCTTCATTCCCGGATGTGCCTCGATAAGCCGCAACACCAGTTCTGGCCCTGTCATCCCTTTCATCACCACGTCGGTGAGAACCAGATCGACCGCCGCGTGATCGGAGCCGATCGAGTCCAGCGCCGATCTGCCATTGTCCGCTTCGAGCACCGTGTAGCCGTGCTCTTCCAGCATCTTCCGAGTCAGGCGCCGCATGATGACGTCGTCTTCGGCCAGCAGAATCGTCACGCCCTCCCGCCTCGGCGGCAAGGCCTCCGCCTGCGTTTCCGCCGCGACCCCCAGCTTGTGCTCGGCGCAGGGAAGATAAATCTTGAACGTGGTGCCGCGGTTCAGTTCGCTATAAACCCAGATATCTCCCCCGCTTTGTTTCACGATGCCGTAGACCGTGGCCAATCCCAGCCCGGTCCCCTTTCCCGCTTCCTTGGTGGTGAAGAACGGCTCGAAGATGCGCGAGCGAGTGGCGTCGTCCATGCCGAATCCGTTGTCGCTGATGGCCATCATCACATAGCGGCCTGCAGTCATCGCCGGATGTTCTCGTGTAAACGCTTCGTCGAAATCGAATACCCCGGTCTCGATGATCAACCTTCCCCCGCGCGGCATCGCGTCGCGCGCGTTGACCGCGAGATTGATCACGATTTGATCCATTTGGCCCGCATCCGCCTCGACAATCGCGGTCGCGGAGCGCGGCAGCAGAGCAACCTCAACGTCGTCTCCCATGAGTGGGATCAGCAGCTTGCTCACTTCGGTAAGTCGCTGGTTCAGATCCAGCAGCTGGACCTGCACCGGCTGCCTCCGGCTGAAGGCCAGCAGTTGCCGCGTGAGCGACGCTCCCCTCTTTGCGGCCTCACGGATGTTGTCGATATACTCCAGGCTCTTCTCGTCCACGCGACTGCGGAGCAGCTCCGAGGACGCGGTCACTATCCCCAGTAGGTTGTTAAAGTCGTGGGCCACACCGCCGGCCAGACGCCCCACCGCTTCCATTTTCTGGGACTGCCGTAGCTGATCCTCGATCTTTTTCTGCACGGTAATGTTCCGCGCAATCGCCGAAGCCCCCACCACTTGCCCTTCCGCGTTGTGAATCGGAGAAACCGAGATCGATATGTTCAACCGCTGCCCATCTTTTGTGACTCGGACTGACTCGAAGTAATCGACGCGTTCCCCTTGCCGAATCCGGTCCAGAATCCCGGGAATCTCATCCACCCGGTCTTTGGGACAAAGCGAGGTAATGGGCCGTCCGATCATCTCCTGGGGGGAGTAACCATACATGTGCTCGGCGCCTTTGTTCCATTGCGTGATGATTCCGTCGAGATTCTTGCCGATAATCGCGTCTTGCGATGAATCCACGATCAACGCCAGCCGGTTCTGCGAATCCCGCAGCTCCCGGCTCTTTCTGCGATCGAGTTCCTCGTTCGCCCGCCGCAGGTCTTGCTCTATGCGTTTACGGTCGCTGATGTCGCGGATTACGCTCAGAACGATCGTTGCGTCCGCCGTCACGATGGGGCTGAGGCTGATCTCGACCGGAAATTCCGAGCCATCGCGCCGCCGACCGTAGAGATCCAGGCCCGACCCCATGCGCCGGATCTTAGGCGTGGCGTGGAATTGCTCCCGATGGCGGTCGTGCTCCGGTCTCTGGCGCTCCGGCACGAGTATCTCAATCTTTTGCCCGATCAGTTCGTCGCGCGTGAACGAAAATAGGGCCTCGGTCTGGGAGTTGACCTGGATGATGACGCCCTGCCGGTTGACCGCCACCACGGCGTCTGGAATTGCCTCCAGAATGGAGGGAGACAACAGCGTCTCAGCCACCGACTTCTGCCGCGCGGAATCTCTGCCTTGGTCAGGCACAGCCGATTGGTTCATACTTCATCCGGTTGGATTCCGGATACTATACTGCGGATTCAGGGCCGGCGCGGCTTGGCCGGCGGCCATTCCCAAATCCGGAACAGCGTCGAGCCGCACCTCTCAAACGGGAAAGAATGTCGTGGCCTTCTCCATGTGCCGGAAGCCATGGGTCGCCACTACGGCAATCAGCATCTGCGTCCCGTTGTAGCCCACGTGCACCAGAAAGCTGGCAGCCACGGACTTCGTCAGGGCGCGCACCGCCCCACACACGACGCCCACAAGAAAAATCACCAGAGCCGCGCCCCAGGCCCAGCCGTATTGGGGCAGGTGAATCAGCCCAAACGGCAGTGCCGTAAGCAAGATTCCCCAGACCACCCCCATCCGCCGGGCCACCACCGGATACATGAAACCGCGAAAGAACAACTCCTCCATCAGCGGCCCGATGGTCACGGCAATGATTGAGAGCAGGTAGGCATCGCGCGGGCGGTCGAACAGATGCTCGAACGGGGTGTCCTTTGGCATGGGCAACAGATTCTGCAGCAGGGTGAGCACGAACAGCATTGCCGCTCCCAGCGCCAACGGTTTCCATTCCGACCGCGGCCAGTTCCAGCGGATCGCCTGCCAGAAATGGACGTGATACTTGCCCTCGACCAGCATGACCATGCAGGCCGCGACTGCGACATAGATGAGAAACTGGGAGATCAGCAGAAGGATCGGCTTCTGCGCTACCTCGGCAATGTTCAATCGAGGATAGGCAAGCCACAGCGCCCCAACAATCACCAGCAACTGCAAAACCAGCATGGTGACGATCGTCAGCCCCGCAATCGCCAGCACGTCCCAGCCGCTCCACACGGGATTCTCCACGGGCGGCGGTCCCGCTGCAGACGGAAGAAATGGCGCGGGAGCCACCAGATCGGGCGTGCTCAAACCGACGGCGGGCGTCTCGCTCTCGTTCTGCGCCGGAGGCTCAAATTGCGGATTGTCGGAAGATGACAAAGGACAGCAGCCTCTAACTGGGAACAGAGAACTGAGAACTAAGAACTGACTTCTGAGAGCCGGGAACTGCCTTCCCAAAATACCCCGCCAGCGCCTGCCCCGTATACGACTTCTTCACCCGCGCCACGGTCTCCGGCGTGCCCTGAGCCACGATCCGCCCGCCATCTTCGCCGCCTTCCGGACCCAGATCAATAATCCAGTCGGCGTTGCGGATCACATCCAGATTGTGTTCGATAATGATGATCGAGTTGCCCAGGTCGGTCAACCGGTGCAGCACGTCGAGCAGTTTCTTGACGTCGTCGAAATGCAGCCCGGTGGTCGGCTCATCGAGCAGGTAGAGCGTCTTGCCCGTCTGCCGCTTGCTCAACTCGCGCGCCAGCTTGATGCGCTGCGCCTCGCCGCCCGAGAGCGTCACCGCCGACTGCCCGAGATGGATGTAGCCCAGCCCCACGTCCACCAGCGTCTGCAGCTTCTGCTTCACCTGGGGAATGTTTTCGAGAATCGGCAGCGCGTCGGAAACCGGCATTTCTAACAAGTCGGCAATCGAATTCCCGTTATACTTCACGGCCAGCGTTTCGTGGTTGTAACGCCGCCCGCCGCAGACCTCGCACAAGACGTACACGTCGGGCAGAAAATTCATCTCGATGCGCCGCTGCCCTTCGCCCTGGCACGCCTCGCAGCGCCCGCCCGCAACGTTGAACGAAAACCTTCCTGCTTTGTATCCGCGCTCCCGCGATTCCGGGAGCATGGCGTAGAGGTCGCGAATGGCGGTGAACACTCCCGTGTACGTAGCCGGATTCGACCGCGGCGTCCGCCCGATCGGCGATTGATCGATGCGGATGACCTTGTCTATGTTTTCCGCCCCGGAAATCGCCTTGTGCTCGCCCGACCTCTCGCGCGACCGGTACAGCTGCCTCGCCAGCGCACGATAGAGAATGTCATTCACCAGCGTCGATTTGCCGGACCCCGAAACCCCCGTGACCACCGTCATCACGCCGAGAGGAAAGGTCACGTCGAGGTTCTTAAGATTGTTTTCCTTCGCTCCCAGAATCGTCAGCGCCGCACCGTTGGCGTGCCGCCGTTCTGGTCGCATCTCGATCTGTGCACGGCCCGAGATATACGCCCCAGTCAACGAATTCGGCTCTTGCATGATTTCTTCCGGCGTACCATGCGCCACGAGGCTCCCGCCGTGCCGGCCGGCCCCAGGCCCGAGGTCGACCACGTAATCCGCGCGCCGGATCGTCTCTTCATCGTGCTCCACCACCAGTACGGTGTTGCCCAAGTCACGCAAATTTTCCAGGGCAGTCAGGAGCCGGCCATTATCCCGGTGATGGAGTCCAATCGACGGCTCGTCGAGCACATACAACACTCCGCGTAGTTTCGATCCAATCTGAGTGGCCAGCCGGATGCGCTGTCCCTCTCCGCCCGACAGAGTCGCCGCCGAACGAGCGAGCGAGATGTATCCCAGCCCCACGGCGTTCAAGAACTGCAGCCGCTCCACGACTTCGTGCATGACGCGCCCGGCAATCGCGGCCTCGCGCCCCGCCAATTTGATGCCCTGCGCTACTTCCAGCGACCTCGCCACCGGCATAGCGGTGAAGCCGGCAATCGAGATGCCGTTCACTTTCACCGCCAAACTCTCGGGCCGGAGCCGCTTCCCGTGGCACACCGGACATTCCGTCGCGGACATGTGATCCATCAGCCAGTCGCGATAGCCCTCCGAAGTCGACTCCTCCAGATTCTGCTTCAGATATCCAAAAATGCCGTGAAAACCCGTGCGCCCGCCCCGCGCCGGCTCGCCGTTCAGTAGAAAATCCTGCGTTTTCTCGGGAAATTTCTCGAACGGAGTGCTCAGGTCGATGCCATACGCCGCGGCCACAATCTGCAGCTGATGAATCAGATTCTGCGACGCCGATCCCGGTCCCAGCCCGCCATCGAGCAGCGGCTTCGACCAGTCTGAGATCACCTTAGCCGGATCAAAGTCGTACTTGCTGCCCAGGCCGTGGCACTCCGGACATGCTCCATACAGACTGTTAAACGAAAACGATCGCGGCTCCAGTTGCGGCACATTGATGCCGCAATCCGGACACGCCAGCTTCTCGGAGTAAAGCTGCTCTTCGCCTCCGATCACTGCCACTTGCACCAACCCGCCAGCCAGCTTCATCGCCAGCCCGATGGACATCTCCAGACGGTGTTCGATGCCAGGCTTTACCAGCAGGCGGTCGATCACAACCTCGATGGTGTGGTTTTTCCGTTTGTCGAGCGCAAGGTCGTCCTCCAGATTCACCAGTTCGCCATCCACCCGCGCCCGGGTGTAGCCGTGCTTGACCAGGGTCTCCATCTCCTTCTTGAACTCGCCCTTGCGCCCGCGGACGATAGGCGCCATGACCATGACGCGATCTTCCGGCGTGAGCACCATCACCCGCTGCACGATCTGGTCGGCGGATTGACGGCTGATTGCCCGCCCGCACTTGGGACAGTGGGGCACTCCTATGGAAGCGAACAAGAGACGAAGATAATCGTAGATTTCGGTGATGGTCCCGACGGTGGAGCGTGGGCTGCGACTGGTGGTCTTCTGCTCGATCGAGATAGATGGGCTAAGTCCATCAATTGCATCAACATCCGGGCGTTCCATCTGGTCCAGAAACTGCCGCGCGTAGGCCGACAAAGTCTCCACGTAGCGGCGTTGTCCCTCGGCATAAATCGTGTCGAAGGCGAGCGACGACTTGCCCGAACCGCTGAGCCCGGTAACCACGGTCAGAGTGTTACGCGGAATCTCGACGTCGATGTTCTTGAGATTGTGCTGCCGGGCGCCCCGGACCGAAATCTTGGTAATCGCCATTTATCTGCCCAGGGTGGTTTCCCTTCCGTAACGTCGACAGGTACTCAGAATTGTCCGAAAGTAGGAATGCACAGCTCTACTCCGTATCTTAGTCGTCAACAGCGCGGAGCGTCAACGCAGGTAGATTGAAGACGCTGGCTGGAAGAGACGCCGATGAAAGACACGGAATTTCGAGCCGCGCTAAGAAAATCGTCGCTAAGGTTGGTTGATCGTGATTTCGCTGGTTATGCCCATCATTCTCTGCTTCACAGTCGTCGCCTCGGTCAGCTTTGGAGTCCTTGCCGCGTATGCCGCGGTCTTCGCGATCCTCTCCACTTTCGGCCGCCCCACGCAGCCTGAACCGGCTCGCGCACACCTGGTGCTCGTGCCTACGCAGAACCACGCTAGCGGCGACTAACGTCGTGTCGGGACAGCTTAGCAAGTACTAAAACCACAAAGGACACGAAGGACCACTAAGGAGTTCATTTTCTGCGTTTCCTTCGTGATCCTTCGTGTCCTTTTGTGGTTGTTGCCGCCGGCCTAGCTATCCTTGCGGTAGAGAAGGTTGCGCATCGCTTGTCTGCGAGCCTCGTTGGCTTCCTTCTGAGACTTGCGCTCGTCTGCGTCCAGGCCGCGCTTTTCAACGGGCTCACCAGATTCAGGCTCGCTACATCCGGGGCAGCGGTTGGCAAAGCCGGGCTTGCCCGGCTTCAATTCGAACTCCTCGCCGCACACGGCGCAAACTTTGATGGGAAATGCCATGCCACTAATTTTGACACCCCAATAGTTTTTTTCCAACTTCAGTAGATCACCTTCAGTGAAAACTGAATCTGCCGCGACGTCCCCGCGGTCTTACTGATGATCCCAAACCCGCTGCCACGCACAATGTTCGATGGCAGCCCGAAGTTCACCAGGTTGAAGACGTTGAAGAACTCCGCGCGAAACTCCACGGTGCCGAATTCCGCGTTCCCGCGATGTCCAAATGGGGTATCTTTGATGAGCGCGACATCATAATCGTGATAGGGCGGCCCGCGGAACGTATCGCGCCCGAGCGTGCCGAAACGCCCGTGGTTGGGCCCCGTCCCGCCCAGCACGTTGATCGGGATGTTGAAGAACGAGGCGTTGTTCGCGCCTAATCCGAAGTAGTCAGCGCGCACCGCGCGGCTGGTTGAAAAGTGTGGCATCGCCACCATATCCGGGCGGTCCGAACCGCCGTTGCCAGCGCCCGTTTGCTGGATTCCCGAGAACACGCTGAACGGCGAGCCCGTCGTCAGGGTTGTGATGTTCAGGAATTGCCACCCTTTCGTTATCGTTCGGCCCAGTGGCTGCAGGAGACGCACCCGATCGAAGGGCAGCAACTGAATCACGCTCGCGGTAAAAACGTGGGTCACGTCGAAGGTTGACGGGCCTTTCTCAGCCGACGGGTCCCACGGATTCTGCGGCACCGTCTGCAGGATCGTGCCCGCTGTCCCCAACAGTCCACCCAGCACCGCGCTGGTATCGTCGATCGACTTCGAGTAGGTGTAGCTCGCCTGCAGACCCAGTCCAGCGCGGGGCGAGTTCTTCGTCAAGCTGGTCTGCAGCGCGTGATAGGTCGAGTGCGAGCCGCTGGTCATGATCACCTCGGGCCCGTATCCTCCCGTGGGCTGCCCTGACGAATTGAATTCTGTGAACGGTGCGTGCGTCGGATCGGCCCCGCCGTAGCTGTTGGGCGAATACACCCGCGCCAGGTGAATCCCGGCGGTGGCTACGTAGGATGCGTTGAACTTGAAATCGCCGAAATCATGATCGACGCCCGCGCTCCAACTTCCGATGTAGCCGTTAGAGAAGTTCTTGGCGATGCCGCTGATGTTCAACAACTGAACGTTTCCGGGCGTTAGCGCATCCAGATCCTTCTGAAACCGCGCCAGGTCGATCCCGGTGTTTGCGGGTACGTCCTGGCTTCGGCCGGTCGCGAAAATAGGCTGCCCCTGCACGTTATAGGCGGTCGGAAGACTCAAGGGCACAAACATATTTTGAAAGGGGACGGGAAAGCCCTGCTGCGCATAAATGGACGGAGAAAAAACATAGGGAATCGCAGCCGTGAGGAAATTGTCCTGCCACAAATTTGGAATGAGTGTGGTGATGCCCCCGCTCGCGTGCAGAGCCGTGTGTCTGCCCATACCATAGTCGAGCCCCAGTCGCGGCCCCCAGCCGTTCCAATCCTGGTCGTACGGCGGCTGCGGGTTGATGAGCAGGACCTGACGGGCCGTGCGATCAAAGTACGGCACGGGCTTGCCATCCGTTCCAGTAAATATTGGAAGTGACGTCCGCTTCGTGGCTTCGTGAATACGGCTGTTTACTTCGTAGCGCATTCCATAGCTCACGGTCAGCTGTGGAGTGGCCTTCCACGCATCCTGAAAATAAAAGTTGTAGGCCTCGCGCCGCACTCCTGCCTCATTAAACTTATCGCCCACTGGCGTGATGCTGGCAGCCGCCATGACGTTGTAGGAATACGGCGTCGCCGTGAGCAGTCCGGTGAGGGAGTCCGGCAGGGGATCGCCAACCCCAATATAGTGCGTCCCGCTCGCCGAAGTGATGGGCTGGCCGCCGCCACAGCAGTACGCCGTGCCTCCGCCAAACTCGTAAATCCCGTTGGGATTGGTTCCGAAAATTGTCGAGTCGCGATTCACGCGTATCTCCACACCCCACTTGAATGCGTGCGAGCCGCGTGTGAGCGCCAGATCCTGTTTAAACTGAAAAAGATTGCTGTAGGAGCCGAAAATCGAACCGGCCGGCTGGAAATACGGCTGAAACAGACCGTCAGCGAAGCCGATGCCTGGTTGGGTGTGGTTCGTCGTTGGGAAAAACGGTGTGCTGCGAACGTAGCTTAGCGACGTTTCCGAGGTCAGATGTGGAGAAATCGTCCGCGTGTACTTCACCCCGGTGTTGCGCTGGTGATCAAAGAACTGCACTCCAAAACTGGGATTGATCGCCGTCTGGTCGGGATTGGTGAGCGGCCCTGTTATCTGATTCAGGCTGAACCGGGTCACCAGCGAAGCCTGGTTCGAAATCTGGTGATCGACGCGCACGGAGAACTGATCCGTTCGCGTCACGACTTTCGAGGATGTCGCGTACGTGCGATCACCAAACGCCCCATTCGGTTCATTCGGCAACGGATAACCATCCAGCACGCCCACCACGGCCGGGTTCACCGGAACGGTCAGCGTGTCACCAGGGAATGTAGTCGTATCGATGCCTTTCCGCTCATCTACCGTCGGCACGGGCAAGACCTGCGTTGTGCCCAGCACCTGACGAAATCCCTGATATTCGCCAAAATAAAAAGTGCGATTGCGCCCATCATAGATTCCCGGAATCACAACCGGCCCGCCGTCGGTGAACCCGAATTCGTTGCGCACGAATGGCGGAATGCGGCGGCCACCGGCTACGAAGTGATCGAAATAGTTGCGCGCGTCGAACGCCGCATTACGCGCGAACTCAAACAAGCTGCCATGGATCTGGTTCGAGCCCGACTTCGTCACTACGTTGGTGTAACCCGCGGCTCCGTGGCCGACTTCCGCCGGCATGACGCCCGAACTCGACTGGACTTCCTGGATGGCGTCGACGTTGAAGTTGGAGAATGTCGCCCCGCCCATCTCCGGGTCCGTGGTGTCGAAACCATCCACGGCGAAAACTGTCGCCACGCCACGCTGTCCGTTCACTGCAAACTGCTGTGTGAAGTTTGCCGCGCCGTTGGTGTCGGTCATGGTGCCCGCCGCCAGCAATAGGAGCTTGCTGAAGTCACGAGCGTTGAGCGGAAGACTGGAAACCTCGCTACCCGAAAGATGTTCGCCGCCACTAGCCTGCGCCGAAACCGGGCCAGTCGCAGGGACGAGGCGGAGTTCCCCAGCTTGCGGATCTTGTCCTGCCGGAACCTGCCCGGTCAAAAACACCCGCAAGCCCATAGTCAGCGTGGGATTATCACCCACAACAAGCGGCGCTACAGCCTTCCATTCTTTGTCTGTAATCCGGATGGAAACCGCATAGCTGCCGGCCGCAATCCCGGCGAAGCCGAATTTGCCATCTGTCGCCGATGTGGCGGTATAGTCCTCCTGCGCGGCGGCGGAATGCAGCTTCACGATGGCCCCGGCCACCGGCTTCCCCGCATCATCTCTCAGCACGCCGTTCCACGTCGCCGCCGAAACAGAGCCCGCAGACAAAGTCGTCAGCAGGATGCCCATCAGCCAAGGCACACAACCGCGATTTCCCGAGCCGATGGGCATGAAGTGAAATTATAAGGCGCGGACCGTGGCGAAATCCTTATGGGTTAAAAGCCCACAGTTTTCACGTCCCTTTTTGGGAGTATGCGGTGTGATGGAATATCTGCGCCGAGACCTTATTGCTTTGCGCTTCAAAACCGCGAAGCACGGTCCGATCCACCGTGGTAGCATTTTGTTGAAGCATCTCCTCGGCGGCACTCATGGCCCGCACCTGCCTCATCTCGCTGTCTCTGGTTTCGACGCTGTTGTTGGGGCGAGTCTTGTGCCCGATTTCCACTCGCGCCGCCGAGCCTCCCTGGCTGCAGATCAATTCCACACACTTCACCGTGATCACCGACGCCGGGGAAAAAAAAGGCCGCGAAGTCGCCCTGCGCTTCGAGCAGATGCGTGCCGTCTTCGCCAGCCTGCTCTCCAAAGATCATCTCAGCCAACCCGTCCCGCTGACCATCCTCGCGCTCAAGAACGACAAGTCGTACTACCAGCTCGCACCTTTGCGGCAGGGCCAACTCATCAACGTCCCCGGATTCTTCCTGCACGGCGAAGATCAGGACTTCATCGCGCTCAACCTGTTCGAAGAAGAATCCTGGCGCGCCGTCGCCCACGACTTCGCTCACATGCTGCTCAGCTACAACTATCCCCCGGCGCAGGGATGGTTCGACGAGGGCCTGGCTGAATATTTCAGCTCCATCCGTGTCGACAATAAGCAGGTTGAGATCGGTGGCGACCCCGAGCTTGGCCCCACCGTCACCCCGAACTTGCTGGGCAGCGAGCGCGAGACGCATCCTCCCAAGTCGCTCACCGAATTGCTGGGCGCGCAGGTCTGGCTGTCGTTACCTGACCTGTTCACCATGAAGCACGATACCTCGAGCTACCACGAAGGCACACACCACACGCTTTATTACGCCCAGTCTTGGATCGTGATGCACTATCTGCTCAACGAGAAGAAGTTGGCCGAAACCGGAAGCTACTTCGGCCTGGTATTGAACCAGCACGTCCCGGTAGAAGACGCCATTCAGAAGGCCTACGGCATGACCTCGGCGCAACTGGAGGACGCGGTCAAGACCTACATGCACTCGCAGAAGCAGCTGAACGTGGCGCTCGACAGCGCACGCCAGACCAATCAGGCTTCGGATCGTGACCCAGAACCCGCGCAGCCATACCAACTCCCTGCCCCCGTCGCGCCCGAAGATTCCGCGATCAACTCCAAGGCCTATTCCGAGGCCGACGCTCGCGCCCTCTACGCCGGGGTGCAGACCCGCATCCCGGAACGGCGCGACTTTGGCCTGCAGGAACTGAAGGCGCTGGCCACGACGCCCACGCCTACCGATATCAAGTCCGAAGCCAAGTCCGAAGCCAAGAAAGAGGCGGCGGCGAAGAATGACCCCGACGACAACCCTAGCCTGTTGCCCACGAATGCGTCCGGCAACGCTCTCGCGCATCGCCTGCTGGCATGGGACCACATGGAACACGGCGAATTTGACGATGCCATCACCGAACTGGACGATGCCGCGGCGCTCAATCAGCGCGACATGTGGGTCCGCTATTACCTCTCGGTTTTGAAGTACCGCATGGCGCAGGTCAAGCACACCGACATTCAGGGCTTGGCAAACATGATGCTCGACTTGAGAGCCGTTCTCGAGTGGTATCCCGAACTCGCCGCCGCCTACGATCTGCTCGCCATGGCCCGGAACGAAGGTGGAAGCTCCGTCGCGGCCATGCAGTCCGAGCGCGCCGCCATGAACCTGAGCCCGCGCGACCAGCGTTACGTGTACCACCTCGCGGAAATCTATATTACGAGCAAGAAATGGGACGCCGCCCAGGCTCTGCTCGAGCGGCTGAAGAACAGTAACGATCCGCAAATCGCCGCGCTTGCGCGGGAACGGATCGAGCAGGCCGGAACCGAGCGCAAATATGGCATCACGAACGCGGCGGCGCAGCCCAAACTGGCGCCGCAAAAGACTCCATTCGATGTGCTGGAAGAAGACGCAGCCAAGCGCACCGCCGAGGAAAAGACCGGTCCAACGGGGGGTACAGCCGACACGCGGGGCACGAAGTTTTTCAAGGGACGTCTCATCGCCGTCGATTGCTCGCAGCCCCCGGCGGCCATCCTGACCGTCGTTGCAGAAGGCTCCCTGCTGAAGCTGCGCGCTGCCGACTACAAGTCCCTGCTTCTGATCGGCGCCGATGACTTTTCCTGCACCTGGCGAGACCGCCGCATCACGGCAAACTACAAGCCAGGCGGCCTATCCGACGGCGACCTGGTTTCGCTGGAAATGCGGTAGACTACGGCGCGAGAGCGAGACCCCTCGTACGATGGGGGCGGCAGAACTCGCTTGCAGCCGGTCCATTTCAGGAGCACAATCAATGCGTAATGCTATACCGCATCAGACCAAAACAGGCCGTGCGCGCCCCTCTCGAAGGAGGTCGAAATGAAAAGTCGCCTATTCTTCACCCTGGTCCTATTCCTTGCGCTTGCACTTCCAGCATTCTCGCAGCAAACCACATCCAGTTCGGGCAGCCAGCAGGCCGCGCCAACAGGGCAGACTGCTCCCACTTCTCCGAGCGGCGATACGACCCGCGAGCCGCTGCAACCGGTGAAGAGCCGCGACTTTTGGGACGGCGATGATCCCAACGTGGTCCATCTCATCACTCACCCGTTTGCCACGAAGGCATACGTCAAGCGCCAGGTTCAGCCCATCCGCGATCGTCTCGACGAACTGGATCAGATAAGTGCAGCCGATTCCGCCAAGATTAAGGACATCGATGCCAACTCCCAACATGGAATTCAGTTAGCCTCGGAGAAAACCACCTTGGCGGATCAGCACGCCACCGACGCCGCGACCCGCGCGCAGACGGCCCAATCGACTGCTACGCAGGCGTCCACACGCGTTTCGACCGAGGAGCAGATTGTGGGCAACCTCGATCAATACAAAGGCAATGGGCAAACGGAAATCCTTTTTCGTCCCGGCCAGACGGTTTTGAGCAAGCAGGCCAAGGACGCCCTCGATCAGATGGCTTCCCCGCTCAAGGATCAGCACAGCTACATCATCGAAATCCAGAGCTTCTCGGCAGGCCACGGTCAGGCCGCAATTGGCGCCTCGCAGAAAATGGCCGACGCGGTGGTGCGCTACCTGGTACTCACGCATGGCATCCCGGTGTACCGCATCTACACAGTCGGCATGGGCAACGCGGCGGTGGCTGGCGACCGAACCGCGTCCAAGCGCATCAGCGGTGGGAAAGTCGAGGTGAGTCTCCTGAAGAACGATCTAGTCAGTTCCTCACAGCGTTGATGGTCCGGAAAACGACGGGCGAGCCCTTGGCGGCTCGCCTTTTTCATTTCCGGCGCTACCCTGATGGTGTGAAGATTCTACTGCCCTAGGATCCCCTTTTTCAGGCCCGCATTGGGTGGCTTAGGCCCCATCCACACGGAGAAGAGCATTCGGCCGAAAGCCGGACCAGCGATGGTCACCTTGTCGTTGCCGTTGATGGCGAGGGTTGTGCCCGTGCCCGGAACATACGTGAAGACCATCTGGTCGCCCTCCTTCACGGGCTCCAGCGCGCCGAGCATGCAGTCGATATCGGCCTGCATCGTCTTCTTCGCATCCGGCATATTGTCGCGGAACGACTCGTCGAATGCATCACTCATCTGCTTCTTGCTCGCACCGTGAAGGAAGTGCATGACGATCCGCTTAGGCGCGTCCGTATTGACGATCGTAACGGCGTCCGACGACTTCTGCGGAAGGTAGAGCCCCGCGACGTAAACCTTCACCATGTACTTGGTTCGTAATCCCAGACCATTGAGCACCAGGGTGGTGTTCCCGACCTGCGCCACATCCGGCAGGGTCACGCCGGCTAGACTAGCGGCGTGTAGGTTAACAGCCGATGCCAGCCCAAACAGGGCAACGGCAAGCGACATGGCGGCCTGGCGTATGAGACCTCCCGTAAAAAGGCAGAGTATGACCCGCGATGGTACCACTGCCATGGGTTTCTGATCCACAAACCACCTTCGTATGTCCGCATGCGTACAGAACAATGTTCGCATGAGACCGAAAAAAGTTCGAACTTATCGGCATTTCAAGTTACCATTTGAGCCAGACTCGCTCCTGGTGCGGATTCGGAGCGGCGACATTTTTTTGGGGGAAGCATGGCAATCAACTTTGTGCGGGCACAGGAAGGAAGCGACGACTCGATCCAGTTTCAGCCCATCGAGCGGCTAAAGGTCTATTTGTTCGGGGCGACAATTCTATTCGCTTCGTTTGGAATGGGCGAAGCGGTCTATCGCCTCTTGTTTTCAGAATTTGATGGCATAACGGATCGCATTCCGATCGAGTTGCTGTTTGGTCTCGTATTTGCTTGGCTCGCCACCAAGTTCGTCGGCGGCATTTACAGAAATCGTAAGCAGAGAAGCGCAAGGCTCAACTTCATTTGGGCTCGAAATCATCAAATACGAGGCGCTCTGGAAGCAATCAATCCGTTGGCCCACCCCTCCAGAAACCAACAATCCATCCGAGTAATCCGCGAAGAGGTCGACAGGATTGAGTCGGCGCTGAAGGAGATTTTGCCAAGCTAGACTGTGCGACCAAAGCAAACCGGCTCCTGCCGGTCTCTTGCATAAAGACTCACTTGAAAAGTGGATGTTAGAATTAAGTGTCTAGGTTTCACAGTTTTACCTAAATATGACGCAAATCCTGGACGCGATTCATTCCCCTTCTGACGTCAAACAGCTTTCGCTTCCCCAACTGGAACAATTGGCCTCTGAGATCCGCGAGGAACTAATCACCGTTCTCGCGAAGACTGGCGGTCACCTCGGACCCAACCTCGGCGTGGTGGAACTGACCATCGCCATGCATTACGTCTTCAACACGCCCGAGGATCATTTCGTTTTCGATGTGAGCCACCAGGCCTACGTTCACAAGCTTCTCACCGGGCGCCGCCAGCAGTTCCACACGATCCGCACCCCGGGCGGGCTCAACGGCTTTATGCTGCGCACGGAAAGCCCACACGATTCCTATGGAGCGGGGCACGCCGGCACGGCCTTGTCCGCTGCCCTGGGCATGGCCGTCGCACGCGACCGAACCGGTGGGAAGGAGCATGTCGTGGCGCTGGCGGGGGACGCAGCTTTCACGTGCGGCATTGCTTACGAGGCTCTCAACAATATCGCGCATCATACCCACCGCCTTATCGTAGTGCTCAATGACAATGAGTGGTCGATCGACAAGAACGTCGGTGCCATTGCGAGCTACCTCAACACAATTGTGACCAACCCACGTTTCGATTACCTGCACGAGCGTGCGGGAAGGTTCGTGGAGAAGTTGGGCGGCAAAATCGCATTGCGCATGGCGCGCAAGGCGGAGGAAGCCGCCAAGAGTATTTTCTGGCCGAGCGTGATTTTCGAAGAGTTGGGGCTGAAATATTATGGTCCGCTCGATGGACACGACATCGCCACGCTGATCAAAACTTTTGAATTCCTTAAGACCCAGAACCGCCCAGTGTTGTTGCACGTGCTCACGCAGAAAGGCAAGGGATTCGAGCCTGCCCTCCTGAAACAGAAGAAATTTCATGGCCTTGGGCCCTACGATCCAGAGACGGGCGAGACCAAACTGCCTGCCCAGCGTACGTACTCCGAGTTGTTTGCCGACACTCTGGTGAAGCTGGCGAACCTGAACCCTCGGGTGGTGGCGATCACCGCGGCCATGCCCAACGGCACGGCTTTGGACCGCTTTCAGCCCCACCATCGGGATCGATATTTTGACGTCGGCATTGCGGAGGAACACGCCGTGATCTTTGCCGCCGGGATGGCGACCAAGGGTTACAAACCTTTTTGCGCGATCTATTCCACTTTTTTGCAACGATCGCTCGATCCCATCATTCATGACGTTTGCCTACAGAATCTGCCCGTGGTCTTCTGCATGGACCGGGGCGGCTTGTCCGGCGACGACGGACCAACCCATCATGGCCTGTTCGATATCAGCTACCTGCGCGGGATCCCGAACATCGTGCACATGGACCCGAAGGATGAAGATGAACTGGCCGACATGCTTTTCACTGCCATGCAATACGATGGTCCGGCCGCCATCCGTTATCCGCGGGGAACTGGTCCGGGCACACCGGTAAAGGACGTTCCTCGAGCAATTCCCATCGGCAAAGGCGAACTCCTGCAGCATGGGGAGAACGACCGTGTGGCCATCTTCGCGCTGGGAGCTCTGATCCCGATGGGACTAGAAGTGGCGCGGAACCTGGAGGGAGAAGGCGTGTCGAGCGCGGTCATCAACGCCCGGTTCGCGAAGCCCCTGGACGTCGAGTTACTGGAATTCTTCGCCCGCAACGTGGACGCGATCCTGACCCTCGAAGACCACGTGCTGATGGGCGGTTTTGGCAGCGCAGTTATCGAAGAGGTGAGCAACCTGGGATTGAGCACTCCGGTGGTGCGCATCGGCTGGCCGGATCACTTTATCGAACACGGCAAGCCAGACGCTCTGCGCGAGAAGTACGGCATCAGCGCTGCAGCCGCGATTGAGAAGTTGCGCCCTTACCTGGTTCAATCTCGCGTGTTGCAGCGAGTGACGCTGCCGCCGCCGCGTCTCTGAGCCCTTTAGAATTCTCTGGCCTATCGGCGGACTCTTCACTGTTATGACGAGCTATGTTCGAATCAGACTGCTCCTGCTGAGCACCGTGTGGATGGCCCTCATGGCGGTCCTTCCCGCCCAGGAAGCGAAGCCGAGCGCAACCATACAGTCCGACCCAGCCGCGCTTTTGGTGGAGGCGCGGAGTCTCTACCGCAGGGGCTCTTTCGATCAGGCGGTCGCAAAGTTCAACGAAGTTCTGAAAGCTGACCCTGGTTCAGGTGAGTCTTATGCGGGAATCATCCGCTGCTTCTTGAAGCAGGACAGGGTCCGCGACGCCGATGACACGCTGCAGAAAGGCCTGCAAGCTACTCCAGAAAATGCTGATTTCAAGGTGGCGCAGGGCGAACTGCTTTTCCGGCAGGGAGAGATCCCTGAAGCTGGGACGCTATTCAGTGAAGTCATGGTCTTGGTTCCGCCTAATGCTCGCGCCTATCTCGGGGGTGCACAGGTGGCTGAAGCGAGTGCCATGAATGGCCGCGAACACGTCCTCATCAAGCGGGCCCACGAGATTGACCCGGCCGATCCGGACATCAAGAAGATGTGGATGCAAACCCAGTCGGTGCCCGATCGGATCAGGTCTCTCGAAGACTACCTTTCTCAGCCCTCCAACGACGACGCCGATACCCGGCGTACGTTGACCGAGAGTCTGGGATTGCTGAGGGCATCTCAGCCCGATCCGCTAGGCGGTTGCCGCCCGTCCTCGGACGTGACCGCCACCGAGACCAACCTTGTACAAGTGCAACCGGGTGGGAAAGGCTTTCAGGGGTTCGGTGTCGAAGTGACTATCAACGGGCAAGCGTCGAAGCTTCTTCTCGATACGGGCGCATCGGGAATTCTGGTTAGTCGCAAACTCGCCAGCCAGGCGGGGCTGAAGAAGCTCTCCGACGTACGCGTGATGGGCATAGGAGACAAGCCCGACTCCCAGGGGCACATCGAGTCCGCGAACTCGGTTCGCATTGGTAATCTGGAGTTCCACAACTGTCAGGTTCAGGTCCTTGACAGTTTGTCCGCGACGGAAGACGGGATCATTGGTGCTGACGTTTTCTCAGAGTTCCTGATCGAAGTGGACTTTCCCGGCTCCAGGCTCCGCCTCAGCCAATTGCCACCCAGACCCGGGGAGACGCCCGCCAAAGCTTCTCTAAAGACCGGCCATGAAAATCCCGCAACCGAGTCGGCTGCGAAACCTGCCGCTGACTCCGACGCTCAACAACCAACGGCTCAGACCTCTAGATACAACGATCGCTATGTTGCTCCCGAGATGCATTCTTACGTTCAAACCTTCCGCATCGGCCACATGTTGCTGGTGCCGACCAAGATTAATGAAGGACCTGAGAAACTTTTTTTGCTGGACACCGGAGCCTTCGACAACACGATTACTCCCGACGCTGCGCAGGAAGTCACAAAGGTGCACCGCGCGCCGCGCATCGATGTGCACGGTGTGAGCGGAGACGTTAAGAAAGTGTACGTTGCCCACCAGGTAACTCTCGACTTCGGCCATCTTCGACAGACCGTGCCAGACATGGTCGCCATCGACATGTCCCGAGTCAGCCGCCATGCAGGGACAGAGGTCTCCGGCACTCTCGGCTTGGTCATGCTCCGACTTCTCAAGATCAGGCTGGACTATCGTGATGCGCTCGCTGATTTCCAATACACGAAACCGCCCGCTCGCAGGTAGGAAGCCCACACACGCGGGACTGCGTCACCGGCATGCCTGCTGTTACTGTTCGTGGCCCGTTAGAGCCGACCGTAGCACTGCGGGGCCATTTCCCCAAGTGCCGGGCAGGTTTAGTCTCGTACTTGAGCAGCACTTGGGGGAGGGCTGATCAACAAGCGTCCCACGACTCGAAACTGAGTCTGGGGCGTTTTGTTTTGCCCAGAAAGCTTTTGCGACGCAGAAATGGAGTTGTCGATCACATGAGAGCAGCATTGAGGAGGATGCGAGCCGGCGAGTGATGTTTTGGCTCGCGAATGAGGTCAGGAAACACTTTCCGGTGGCGGAGGCGTATCCGTTGAACGCGTGGTCGTCTTGCCAATCAGCTTCGCCACATAGCAGGCTTCATGTACCGGCAAACCACGTTCGTCTATTTTGCAGTCTTCCAGCCGAACCGTCGTGCCGCAGATCCAGCAACAACTAAGGGAACCCATTGGGCAGCCTCTACCGGAACCTGCTACGGGGACGAATTCCGATGGCGGAAATCTTAGATACGATAAAACATCCTGTCTGTACGCCAGCGCACACACGCAAGGAAGGAAGGTGCTGTGACAGCCAAAGCATCGAAAGCAATGCTGATCCTGGTCGCCGGTCCCTACCGCTCTGGTACGAACGACAATCCAGTCCTGATCGAAAGGAACGTGCGGGAGATGGAGTCCTATGCGCTGCCTATCTTCCGCGCCGGACATATTCCGATTCTCGGCGAGTGGCTGGCCCTCCCGCTCGTCAGGCTGGGCGGGTCTACCCATCTCGGCGACGAGGTATTCAACGAGGTATTTCATCCGATCGCGATTCGGCTTCTCGAGAAATGCGACGCTGTGCTTAGGGTCGGCGGACCGTCCGCCGGGGCTGACGAGATGGTTCGGGTGGGCCGAAGCCTTGGCCTGGCCATCTATAACACTCTGGCAGAAATCCCGAATTCCGACTGACGGTCAGAAACTTCGGACCTCCTTACGCTGAATCCTGTATGGCGGACCGCGGGACGCGTTTCATAGACTGGTGTCTGTAGGTTGCGATTGGCGAAGCGTATTCTCATTGCCGATGATCACGAGTCAGTGTTGCGCCGCATCCGGGCGCTGCTTGAATCAGAACCTGACTGGGAGGTTTGCGGCGAGGCTGTTAATGGGCGCGAAGCAATCGCGAAGGCCAAAGAACTGGAACCCGATCTGGTAATCCTTGATTTTGCAATGCCCCGGCTGAATGGTCTGAAGGCGGCCGCAGAAATCAACCGATTTCTGCCCGAGGTGCCGATCGTGATGTTTACGATGTATGGCTCGGCACTAAGGCAAGAAGCTAACAAACACGGGATCCGCCGGCTTATCGACAAAGAGACACCCGGGGCTCTTATCGCGGCCGCCGAAGAGTTGCTAAGGGCAGTCAGTCGGCCATCAGTCGAGCGGCCACGGCTGCCATGATTTTGACGACGTGGCATGGTCGACATTGTTTCCCTGGCCTTGGGTGCCATAAATCCCCTGTTTTGTGGGCTATCTGACCATCCTTACGGTATTCCGTGGGGAGGAAATCGAGAAATGGACGAACGTGCGCTCGGTCCAGTTCCCTATGGCCATCCGACAAGTCTTTCACCGCATATGTGGAAAGAAATCGACGAGGTGGTTGGCGGGTACATGGCCGAGATCAAAGCAGTAGGACCGTCCCTCAATCTGAAGATCAAGGGAAAATCTGCGGGTTCTGTTCGCTCGCGATGCCAAACAATGAACCCTCCCGCTGGGAGCGAGAGGGTCTAGGGAACTGCTCGAATGATTCCCGCTTAAGCGCGGACGACGTTTGCCGCCTGGAAGCCTTTGGGGCCCTTCAGCAGATCAAACTCCACGGTCTCGCCCTCGTTGAGCGTACGGTAGCCGTTCTCCTGGATCGCGGAGAAGTGCACGAATACATCTTCCCCCGTGGAGCGTTGGATGAATCCATATCCTTTCGCCCCGTTGAACCACTTCACAGTACCTTTCTCTCTCACGGAAAAAACTCCTTTCACTGATCGCGAAGAATGATTCTCCGGCGTCTCCGATCGTCGCCCCGGTCGACCGAAGCCCCCTCAAAGAAGCCGGTAGAACTGGTTGGGTCCGCCTTGTGCAGAAGAGGCTCCAAAAAAGGAAAGACTCCTATCCCGCTGCACCGCACATCCCTTTCGCGGCGGGAACTCCAGGAGTCTCGAAAATTTGGCGCTTTTCAACCACACACAACAAACATCAACCCTTACTGGTCTCACCACCGGACCACGTCCGGTATTGAGCATGAGATCATAAGCACTATTAAAACGATTCGCAACTAGAATCTGAAAGAGATCGCAACATGACCTGGGGTCATTGAGAATAACTTTAACAGGGATTAAGGAATGCCGCGCATCCCGTAGATTGCCGCCCACGGCCCAATTCCAAGCCTCTGATAGGATTAGAATTCCGTGACCAATCCACCCATCTCGGCCCCCAAGGCCGAATCCCCGCCACGGGCGCTACCCTCGCGCCCGGCGCCCCCTCCGCGAACGAGCCTGATCCTCTCTACCGTCAAGTACCTCATGCGGACCGACGTCCACACTTTCGCCTTCTCTGTCGCCGCCAACGCCATTCTCTCGTTCTTCCCTTTCGTCGTCCTGATGATGACGCTGATCCGCCGCGTCTTCCACTCCCGCGTGATGGCGGACCTGGTGGCCGAACTGCTGCGCGATTACCTCCCCGCTGGCCAGGATTTTGTCATCCGGAATCTCAACGCCATGGTGAACTCCCGTCAGCGTGTGCAGGTGTTCTCGCTGATCATCCTGCTGGTGACTTCTTCGGGTGTCTTCCTCCCACTCGAAGTAGCCTTAAACCGTATTTGGCGCTTCGAGAAGAACCGTTCTTATGTCGGCAACCAACTGATCTCGCTCGGCCTGGCCTTTGCCTGCGGCCTGCTGGCCCTGCTCTCGATCGCGCTCACCGCCGGACCGGTAGCCCTTATGCAGTTTCTGCTGCGCGGCTACGGCACCGGCTTTGTCCGGCTGGTCGGATTTCTGGTGCTGAAGATCTTCGCCATCGCCGCCAGCATCGCTATCTTTTTTCTGATCTACTGGCTGCTCCCCAATGGGAAGGTACCGGCGCGAGCGGTGCTGCCCGCGGCCATCATCATGGGACTGCTTTCGGAGGCTCTGAAGTATGCCTACATCCTCGCGCTTCCCTGGCTGAATTTTCAGGAAGTCTATGGCCCCTTCGCGCTCTCGGTGAGCCTGATGTTCTGGGCGTTTCTTACAGGCTTGCTGCTGCTGGCGGGCGCCAACCTCTCGGCGGAGGAGCATCTGCAACATTCGCTGTAGCGACCGCAGCAGGACTTTCTATTCGTGGAGCGGCACGGTGGAAAAGGCAACTCCCCGCTTGCGGTTTAAACGGCAGATGATGTTCTCCAGCATTTTCGGCAGCAGGTTGATTCCCCGCCCGGGCATGATCTCGCCCTGTACGAGATAGTCCTCCGCTCTCGCCGCAATCAGTTTCTCCCGGTTCTTCTCTGAGAGGCTGCTGACCACGACGACGGGAATCTCCGCCGTCACGGGCTCACTTTTCAAATGCTTCAGGACATCGGGCCCGCTCATTTTGGGCAGAATCATGTCCAGCAGAATCAAATCGGGCTTACCCTCTTGTGCCATTTGCAACGCCGTTTCTCCATCTTCGGCGCAGATCACATCGTAGCCCGCATGGTGCAGAGCCGATCCATTATCCCGCCGGATCGGCAGACTGTCCTCGACTAAGAGAATCCTCACGTTTCCCTCTCCTCGCTGTTTTTCCTATCGGCGAATTCGGACGCGGACATGAACTACGCAGTTCCCTTCCCCGTCATGATCGGCGGCGGACTTTCCCACAAAAAGAGAAAGGCCGCCTTTTGCCAGGCGGCCTTTCTCGTCAGATGCAGGAGGCTACTTCTTCGCCTCGCCGATCGAGAGTAACTCCACTTCAAAAATCAGCGTCTCTCCCGGACCAATGTCTTGCCCGGCGCCGCGATCGCCATACGCCAAATCCGACGGAATGAATAACTGCCATTTCGATCCCACCGGCATCATCTGCAGCGCCTCTGTCCACCCCTTAATCACCCCGTTGACCGGAAATGATGTCGGCTGGCCACGCTTGTACGAACTGTCGAACTCCTTGCCGCTAATGAGGGTCCCGCGATAGTTGCAACTCACGGTGTCGGCCGCTGCGGGTTTTGGTCCTGTGCCCGCCGTCAGAATCTTATACTGCAAGCCGCTGGGCAGCACTACGACACCTTCTTTCGACTTGTTGGCGGCCAGAAAGTCCTCTCCCGCTTTTCGGTTGGTCGCGCCCTCTTCTTTCTGCTTGGCTTCCATCTTTTGACGAACATCCCCCTGCAACTTCTGGATTACGGTCCTGGCTTCGTCCTCGGTGAGCGCCGTTTTGCCGCCATTCATTGCGTCTTTCATGCCTCTCGCGACCAGCGCTGGATCCAGCGTCATCCCCTGACGGTGCAGTCCCATGCCAAGGTTCATTCCCATGGCATAGCTCTGCTTATCCTTGTCGGTCGTGAGCGTTAACGGGGTGGCCGTCTTGGCAGTCGTCGCAGGCTTCTTTGCCGAGGTCGTGCTGGCAGGCTTCTTCGCCGCAGTGTTAGCCTGTCCGGAGGCTGGTGGATTGGTAGTGGCTGCAGGAGTCTGCTGCGCCGGGGCGATACCCAGCAACATCATCCCCGCCGCCAAGAATTGCAGCATAAAGGTGAGCGATTTTCGCATAGCCTGTATTGTCCCATTCTGTGCGAAAGACAGCAAACATCTAGCGCAAACTCGCGCCACAGAAGTAACACTATTTTGGAGCTGCGGAATGAGGGGACGGCCGCCTCGGCGGTCCGGTCGAGCGGGCTCACGAGCCCTGCGGCTCGCCGTATCACTACTAATTCTGCGGGAGATCAGTTCAGTCCTTGTAACAAGTAGACTTCCGACCACCGCCTCCTCTTCCCGGCCGGGTCAGCGTCTTGTAGATGTAATCCACATAGGCCAGAAAACGTGGCGACTTGCGGTCGCGATACTGCGGAATGCCGATCTCAAAATCGGCGCGGATGCGCGCCGGATTGCGGCCCAGCACGATCACGCGGTCGGCCAGCAGCACGGCTTCCTCGATATTGTGGGTCACCATGAAGATGCTCTTGGTGGGAATTTTCTTGCCGATCCAGAAGCTCCAGCAGTTCGCGCGCGGAGGTTTTCGGCGGTCAGCACGTCCAGCGCGGAGAAGGGCTCGTCCATGAAGAGCACCTCGGGTTCGACGGCCAGGGCGCGGGCGAATCCGACACGCTGCTTCATGCCGCCCGAAAGTTCCTTGGGATATGCCGTCTCAAAGCCTTTAGTCCCACCGTTCGATCATCTTCAGCGCCCGCCGGTGGCGGTCGATGGCGCCCATGCCGCGGGCCAGCAGGGGCGCTTCGACGTTTTCCAGGACCGTCAGCCAGGGAAACAGCGCGAAACTCTGGAAGACGATGGCGACATTGGGATCTGCGCGGCCATCGCCTTGCCGTGCCACAGCACCTGGCCGGCGGAAGGCTTCGACAACCCGGTCAGCATCCGCAGCAGCGTGGATTTGCCGGAACCCGAAGGGCCCAGCAGGCCACGATCTTCCCCGGCCGATGGCAGATCGGTGGGAGCAATTACCTCGATGCGATTGCCGTCCGGCTGCGGATAGTATTTCTCAACCGCGCGGCCTTGATGATCGGCTCGGCCAACCTTCTCTCCTCGTCCGATTACTTCGTTGTGCTTCCTTGTCCGATTACATCCCCATGCGCTTACATCGTCATGCGATTACTTGTTAGGTGCGACTCCACAGCTGCTGCAAAGTCCGTCCTCGGCGGACATGAGCCAGGGCACGACCTTGGTCGTGCCGATCACCCCATTCCTTGTGCCATCCCTGCGGGCGAACGGGTTACCCGACAAGCGCCGCTGAAGCCTGCCCTGAGCGCAGCCGAAGGGCGCTCGTCGGCGTGTGTTTAGCCCGCCTGGCTTTGGCCTCTGCGATTACTCAGTCTAGGTGGAGTTGTCCCCGCCGACAACCGCA
The DNA here is from genome assembly GCA_963719615.1 of uncultured Acidobacteriaceae bacterium. GTDB lineage: Bacteria > Acidobacteriota > Terriglobia > Terriglobales > Acidobacteriaceae > Sulfotelmatobacter. Next base: position 1,191 of record CAVRCR010000016.1, on the reverse strand, counting down.
GAACTCGCACAATTGTGAAAGGAGGATGAAAGCCCCCGTCGCGAAATGCAACCAGTCAGGCACGTCCAGATGGGTGTACGCCGGACCGGAATATCCCACGGCTATGGTGCTGTGGTCGTGCGTGCGGCCATAGAAGACGTGTCCGGAGCCGATGTTGGTGAAGCGCACGATGGGATAGTTGGTGGCGCACTGGGCGTCGTTACCGTAGGCGAAGGCTTGCGAGAAGCCGTTAAATTGGCGTCCTGCGGCGCGCATGGGTGGCGCGCGGGAGCCCGACTCGTGCGGCCCCGGGTTCCCAAGATGCCGACGCAGCGCCGACCAGTTACTTCTTCCGACTGGGATCGTCGTCGGGGTTAATGTAATTGAACTGCACCGGCGACTGACCATGAACCTGTACTACTACGTCATCCACTGCCCAGAAGCCCAACACGGTTCGCCGTAGGCGTGTCGACACGAGCGACATCCCCGACTTGGGCAACTCAACCGGATGGGTCCGCGGCTTGATGTACCGCCCCGTATTGCAGCCAATATCGATCCGCCTGCCCGCTCCCGACATCGCACTGGCGCAGAAATTGGCACGTAAAAAGGGCGTCCCCTACCAGACCTACATCAAGACGCTGCTTCACGATGCTCTTGAGCGCGAGCGCCGCCCTAAGTAAACTCCAGCGACGCCACGATTATTCCGAGCTCTCTGGAGTCGTCAGCATTTGGATCGATAGCGTTATCCAAATGAAAATCGACCGAAGGTGTCGCTGAAGGCGCCGGTATCCTTCTCACGAATGTGTGGATTCCGGGCTCGCTCACAACCAGCGGCTGAAGTTCCTGGCCGTCAATCGCTGCATTGAGGGTAATCTTGCCGAACGCTTCAATCAGAATGGGCGGCACGTAGAAACGCATCGCAATTCTGGAATAGTTGAGACCCGAATGACTCATTAAGCGCGCCGTGAATTGCCGCTCTGTCCAACGCCACCCGGAATCTTCAACAGCGTGCCAGCCCTTTCGTAGATCGAGATGCTGCCCTCCGTAATGACTTTTTAGCAGACAAAAAGCGCGCTCGTCATGATCGAGGCTCGCCGGATCAGATGCTTTTGTATCGCCGGTCGTGAAGAATTCCAGAATCTCCCATCTTGCCCTTTCCAGCAGACGCCGCAAGCCGGGCTCTGAAAAAATCCAGTAGTTGGTATCGTCGTG
>CAVRCR010000015.1:0-61416 GCA_963719615.1 uncultured Acidobacteriaceae bacterium | reverse complement strand
CGAGATCTCGCCCTCAGGATTTCGGGGCCGCCGCGATTCGCGGCCGAAGACGGCTTCCTTTACCAGCTTTAAAATCGTGTGCCGGTTCTGCGCCACGACTTTTGCCCACGCCAACTTCCCCAGCATGGGGAAATAGATGCCGCGGAAACACAGGCGCGCCAGGAAGATGTTGACGCGATAGCCGAGAGGCTGATCATCCAGGGAATCGACGGCCTGGGCCAGCGCTTCCGGGCTGTAGGAGTGCGCCCATCCGTAGTTCACTTCGGCATGGGCTTCTTCGATGCTCATCTTCAACGGCGTGTGCGCCATGGCGAAGGGGATGAATTCTTTCCAGTGTCTCGGGCGGGTGAGTTGCCCCGCGAGTTCGAGGCGCTTGTAGAGCGGCGTTGCCGGTAGCGGAGTCAGCAGGCCGAAGATGGGCAAGCCCGGAGGCCAGGTGCGCACCTGGGCCAGTGTGCGTTCGGCCGCCCCCACCGTGTCGTTGTCCATACCGAAGATAAACGAAGTGATCGCATAGACGTTGCGCTTTGCCAACCGCTCGAGCACTTCGGAATACTCGCCCGGTTTGTTGAATCCCTTGTTCACATCTTTCAGGTTCGCCGGATCGATCGACTCCATGCCGATGAAGACCCACTTCCCCCCGGAGGCCGCGATCAAGTCGACCAGTTCCTCGTCGCGCAAGAGGTTCGCGCTGATCTGCGCTACCCAATGCACTTGCGCTCCCGCGGCGATGATGTCACGGAGCAGTGATTTGGTGCGCTTCACGTTGATGGCGAAATTGTCGTCGATAAAAAAAACCGCCATCTGCCCTTTTTCTTTGCGGGCGCGCTTTTTCAACAGCAGTAGTTCGTTGACCACGCTCTCATTAGTGCGGAAGCGGATGGAATCGCCGAAGAATCCGGTCACCGTGCAGAACTCACAGCCGTAGGGACAGCCTCGGCCCGACTCGACGGGAATAATGCGGAACGTCCCCCAGCCCTCGCCGATCTTCTTGAGCAGGGGGAAGGCGGCCTTCGGCACGAGATTGAACTGCTCGAGATCGATCGACTGCCACGGAATCACTGGATACTGCTTCAACGAAGGTTTGCGTTCTTTGCCGGTGTCGTCGATGGGAGTGTAGATCTCCTTCAACTCGCCGCGAGCCGCGTCGTCAACGATTTTTGGCCAGGTTTCGTCGGCTTCGCCCAAAGCTACGGCGTCGGCGTGACGCGGTCCGCCGTCACGACCGAGGGCCTCATCGGCGAGCTCCGTCACGTGCGGCCCGCCCATGACCACCTTGACTCCGGTGGCGCGAATGGCGTCGGCGATGCGGTACGCTTTCGCGATCATGCGGGTCATGGCGCCGATGCCGACCAGATCGATCTTTTCATCGCGGACGTATTGGGCGATTTTAGCCTCGTCCATCGGCTTCGCGTTGCCGTCGATAAGCAGGACTTCGTGTCCGGGCGGGGTCAGCGACTGAAGCAGAAACATCCAGAGATGCGGCATGAAATTGCGAGTAACCCCGTTGTCGGGGTTGTATAGCAGAATCCTCATGACGGCTCCTTAGCGAACAATTTGACGTGCTTCACCGCACGCAGCTGTCACGAGCGATGCCAAGAATTGGCCTTCTGCTGTGTTTTACGGGAATTCAAAGACCACGAGATTGTACACCCACACAGCAAGTTGCAGGCGGTTAAGTCGGTGCTAAGGCAGCCTAGGCGGGAATCTCTGCCTTGTTGCGACTGTGCTCGCGCCGCAAGCGCGCCAACACCAGCCGAATCTCTTCATAGGTGATCTCGGGCGGCAGTGTATCCTTCAGCGGCTTCAGCCGTTCCAGCTTCGTCACATCAACGTGCGCGCAGGCTTTTTGGATGACCGATTGCTTGTTTGGATCGATCCACCCCGGCTGAAACTCCACCTGCCCTGTTTCCACGAGCGCGGCCACGGCGTTGACCACCGTCGAGAGCTGCCGCCCGCGAGTCTGAGCGATTTCCTCGAGAGTCTTCCCCTCGGCCAGCAGGCGCACGGTCTCGAGGGCCGGCGCCGTTTTCTTTCCGGGCCGGGCTTCCACGCGCGCTCCTTCTCGATACCGCTGGAGCGCGGTCAGAATCGCCGTCCCGTACGTAGCGGCCTTGCGTTCACCGATTCCGGTGATATTCAGCAACTCTCCAATCGACTTCGGCCGCATCTGGCAGATCTCATCCAGCGACGTATCGTGTAGTACGACGTACGCCGGCACGCCCTGCTCTTTGGCCATGCTACGGCGCCATTCGCGAAGGTAGTCCCGCAATTCCTGATCCGCGTTCGAGACACGAGGCGACGCGGCCCGCCCGCCGGAAGCCGCACCCACCAAGATCGGCCGCACGGCTGCGGGAGCGGTCACCTCGGTCAGCCACTCCGGCGTACCTCCACAAACGTCACAGGCTCCGCACGACGTCCACTTCGGAGTCTCACCAAAGTGCGTGCAAATCTGCCGGTGGCGACACCGCCCCGACTCGGCAAAAGCGCGAATCGTGTGATAGCGCTGCCAGGCGCGCTCGCGCTCCGCCGAATCCGTGATCTGATTGGCGAAGAATCCCAACAGGCCTGCGTCCTGCTTCCGCCAAAGCAAGATGCAGTCGGCTGGATTTCCGTCGCGCCCGGCTCGTCCCGCCTCCTGGTAGTACTGTTCAACCGACTTGGGCAAAGCCAGGTGCACGACGGCACGCACCGTCGCCTTGTTGATACCCAGCCCGAACGCGATCGTGCCCACCAGTACCCGCACCTCGTCCGACATCCAACGCTCCTGGTTGCGGCGGCGGTCTGCGTTGTTCATCTTGGCGTGATAGCCGACCGCGGCGATCCCCTGATCCTCCAGAAAGTCCACCGTCTCTTCGACCTTGTTGATGGTCGGAGAGTAGACAATTACGTTTCCGTCGCTGTGCTGACGCAAGGCGGTTACCAGCAGCGTCGTCTGCTCCACACTGTCGCATTCGCGCACCAGGTAGCGCAGGTTCGGACGGTGAAAACTTGCAATGTACTTATCAGGATTGCGCAGCTCGAGCTGCGCCAGAATGTCATGCCGCACATGGCGCGTAGCGCTGGCCGTGAATGCCGCAATGGGACGGTCCGGAAAACTTCCACGCAGCCGGCTCAATTGCCGATACTCAGGCCGGAATTCATGTCCCCACTCGGAAATGCAGTGCGCCTCGTCGATTGCGAAGAACGAAATCGGAATGTTCTGCAGCCAACTGAGTGTATCGCCACGCTGCAAGCGCTCGGGCGAGAGATACAGCAGCCGGTAGGTGCCCTCCCGCACTTGCCGGATTACGCGGCCCTGCTCATCGCCGCTGAGGGAGCTGTTGAGGACAGCCGCGGGAATTCCCATCTGCGCCAGTTGTGCTGCCTGATCTTGCATCAGTGCGATCAGTGGAGAAATCACGATCGCGGTGCGCGCAGAGATGATTGCCGGCAGCTGGTAGCACAGCGACTTGCCTCCGCCGGTTGGCATCACGACGCAGGTGTCGTGGCCGGCCAGCAGGCTGCGCACAATTCGTTCTTGCAGGGGACGAAACGAGCCATATCCCCAGTAGCGGCGCAATGGAGTCAGTAGATCCGCTTCTGGGGTCATACACAACAGTATAGGGTGGGGGCGAAGAAAATCGTGCCGCAGTCGTATCAGGGCGATGTTGCGGCTGCCAATACGATACCTGAGTAGGGATCGGACTCTCGAGAGAACCTTCCGATGTTGTCATTCCGAGGAGTGCAGCGACGAGGAATCTGCTCTCGTCGCTAGCGGCGATGGAGGTGCGACGAGTACACACGCCTTCGGATACATCCGATCGAAGGCAACCCAGGCCATCGCGATCACGACGAAGCACAGCACGCTGCCTTCGGGTCCAACGGATCCTCCGCTGAGCCATCGCGGACCTTGTAAGGAAGAATTGAGCAGGTGTCCGGGGAAGACCAGGCCGCTGTCGGGAACGGAATAGAAAAACGTTTCCCCCCAATCCCAGGCGGCGTGAAAGCCCACGGCAAACCACAAGTTGCCCGTCCGGCGGAGGGTGAGACAACAGAAGAGCCCGATGAACGCGGCGGCCAGCAAGCCCGGCCACTGCTCGCCGCCATTCCCCAGGTGGATCAAACCGAAGGCGCAGGATAAGACGATCCCGGCGGGCCAAAACCCGATGCCGCGTGCCAGGGTGAACTGAGAGTAGCCGCGCAGCAGAAATTCCTCGAAAAACGCGACGAGCAGGAACATCGCGGCCCAGAAGCCAGCGAACCTCTCGAGGCGGATCCCATGCAGCGCAACATGACCGAAGGCAAAGACGTGCAGGCCGTACAGCGCCGAGATCAGCAGGCTGATGCCGGCAAATCCCCAGACCGCGCCCGACCAAAATAGCTTCCCAAAAGCGTGCCGCACCGGCAAGCCGTAGATTCCCCACGAGCGCCGCTCGATAGGCGCCAGGATCACCAAGGGAATGAAAGCGGCGGCGACCCTCCCGGCCTCCTCCAGCAGGGCGGACCACAAGCCGCCGGCGCCAAAATCACGCAAAAACGCCAACGCCGCTGCCACCTCTTGCAAGGGGTAGAAAATCATCCCATACAAGAGAAGTCCCCATCCTGGGCGCAGGCCGTCAGGGCCGAAGAAAAGGGTAAGAGCATAAGGAGGTTGCGTCGCGGCGGCAAAGGCTGGCGGGACAGGCGCCGGCGGCGTTGGACTGCTGTCGGTCTTGGTCTCCAGATCGCTCATCGCAGAACTTTCCCCGCAGACTGCCTCCGCCATGGTAAAACACTCGGCTCGACCTTATGCGTCCCTATTTCACGCGCGAACGCTTCGGCCGTCCGCAGGTACTCGCGGTGCTGCTGCTGGTCGCCTTCTTTTGCCAGTGCGTCTGGTTGGTTCACGCCGAGCTTCGCGCAGCCAACGCGCCCGAAGGCCCTGAGGCGGCGCGCATCCGGGAAGGCTGGAGGCAGTGGCACGGGCGCGGTATCGCGGGTGCTCCGTTCAGGGAGAGCGCCGGAAGTGGGGTTCAAGACTCGCTTCACGGCCAGGACGCCGGATACGATACAGAGCATTCACCACTGCTCTACCTGGCCTCCGCCGCCCCGTTGCTGGCGTGGCCGCGGCATCTCGACAGCGACTCGGCAGCGTACTGGCGATGGCTTCCTCGCCTTCCCTTCCTGGCCTGCGGGGTTTTTCTTGGGGCATCGCTGTGGTACGTGGCGCGGCGCCTTTGCGGCAACACGGGAGGATTTGTTGCCCTCATCTTCTATTGCTTCTCGCCCTCGCTGGTTCAGGCGAGCGCGACATGGCACGCCGAACCGGAAGTGGTTGCGGCCTGGGGGGCGTTCGGGGCGGTCTTCACGGCAATCGCTGTGGCACACACGCTTTATGCTCCGCGCGAAGTCGTGCTCTGGAACTGGCGCCGTATCGTGCTGCTCGGGGTTTCGCTGGCGATCGCAATTGGGTCGCAGTTCTCGATGATTGTGCTGCTGCTCATAGCTCTGGGATTTCTGCTTTATGTTGCTCCCGTGCGGCGGAAGGCTGGTAGTGTGATCTGGATCGCAGCCTGCGTGGTGGGATTTGTTCTGCTGTTCGCGGTCTATTTTTTTCATCCCCATGCATTTGGCGAGAGCATGCGCCACGCTGTGTTCTGGGGAGCGACCTGGCGGGGATTCACCGTGCTCGGAGTTTACAAGCAAGTCGCGGTGCAGATTGGGCGTGCCTGTCCCGCCCTAGCCCTGGCGCTTCCCGTTGCGGTTCTGACCTACGGGGCGTGGCCGCGCACCCGTTATTTCGGCAATACCGCGCCGCTGCTGGTCGCGGTGCTATTCTTCGTTTTCGGGATAGCGAACCCGCACCTGGCGGGGGCCGGATTTCTGCTGGCGGCGATTCCGTTTCTATTTGTTTTCGTGTCGGGCGTGCTGGCTGATCTGATGGAGACGCGTTACCGTCCGCTGGTAACGGCGGGCGTTGTCGGGATGATCGTTGCGTACGTGGTATGGAGCTTATTGAATCTGATTCGCGTTCCGGTGGGTTGAGGATTTCGATCCCGATGCACCCAATGCCTACGGCGCTCTGCTAGACTTTGCACATTCCAAACGAGGCGGAGAATCGATGAACAGGAAACGGACGTTGGCCATCGCGATGGCCGCATCCCTGGCTGTCGGTGCAGGCGTAGACGGCGGAGCGAAGGCGCAGTCGAGCGGCACGCCGCATGCGGGGCCGGGTGCGCCGGGGCCGCAAGGTGCAGAGAAAAAGGCGGAAGAGCAGTTCAAGAATATCCAGGTCCTCAAAGGAGTTCCCGCCGAGCAGATTTTCCCCACCATGCAGTTCATCACGGCATCACTGGGCGTGGAGTGCGACTTCTGCCATGTACAGGGTGCGTTTGAAAAAGACGACAAGAAAAGCAAGCAGACCGCGCGCAAGATGATGGAGATGATGTTCGCCATCAACAAGGACAATTTTGAGGGGCATCGCGAAGTGACGTGTTACTCATGCCACCGCGGCAGCGCGAAGCCGACCGGGACACCGCCGGTGATGGTGGAAGAGCCCAAAGAGGTCATGGCCGGGCCGAAGAAGCCGGACAACGAGACGAAGGAATACTCCGGGCCGAACCCCGACCAACTTCTGGAGAAATATGTCCAGGCGGTAGGAGGCGCGGCGGCGGTCGAGAAGGTGACGAGCCGGGTAATGAAGGGGGCGATCGAATTCGGCGGTAAATCGTTGCCCATCGATATTTATGCGAAGGATCCGGACAAGCGGGTTTCGTTCACTCACATGCCCGAGGGAGACAACGTCACGGCGTTTAATGGACACGAAGGATGGCTGGGTATGACGGGGCATCCGCTGCGCGAGATGCATGGCAGTGATCTGGATGGAGCCGCGATTGACGCGGATTTGCACTTGCCGACTCATTTGAAGCCGATGTTCAGCGAGATGCGCGTGGGGGGGATGGAGAAGGTCGGCGATCACGAGGCTTATGTCGTAGTGGGGCAGCGCGAGGGCAAGCCACCGATCCAACTGTTCTTTGACGAGCAATCGGGGTTGCTGGTGCGGCTGGTCCGCTTCGGCGAGACTGCGCTGGGACAGCTGACCACCCAGATCGATTATGCGGATTACCGGGACGCGGGTGGAGTGAAGATTCCATACCAGTGGACGCTGGCGCGGCCCAGTGGCCGGTTCACGATTCTGGTGAGCGAGGTGAAGGACAATGTTCCGGTGGATGATGCCAAATTCGTCAAGCCGCCAGCCCCGCCGGAGCCGCCGAAACCATCCGCGAAATAGTAGCGGAGCGCAATCGTCGGAGGAGTGCACGGATGGTCCTCAGGAGAAAAAAATGGCTTGTCTACAGCCTTCCAGAGCTACATCTTTCTTGACGTCTCGATTGTTCGTATTAGTTCTTCTTACACCGATCGTTGTCCCAGCCTTATGTGCACAAACTCATCCGAAAGCGGATGATCTGCTGCGGCAGCTGACCCTGGAAGAAAAAATTGCTCAACTAGCGCAGTTGCCCGGCATTGAGATTCCGGAGTTTAAAGAGCAAGTGGGGGCGCCGGAGGAGATCGCAAGAAAATACGGGGCCGGATCGGTTCTGTGGGTTTCCGATCCCAAAGAGATCAACCGCTGGCAGCATCTCGCGGTCGATCAATCCCGGCTCCACATTCCGATCCTGTTCGGGCTGGATGTAATCCACGGCTACCACACGATCTTTCCCGCGCCGATCGCGATGGCCTCGTCATGGGATCCGAAGATGGTGGAGGCGGCGCAGGCGATTGCGGCGCGAGAGGCCCGGGCGGCGGGGATTGCCTGGACGTTCGGCCCCATGGTCGACATCGCTCGCGATGCGCGGTGGGGGCGCATGGTGGAAGGCGCGGGCGAGGATCCATACCTGGGTGCAGCGATGGCCCGCGCACAGGTGCTTGGGTTCCAGGGGCATCAGCTGGGCGGGGCTGACCATGTGCTGGCCTGCGTGAAGCACTATGCCGGCTATGGCGCAGCCGACGGCGGGCGCGATTATGACTCGTCGTACGTTCCAGAAGAGGAGATGTGGAATGTGTACTTGCCCCCGTTCAAGGCCGCCGCAGATGCGGGTGTTGGATCGTTCATGAGCGCCTACATGGATCTGAATGATGTGCCGGCCAGCGGCAATCGCTGGCTGCTGCACGATGTGCTGCGCGAGGCGTGGAACTATAAAGGCTTTGTGGTCAGCGATGCCAACGCGGTTCACAGCCTGATCACGCATGGTTACGCCCGGGACGGCGAAGACGCTGCGCTCAAGGCGTTTTCTGCCGGGCTGAACATGGACATGGCCAGCGGGACCTACCTGAAATATCTAGATGCTGAAGTGAAACAAGGGCGTGTCTCCATGCAGCAGATCGATGACGCTGTGCTTCCGATTCTCGAAACCAAAATCCGGCTGGGTCTCTTCGAGCACCCGTATGTGGACGAGTCGCGCATTGAGCAGGTTTTGAATACGCCGGAGCATGCTCAGGCGGCGCGCAACGCGGTCCAACGGTCGGTGGTGCTGTTGCGCAATGAACACAAACTGCTGCCGCTGGATAAAAAGCAGATCAATTCGATTGCGGTGATCGGCCCTCTCGCCGACGCGCAGCTCGACTTGCTCAGCTTGTGGGGCGCGCTGGGGAAGCCCGGACCGGTCGTCAGCATTCTGCAGGGAATTAAAGGCAAGGTCGGGGATGTGGTGCACGTCGAGTTTGCACACGGGCCGAATATCCGGCGTGACATCCCCTCATTCTTCGAAAATGTTCCGATGATTACGATTAAAGAGCAGCCGGAGCAGACTCCGGAAGAAGCGCGCAAGGCTATGGACGACGCGGTCGCGCTGGCCAGAAAAAGTGATATGTCCGTGCTGGTGCTGGGCGAGATTGCCCTGATGAGCGGGGAGGCTGCATCGCGGTCGTCACTCAAGCTGTCCGGGGGTCAGGAGGAATTGCTCGAAGCCGTCGCGGCGACCGGCAAACCGGTTGTTCTGGTGCTGGTGAACGGTCGTCCGTTGGACATCTCGTGGGCTGCCGGCCATATCCCGGCAATTTTGGAAGCTTGGTATCCCGGAAGTCAGGGCGGGAATGGCATTGCGGACGTGTTGTTTGGAGACGCAAATCCCGCAGGCCACTTGCCGGTGAGCTGGCCCCGCACCACGGGACAACTTCCGATCTATTACAGTCACAATCGGACGCAGGCGCCCGAGGATGCTCCCGATTTCAAATCCCGGTACTGGGATGTCCTAACCAGCCCGCTCTACCCGTTCGGGTACGGCCTGAGCTACACAGACTTTTCTTTTGACAATCTGAAAACCAGCCAGGCTGAGGCGAAAGTCGGCGCCAGTCTTGAGGTGTCGGTTGACGTCACTAACACCGGCAGCCGGGCGGGAGATGCTGTGGTGCAACTCTATATTCACCAGCGCGCCGGAAGCGCTTCGCGTCCGGTCCGGCAGCTGAAAGGCTTCCAGCGAGTCAACCTGGCGGCAGGTCATAAGCAGACCATTCGCTTTACGCTCGGACCAGACGAACTGCAGTTCTGGAGCCCGGCCAAGAAAGGGTGGGTGGTTGAACCCGAGCAGTTCGACCTATGGGTGGGGGAAGACTCGACCGCCAAGCTGCATGGAGAATTCCGCATCAGGGAGTGACTGCGGTTCCGGAGTTTCTTAAGCCCGTGATCGAACGATCAACGGCGAGGCGGTTGGGTCGTTTCTTCCTGATCGTGAGCGGCCTGTGTGACGACCGGATCCGCCTCGATTTTGATCTCGACCCCGGCTCCTTCTTTGAGCTTCACTTTGTCGCCCTTATCATCGGTCAGGCTGTTGGGAACTCGAATCTCTCGATAAAGATGATCCGCGCCCTCAACGACGATCTGGGCTTTCTCGGGCTCGCCGGAGTGGGGGATAGACTTGATGACTTTTTCGACTTTTGCTGGGAGCGTAGTAGTAGCCTTTGACTTCTTGGTAGACACAGTTAAAACCCCCTCGAATCTGGTCCTCTGGGAAGCGACACAGCGTTTGGCCTTAACTATTTAGATGTTTGCCCCTATGCGCCATCAGTAAAACACTGTAGGGGAACTCAAATGCCTGTAGTCTTGCAGGTTAACGCCGCTGCCGCGTTCGTCGGTGGAACAAAATGAGACGAGACCCAGCGGTCGGTCGCTTTCAGAGCCTTTTCAGGTTCTCTGGCTACAGTCAAAAGCGTATCGTAACGCCCGCAAGGATTTCCATTGAAGCCCCGGTTGCTCTATATCCTCGTCCCGCTGCTTAGTTTAGCGACGTCCCCTCCGCTTCGGGCGCAAGGACCCGGTCCGTCCGCCGATCCCGGCATAGCTGGCGACGACCCTGCAGGCACGCATTCCGTATCTGGAGTTCTGCTGGACCCTTCCGGGGCGGCCATCGTCAAAGCGCAGGTCACGCTGCTCAGCACGCGGACAGAAGTTGTCGCCCAGACCCAGACTGACGCCGTCGGAGCTTTCCACTTCGACAACATTGATCCCGGCAAGTACACGATTGATTTTCACGCGGAAGGATTTCGCGACGCCCGCATGCCCGTCGCAGTCACCGTCAGGAGATTCTCTCCGATGCGGGTTGTGCTGCAAATCCTGGTGCAGACGGAAAACGTAACAGTGGCGACCGGGACTAACGTCCCGCTGGTGAGTACCGAGACCTCGGAGAATCAGAACAATAACGCCATCGACCGCGATGCGCTCGACCGCGTGCCAGTTTTCGACCAGGACTACATCACGACCATGTCGCGATTCCTGGACGACAGTGCGACCGGTACGAACGGTGTCACCCTGGTGGTGAATGGGATCGAAGCGAACGGGCCGGGCGTCACCCCGTCGGCCGTGCAGGAAGTGAAGATCAACAACAATCCATACTCGGCAAGATTTTCGCGCCCCGGCCGGGCTCGTCTGGAGATCATCACCAAGGGCGGGTCTCCCGACTATCATGGCTCGCTGAATTTCATGTTTCGCGACTCGGTGTTTGATGCCAGCAATGCCTTCGCCACCTTGGGGAAGCCGCCCGAGCGCCGCGAATATTTCGAAGGCTCGGTGACGGGGCCGATCCGGCACAGCAAGCACACCAGTTTCCTGCTGTCGCTCGACGAGGACTTGCTGGATCAGCAAGCCATCATGGATTCAAGCGCGATCTCCGCCGCCGAGGCGGACGGGTTTGGGCCGTTTGCCCAGTCGGTTGCCAATCCCACGCATCATTTCTTTGGGTCGGGCCGTATTTTTCACGATCTGGCCAATGGCGACCAGTTCTGGATCGGCTACTCGTACGAACATCGCTCCAGCGAAAACTCAAACGTAGGCGGCACGATTCTGCCCAGTGCTGCCACCGACACAAATTTTCTGGAGCATGAGATCAACGTCAGCTACCTGCACCAGTTTTCCCCCCACTGGCTGAACCAGGCCAGATTTCTCGTCGGGCACTACGATTCAAAGGTCGCCAGCGTCAATCCCGACCCTCAAATCGCCGTATCCGGACTGTTTACCGCGGGTGGCGCGCAAGCTGACTCGCGGCGCACGGAATACCACTTTGACGGTACCGACTTCGCTACCTACGCCAACGGCAAGCATCAACTCAGTTTTGGAATTGACATTCCCGACATCAGCCGGCGCGGGCTTGACGATTTCACGAACCGAGGAGGCACTTACACCTTTGCGACTTATTCCCCCGCGGCCCCATCACCCGCAACTTACCTGCTGCAAACCGGCCAGGGGCACGTGGCTTTTCTGGAAAAGGTCATCTGCGGATTTGTCGAGGACAATATCCGGCTGAAGTCGAACTTCTCCGTTTATGTGGGCGTGCGTTATTACTGGCAGAACTACTTCCACGACCAGCCCCACAACTTTGCCCCGCGCGTCAGCTTTGCATACGCGCCCACAGCGAAGGGCAAAACTGTAATCCGCGGTGGCGCGGGAATGTTTTACGACCGCACTGGGCCCAGTCCAATCGGTGATCTGCTGCACTTCAACGGTGTGAACTTGTTGCGTTTCATCCTGGAGCAACCGCCGTTTCCCGTCGCGCCCGGTGCCTTGGCTGGGGTTCCGACGAGCATCGTCACCCTCGATCCCAGGCAGCGCATTCCGTACACGATCCAGTACAGCATGGGGGCCGAGCAACAGGTTACCGCCAAGAGCACGTTCAGCGCGGTTTACATTGGCACGCGCGCCATTGACTCATTCCGCTCCATCGATGCCAACGAGCCGGTGTTCTCCGGAGGAAGCTGGGTGCGACCGAACCCGTCTGTGGGCCAGGTGCGGCAGATTCAATCCGAGGGATACTTGAAGGGCAACGCGCTGGAACTAACCTTCCGCGGGAAGCCCAGCAAATATTTCTCGGGGCAGATTCAGTACACGCTCAGCCGGACCGACAACAACACCAGCGGGATTACCTTCTTCCCGGCGAACAGCTACGATCCCTCGGCCGACTGGGGACGCGCGGACACCGACCGTCTGCACAAGTTCGATCTGCTGGCCTCGTCGCAGCCGACAAAATACTTCACGCTCGGCGCCGCACTCTCGGTTTACTCCGGCAAGCCGGTGAACATCACTTCCGGCGGCGATGACAATCACGACGGCACCCTGAATGATCGCCCCGCCGGCGTGCTGCGCAATACCATGGCGGGACCGGGCCTGATCAATCTCGACCTGAACCTCTCCCACGATTTTCCCCTTTCGAAGGCAAAGAAAGAATCGCGGGTCTTCACCGTCTCGCTGAACTCCTTCAACGTGCTCAACCATCCGAACTACGTAACCTACATCGGAGCCATATCTTCGAAACTGTTCGGGAAGCCGGTCGCCGCGCAGCCTCCGCGCCGCATGCAGCTCGACGTGCAATTCAAGTTCTGAGCCGGCAATTCAATAACAAAACCTGATAGGGGCGATAAATAGATTCGATTTCCGCGATGGCGGTCACGGACGGTACAGTGATGCGTCGTTGAATTGAGCGCGGACACGAATCCGCATAGGGGTCACGTTTCGGTGTCTATAGGTAAGAAGCTGGTCGCCACGTTTGCGACAGCTTTTGTGGTTTTCGCTTTGGCGCAAGCAGTCTGCGCCCAGGTAGCCGCGGGTCCGGGAACGGATCCAAATGCGCGGCTGGTCAAACTCGAGCAACAAGCAGCCGAGGCAAAGAGTTCCGCCGACAACGCCTGGATGCTGACCTGCTCCGCTCTGGTGTTAATGATGACCGGTCCGGGGCTCGCGTTGTTCTATGGCGGCCTAGTCCGCAAGAAGAACGTGATTGGCACGATGATGCAGAGTTTTGCCCTGATGGCCGTCGTCACCGTGCTGTGGGGGCTGTTCAGCTACAGCTTATCGTTTGGATCGGGCAACAGTTTCATTGGAGGGCTGCAGAATATTTTCCTCCGCGGCGTGGGAGCCGCGCCGGACTTGGACTATGCTGCGACGATTCCGGCGCAGACCTTCATGGTCTATCAGTTGATGTTCGCCATCATCACGCCCGCACTGATTGCGGGAGCGTTCGCCGAGCGCATGAAGTTCAGTGCCATGGTGGCATTTATGGTGTTGTGGTCGGTGATCGTCTATGACCCGATGGCCCATATGGTATGGGGCAAGGGCGGGCTGCTGAATGCCTCGCTGGGTGGGCGTTTCCCGACGCTGGATTTTGCGGGTGGAACTGTGGTGCACGTCACATCGGGAGTCTCGGCGCTGGTATGCGCGCTTTATCTGGGCAAGCGAGTGGGATACCCGAAGGAGGCGATGCCGCCGCATAGTGTGGTGCTGAGCTTCATTGGCGCATGCCTGTTGTGGGTGGGATGGTTTGGGTTCAATGCCGGGAGCGCCCTGGCAGCGGGTAGTTTGGCGACAAGCGCATTTGTCGCGACGCACTTTGCGGCGGCCGCCGCCACGGTGGGATGGGCCGGGGCCGAGTGGATCCGCAACGGGAAGCCGAGCGTGTTGGGAGGAATCTCGGGGGCGGTTGCGGGCTTGGTCGCGATCACTCCAGCAGCGGGTTTCGTGAAGCCGATCGCAGCGCTGATCATCGGCTTGATCGCGGGCGTGTTCTGCTACGCGATGGTGGCCAAGGTCAAGGCGAGGTTTGGCTATGACGATTCGCTGGATGCATTCGGCGTACATGGGGCGGGAGGGACGCTGGGGGCGCTGCTAACCGGTGTTTTCGCGGTCAGCGCGGTGAATCCCATATTTAAGGACGCGCAGGGGAATACCGTGGCCTCCGGGTTGATCGAGGGCAACGCGCATCAACTGCTCAATCAGTGCGTCGGGATTGGTGTTGCCTGGGTCCTCGCCATCGTAGGCACCTTGGCGATCCTGAAGATCGTAGACGTGACGATAGGTTTACGAATTACCGAGGACGAAGAAGTGCAGGGCCTGGATCTCTCCCAGCACGGAGAAGAGGGATACTATTGGGAGGCGTCGGCGTAGGTTGCCGGAAACGCTGGTTGTGGCCATCCGGCAGACGACATCGTAATTAAGCAGAACAGGACTTAAAAACATCATGACGAAGCTTGAGGCGGTCATTCAAAACTCCAAGCTGGACGCGGTCAAGACGGCGCTGCACGAAATCGGCGTCGAGGGCATGACGGTCATTGAAGTGCGAGGCCACGGGCGGCAGAAGGGGCACACCGAGGTCTACCGCGGTCGGGAGTACAGCGTCGATCTAATTCCGAAGACCAAGATCGAAATGGTGCTGCCCGACGCGATGGTCGAGAAGGCCGTGCAGGCCGTCCTGGGCGCGGCTCGGACGGGCAAGATCGGCGATGGCAAAATTTTCCTCTCGCGCGTGGATGAAGCAATCCGCATACGCAATGACGAGCGCGGTGAAGGAGCGTTGTAAAGCGGAGCGATCCGCCTGGGCCTTTCATGATGGCGGCGTCCCCATTGATCAACGAACTTCGGAGCTCTCTCAGCGACGAATCAGCGCGCATTCAGCAGGCGTTCGAGTCCTCTGGTGATGGACGCGCGGCCGTGGCGCAACGTACGCGGCTGATTGAAGACATTCTCCTAAAGCTATGGCGCGATATCGTCTCCTCGGACGACTCGGGGCCGCCTAATTTTGCTCTGCTGGCGACCGGCGGCTTCGGGCGCGGCTGGCTGTTTCCCTATTCCGACATTGATCTGCTGTTTCTCTTCGGCGACCGCGACGGTGAGCAGGCCTTCCGCGATCCTGTACGAAAGTTCTCCCAGGAACTGTGGGACCTGCGCCTGAAGCTAAGTCCGGCGTCGCGCACCCTGGCCGAGTGCGACCGCTACGACGCCAATAACACCGAGTTCACGATTTCCCTTCTCGACTGCCGCTATCTGGCGGGCGACCGCGACTTGTTCCGCAAACTGCATGACAAGGTGATCCCGAAGCTGGTGATGCGGGAATCGAAGGCCCTGCTTCAGGGGCTGGCGGAGGTCACTCGCGAGCGGCACGCGAAACATGGAATGACGCTTTATCACCTGGAGCCGAATTTGAAGGAGGCTCCAGGCGGGCTGCGTGATTGCAATGTGGCTTCCTGGCTTGCACTGATTTCGGCCATCGACAAGCTGCACGACTGGCCAGATGCGAGTTCGCTGCGGGCTCCGGTAAAAAAGCAGCTGGATGCGGCACTGGATTTTTTGATGTCGGCACGGTGCTTTCTGCACTTCCGCCATGGGCGCGATGACAACACGCTCAGCTGGGGAGAGCAGGACGAAGCCGCGGCACGCAAGGTCGGAGCCGCCGACGCACTAGAGCTTTCGGCCGCGGACTGGATGAGGATTTATTTCGGTCACGCGCGCGCCGTGCAGCGGACGGTGACGCAACTGCTGGAGGAGATTCCGGAAGCTTGGTCGGCTCTCTACCGGCAGGTGCAGAGCTGGCGGACGCGGCTGACGACGGCAGATTTCTCGGTGGTCGACGGGCTGATTTTTCTGCAGCAGCCGTCGGCCCTGCAAGACCCGGAGGTGTTGCTCCGGTTGTTCCATTTCATGGCGCACCACGGACTGAAGCTGAGCGCGACCACCGAATACCGCATCGAGCAGGCGCTCCCGGCGCTGGCCGTGACTCCGCCCCGGGGAGCCGAGCTGTGGCTGTACTTGCAGGAGACACTGTTGCAGCCCTACGCCGCCGATGCGTTGCGGGCGATGCACTCCCTGCGGCTGTTGACGCTGCTTCTGCCGGAATTGAAGCTGATTGATTCGCTGGTGGTGCGCGATTTCTATCATCGCTTCACGGTCGATGAACATTCGTTTCTCGCCATCGAGAGCCTGCACCGGCTGAAGCAATCGAAGTCGGAGTGGGACCAGCGCTATGGGGGACTGCTCGGTGAATTGGAAGATCCGGAGCTGTTGTATCTGGCGCTGCTGCTGCACGACACGGGAAAGGGCATCCCCAGCGGCAATCACGTGGAGGCCAGCCTCGACGTCGCCAACCACGCTATGGACCGCCTGGATGTGGACCCGAAAGAGCGGGCCGAAGTGCTGTTCCTGATTGCCAACCACCTGGAGATGTCGGCGACGCTGCGACGCGACATTTTCGATCCGGCGACAGGTGCGGCATTCGCCGAGAAAATGGGAACGCCGGAGCGACTGAAGATGCTTACGCTCCTGACCTACGCCGACATCAAGGCGGTGAATCCGGAGGCACTGACGCCGTGGAAGGCGGAGAATGTCTGGCAGCTATACATCGGCGCGGAAAACTACCTGAACCGCAGCGCCGACCAGCGCGTGCACGCCGATGTGAATGACGAAAAGCTGGCCCGGCTGCGCTCCCTGGCGCCTGTGACCAGCAGCAAGTTCAAGGGATTCCTGGAAGGATTCCCGCAAAGGTATTTGCTAGTGCACACCGCCGAGGAAGTGATGCGGCATATGGGGATGGCGGACGAACTGGGCGTCGATCCGGTGCAGGTGGAGCTAAAGCGCGGGCGCCATTGGTATGAACTGACATTGGTCACCCAGGATCGTCCGTTTCTGTTTGCCACGCTGGCGGGCGTGCTGGCGGCGTGGGGCATGAATATCGTGAAGGCGAATGCGTTCTCGAATCAGGCTGGGACGGTCGTCGACACGATTTCCTTTACCGACCGGTTTCGCACGCTGGAGCTGAACCTTTCGGAGTGGGAACGGTTCCGTCGCAGCGTAACCAGCGTGCTGGTAGGCGAGGCCGATCTGGAAAAGATGCTTCGGGATCGCCAACGGTCGGAGAAGGGCGCGATCGCCAAGGTAAAAGTGGAAACCAAGATCGAGTTCGACGATTCGTGCTCGGCGACGAGTACGCTGGTGCAGGTGATTGCGCAGGATCGTCCGCGGCTGCTGCACCGGATTGCGTCCTGCCTGTCGGATCAGGAGTGCAATATTGAGATCGCGCTGATCGATACCGAGGGGCAGATGGCGATTGATACGTTTTATCTGACGTCCGGCGGGAAGAAGTTGAAGGCCGAGCACTGCCGGCAAGTCGAGAAGGCGCTACTGGAGGAGTTGCGGGGGGAGTGAGCGCCGGTCAAAGAAGGGACCGCGGTTATTCGTGGATCCCCAAACGTGCCCGTAGGGACCTCCGATAGTAGCCCGCCGCTTCAGCGGCGGGGGACCCAGCCCCGTAACCAGCCCCGTGCCGTAGGCACGGCTGAAACGCGCCATCACTCCGTGCGCCGTTTTCAATCGTCCCTAACGGGACGAAACATTCACGTTGGGCACGAACCCGGCGTTGGAAACGCCGGGCTACTATCAAGCATCCCTACGGGATGCTCCCCCACATTCGGGTTCGACTCTCACTTCGTCGAAAACTTGAACACCGTCTTCGACTTAAACGTTTCCCCCGGCTTCAGGATCGTCGTCGGGAAATCCGGATGGTTCGGCGAATCCGGGAAGTGCTGAGTCTCCAGGCAGAAGCCGTAGCGGTGTTTGTAGACGTGGCCTTGCTTTCCGGTGATGGTGCCGTCGAGGAAATTTCCGGTGTAGAACTGGACGCCGGGCTGGGTGGTGGAGACCTCCAGCACGCGGCCGCTGGTGGGTTCATAAACGCGGGCGGCCAGGCTGAGGCTGTCACCTTTGCGGTTGAGAACCCAGTTGTGATCGTACCCGTGGCCGAGGACCAGCTGTTCGTAGGTGTCGTCGATGCGAGAGCCGATTTTCGTCGACGTGGTGAAGTCGAATGGCGTCCCCTTGACGGGGCGGAACTCGCCGGTGGGAATGAGATTCTTGTCGACTGGGGTGAAGCGGTCGGCGTTGATCATGATTTCGTGATTCAGAATGTCGCTGGTGCCTTCGCCCGCGAGATTGAAATAGCTGTGCTGGCTCACATTGATGGGCGTAGCCTTGTCGGTGGTTGCTTCATAATCGATGACGAGTTCGTTCGAGTCGGTCAAAGTGTAGGTGACATTGACCTTGAGGTTGCCGGGAAATCCTTCTTCGCCGTCTTTACTGAGATAGCTGAAAGCCACGCCAGTCTTGCCTTTCAGCGGCTCCCCGTCCCAGACCACTTTGTTGAAAGTCTTGTCGACGCCGCCGTGCAGCGTATTGGGCCCGTCATTCTTGGGCAAAGTGTAGGTTTTGCCGTCGAGCGTGAACGTTCCGTTGGCAATGCGGTTGGCGTAGCGTCCGACGATTGCGCCGAAGTATGGAGGATTAGGGATGTACCCCTCGAGCGTTTCGTGTCCCAGGACAATGTCGCCGACCTGACCCTTACGGTCGGGAACGCGGATGGAAAGGATGATGCCGCCATAGTTCATGGCACGGATTTCAACGCCGTGAGCATTGGTGAGCGTGTACAAGGTGACGGGCCTCCCGCCCTGCGTGCCGAAGGGCTGTTGTTGAACTCCGGAATTGTGTTTTGCAGACTGGGCGAGAAGCAATCCGCCGATCGCGAGGACGAGAACGCATGGGGGTAAGAAGCGTCGTGGCATCATGGCGGAAAGTGTACTACGGGAACAGGCTTTCAGGCTCGGTCTGGAATCACCGAGAAGAGGACGCGCCCGACGCCACCTGCGACCGGCAGGACTCGCAGAAGGTGCTTTCTCGCAGATCGATCCATTCCACGGCGTGGGCCGAGGCCATGGCGCAGCGATAGTCCTGGCAATGGTGGAGATGGAAGGTGTGGCCGAGCTCGTGAATGGACTCCTTGAGCAGGCGCTGGCGGAGTAAGGCGTCGTCGCGGTCGAGGCCGTAGAACTCCTGGCGCAGACGGTGGAGCGAGACGAGGGCGCAGGGGCCTCCCATTTGCGCTTCGCCGAAAACGTACTTGAGGATCGGAATGTAAAGATCGACTCCGGTGATGCCAATCAGCCGCCAGCGTTCCGCGCCCGCCAGGGCCTGCATGCGCTGCAGCAGTTCCGAAGAGTGATACTGCTGGCGCTCAATGTGGTACGCGGGTGCGGGATCGAGTTCGAGGGGGAGAATCTCGGCCCGCACTCCGAAACACCGGGGAATGCTTCGGCGCAAGTCCTCAAGCAGCGAGGGTTCCAGTTTTCCGACCGGGAGCAGATGCACCACATTCATGTTGAGCCGGATTCATTGAAACCGATCGAGTTCAATCAGGTTCGCGATTCCGCCGGGGTGCGCGTCCAGCCGTAGCGCTTGAGCTTGTGATGGAGCGTGACGCGGTCGATGCCCAGGACCTCGGCAGCGCGGCTCTGGTTTCCGTTGCACTCGTCGAGCGTGCGCAGGATGTGGGCGCGCTCGATATCGTCCAGAGACCTGCCGGTGGCCGGAGGAGTCTGGGGCTTGAAAATGAAGTCCTGCTCGCGCAGCTCCGGCTCCTGCGCCACAACCATGGCGCGTTCGACGGCGTTTTCCAATTCCCGGACGTTGCCGACCCACAGCTGCTGCTGTAGTTGAATCATCGCGGTTCGGGCGATTCGCGTGACTTGCTTATTCATGGCTAGGGCGAATTTCTTTACGAAATGTTCGACCAGAAGCGGGATATCTTCCCGGCGGTCGCGCAGCGGCGGCAGTTCGATATGAAAAACATTGAGACGGTAGAAGAGATCGGGGCGAAATGCGCCGTCTTCGATCAATTGCTCAAGATTCTTGTTGGTAGCGGCCACGCAGCGGAAGTCGACTTTAATCACCTGATTGCCGCCGACGCGGGTAATCTCCCGCTCCTGAAGGACGCGCAGCAGGTCGGTCTGAGTCTTCAGGCTAATGTCGCCGATCTCGTCGAGGAATACGGTACCTCCCTCGCCGATTTCGAATTTCCCCTTCTTGCGGAATTGCGCGCCCGTGAACGCCCCTTTCTCGTGGCCAAAAAGCTCGCTTTCGAGCAGAGTCTCCGTCAGAGCGCCACAATGAATCACAACCAGCGGGTGGAAGCGCCGCATGCTGGCGGCGTGAATAGCACGCACGACGAGTTCTTTGCCGGTGCCGCTCTCGCCGGTAATCAGGACATTCGCATCGGTTGGGGCAACGGTCTCGATGGCCTCGAGGACCTTGCGCATCGCCGAGCTTTGTCCCACGAGATCCCCAGGGCTGGTGACCTCGGCCACCGTTTCCCGCAGGCGGATGTTTTCCTGCTCGGCGCGGCGGTGAGCCAGAGCTTTCTTCACCAGGTGAGCGATTTCGTCGGGGTCGAGCGGCTTGCTGACATAGTCGTAGGCGCCGTTTTTCAAAGCAATGACGGCGGTTTCGACGGAGGCGTAGCCCGTCATCATGATAACGACCAGCTCAGGATCCATCTCGTGGAGGCGGCGCTGTAGTTCGATGCCGTCGGTGCCGCGCATCTTGATGTCGAGCAGGGCGAGGTCCCACTTGTTCTCGGCCATGCGGGTAAGGGCCTCGCTGGCGCTTTCCGCGGTTCCGATTTCGTAGCCCTCTTCGCGGAACCATTTTCCAAGTGAGTCGCGGACGCTCAGCTCGTCGTCAACGATTAGTAGTTTGCCTTGTGTTTCCACGTTCATTACCTCCCGACAGTAGCGACGGTTTCGTGTGAGGGAGCGGCTTTGCCCGTGTTGGAGCGGGCCTCCCACGGCAGAGTCACGGTAAAGGTGGTTCCCCTGCCGACTTCTGATTCCACTTCGATGCTTCCGCTGTGTCGCTCCAGGATGCTGCGGCTGATAGCGAGGCCGAGTCCGACGCCACGCCCGGTCTCTTTGGTGGTGAGAAACGGCTCGAAGAGTCGGGACAAGATGTCGGGCGGAATGCCCATGCCGTCGTCGCGCACGACTATGCGGACGCAGTTCTGTTCGCAGCTGAAGCTGGTTGTGATCCACAGGTTGCCGCCCTGTGGCAGCGCGTCCATCGCGTTCATAACCAGGGCGAGGAGAACCTGCTCGATCTGCGCCGCGTCACACAGAATCTGTGGCAGATCGGGATCCAGTTGCTGTTGTACTTGAACGCTCGCCAGATCCAGCTGATGTTGCACCAGGCGCAAGGAACGCTCGATGACCTGGTTCAGGTTGGTGGGCTGCAGATTCATCGGCGTGGTGCGCGAGAACGTGAGCAGGTTCTTGACAAGATCGCCGCATCGGCGGCTCTCGGTGGCGATGAGATCGAGAGAGTCACAGATTTCCTGGTGGCGATTCCGGCCGTCGCTGTTCTTCTCCGGGTGATCGATCCACTTTCGCAGCAACTTGGCGTAGGTGAGGATGCCGGAGAGCGGGTTGTTGATCTCATGCGCGAGGACGGCGGCCATCTTGCCGATGGTAGCCATCTTCTCGGTGTGCAGAGCGTGTTCGTGGGCGCGCTTCAGTTCGCGCGTCTTTTGCTCCACGCGTTCCTCGAGGGTGCGGGTCCAGGCCAGATTCTGGTTGTGTTCGGCCTGCAACTGCAGGCTCATGCCGTTGAATGAGCGAGCCAGCTGGCCGATTTCGTCGTCCGAATGCACTTCGATCTGATAGCCGAGGTCGCCGGCAGCGAGGCGCTCGGTGCCGCGCTCCAATGCTTTGACCGGGACGCCGACGACGCGCCAGACAAAAAACCAGCTCAAAAAGGCGATCAATAACAGGGCGCAGCCGGTGTAAATGATCATGCGGCGGCTGCTTTCCGAGAGCTGCACGTCGGCCCGGGTGAGAGACAGGTTGGTATCGAGGACGCCGAGAATCTGCTGCTCGGCTGGATGCGCATGACAGGCGGCGTTGGAGCATGCGGGCTGATTCTCGATCGGAGTAATGATGCCCAGCACACGCCCGCCCGCGGCGCTGCGGTAGATACGGAACCGGTCGGGGCGATTCAGTCGGGTCAGCGGCTGCGACTTGGCGTGGCAGGCATAACAGGCTTCCGCGGTCTTATCGACGACATGATTTAACTCGGCCGGGTTCGTCGTGTAGGTGATTCTGCCTTCTTTATCGAAGATGCGGATCTTCTCGATGCCGGGTTCGCTGGCCATCGTCTGGATGGAGTGGTAGAGCCCCTCCTGGTCGTTGCGCAGCATGTAGTCGGTCGTGCTGTGCTTGATCACATCGCTGACCCGCTCGGCGCTGAGCAGCGTGGTTTGCTCCAGATGCTGACGGTGCAGGCGGACATTGAGGTAGCCGAGCAGGGCAAAGATCACCACCATGGCGCCGAGCAGCAGAATGTTGAGCTTAGTGCTGAGGGTCGGGCTCAGACGGATCCAGCGGCCGCGAGTGGGTTCAGTCTCCTGCATGTTCCGGTACCGCGGAAACGACTGGCATTTCGCTTGTAAGTTCGGCCACGGGTTCCTGTACAAAATGTTCCTTGGGGAAGATGGGCAAGTACTTCACCGCCAGTCCAAAGAGAGCGAAGCCGGCGCCAATGATCATGCCGGTGACCGCCAGTTCGCTCCATTTGGGGAAGTAGCGGACACCCGTCGAACCCTCGAAGCCGGTAATACTGACGTTCATCCGGTTGGTGATGAAACCGAGAACGACGAGCACCGCGGACCAGTAGAGCCCGGTCGGGCTGGAACGCACCTTCGGCTGCACCAGCAACAGTAGGGGAAGAAAAATAGCGAGGGATATCTCGAGCCAGAACAGATACATCTCGTATCCCGGATGCAGCGCCAGCCGCAAGGCCCCGCGATTAGCCAGGTCCTCGAAGCGGAGGATCCCGTAGATCCCGAGCACGACGACGAGTACACGCCCCAGTTCCTGCAAAACGGGCAGTTCCAGCTGCAGGCCGAAATGCTTGGAACTCATGGACGACTCGAAGATCGTCATTGCCAAGCCAACCGCAATCGCCGAAAGGAAGAAAAACACGGGCAGCAGCGGGCTGTACCAGAAGGGATGCAGCTTTTCCGGAACGATGAGATACAAAGTGCCCAGCGAAGACTGGTGCAGCGTGGAGAGAATAACGCCGCAAATCACGAGGGGAATCAGAATCGCGCGAATCACCTTTAACGGCTTCTGCAGGTTGAAGCGCTCCAGCACGATGGGGGAGAACTCCAGCGCCAGCACAGTGGTATAGAGCATCACGCAATAGGCCACCTCGAACATGACGGAGTGAGGATTCCTCATGATGAGGGGATGCCAGATGTTGTAGGGTTTGCCCAAGTCGTACATCAGGGCGACGCACACGAGAACATATCCAAGAAATGCGGTGAGAATCGTAGGGCGGATAATCGAGTGCATCCGCTTGATATTGAGAATGTGCACCGTTGCGGTCAGAGTGAATCCGCCGGCTGCCAGCATGACCCCGCAGAGAACATCGAAGCTGATCCAGATGCCCCAGGGGAATTGATCGCTGAGGTGAGTCGAAGCGCCCAGCCCCTGCGTGAAGCGGACGAAGGTGGCGTAAAGGCCGGCGGCCATCAGGAAAAGGAAGACAAACTTCCAGAACGTGAATCGGAACATCGTGGTGCGGGCCGGCGTGGCTCGGTCCATCATGACTTCCTCCCATTCTTCTTGTCGGTGTCAGGCTTGCGGCCTTCTGCGAGCGCGACTTCCTCGCGGCGATGCGTGATCCACCAGACGCCGCCCAGGACCATTCCGCCCAGGGGAACGAAGTCCGGAATGTGCGACAGGACTCGATACGTCAGCATGGGCATCGGATCTTTGGAAAGGGCAGTGCGGTAACCGAAAGTTTCAAAGGGAACGGCGGAGAGCAGCAGCACCGAGGTGCCTCCCACTTCTTCCAGTCCGTAGATGTGGTCCACGTACTTGCCGGGATTCTCCCGAATGCGCTGCTGCGCCTCGGCAATTAACGCGTCACGCTCGCCGAACTTGGTGGCGCCGGTCGGGCATATCTCCGCGCACGCAGTCTGTTTTCCCTGGGACACACGGTCCGGACACATGGTGCACTTCTGCACCTTGGGGAACAGCTTGCTCCATTCGTACTTGGGCACACTGAACGGGCACGCGACCATGCAGTAGCGGCAGCCCATGCACTTGGAAGGGTCGTAAGTGACCGGTCCGATCGCGGTTTTCTGGAGTGCGCCCACGGGACAAACCGAGGCACAGGAGGGTTCCTGGCAGTTCATGCATAAACGGCGCATGAACTTGTCGCCGCGGGTAAGGACCACCGTCAGCTTATGCGCCGACTGCAACTCCTCGGCAGCGATGCCATCATCGTACGGGAGCTTGTTTTGGGTGGCGCAGGCCTGTTCGCACTGCTTGCAGCCGATGCAGACGGTGGAGTCGTATAAGAGTGCTTTGCTCATGAAATCGCTCTCCGGGCATGCCTCGTACAAGGCGGCCAGTGCCCTCCGGAAATGCTCTCGACTAGCGCCTGAGCTGGATGAGGAAAGAAAGGAGCGATTACCGGCGTAACTGCGTCCGGAATCGAGCCGGGTGCAAGCTGCTTACCTCATCAGATCAGAGGCTGTCGCGAAACTCAGCAGCTTCAGACAGCTAGAAGTTTCAACAATTAGGAGGTTCTAAGCCGTGATGCGCGTCACTTTTGCACGTGATGGTGGTCAATAGGGTTTTGCAGCGTCGGCGCAGGGCACTCTTCGTAGTTAATCGCATCAACTGCCATTGCGAATCGCATCAACGGCGGCGTTTGGAATCAAGTTGTTGATAGATCAGGCCTTCGCCACGAATCGCTCGATCTAAGTCGCCGAAACCGCGTCACCGCGTGTTGCGATTTACATCGCAGGCACTGATGCGTCTTTGCGCAGGGCTTGTGGGCCGTGCCATCCTACTGCTGCTAACTCATACGCAATGCAGGAGATGGGACGGCAGCTCCGATCATGTGGCACGACCCTCACGTTTGGCGCGGCGATTGCCTTAGAAAAAGCAGCGAGTGACCGAGAAACCAAGAGGCACTCCGGGCGAGGTGGGTTATGACAGTCATCATGGTATTGCTTACATTCGCAATCTTTCTACTGGTCGATTATGCGCGAAGTGAGAAGCAACTGGCGAAACAGCCGGTTATCGAAAACGCCCGTCGCGAAGCTGCGGCGCGCGTGGTTCCCTCGATGGTCGCGGGCTTCGAGGTTCCCGAAAACCTGCGCTATCACGCCGGTCACACCTGGGCGCTGAGTGAGAGCCGGGATCTGGTGCGCGTGGGAATGGATGATTTTGCCTCCAAGTTGATCGGCAAGATCGAGAACATCACGCTGCCGCAACGCGGGCGCTGGGTCCGCCAGGGACAGAAGATGTGGACGATTTTCCGCGACGGCAAATCGGTGGATATGGTTTCGCCGATCGAAGGCACCGTCACCGACATCAACGAAGCGGTCATGAAGGATCCGGAACTCGCGCGCAAAGATCCTTACGGCGAAGGCTGGATGCTGACCGTCCAGGCCCCCGATGCCAAGATCAACTTCCGCAACCTGCTGGGCGGAGAACTGGCGCGGCTGTGGACGGAGTCGGCGGCACGGCGGCTGCGGAAGAGAATGCCGATCGCGATGGCATCTGCGCTGGCGCAGGATGGCGGCGTGGCAGTCGATGATCTCACAGCGCATCTGCCCGACGAGGATTGGGCCACGCTGACCAAAGAGTTGTTCCTCTCCTAAGGGTGGTTGAGGATCGGCCTCGCCCCAACTTGAGAGTGACGGCCGCCCGGGATCGCTCCCGGGCGCTTTTTTTTGTTTTGTTCAGGGGCTCAGTCCGGAAGCGCGTTTTCCGGCACTGGACGCGAGAAGGAGCGGAGAATCCAGGCGCCTACGGCGACCGCAGAAGTTAACATGGCTACCCGCAGATACTGGGCGGCGGGCAGACCTACGTCTCCAAAGATGGTGCGAAGCAGGCCAAACGTTGCGCTGCTCGCGCAGAGAGCGAAGTACAGACGTTCGCGGGCACAGCGGGAAATGCTCACCAGCCAAGACAGAATCGATGCGACCGTCAGATAGATCGCAATCAGCGTTACACCTCCAGCCACTCCGGCGCCGTGAAGCACGACTGCTGCTTTCGGCGACGCAAAACCGTGCAGCGCAATCCCCAGGAAGACCACCGAATGCACCAGGGCGATCAGGGTACGCTTGCGATTTGTGAGCACGGCGAACTCGCTCATAAGCTCATTCTAGCTTCGCCTTTCTCGGGCGAATGGTGTCGTGATGCGTGGTACCGCACTTTGTGATCCGAATCACGGATTGAGCCGCAGCGGTCTGGCTACAGAGCGATTCCCGGTGGTACCATCGCGGGCGATATGAGCATCCCCAGCGCGGTTCTCTCAATATTTGTGTTCTTCTCGTCGGTGGCACTCCCGGCGTTTGCCGCTGGCCAGTCCCCATCTCCGCCCGCGCACGCGATTGTGCTGCACGCTGCGCGGCTGTTCGATGTGAAGAGAGGGCGCACGATCCAGCCGGGCGAGCTTCTCATTCAAGGCGAGCGCATCATCGAGGTGGGAACTGCCGTCAAGCGGCCGGCCGGGGCCGAGGTCATCGACCTGGGAGATCGCACGTTGCTCCCCGGCTTGATTGACGCGCACATTCATCTTTTTCTTCACCCCGGCGCCGAGGATCTGCAGACGGTCCAGGAATCCGTTCCGCAACGGACAATCACAGCCACGCTGGCGGCGCGAGACGACCTGATGGCGGGCTTCACAGCCGAGCGCGACATGGGGACCGAGGGTGCAGGCTCGGCCGACACCGCGGTGCGCAATGCCATCGACGAAGGCCGCATTCCCGGCCCGCGGCTGCGCATCAGCGGGAATGCCATCAACATCCTCGGCGGCCACGAGGACGCGATGGGCTATAACCCAGAGCAGCACGTTCTCCCCAACGCGACGTATGCCAACAGTGCGGAGGAACTGGTCGCCGTCATGCGGCAGCAGTTCAAGGAAGGCGCGGACTTCATCAAGATCTATGAGACAGGGCCGGATTCGGTTCAGGACGGCAAATTCTCGACAATCTATCAGTATACGGAGGCGCAACTCGAAGCAGCGGTGAAGGAAGCGGCGCGCGTGGGCAAGACCGTGGCGGTACATGCCACCGGAGAGCCGGGGACGCTGTTCGCGGCGCAGGCGGGTGTGGCCTCGATCGATCACGCGAATCAGCTTGGCGACGAGACTATGCGGCTCATGAAGGAGAAGCAGATCTTTGCCGTGCCGACATTTACCATCTTCGAATATTTTGCGGATCACGCGGCGACGCCGCAGCAAAGTGCGCACGAGCACCAAATGCTCGATGTGAAAGTGCAGGAATTTAAAAAGCAGGTCGCGGCAGCAGTGCCGATGGCAGTCGGGTCGGACGTGGGCCCATTTCCACATGGCACGCAGGCGCGCGAATTTGTGCTGATGGTGAAATATGGCATGTCGCCGCTGGCCGTACTGCAGGCGGACCTGCTGAATGGTGCGACGCTGCTCGGGTGGGACGGCAAGATCGGGGCGCTTGAGGCCGGCTATCTGGCGGACGTGATCGCCGTGCCGGGAGACCCATTGCAGGATATCGGCATACTACAGAACGTTAGCTTTGTGATGAAAGCGGGAGTCGTTTACAAGAAGTAGGCCTCAGACCGAACGCGAACGGCGAGATCCCTTGACCAGCACAACTTTTGAGGGTAAAGCCCGAGGCTTGACCGCAAAAGACTGCACATTCGTCGCCGGTTCTCATGAGAGAGCAACGTCAAGCGGCTGATTCCGAATAGCTTGCCGCAATTATAATACCGGGCGCATGGATGCCCAGTTGCGCCTGCCTGTGTGCTCCGCCGGACTTGGCGAGCACCTATGACTTCCCGCTGGCTGCACAAATACCTCCGCTTCGTCGCCGTTGCTTTCGTCATATGCGGCGCTTCTGGTCCTGCTCTCTGGGCAGAAGGGCCAGCCGTAGGTGCACTCCCCGACGCGCCTTCGGCCACGCCCAGCCTGTCGCTGCTCGCTGCATCGCCCGTCATCCTTCCAGGACCTCCGCAACTGGCGGCGCCTGTAGTCAGCGAGCACCGGTTCTGGGATAAGCAGAATGTCGCTTTGTTTACGGCGTCGGCAGCTTTGAGCGCGGCCGATTTTGCCGTCACTCGCGCAAACCTGCAAAGCGGCGGCGGCCGCGAACTGAATCCCGTGGTGCGCCTGTTCGGCCGATCCACAGCGGGGCTTGCAACGAACTTCATTGGCGAAACAATCGGAGGAGTTGTCCTCAGCTATTTCTTCCACAAGGCTGGCCACCACAAGCTGGAGCGGATCGTATCGCTGGTGAACATCGGAAGTTCGGCCGGAGCCGTGAGCTACGGGCTAGTCCACCGGTAATCCAGGAGCAAACGTTTCTCTGCTAACGACGTTTGTTTAGATGTTCGCCATTTCTCCCGCGGTATTCCCACATTGGGTCTGCTTGCCGCTTCCGGGGTCCCCCCTCCCCCCGGAATATTCGAATCATAGAGCTAGCGCGAAATCGCGAAATAATCTATGGGGCACTATCACTTGCGGGGAAAATCTTGATGTCAAAGAACTTAAGAAGCTGGAATTCCAGAACCGACGTTCCGCAATGGGGACGAATGCGATCTCTCCGCACCTTCACGGCCTCAACGATCATGACGGATTCTGATGGCAGAGGCAAGGTTGGATGTCACATCTGGTTGTGCAAAACAGGCTCTGCAATCCGCCGCCGAGACGCGGCGTTCAGTGTGTGGGTGAGTACTCGTCTTTCGCCGCTACGGGGCTTGCATTTGTTCCCACCTTGCCCCCACGGCTTGCGCCGTGGGCTGCATTCTTTCGCCGCTCCGCGGCTGGAAGTTGGTACATTTTGCTCAACCCGTTTTCTTCAAAACCGAGTTCTCACGCACACTCTACGGGCTTGCTCACTTCCCCACTTTGACCCTTCCGCGGTGAGCTACGGGCTGACTCACCTGGTAATCCAGCGGCAACGTTTCAATCTTTAGTGAGCAAAGCTAAAAGGCCGCGCCCTTCGGCGCGGCCTTTGATTTGAGGAAGGCGCCATAACAGCGCCTTTCAGATCGATTGGATTAGAAGCGAACGCGAACTCCCAGTTCGATGTTCCGCGGCTCGCCCTCGCCACCGTACGGGCCGAAGCCTCCGAGAGCACCGAAGCCGCTGTTGTTGTATAGGCCGAGGTAATTGTCGGTCCACTGATTATGGTTGAACACGTTGGCGAAGACGCCTTGCAGTTCCACGCTAACGCTCTCGGCCACCCGGATGTTCTTCTTGATGCTGAAGTCCATATTCCAGTAGTTCAGGGCGTTGAGAATTCCATTGCCGCCGTCCCGGTTATCGACTCCCAGAATCGGGTTACGCCAGTTGTTGGCCTGGAGGACTCCGTTGGGGAAATAATTCACGGGGTACCCGTTGGTTTGAGTTGAGCAGAAGCCGGATCCGGGCCCTGTATTGAAGCCGGGACATTTGTAAGCTTTAGTTTTGGGAACCGGGCCGATCGGTACCGCATTCTCCGAGTCGTAGTCACCGCAGCCGACACCATCGCACGCGCCAAAAGCCTGGTAGTCGCCAAAGGTTGTACCGACCTGAGTCGGAGTACCTGATCCTGCGGCGAAGATAGCGGCAAACGACCAGCCACCCAACGCCCGTCCCAGGAATCCCGACTGCCCTTTGAAGAATGGGGGTGCGTACACGAAGTACGCGTTATAGAGGAATTTGCGGTCCCAAGCCTGTCTCCCATACATTTCTTGCAGATTGAAGGGATCGAGGGCCGTGAGTTCGCTCGAGGACTGGGCGTTCGCTCCAGTGCCCAAGGCCTTGGACCAGGTGAAGTTGGACTGCGCATTCCAGCCATGCCAATCGGCTATTTTGACAGAAACAAAGCCAGCGTTGTAATTCCCATAGCCGATGCTGGCGTTCTGATAAGCCCCCGAGGTGTATTGGCCGGCGCAGCCGATCGTAGTCGTCGCGTTGCAGGTGGCAGGAATCGGCGTGCTCTGCATGCTGCGCGGGAAGTTAAACGCGCCAACATTGCCGACCCCGGGCAGGCTAGTGCACCCCGCGGACGGGCAACCCACCGCACCGCTGTCCAGATCACTCCAAATGCTCCACACCTGGGCATTGGCGAGGTTGCCGGTGCCATTAGCGCCAATGCCTTCATTGGCCACGACCGCCTGAGTGCAGTTGGCGAAACCGTTGCAGTAGCCGGTGCCTTTAAGGGCGGCCTCGAAAAAGGGCTGCGCAGTGACTGCGCCGGCGTTTCCCGCGCACCCGCCGCCAGCCATGCCCGCGAACCCGCCGCAATATTGCAACACCGTGTTGGCGTAAGCGTTTTTGAATTGCTGGCCGCCCAGCGTCATCATGTAGGGAACCGGGTTAAGTTCGACGGGCTCGTACTCGTGGGTGATTCTGCGATAAATATAGCCCAGTTCCATCGTGATCCTGCGATTGAGCTGCTTCTGAACGGTGAGATCGAAAGAGTCGATCGCGTTGGCCCGGAAATTGGGATCCAGACCCTCGGGGGTTGAGGAGAAGGTGTTATTGATCCCAGGATAAACCGGTTGAGGCAGCGTCGGACTCGCAAGGGAGATCAAAGGAACGGTCGGGCCACCGGTAGCAGAGGCGGTTTGCCCAACGCGAAACGCGTTACTTAAGGTGCCAGCACCCGATGAGCCGCAATTCCAGGCTCCCGCAGTGACGAGGTTCGACTTGCAAGCTACGGGCTGTTCCAGGCCGAGGCCGAGCAACGGCACCAGCACCTGCACTACGCCGTTGGTGCGGCCGTATTGGCGGCCATAGCCGAAGCGAACCACGGTATTGCCCAAAGCGCCGGTGGTAGCTTTTGGCGACCACGCAAAGGCGACGCGGGGGCTGAATTCACCGTAGAACGGGTTGTAGGGATACTTCAGGCCGTTGGCAGTATTACCCACCAGGTCAAAACCCATGATGGGATTGAATACCTGGCCTGCCAAGGCGGCTTTCCTGGTGCTGGCCAGATAGGCTGTTGTACTGACGGGCTGATTTGCCTGGTCCACCAGCTCCGCCTGCTTTCCGTTCTCCTCGACCGGCGGCATCTCCAGCGCCCAACCCAAGCCGTAGGTTAAGGTGAACGTGGGCTTCATGTGCCAGGTATCGCTGAAGTAGACGTTGTAGTAGGGAATGTGACTTTTGTCAAAGGCATTAGAGAGCGGTGGCTGCAGGTTCAGACTTGCGCCGGCACGGGTAAACATCTGCGACGCGATGGAAGTGACGCCCAGAACCGTGGCAACCAGGGAATCGCAGGTGGCGGCCTTTGTGGAAATGGTGGGTGTCGTAGCGCAAGGATAGGAGCTGGCGATTAACGATCCGCTAGTTCCATCGCCCAGAGAGTAGACGGGGAAGGCGTTGATGGAGCCGCCACTGTCGTTGCGTTGATGATAGTTAAAATTGCGCTGATAGGTGCCGCCAAACTGGAACAGGTGGTTGCCTTTCAGCATGGAAACATCGTCGCGAAACATGTTGTCCATCCCATCCCAGAAACGGCGCCGGATGTGCTGATTGTCTGAGTTGAACGGGGCGAGATCCTGGAGTTGCGACTGGCCGGCGTCTAATTCGAGCGCGCCACCCAAACCGCTGACCTGGGGCGGAGCTCCCGCTCGCGACCAGGCCCACCAGTTCCGCAGGTGGCTGAAGTGAAAGTCGTTGGTGGTGTTGTTCGTAATGTTAGTGGTCAACCCCGCGACCAGGTACCAGTCTTGAACGGGGTCACTGGATTGGGAAGCCGGCGTACCCTTCGTGTCGCCGGGGAAAAAGCCGCCAATATCAACCTGGTCATGGGAAGCAAGCTTGATGTTGTAATAGCGATAGCTGGCCATGAAATGCTGTTTGGAAGAGAAATCGTGGTCAATGCGGCCCACGGCAAACTTGCTGGTGATGGGCAAACTCAGGTTCCCCGCAAATCCCAGGACATTAGCTGAGTCGCAGAGGCTCTGGCTGCAGGTGGCGTTGGACGCGGGCGCATACTTGCTCCATATTTGCGAAACCGCAGGGTTGAGCCCCAACCTTTGCGGATCGCAGAGACCTCCCGGGGCGCCCGCACAGCCGAAATTCGCCGGGATTGTTGTCCCGTCGGGGGCGGTCACCGGAGCATTGTTCAGGTTGTAAGCGATCTTGCCGGTGCTGGAGTCCGTCAACAAACCCAACTGCAAGGCCGGCGAGGGAACGTTCCTGATGATGGTTTCGGAGTTCGGATAGCGGAAGCCCTCATAGTTGAAAAAGAAGAAGGTCTTGCCGCCGAGAACCTCTTTCGGAATAAGTGGCCCTCCGATGGCGCCGCCAAATCGGCTGTAATGA
This sequence comes from uncultured Acidobacteriaceae bacterium, assembly GCA_963719615.1. Lineage (GTDB taxonomy): Bacteria > Acidobacteriota > Terriglobia > Terriglobales > Acidobacteriaceae > Sulfotelmatobacter. The sequence continues at coordinate 29,009 of CAVRCR010000015.1, read as the reverse complement.
TAGGCCGGAAGCCCGATGTGACCGCAGTTCGGCGCACCACACTGGTCTACCCCCATCCAATTATTCTGGTTATTCTGCCAGGAGTTCGAGGACCAGTTGTTGTCTTTATAGTATTCGTAAGCGGTGCCGTGGAACTGACTGGTGCCGCGCTTGGTAACGACCTTGATTTCGGCGCCCGCAGAACTGTTGAAATCCGCCGTCTGGCCGGCAGTATTTACCTTGAACTCCTCGACGCTGTCGGCCGGAGTAGGCATCACGCCTGACGGGGCGGAGTAAGTAAAGTTCGAAGCCATCCCCCCGGTCGGGTCGCCGATCACCAGACCTTGCTGCGTCGAGGTGTATACCCCGCCGCTGCCGTCCATGTCATTACTGTTGTTGCCGCCATCCAGAGAGAAATAGCTTTGGTCGTTTACTGCACCGCCAACGTCGCCACCGGCGCTGACGCCGGGCTGCAGTTCGATGAACGTGTTGACATCACGACCGATCGTCGGCAAGTTGTCGAGGGCGATCGCCGTGACCGTGTTACCCACGGTGGCGTTCATGGTCTGCAATTCGGTGCCAACCGCGGTCACCTCCACCACCACGTTGCTGCCTCCGATTTGCAAGGCCATATTCAGGGTGAGCGTGACTCCGACCGTGACCGTGGTCTGGGTCTTGGTCGTGGAGAAGCCCTGCTTGGCGATGCTGAGATCGTAGGCGCCGGGTGGGACGTCGACAAAAATGTATCGTCCCGCATCGTTGGTGGACGCTTGGCGAGCGGACTTCGTTGCCGTGTCTGTAAGGGTGACCGTGGCGCCATTCACCACCGCGCCACTGGGGTCGGTCACGGTCCCTTGAATCGTGCCGGTGCTCGTCGATTGGGCCCACATGGGCGCCGTACACAGAGCAAGCACAATCAAGCACAGAAAGAGAGTTGCGAAGACAGAACCAAGCTGACGAACGCGCATGATACAGCCCTCCTGGAGTAGCGACTTGTCCTGCAATTTGCGAGAGTCCCGCAAGTAACTGGTTCTTTTATTGCAAAAGCACCTGACAGGTCGCACACACTAACACCTTTCAATGTACGAAAACAAGTCATAATTGTTATGATTCAGTTATTTGATGGATGCGCGTGTAAATTATTGAAACTAAATGCTATAACAGCGTAATCGAGGTGCCTGTTCTGAGTGTCAGGTGAAGATTGTGTTTGCCTGTTGTGTTATGGCTTAGTTTGCGCAGGTTGGCCGCCAATTGCTGGTTTTGAGCTTGTTTCTCGGTTCATTGTCCAGTAGCTTGGTGGCGTTACTGGGGAAGAGAACAAACTTGGGCAGGACGCTCCATATTGAATTGACAGGGTTTGGACGAACTTTATGAGAATTGCGAAAGACGTTACGGAATTGATTGGCAACACTCCGCTCGTGCGCCTGAACAAAGTTACAGCGGGCTGCGTGGCGGAAGTAGTTGCGAAACTGGAGAGCCAGAATCCTCTGGCCAGCGTGAAAGACCGCATCGGCGTCAGCATGATCAATGAGGCCGAACGCGCGGGAAAGATTCAGCCGGGTAAGTCGGTGTTGATCGAACCGACGAGCGGCAATACCGGCATCGGGCTGGCATTTGTTGCGGCAGTCAAGGGCTACAAGCTGATTCTGACCATGCCAGAAACCATGAGCCAGGAGCGGCGCGTGCTGCTGCTCGCCCTGGGCGCGGAGATCGTGCTGACACCCGGACCGCGCGGCATGAAGGGCGCGATCATGAAGGCAGAGGAAATTCTGGCCAGCACTCCCAACGGTTACATGCTGCAGCAATTCGACAATCCTGCCAATCCGAAAATTCATTTCGAAACGACGGGACCTGAAATCTGGAACGACACCGACGGGCGCGCCGATATCTTGATTTCGGGTGTAGGCACCGGTGGAACTCTTACCGGCGTCTGCCAGTACATCAAACCGAAGAAGCCTTCGTTCAAGGCCGTGGCGGTGGAACCGGCGGACAGTCCTGTATTGTCGGGAGGAAAGCCGTCTCCTCACAAAATTCAGGGCATCGGCGCAGGCTTTGTGCCCAGCATTCTTCGCACCGACTTCATCGATGAAGTGATCACGGTGACCAACGACGAATCGATCGCCATGGCGCGCCGGTTGCCGCTCGAGGAAGGCCTGCTGGTCGGGATCTCATCCGGCGCCGCGGTCGTGGCGGCGTTGCGCGTGGCGCAGCGGGCGGAAAATGCGGGGAAGCTGGTCGTGGTCATCATTCCGTCCTTTGGCGAGCGCTACCTCAGCAGTATTCTGTTTCAGGAGTTGCGGGACAAGGCGCTGCAGATCCCGACGGCGGCGCTCCCCGCCTAATTCATTTCCCGGCGAACATGTCTCGGCAAACATGCCGCACCTGCTGTCACTAATTCGCGAAGACATGGCCAATGTGATCGACCACGATCCTGCGGCCAAGTCTCGTCTCGAAGTATTCCTCTGCTACTCCGGGCTGCATGCGGTCTGGTTCTACCGCGTGAACCACTGGCTGTGGAACCATCGCCTCTTTCTGCTGGGACGATGGCTGTCGCAGGTGGCGCGGCTGCTGACCGGAATCGAGATTCATCCCGGCGCCAAAATCGGGCGCCGATTGTTCATCGATCACGGCATGGGAGTGGTGATTGGCGAGACGGCGATCGTCGGCAACGATGTGACCTTGTACCAGGGCGTGACTCTGGGAGGCACGGGCAAGGAACACGGCAAGCGGCATCCGACGCTCGACGACAACGTCGTCGTGGGCGGAGGCGCGAAGATTCTGGGCAACATTACGGTGGGCAAAAACTGCCGCATCGGCGCGGGCTCGGTCGTGTTACGCAACGTACCCGATGATTCCACCGTCGTCGGCGTCCCCGGACACATCATCTTTCGCGAGGGCAAGCGGGTCGTGATTACCGATCCCAAGCAGATCAACGATCCATTGTCGGAAGCATTGGCCGCGGTGGCGAATGAAGTGAACCGGCTGCGCGAACGAGTGCAGCGCCTGGAGGGTTCCGAAGGCATCGGCGAGCCGCTCTCGGCAAGGCTGCAGCAGATCATGGAAGACATCGACTACCAGATTTAGCTGATCTGGATTCGCAGTCGATGAACGAGCGTCGGCTCTCCAGTGTTTACCCTAGGTACAAATGATGTCTCCAGCCGTGATTTTCCCTTGACATTCTGCGCCAGGTCTCTAAGATAAAAAGATATTTATTCACCACGCTGAATATTTATTCACAATGAATAAAACCTTGCGCCAACGGGCCATTCTCGATGCACTGAAGCACGCGAGCTTTGCCAGTCAGGAGGACCTGCAGCGGGTCATGCGCAAGCGCGGATTCCGGGTGGGACAGGCAACACTCTCGCGGGACATCCGCGATCTGAATCTCAGCAAGACGCCGCACGGATACTCCGTGCCGCGGGGTGAGAGTGCGGTCGGAGTGGCGCTGCCTCCGGTCTCACGGTTGGTGCGCGAGTTTGTGCTCGGCGTCCGTACGGCGCAGAACCAATTGGTGGTCAAGACCATCGTGGGCAGCGCCCAGCCGGTGGCAGCTGCGCTCGATGAGGCAGATTGGCCGGAGGTCGTGGGCACGATTGCCGGTGACGACACGATTCTGATCGTTTGCCCGGACAAGGAAGACGCCCGCAAGCTGGCGGGTCAGATCGAGGAAATGCTCGGCTGATGGCTGCGAAACTCAAGACCGCGGTTTTGGGAGCGACGGGCTATTCCGGCCTGGAGTTGACGCGGATTCTTTTGCGCCATCCCCGGACGGAGAAGCCGGTTCTGCTGCGCCGACCTTCCAGCCATGACGCCGACAACGGCGCATCGGACTTGGCCGCTGTGTTCCCTGTGCTCTCGGGCAACGGCGGTTATCCATTGCAGTCCCTGTCGTGGCCCGCTCTGAAGCAGCAGGGAGTGCAATTGCTTTTCCTGGCGACGCCGCACGAGGCCTCGCGCTCCCTTGTGCCGGAGGCGATCGCCCAAGGTCTACGGGTCATTGATTTGAGTGGAGCCTGGCGGCTGAAGCAGGAACGAAACCGCGCAATCTACAACTTCGAAGATTCGGATTCGGGGGCGGCGGACTCGCTCACCCAGCAGGCGGTTTACGGATTGCCCGAACTGAATGGCGATTGCGTGGCGAAGGCTGCGCTGGTGGCCAATCCGGGGTGTTACGCGACCTCGGTGATCCTGGCGCTGGCGCCGCTTCTGAAAGCTGGAGTCGTGGATCGCAATCGCGGGATCATCTCCGACTCGAAATCGGGAGTGTCGGGAGCGGGGAAAGAACCGACGCCCAAGACCCACTTTGTTTCAGTGGCCGACAATCTGTCGGCGTATGCGGTGTTCAATCATCGACACGTGGGAGAGATCGTTGAGCAGCTAGGACTGGACACGCAGGAGCTGACTTTCACGCCGCACCTGCTTCCGATTCCGCGCGGAATTCTGTCGACGATCTACGTGCATCTAAATCGTGAAATGACGCCGCTGGAAGTGGAATCGTGCTTCAAGAATTTCTACGCCGGCAAACGCTGGGTGCGAGTCTTCGAGACGCCAAGGCTTCCGCAGGTGCAGTTTTCCCTGCACACGAACTACTGCGATCTCGGATTCTGCCTGGCGGAAGACGGGCGGCGGCTGGTGCTGATCTCCTGCATCGACAATCTGCTGAAGGGTGCGGCCGGACAGGCCGTGCAGAACATGAACCTGATGTACGGCTGGGCGGAGGATGAAGGGCTGCAATGACAATCGTGGTCAAAATCGGAGGAGCGGCGCTCGAGGATGCTTTCGTTTTGCGCAAGTGCGCCAAGGCGATCGCAGAATTAGCTCAGGACGGCCATCGTGTGGCCGTGGTGCACGGTGGCGGCGGGGTGCTGACGCGCATGCTGAAGCAGCTCGGGAAACAGAGCGAGTTTGTCGGCGGGCTTCGGGTCACCGACGCGGAAACGCGCGATGTCGCTCTCATGGTGCTCGGAGGACTGATCAACAAAAAGATGGTGGCTGCGATTCAGGCTGCCGGAATGCCGGCCGTCGGCTTCTGCGGCGGGGACGGCATGACGTTCCGCGCCCGCAAGAAACTGGTGCGAGGAAACGATCTCGGATTCGTCGGCGAGATCTGCTTTGCTGAGCCGTGCTGGATCGAAGCGCTCTGGCAGCAGGGTGGCATTCCGGTTCTCGCGTCGCTCGCTCTCGGTGCTGACGGCGAATACTACAACGTCAATGCCGACGAGATGGCCGCCGCCTGCGCTGCCGCATGCCATGCCAACGCTCTCATCTTCCTGACCGATGTGCCGGGAGTGAAAGATGCGGAGGGGACCGTGATTCCCTGGCTCAGCACCAAAGAGGCGGAGGACCTGGTGGCGCACTCCGTGGTCAGCGGAGGCATGTTACCCAAGCTTCGAGCCTGCAAACAGGCGCTGAAACAAGGCGTAGGAAGAGTGCGAATCCTGCCCGCAGCGGAAGCGGACGCCCTGCCGCAGTTTTACCTCACCAAGTTGCCGTGCGGCACCGAGGTGACCTGCGCATGAGCCAGGCGCCCGTTCGTAAGCCCGTGACCCAAGAGAACCTTCAGAAAGAGGACTCAACGTTGAACAACGCATTGCAAAGCAGAACGCCGGTAGCGCCGGAAACTTTTCCCGGTATCTTCTGGTGCCCAGACCTGGTTTCGACTCGCGATCTGGGTCCGCAAGGGGTGGAAGCGGTATTGCACCTGGCGGAACTCATGAAGTCCCGTCCGTCCGTTTTCCAGCGGTCTCTTGCCGGCCGACAGATGGTGATGTTCTTTGAGAAGCCTTCGCTCCGAACCCGGCTCACGTTCGAGTCGGGGATGACCAGTCTCGGCGGGACCGCCATGTTCGTGGATCAGTCGCACGGGCGGCTCGACGCTCGCGAAACCTTGAGCGACATCGCCCACAACCTCGAACGCTGGGTGGACGTGATCGTGCTGCGCACCTTTGCCCACGAGACCATAGACCAAATGGCTCACCACGCGTCCGTCCCGGTGATCAATGCGCTCAGCGATCTGGAGCATCCCTGCCAGGCGCTGGCGGATTATTTCACCCTGCAGGAACGCTTCGGCGGTCTCAAGAACATCTGTCTGGCGTACGTGGGAGACGGCAACAATGTGGCGCATTCCCTGCTCCTGACCTGCGCCTGCCTCGGATCGTCGATTCGGATCGCCACTCCGAAAGGCTACGAGCCGAATGCGAAGATTGTCGCTGACGCGCGCAAGATTGCGAAACAGACCGGTGCGCAAATCGAGTTGCTCACCGATCCGCGGGCAGCCGTCGCTGGAGCGGATGCGGTTTATACCGACGCCTGGGCCAGCATGGGCCAGGAAGGCCAGGCCGAACTGCGGGCTGGCATCTTCCCGCTATACCAGGTGAATGCAAAACTAATGGCGGAAGCCGTGCCCCACGCGGTCTTCATGCACTGCCTCCCGGCGCATCGCGGCGAAGAGGTCACCGACGAGGTGATGGACTCCGAACAGTCCGTCATCTTTGAGCAGGCGGAGAATCGCCTGCACGTTCAAAAGTCTATTCTTTATTTATTGCTGGGCGGTGGCGTTCGCCTGCCCGTTAGGAGTGCTCATGCCTGAAAAAATCGTTCTCGCCTACTCCGGCGGACTGGATACCTCGATCATCATTCCCTGGCTGAAGGAGAATTACGCTTATGACGTTATCGCCATGGTGGCCGACGTTGGTCAAGGAGACGACATCGAGGCCGTGGTCGCGAAGGCCTATGCGACCGGCGCCAGCAAGGTTGTGGTCGAGGATCTGCGTGAAGAGTTTCTGACCGGATACGTTTTCCCCGCGCTGAAAGCGGGAGCGGTATATGAGCACAAATATCTGCTCGGAACTTCGTTGGCTCGTCCGGTGATCGCGAAACATCAGGTCGAAGTGGCCCTGCGCGAAGGGGCTACCGCCGTTTCCCACGGATGCACCGGAAAGGGCAACGACCAGGTCCGGTTTGAGTTGACCTACCAGGCGCTTGCTCCGGAACTGAAAATCGTCGCGCCGTGGCGGGAATGGACTCTGAAGTCGCGCGAAGATTGCCTGGATTACGCCGCGCAACACGGGATTGCCGTGGCCGCGAGCCGCGAGAAGATTCACAGCCGCGATCGCAATTTGTGGCACATCAGCCATGAAGGTGGCGAATTGGAAGATGCTGCCAATGCGCCTTTGCCCACGACGTGGCAGATCACGCGCTCGCCCGAGGATGCTCCCGATAAACAGGAACAGGTCAGCATCGGTTTCGAGCAGGGTGTTCCCGTCTCCGCCAATGGGATGAATTTGGACCCCGTGTCGTTGGTGGAATTGCTCAACGAGATTGGCGCGCGCAACGCCATCGGGCGCGTGGATCTGGTCGAAAACCGCTTCGTTGGCATCAAGTCGCGCGGATGCTACGAGACTCCCGGCGGAACGTTGCTGATCACGGCGCACCGCGAGTTGGAAGCCCTGTGCCTGGAGCGCGACGTCGCGCACTTCAAGCAGCACATTGGGCTGAAATACGCCGAACTTGTCTACTTCGGTTTGTGGTTCACCCCGCTGCGCGAGGCGCTCGACGCCTTCGTCGAAAGCACGCAGAAGGAGATGACGGGCAGCGTCATGTTGTCGCTGTACAAGGGGAACGTGTCGGTCGTGAGCCGTCAGTCCGAGCATTCGCTTTACCGCACCGATCTTTCGTCGTTCACGATGGACGACAGCTACGACCAAAAAGACGCCGCCGGATTCATCCGGATTCTCGGGCTGCCGTCGCGGTCACGCGCCCGCTCGCGGGTGGAGGTTGCACGATGAAGATGTGGTCGGGAAGATTCCGGCAGCCGCTGGATCCCGATTTCGAGCGCTGGCAGCGGTCGTTCGGCTTCGACCGCCGATTGCTGCGCTACGAGCTTGCAGCCAGCGGCACGCACGCGCGTGCGTTGAAGAACGCCGGTGTGCTGTCTGCCGACGAACTGATCAGCATTCTGCAAGGGCTCGAGCAGATCGGCGAGCGCGCGGCGGCTTCACCGTCGTTTCTTGACGACAGCGAGGCGGAGGATGTCCATCACTTCGTGGAGAAACAATTGGCCGCCCTGATCGGCGATGCCGGATACAAGCTGCACAGCGGCCGTAGTCGCAACGAGCAGATCGCGACGGACCTGCGTCTGTACGTCCGGGCAACGATCGATCAGTTACGGCACGAACTGGCCGATCTATGCAGCGCGTTCGCGGATGGCGCGGAGCAGGCCGCGGAAGCGGCCATGCCGGCATACACGCATCTGCAGAGGGCTGAGCCAGTTCTGGTCGGCCATTGGCTGCTGGCGTATGTCGAAATGTTTTTGCGGGATGCAGACCGGCTGGCCGATTGCCGGAAGCGTTTGAACGTGTGTCCGCTGGGCTCGGGTGCCGTGGCGGGTGCGACACTGCCGCTGGATCGTGGCTTAATGGCCCAGACTCTCGGCTTCGATGCCCCGACCGCGAACAGCATCGACGCCACCAGCGACCGCGATTTTGCGCTTGAGTTCGTCAACGCCCTGTCGCTGCTCGCAATGCACTTGAGCCGCTGGGCCGAGGAGATGATTCTGTTTTCGTCGCTGGAATATGGATTCCTCGAACTTCCCGAAGCCTATTCCACAGGCAGCAGCGCGATGCCGCAGAAAAAGAATCCAGATCTGCTGGAACTGGTGCGTGGCAAAAGCGGCCGTGTTCTCGGGGCTGCGACCGGGTTGATGATCGCCGTGAAAGGCCTGCCACTCGCCTACAACAAAGATCTGCAGGAAACGCAAGAGCCGCTGTTCGATGCTTCCGACACACTCTTGCAGATGCTGCCGCTTGTAACCGGATGGATGAAGTCGGTGGAGTTTCACACCGACCGGATGACGCAGGCGGCGCAGTCGGGGTTCATGAATGCTTGGGCAGCCGCTACCTACCTCGTGCAACGTGGCGTACCGTCACGGCTGGCGCATGAGCGGATTGGCAAGGCCGTCCAGATTTGTCTGGAGCGGAATTGTGAACTCCACGATCTGACGCTTGACGAATTGCGTTCGCTCAGCCCCGCTTTCGACCAGGATTTTTACGAGGCGTTGAAACTGGCCTCCGTACTGGCGGTCCATGATGTGCCGGGCGGCACGGCCCCCGCTCGGGTCCGGCAGGCGATTGCCGCAACCAGAAAGAAAATAATCGCGCTTCACGAGGAGGTCCATGCGCACGCGTAAAGCCATCTTGCCCGACGCTGAGCACATTCACGAATTGATCGCGGGATACTCCGGTGACGGCACGCTTCTGCCGCGCACGCTGGCGGAGATCTGCGAAAACGTGCGGGATTTCGTGGTCCTCGAGGATGACGGCCGGATCATCGGCTGCGGCGCTCTGCATTTGTATGGCACGCACCTCGCCGAAATCCGCTCGATCACGGTAGCGCCCTGGGCCCAGGGCCGCGGCGGTGGCGGACGTCTGGTAAAAGCCCTGATGGCCGAGGCCAAGCGCCATCGGGTGGATTGCATTTGCCTGTTCACCCGCAAGCCGGATTTCTTCGCTGGGCAGGGATTCACGGTCGCTCAGCGCGAGGACCTTCCCGACAAAATCTACAAGGACTGCCATGCCTGTCCCAGGTTTCATTGCTGCGACGAAGTTGCCATGGTGCGCGGCGAACTGCCGAAGTTCGCGATTCTCCCCGAACCCGCGAATTGGCTGGTCAAACTGCAGGGATGGTCGCCGAATGTGGAGAGTTCGACGAGCTCCAGCTAAAATGCCAGTCCCTATTTAGCCGCGAGCCGACGATAGAATGAAGCCCACGGCGTAAGCCGTGGGAAGGGTAGGGAGTTGATCCAACCCAGCGGGGCGAAAGAGATTCTCGCGCGCACTCTCTCGGGGCGTTATTGCTATGATCAGCAGGATCTCAGGAGGTGCGTGTGAGCCTCACCCGTCGTCGTTTTCTGCAGGCTTCTGCTGTCGCCCTAGCCACCTTGCGGTCCGATTTGCGTGCCATGAGCCCGCGCCTGATGGTTGGATTTTCGACCTTGGGATGTCCCTCGTGGGAGTGGACGAAGATTCTCGACTTCGCAAAGGCTCACGACTTTTCCGCCTTTGAACTGCGCGGCCTGCTTGGGACGATGGACCTCCCCACGCGCCCCGAGTTTCAGCCTGACCGCATCGCACAATGTAAGCGTGACGTCGCTTCCCGGAACCTGAAGATCGCCTGCGTGAGCAGTTCGGCGGAACTTCACCACGCCGATCCGGAGAAGCGGCAGCAGCAGATCGCTGACGCCAAGAGATTCATCGATCTCGCCGCGTCGCTTGGCGCTCCCAATGTTCGCGTATTCGGAAACAAGATAGAAGGTTCCTAGGGAACAGGTTCTGGCTCGCGTTGCTTCGGGTCTGCGCGAGTTGGGGACGTATGCGGGCGAACGCGGAGTCACGGTGATCATCGAATCGCATGGCGATTTTACCGACTCGCCGACTCTGATCGAAATTCTCACCCGCGCTGACTCACCCAGCGTGGGATTGCTTTGGGACGCACATCACACGTTTGTCTCAGGAAAAGAAGACCCCCAGTTCACGGTCGAGAAATTGGGACGCTACATTCGGCACACGCACCTGAAGGATTCCGTGCCGACGGCGGATGGCAGGCTTTATGTGTTGACCGGCCGCGGAGACGTTCCCGTCCGGAAGCAAATCGAAGTACTCGCCGCTTCCGGCTACACGGGCTGCTACACCTTCGAATGGGAGAAAGTCTGGCATCCAGAACTCGAAGAACCAGAAATTGCATTCGCGGATTTCGCCGAATTCATGCGCAAGCTGCCGGTTAGCGGCCGGATCTGCAACGGTGCGCTAAGCGCATCTCAGTGCCGAGCACGGAGTGCATCCAGTCGCTGCTGGGCCTCGGCCATTCCCGGAGCCAGTCGCACCGCGGCTTCATAGGCGGTTGCGGCGGCCTCGGTTTGTCCCTTGTCTTCCAGCGCCCGGCCAAGCCAGAAATCCGCCTGCGCCAGCGGCGCGATCTGGACGGCGTGAGACAGATCCGCGACGGCCGCGTCCAGATTGCCCTGGCGATACTCTGCCATCCCCCGCCCCAATAAGCTGTTTTGCTTGCCGGGATTGATTTGAAGCGCGCCGTTGAATTGTTCGATCGCCCCCTGCAAATCATTCAACTCGAGCAGCAGGAACCCAAGATTGCTGTGGCTCTGGACAATTTCGTTTGCATCTGAACTGTACTTCAGCGCGAGGTTCATATTCGCGTCTCGCGGCGTCGAGATGGTTCTGTTGCTGTTGAGCACTGCAAGGTTGTAATGTGCGGTCGAAAGCTGGGGAATGAATTCGGCCGCAGCCTCAAAGTGAGGCTGGGCGAGATCGGGCCTGCCCATCTCCATGAGAGCTACGCCGAAATTGTCTTCGGCAATGCCATTGTGGCTCGTCACCTGCAAAGCATGCGCAAACAACGTGTAACTGTTGTGCCAGTAGTTGACCTGGAGAAAGGCCACGGAGGCGTAGCCGACCACGGCCGCTGTAGCGATCGCGATCTGGAACACGGCCGAGAGTTGCAGGCGCGCGAACAATTCCCCGCAGCCCCAAACTGCAATAATGAAGAGGCCGACGAACGGCAGGTAAGCGTAGCGGTCCGCCATGGCTTGCCTTCCAACCTGCACGATGCCGATCATGGGGACAAGGGCGACCAGATACCATAGCCATCCCGCCAGCAAGTAGCGGCGATGCTTGCGTTGGCGCCATGCCGCCACCGTGATCGCTACGATGAATAGCGCGGTCGCCAACACTTTCCATGCCGCCAATGAATTTTCCGGATGCGGATAGAAGACCGCCAATCTCGACGGCCAAATCCCCTTGCCTACGTATGCAGCGTACGAATAGATCGCGTTCTCCAAGCGCGAGGCAAACGGCAACGACTCAGCTGTTCCGAGCGCTCCGCCGCTGTGTTGGGCGTATAGGGTGATCCAGGAACTCGCGGCTGACAGTGCGAAGAGGGGAACTTTTTCTGCCACCAACAACGGCATCGAACCGCTCGGAAGAGTCTTCGGATTCTGAACCCATGCGCCGCAGAGGCCAGTAGTCCCACAAAAGCAGCAACACGGGAAGAGTAACTACCATCGGCTTGGCGGCGAGCCCGAGCGCGAAGAGCGCAACCACAAGCGCATAACGGCCAATGCTTTTCTCCCCTCGCATACGACCCGTATGCCACCAACGCCAGGAGCAAGAAGAACATAGACAGCACGGACTTGCGCTCCGCGACCCAAGCCACGCACTCGACGTTCAACGGATGAACCGCAAACAGCCCGGCCACTACCGCGCTGCGAATCAGGCATCCGGTTGCTCTTCGAAGAATGAAGAACAACAGGACCACATTGCACCCGTGCAACAGCACGCTTGTGAGATGGTGGCCCCGAGGATTCAGCCCGAAAAGCTGAACATCGGCCATGTGCGAGAGCCATGTCAGCGGATGCCAGTTCGCCTCGGTAGTGGCCCGGAACGCCCAGGCGACGTTGCTCCACGAGAATCCCTGCAGAACATGTGAGTTGGAAGAGACGTAGGCAGGGTCGTCGTAGTTGACGAACGAGCTGTCCAACGCGGGGACGTAAAGAATCAGAACTCCCGCAAACAAGATCAATGGGAGAAACACCGGCGAGCGCAACAGAGGCGGAATCGATTGGCTGCTGCCATGTGTCCCGGAAGGATTCATTCGCGGTGCTGACATTGTACCTAGGAGGGTGCGGTTTCATGGTCAGACCCTTGACCGCGGGAATGAACCGCGGTCTCCGCCATGCGGTTGTTCGTTCCCTGAAACCGTGACCGGCTCGCTAACGCGTCACTGTGACTTGTTTGCCGGAGTAGGGCACAACTTTGTCGGGCTGGTCTTCTGCACTGATTCCTGTTCCGTGGTTCTCACCGGCGAACACGATCTGGAATCTGCGGCTCTCGAGCATCCCTGGAAATTCGCCTTTTCGCTCGCCAATTGTGAGCGTCTGGTGGGCGTCGTCCCAGTGCAGCGGAATAGTCGCGCGCACACCTTTCTCGTAGTTGTAACCGTCGGTTTCGTCTTCGTAGAGTGTGAAGTTTCCGTCAGCGCCCGGATAGACACGCACCTCGATCGGATCCGCCGGCTTTTGCGTGGACCACTCGAGCTCCGGTCCCATCGGCACAATGGACCCGGCGCGCACGTACAGCGGCAGGCGATCAAGCGGCGCGGCTGCTGCTTCCACGGTCGGACCATTGATCACTTTCCCACTCCAGAAGTCGTACCACTTGGCCTGCGGCAGGTAAACATGGCGGCTCGTCGCCCCCGGCTCCGTCACGGGATTCACCAGGAATGCGGGGCCGTACATGAACTGATCACCAATATCGACCGCTTGTGCGTCAGTGCGGAAATCCATCAGCAGCGGCCGCATGGGAGTGTAGGCCTCGCTGGTGGTCATCCACGCCAGCGAGTACGTATAAGGCAGCAGGCGATAGCGTAAGCGGTCGAAGTCGACCAGAATCTTCTGCGCATCCGGGCCATAAGACCACAGCTCATTGCCGTCCGGATTGCCGCGCGTTCCATGCACACGCAGAATCGGATTGAATGTTCCCCACTCGAACCAGCGCACAAACAGCTCACGAAATGCCGGATCGCTGGGGCTGCCGAAAACGAAGCCGCCAATATCTGTCGTCCAGTAGGGAATGCCCGACACAGCGAAGTTCAACCCCGCAGGGATTTGCCGACGGAAGCTGAACCAGTCGGAGTTGATGTCGCCTGACCAGGCCGTCACCGAGTTCCGCTGCGAGCCGGCAAAGGCCGAGCGCGACAGAATGAACACGCGCTTCTTATCAGAGGCGCTGCGCTGTCCCTGATAAACGGCGCCCGTATCGAGCAGGGGAAAGTCATTCACATAGCGATCCCCGCTCCCCGCCGCTAACTTATGCCCAAGCAGGATGTTCTCTTCCTGTCCCTCGGTCTCCGGTTCCGTCGTATCCATCCACCAGGCATCGAGGCCGATGTTGAACAGTGCCTTGTTCACTTCGTCCCAATAGAATTTGCGAGCCGCGGGATTGGTCGCGTCGTAGACCGCCATTCCGTCGGTGTGGAAGGGCGGTTTGGCAAACTTGAACTTGTCGACAAACCAGCCCTGCTTTTGCATGTAGTCGTAGTTCGCCGAGCCGGGTTCGAAAAACGGCCAAATGGAAATCATCAGATGGAAATTTGCGGCGTGAAGGTCGTCCACCATGCCCTTCGGGTCGGGATAGTTCTTATTGAAAACGAACTCGCCCTTGCGGTTCCACCAGAACCAGTCCTGCACAATGTTGTCGGCGGGGATGTGCAGCTCGCGGTACTTACGCGCGATGGCCACAATCTCGTCCTCCGACTTATAGCGGTTCTTGCACTGCCAGAATCCATACGCCCACTTGCCAAACATCGGTGCCTGCCCGGTCAGTTCCCGGTAGTCGGCGACGATCGTGTCGAGTTCCGGGCCGTAGAAGAAGAAGTAGTCGACGGCGTCGGCCACTTCCGAACTGATGTAAAGATAGTTGGCGAACCGGTTGTTGAAGCGGCTTCGCGACTCGTTGTTCCAATAGATGCCATAGCCTTTGCTTGAAACCAGCAGCGGGACGGCAATATTCGTATTGTCCTGCGAGATATCCACCGATTCGCCGCGATAGTTCCACACTCCCGACTGGTGCTGGCCCAGCCCGTAGAGTCCCTCGTGCGAGCCGTAAATGTTCACAAAGGCCTCGGCGCGAAACGTATCTTCCCCGTTCACTTTGACCGGGGTAAGCCAGCGATTCGCATCCTGCACCAGCGTTTTGCCATCACGTTCGCGGTAGGTGACTGCGCCGTCGATCCGGGCCACGCCCACTTTGAGCCGAGCCGTCGTGATCGTGACCTCTTCCGGCGTTTCCTCCATGGTCCACTGCGGCGTATCCCAGGATGTTTTGGTGATGACGAAATTCGCGTGCTTTTCGAAATCCGCAGTAGGGCCGTACAGCACGTGGATAATCGAGTCGGTGCAGACCTGCAGCTTTAGAAAGCCACTCTTCTGCTTAAAGAGGACGCCGTCGGCCTGCTTCTGCACTGCGGTAACCGGATTTCTCGGCGTCCATTGCGCGTGAGCGGTGGTGAGGAATACTCCAACGACGAGAAAAAACAGCCTAAGAGATAAGGGCGCGGGGCGAAATCTGATCATCACGGATCCTCTGGCGAGCTATCGTACTCGCCGGGCAGGGAATCTAACAATAACGATTATCTACAGGGGGCGAAGGCAACCCAGCTCATCCAGCCGACGGACTGAATCTCGCAGATCCGAAGCAATGAGTGAACTTAGGCTCGGGCTGCGCTAGAATTCGCCTCGCTTTGGAACGCCACATCCCATTTGCAAGGAGACACCATGATTTTTGTGAGTTTGTACACGATGACACCCAACCATCGGAACTCCGCGCAGGACCGATTCAAGCAGACCGGGGGGAAGGCGCCTGCGGGAATCAAAGTGATCGGACGCTGGCATTCGGTCGCAGGCGGCCGCGGCGTCACGGTTTGCGAGGCAAGCGACGCACAAGCCGTCGCTCAGTGGGCGCAGGATTGGAGCGATGTCATTCATTTTGACATCTATCCAGCGATCGACGACGCAGGGCTGGCCAAACTCCTGAGCTGACATGCCGCGGAAGGCACGGACTGTATTCGGCAGTGCGGGCGGAGCCTGAGGGGTAGGAGGAACGGCGTAGAGCTTGACATGAAGTACTTTGTAACATAAAGTACATTCATGATCGCACCCGATGAGCCGTTCCTTCGCCCAATCACCAAGCGCTGGATCCCCCAAGAGATGACCACTGCTCCGCCTCTCGATCCCTACGAGCCTGGCAGTCCGGTGCAGCCGCACTACGCGTTGCTGATTAATCCCTTCTACCCCAAGGATGCGAACGCCAGTTTCGGCAAGCACGTCCTCACGCCCACCCTTGCCCTGACCAGCTTTTCCGCGACGACACCCGCGCACTGGCGCGTCGACTACTGGGACGAGAATCTGCTGCATGGTCGTCCACCTTGTCGGCCGGTTCCGCAGGTGGTCGGAATCACCGTGCATTTAACGTTTGCGCGTCGCGCCTACGCGCTTGCCGATTGGTATCGGGCGCGCGGAGCGAAGGTGATCCTCGGGGGCTTGCATGTGCTGTCCTGTCCCGACGAATGCGCGCCTCACGCCGATGCCCTGGCGCTGGGCGACGGGGTTCAGCTCTGGCCGCGCATCCTGCGCGACGTAGAAACGAACTGTCTTCAGCCCCGCTACCTTGCCACGTACGAGAACGACTACCGCGACGATCCGCCGCCGCGACGCTCGATCCTTCCGCGGAACAGCTTTCTCACCACCACCAGCCTGATCGCCACCCGCGGATGCCACAACCGCTGCGGATTCTGCTATCTCGCGACCGACGGCCTACGTATGCCGTACCGCATGCGCGACCCGCAGCAGGTGGTCGACGAGTTCCAAGCCGACGGCCAGCCCTATGCAGTTTTCATCGACAACAATCTCGGTTCGCGCCGAGACTATCTGCACTCGCTCTGTGCCGCGCTGCGCCCGCTGAACAAGATATGGAGCGCGGCCGTCACCATCGACGTTACCGATGATCCCAGCCTGATCCGCAACATGGCGCTCGCCGGATGCACCGGCGTCTTCATCGGCTTCGAGTCGCTCTCCGATGACAACCTCGCCGACTCCCACAAGAAAACGCCGAAGACCTCCGACTACGCGCGCCGAGTCCGCATGCTGCACGACTATGGCATCCAGGTGAACGGATCGTTCGTTCTCGGCTTCGATCACGATCGCTCAGACGTTTTTGCCCGCACCGCTGCTTGGATTGAAGAGAACCGCCTGGAATGCGCGACATTCCACATTCTGACGCCGTACCCGGCGACCCCGTTGTTCCAGCAAATGGAAGCGGAAGGGCGACTCCTTCACCGCGACTGGACGCTCTACGATACCAGCCACGCCGTCTTCCGCCCCAAGCACATGACGCCGGAGCAACTCGAGCGGGGATATGCCTGGATCTATCAGCGACTCTTCTCCCTCGCCTCGATCTGGCATCGGCGACCCGAGCAGTGGCAGGCTGTCGCTCCGTACCTTGCCATGTCGTACCTTTACAAGCGCTCCAACCGCTTCTGGCATCTGCTCATCAAGCACGACCTGGTCAATCCAGTCTGGAAACCATTGGTGGAGATGACGCGCTGGCGCCACGTCCGCTACCGGCAGCAACTGGCACAGCGAGAGATGGCTGTCGGCGCTCCGGGGCAGGTCGTGTCGGCAGGCGTCTGACGCCCTCTCCAGATCCGCGACCTTAGGCTCGCGTCAGGAAAATCGGCAGTCCCTGCTTGCGATCGTAAGTCGGCCGGTAGCGCTCCGTGTTGTACATGGTGGCGACCTCGACTTTGCGCGGCCCGAGTTGGGGATCGGGGATCGGCACCATGGCGAAGCAGCCGCTGCTGATCCCCGTCATCAGGCCGGCCTTGCCCTCGACCACGGCATCCATCGCCATGCCGGCATAGGTGATGGCCACCATGCGGTCGACGAAATCCGGACTGCCGGAGCGTAGCTCGTAGGTCAGATCGCTGACCACGGTTTCATTTCCGGTGGCGGTCTTGATCTCCTCGCTCAGGTCCTCGGCCACGCTCATCTTCTTGCGGTGGCCGAAAGCATCGGGCGGGCCGTATTCCTTCACCGTATAGCCTTCCCACTCGGCGCCCTCGGAAAGAATCACCAGCGAGTAGTTGCTGGGATTGCTGTGCTTGTCAGTGACCAGGATGTCGATCAGGTGCTTCAAATTCACCTTGTATTCTGGGATACAGCACCGCACCGAGGTCACGTACGCAGTGTAAAGAGCGGTGTAGCCGGCATCGCGGCCAAACACGCGAAAGATACCGATGCGCTCGTGCGAGCCAACCGTGGTCCGCTGCCGCTCGATTGCGTCCATGGCGCGAGTAATCGCAGTCGAAAAACCTATGCAGTACTCGGTGTTGCGAACGTCGTTGTCCATGGTTTTTGGTACGGCAATCACTTTCACTCCCTGGCGGTCCAGTTCGGCGGCATAGCTCAAGGTGTCATCTCCACCGATCGCCACCAGGTAATCAAATCCCAACGTCTCGATATTCCTCAGCACCGCCGGAGTCACGTCGAACAGCGTGGTGGTTACGCCCTTCTTGGTGGATTCCTTACTTGAAAACTGCTGCCTCGCGAGCACCGGCGGCAACTTTTGCATCTTGGTGGGATTGGTGCGCGAAGTGTGCAGATACGTGCCCCCCGTGCGATCTATGGTGCGAGTGTTCTCGCGGTTGAGTGGTTGGATATAACGCGATCGGCTGGCCGGATCTTTCAGATCGACGTGCGTCAATCCTTCCCACCCCCGGCGTATGCCCAGCACTTCGCATCCGATTTCGGACGCCCGATAGACGACCGATTTAATGACAGAATTCAGGCCCGGAACATCGCCCCCGCCGGTGAGGATACCAATTCGTTTTGCTGACATGAAGTTCTCCTTAAGAAGTATGAAGAGCAGATCACAACTCTCATCATTCTATAGAATGACCGCACTCCACATCGTCCGAGCTCTTCGAAATTCAGTCCCAAATTGGCGCGCTTCGCACGACCGCACAGGCGCGTCCTCGCCTTTCTTTTTGCGGTAAGATCAAAGCTATGAAAACGTCGGATGCCGAAGCTGAGACAGGCGAGAAAGCCCCCCAATCGCGCCCTTCTAATTTCATTCGCGACATCTTTCTCGACGACCTCAAGACCAATAAATTCAACGGCCGCGTGCAGACCCGCTTCCCTCCCGAACCCAACGGATATCTGCACATCGGGCACGCCAAGGCTATCTGCATCGACTTCGGCATCGCCGACCAATTTGGCGGGCACACCAACCTGCGCTTTGACGACACCAATCCGGAAAAAGAAGACGTCGAGTACGTCGACTCCATCATGGAGGACGTCAAGTGGCTTGGCTTCCATTGGGATGGCCTCTACTACGCGTCGGATTATTTCGATCAGCTCTACGAGTGGGCGATCAAGCTGATTAAAGACGGCAAGGCCTACGTGGATGATCTTTCCGCGGAAGAAATCCGCAAGCATCGCGGCACGCTAACCGAGCCCGGCAAAGACAGTCCGTATCGCACCCGTTCGATCGAAGAGAACCTGAACCTTTTCGCGCGCATGAAGGCCGGAGAATTCCCCGACGGCTCGCGCGTTCTGCGGGCCAAGGTCGACATGGCTTCGCCCAACCTGAATATGCGCGACCCGGTGATGTACCGCATCCTGCACGCCGAGCATCACCGCACCGGCAACAAGTGGTGCATCTATCCGATGTACGACTACGCCCACGGCCAGTCGGACTCCCTTGAAAGAGTCACGCACTCGATGTGCTCACTAGAGTTCGCCGACCACCAGCCGATCTACCGCTGGTTCATCCAACAGCTGGGGATTTTCCCGTCGCAGCAAATCGAATTCGACCGCCTGAGCCTGACTTATACGATCATGAGCAAGCGCCTGCTGCGCCGCCTGGTTGAGGAAGGCCGGGTGAACGGTTGGGACGATCCCCGTATGCCCACGCTGGGCGGCCTGCGCCGCCGCGGCTACACGCCCGAAGCGATTCGCCACTTCGTAGCAGCCGTCGGCGTCTCGCGAACCAATGGCATCGTCGAGCTGGCAATGCTCGAGCACTTCGTGCGTGAGGACCTGAACAAGCGAGCGCCGCGCGTGATGGCGGTGCTGCGCCCGCTGAAAGTTGTAATCGACAATTATCCGGAGAACCAGGTCGAAGAGATGGAGGCGGTCAACAACCCTGAGGATGAGGCCGCAGGCTCGCGCAAGGTGCCGTTCTCGCGCGTGCTTTACGTCGAGCAGGATGACTTCCGCGAAGTGCCTCCGCCGAAGTATTTCCGCCTCGCGCCCGGACGCGAGGTGCGACTGCGCTACGGCTACTTCATCACAGCGAAGAGCGTCGTGAAGGACGACAAGGGTGAAGTCGTCGAAATTCACTGCACGTATGATCCGGCTACACGCGGCGGCAACGCTCCTGACGGACGCAAAGTGAAGTCGACGATCCACTGGGTCTCGGCGGCGCACGCGGTCGACGCCGAAGTACGTATCTACGAGAACCTGTTTCTGAAAGAAAACCCAGGAGAAGTCGAAGAAGGTCAGGACTTCACCGCGAATCTCAATCCGAACTCGCTCGAAGTCATCCCCAACGCGAAACTCGAGCCGTCGCTGGCGAACGCGGCGGCAGGCAACCGCTACCAGTTCGAACGCCTCGGATACTTCTGCGCCGATCCTGATTCCAAGCCGGGAAAGCTGGTGTTCAATCGTACGGTCGCGCTCAAAGACACATGGGCGAAGGTAGAGAAAAAACAGGGCGGGAAGGGCTGAAGTGATTTTCCGACGACTCTCGGATTTACGCTGACCACTGGTGTACATTTTCCAATCCGAAAGGGACTCTATTTGTCATCCTGAGGCGCAGCTTTTGGCGCCGAAGGACCTATGCAATCGGCTGGGCTTACATAGGTCCTTCGCGAGACAAAAGGCGTCTCGCTCAGGATGACAAGCGATTGTCTATGCGAATGGACTGCAGGTATTCTCTCACTCTGCCTTAGCTGCCCTCTCTACGTCCCCCAACATCTTGTCCAGCTCGGCTCGCGACATATAGCGGCCGTTTACGACGACCGCCGCGATCTTCTGAGTGTTGCGAATATCGTCCAGTGGGTTGGCATCGAGCAGCACCATGTCGGCGAGCTTTCCCTTCTCGATCGTGCCCAGCCGGTCCTCCATGCCGAGAAACTTCGCGGGATTCAGCGTGGCCGTCTGCAGCGCCTCCATCGGCGTGAAGCCCGCCGCGACGAATCGCTGCAACTCTTCGTGCAGACTGAAGCCGGGAAAAACGTAGACCCCGGGAGGCGTGTCGGTCCCGGCCAGAAATAGAATTCCAGCGTCGTGCATGGCTTTCACGACCTCCAGTTCTTTTTCCACAAAGCGCTTTCGCGTGGTCAGATCGTCGGTGTTGAATTCGTGCATCACCTGCTCGGTGAACCGCTTCCAGGTCACATCTTTCCAGTACGCGGGCACGAACCTGGCGCGAGAGTCGTGAGCGAAATCTTTCTCGTCGATCAGGTTCCCCCCGCGTTCCCAGACCAGCGTCGGACACTGCCACGTATGATTCTTGGCCAGCAGCGCGAAGAGCGCCGCGGCGCGCTTGGGGTCGTACGTCGAAAGAAACTGGCTCTCGGTCTTCGGACCCTTGATGAACTGGTCCTCCAGAGGCGAGCTGCCTTCGAAGATCCCGATCAAATGCTCAAAGCTCTTCTGCCCTGCATTCGAGGTTTCTGACGCCCGTACTGCATCCGGCACGTGCCCGACGAAGGATATCCCCTGCTTCTGGGCCTCGTCGGCAATCGCGAAGACCGCTTCGCGCGGAATCAACGACTGCAGCTTGATGAAGTCCGCGCCGCGCCGCTTTAGGTCGTCGACCGCGCGGCGGCCGTCCTCGGGAGTCTTGATCGCGATCGAACTGGGAAATCGCGGCTGCGGGCCATCCAGCATCGGCCCGGACATCACAATGCGCGGGCCGATCAACGTTCCGGTCGAGATTTCCTTCCGCCACCGCTGCAGCACTTCCAACTCGCCGCCCATGTCGCGCACGCCGGTGATGCCATTGGCGATGAACAGCGGCAGGGTGACTTCTTTTCCGCGTGGGAACCAATCGCCGAACACCATGTGGACGTGCATATCCCAGAGACCGGGAATGAGAAACTTGCCGCTGCCATCGATCCGGGTTCCAGTCAGCTTGTCAGCTTTTTCCAGTTCCGCGCTGGGCACGATTGCAACGATGCGATCGTCGCGCACCATCACCCTGCGATGCGGTTGGGGAGCCGCGCCGGTAGTATCGATCACGGTGACATCATCGAGGTACAGCGAATTCGATGCAGGCGACGATTGGCCTAGGCAGGTCGGGCCCAAGCCCAGAATCAAGAGCATCCCCAGAAGCTGTCGTTTCATGAGGAGGAATCTTAGGGCGCTCGATGGGGTTAGTCAAAGCGTCATACCGCCCAGACTACGGTAAGCCAAGAGCCAACAGCTAAGAGCCAAGAGCTAGTTATGCACGTGCGGACTCTGCGCCGGATTGTGTCTCGGCCCCGGCGGCTCTTTCACGACCTTCACCTCAAAACTCACGGGCAGGGTCTTAGGCGGAAAGCATTGCGCGTTGTCACAAGCCTGGTAACGCAGAACGCCGTGCATGACGTATTTCCCCGGCACCACCGAGTGCAGCGGATGCACGGCGACGGCGATCGTGAAGTCTCCCGTATAGACATTCAGCTCTTCGTCGGGCGAAAAAGGAAAGCTCAGATCCTTCCCCGCCGGGTACTTGATCTTCCCCAGCACGATGTCAGTCGGCAGGTCCATCTTCAGGTTCGTGGGAATCAGGAACTCCGACTTCGGCGCATTCGAGTTGATGTGAAACCCGGAACCCACCCGGAAATTCAGGTTCACCATGGTTTGCGCCGCCCGCGGAGCCGTGACCAGCGGTACGGATGCGAATGTCACCGAGGGCGCCTTGCCCGATTGGGTCAGAGCTGTTCCTGCGAGGAGAGCGAAAACGCAGATTAGAGTCGGCTTGTGGGCTCGCGACATCATCCCGCAACCAATATTAGAGCGACCGCCGCGCGCTTCCTATTGTCAGTTCTGAGCCTGCGGAGCCGCCAAGGCAGCCGAGGAGTTCGCGCCCGTCTGTGTATCCAGCGCCTTGCGGATGGATTCCTCGATTTCACCCCTGCCCTTCAGCCCGATAATCTTGTCCACAATTTTGCCATCGCGCCCGATGAAGAAGCTCTCCGGCAGCGCAGGGACGCCTCCGTAAGCATCGCCCACCGCCTCCTTCCCCAGCAGCACGGGATAGTTGACGCCCATTTCTTTGGCGAATTTGGCGATGTCTTCCTTGCTCGAATCGTCCATGGCGACGCCGACAATCTGCAATCCCTGCGGGCCGTACTCCTTCTGCAATTCGATGAACCACGGCATCTCGATCTTGCATGGCCCGCACCACGTCGCCCAAAAATTCAGCAGCACGGCCTTGCCGCGCAGGTCCGACAAGCGCATGCTCTGGCCATCGAGCGAATCGAGCGTGAAGTCAGGAGCGGCCGTCCCATGGGCCATACCCAACGGGTGCGTCGGGCCGGATCGGCGAGACATGGAGAAGCCGAAATACAGCATCCCGGTCGCGATGATCGTAACCACGACCAGGGCGAATGGATTCCGGCCACCCTGACGCTGAGGCACCGCTGCCTCGACCACTGCTGGTTCCATGTTCAGATTTTCGCCAACGACATCCGACAATTGGAACTTGGCACCACACGCCTCGCACTGGACTGCTCCGGTAGTCGCGGCTTCGCGGTTAAGGTCTTCTATGCTCTTTTCCAAAGGCACCTTACAGTTTGGACAGAGCGCTCGAGTTTCTTCAGGCATAGACCCATTTCCTCTACTACAACGCAAAACGATTCAGAAACGACAACCAGCTCGAAATCAACGTAAAGCGTCCGAGCACCAGCAGGATTCCGAGCGCGATCAGCAGCCCGCCGCTGGCCACTTCGATCGCGTGCATGTGCGACCGGAAGCGGCTGTAGAACTTCAGGAAGCGCTCCATCAACAGCGAGGTCAACAGAAACGGCACCGCCAGCCCCAGCGAATAAACTCCGAGCAGAAGGACTCCCTTCACCAGGGTGTCCTGCTCGCTGGCTAGAGTAAGGATCGCCGTCAGAATGGGCCCCAGGCACGGGGTCCAGCCGAAGGCGAAGGCGAATCCAATCACGAACGCGCCAATCGGCGTGCTGCTTCCCTTCACGCTGTGCAGCCGCGCATCCTGCAACAGCCACTTGATCTGAAAAATGCCGGTCAAGTGCACCCCAAAGATAATGATGATGACTCCCGCCACGATCGACAGGGTGTGCTTGTAACGCGCCGCCAGTTGCCCGATCTCGGTCGAGATCGCCCCCAACGTCACGAACACCACGCTGAAGCCGAGGATGAACCCAACCGAATTCACCATGACCCGGCGCATGAGCTGGGCCTGCGGCGACTTCAACTCCTCCACGCCTGCGCCGGAGATCAGCGAAACGTACCCCGGTACCAGCGGAAGCACGCATGGCGATAGGAACGAGATCAATCCCGCGACGAAAGCGGCAATGGGCAGTGGGAGGCTCGACATCGTTCTTATTGTAAATGCGGCGTGCTTACGCCATCAGAATTAAGACGTACGAAGGACGATTAAGTTGCATTTCTTCACCCATCTGCGATTCTTTGACAAGTCAAAGGGCAGGTTCAATGGGATTTGGACGGCATGGTCGCTTCCGGAGCGCTTGGCGACGGCATCTGAGTCGGAGCTTCCACGAATTTACGAAACACGCTCGTCGGCAACGTGGCATAGAGCACGGCCCGGCTGCCTTCCTGGCGCACCTGCAGGCTGTCGAAGAGAGCTTTCACATCGGCGTCGCTGCCCGCCGATCCAACCGAGACTTCGGCGCTGTGAAACATGGCCAGAAACACAGTCATCTTATCAGTGATGTTGCGCGCGTCCGCGTCGCTGCCGGCCCAGGCCTCCGCCCGCAAGTGAAGCGCCCCGGTGCGCAACGGTAGATGCAAAGGGTTGTAGCTGGCGGAAATCACGAGGTCAGCCGCCTTGGGAAAAACCGCGGACCATCCACTGAAGTCAGAGGCCGACGGTTCAATGCGAGCCACCGCCCACAGCGGGCTGGCCAGTTGTACGCGCTTGTAGTACTTGCGCAAGAAAGCCGGTCCGCCAAAGGGAGAGGCCAGCCGCCGCGACCGGTCGATCATCCCCCGGATCACGCCCGGATCGTCATGGTTCGACGCCGCTACCGAATCGACGCTCAGAATGGCGACGCGGAAGCTTCGGCCCTGCAACGGTATCTTATAAATGTCGACTGAGTTGTAGTTCTCAACCGCCTGGGCCGTGTGCTTAAGGTAGACGGCCAGCCGTTCGCCGTCGAACTTGCCGACAAAAACCTCGGAAAAACGCGGCTCCGGCGCCGTCCTGGCGGTCCCGCCCCCCGGCCAGTTGGCCGGATAATGGGCGGCAAAGGCGACCGCCTCGAGGTCTCGCTCGAATTCGAAACCCGTCTCCTGGATGAACCGCTCATATTCCGGATCGTGCGAAACCGCAGGCAGCGGGCTGGAACTGACCCTCCGGAGCCAGCCAAAGTCGGCGTAGAGGAACGCATCCGCCCCGGGCAGAAGGCGCGCCGCCTCTGGCGGGGCGATCTTTCGCAGTTGGACGGCAACCGTCACCGCCGCGGCTACCATCACTACCGCTAGAGCGATGGGCAGAGTGCGTCTAATTCGCATGAAATGCGGTCAGGAGTGAAATGATAGCACCTTGGGCTCCGCCGCCGGGATTGGGATGGCTGGGGCTGCCGTCTGATGAACCTGACCTCAGGTTCCCGACTCCGTTCCGGGGGACAGTGATTCCTTAAGGTAGGGGTGTCGTTAGCGTCAGTCCGTTTGTTGGCCGGGGTTTTCCATTCCAGTTTCAGTTTGACGGCATTCTTGCAAATCTTTTTGGGTACTTGACTTTATACGTATCTGACACTATTATGAGTGTCATATATGAAACCTCCCCATGAACCCGACCTGGAACTGCGCGGCCAACTCATGCGCAGCCTCGGGGCGCTCCGCGAAATGCTGCCCGGCTCCTTTGTCGAACGCAAACGTGCCTGCGGCCGGCCCAACTGTCATTGCGCCGACGGCAAACGCCTGCATTCACAATTTCAGATCTCGGTGCTGATCGACGGCAAGCCCAAAGCGCTCAACATTCCGGCGGAATTGGTAGACAAGGTGCGCCAAAAGATCGAGATGCGCCGCCGCTTTGATGCCGCCGCCGCCACCATCTGCAAGCTCAACCTGAAGCGGTTTCTACAAGAAAAGAAAGACCGCCCAGTTTGAGCCGGCACCGGCACCGGTTCGAGGCCTATCTCGACAAGGTGTTTGGCTTCTCGGATTTGGTCAGCGCTTTACCCGAGGGACGGCAGTTTCCCCAGCACTCTTGGAAGAAGGTGTTTGACGCCATCTTCTTGGGGGCGGCCATGCAGATTCCCAGCCTGCTGCAGATCGAGGCCGAATGTCACCATGGGGCGCTGCGCCAACGCATTGGACCGATCAGTGATGACACCCTGGGCTACACCCTGGAAAGACAATCTCCCGAACCCGTGTTCGCGCTGGGTTGTGAAATTGCTCGCCGCCTGAAACGCAACGGAGTTCTGCGCTCCGATTGGTCCCGCGGATTGGTGGTGGGAGCGGTCGATGGCATTGAAATCTGCAGTTCGTTTGCCCGCTGTTGCCAGGCTTGTATGGAGCGCGAGGTGCAGCACAAGGTGAACGGCGAGATGCAAACCGAGATTCAGTATTATCACCGCATCGTCGTCGTGGTCCTGGTGAGCACAGAGTCCCCTATTCCTTTGGGTGTCCGCTTTCAGAAAAATGGGGAAAGCGAGGTCGCCTGCGCCCTGGCTCTGGTGCAAGATCTGGTTCGGCAGTTGGGCCGCCGCTTCCTGGATGTGTTGGTGGGGGACGCTCTGTATCTGCAAGCCCCCTTCGTTCAAGAAGTGGAACGTCTGGGTCTGGTTTGGGCCTTCACCTTAAAAGAGAACCAGCCCGAGTTATTGCGCGAGGCGGAGCGTCTTACCCAGGAATCTCCCATCGGCGTTCAGGAGGAACCGGACCGGGAGATTCGATACTGGCATTTGCCGGAGGTCGATTGGCCGGTCGCCGATCGCCAGATACGAGTGGTCAAAACGGTTCGCATCGAACAACAGCGTCGGGTCACGGTCCGCGCAAAAGACGCTACTCGAATGAAAGGCAAGACGGCGATGTCGCAACCGAGCACCAACTTCTACGCCACCAATTTCGAACTGGGCTCGATCTCGCCTCTGTTCCTTCATCAGTTGAGTCGCAGTCGTTGGCGAATCGATACCGAAGTCTTTCAGACCATCACCACCGACTGTCATCTCAAACACCCCGCGGTCCACCAAACCACCGCCCTGGTGGTGCTGACCATGATCCGGTTTCTCGCCTATACCCTGTCCCTGGTCTTCTACCACCGCCAAGTCCGCAGCCATGCTCGCCGAAAATGCGACACCTTTCATGAGCTGGCCAAGCGCTTCGCCTACTGGTTCCTCGCGCTTTCGCCCAACACCAGTTGATCGAGCCGCCGTGCCTGGCCTGGGTCGTGTCCGGCAATCTTTTCGGGTGTCCGTCTTGACGCCCTGACGCTGTATTCCTGCCGACTCTAAAAATCAAGCGCATTCTCCACCCTGCGAGCATTCCAACTCGCTCCAGCTTCCTTGCCTGCCACAACCGGAGTCAAATCAGCGCCGTACTCGATGGGAAGATGGCACTTTGCGGAATCGCTGTTCCGGGGGAGGGTTTGCTTGCACGCCAACTTCCCCTTGTGATAACTTAACTAATTGTCCCGGACATCTGGCAGGGATCCGAGGGATAAGCTTGCGCGATGGCGCGTCTATCCCCAGTATTGCTGGCGTAGCTCAGTCGGTAGAGCATCTGATTTGTAATCAGAGGGTCGGGGGTTCGAATCCCTTCGCCAGCTCCAGAGAACGAACAGAATTTTTCCGGCAGGCGGCGGACTCGGTAGCGGCGCAACAGGCTTTTCCAAACGCACTCCATTCGGTACTTTTCCGGCGTGTAGTGGTAATTCGCGACGCAGTTTGCGCGAACCTTGGTTTCCCTGTTTTGCGAAAAATGTTGTGACGGTGGTCTGCGGGTTTCCCGTGAGCGCTATCCAGCGGATCGAAATAGTGGCTGCTGGACGAAGTGCGAAGGCCGCATCGCCCGAAAGTTTGCACAGGTGGGTGAGTGGTTAAAGCCAACAGACTGTAAATCTGTCCCTCCTAGCGAGGTACGAAGGTTCGAATCCTTCCCTGTGCACCAGGTTGAGCCGTTTAGCGGGCGTGAAGCCGACCCTGAGCTTGCCGAAGGGGAGGCTGGGAGCCCGCTGGCGACATCCCGAGCGCTTTGTGCGAGGGAACTAGTATGAGGCGCTTGTCCGGAGCTTTAATCGCCTATGTTGGGCTTGGCGTCCTGACCTGGTTCACGATTAGTGACTCGCGGATACGAGGAGTCACATTCGCGATCCTCGCATTGTTCGCGGTAAAGAGTTGGTTGCGGCGTAACGATGTGCTGCATCCGGACAAAGACGCGGAGTAAGGTTTAGCTGAAGGCTGAAAGCTGATAGCTGACGGCTGGTTTTCGGGCCGATGTAGCTCAGTTGGTAGAGCACTCCCTTGGTAAGGGAGAGGTCACCAGTTCAATCCTGGTCATCGGCTCCAGAGATTTGCCGTAGAGACGGAGCGTGCTACGTCTCTACGGCCGGGATGACGCAGCAAGCTGCGTCTCCACGGGAGTGCCGGGAAGGGCGGGAGTAACTCAGTGGTAGAGTCACAGCCTTCCAAGCTGTTGGTCGCGGGTTCGATTCCCGTCTCCCGCTCCAGAGTTGAGGCGTGTTACGGGCGTGAGTCTGAGCCATAGCGAAGACGGGACACCGCAGCCGAAATCCCGAGCGATTTTGGCGAGGGATCTAGCAGAGGAATGACCGTGGCATTCGAACAGGCTGCCATCAAGGTTCAGAAGGAACCGGAGTTCGCCCGGCTGCAAGCGGCAGTGGAGCAGGCGTTTCTGCCCGAGAAGGCCGAGCGTTTCCTCAAGCAGTTGGACCGCAAAGGGATTCGCGTTCGGGACTTCGACGCAGTGCTGGCGCAGCGGGTGCTCGAGGGCTTCGGTGAGGCAGGTCTGGATGCGCGGCAGTTGTACGGCTCGCTACCGGTTTCTGATCAGGCGCTGATGCGTGAGTTTTATCTGTCGCAACTGGAAGGCGTCGACATCGGGCTGCGGCACAAGTTTAAAAAGCTGTATCAGTATTACTGAACTAGTAGATGTGAAGTTGCGTAGGTCCTCCGGCGCCAAAAGGCGGCGCCTCAGGATGACAAGTTTTGAGCTAAGAGTTAGGAGCTAGAGGCTGGGTTAT
>CAVRCR010000014.1:0-86224 GCA_963719615.1 uncultured Acidobacteriaceae bacterium | reverse complement strand
TCCGCAACTTCAACTCGGCTCAACAACTTGGATTCGTAATCGACGATCGGAATTTCTCTAGCAGCCATGCTTTTATCACCGTTATTAGAGTAGGGCCACCGGCCCCTCACGCCTTACGACGCCAGCCGGACGTCGAATTCAATTCTCACTTCGTCTTTGGCTCTGACGCCCGCTTTTCCAGGAGGCTTGATCCCGAAATCGGTCTGCTTCACGATGGTCTCGCCGGTGTAACGGCCGTCCTTTAGCGCCACGTGCACCGTGACCGGCCGCGTCTGCCCATGCAACGTCAGATTCCCATGCAGCGTCCACCGCCCTTGACCGGCAGGCTCCGCGCCTGTGGATTTGAAAACGATCTCCTGATGATGCTCGCTATCGAGCACCTCCGGCCCTAGCATCGTTTGCTGCACTTGGGCGCGGTCGCTCTCGGATTCGCCCTTGTCGATCACGCGCAGCGCACGCGCATCCACGTGTATTTCAACCGCAGGATGCGAGCCTGTGTCTGCCGTGCCGCTGTGAATCAGCGCGTGCACTTCGTGCTCGTGTCCCAACCCTGAGAATACTCCCGTCTTGCCTACGTGGATCGTTAACGTGGATTTCTGGGTGTCGATGTTATGTTGTTGGGCGCTCACGCTCAGCACGCACATCAAGCTCATTGCCGCCAGGAAAACGGTTCGCCTCATCGCTCGCCTTTCAAACCCGAGTTTGCGCTTAGCTCCAACAGTAACGGTTCCGGTCGACTGGCCACGTCAGGGGCGCCACCTTCGTCATCCATCCGCGACACAGCCTCTTCGTCTAACAGCCGCTGAGAGGATGAAAACGATTCAGAGGCGCTTTTCTCTCTTCGCCACGAGATGGTCAACAGCAAGGCACTCTCTTCCAGCGCTTCGACGTCATGCAATACTCCGCAGTCGAGCATCAACAATTGCTGCAACTCACGATCCAAGTCGATTTGCAGCAGAGGTTCCGCTAATCCGCGCAATCGATTCAATGCTTCAATGCCGTCACCGGGATGGCAAGGGGTAAGATTCGTGGCCATGATGAACACTTTCCTACCGTGCGTCTCCGTCGCACCTATGTGCAAGCCACTAAACCTGAACCATGAGGCGACAGTGCATGCCTGAAGGCTCGGAGAGCCTAGAAGACGATGATCGACGATATGTTGCATCAAAACTGGTCAACATTGCACAGAGCTCGATAGATCTCACGACGCGGCATTCTGCCAAAGCGACTCGACGGCCAACTGGTGAAAGGCCAGGACGTGGGAAATTCGGGATATAGCGGCTGCAGTTTCAGAGACCGAATGTCACAGCATGCTCGTCGCTGAGTCCTCGGTTTTCGAGACGCGATTCTGAATTCTTTCAAACACATTCTTAACAACACGATCGCACCGCACAGCATGAAAAGTGAACGCTTCTTTCCTTTCCATTCCAGCACGCGCGTAAAGACTCTTGCGTAACAACGCCCGCGCTCGATGGAGGCGGACTTTGACATTGTCTTCGGTGATTTCGAGGACATCAGCGGTATCGGTCGTGCTCATATCTTCTACGTCGCGCAGCATGAAAATGGTTCGGTAAGTGTCCGGCAGCTTTTCGACCGCTTCTTCCAGCAACCTACGAATCTGCGAGTTTGACGCTTGCTGTTCAGGATCCGGCGCCAAAGAGGCAAACCTATCCATGGGGTCTCCCTCCCGTTCTGACATTGGTTCCAACTCCTGATATCGGTTTCCGCAATGCTGTCGCGCCAGCGCTTCGTGCACCGCAATGCGTGTCAGCCAGGTGGAAAACTTTGCCCTCCCGGCAAACTGGTCCAGATGTTCATACGCGCGCACGTAGGCGTCCTGCATTACATCCTCAGCCTCGCCATCGTTTCGCAGAATAGCCCGAGCCACGCGATAGAGCCGCTGGTTATGACGGCGCATAACGATTTCAAATAGTCCGGTCTCGCCCGCCAACACTCGGGCCACAACTTCTTCGTCACTCAAGGGCTCTTGCGAAATAGCCACTTCCGCTGGGCTGACCATACAGACCCTCCATATGGATGGAGTCACGACAGCTATAAAGGTTACAGATCAAACCGACGCAGCTCAGGCGGAGAAATGGAATGTGTCGGTCTGTAACCGATTCGCTCCTGCCGACTCCATTCTCTTGGAGGCGGCACACATGAACAAGGGACTTGATTCACGACTGGACCAGGGCTGGTGGATGCTGCGGATCGGACTTGGGGTCGGACCGTTCCTGGCAGGCCTCGACAAGTACTTCAACCTCTTAACCAACTGGACTGGGTACATTAGTGCCCTCGCTCTGAAGATACTGCCATTCAGCGGACAAACCTTCATGCACATCGTCGGTGTCATTGAGATGATCGTGGGGCTGGCGATTCTGACCAAGTGGACGCGCGTGGGAGCGTATGTGGCGTCAGCATGGCTGGTACTTATCGCCATCAACCTCGTCTCCACGGGAATGTTCTTCGATATCGCGGTGCGAGATGTAGAGATGGCCTTGGCGGCTTTTGTACTGGCGCGGATCACTGAAGTCCGCAGAGACGCTCTCCGTAGCGAGGCACCAAACGAACGGCCTGAGAGCGATTGCTGCTTAATGCGACGCTCTCACATCAGCAAGTGTGACACTCATAAGCCGCCTTTTCGATGGCGAGAAGAGATGCAAAACATACTTGCAACCAGGCTTTGATTCGGCAACGAAATCGTTGCGCTGGACTTGGAATGAACGGCAAGATCTGGTCACAAGTGAACACTCACTAAGTTGACATTCTATTGACATTTCGGAGTCGCGCTGGCGCTTATGCTTCGCGCTAGTGGAAGAAAAACAGAGGTAGTCATAAATCGAAAAATAACGGCAGCGATTCTTCTGTCTTGCTGCGTCGTTCTGGCTGCGCATTTCCTTAAAGGCCAAGAACCCGGCAATGATCTCCAGATTCAGAAAGGCATGCGGACATTCCGCTTCGACACTTTCGGAGATGAGGCTTGGTGGGGCGATACATTGCGCCTTCATGACGCGATCGAAGGAGCTAAGCTCGGCGGAACTGGTCCGGGTATCAGCCCAGCCACAGCACTGTCTTTAGGTCTGAAGGTTGACCTGGACGCGTTGCCGCCTTCGCTGGTGCAACAACTCAAGAAGGGCAAAGTAGACCTCAACGATCCTGCCGTGACACTAGCTCTGTTGAAGCTCAACGCCGTGGTAGGCGTGACCGGGCATTTCAAGTCTGATGACAGCTTGAAATCAGTCGGAATTCAGTGTGCCTTGTGTCATTCCACAGTCGATAACGCGCTCACGCCTGGCATCGGCCGCCGGCTAGACGGCTGGGCCAACCGCGATCTGAATGTCGGGGCGATAATTGCCGCTGCTCCCAACCTCCAGCCCACTGCCGATCTGCTCAGCACGGATCAGACCGCTGTGCGCACGGTACTAAACAGTTGGGGACCGGGAAAGTTCGATGCTGAATTGCTTCTGGACGGCAACGCAGTCCGTCCGGATGGCAAACCGGCTGCGACTCTAATTCCGCCCGCTTTCGGATTGGCTGGTATCAATTTGCACACATGGACAGGATGGGGATCAGTGCCGCACTGGAACGCTCTGGTTGCGAATCTGGAAATGCGCGGCAAGGGGAACTTCGATGATTCGCGTCTGGACGACGCTGCGCAGTTTCCAATCGCCGCGGCCAACCATTTCAGCCACGTGCACAACAGTCCGGATCGAATCACTTCCGAACTACCTGCTTTGCATCTCTACCAACTCTCAATTCCGGCTCCAGCGCCGCCTTCAGGCAGTTTCGACCACGCTGCCGCAGATCGTGGCCGCGAACTGTTCAGTGGCAAAGCAAAGTGCAGCACCTGTCACACCAAGCCTGTTTTCACGGAACCCGGCTGGAACATGCATAAAGCCTCCGAGGTCTGTGTAGATGACTTCCAGGCGAATCGTGCGCCCGATCATGCGTACAGGACTGCGCCTCTGAACGGGCTGTAGACCCACACCAAGGGCGGCTTCTATCACGATGCTCGATTCGCGACACTGGCCGAGGTTATGACTCACTACGACACTTGTTTTAGCCTCGGCCTCACAACCCAGGAACAGAGCGATGTTGTCGAATACATGAAGTCACTGCCGCGGCGCAGGTAAACGAGTCCTGCAAGCCGTCCAAGCACCGATAAGTAGTGATGCCCGAATCGACCCACACCCACTAAACCTCAACCGTAGATGCCCGCCACTAGGCGACGGACCTACCTTGAGGTTGAGGCGGAGCCGGTTGTAAAGTACGGGCTCCCAATCGACCCTAGAGGCACGCTCCTTACGAAAACGATGAGCCACTTCAAGGTCGGGAACGACGATGCATTCGTATCCAAGTGTCCGGAGTCTTACGCAGACCTCGGAATCTTCGCTGCCCACAGCACCATACCCGAATCGAACCCGCCCACGACAAGGAACACATCTTGCCGCATGGCTATGAATCCTCCCCCCAGCAAGGGCACCCGGTAAAGGGCTCGCGGAGGGGTTCTAAGCAGCATTAAGCCGCTGAACTTGGGAGTTCAGAAAGCCCGAGGGACTAGAAAGACAGCTCAAGCGGCCTGCCATCAAAATCAAGGGTCTGCACAGCCGAATCGAGTCTGACTTCGATGCGCTTGGGGGACGGTGGGAGCATACGGGAACCTGACGCAAGACGCAAAGTGAGTACGCGTCTCGTATCCGCCCAGTGCAGCTCCCCTCCCATCCATTCGCCGCGGCGGTAGCGGAAGGAGCGGCCGTCATCCTCATAGAGCAAAAACGAAGCGTCGGCGCCGGGATAAATGGAAATGGAAAGCGGTTGATCCACTGTTTCGCCGGTATGCTGCTTCACGGGACCGAGAGGGAGGATGGTTCCGGCCCGTACGTAGAGCGGCATGGTCTCCAGATCGACCGGGCGCATGAATTCGCGGCCGCCCTCAAGCTTCTCTCGCGTCCAGAAGTCATACCAAGCACCTTGTGGCAGGTAGACTTTGCGAGACGTTGCTCCTTTCTCCACGATGGGCGCCACCAGAATATTCTGACCCCACAGGTACTGGTCTGGGCACGCAACCGCATTCGGATCGCCGGGGTAATGGAGCCACAAGGCACGCATGACAGGTAGGCCAGTGACGGTGCACTCACGGACGACGCTGTATAAATAGGGGAGCAACCGATAGCGGAGTTCCAAATATTTGCGGCAGATGGGCTCGACCTGCTGGTTGTGCAGTTGGCTCGGATCCGGAATGGCTGCCCCGTTGTAGTTTCGAATCTCGACCGGACCCGGGTCGCCGGTATTCCATCCCCAAGGCAGGCGCAACTTCCAGTTACGGCCATGCGAGCGGAACAGAGGGCAGAATGCTCCGAACTGAAACCATCGCAGGTAGAGCTCGGCGGTGAACTCTTTCGTAGGAACGAAGCCTCCGATGTCGGTTCCCCAGTAGGGAATGCCAGTGAGTGAAGTGTTGATGGCGATGGGAACCTGCGTCTTCAGCGTCTCCCATGTGGAGTACACGTCGCCGGACCAGAGGAACGAGGCGTATCGTTGCATGCCGGCGTAGCCGTTGCGATGAAGCGCATAAGGACGCTCATCGGGCCGATCGAGCTGCGGCCCTTCCCAGTGCATCCGGTTGCGCGTGAGACGGGAGGAAATGTCTAACGGGTCGCCCTCGTCGGGCCACCAGCCGTCGATGCCCATGCCGAAGTCTTTGCGGTGGGCGTCCCAGTAACAGCTCGCTTCCTGTTCGTCGAACTCCGACCATTTGCAGGAATCGTGAACAGATCCATGGAGTTTGTCGGTAAGGATTACGTCGTGGAGCACCACACGGAAATTGTCTTTGTGCAGTTCGGCGATCATCTCCTGGGGGTCGGGAAACACTCGATGATTCCACGAGAACGAGCCGTTTTCTGTATTCCAGCCCGAAGGGCAGAAGCCGGTGCCTAGGTAGATCAGGGCATCGCACGGAATCTTCTTGTCGCGGAAGGTTTTAGCCTCCGCGAGTACCTCTTCGCGGCTTGCAAGCGTGCGATGCGACTGCTGATATCCGAGACTCCAGAGTGGAGGCAATTCGGCGTGCCCTGTGAGAAGGGCATATTCGCCCATGATTACCGTTGGGTCAGTTGAAGCGACGAAGAAGATATCCAGGGGGAATGCGGCGTCTTGGCTTGTCGGTGCAAACTTGGTTTGAGTTCCAGTGAAGTCAAAGGTTCCGAATGGTTGATGAAAGAAGACAGCCCATCCCGCAGTGCTGATGAGCCAGGGGATGGGAACGCGGCCACCGTGGGTTTCGAGCTTATAGCCACCCTGGCCGCTCACCATTGTGTCGATTGAACCCCGCCGGTCGAATTGCGGACCGCCTTCCCCAAGTCCCAGCAGTGGGGATTCTCCGGTCTTGAAAGAGACGATCCCGGTTGCGCGGTCGACGGAAAATGTTTCAATCTCGAGTCCGCCGGCGATCGAAATAGCAAAAGCGAGAGGATTAGAAGACGCGCGAATCCTCAGGTTGCCGGCTTGAATCGTTTGTGGGGGTGCGTCACCACGCAGTTTCGCGATTGGAGCACCCCAGGATTCGCGCACGAGTGAGCCATCGAGAGGAACCGATGCTGTCTTCCCGTTGTTGATGGGAAGCACTGTTAATCGTACGGTTTGTGCACTCACCGAGGTGATTTGGACTTCGTAGTTCTGATCAGCGCCCTGAGCGACCGACTCTGCGACCGAGCTTTCGGTTGGCAAAACCAGAGTGGCCGACACCGCGGCGAGTTGTTTGAGAAGATGGCGTCGACTCCATTGTTCCGTCATACATTGCCTTCAGTTCCGTTGATTAGTGGGAATCACGAGCAACGCGGGCGCCGCTTTGGCCCACAAGAAAATCCAGATCAGCTCCCAAATGGGCTTGCATCACGTGCTCTACATAGAGTCTCTCCCATCCGCGTTCGGGGAGAGCGGGGGGAACCCATTCTGCTCGTCGGGCGGCCAACGTCGCATCGTCGACTTCGAGTTGAACCAGGCGCCGTGCTACATCCAGAGTAACCATGTCACCGGAGTGCGCGAGCGCCAGCGTGCCACCGGCCGCGGCTTCTGGCGAGGCGTGTAGCACGACCGTACCGTAGGCGGTGCCACTCATGCGTGCGTCTGAGATACGGACCATGTCGGTCACGCCTTTGCGCAGCAACTTCGGAGGCAGAGGCATGTTGCCCACCTCGGCCATGCCAGGATACCCACGAGGGCCGCAGTTCTTGAGAACCATCACGCAGCTTTCATCGATGTCTAAGTTCTCGTCATTGATACGGGAGTTAAACTCTTCAATCGATTCGAAGACCACTGCCCTTCCCTGATGCTGCAGAAGTTGAGGACTGGCCGCGGAGGGCTTGATGACAGCGCCATCGGGCGCAAGGTTTCCGCGAAGGACGGCGATTCCGGCGTGCGATTTGAACGGAGTTGCATACGAGTGAATCACGTCGGGATTCCAGCAGGGCGCCTCAGCAACGTTCACACCGATCGACTTTCCATTGACCGTCAAAGCGTCGCGATGGAGCAAACCGGCTTCATTGAGCTCTCGAAGAACACGAGGCAGGCCGCCGGCGTAAAAGAAATCCTCCATGAGATATTTCCCGGAGGGCTGGATGTTCACGAGACAAGGCAGGGTTGATCCCAGCCGGTCGAAATCATCGAGAACCAGGGGCACACCAATACGACCGGCGATCGCGATCAAGTGAATCACGGCGTTTGTGGATCCACCGATCGCGGCGTTGGCGCGAATCGCGTTTTCGAAGGCCTCGCGAGTCAGGATCCGCGACATGCGCAGATCTCCGCGGACCATTTCGACAATACGTCGACCGGTCATCTGAGCGAGCGTGTTGCGCCTCGCATCAACGGCCGGGATCGCCGCGTTGCCGGGAAGGCTCATGCCGAGCGCTTCCACCATGCTCGCCATCGTGGAGGCCGTGCCCATGGTCATGCAATGGCCCTTGGATCGATGCATGCAACTCTCTGCTTCGAAGAACTCTTCCAGTTTCATGGCGCCGGCGCGAACCTGATCGTGCATCTGCCAGATGCCAGTCCCCGATCCCAGGTCGTGACCATGAAACTTTCCGGAGAGCATGGGGCCGCCGGACAAACCAATAGCCGGGAGGTCGCAAGAAGCGGCACCCATCAACAACGAAGGAGTTGTTTTGTCACAGCCCATGAGGAGGACAACACCGTCCATGGGATTCCCGCGAATGGACTCTTCCACATCCATGCTGGCCAGGTTGCGGAAGAACATGGCCGTGGGGCGGAGTTGGGTTTCGCCCAGCGACATGACCGGGAACTCGAGGGGAAAGCCGCCTGCTTCCCAGACTCCGCGTTTCACAAACTCGGCAAGCTCGCGAAAGTGGGAATTGCAGGGTGTGAGTTCGGACCAGGTGTTGCAAATCCCGATCACGGGGCGGCCATCGAACAAGTCGTGAGGCCAGCCCTGGTTCTTCATCCAGCTGCGGTACAGAAAACCCAATTTATCTTGTCGCCCGAACCACGATTGGCTGCGTAGTTTGTTCATCTGTAATCCTAGTCATCAGTAGCTGCGCCGATAACGCTGCGAGAAACGTTTTCGATCATACCGTAAACATTCGGGTAAACGTAATCTCACAATAAGCGGGAGGCAGGATTATCTCCTCGAACCGTGATGGGAGAAGGAAGCCATCTGGTCGGGACGGAAACCCTTGTTGTATTTTCTTTCGCCCTTTCGATGTTCCTCATTCACGGTTTTTCTCCCACGGCTTGCGCCGCTTCGCGGCTTGTATGCGCATCGCAACTCACACTTCTTCTGCACCGGTGAGGCTCGGAGTAAACGATTACTACAGACCGCGCTATAATCTCGTGGGCAAGCCCTGACCCCCAGTGTGCGAGGTCAAGTTCATGACGCAGACGCAAGAAATCTCACGCCGGCAGTTTGTGACTTCGGCGGGCGCCGCAGCCGCTATTTCTTCCCTTCCCCTACGGGATGCATTTGCTGGGATTGGAAAAGAGGTACCGCCGGCAACGGGTTCACCGCAGGCCGCAGTCGCTTTAACTAACAACCCGGGCTGGAAAGACCAAGGCGTGGAGAACCTGGCCAAATCGCCTCACGCCAAACTGCGAACCATTCCAGTGCATGCCGTAACGATCCAGAGCGGCTTCTGGGCGAGTCGCCGCGAGATCAACGTCACCAAGAGTATCCCCACAATGCACGATCTGCTCGAGGCGAATGGCCGTATGAACAATTTCCGTCGGCTCGTGGGCAAGAGCGACGCCGCACAGCACGGCCCGGTGTTTTCCGATTCCGACGTCTACAAGTGGACGGAAGCCGTTGGCTTTGTGCTGCAGTCAGGCGATCGTCCGGAGCTTCGGGCTAGCGCCGAGAAGGCGATCGACGAGGTCGTCGCCGTGCAGGAACCCAATGGCTACCTGAACACCTACTATGTGGATGATCGCAAGTCGCAGCGGATGCTACCGCAAACGCAGACGACCGGCCATGAGCTTTACAACATCGGGCACATGCTGCAAGGCGCGATTGCTTACTACCGTGCGACCGGCGACCGCAAGTTGCTGGATGCCGGCATCCGCTTTGTCGACGACTTCCTCATTCCCAACTATGGTCCGGCTCCAAAGAATCCAATCGTGTCCGGCCATCCTGAGATTGAAATGGGGCTGATTGAACTCTACCGGATCACCGGGGACAAGCGGCAACTCGACCTCGCCGGTTACATCCTGCAGGGAGACCAGCGAATGGACCTGCCAGAGCGGCGAACGATCTACATGTTCA
The DNA here is from genome assembly GCA_963719615.1 of uncultured Acidobacteriaceae bacterium. Lineage (GTDB taxonomy): Bacteria > Acidobacteriota > Terriglobia > Terriglobales > Acidobacteriaceae > Sulfotelmatobacter. The sequence goes on along the minus strand of CAVRCR010000014.1, from coordinate 76,449 downwards.
GCGGCACACCCTTCACGGAGCGGAAAAAACTTGAGGGCCATGCCGTTCGCGCCATGTATGCGTGCTGCGGAGCCACAGACTACTACATGGAGACGGGAGACGATTCCTACTGGAAGACTCTGAACACGCTCTGGAACGATATGACCACCACCAAGATGTACGTGACCGGAGGAGTAGGCTCACGGTCCGATGGAGAAGCCTTCGGCGATGCCTACGAACTTCCGAACTTCCGCGCGTATGGTGAGAGCTGCGCCGCCATCGGCAACATGATGTGGAACTGGCGCATGCTGGCCGCAACCGGAGACGCGAAGTTCACCGATGTAATCGAGCGCGCACTGTACAACGGCATCAATTCGGGAATGTCGCTCGATGGAACGATGTACTGCTACCGCAACCCGCTGGCATTCGATTCTACAACGGGCGATAAGATCCGGAATCCGTGGTACGACGTCACCTGCTGTCCCCCGAATCTCGAGCGTACCTTTGGATCGTTGCCGGGATATTTCTACAGCACTAACAACGAGGGAATCTATGTGCACCTCTATGACAATTCCGAACTGGATTGGCACTTGGAGAATGGCACGGGGCTGAAGGTCACCCAGAAAACAAATTATCCCTGGGATGGCAATGTAGAGATCAACGTAACCCCCGCGCAGTCTGCGGAGTTTGTGGTCTATCTGCGAGTTCCTGGCTGGGTCGATAGTGCGCAGGTGTCGGTAAACGGCAAAGCCCTGGCGGGCGCAAAACCGGGCGAGTATTTGCCCATACGGCGCCGCTGGTCGGGCGGAGATCGCATCAGTCTGAAGATGGAAATGGTTCCGCAGGTCCTCGAAGCGAATCCCCGAGTGGCCGATGACACGGGCCGAGTCGCGGTACAGCGTGGGCCGCTTATCTACTGTCTCGAGGAACTCGATCAGTCAAGCGGGGTGACGCTGAGCGATGTCGCGCTCGAGTTGGGAAAGCGCCCTGACTCCGAGTTCCAGGGCGAGATGAAGAGTGACCTGCTGGGTGGGGTTCTCTTGCTTCACCACAGCGGCGTGTCCTATGACAGAAGTGGGTCGGCGAGCATGCTCTATCCACGGTATGCAGGAGGAATGGTGAGGACCAGGAAAGTTCCACTCACGTTCATTCCTTACTATGCCTGGGCGAACCGGCAGGCGACCTCGATGCAGGTGTGGGTTCCGCTGTTCAAGTCTTGAACCAAGGGATAGTAGTCAGAGGTAACGCGGACTCCCCTGTTAAAGACCCACTGAATCGAGGATCGGACTCTGCATGCGATGGAGAATTGCCGTTCTGGTAAGTATGGCGATTGCGATCAGCTATCTTGATCGCCAGACGCTTCCAGTTGCCGTGAGTGCGATCGGGCGGGATATCCCACTCTCGAACGAGCAGTTCTCGACGCTGCAATCTGCATTTCTGTTCTCCTACGCCTTCATGTATGCCGGTGGAGGAAAGCTTAGCGACGTCCTGGGAACGCGTGTTGGGTTCACAGTGATCATGATTTTCTGGTCGCTGGCCTGCGCGACTCATGCTCTAGCGTTGAGCTTCGTAATGCTTGCCGTGAGCCGGTTCTTGCTCGGCATGGGAGAAGGTGGTGGCTTTCCGGCGGCGACGCGGGCCGTAGCGGAATGGTTTCCGACTCATGAGCGCGCGACTGCGATGGGCATCATCAACGCGGGAACCGCCGTTGGTGGTGTGATGGCGCCTCCGTTGATCGCCATCATCCTGAGTTTCGTGAGTTGGCGGTGGATCTTCGTTATTTCTGGAGGACTTGGACTTGTTTGGACGGCATGGTGGCGCCTGTCGTACTTTACTCCCGCGCAACATCAGGAGGGGAAGCCCTCTGGCGTTGCCGAACCGGAAGTGAACGTACGCTGGATTGATTTGCTGGGCATTCGTGAGGTCTGGGGACTGGTGGCCGCGAAATTCCTTAGCGACGCGGCCTGGTATTTCTATCTTTTCTGGTTGCCGAAATATCTATATGACACCCGCGGATTTAACATCAAGTCGGTCGGCACTTTTGCGTGGATCCCTTATGCAGCGGCGGGAATCGGGTGCCTGGTTGGCGGGTGGTTGTCGAGTTACCTCATGCAACGTGAGTTCTCCGTGGGCGTGGCGAGAAAGGTGGCGCTCGGGCTGAGCGCTGTGGTCATGCCCCTTATCATGTTCGTTCCCCATGTCGCCGTTTCGTGGGCAATTGTGATCTTTAGCGTGGCATATTTCGGGCAGCAATCCTGGTCGACCCTGGTGATGGTGTTACCCACCGATCTACTGCCGCGCCGCGTGGTGGGCTCGGTAGCGGGGTTGGTTGGCTTTGGCGGAGCGATGGGCGGAATCGCGTTTGGGCAACTGGTCGGCTATTTGCTGGACCACGGCATTGGCTACGGTGTGGTTTTTACGCTGGCCGGAATGTTTCACATTGTTGCCTTCGTGGTGATTCTGGTGGCGATCCCGATGTTCGAGCCAGCAGATATTGAGCGGAGACTGATGTATCAAGGAGCGCGATGAAGATCAAAGAAGTTCGCACGCGCGTGTTCCGTTGGCGTGGCCGGACGACACCCTTGCCACCACATTTCTGCACGAATCCGATGGATCTGCTGCAGTTGCCACAAGCATCCATGGGTACATTCACCTTCCACGAATGGCTCGTCGTCGAGATTTTCACGGACGAAGGTTTGGCAGGGATCGGAAATGCTGCGCTGGCCCCACAGGTCACGAAACAGACGATTGACCTCTATCTGAAGCCGTTGTTGATCAACCAGAACCCGTGGGATATTGAATTCCTGTGGCAGCACATGTATCGCAAGACCATAGCGTTTGGCCGCAAAGGAATCGGGATGGCGGCCATCAGTGCCGTCGACATTGCACTGTGGGACCTGCTGGGCAAATCGGCCAAGCAACCTGTGTACAGGTTGCTCGGAGGCAGAACGAAGCCCCGCATTCCGGTCTATGCCAGCCGTCTGTATGCCACCGAGTTGGGCGAGCTCGCGGCTGAGGCGCGGCGGTACAAACAGGAAGGCTACAAGGCGATGAAGCTACGCTTCGGATGGGGTCCGGGGGACGGCGCCGCGGGCATGCAGCGCAATCTCGAACTGGTTCGGACCGTCCGCGAGACCGTGGGGAATGACATCGATGTGATGGCCGATGCCTACATGGGCTGGACGCTCGACTACGCCAAGAGAATGCTTCCCCTGCTGGAGCCATTTCACCTCCGATGGCTTGAAGAGCCCGTGATTCCGGATGACATCCAGGGCTACGCGGAGTTGAAATCCTCCGGGCGGATCCCGATCGCAGGCGGGGAACACGAATTTACTCTCTATGGCTTTCGCGATTTGCTCGAGGCTCGCGCGGTTGACTATATCCAGTTCGATACCAACCGCGTGGGCGGCATCACGCAGGCGCGCAAGATTGCGGCACTGGCCGAGGCGTATTCCGTTCCTGTGATTCCTCATGCCGGGCAGATGCACAACTATCATGTGGTCATGGCCAGCTTCAATTCTCCGATGGCGGAGCACTTCCCAATGGTCGATGTGGAGGTGGGGAATGAACTTTTCTGGTATCTGTTTCAGGGCGAGCCGAAGGCGAAAGACGGCTTCATCGATCTGGATGACGATGTGCCGGGTCTCGGTCTGACCATCGACGAAGCGAAGTTGCAGGATTTCGAGGTTATCGAATGACGCGGCTTGTTCAAATCAAGAAAGGCCCCGTGCGACGCGTGGCGCTGGTCGAAGAACCACACCTGCGTGTGCTCGACGGCTCCACTTCTGTTTACGAGCTTGCGCTGTCTGCCATGAAGGCTGGCGCGAAGCTCAGCGATCTTACGAAGAAGAGACTCACGGCCGAGCGCCTGGATTATGACCAGGTGTATAGCGGCCGGTCGGAATGGCAGATGTTGCCGCCTGTCGACCATCCCGACGAGCCTTCGCGTTGCATGATCTCTGGAACCGGCCTTACTCATTTAGGCAGTGCGCGGGACCGGCAATCGATGCACGCGGTTGTGAGCCACGAGATGACAGATAGTATGAAAATGTTTCATTGGGGCAAGGAGGGAGGCCGTCCCGCGCCGGGAAAGATCGGAATTCCTCCCGAGTGGTTTTACAAAGGTACCGGGACCACATTGCGGGCACACGGGCAACCGCTCGACATTCCTTGTTATGCCGAAGATGGTGGCGAGGAGGCGGAGATTGCCGGCATCTACGTGATTGGGCCTGATGAAGCGCCGCACCGCATCGGGATGGCGGGAGGCAACGAGTTCTCAGATCATGGTTTCGAGAAGAAGAACTATCTCAACCTGGCGGGCTCGAAACTGCGAACGTGCGCGCTCGGTCCTGAACTGGTGGTGGACCCTGAGTTTTCCTCGGTGGCTGCAGAAGCAAAGATTGATCGGAACGGTAGCATGCTCTGGTCAGGCAGGTTCCTAACCGGAGAGGCGGAGATGTGCCACAGCTTGCGGAACCTTGAACACCATCACTTTAAGTTTGAGGCTCACCGCCGCCCGGGAGACGTACACGTGCATTTCTTCGGGACCGATTGCTTGAGTTTTGGCGAGGGTATCCGACTTGAAGATGGGGATGTGATGCAGGTCTCATTCGAGGGATTCGGGCGTCCGTTGCGTAATCCGGTTCATGTGGCAAGATCCGCGTCAACGCTGATCGAAGTCGATTCTTTAGGGTGAAGGATCCATGTCAAAACCACACGTCGCAGTTCTAGGTCTGGGCATTATGGGCGGAGGTATGGCGGGACGTTTGCTCTCCGCGGGCTTCCCCTTGTCGGTCTACAACCGAAATCGCGAGAAGGCCACCAAATTCTCGGAGGGCGGCGCATTCGTTGCGGCTTCACCACGTGAGGCGTCGGCCCGCGCTGAGATCGTTATCAGTATGGTTGCGGACGACAATGCCTCGCGGGCCATGTGGCTTGGGGCCGAGGGGGCGCTGGAAGGCGCCGTGCGCGGTTCATTGTTGTTGGAATCGAGCACGTTGTCGGTCGGCTGGGTGAGAGAGCTCGCCATTGCGGCCGCGGGGAAAGAGTGCGAGTTTCTTGACGCGCCCGTTACTGGAACCAAGCCTCATGCCGCATCCGGTGAGCTGTTTTTCATGGTGGGAGGCTCCGCGGCAGGTTTTGCCCGAGCCCGTGACGTCTTGTCTGTTCTTGGGAGGGAGGTGCTGCATGTCGGCCCGAACGGAAGTGGCGCTCTCATAAAATTGATCAACAACTTCGTTTGCGGTGTCGAGGCAGCCTCGTTTGCCGAGGCAATCGCTCTGGTCAATGGGAGCGGCCTTAATCGTGAGAAATGCGTCGCCGTGCTGGCGAACAGCGCCCTGGCAAGCCCGCTGATCAAAAGGATGCTGGCAAGCATGGAGTCGGGCGACTTCACTCCGAATTTTCCACTCAAGCTGATGACCAAAGACATCGGCTACGCCATCAACGAAGCGGCCAAATGCGGCCTACCGCTCCAAACTGCTGCTCCCGCACTAGAGGTTTTCAAACACGCCGTCGACCAAGGGCTGGGCGACCTGGACTTTTCCGCAGTCGTGAAGTCGGTGCAAAAGAACTAAATTATGCAGGACTTCACCACGCCAGGCGCACCAGAGAGAGACCTTGCCGCTGCAATGCAAACTTCAGATGGACCGAGCCTTTCTCGATCGGTATCCGCTCTGGAGAACTAAGGAGTTGCAACTGGCCTTCTTTCTCCAATTGTCCGCTCTGGATCGGAGAAGGAGCTGGAGGCGAGCCCATTTCCCTCCATGCCGTAAATGCGTTGCTGTGATTTGAATCGATTCGAGAGTGTTCGAGCACGCCGTGGGTTGCTGACGCTGCAAGGCCCTCGACCGTCAGATCGATGGAAGCAGGCGGAGCTGCCACGTCATCGTCGTGATAATTCCAAATCAAGACGTCGACTTCGTGATCCGTGCGAGTCGCGATCACGTTGATATCGGCCTGCCTCCGCACGCCGTCGCGCACAACCTCTTCTGTCGATATAGCTCTCGAACTTGTTGCTTTTATGCGCTCGCGTCCCAGTAAGCCAAACATACGGAAGGCATTCAGCACTGGTTTGTCGAAACCTCCGGTAGCCAACTCGCGAAAGCCTTCAAACGGCGGCTGATCCTCGAATTCAAACGCCCAGGTTACCGCGCCAAGAAAATTAACGTGTTCGCTCTCCGATAATGCGTAAATCCGGTCCAGCACTTCGGCGGTATAAGCTGCGTACAACGGCCCATTGCGATATGAGTTCTGGGGATTGTCCTTGGCGGAGCAGGCGGCGCAGCCCTCGGGATCAGACTCGCCAAGCACAATCGGTGTGTGGCGCCATTCCGGAAAGGATTCCACGATCCGGAAGCCCTCTTGGATAGAAGCCAGTTGACGCGCGATACCCATACGCACGTGACCGTCCTCCCACTTCGGCGAACCTTTGGGATGGAAAGCGATGAAGTCCAATTGTGAGCCAGTTTTCCCGCTCACGTAGTTTTTCTGATGAGCACAATGGTCCAGAAACTCGCGCAAGAATTCAGCGGCTTTGGGGTTCGCGGGGCCGGTGCTGTCGGGACCGCCAATACGCGCGCCCGGAATGGCACGCAAAACCGCGTCCACAGAAAAATCGTACAACTTGAAATATTCTTCTGGCGTTCCTTTCCAGTATCCAATGTCGGGCTCGTTCCATACTTCCCAAAGCCAGGTTCGCGTCTCGGCTTCACTGTAGCGCTCACGCAAATGAACGACGAACTGAAAGACCAGCTCCGACCACTTCTGGTAGTCCTTCGGTGGGTACGCCCATCCGGTAAAGATTTCACCGTGTGGGAAATTGTGGCGATAGGGTTCGGGGTGGGTGGAGAGTGCTTGCGGCATGAAGCCGATCTCGACAAGCGGCTTGATGTCGGCGTCATGAAACGTATCGAAAATCTGATCCAGTATGGCCCAACTGTAGATGGGCTTCCCCGCCGCGTCTTCGGTGTAGATGTTGGTCGAGCCCCATTTCAGCGCAGCCGAGCCGTCGCCCGTGGTGAGGAGGTTGTGCACGCGCACGTAAACCGGCGCCGGGCTGAGGGCTGACAGTTCGCCAAGGAGCTTTCTTCCGTTCGGAGCGTAGGTGTAGTTCGGTTCATCGTATCCAAAGAAGCTCCAGATTGGGGCGATCGTCCCATCCGACTGGTCGGCACGCACATGAATGGCGACGCTTTCTGTAACTTCTTGCGATCGTGACAGCACAGCCCCAAAGAAGACGATCAGCAGCAGGTACGCACAGTGACGCGTGCGCGGCTGCCTAAGACAGTGGGAGATTCGGACGAGCATGGGATGCACGGGCATTCCGGTGTGCGTTAGATTACTACGCGGTTCGGACTCGCATGAAGTATAAAGGCGAGAGACCGGAATTAAGAGCGGCACTCAAAACCGACTATGTCCGTCTTCACCTGGAAGAATCTCAGTCTGACAATTGTGCTAATCACGCTCCTCTCCGGGATGTTTGCCCAGACGCCGACGGACCCGGTCGGGCCCATTACTTCCGCGCTGCGGAACCGGGAATTCGAGAAAGCACTGCAACTGCTTCAGCCCGCGTTACCAGGAGTCCCCGAAGAATCCCCAACTGTGGTTCTTCCAGGGATTGGCCTATTCGGGAATAGGAAATCAAAAGGCAGCACTGGCTTCGTACCGAACTGCTCTCAAAATTGCGCCCGATTATCTTCCGGCCCTCGAAGGCGCGGCCCAAGAGGAATACGATGCTGGCAGCGCATCGGCCGTTCCGTTGTTGCAGCACATTCTGCGGTTACAGCCGAACGACCAAACCAGCCATGCCATGCTCGCCGTGCTTGCATACAAGAAGGGGGACTGCAGCACAGCGGTGCAGCATTTCGCGCAGAGTGGTTCTCTGGTCGATTCGCAGCCGGGAGCTCTGCAGGAATATGGCGCTTGTCTCGTAGAGCTGAAACAAACGGAAAAGGCGGTTCCCATCTTTCAACAGATATTGACATCTCACCGCGAGGATCCGCGTGCCAGGCGGGGCCTGGCAGCGGTTCAACTCGCAGCCGAACAACCCCAAGATGCCCTCGCCACTCTGCAGCCCCTGCTGGCGGCGAGCAGTCCAGACGTGAGCACGATGCAACTGGCGGCCGCTGCCTACGAGGCCAATAAAGACACACCCAACGCCGTCAAAATACTCCGCGAGGCCATCGTCAAAGACCCTCGAGATACCGGTCTCTATGTGGATTTTGCAAACATCGCCATGACCCATCAATCGTTTCAGACCGGAATCGACATGATCGATGCCGGCCTCCAGTTGGAACCCAATGCCGCAGATCTCTATCTGGCACGTGGCGTTTTGTATGTGCAGCTTGCCGATTATGAGAAGGCGGAAGCGGACTTCGAAAAGGCCGAGCAACTGGACCCACGCCAGGCGCTCAGCGCAGCGGCACAGGGGATGATCGCGGAAGAGAAGAACCAGAGCGATCCCGACCAGGCCCTGGCGACCGTGCGATTAAAACTGGCCAAGAAACCTGGCGATCCGTTTCTTTGGTACCTGCAGGCAGCGATTCTGTCGGAGAAAGCTCCGGCGCCAGATAGTGCTGAATTCCAGCAAGCGGTGCAGTCGGGCCGAAAGGCCGTAACCCTGCAGCCTTCTCTTACCGCCGCGCACAACGTTCTGGCAAAGCTATACCTGCAGGCCGGACAGACTGCGCTTGCCATAAAGGAATGCAGGCTGGTTTTGCACGACAATCCGACCGACCAGACGGCTTTGTATCACCTGGTCCTCGCACTCCGTAAGACGAATGACCGAAGCGAAATCCCAGACCTGTTGCAGCAACTGGCGAAAGCCCGGCAGGACGCCGCCAAAAAGGAGGCGGAGGACAATCGGTACAAGCTGGTGGTGGCACCGGGGCCTCACCAGGACTAACAGGCAGAGGGCGCGTGTTGTTGCCCTGAATTCGGGTAAACCTTTACTCGAATGCTCGGTCGCCGCCATAATAGAAGCGCTCATCACCGGGCCCTAGTTTATGACGATTACCCGCCGTTCGTTTGTTGTGTTGTCGCTCTGTGCTTCCGCCCAACAGATGCTGGGCCAACAAGGCGTTGCCTCCCGCGACGTGAAGGCCCAAGCGAAACCGGCCCCATCAGGCCGCCCATTCAATGCGCACTTTACGGACGTTGCCAACGCGGCAGGCTTGCGTGCGCCGGTCATTTACGGGGGTGTGGACACGAAGAAATACATCATGGAAGCCAATGGGTGCGGTTGCGCTTTCCTCGATTACGACAACGACGGCTGGATGGACATCTTCCTGCTCTCCGGCACGCGATTGGAGGGAGATCCGCCTGAAGCCACCAACCGGCTCTATAAGAACAATCGCGACGGAACATTTACAGACGTGACCGACAAGGCTGGGCTCCGAGCCGTAGGCTGGGCTAACGGCGTGTGCGTCGCCGATTACAACAACGATGGCTTTGACGACATCTTCTGCACTTATTACGGACAGAATCGCCTTTACCGTAACAACGGCGATGGCACTTTCACCGATGTGACCAAGCAAGCCGGGTTGTCGGAAACCGGCCCGGCTCGTTGGGGAGCCGGATGTGCTTTTCTTGATTACAACCGCGACGGTCATCTCGATCTTTTTGTCTCCAACTACATCCGATTCTCTGTCGAACATGCCCCGGCTCCAGGCGAGAACTCAACCTGCAACTGGAAGGGCATCCCCGTCAATTGCGGACCGCGCGGCCTTCCCACTGGCAGGCATTCTCTTTACCGCAATAACGGTGATGGTACGTTCACCGACGTCACGAAACAGGCGGGAATCGCGGCTGCTACCGAGAGCTACGGAATGACGGTGGTCGCCGCCGACTTCGACGAAGACGGATGGACGGACATCTTCGTGGCCTGCGATTCCACTCCCAGCCTGCTGTTCATGAACAATCATGACGGGACGTTCCGGGAAGAAGGCGTCATGCGCGGCGTTGCGTTGAGCGACGATGGCATGGAACAGGCTGGAATGGGCGTCGGTATTGGCGACTATAACCTTGATGGGCACCTCGACCTGTTCAAGACCCACTTCATCGGGGACACGAGTGGCTTTTATCGCAACGACGGTAAGGGAAACTTCGACGAAGTCACTCGGTTGGCCAAGGTCGGAGTCGAAACCCGGTTTACCAGTTGGGGCGCGGGACTCGTCGACCTCGACAACGATGGTTACCCCGATGTGCTCTTCGTTACGGGCAGCGTCTACCCGGAAGTCGAGCGCAAGTTGCCGCAATATCCCTACAAGACACCCCGCGTTTTGTTTCGCAATCTGGGCAACGGCACCTTCGAAGAACTGGAGTCGCAGGCTGGTGAAGGGATCACCACGCCTCACAGCAGTCGAGGGTGCGCCTTCGGAGATTTCGACAATGACGGCGACATGGACGTTCTGATCGTCAACATGAACGAACCGCCGTCTCTATTGCGAAACGACTTGAAGGGTCAGCAGAACTGGCTGAAAGTGAAACTCGAGGGTGTGAAATCAAATCGCAGCGCAATTGGAGCGCGCGTCCTGGTGCGCTATGGGAGCAAGGTGCAGGCTCAGGCGGTACTCAGCCAGTCCAGCTATTATTCGTGCAATGATCCGCGCCTGCATTTTGGTCTGGGCGCGTCCGCGGTCGCCGACGTCGAAGTTTACTGGCCCAACGGTCTGCACGAACAGCACAAAAAGATTCCAGCAAACCAACTCGTAACCCTGCGGGAAGGTGCCGGAATTGTGAGCAACAAAGGCTGGAGCCGGAGTTAGAAGATTCGCGGGGACGACGTCACAATTGCATCGTGTAAACGAACTTCAGGGAAGTTCGGCGATCGTTCCGGGTACCACACTTTCCGAAAAAGAGCGGGTTCGAAAAAAGCTCTTGACAGTCGTCAAGGATACTATTTATACATTATCCGTTCGGAGTAAACGTTTTCTCAACAGTAACATTATTCGCGCCTTCATTTTCCAGCGCAAGCACATTTGATTAGGAGACAGCCATGCCAGGATGCATGCCGTTTCGCCGTTTACTCTCCCCTGCCCTGTTTGTCCTGTTCATCGCCAGTGCGGCCTTCGCCCAGTTCACCGCCAGTATTCAGGGCGCGGTTCAGGACCCCAGCGGCGCGGGGGTCGGGAAAGCCACGATCCAGTTGGTCAACGTAGCCACTGGAGTCACCTCCGCTACGACCAGCGATGCCTCGGGCAACTACAGCTTCTTGAGTCTTGCCCCGGGCAGCTACAAGGTCACGGTAGAAGCGGCCGGCTTTGCAAAGTCTGAAGCCAACGTCACGCTTCTCACGGAGCAGAATCTCAACGTGCCCATCACGCTGAAGGTCGGCTCCGTGACCGAGGCTATCAACGTGACCTCTACGAAGCTCCAGTAGTTGACACCGCGGACAGCCGGACCCAAATGACGCTGGAGAATCAGGCGGTGGCGCAATTGCCAATTGTCGGTCGCAACCTGGTCACGCTAGTGACGCTGGCACCGGGCGTCTCCGGGTTGGGAACCAGCGCATCCGGAAGCCCGGCATCGGGTGTGGACAACTTCTCCACGGAAGAGCAGGTAGACGCCAGCGCCAACGGTCAGGGTCAGAATAACAACCAGTACGTTGTCGATGGCCTCGACGTGACCAGCGGAATCCGCCAAGGCGTCTTGAATCTGACTCCCCAGCCGGAATCGATCCAGGAAACCAGTATTCAGGTCAACACGTTCACCAGCGAATACAGCCGCGCCGCCGGACTGCAAACGATGTTTACCACGAAATCCGGCACGGACCAGTTCCATGGTTCGGCGTCGGACTATTTCAACTACCAGGGAATGTTCGCCAATCAGCACTTTGTGGGTTTCGAAGCCCTACAAGCCGTTCCATTCCAACAACATGGATTTCGCGATTGGCGGTCCGGTGATTCCGCACCACAATATCTTCTTCTACTTTGCGGTAGAGCCGCTGCGCTCGTCATCCAGCGCCGGCGGATCGGTGAACTTTCGCAGCGCCCGAGTTCATACCAGTTCGCCCAGGCGAATAATCCGAACACGGTAGGAACCCATGTGCTCAGCCACCTACCTGCCTTCCGGCATGGGCGGCGTCACTGTCTCCCAGACCGCGAGCGACGTTCTTGGTTCGGACGCAAATGGGAATCCAATTTGCGGGACGACAGTCGTTGAGGACATTCCTTGCTCAACCCCGATGATCGACACTGGCTCGTATGGGGCAACGTCCAGACGGAATGGCACGCAGTATTTTGCCCGCATCGACCAGGGTTTCAAAAACGACCGCATCTACGTCAGCCTTTTCCGCACTCTTCTGCTGACCGGCGCGCCGTCGCCCATGCCACAATTCTCCGCCCTGAACAACACCTGGCAAGTCGCGGGGCAGGCGTCCTGGACGCACACCTTCTCTCCGACCACGTTGAATGACTTTACCGCCGGTCAGAGCAGGGTGGAGGGCGTGCTGGGCAGCGGAGCCAAAGATTACACGGTACCGTCCATATCCGTGAACGGCATCAATGTGGATTCGGGACAGGCCTATGGTGTGGGTTTCGCGCAGGGCGATTTCATTCAGCACAACTATCATTGGCGCGACGTCCTCACGCATGTGCAAGGGAGCACACACTCTGAAGTTCGGTTATGAAGGCTGGTATGGGGATGATGTCGAGCCCTTTCAGGGACCCTGGTCACAGCCAAAATTCTCCTTCAACAATCTGTTGACACTGGCCCAGGATGCGCCCTCCAACGAAAACGGCATCTATTACAACCCCGCGACCGGTACAGAGCAGTTGTGGAGTTGGGATGCAGCTTCCAGAACCTTCGGACTTTTTGTGGAAGACACTTGGAAGGCGCAGAAAGAATCTGACGCTAACCTTGGGCCTGCGCTATGACGACAGCGGCAACCCGTGGTCGAAGAGTCCGTCGACCGTCTTCGGAAACTTTTACCTGGGCACAGGTACATACCGAACAACAGCAGGTGGCCAATGGCTACGCCAAGGCTACGCACAACGCCCTGCTGCACTCGGTCGACAACCTATTCAGCCCGCGCATCGGTGTCGCCTGGGATCCCACGGGAAAGGGCGACTGGGTGGTGCGCGGCGGGTTTGGCATCTACAACAACTGGCTGACCCAGGCGAATGTGCAGGAAGAATTCCGCGGCAGCCCCCCGGGAGAAGTTGCTCCGACCTTTGTTCAGGGCGGAACAGCTTCCGCCCAAGCTCCAATCTTTGTTCTCGGGAACAGCAGCAAGCCTCCTTTTGGATTTACCTTCCCGACTTTCGGGACGGGTACGGGCCCGACGCCGCAATCCGGAGGCGGCCTAAACTCGCAGGGTGGAGTGGTTGGCGCCAGCTTCGCCATCGGCGGCATCAACCCGCTCTTGAAGTCCCCGAAATCGGATATATGGTCGATCACCCTGGAGCGGAAGCTGGGAAAAATCTTTGCCGCCAGCGTCGGCTATAACGGATCCCACTCCTACAATATCGTCGGCAACGGTAACACCATCGGGAGTGTTTCCTATGGAGTGGATATCAATGCCGTTCCGGGCGATCTGATCCAGCAGATGAATACCAGCGCTACTCCAGTCGTTCCCAGTCCGACCCGCCTCAATCACAGCTTCGGAGCAATTACCTACGCGGACAACGACCGCCATGGCAATTACGATGCTGTGATCTTTGATGTCAGAGGACGCTTCTCGCGTGGATACGTGGATGCGTCTTACACCCGTTCCAGTTCCAAGGACGATGCTTTGTACTATCCAAATTCTGAGGGGCTGAATCCTCAGCAGTACTACGGACCATCGATCTTCGATGCGCCCAACCGCTTCTCTCTCAGCTTGAACTATTCGCTGAAAGGTCTGAATGGTGGAAAAGGGGCGGTGGGCTTCCTGACCGGCGGTTGGGGAATCAGCGGGACAAGCATTGTACAGTCGGGTTATCCGCTAACCGTGAACAACACCAATGGCTTTCTGGCGGTCTGCCAATCGGGCGCGCTCAGTAACGTCACGGGTTGCTCGGCAGCCGACCCAGCCGTTGCTTACCAGGCCGGCAGCGGGAACTACAATGCCGACGGGGAAACGACCGCCTCATACCCGGATGCGGTTAGCTACCATCAGTTAACCACCAATGGCGCTTGGCTGACAGGGGCAATTCCTAAGAGCGACTTCGCGCTTCCTGCTTTTGGTCAGAACGGAAACGAGAAGGCGACGCAGTTCCGCGGACCGAACTTTATCGAGACGAGTGTCAACTTCTACAAGGACACGCGTATCACCGAAAGAGTCAATTTCCAATTCCGGTTTGAGGTTTTCAATCTCTTCAACCGGGCAAACTATGCATGGAACGGCACCGCCGGAAGCGGCGTCGACGTGAATTTGCCCGATGGAAATTTCGGCCAAGCGACGGCATCCCATGAGCCCCGATTCTGGCAACTGGGAGGCAAGCTTTCCTTCTGAGTTGTCCCACAACAGAGCACAGCAGCTGGCCCGCTTTCTCGATGCGGGCCAGCTGTTTCTTTTACGAATAGCGGAATCCAGTTTTTCCAGAGCCCCAACCTCGCACTCTGATTTTTGCAGCCCGCCTTCGATTACGATGTTTCTTCAATGACTGAATTGCTGCCCACTCGCAAGCCGAGCGTCATCGTCGTGCCGATCTTGTTCTGTTCCATTGCGTTTGCCCAAAATGCGGGAGACCGCATCGGTCCCATCGCTGCGGCATTGCGGAACGAGGAGTTTGCTAAAGCCCTCGAGCTTCTTCAGCCCGCGCTCCAAGAATTCCCCGGGAACGATACGTTATGGACGATGCAAGGCGTGGCGTATGTGGGGCGAGGACAGAAGAAACAGGCGCTTGCGTCATTCCGCAAGGCGCTGAAGATAGCCCCGGACAGCGTCCCGGCGCTGCAAGGGGCGGTGCAAATCGAATATGAGTCGGGCAGCGCCGCGGCAATTCCTGTGCTCCAACATCTGCTACGTTTACGACCCAATGATTCAATCAGCCATGGCATGCTGGCGGTACTCGAGTACCAGCAGGGGAAATGCGAAGCCGCGGTTGCCCATTTCGCAAAGGCCGCTTCCCTCTTCGACACACAACTCCAGGCGCTGCATGCGTACGCCACCTGCCTGGTGAGACTAAGGCGGCTCGATCAGGCGGCCGAGGTCTTCCAGCGTGCTGTGGCTCTGGACCCCGGCGATCGGCGCGAGCGGCAACTGTTGGCATCCATCCAATTAATGGCTCACCATCCGCAGGTGGCGGTTACCACCCTCGATCCGCTGCTTGGGGCCAGCCCAGACGTGGATACTCTGGAACTCGCCGTCGCTGCCTACGAAGACGCCCACGATACCGCCAAGGCGGTCGATCTCCTGCGCCAGGCCATTTTGCTCGACCCGCAGCGCGTCAATCTCTACCTGGACTTCGCGGCTATCTCGGCGGCTCACCAGTCCTTCGAGGTGGGCATCAACGCGGTGAATGAGGGGATCGGCCTGCAGCCAAAGGCAGCGCCTCTTTACTTTGCGCGCGGAGTTCTCTATGTCCAACTCGCCGAATACGACAAGGCGCAGGCTGACTTTGAAACCGCGTACGAGCTGGATCCGAACCAATCCTTAAGCGCAGCGGCGCAGGGACTGGCAGCCGTGCAGCAGAACGATCTCGACCATGCATTAGCCAACGTGCAGGAGAAGCTGGCACGCAAACCCAACGACCCACTTCTGCTCTACCTGCAGGCGGACATTCTGGGACAGAAGGGAGCAGAACCGGCCACGCCGGAGTTCCAAACGGCGCTGCGTTCTGCCGGAAGAGCCGTGGCGTTACGGCCGACCCTAGAACCCGCTCGAAGTGTGCTGGCCAAGCTCTATTTGCAGGCGGGGAAATACCCGGAAGCCATCGCCCAATGCCGGAAGGCGCTGGACCTCGATCCCAAGGATCAGGCCGCGCTGTACCACCTGATCCAGGCATTGCGAAAAAGCGGTAAGAGGACCGAAATCCCCGAGTTGCTCAAGCGGCTCGCCCTCCTCCGTCAGGAAGCGGCGAAGGAGGAACGCGAGCAGTACCGCTACAAGCTAGTCGAAGGCGAAGCGTCGCCCAAGTAGCCAGGCCCTCTCCCTCACGACTTCAGCATCACGTACGTGCTGTAGTTTTCCTTGTCGATGTTCATGAATGGACGCATCGTCACGCTGCTGCCGTCGACCGCACTCGCGACCCAATCTCCCGTGGCGTTGTTGGACGCCTTGGCTTGCAGCAATGCATTGCGATCGAAGCTTGGCTGCGAATCTACCACCGCAAACAGCACCAGGGGCCCCCGCAACAGGGCCACTATATTCTGGTGGTTTGCGTCGACAGGTTCTACCCGCAACTGCATCGGGAGTTCGAGGTCGACACGATCGCCATCTTTCCAGGTGCGCCGGATGCTGGCGAAAGTGCCCGGATCGACTGCATCCGAGACTCGCTTTCCATTCACCGAGACCACTGGGTTAGGCCGGGCCCAACCGGGAATGCGGACATAGATTGTGTACTCCTTGGGCTGGGAACCAGATACCTGAATCTGAACCTTGTTGTCGAAGGGATACTTGGTTTCCTGCTTGAGACTGTACTGGCCACCCGCGTCTTTCCATTGCACCGTGGAAGGCGTGTAGAGATTTACGTACACGCCTTCTGCGGAACGCAGATAAGTGCTGATGTGATAGTCGGCCGCAAGTTGAGGAAACGTACCGGAGCAGCACGGCCACTTGTCGCGGTACCAAACCTTCTTGCCAGTCGACGCGTAATCCGAGTAGTAAAACGACGTCCCATCGGCCTGAATCGGCCAGGCACCGAGGATGGTGTTGTAGAGTACGCGCTCCATGCTGTCGCCGTACCGCGCATCCTTCGTGACCCGTAGCAGGTAACGCGTAATCTTGAAGTGACCGTAGGCCCCGCAGGGAGTCTCAAAGCTGGCGTGCGTCGTTGTTAGGCTTGCGCCCAACTGTCCCGTACCCGGCTCTCCAAAGGCTTCATTCGGTCCCCAGCCCCCGGTGGCAAAGCTTTGGGTCGTTTCCAGCATTTCGAAGCCGTTCTTCGCTGCCCGCAGATGCTTCTCGCTCCCTAGCGTGATGTAGGCCTGCATTGCCGAACTGAATGCGTTGACATGGCTGTAAGCGTGTTCGAATGGAAGCACATTGTTGCCCTGCGAGAGCGGGTCAAAGTACGTGTCATCTTCGAGGAACTGTTTGGCCATATCGCGGTAAAAAGACTTGCCGCTGCGCTGATACGCGAGGAAGAGATTTTCCGGCAGCGTGTAGGTTTCGTCCCAGGTGTAGGACGTATCCTTATGCGGGCGGGAGCGCTGTTCCGCGCGAGACAAGGCTTTCTCCGGTAAGTACGCTACCATCGCCTTGGTCAGCTTCTCATGGATGTCCATGGCCATCGGGTCATGAGCGAATTCGTGGGCATCGATCAAGCCGCAAGACAGCTTGTCGTAGGTATATGCCGGAAGACGATAGTCGACGAAGAACTTGGCTTTCGGCATCCAGCGTCTCGCCATAGCCTTTCACCAGGCGATTGATCTTGGCACGCGTGGCTTCCGATCCCGTGACCGCGTAGGCGCGAGCCAGTCCAGAAACATATTGTCCGAAACTGTGGCCGGCAATGAAGCCATGGAAGTCGTTTCCTTCCAGACTGAATCCGGTAAGGTCGTACCAGCCGCCCATGTCTTCTCCAGGCGCCGGCAAGCCGGCAACCTGCCGGAAGACCTTGAGCAGGCGATCATCGTCGAGATTCTGGTACCGTGCGTGGTTCTGTTCGAATTGGCGCTTCATGGGCCCATCGAACAACTGGACATCGGCATAGGCGAAAGTAGTCAGCGGGGTAGAAACGGCCACCAGGGACGAATCGGAGGTGGCCCAAGCAGGAAGGACGCTTGCGGCATAGGCGCCTGCGGCAGTGGCACTCGTGGCCTTCAGGAAAGCCCTCCGATCCATTCCAGACTGCATAGGTTTACCCTCCCATGAACTCAAGTAATCGTTTACTAACAACGAGCCTATGAGCCTGATTCTCTTTTGTCAAACGCTTTACCCTGAGTCAGCGCCCGCGGCTACGACCTCCTCAGGCCGCGTTCTCCTGTTTTAGAGCCGCCTCAATTTCGGCGATGTCAATTGGATCGAGGCGGAAGTCCGCTGCACCGATGATGCCCGCAACCTGTTGCGGGTTGCGAAAGCCAACGATCGCGCCCGTGACCGCGGGATGGTTCAGTGTCCAGGCGATGGCCACCTCACCCGGACTGCGGCCATGCCGTCTGCCAATTTCTCTCAGATGTTCCACTACCCGCAAATTGACAGACAGCGCCGGCTCTTTAAATCCCGGCAGATTTTTTCGCCAATCTTCGGCAAGGAAATTCGCAACTCGTTCCCGAGTCATCGCGCCCGTGAGCAGCCCCGCGTACATCGGCGAATATACGATCACGCCGATATTCTAGCCGCGGCAGAAGGGCAGAATATCCTGCTCGATCTCACGCCGCACAACTGCGTAAGGCGGCTGCAGCGACGTAATGGGAGCAATGGCTTGCGCGCGTTTCATCTGCTCTACACTGAAGTTGGAGACTCCGATGTAACGAACCTTGCCTTCCTCTTTTAGCCGAGCTAACTCCGTCCAGCCTTCTTCAATATCCCGGTCGGGCTCGGGCCAGTGGATCTGGTAGAGGTCGATCACGTCAATTTTCAGCCGGCGCAGGCTGTCTTCGCACTCGCGGCGAACCGACTCCGTCTTCAGGCAGGCTCCGATATTGCCGCCCTTATCCCAGACGCGCTCGCATTTGGTAAAGATGTATGGTTTGGGCGTGCGCCCCTGGATCGCGCGCGCGACCATTTCTTCGGAATGGCCGAGGCCATAAAGTGCAGCGGTGTCAATCCAGTTGAGCCCATGGTCGAGTGCCGCGTGAATTGCGGGAATGGAGTCGCTGTCATTTTGCGGCCCCATGCTGCCATTCCAGCCGCCACCGCCGATGGCCCACGCGCCGATTCCGATCGGTGTTATCGCCAGATCGCTGTTTCCAAGACGTCGGGTCTCCATGGACTTCCTTTCGTAACCCACCGAAGGTATGCGTTGATGATGGCCGGGGCATCCTTGACGTGTAGAGTCACTAGCTAGGCTGCCGGCACGGCCGCTAAGGCCGGACTGGTCTTTTCCCCAAAGAATTCTTCTGGTTGCCCAGCACCTGGTTGCTGGGCACCAGAAGGGTCGACTCGCGCAGCACCAAATGCGTTTTCAGGATGTACTCCGTTCCCGTTGGCGATGGAGTTTCCCGTTGCACCTCCGTGAGCAGGGCATGGAATGCCAAACGGGCCAGCTCTGCTTGCGACATCTGCACCGTCGTGAGCGCGGGCAAGACGAATTGGGCGAGTCGAATATCGTCGAAGCCAATCACCGACAGATCCGAGGGAATCCGGATTCCTTCTTCATAGGCTCTTCGCATCACCCCGATCGCGGTCATGTCGTTGGAGCACAGTACAGCCGTCGGCCGGGTCGACCCGGCCAGGAGCTTGCCCAAAGCGACGATTCCGCCTTCGATGGTATGCGTTCCCTCCACGATCAAAGCGGGATCGACCTCCAGCCCGATTTCTGCCATCGAACCGAGAAACGCCTGCTTGCGGGCCTGGGCCGACTTCAATTGCAGCGGGCCGGAGATGAAGGCGATCTGCTGGTGCCGCAGAGCCGCCAGATGCTGCACCGCCTGCCGGATCCCGTGCTGGTAATCGATGCGAATATTGCTGACCCGGGGACGTGCCGGTCCCACGTCCACGAAAACCAGTGGCACTTTGCGCAGTTTCAAGTCCTCCAGCAAACCCTCTTCCATGCCGAAGGTTAATATAGCCACGCCCTCCACCCGGCGTTCGATCATCCGCCGCACCGCGGTCTCCATGTGGGTGGGATCATTGCCGGTCGAAGTCAGCAGAATCTCGTAGTGATGCTGCACCGCAATCCGCTCGAACACCTGCACGATCTCGGGAAAGAAGGGGTTGGTGATTTCGGAAATGATCAGCCCGAAAATCCGGCTGCGGCCGGAAACCAGCGCCCGCGCCTGGGTGTTGGGATAGTAGCCCAGCTCATCGATGACGCTCCAGACCCGCTTGGCGAGCTGCGGGTTGACCGTGGGAATCCGATTGATGGTGCGCGACACGGTCGCGGTGGAAACTCGTGCACGCTTGGCAATTTCCCGGATATCCATTGAGTAGGGGTAATGCTGCAATGCCGACTGCGTGGGCAAACGATGATACCAAACCGGGCAATCGTTTACCTTATCTCAGAAAATGATAGCATCCCTCGCAGCAAACGTTTACCATCTCTCTCGGCAATTTTGCCGGAATCGAGACTCTTGCCATGATTGCACGCCGACAATTCCTTCGCACAAGTCTAGCTGGCGCGGGCGCAGTTTTCGCCACCAAGACTTCCCTTCCCTTTGCCTGGGCCCAGTCCAGTACGCCCGATGCCCGCATTGAAGTTCTGCTGAACGAACCGCTCGGAACGATCTCCCCGAACATCTACGGCCACTTCGTGGAGAATCTGAGTGGCGTGGTGTACGACGGAATCTGGGTGGGCCCGAACTCCAAGGTGCCGAACGTCGATGGGATTCGCAAGGAGCTGGTCGATGAGATGCGCAAGATCAAGCCTCCAGTGGTACGGTTTCCCGGCGGCTGCTTTGCTGATAGTTATGACTGGCGCGACGGCGTCGGCCCCGCCGACAAGCGGCCCAGGCGGACCAACTTCTGGGCCGAGGGTGAGGCGAGCGCGGCTCCCGCGAGCCACCGCTACGACCCCAACGAATTTGGCACAAACGAGTTTGCGCATTTTTGCAAGCTCATCGGCGGTGAACCCTATCTAGCCGCCAACTTGCGGAGCCTTCCAGCCGAGGAATTTTATCGCTGGGTGGAATACTGCAACTCCCCTGCGGGCGGTACAACGCTCGCGGACCTGCGGGCGTCCGCCGGGTTCAAAGAACCTTTCAACATTCGCTATTGGGGTGTGGGCAATGAATCTTGGGGTTGTGGAGGCGACTTTACGGCGCAAGAGTACGCCGTCGAATTCAGGCGATTCACCACCTGGGTGCCACGCTTTGGAACGGAGTTGTCGTTCATCGCGTCGGGGCCTAATGTCGATAATTGGGCGTGGACACGCGGGTTCTTTGAGGAGATGGCTCGCAAAGGAAGAGGCTCGCTGCGCTCAGTCTATGGATGGGCGCTTCACCACTATGCCTGGAACCTCAGCCGCGGCAAAACACAAGATTGGAATCAAGGTAAAGGGGATGCGGTTCAGTTCGATGCAGTGGATTGGTATGAGTTAATGCGCGAAGGGGACCGCATGGAAGGGCTCATTACTGGCCACTGGCAGATCATGGGAGAGGAGGACCCGCAACACCATGTCAAATTGATCGTCGATGAATGGGGACCATGGTATCGCCCTGGCAGCGAACTGACTCCCGGCGATCAACTGGAGCAGATGCCTACGCTGCGAGACGCGGTTTTCAGCGGAATGACGTTGGACACGTTCAATCGCCATCCCGAAAAAGTTGCCATGGCAGCTTGCGCGCAATTGATCAACTGTTTGAACAGCCTGTATCTCGCGCATGAGGATCGATTCGTGGTCACGCCGGTGGCGCACGTCTTCGCACTGTATGCGTCGCACCAGGGCGGACAAGCGCTACGCACAATTTTCTCCGCCCCAACCATTGACTACGATCGCGATGCGAAGCCTGCTTCGTTCTGGGGGCTCAAGGGATCGGCCTCGCTGCGCGACAAAGATCTGACCTTGACGGTAGTAAACCCGCATGTAAGCCAAGGACGCGAGACGGAGATTGGTGTGCGGGGCGCAGCGTTGAAGTCCGGTTCGGCCACGTGGCTCAGCCACTCCGACATCCACGCTCACAATACGTTCGACCACCGGGATGTCGTCACCCCGCAGACGAAGAGCTTGGACATCAAGGGAGGGAAACTCAACTACACATTCCCGCCGGCGTCGGTCACTAAGCTGGCATTGACTCTGTCTTAGTGTGAAGTGCTCTCGGCCGCCATCGCGACCTTAGGCCAGCCGTCCACCCAGGCGATCGTGGAAATTTGAAGGTATGCCTGGCCGGTGGTGCCGTCGTAAGCGTGGAAGACCATGATGTCTCCGTCTTTTTGGTGTAGCACGGACTCTCCGCCAGGCCCAAACCAGCGGTTGCTGCCCTGCAATAACATTGTGCCACCTCCATCGAGCATCGGGGTGCCATCAGCATCGGCGTAGGGTCCGGTAACGCTGCGCGAGCGGCCGACCATGGTTTTGTATGTGCTCTTGGTCCCGCGGCAGCACAGATCAAAGGAAACGAAGAGGTAGTAATAATCGCGGCGGTGGACAATGAATGGCGCCTCTATCGCTTGCCAATTGCCGGGCAGGCCGGGCGGGTTCGGAGGGAGAGTCTGGGGCCGCTTGCGGCGGGCGAGAGAGTATAACTTCGCGTCTTCAGAAGACAACAAACCCGTTTGGGTATCAATGCGCCGCATCTTGATCCCGTCCCAGAAGCTTCCAAAAGCAAGCCAAGCCTGGCCCTTTTCGTCCAGAATCAGGTTTGGGTCGATAGCGTTGAAGTCGTCTTCAACTCGCGAACGGAGAACCAGTCCCCGGTCGACCCAGTGGAACTCCGGACTTTTCGGGTTCAGAGTCTTATTGGTGAGCAATGCGATCCCAGAAGTATTCCTCCCGAAAACTGAAAAGGCGTAGTAGAGGTGATACTCGCCCTTGAAGTAGGAGATGTCCGGCGCCCAGAGTTCTTTGGTCTCTGGGCTCTCTTTCTTGATCCACTGCGGAATTTCAGGAAGGACGTAGCCACATTTCAGCCAATGATACAGGTCTTGGGAGCAACGGATGGGTATCTCGCCGTTCCGTTCAGGACCGTTGCCGGTGCTGAACAGGTACCAGGTCGCGCCCTCTCGAATGATGGCAGGATCGTGCACATATTGGGTATCCCCGTGCGTTTCGAGAGCCCGCGCCGGAGGTGACTGCTTGAGCCTGAAAGGCGCTGAACGAGAGTCCGGCCAGCAACAAGCTGCGAAGCGTAAGGGGAAGTTCATAGACAGAACAGCCTTTCGGCGTGCAGAGGATGGATTCCCAGAGTATAATTCTAGCAAACGTTTACTCATCTCTGCCCCGTACGGGGGACCTAATGATCGATCTATCCCAACTGGAAGCTTGGTTCGTCACCGGAAGCCAGCACCTCTACGGGCCGGAAACACTGAAGATGGTAGAGCAGCACGCCACCACCATTGCGCGTGCATTGGCGGCATCGCCAGAGATGCCCGTGAAGATTGTGGCGAAACCGCTAATGACGAGCAGCGAGTCGATTCACCATTTGTGCCAGGATGCCAACAGTTCCAAGAACTGTGTGGGCCTGATCACTTGGATGCACACGTTCTCGCCCGCTCGCATGTGGATCGCTGGTCTGGGCTCCCTCACCAAGCCACTGATGCACTTGCACACGCAATTCAATCAGGAGTTGCCCTGGTCAACGATTGATATGGACTTCATGAATCTGAACCAGTCGGCGCATGGCGACCGTGAGTTTGGATTCATTGGAGCGCGCATGCGGCTCCCGCGAAAGATCGTTGTCGGCCACTGGCAGGATACAGAGGTTCACGCGCAAATGGGCGCGTGGATGCGTGCCGCCTGCGCCTGCCATGATGCTCAGCAACTGAAGGTCGCCCGCTTCGGCGACAACATGCGAAATGTTGCCGTGACCGAAGGAAACAAGGTTACCGCCGAGATCAAGCTGGGTTACACGGTGAACGGGTATGGAGTGAGCGATTTGGTGCAGCGCGTTCAGCAGGTAACAGACGCAGAAGTCGATAAGCTGACAGCCGATTACGACGAAACCTACGCAGTCGCGGAGCCATTGCGGAAAGGTGGTTGCAAGCGTCAATCCTTGCGTGAGGCTGCCAGAATTGAGCTCGGGCTGCAGAATTTTCTCGAGGAGACTGGAGCGGGTGCCTTCACTGACACGTTTGAGGACTTGCACGGCCTGGCACAACTTCCCGGAATCGCGGTTCAGCGGCTGATGGCCGATGGATACGGATTTGGGGCTGAGGGCGACTGGAAAACAGCAGCTCTGGTCCGGGCCATGAAAGTCATGACCCATGGCCTCAGAGGCGGAGTTTCATTCATGGAGGACTACACCTATCACCTGCGAAATGGCGGCCAGGTGCTAGGGGCTCACATGCTAGAAGTATGTCCGTCGATTGCCGCTGGTACTCCGTCCGCCGAAATCCATCCCCTTTCCATTGGTGGCAAAGAGGATCCGGTCCGCTTGGTATTTACGGCCTCCACTGGAAAAGCGGTGAACGCTTCTGTGCTCGATATGGGGAACCGCTTTCGTCTCATCGTTAATCAAGTGAACCTGATAGACCCGGAGCATCCTCTTCCCAAACTGCCCGTAGCAAGGGCGGTCTGGATACCCGAGCCTAACCTCAAAGTGGCGGCAACGGCGTGGATCCACGCGGGCGGTGCACACCATACCGCGCTCAGTCGTGCCTTGACCTCAGAGCACATGGAAAATTTCGCCGAGATGACAGGTATGGAGTGTTTACTGATCGACCGCGAGACAAAGATTTCAGAATTCGTAAAAGAGCTAAGGTGGAACGACATGTACTACCACCTGGCGAAAGGACTCTGATCCAAACCCTGTGAGCATCTCGCCGACGAGATGCGACTGTTCATTCTCTCGATAGTTCGATCACGGTGACGCTCTCGTGCCGGAAGGTATGGGTAAACTCGGGGACGCGAAGGTCCAGCGTGCTGTCCTGCGGATGGACGTGTTCGGGCTCCATCTCATCGTTCTTTTCGTAAATGCTGCCTGCGTAAAGAGAGTGCGCAATGGCGGCCTTCGGGCGAAACCCGTGAATCGAGATGCGAGTAGATAGGTCGCGGGTCAGGTCGCGGTTCACGCAAAATAGCGTCAACTTGTCGCCGGCATCGTTAAGGGCAGCAACAACGTCGAGATAAGGAACGTCCTTAATATTCGGAAGTCTGGTCGATCCGTTCTCCACGTTGTAGGTCTCGCCATTGGTTACGACTTGGACGGGACGGGTCGCGTCGGCATTAGAGTAGGTTCGGAAAGCCCAGTAGGCCGGTACTCCGTAGACCCGGCCACGTTTTTTCCAGATTCCCCCGAACTCGACGATGCCTGTCATATCAGCGATCGGCACAATGTCGGCATTGCGCAACAGCATGTTCAGGAATCCGGCCGTCCCGATTGCGCCCGCCATGTTGTCATACCGAGGAAAGGTGTCATTCTCGGCCCAGAATAACCACTCCGTAAAAGCGGTCAGGATCTGACGACCTCCGGGAGAATCCTGGAACTGCTTGTGCATGTCACGCAGCCTGCCCTCAAGCGCGACGGGCAAGGCAAAGGTGGATTGCGCGATGAAGTCAGGCGAAGCATTGCGTGTCGCTACGGAATGGGTCGTCACCACGAAGTGTGTAGAAAGATAGTTGAAGGCTTGTGGAGCATTCGTCAACTGGGCCGCATTCCACTCCCCAAAATGATCCGGGTCGCCGCCGGTGGCGATGAGTCGGGCATTCGGGTCAACTTTTCTGACAGCTTCGCTGAAAACTTTTGTTCGGTCAGCAACTCTCTGGAGAGTGGGGTATCCCACCTGAAAGTCTCCCCACAGTTCGTTGCCCAGTTCCCACAGTAGGCCACCAGATTTGTTGGCCCAGTGTTCATTGACGTATTGAACCCAATCGGCGGCCTCGTCCGGTGTTCCAATGCCGAGATTAAGCGCAATCTGTGGCTCCGCACCAATCAACTCGCAGAACCTGAGGAACTCGTCGGTGCCGAACTGGTTATATTCGGGAATGCCCCACGCGATATTCAGCATGCTAATGCGTTGATCGCGAGGACCAATGCCGTCGCGCCAATGATAGGCCGAGGTAAAGTTTCCACCAAAGCGCACGATGGGGCTCCGAAGAGCGCGTGCCATCGCGATCATATCCGGGTCCATGCCGTCAATCGCGTCTCCGGGCACCAGAGATGCCAGGTCCAGGAGGACCCGCGTTTCGTTGCTTGCCGCGATGACGAAGTCCGCCGCCTGCAACGGATGCAAGCGGCGGGGTTCGAGATCGAAACCGAACTCGTATTTTCTCCAGCCCGAGCCCTGCAACGATATTTTCTGAGCAGCAACAACTTGGTCAGCGCGATTGCGTTCACGAAGAGAGACTTCAACTTCCTCAGGTCCGCTGATGTGTTTGAGATAAACGCTGCCGGTATAGTGCAAAGTCCGGTGAACTGGCAGGTAGACTCTCTGCCGGATTCCGACCTGTTTGCCGGGAAGTCCCATCAGCAGCAAAGAGCGATACGAATTGGCCGCGTCGCCCCACCCTGGTGCGTACCTTGCCCCCTGAGCGTAGTCGAGAGGCTCCCAGGGGAGTGGTAGGGACAACTCGGAGGAACGCGCGAGCGACGGTTCTTCGGCCAGCATACCCGCGACTTTTTTCGCCTCCCAAAGACCGTCCTCGAAACTGGGATTCTGCAGAATCTCGGCCCACAGTCCGTTGTAAGTGGAGTTGCCGATTGGTTCGAGGAACGATCCGAAAATGGAGCGGGGAATCTTGTAGCTGGCGATCTTTGAGGCGTCAATCTGAATGGTGGTCTCGACAGCGGCGGCGGCCTGTTCTGCGCGAAAAGAGGGCTGACAGTGAGCCCCGCCAGCAACAGCCATAGACACAGATGCGCGTTTCTCGGCGCCATGTAGGAGTGGCCCTTGTACCGGGTGGCAGGAACACTATACCTGTAATCGTTTACAAAATCACGCGATCTGTAGATAATTCCATGCGGGTCTGTCGGCCAATCCGCAGGAAACGTCCGAAGCAAACGTTTGCCAGAACTGCGCCTTTGGGTCGGAACAAGGATCGGGATGCGGATCTTGCCTTGGCCTTCCCTTCCCCGTAACGAGCGTACAGGAGGATGCCAACATGTTTTCTGACACAAGACGACACTTCTTGCAGCAACTCGCCGGCGCGGGGGTGGCTTGCTCAACGAACTTTCTCCTCGGCCGTTTCTCGGATGCTCAAACATCGACGGCGAATTCCGGCGAAGTCACGCGTATTTATCTGGACTCCCGCCGCACGATTTCGCCTCTCGACCCTAACGTGTTTGGCTCATTCCTGGAGCATCTGGGGCGCGCCATCTATGAAGGCATCTACGATCTCGGTTCCGGCTTGTCGGACGCCAATGGATTCCGCAAGGACGTGATTGACGAGGTTCGCCAACTGGGAGTTCCGATCATTCGCTATCCGGGCGGTAACTTTGTGTCCGGCTACAACTGGCTCGACGGTGTCGGGCCCAAGCAAGACCGTCCACGCATACTCGACAAGGCTTGGAACACGATCGATACCAATCAATTCGGCACCAACGAATTCATGGCGTGGTGCAAGCTGGTCGGAGCCAAGCCTCTGATGGGGCTCAATCTCGGAACAGGCACACCAGAAAGAGCTGCCGCCTTGGTGGAGTATTGCAACGTAGAGAAAGGTACGAAGTGGAGCGACCTGCGGCGCAGCCACGGCATTGAACAACCGTACAAGGTGGAGCACTGGTGCCTGGGCAACGAGATGGACGGTCCGTGGCAAATCGGACACATGACGGCAACCGAGTACGGCATGAAAGCTCAGGACGCGGCTCGCCAGATGCATTATGTAGATCCATCCTTGAAACTCATCGCGTGTGGGTCGAGTCATCCCAGGATGCCTACCTACCTGGAGTGGGACCGTGAGGTTTTGGAACAATGCTACGAGCACGTCGACGGGCTGTCATTGCATCGCTACCTCGGCAATACCGAGCAAGCGACCGGCGGCGACAGCGCGAAGTACCTCGCTATGAACCTGAGCATGGAGAGTCAGATTGCGGAAACCCTCGCGGTATGCGATTTGGTCCGGGGACACAAACGATCGCCAAAGAAGCTCTGGCTGTCGTTCGATGAATGGAACGTATGGTACCGCGCCCGCGGTGGCGAATTCGCGAATGGTCATGAGCACGAGGCTCCGCATCTGCTGGAAGAGGTTTATAACCTCGAAGATGCCCTGCTGGTAGGCGGGATCCTGAACACACTGATGCGTAATGCCGATCGGGTGAAAATCGCCTGCCTGGCGCAACTCATCAATGTCATTGCTCCCATCATGACCAACGCAAAGGGCACACTGCGTCAGACAATTTTCTATCCCTACAGTTTTGCGTTGCAATTCGCTCGCGGCGCCGTCCTGAACCTGTTGGTGGAGTCCCCGACTTATGAGGTCCCCCAGCTGGGCCAGGTTCCCTTCCTGGATGCGGCCGGAACCCTAAATCCCGAGGACGGTAAGGTCTCGCTATTTATCTTGAATCGGGATCTGAACAAGGCTCACGCGATCGAGATCAATTGGCAAGAGAGGGCGCCGAGCCAAGTGTTGACTTCCACGACGCTGACCGGCAGTGACCTGAAAGCCTTTAACAGCTTTGAAGCGTCCCAGCGGGTCATTCCTCAGAAATTCGATAAACCTTCGACCGCTGGCGGGCATACAAAATTCGAAGTACCTGCACGGTCCTATACTGTTATTCAATGGGCGGGGTAATCGAAACCGTTCAAGATTTACGCTGGATTTCGCCGTGCCCCTCCACCAAGGTCGTGTATTGGTCAACGGGCAGGCTGGTGAATCTTTCTACAAGCCCGCTGGGCTGCGGCCATTTAACTTCGACCCAGTCGATCTTCGGGTGCGTGCCAATGCCGAGGATGAGGCGCGGATCGTGCGAAGCAAGATAACTTCCCGCGCCTGTCTTGAAGATTGACCGTTTCAAATCTTGAGCCTGCCATGTTATCAGCGCTCCCACGGCATCAGGATTGGCCCGTTTCGCAACCAACTTCACCCCCACCCAATGGTTGCGGCGGCCCGCGTTGTTCTTGAGCAGCAGAGGCGCGCCGTTATTTACGGCCACCACGACATCCAACGCTCCATCATTGTTGAAATCGCCAACCGCCATGCCACGAGCCGCGTAGGGCTTTGAGAAGACGGTTCCGCTATCGGCCGAGACGTCCTTGAATCCTTTTCCCGTACCGCGAAAGAGCAGCATGGGCTCGGAGTATTTAATTTCATTGGAATGCGCTTCAATTTTGTCGTCGGGATGACCGTTGGCAAGGAACAGGTCAAAGTTGCCGTCGTTGTCGTAGTCGAAGAACTTCACCCCCCACCCGCTCATCAGCCGGGTGACCCTGCTGATCCCGTTCGGGCCAGCCATATCGTCGAAGGTGGAATCGTGATTATTCCGATAAAGCGAATACATCTCCCGGTCCACGTTGGTGACGAACAGGTCAATCCAGCCGTCCTGGTCGTAGTCCGCGGCATCCACGCCCATTCCGGACCGAGCTTGACCTTCGGCGCTGTAACCCACGTTCGCCTGCAGGCCGATCTCCTCAAATTTCCCGTTGCCGCGGTTAAGGAACAGGAAATTCGCCACGGTGTCATTGCCCACAAACAGATCCATCCACCCATCATTATTAATGTCGCAGGCAACGACTCCCCAGGCTTTGCCTAGCGACTTGCCGATCCCGGACTCCCGGCTGACATCGGTGAACGTACCGTCGCCGTTGTTGTGGAATAGCCAACTGGGCATCGGTTCGTAAACGCGAGGGATACAGTAATAACGATCCCCAGCTTCGCGATTTCCGCAGTACTTGTTCTTCGATTTATCGAAGTCCACAAACCTGCAAATGAACAAGTCGAGTTTTCCATCATTGTCGTAGTCAAACCAGACCGCACTTGTTGCCCAGCCCATCGTAGGTAGACCCGCTTTCCGAGTAACATCCGTGAAGGTGCCGTCACCGTTATTGCGGTAGAGGATGACTCCGTTGTATTGGGTCACGAGGAGATCAGGCAGCCCATCGCCGTTATAGTCGCCCACGGCCACACCCATTCCATATCCCCCGCCCGGAACCCCTGCCTTCTCGGTCACATCTGTAAACGTCCCATCGCGGTTGTTTCTGAAGAGCGCATTGCGGAGGGGTAGCTTGGGCTCAAAGAAGTCGCACTTACCGCTGTTGACCAGATAAATGTCCATCCAGCCATCATTGTCGTAATCGATGAACCCGCACCCGGCTCCTCCTGTCTCTGGAAGGTACATCTCTGACGAGCGCCCGGCCCGGTGCTCCCAGGTGATCCCGCTCGCCTCAGGTGGAACAAGCTCAAAGGGGAACTCGCTATTGCCTTGCAGGAGTGCAAGCAAGGAAGGCCAGGAGCAGCGCGGTAAACCGGCGGTGAAGAGTCCGGCACCGATGCGTGTGAGGAAGGCACGGCGGGTACCGAAGTGCCCTCCTCTTCCCTTGATCATCAAGCCGCGATCCCCCGAATCGTGACAGCGTAGCAGAGCCTGTTTCCAAGAATCTACACCGCGGAATGCCCGCTCACCATCCTGCATGATCGCACATTTCGCCGAGCCCGCGCCGTTGCCGCGCATATAATGCCATGCTAAACTTTGCGGGCATGCGTAGTCTTGGCCAGCGCACCAAGTCCGTTCGGCCCTGCGCTCCTTGGACTCGTTGCGCACCCATTTGGCACAGGGATTGCCTCGCACTTCTGGTACTCACGTTCCTGGTACTCCCAGAACTGGCGTTACCAGAGATCAACCACATGGAAGCGGCCGTTCGCCTTCTGAACCAGGGGCAGATCGCTCAAGCGGAAGCTGAAGCGCGTCTGGCTCTGCCAAACGCCACGACGCGACCCTTGGCGTTGTCGATGCTGGGAACCATTCGACTGCAACAGGGCCAATATGAAGAGAGCGCGAATTTTCTGAACCAGGCTTTGGCGCTGAATCCCAGCCTGGCAGGCGCTCGTACTACCCTTGGCGACGCCTATGTGCTCCAAGGCAAGCCGGACTTAGCCGAGAAGTGTTTTCGGGAAGTCCTAAGACTCGACCCCCGTAATCTTAACGCTCGCTTCGACCTGGTCAAACTCGAAGCGTCACAGCGTAATTTTCAGCAATCCCTGGAAATCGCGCGGCCCATCATGTCCGAACTCGTCAAGTCCGATGAAAGTATTCTCGTGCTGGCTACCGCATACGGAGCGCTGGGCAGAAAGGAAGAGCTCAAAGGCCTGATCGCCTCTTGGCAGCGCCTATCCGCACCATCGGACGAGGCGTCGCTAGATTTCGGAGACCTCCTGCTGGCGTCTGGGATGGCGGCGGAGGCCAAAGCCGTTTTCGAAGCCCAGGAAACGCGGATCGCCGCCCATCCGTCTGCTGCTCTCGCGCTGAGGCTCGGAAACAGTTACTTATCCTTGGGAGATCTCGAGCGGGCGGAAAAGAACTCTGAACTCGCGCTGTCCTTGGCTCCCGACTGCACGGCCTGCTACGAGAGTCTCGCACAGATTGCCGAACGGCAACAAAACAGCGAGAAAGCGTTGTCGTACCTGGTAGCCGCAAAACAACGCGAGCCCGAGAACCCCGAAGTTCTGTTCGAGTTCGGAAAGGTGTGTCTGGAACGAAATCTGTTGGACGATGCTGTCCCCGCGCTCGAGAAGGCAGTCGCACTGAAACCTGATCAAGACTCTTACGTCTATGTTTTGGGTTCGGCGAACGTTGCCCGAGAAAATCTTCCGAAGGCGGCATCGCTTTTCGTTCAACTTCAGCAAAAGCATCCGCATGACGCGATTCTGAATTATGCGGTCGGAGCTGTTTATTACCTGCAGAGCAAGTACTCCGAGGCCGAATCGTCGCTCAAACAAAGCCTGGCAGCCCAACCGGACCAGGTCGCGGCTTCGTACTACTTAGGTCTTACCTATGATGCGATTGGCGACGACGATCAGGCTGTCCCGATATTTCGGGACCTGCTTAAGAGGCACCCGCAGCACGCGCCGTCTTACGTCAAGCTGGGAGGCATACTTTTGAGGCAGCACCAGTATGACGAAGCCGAGCAGGACTTGGAACGCGCGATCTCTCTCGACCCTGGCTCGGTAGAGGCGCACTATCAGCTCAGTATGTTGCTTCGTCACTTCGGCAAGACCGCGGAGTCTGAGAGCGAGTTAGCGGAATCCCGTAAGCTTGAAACGGAGCGGCACTCGCAAAAAGATGTGCGTCTACATCTGCTGTTGCCCGACTAATCACAAAAATGGCGGATTCCCTTTTCAACCCTGAAGGTTCACTCAAACCAGCGGGGCCAAACCGACAATCTCGACGTGACTTTCTCCGCAATCTGGGCCGCTTGGGCATCATAGCTCCCGCGTTCGGGCTGCCGTCAGGATTACCCGGCATTCGGCCTCTTCAGAAGTCGACATCCTCGCCTGCAAGAACGAAGCCCCAAACCGTCCCAGTTCCGGTGGCAGGGTTTTCATTCACGGACATTGCCGCCCAGGCCGGTCTTGCCGCAGCTTCCAATATTTTTGGCGATGTCGCTCGCAAACAGTACATTCTGGAGGAAACGGGCTGTGGCGTGGCTCTTTTCGACTACGACAACGACGGTTGGCTCGATATCTTCATGGTGAATGGGACGAGATTTGAAGGAATCTCTCCCCAACGACAACCGACCAATTTCTTGTTCCGCAATAATCGCGATGGCACCTTTACCGACATCACCGAAAAAGCAGGACTGGCCCGGTCGGGTTGGGGTCAAGGGTGCTGCATCGGTGATTATGACAACGACGGTTACGACGACCTGGTCGTCACCTACTGGGGCGGAATCGTCCTTTATCACAATAACGGCGACGGCACATTCACCGATGTCACCGAAAAGGCAGGCCTGACGCAAAAAGAGCCGCAGCCGCGATGGAACACTGGTTGCTGTTTTGTGGACTACGATCGCGACGGTCATCTCGACTTGTTTGTTGCCAACTATGTCAACTTCGACCAGCACGCGACTCCTTCACCCGGCAGCAACCAATACTGCAACTATTTTGGCTTGTCGGTTGGCTGTGGACCGCAAGGTATGGGCGGAGGGACGAACATCCTCTATCACAATCGCGGCAACGGAACCTTCGAGGACGTCTCCGTGCCATCCGGCATCGCGGTTCCCCGCGGTCCGGTCGCGCCAACATTTGTTACCGATCAATGGATTCCGGTAGGCTCCTACGGACTAGGGGTTTCCGCTGCGGACTTTGATAACGACGGCTGGCCGGACATTTACGTCGCCTGTGACTCCGTACCCAGCCGCTTCTATCACAACAAAGGAAATGGAACGTTCGAGGAGGTCGCCCGGGAGATCGGCTGCGCCGTCAATGAGAATGGCACGCCTCAGGGTGGCATGGGAATTGCCGTCGGTGACTACGACTGCGACGGCTGGCTCGATATCGTCAAGACGAATTATTCCGACCAAACCGCAAATCTCTACCACAACAACGGAGACGGCACTTTTTACGACGCCGTCTATCGGGCAGGACTGGGCGGAAACACCAAGTATTTGGGCTGGGGAGTCGGCCTCTTCGATTTCGACAATGATGGCTGGCCGGACATCTTTATGTCCAACGGCCACGTCTTCCCCGAGGTCGACACTAAGAAACTACACTTCACCTTTAAGCAGCGGAAGGTTGTGTACAAGAATCTGGGCAATGGACGCTTCGCCGACGTCACTTCCAGCACCGGCTTGGCGGTTACTCAACCTCACAGCAGCCGCGGAGCCGCGTTCGGCGACTTCGACAATGACGGTGACGTGGACGTGGTCATCATTAACATGAACGAGCCTCCCACCCTCCTGCGTAATGATTGCCCGACGAAAAACAACTGGCTGAAGATCAAATGCGTCGGCACCAAGTCGAATCGCAGCGCTATCGGCTCCCGCGTGCGGGTGGTGACTGGCAAGCACGCTCAGATGAACGAGGTCATGAGCGGATCAAGCTACATCTCACAAAATGACCTTCGGCTGCACTTTGGACTCGGGCAAGCTAAGCAAGTGGATTTGGTAGAAGTTCGCTGGCCCTTGGGGCTGGTGGAATCATTCAAGAATGTTGATGCCAATCAACTGATCGTGCTGCAAGAGGGACACGGCATAATCCGGCGGGAGAAGTTAGGAAATAGATAGGGCTTCCGCCAGCGCCGCTTTCCTCGCGGTCGACATCGGGATCCTAGTCTGCTCAAGACCCCGAAACATAGAAAAGCCGGTGATGGTCCGCGGTGCGGACCATCACCCATTAGGTTCACGGGGCACACTAGAAGATAAGTTCCAGCGCTAACTGCAGTCGCCTCGGGATGTTGCACTGGCTGCCTGTGGTGCCGAATCCACCGCCCTCAAATTGCTGGCCCACAGGGCAGTAGAAGACCCGGTTGAAGATGTTACCCGCATCAGCGTGGAAACGAACGTATTTTTCCTCGCCGAAGTAGGTGTCCTTAATGAGGGAGATGTCCTCGTTGAAGTACTTGAAACCGCGAACGCTGGAATCAAACCTCAATGCGTTACCGAACAGAGGTGATCCGTTGGCCGCTGTGCCAGGATCCGCCCATCCCGCGGGGTTTAAGTACGAATCGGTCCGAGGATTGCTGAAGTGTCCCGATAACCCGTTTCCGACCTTGTTGGGGAACCTGGCGTTCGTAAAGAGAAACCCACCGAGACTGCCGAGCGGCATAGTGATGGAGAGTGGTCTTCCCGATGAATAACTCTGAATACCGGAGAGCTGCCAACCTCCAACGAACTTGTCCGTGAAACCCGAAGCGCTCCCTAAGATAGGCTTGCCTTTCCCGAAGGGCAACTTATAGACCCAGCCCACCGACAGAATATGGGGCACGTCGTCCTGGCTCACGCTGGTAAGGTTACTCATATTGTTAGGATCTTGCACCGGAGGTCCTCCCGATGCCAAACCTTGTTCCGCGCCGTTGTTGATCAGCCTAGAAAAGGTGTAGGAGACCTTGAGCAGCAGGCCTTGCGCCATGCGGCGATCAAAGGCAACCTGCAGAGCATTGTAGTGGCTGCTGCCATAGGAAAAGAAACGCCAGTTGATGATCTGGTACTGGGGCCAAGGCCTAAGTGCCTGCGCCACATCGCCGGTGAAGCTAGGATAGGGCGCACTTACTCCGCCGCAGGTTCCTTGGCAGACGCCATTGACAAATTGAGTGTTGAGAACATTAGCTCCCAGGCCGAGCACGCTTGCGGAGTTCATGTTATCGCCCACACCAGCCGAACTGCGGCCATCAAACAATCGCGATCCGTGGCTCCCCACGTATGCAATGTCGATTCCCATATTCTGGGTGAGCTGCCGCTGGAAGGATACCGACCAGTTTTGGTATCTGGGTGGGAGGTAATTTTTGGGAGTAACGCCCACCGGATTTCCGCCGTTCTCTACACCTGCGTTCAGTTGCGGCGGAAGAGTGATGCTACCCGCTGGCCATCCGCAAGGAATGTTAACACCAGTAAGTTGGGTGCGCGTTGCCGGGCAAGCGCCGGTCCCGTTGAAGTAGAACGCCGGGAACTCATCGTTGGATGTGTTCGGCGCAACCGGATTGGTTTGATAACCATCCACCGGATACGGATCCCAGGAATCGGCGGCGACGCCAGCATAATACATGCCATATCCGCCTCGAATTACAGTCTTGCTGTTGGGCGAGTAGGCAAATCCGATGCGGGGCCCGACGCTCCAAGTGCTCTGGCCGGTCGCCTGGGACGCATTAAACACCGTCGCCCCTGGAACCCCGACAGGATTCGGGGCGGTGGGGTCGAAAGTCGAGAAGCGGCCGTGCTCCTCATGGAGACCTGACTGCCAGTCAAAGCGCAATCCCAAACTTATGTTCAGATTATGGGTAAGCTTGATATCGTCGTTGACCCAAGGGGCGAAATACTTATTGATTGGCGTGTAGCGGAACGGCGCCGAGAAGTTGGCGCTACTCACTTGACCCAAAATGAAAGAAGCAAACTCATTCCCCGTGGGTCCGCCGTTCAAGAGGGAGCCGGCCGACGTGTAGCCGGCAGTCGCGCCGTCGTTAAAGTTGAAGTTTCCGCCGGTGTTTATCGCCCATCCGGTCTGGGGGAACGTCATATAGCGGAATTCGAATCCGGCCTTGATCGTGTGTTTGCCGACCACCCAGGAAACGTCATCCAGAAACTGGTAGCGATTGTTGATATCAGCGCCTTGACTGGCCCATGGCGTCCCGTAGTGGGTGTAGCCAACGGCGCCGTTGAAGTTGAGTTGGGGAAACCCGGCATTATTGAATATCGTTTCATTGGGGAGGCCAAGTCCCAGCTTCTGGTTCCAGCCCACGCCTCCGGACAGCTGATGTCCAAGCATCTGCCACCGGTCGTAAGCCAAGGTGGTGTGGTTGAAGAGGTTGGGCTTAATGATCCAGTTCATCTGCAGGTGTTCGAAGTGATTGGTAACGCGCTGATAGAATCCCTGCCCGATATAGGTGTCATTTTTGGCCGAAGCGGTCTCGCCATTGTTCACTGTGTTGCAACCGCCCGGTCCGCCACAGTGAGCAATTCGGGGGCGCATGTTCTCGTAGTAGGTATTGTTGATGGAGAACTTATCGTTGAAATTGTGGTCGAATCGGAATAACCACGTCCTGACGTTGATCTTGTCGTTGTCATCCGAGTTTCCGCCAAAACCATTCAGGAATAACGTGTTTTGATCGAGCGCGGGAATATCCGGAATGACAGCGGCTGCTAAAGAGCTCCGTAGAGGATCATTGGCCGGAATGATGTTTGCCTGGCCAGCAATCGGCTGGCCGGTGGCCGGGTCAAAGCCGTAGCCGTCACGCACAGGTGTGGTGCCGACCAGCCTGGTAGTCGCAGGGTTAAAGACTTCGCCCTTGAACATGGGTCGATTGAGTACGTCAAGAATGGGGTTACCGCTGGAGTCCTTCAGAGCCGCGCCCAGAAACGCACTGAAGTCACCCTGCCTCTGAGCCATCGTCGGCAGCGTGTTCACAAACCCGGTGTTGACCGTGCTGTGGTAATCGAGGCCATCGAGGTTGAAGAACCAGAAGGTCCTCTTGACCTTGGGAATCGGCCCACCTACGGCAAAGCCCCAGTTGTTCTGGCCGAGCGGCAGTGTATCGGTCAAGCCCTGCGCTTTGAGCTGTGGACCCACGAACCAATTCGAAGCGTCAAATTTGTTGTTGGTGTAGAAATCATAAATGTTGCCGTGA
The DNA here is from genome assembly GCA_963719615.1 of uncultured Acidobacteriaceae bacterium. GTDB lineage: Bacteria > Acidobacteriota > Terriglobia > Terriglobales > Acidobacteriaceae > Sulfotelmatobacter. Next base: position 39,420 of record CAVRCR010000014.1, on the reverse strand, counting down.
AACTTACTGGTTCCGGACTTCGTCGCGTAAGTGATGAAGCCGCCGCTGGTATGTCCGTATTCCGCTGAGAAGGTATTCTGGACCACGGTCATTTCGCGCACGGAGGGATACGGAATCGAACTCTCCTGGGTCTGCTGGTGACCTTCTGCGTAACCGAAGGCAGCGCCGTCAAACCAGTTTTCGGTCGCCAGAATCTGGCCGCCATTCATGCGAGACTGAAATTGGCTGCCGCGGAAAATGGCATCGCCATTGGGCTGCATGGGAACATAACCAGGCTGAAGCTGGAGGAGCGACTCGGCCAAGCGGATGTCGGCGCCCATCACGGCGGGAAGCTCTTTATAGTACTCGGCTCCAACGGTGTGAGAGACCGTCGCGTTCTCGGTGTTGACGGTTTCTGTGGAAGCTTCGACGCTGATGGTCTGCGAAACCGCACCAATGTCGAGCTTCACGTCTTCGCGCGCCGTCTCACCACCGGTGAGCGCAATTCCCGTTCGCTTGTAGACCTTGAAACCCGCCTTTTCGATCTCAACACGGTAGGTGCCTAGAGTGAGCGGGGGAGTGCTGTAGTTGCCAGCGCTGTTTGTCCCGACCACGGTCTTGACCCCGGTTCCCTCGTCTGTGATCGTGACCTGCGCATCGGGAACTGCAGCCCCGCTGGCATCGGTAACAACGCCTGTAATCACGGCCCGATCGGCGAACTGGGCATATAGGTTCTGACCGCTAAATGCAACCAAGGCCAACAACAGGACTATCAACGCGGATAGTAACCGTTTCATCTTGCACCTCCGGCCCGAAGAACTGTCCCCTGGTAGACGAAGCCCCCAGAAAACCTTTTCTCAACGCTGGGCCAAGGTTTTACTACGCAAAAGATTGCGAAGTCAAGCTAATTCTTTTCTACTAGTGACAAAATTATCCGCGGTCTGGAACAGGGTTAGGAAACGACGACAACCCCGGTCCGTCCGAGAGTCGGGTCGCGGCTAAGTTGACTCGAAACAGGAGTGGAAAGGATAGGACGCCAGCAATCCAAGCTATTGAAAGTAGACTGCTTATCGGCGCAACGACGAGGAACACGATCGATTGGCAATTATCCACAGAAAAACGTTTTTGTCAGAAGGATCGCCCCGACACGAACCGCGTCCTGGGTGTCGTTGGTGGTGCCTCTCTTCCAAAAACCCATTCGCAGACCTGCGCTCGCCGGCCTCACAGGTGTTCAACTTGGCATCTCGAATTCCGGCAAGAAATCGCCGCCGGGTAAGCGTTTACCATCAGGGACAAAGATTCTGAAGCCTCGAAGCTCAGAAAGTTACGGCCGATGAGAATCCGCTGTGAAACCCCTCAGAACTTCTGCTTGCGAATGATTCCTGAGCCTTCGCCGATCACGACAAGTTGATCGGCGGCAACGTTCGGAACGGTCTCGATGTCGCCATTGGTCCAGCGGACAGTGAGATGGGCCACACTCTCCGCTCCCAGACCGAAGTGCAAGCGCCGATCGTTGACCGAGTAGAAACTCGATTGGGCGAGCACTTCCTGCGCCTGAAGGTGGCTTCCGTAGCGCGCCGTCACGCGTGCGCCGATTGCACTTCGATTGGACTTGACTCCGACGAGTAGCACCTTGAGCCAGTGCCCTTTACTCGAAAGGTCGTTGCGCAGCAGAGACGGCGGTTCGTTCAGGTTTACGACCAGGATGTCCATATCGCCGTCGTTATCAAAGTCTCCAAAGGCGCACCCGCGGCTGGCGTGTACCTCGGCGATGCCGATGCCCGCTTCTTCAATCAACTCTTCGAACCTTCCGTCGCCTAGATTGCGAAATACCAGGCGTGGAGTCCGAAATGGATAAGAGGGCACCTTCTTTTCGACTTCGGGATAAACACTCCCTGTCGCGACAAACAAGTCGGGAAAACCGTCGTTGTCAAAATCAACGATTCCTGTTCCCCACCCGACATATCGTGTCTCGACGCCAAGGCCGCAACGAATCGTGACGTCGTCGAAGTTGCCTTTGCCGTCGTTGTGGTAAAGGATGTTGGTGTCGTCGGCGAAGTTGGTCTTGAAAATGTCCAGATTTCCATCCAGGTCGTAGTCCCCAATGCCAACGCCCATGCCCGCCTGTTCGAGTCCGTCTTCGCTGAGGGCAACTCCGCGCTCAAGCGCTTGTTCGCGAAAAGTGCCGTCGTGCTGGTTGTGAAAGAGCCAGCTCGGCGTGGAATCGCAGGCGACGTAGATATCCGGCCATCCATCATTGTCGTAATCTGCCGCGACAGTTGTCATGGGATAAGAACCCGACGCCGCGGAGACACCGCTCTGCTTGCTTACATCGCTGAAGGTGCCGTCGCCGTTGTTGTGAAAGAGCTGAACGAACCCAGTCGGAAGACCGCGCGGGCCGCAGTTGACCGCAACTCCCTTCCATGTGCAATCGGGGTTCTCGCCGGGTTTGGGCAGTTTGTCAAGAGTAGTGTTGAGGTAATTGGCGACGAAAAGATCCAGCCGGCCGTCGCGATCATAATCGACCCACGTGCAGCCCGAACCGTAGCGCACCGCAGTTTGGTCGAGTCCGGCCTTCCGCGTCACATCGGAAAAGATTCCGTCGCCGTTGTTGTGATAGAGGACATTGTGACCGTAGTACGTGACGAACAAATCATCGAAACCGTCGTTGTCGTAATCGCCCACCGTCACCGAAGATGCCCAGCCCGCGTGTAACAGCCCGACTTTCTTGGTGACCTCGGTGAAGGTGCCATCGCGGTTGTTTTTGTAGAGATGATTCGTGACCCCGGGCGGATCGCCTTCCAATCTCGTGCCGCTCAGCACGAACAAGTCCACCCAGCCGTCATTGTCAAAGTCGATGAACGCGGCGCCGCACCCCACGACTTCGACGATGTAACTCTTGCTGTCCACAGCACCATAAATAACTGGCTCGGTAAGGCCAGCGTGCTTGGCGACATCGGTGAAACGCGCAAGAAACGGTCGACCAGAAGGTTTGCCTCGAGGTTGTGGCTTGACGCCGCGCGAAGAGATTCCCTGACCAAAGACGGCGCCGGACATACCCGCCAAAGCAGCGCCCGCTGCGCCTGCCATGGTGAAAACAATTTTCCGGCGGGTCATCATTGGGCGGGTTCGACGGCCTTGAGATACTGTCGAGCTTTCACGTTCTCGAATTTCTGCACGACTCCCGAAGGCCAGTGAATCTCGATCAGTTTGGCGCTGGAGTCTTGGCCGAGACCAGCAACCACACGCTTGTCGCTGGCTGAAAGGTAACCGACCGCCGTGTTCACTGTAAAGTACTGGGTCATCGCAGAGGAGGAAACAACTCTTATTCTGGCCCCAATTCCGTCGCGGTTCGATTTCGTGCCCACGGTCTCGATCCCGATCCAGTTATTCCGATCTCCGCCGTCGTTCCGCGACACGTACGCCTTCTGCCCCAGATTGCTGACGACGATATCGATGTCGCCATCGTTATCGATGTCGCCGAACGCGGCTCCACGGCCCGCCCATTCTCTTTGAAACACCTCTCCCGCAAGGACTCTGGAGAAATGGCCCGACACATTGCGCAGCAAAAGGGGAGGCTCGAGATATCGCAAGTTCGGAGAGGTCTTTTCGATCGTGTCCATCACATGAGATTGCGCCACAAACAGGTCCTTCCACCCATCGTTATCGTAGTCGAACAGGTGCGTGCTCCATCCGGAAAATGCCAGGGTGGCGCTGCCAATGCCGGAAAGATTAGTCACATCGCGAAAAGTGCCATCGCCACTATTGCGGAACAGCACGTAGCGTTCGTTGGAAAGATCGGTGACCACGATGTCGGGCCGGCCGTCATTGTCATAGTCGCTGAAATCAATCCCCATTCCGGCAAAAGTCTTGCCATCCTCGTTATATCCGACACCGGCGAGCAACCCGTTTTCGGTGAAAGTGCCATTGCCGTTGTTGTGATACAGGAAGCACTGAACGGAGTCGTTTGCGACAAAAATATCTGTAAATCCGTCCCCGTCGTAGTCGGCAAAGGATACCCCCAGTCCTTTGCCGTGCGGGTTCGCGACTCCAGCTTTCTCGGAAACGTCGGTGAAAGTGCCATCCCCATTGTTGTGGTACAAGAGGTTGGTCACGCCGTCGTAGTTGTCAGGATGGCAGTACGCTCGAAAGCCAGGGCGCTTTTCCCCGCAGTAGCGATTGGTCTTAAACGTCCAATTGACGTAGCGCGTCACGAACAGATCGAGCTTGCCATCGTTGTCGTAATCGAAAAACCCGGCACTCGCGCTCCACCCGCCCGCTTTGACCCCAGCCTTTTCCGTAACATCGGTGAAGGTTCCATTTCCGTTGTTGTGGTAAAGGATATTGCCGCCGTAGCCCGTTACATAGAGGTCTTCAAAGCCGTCATTGTCATAGTCTCCAACCGCTACTCCCATGCTGTAGTAGCCTTGCGCCATTCCAGTCAGGCCGGCCCGTTCGGTAACGTCGGTGAAGGTGCCATCAGCATTCTGGTGGTACAGCCGGTTCCAGAATTTCTTGTCTGCTTTGTCGGGCACCGCACCGTCCGGCATGGGGTCGGCAAGCAGCGCGCCGTTGGTAAAGAAGATGTCCAGACGACCATCGTTGTCGTAATCAAAGAGTGCAACTCCGCCTCCCATCGTTTCAATCAAGTACTTGTTTGATGTAGCAGAATTCTCTTGCGTGAAGTTCACCTTGCTCTGCTCGGTGATGTCTCTGAACTGCACCTCGGGAGCTGTTTGGGCAGGGCTCATCAGTACCAAAGACATTAATGCTCCGACGCAACCCGCGGTTTTCAAGAATTCACGCAGCCATCCAAAGAGGCTGGAACCACTACTCACGGTCACCTCCGGGATGCGGTGCACCCCTACTCCGCGAGAGGTTACGTCGCACTTTCTCCAGCTCGTTGTTCTCTTGATCGAGGCGCGTGAACGAATCTAGGGCCTTCTTGCTTTCCTCGGTTTTGCCGAGCCTGCGGTAAACCCCAGCCAGCACGTAATAGTAAGACGAAGAGCGCGGGTTCACGGCGATCGCTCGGTTCAACGAATCGACCGCTGCCTGCAGGTTGCCCTGGCGCTCCTCGGCTCTTGCTTTTTGAAACCAGGCAGGATCAGACTTGGGATCCAGCTCTAGTGCCTTTTGCGCCCAGTTCAGGGCTTTTGCCGAATCGCCGGTCCGGTTGTAGTAGGCGCTCAGATTGACATGCGCCGAAACGAATGTACCGTGGCGCCGCTCATTCAGCGCGATTGCCTCTTCATAACGTTTTATCGCGCCAGCGTCATCCCCTAAAGCCTCTTGGGCGAAGCCGAGCGCGTCGATCGCCTCGACATAAGACGGGTTAAGCCGAATTGCATCTTCGAATTCCTTGCGCGCTCCCTCCCAGTTGTCTTCCAGCGAGAATACCTTGCCCAGATCGTAGTAGTTCTCGGGCGACTTCGGTGCATAACGAATTCCCTGCTCGAATTCAGCTTGCGCCATATCGAACCGTCCAACAATCATCAGGTCGCGTCCAAGAATTTTGTGCGCATCGGCATTCTCCACGTTCAGTCGAAGAGACTCGGAGAGCGATTTAATGGACTCTCCGATCTTCTTTTGAGCAAATTGAGTGTAGCCAAGGGCGTACCAACCCCACGAAGACCTGGGGTGTTCTTTCACGTATCCAACCAGTAACGGTTCGACTTCCTGGAATCGGCTCTCCCGAAAGTAGCTCTCGAGCTGTGAAACTTTCGCGGGCTCATCATCTCCTGTCTTCGCGAGTGACGCCGGTTCGGTGGGACGAGGGGGCGGACTCAACCGGTTGAGACTCTGTTTGGAACTCAAATCCCCGGGATTCAGCTCCATGGCCTTTTGATAAGCTGCGACTGCACCTTCTGTGTCACCTTTCGCCTCCAGGACTATCCCGAGATAATGCTGTGCGCCTGGCGAATTTGGTTCCAGCCTGATTGCATGCCGGAACTTTGCCTCCGCCTCCTGCAACTCGCCTTTCTCAAGGGCCGACCGACCCTCGGACATATCCAAATTTGCATTTTGATTGCGCTCATCCGCAGCGGAAAGCTCGCGTCCCTTCTGGACTTCTGTGGTCGCTTCCTCTTGCTTGCCGCTTCGCGCCAGAGCGAGACCGAGTTGGTAGTGTGCTTCGCCGCTTCTTGGGTCCAGGCGAGTCGCTTCTTGGAGCTCATTTACGGCATCGTTGACCTTTCCGTCCTGCAAGAGAGACTTGCCCAACGCAAGGTGGGCGCGTGCAAAATCCGGCGTGAGCGCGATAACTTTGTGCAACTGTTCGACCTGCTTCGCGGGACCGTGGCTCGGACTTCGGCCGTAAGCTTCCCCCAAATTCACCTGGGCCGTCACCAAGGTGGGATCCAGCGACACCGCTTTCTCAAGTTCGTTGATAGCTTGTTCGACATCCGAGAACAAGAGCGCGGCACCGAGGTTCGCATGTGCATCAGCATAATCGGGCTGGATGCGGACAGACTCGCGAAACTCAGCGATTGCTTTCTCGTCGTCGCCATTCTGCGCCAGCACCAGCCCTATGTTGTTGTGAGCTTCGGCGTAGTCCGGCCGCAGGCGAACCGCTTCGCGTAACTCTCCGAGCACCTCGCCGCTATCTGCGGCCTTGCGCCCCAGCAGGAGACCGAGCATGTTGTGCGCTTCCGGGCGACTGGGATCTTTCGAGATCAGTTCACGAAGGCCGCTGATGGCGGCGTCCCAATCAGGCGCTGGTAGCGGCGAGGCAGCGTTGAGCCCCGCCTTAAACTGGGCCAAAGCTCGATCGAGTTCGCCCTCGCGAAGAAAAACAATCCCCAGGTCGATGAACGTTGCGGCTGTGGTTGGCGAGAGCGCGATGGCACGCTTGAGATTCAACTGGGACGCAGCTAGATCCCCAGCTTCGCGTAGTGCCATCCCCAGAAGCGCGTAGCTGGCGCCAACCCCAGGGTCGAGCCGAACACTCTTTTCCAGTTCCGACAGAGCCTTGTCTTTGGAACCGCTGTACCACAGCGCTGCGCCATAACTGTAGTGTGCGTCAGCGGAATCAGGTCGCAAAGTAACGGCGCGTTCTAAATGTTTCAGAGCCGAAGTCAGATCTCCTTCCTGCCCTAACAGGTATCCAAGCAGGCTTTGGGCCTCGGCGTGGTTCTCATCGGCACGAAGAGCCGCGACGAGTTGTTCCTTAGCCAGACTCAGGTCTCCGTTTGCCACGGCCTCTTGGGCGCGTTTGTAAAACGCATCGCCGGGACTCCCGGGTTCTGGAGAAGGCTTGCGTGCCGCTGCGCCTTGCTGCTTCAACGTGAAGCCCAGCCCGTAGTAGGCCTCACGCATTTCAGGATCAAATTCAAGCGCCCGATCGAACGCCGCAACGGCACGCGCCAAATCGCCACTCTGACGGTAGGTTTGGCCGAGCTCGCATTGAATGGCAGCATTCTTGGGTTGAGCCTTGGCGACCCGGCTGAGATGAATGAGGGCGCCTTCGGCATCGCCGTTCTCGCGCAGGGCGATGCCCAAATTCAAATGTGCAGCCCAACTGTTCGGCTCCAGCGCCAGCGCCTTTTGAAATGCGGCAACTGCATCAGCAAGGTTCCCGCTTTGAGCGAGCGCGGATCCCAGATTCGTGTACGCGCGGGCGTATTTGGGATCCAAAGATACAGCTTTTCGAAGTTCGGAAGTCGCGCTCGGCAGATTTCCTCTGCTCATCAAAAATGCGCCCATCCAGTTGTGCACTTCGGCCGAAGACGGCCCCAGTTTCACTGCCTGCTGAAAGGCATCGAACGCGTGTTGGTAGTCGGTCCGATCCCAGTAAGCCCGCCCGAGCTTGACATAGAGCTTGGGATTGCCCGGTTCGTGCGTGAGCGCGGCCTGAATTTCCGTCAAAGAAGACGCGGCCTCGTTCTCTTTGTCTTGCGAAGCTCTCTCCGCAATTTGAGCCGGTGCCGGCAGTGTCCAGAGAATGACCGCGAGAACGAAAATCACCTGCGTCGGCGAAATCCGACGATTAATCTTCATGGATCGGGATCCAGCACTGGAAAGGTTGATTCCCACGTCCCTGTTCTCAGCTTGGAGGCAACGCCGACAGCTCGCCTTGGCTTTCGATTCCAAGCGAACCGTTGTCCCAAGATTACTCCCGTTCGCGTCGATTGTGCATACTCGCCTCGACTCGCCCCGCACTCCGTTCAATTGGGATATGGCTCTCCTGGCAAAGCACGCCGAATCGTGTGATCGGTAAATGTAATCAACCCTGCTGGCGTGTTCACCTCCACTTTGGGCATGTGACAACTCGTGCATTTCGCGATTGCGACTGGACAAACCTTTGATCTCGGCTGTTCGGAAAACACTCTGTCTGGAGCCCTTCGCTGCGTGACAGGCCAGACAGGTCGTGTCGTAGATTGACGCGTCCCTGTCCACGTCCGTGTGTTGCTCGGGATTCTCAACCTGATCTTCGTAGTCTCTTCCCGGGTTCCAGGCAGCGCGATGAAAATTGAGACAAGTCCCGCGAAGTAGAATACCAGCTTCACCACTGTCTCTTTGCGCGGTTCCCAGTCCCGTCAGAGCGATACACCCTTAGCGCTTGTGCGATGGCAAGCTTACGAGTGACCAGTACGATAGTCAGCCTTTGTCGCCACTCGCAGTCTCGACAGCCGTCCTCCTGTTGAATCGTGCATATCTTTTAGCCATTAAGGGACCATTCAGAAACGCGATATCGAGAACTTTGATTGGTAGCATCGAAACATTGGCTTTGACTCTCTCTCGGAAATCATTGAGCATCGCTCATCATCGGGTCAGGCTGCACGTCCCTGTGCCCCCAGCTGAATTCTGATCAAGCAGTAGTCAGCGGCCGAAGTGTTTGCGGGCCGCGCGCGCTGGAGTGTGCTTACGACACGGAATCTCTATTTCTCAATATCAAACGGAGAATGCCATGGGTGAGGGACTAGCCGCAAAGTCTTTGGGAGTAGTGTTGTTCGTTGCATGGTTCGGAACGATGATAGCGTTCCCGCAAGCGACTACGTCGCTGAGGGGGACCATTTCGGACCCTACCGGTGCGGTGATTCCCGGTGCCGCAATCACCATTAAGAGCGCTGACAACGGAACGGCTCGCAGAAGCACCACCGATGCGCAAGGGGAATATAGCTTTCTGCAGGTTGCTCCCGGAATCTACAAACTCGTCGCCGAGAAACCGGGCTTCGCAACCATGACGAAGGATGAAATCGCATTGCTGGTTAACACGCCCGCTACGCTCGATTTAAGAATGTCGCTCAGCACGACGGGAGAGGTGGTCAATGTCGCCTCCGAAGCTTCTCAGGTGAACACGACCGATGCCAGCGTCGGCAACCCCTTTAGCGAAACCCAGGTTCGCCAATTGCCACTGCAGACGCGAAACGTCGTCGAACTGTTGAGCTTGCAGCCAGGAGTGACTACCGATGGCGCAGTTCTGGGAGCGCATCGCGATCAGAACAACATCACTCTCGACGGCGCCGACGTCAATAACAACCAGAACTCAGGCCTGGTTCCCCAGGCGACCGGAACTGGCACGGGTGGATATCAGGGATCCAACGCCAACGGAGTCATGACGAATGCGGGTTTTAACGGGGTACTCCCAATTCCGCTGGACTCTGTGCAGGAGTTCCGCGTGACGGTCGCAGGCGAGGGCCCGAATCTGGGTCGTTCGTCCGGCGGCCAAGTCGCGCTCGTCACCAAGGGCGGCACCAACCAACTTCATGGATCGCTCTACGAATACAACCGCAATACCTGGTTTGCCGCCAATACATGGTTCAACAACCACGCCGGAGTGCCTCGGCAACCGCTGGTCCGAAATCAATTCGGCGCGTCGATCGGCGGCAAGGTCATTCCCAATCGCGTCTTCTACTTCTTCAACTATGAGCAGCGGGAAGATGCCAGCGGCGTTTCCCAGGTTCGGGCCGTTCCTTCGGACACGCTTCGCGCCGGCAAGTTCCTGTTCAACTCGGGAGGAAGTACGCAGACTCTACAGCCAACCGATGTGCAAAACGTCGACCCGCTGCATTTGGGCCCGGACGCCACCATACTTGCGGTTCTTCAGTCATATCCAAGGGGTAACGATCCTTCCTTCGGCGAAGACGGTGGGTTGAATTTCAGCGGCTTCCGGTTCAATGCCCCGATCCATCGCAGCGACCATGCGCTGGTGGGAAAGGTCGATCTGCACATCGACAGCGCGGGAAAGCACACAGTCAGTGCCCGCAGCACGTTTGCGCGCAACACTGACGATCAGATCCCGGCGCAATTCCCCGGCCAGTCGCCGGCATCCACGCTGCGCGACAACAGCAAGGGCCTAGCCGCACAGTACACGGCGATTCTCACTCCCAGTGTTATCAACCTTTTCAACATCGGCTACACCCGTTTCGGACAATCTTTCACAGGACAAACGGGACCGCTTCTCTTCCAGACTAGTCTTGATCCGTTGCTGAATCCGTATGCGCGCCCGTCGTCGCAGGTTTTGCCGACCACCAATCTCAATGACGGAATCACGTGGGTAAAGGGCAAACACACGATCACGGCGGGTGGCGGCGTCAGCATCATCCATAACAACACGAGTTCGTACGCCACTTCGTTCGCTCGCTACGGATACGGGGCGACCGAACTGATCGGGCTTGGCGCAGACATCGACAACGCGATCAGCCAATACACAGGCTTGCCGCTTGACGACCCAACTTCAACTGCCAACGGCATGGGCGTGGTTCTCGGCTTGGTGAACGACGACTTCCACACCGATCTGTTCAACCGCCAAGGCAGTTATCTGACTGCAGGAACACCGCAGGTGCGGTCGTTCATCGAGCACGACTACTCGCTGTACGTGGGCGATACCTACCGGATCACGCGGGATCTGACGCTGAATGTGGGCGTGCGCTGGGAGAATTTCCGGCCGCCCTACGAAGCTCACGGACTGCAAGTCACATCCACGGTTCCTTTAACGCAGTACTTTGCCGAGCGCAACGCGCTCCAGAGGCAGGGCATGCCGCAGAATGCCATGCCCAATGCCACGTTGCAGTGGGCGCTCAACGGTCCCTCGAACGGCAAGCCAACCTGGTGGAGTCCAGACAACCGCAACTTTGCTCCGCGCATCGGCATCGCTTACGCACCCTCATCGCACGAAGGCGTGATGGGGAAAATCTTTGGGACTCAAGGTGCGCTCCGGATAGGAGCAGCAATGGTCTATGACCGCTTTGGCAGCGACTTGGTCACGCAATATGACCAATACGGGTCAATTGGCCTCGCCAGTTCCGAAAACTTTCCGACCTCCTATAGCTTCAGCACAAGTCCGCGCTACAACGGCGGGGCGCCGGTGCTGACTCCGCCTGCGGCCGAGACTTTTCCAGTTTCGCCACCGAACATCGCAGCCATTGCAGGTGAGTTCATGGGCATTGCTCCGAACCTGAAGCCTCCCTACTCGTATGTGCTCAACGCCAGCTTCGCTCGCGAGCTTCCGGGCAAGCTGACTTTCGAAGTTGGATATGCGGGACGTCTCTCTCATCGGTTGCTACTGGAAGGCGACGTTTACACTCCGCTCGAGTACTTCAAAGATCCGAAATCGGGAATCACATGGGAACAGAATGCGATGCAATTGCGGAAGCTGCATGATTCGGGTTTGACCGAGGCGCAGATTGCGGCGAATCCGAACCTGGTTCCGACGTTGCCGTTCGTAGAAGATTTGTGGCCGGGCTTGGCGAACCTTGACTTCCCCGGAAGCGCGTCAGCGAACTACTTCAGTTGCGTCTACAACGATTACGGCGGCAGCTATCTGGACTGTCTCCACGCTGTCGATCGCAATCCGAGCACGGCCTGGGCGGGAACATCGAATCCCGTTGGATGCGCCCAGATCTCCCGGTATGGGTGCTATACATTCTTCCCGTTACAGGGCAGTTCGATGCCGACGTGGATGAACGCCGGAAACGCCGCCTTTCACGCCCTGACCTTCTCGCTGCGCCGTGGATTAAGCAGCGGGCTCACCTTCGACTTCAACTACACCTGGTCGCACTCAATTGACTACGGGTCGGCCGCAGAATCCGGCGCAGGACAGCAAGGCGCGGCCATCCAGAATATCTTCAACACAAAGGAATTCCGGGGCTCTTCCGACTTCGACGTGCGGCACAACATCACGGCGAACATCCTTTATCCTCTGCCGATCGGTCGAGGACGAACGTTACTTGCTGGCGCACATGGCTGGCTGAACGAGATCGTCGGCGGATGGCAGATCAGCAGCCTGATCCGATACCACTCGGGCGTGCCGACGACTGTGGGCGGCGAACTCGCCTACAACGCGAACTATTGGCTCAGTTCTCTGGCGATTGCTACAGGTCCGGTCTCATCGGGAGTCCACACCGATCAGAACGGATATCCGAGCCTGTTCGGCAACACCTCGGTATCCGGATCGTTTGCGGATGAATTGCCGGGTCACACTGGGCAGCGAGCGGTGCTGCGACTACCAGGTATGTTCCTCACGGACATGTCGGTGGTAAGTCGTTCCCAATGCCGTGGGAAGGCCAGCGGCTCCAGTTCCGGGCTGAGGCGTTCAACGTGTTCAACAACGTTGACTTCTCGAATCCAAGCTTGAGCCTGCAAGCTCCGGGAACGTTCGGAGAATTTCAGGCAGTCGGAGACCCGCGCGTAATGCAGTTTGCGTTGAGGTACGAGTTCTAGGGCGTCGGCAGAGGCTTAATCGACAGCAAAATAGATTGGCACGGCTCATGAGGTCGATGCCAAATTTTATGTGCTCGAAACCCCTGATGACATCACGAGGGGCCAACGACACTTTTCTGGCCGTCTATGCAGTGGCCAGCACGGCTTCTTCTGGTTCACGGGCGCTGCCTGAGGCGTGCTCGAGGCGATGCACAAGCCGCGGGATCTGGTCTTCGTGACAGGGTTCGGGGATGCGGAGGTCCATAGCGATCTGGGCGCCGGCGTCTGGGCCATTCTTTGGCCAGCACGATCACCCGGCTTCCCAGGTAGAGCGCTTCCTGCGTGTTGTGGGTCACAAAAAGAACGGTGATGCCGGTGTCGCGCCAAAGTTGGCGAATCAGACGCTGCATATCTTTGCGCGTGCCGGGATCGAGGGCGCTGAAGGCTTCGTCCATGAGCAGGATGCGTGGATTGGTGGCGAGCGCCTGCGCGATGGCCACGCGCTGCTGCATGCCTCCGGAGAGTTGGTGAGGATATTTGCGGGCGTCGCGTTCGTGCAATCCGATGCGGCGAATGTAACCGAGCGCTTCCTTGCGGAACTGCCGGCGGCGGCGAAGATAACGCGGCGTTAAGCGGGTGAGCAGGTTGAACTCGCTCACTTCCGGACCGAAAGTAATGTTGCCGAGCACGGTCTTGTCGGGAAACAGAGAATATTTTTGCGGGACGTAGCCGCGGGTGCGATCAGGCTGCTTGTGCTCTACGCCGTCGATGAGGATGCGTCCACTGGCAGGCATTTCTGCGCCGAGAATCAGCTTCAGCAGCGTGGACTTGCCGCATCCCGTCTGGCCCAGCAGGCAGACGAATTCCCCTTCCTCAATACTTAAATTGATGCTTGTCAATACTGGTCGTGCGGGCGTCCCGTAAGCGACCGAAAGGTTCTTGGTTTCAATCAGGGCCATGGATGTCATGCCTCCTGAAACCAGGGATGAAGTTTCCGGTTAACGAGGCGCATGGCGAGATCGACGAGGAATAGCAGCAACGCGACCCAGAGGACGTAGGGAATGATGACGTCCATGCCCATATGGCGGCGCAGCAGCGCGATGCGGTAGGCCAGACCGTCGGTGGAGGCGATCATTTCTCCGGCGAAGAGGAAGAGCATGACCGCTTTCAGGTTAAGTCGAATGCTATTGAGCACGCGGGGAGCGATCTGGCGCATGACCACGCGGTAAGCTACATCGAAATCGTTGGCGCCGAGCGTGAAGGCTTTCACCACCTGCTCGTCTGGAACGCCTTTGGTCAGGTTGAAGGTGTCGAGAATGATCGTTGGCGTAACGCCCACAACGATCAGCATGATCTTCGAGAGTTCATCGATGCCGAATGCTATAAAGAGGATGGGCAGCAACGAAAGCGCGACGATCTTGTCGAAGAACAGCACGAAGCGCAGAAACACGACTCCGACATAAGGAAATAGCCCCATGTGCAAGCCGAGAAGCACGGCAGGGATCAGCAACAGCACGCTGAGGATAAAGCGGCGCGAGGTGGCGAGAGTGTCCTTCCACAACATGCTGGCGAAGAACTTCTGGCGAAGCGAGGCGTTGTCGGGAAGCACGGCGTCATCGTCTTCGGCAGGCTTCACGGAGGCGTCGCTCATGCCGTGGAACATCTGGGAGACAGTGGGCATGACGCGGTCTTCAGAATTCTCCTGGTGGCGCTTCTGCGAGGCATAGAAATAAAGACCAACTCCCAGCGCGAACAGCAGCCACGACAGCAGCAGAGTCGAAGCGCGGCCGGGTTTGGTATGCACCAATTGAAAACCGAAGGACATCGGATTCCCCTATAGGTTGTTTTGCGCGGCCATCTCCATGTAGTCGGTGGCGAAGCGCAGTCGCACACGGTCGGGCTTGCCCTGCACGGAACCGTCGGGATAGCGGATGGCGACGTCATCCACTGCGCCGACGTTCTTACCCAGCAATCCGTGATCGAAGCAGAATTGCCGGACCATCCCCATCTTGACCTTGAGATCAGGCGACTTGGCGAACTGCGCAGCCGCTTGCGCCTGGTAGAACATTTTGGTCGTGCTCAGTTGCTCTTTGTAGGAAGCAAGCGAATCGCCGGATCCTTCTGCAACCGACGCCAACACTTTGTCGGTGCCAGCGCCCTGGCCCGACATGAGACTCATCATTTCGTACCAGGCTCCAGCCAGGGCTTTGGCGAATTTCTGGCCCGATCCGTCCGGGCGATCGAGAATTTCGGTCCTCACCACGGTGAGGTCGAGAATCTCACCCGGGATTTGCGAGGAGTTGAATAGCGATGTGACCCCTTTTTGCTCCGCTAGCTGCGAAAGCATGGGCTTCCAAGTGACCACGGCCGAGACGCTGGAGTCGCTGATGAAAGCAGATTGAATGTCGGAGTCCGAGGTATTGATCATGCGCACTTGCTTGATCTGGTCCCGCATCGAGTTGAGGGCCAGGGCGCGGTCGAAGAGATATTCGGAAACCGTCTTTTCGACAAGCAGCATCTTGCGCCCGGCGAGATCCTTCATCTGCAAGCCGCCGCGAACCAGCAGAGCGTCGTTGCCGTTGGAATAGTCGCCGACGAGGATGACGGTTGTGGGGACTCCGGAAGCCGCCGGCATGTCGAGCGCCTCCATGTTGGTCATGGTACAGGCGTCGATATTGCGTCCGACGAAAGCGTCGAGAGAAGGCGCGTAGTCGAAGCGCTGAACTTTGATGGTGATGCCATACTTGTCGGCCCACTTCTTGAGCAGGCCAGATTTCTGCATGTAGTGATACGGGGTCCATCCGGCATAGATCGACCAGCCGACGGTGAAGGCCGGCTTCTGGGCCATGGCCGGCAAAGCAGCAAGAATGCACAAAACCAGGAAGACTCGCAGAGTCGTGGCTATCCGACACATCGTGGATTGGATTCTAGACGGCGCGGTCGAGGACCTAACGCGCAAAGTTTTCATGACTGCTATTCAAGATTTGAATGATGCGAGGTAGGCTCGCCATCCGCCGAATTGAGTGATTTCAGACCCTGCAGCGATTGCGTAGGGCTCGCACAAGAAGGACTTTACCGATTCGCCGCTGTCGAGTTCGACGGTACCGATTACGAGGGGCGCCGGCACGGCGGCGACGAAGCCGCCAAACTGATTTTCTGGAATGGCCCAGACTTCCACCTCGATCCCTGGGCCCTGGAAAGTCTCGTCGCGAATTAGGCCGGGCTTGGCGGGAGTCGTGCCCGTCAGCGCGTAAAGGCGATAGCCGCGCGCGGTGCGACAAGTTTTCTGGAGGCGCGCGCCACGTTTGGTTAGTTGTTCGTTCAGTGGCTGACCGCTGAGATGCGCGCCGACAACAGCCAACGAAATGCACCCCGGCGGTTTCGCGAGGAGCGGGACGAATGAGTCCGCCGCTGGGCTGAGATACAGGTCGGCCAGCGCGAGCAAGGCTTCGTCGGTGAATGTGGGGCCGATCAACGAGATTCCGAATGGCAGTCCGTTGGGACGGAATCCGGCCGGAACTGCAACGGCGGCCAAATCCATCAGGTTCACAAAATTGGTGTAGTAGCCGAGATTGGTGTTGAGCTTTACTGGATCGGAAGCGATTTGCTCGTGAGTGTAGATGGTTCCTGTCGTAGGGAGCAGGAGCACGTCCATGCGCATCCACTCCTTCGCGGCTTCCTGGCGCACCTCGTGGAGACGATAGTCGGCTTCGAAGGTGTCTACGGCCGTGTATTTCTGGGCGCCGCCGATGATGCCGCGGACGACCGGCTCGACCTCGGAGGCATGATTTTGGAAGAAGGTCTTGATCGCCGCGAGACGCTCGGCCACCCACGGACCTCCGTAGAGCAGGTCGGCGGCTCGGCGAAAGACTGAGAAGTCGATCTCGATCTTCTCCCCGCCGATCTGCTGCATCTTCTTTATTGCGGCTTGGTACAGCTGGGCGGCCGCTTCATCTCCGAAGAACTCGAGTTGATCCGGCGACGGCACTCCGAAGCGGAATTTGCCGTTGATCCAGGGAGCCGCACCGTCGCCCAGCCCGGGCTCGCGCGAAAACGGATCCGCGGGATCCGGGCCGCGCGCTACACGCCAGACTTCGTGGGCCTCACGGCACGTGCGCGCGAAGATTGAAACACAGTCGAGGGTTCGGCAGGCAGGGACGACTCCGTGCGTGCTGAGCGAGCCGCGGGTGGGTTTCAACCCGATCAGGCCATTAAATGCCGCAGGCACTCGACCGGAACCCGCAGTATCGGTACCGAGAGAGAAAGTGACGAGATTCTTCGCGACCGCGACGGCTGAACCGGAACTTGATCCACCGGAGATGTAGTGCTCGTTGAAGATGCTGGAGCAGGCGCCGAAGGGCGAGCGGGTACCGACCAATCCGGTGGCGAACTGATCCATGTTGGTCTTGCCGATCAGAAGCGCTCCGGCCTCTTGCAGGTGGCGAACTACGGTTGCGGTTGACGCGGGCGTGAAGGCATAGGCTGGACATCCCGCTGTAGTTGGCACGCCCTCGACGTCGAAGTTGTCTTTCACGGCGAAGGTCTTACCGGCAAGCGGCAAGTCTGGATGACTTTCGATCTCGCGGGCGCGGGCGAGCACGGCTTCGCGAGGCAGAAGTGAAATCCAGACGGGATGAAGGGGCTCTCGTTGCAGCCGGTCGTAGAGCTCCGCGATGGTAGCCGAGAAACTCATGCGGCTGCCTCAGCGCGAAGCAGCAAGAGAGTCTGGCCGGCTCCGACCAGGGCTCCTACCGCACAATTCAACTTTTCGACGATGCCCGAATTCGGCGCCGCCACCGCAATTTCCGTCTTCATGGCTTCGAGAATCATGAGTTTTTGTCCCGCCTCCACTCGCTGCCCGGTTGCGACGGCAATGTTCCAGACACTGGCCGCAATCGGCGAGCGAACCGGACTACAGCCCTCCGGCGTTTCGCCGTCAGATTCCGGGGTCGGAGGTTCTGGCGAATCCATATACTCTGCCTGGCCCGCGGCTGCCCAGCGCTCGCGCTCTGCCTCGAAGGCGGCCTGCTGATGATTTTTGAAAATGTCTGCGTCGGCTTTGATCGACTTCAGAAAAGCGTGATAGTCGCGCAGGCGGAACTGCTTTGGTTCGATCCGCAGCGAGTATCGCCCGCGCGGGAATGCATCGCGAATCTCCAGCAGCTCCTGGGCACTCACGGGATGAAAGCGAAGCTCATCGAAGAAGCGCAGCAACCATGGCGTTCCCGGAGGAAACTCCGCGGTGGAGTGGAAGGTGTTCCACATCTGCAGCGTACGCCCAACGAACTGATATCCGCCGGGACCCTCCATGCCGTAGACGCAGAGGTAGGCGCCACCGATTCCGACGGCATTTTCCGGCGTCCAGGTGCGGGCAGGATTGTACTTCGTCGTCACCAGGCGATGGCGCGGATCGACCGGCGTGGCGACCGGCGCACCGAGATAGACGTCGCCCAGCCCAAGTACGAGATAACTCGCGCCGAAAACAATGCGATGGACTTCGTCAATCGACGCCAGGCCATTGATGCGCCGGATGAACTCGATATTGCTGGGGCACCACGGCGCGTCGGGCCGCACGCCCTGCATGTATTTGCGAATGGCTAGCTGCGTGGCGGGATCGTCCCAGGAGAGCGGCAAGTGGACGACGCGAGACTCGACCGTGATGTCATCTAAGTCGGGGATGCGGCGCTCGCAAGCATCGAGCGCCTCGATCAGTTCCTCGCGATGAAGGCGCGAGTCGTAGTGAATGTGCAGGGAGCGCACTCCCGGGGTGATATCGATGATTCCGCGCAGATTCGCGGCACGCACCTGCTGCTCGAGTGCATGGACGCGGAACCGCAGGTTGAGATCGAGAACGTTGTGGCCGTATTCGACCAGCATGTAGCGGTCGCCATCGGCACGGCAAACGACCGCCGGGGTGCCGTTGGATGACGGGCGACTTCGAGACGACGGGATTCTCGAGCGTCGTGGCTGGCAATGTCGGAAAGGTGCCGCTGAGTGTTTCCAGGCACCTCTCAACCTCGGCTTGCAGTTCTTCAGCCTGCTTGAGAGAGAGCGGTCGGAAGCGCACGACGTCGCCGGCTTTGAGTTGCCCCATCTTCCAGCGCTCCGCCTCAACGATGGTTGCCGGACACACGAAGCCGCCAAGACTAGGTCCGTCTGGGCCGAGTATTACCGGCATGTCCCCGGTAAAGTCGATGGTGCCCACCGCATACGCGTTGTCGTGAATATTGGACGGATGAAGTCCCGCTTCGCCGCCGTCTTTGCGCGCCCAGCGCGGCTTTGGACCGATCAGACGCACGCCCGTGCGATCCGAGTTGTAGTGGACCTTCCACGGCGTCGTGAAGATCATGTCGATGTCTTCCGGCGCGAAAAAGTCAGGGGCGCCATGCGGGCCGTAGAGTACCCCGATCTCCCATTTGCGGCTGTATTGCGGAATGGCGGTGGAAGCCAGCGTGCGCATCTCGCTTGGACTGCTAGAGGTCTCGCTCAAGTGCAGGACGTCGCCGGGATGGAGCACGCGGCCCGACTGCCCTCCGAACTTGCCGAGGATGAAAGTGGCGCGGCTTCCCAGATACAGCGGGGCCTTGAGGCCCCCTGCAACGGCGAGGTAGGCTCGCGCACAGTCGTTGGCAGTTCCAAGTTCGAGGAGGGAGTTCCCTCTCACCGGCACTGCCCGCCATTGTGGCATTGGCCGGCCATCCAACTTCGCTCCCAAATCCGCGCCCGTCAACGCGATCGTCATGTCGCAGGCAAATCGCAGCGTAGGGCCAGTAAGGGTGATCTCGAGACCGGCTGCATTTTCTTCGTTGCCGACGAGGCGATTGGCGAAACGAAATGCAAGGGCATCCATGGGACCCGAGGGTGGAACGCCGACGTGCCAGTAGCCCAGCCGGCCGGGATAGTCCTGAATCGTGGTCTGCGTGCCGGATTCCAGCACATCGATGCCACGCCGGCGATATGGAAAGTCTCGCAGGAACGAAGTTGTGACGCCGCCCGATCGAAAGCCAGGATGACTGACAACCTGCTTTAGATAAGGAAGGTTTGTCTCAATGCCGGAGAGTTCACAAAGTTGCAATGCGATGCGCAGACGTTCCGTCGCTTGTGCCCGGTCCGAGCCGCGCACGATGATTTTCGCCAGCATGGGATCGTAGAACGGCGTCACTTCTGTTCCCGCGTCCACCCAGGTCTCGACGCGCGCATCGGTCGGCCACTGGACGTGCGTGAGCAAGCCGGCGCTCGGCTGAAAATTCTTGGCAGCATCTTCGGCGTAGATTCGGACCTGGATCGAAGATCCGGAGGGATGAATATCGATCGTGTCCAGCGCAGGCATTTCGCCGGCGGCTTGTTTCACCATCCACTCCACCAGATCGACGCCAGTCACTTCCTCGGTGATGCCGTGCTCGACCTGCAGGCGGGTATTCACTTCGAGGAAGTAAAACTTTCCGGTGGAATTGTCGTAGATGAACTCCACCGTGCCGGCAGACTGATAGTGAACCGCCTTCCCCAACCGCACGGCGGACTGCAGGAGATTTTCGCGAACGCTGCCGGGTAAGCCAGGGGCGGGCGTTTCTTCGATCACCTTCTGATTGCGGCGCTGCACCGAGCAATCGCGTTCGCCTAAAGCTATTACTGACCCGTTGCCGTCGCCAAATATCTGCACTTCGACGTGCCGCGCTTCAGAGACAAAGCGCTCGAGATAAAGACTGCCGCTACCGAAGCTGGCCTGGCTCTGTCGTGAAACTGCTTCGAAGGCGTCCCGCAATTCGTTGGGAGAAGCGCACAAGCGCATTCCGATGCCGCCGCCACCGGCAGTACTCTTCAACATCGTCGGATATCCGACCTCGTCCGCGGCTCTGAGCGCGGCATCGACGTCCTCGAGCAAGCCGCTGCCCGGTAGCATCGGTACACCGTTCTGGGCGGCAATTTGGCGCGCTGTATGTTTCAAACCGAAATCGCGCATCTGTTGCGGAGTCGGGCCGATGAATACGACGCCGTGCGCAGCGCAGGCTTCAGCGAAACCCGCATTCTCGCTCAGAAATCCATAGCCGGGGTGGATCGCCTGAGCCGCTGTCCGTTGTGCTGCGTCGAGCAGAGCCGCAATGGAAAGATAACTCTGTGCGGCCGGCGCAGGTCCTATGCAGGCCGCTTCATCCGCCTGCTCGACGTGCAGGGAGTGACGATCAGGTTCCGAATAGACTGCAACTGAGGCAACGCCCATTTTTCGCAGAGTGCGGATGATGCGGCAGGCGATTGCGCCACGATTGGCGATCAGAACCTTACGGAACATTCGCGCTCCGCATCATATTTCCGGGGCCCAGATCAACACTTCGACTGGCGTGGGGTTGTAGGCGTTGCAAGGGTTGTTCAGCTGGGGGCAATTGCTGATTAGAGCGAGAACGTCCATTTCCGCCCGCATCTCGACGTACTTGCCGGGCTCAGAGATGCCGTCCTCAAAGGTGAGTTTGCCCTCCGGTGTCACTGGAACGTTCATGAAGAAGTTAATGTTGCTCGTAATGTCGCGCTTGGACATGCCGTGATCCCAGTCGATGACCGCTTTGAGAAAGCTGCTGCGGCATGCGTGCATGTGGCGTTTTTCGATCGCGTAGCGAACCATGTTGCTTTCGTTGGCGCATGCGCCGCCGAGCGTGTCGTGGCGGCCGCAGGTGTCGGCCACAATCGTGAGTAGTGGCCTGCCACAGGTGGAGATCAACTTTGTCCCGGTTGTTAGGTAGATGTTGCACTGTTGCTGGATCGTGTCTTGGGCGCTGTAGCGCTCGGAGTAGTCGCGCGCGTTGTAAAAGAGGGTGTCCACAGCCTGGTTGCCATGAAGATCGACGATGCGAAAGTACTGTCTCTGCTGGATCTCGTAGATCCACGGTTCGCCCGCGGGAATCACCTGGCGGTAGATCGCCCGACCCGGGTTGAGTTTGCTCTCGATCAGAGTGCTGGTGCTGGTCATGCTCATGGGTCCGTCCTCAGAGGAAATACCGCTCCGTTAGTGTGAACCCCCGTCCGTTCTCTTGCCGCGAAAGCCGACATGGATCGTCCGCCGTGGGTGCTGCCACCTTGCGGATCGCCACCCGCACCGGCTTGGGTTGATAGGTCGGGCTGGGATCCAGCGGGTGCTGGCAAGTATTGAGAATGGCGAGTGCGTTCATCTCTGCCCGCAACTCAACGTAGTCGCCCGCTTTTGAGTTGCCGGAGGAAAAGCTCATGGTTCCGTCTTCTCCTACCACGACACGGCTGAATAGATTCACGTTGGCCACCAAATCACGCGGCCCCAATCCCCACTTGCCCAGTTCGATCAGGAAACTGTCACGTCCGTTCTGGTGACAATCATTGCGAACTTCCTGGTAAGTGGCATGGCCGTACTTGCTCTCAACTAGTTGCTGGTTTGACGTTCCCCCAATTGGATCGTGCCAGCCCACGGAGTCGCCGATGACCGAGAGAAGAATCCGGCCCATATCGGAATAGAGGACTGAGCCGGTGGTGAGCCGCGCGATGTGTTGTGCCTTGAGCGTGTCGGGCATGTTGTAGCGTTCCACCGGGCACTCAAAGTTGTAGAAGATTCCACCGACGTTTGCCCCACCCTCGATGTCAGTGATGCGCAGAGCAGTGCCGCGCTTCAGCACGTGAGACCAAGTGGCCCCGGGCTGTATCGTTTCCTCCCACAGAATGTGTGTTTCGTTCATATACACGTACTCCTCAGATGTAAGGACGGCCGACGGTGGGCTCTGGAATGGGCGTGAAACTAAAAAGAGGCTGGAGGGCCGCAGCAAACGCACATCTTGGTCAGACGAAGGTATACGTCGAGAGTTATGTTCGCTCGCACGCTCCGTCCGACAGACCCATGCATGAGCGGTAGTCTCGCACGAATGACGTGCGGCCACCAATCGGAATTTTAATTGCGCGCAATCAACTTCTTCGATTCAAAGCGAACTTACTTAGCCGCGGCGACCGACTCAACGTCGATATTGTCGCCGTTGGCGATGCCTTTCACTTTCACTGGGTGATCGGACAACTTGTCGAGAGCGTCAACGATGGATTGATCTTTGATCTCCAGAATGTATACCTTGTCGCCGACCACGAGGTCATACTTTGAGCCTCTCTGGATGCAGACACGGAGACAGTGGCGGTCGTCACCCTCCATGTCGTGCTTGGCGCCGCACACGGCGTCGCCCACGGTGCCGGTGAAGGTCTGGAGCTTCGCTGCAGGCGCGGACGAGGCGCTGAGGACGAAAGTCAGAAGAACAATACTTGCATACAACATCAGCCAGCGAGACTTGATCAAGCGTTCTCTCTCCTATCGAGAAGGTACAGCGATTGGTTTTGACTCGTGAACTCTCTAAGCGATGAGGTCGTGAATTACATTGCCCGCAACGTCGGTCAGCCGGAAATCGCGGCCGCTGTAGCGGTACGTGAGCTTGGTGTGGTCGATTCCCAACAAATAAAGGATAGTGGCGTGAATATCGTGGACATGCACCGGCTTGTCCACCACCTTCCAGCCGAAATCGTCCGTCGCGCCGTAGGTCATGCCGCCCTTGATTCCGCCGCCGGCCAGCCACATAGTGAATCCGTGGGGATTGTGGTCGCGGCCATTGTGCGTTTGACCGCCCATAAAGCCGCTGCCCATCTCGACAACCGGGGTTCGTCCGAATTCCGAGCCGCAGACGATGAGGGTTTCGTCGAATAGCCCGCGGGATTTCAGATCCTTGATCAGCGCAGCGAATGGCTGATCGGAATCGTGGGCGGTCTTACGGTGCAATTGGATGTCGAAGTGATGATCCCACGGGTCGCCCTTGGCGTAATAGACCTGCACCATGCGGACGCCACGCTCGACCAAACGCGCGGCGGTCAAGCAGCCGCGCGCCGTGCTTCCCTCGCCATACAACTTCTGCACGGCATCGGTCTCTTTCCGAACGTCGAATACATCGGGGGCTTCGGTTTGCATGCGGTAAGCCGTCTCGAGGGCTGAGATCGTGGCCTCGAGTTGAGGATCATGCGCCTTTGTCGACGCCATGTTCAACTGGTCCAGTTCCGTGACCAGGTCGAGTTCCTTTTTCTGTTGCGTCAGGTCGAACATCTCGTTGTGGATGTTCGGAATTAATTTCTGAGGGTCGAATTCCTTGGATCGGACATCGTCGGTAACATAGGTTCCCTGGTACATGGGCGGCAAGAACGCCGAATTCCACAGCGGAGGACCGACCGTTGTGGGCACATCGGGACACAGAACAACGAAGCTTGGCAGATTCTTGTTCTCGGTGCCCAGGCCATAAGTAATCCAGGATCCCATCGACGGGCGCCCGGCTACGTTCGCGCCGCTGTTCATCATGATCAGGGCCGGTTCGTGATTTGGGATCTCGGTGTATACAGAGCGCACCACGCAGATGTCGTCGATGCATTCCCCAATATTCGGGAAGAGTTCACTGACTTCGATGCCGCTCTTGCCATACTTCTTGAAGGTGAATGGCGACTTCATGAGTCCGCCGGTCTTCCGTTCGTGTTGCGGCGTCTCTCCCGGCAAGGGCTTCCCATCGTATTTTTCGAGCACGGGTTTCGGATCGAAGCTGTCGACCTGCGAGAGCCCGCCATTCATGAAGAGGAAGATCACGTGCTTGGCTTTGGGCTTGAAGTTGGGGCCTCCGATCATCCAGGGGCTTGCGGCAGGATTGTCGGCAGCAAAGGCGAACGTGTCGGCGATCAGGCTCGCGAAGCTCAGCATGCCGAATCCCGCACCCATCTTGCAGAGTGCTTCGCGGCGGGTTATCGGTCTTGGACTCGGAATGTGAATCATGCAACCTCCTTCGACGTCCACAGAGCTCTCAAAGTTCGGCCTTCTGTCATCAAGCTTCCGTCTTCACGTTTCAATCAATGAACTCAAATTCGTTGGCACTTAAGAGAACCCGCGCGTATTCGCGCCACGCGGTCACCGGCTCGCCATTTACGGTGTTCCCGGGTTTTTCTGAAGTGGTCTGCAAGAAACGCAATCCCGCGGTCACTTCCTGCGGGGTCGGCGATCTCCCGAAAAGCAAGCGATACGCCTCTTCAATACGGGCAGTGTCGTTTGGCTGTGGAAAGACACGCTCGGCCACCTTTCCCGCCTGCATGTAAACGAAATCGTTATTCATGAAATACAGACGCTGCAACGGCACGTTAGTGGAAAAGCGTTGCTCGGCGGTGAAGCTAGGGTTGGGAAAGTCGAATACCTGCAAGTAGTTATTCAGACGGAAGCGGCTGACCTTGCAGTAGACGGTGCGGCGGGTGTTCTCGGGGCTGAAGTCTTTTGAGGGGCCGCCAATTTCTTTGAGATCAAGATCGCCGGCCACGAACAGGATAGAGTCGCGAATCGATTCCGCGTCGAGCCGCTGCCGGTTGAAGTGCGAGTACAGACGGTTGCTGCCGTCTTTTTCCTGGGCTTCTTTGGACTCCTGCGCGCTTGTCTGGTAAACGGCCGACAACATGATTTCGCGCTGCAGCTTTTTCAGTGACAATCCGTTCGCCCGAAAACTGGCAGCGAGATATTCGAGCAGCTCCGGATTGGCCGGACGCTCACCGGCAAAGCCGAAATTATCCGGAGTACCCACGATCCCACTTCCAAAATGCCACTTCCATACCCGGTTGACGAATACCCTGGTGGCGAGAGAACTTTCGACGATGTCATTGGCGAGTTGCAGGCGACCGCTGCCATCAGAGAACGGTTGTGCTGGCTCCGGGCTCAACACGGCAAGAAACCGGCGCGGCACTTCTTCCCCAAGGTTGTGCGGATTGCCCCGCAGGTTCACCGCGATGCTGACCAGCTTGGGCTTGTCACTCAGTCCATGGACGAAGGGATATTGCGGCTCCAAAGACTTCTTGAGTGCCTCGATCTGGTGCTCGAGGCTGCTGATGTGGTCTCTCCAATCGGCATTGAGTCTTCGTTTCAGGCCCCAATCGACAAATACAAAGAGGCCCGGAATCGGCTTTTCGTCGTCCGAATTCAGCGACTGCATGAACAGATCCACCCACAAGCTTGCTTGTTCGGTGGGCAAAGTTTTCAACTCAAGGCTGCATCCAGGACAGAACTGATCGTCGGTCTCAAATTCGTTCGGGAGCGCATCGCGGCGGGAACGCTTCTTGACGTCGTTCTTCGCTTTGATGACATCGTTCTGCTCTTTGATTGCACGCTGGGCGGTTTCCACCCGAAGGACGAGATCCTGAAACGCGTCGGCAAGGGCCTTGGCCTCGTCTTCTTCTTTTCCGCCGGCTGCGATCATGGCCTGCCAGTCTTTCAGAAATGGATAGAACTTGGGCGGCTGAGCGAGGAATTTTACCCAGCGCTGCAGCATCTCCGGATCGAGATGATCTTTATCCGCGGCCTCGTCGACGGTCACCTTCGGTTTTCCCGTGACTCGCCAGGCGGCCACCATGTACGGCAAGGTCTGCGCAGCGAGAATGCTCGAGAGCTGTTGGGTCTCGGCTTTGGTGAAATTCTCCAGCTCTTCTTGAAGGTCGAGGAATCGCTGTTCCTTTTCGCGCCACGACGCCACCTGGACGTCGGATACTAGCGGATACTCTTTGTATGTGGAGCTCGCGAAGACTCCAGCCAGCGCGTAATAGTCTTTTTGAGAAATCGGATCATACTTGTGGTTATGGCAGCGGGCGCAAGCGACCGTGAGCCCAAGCAAGCCGCGAGAGACGGCGTCGATACGTTCATTGCGCTCATCCGCACGGCCCTGGACGGGCTCGGCCTGATCCCACAGCCACGGACCGCCGCCGAGGAAACCAGTTCCGGGGAGCGCCTCCCGAATGTTTTTGTCGCCGCTGAGATCGCCGGCCAGTTGCCAGCGTACGAACTTATCGTACGGAAGATCGTCGTTGACGGCTTTGATGACCCAGTCGCGGTACACATACGCGCCGCGGAACGGCATGTATCCGCGGCCCTTGGGATCGAGACCACGCACGTCGTCTTCCGCGTAGCGTGCGACGTCAAGCCAATGGCGGCCCCAGCGCTCTCCGTAACGGGGCGAAGCCAGCAACCGGTCGACGACTTTCGCGAATGCGTTCGGGGATTTGTCCTTCTGGAAAGCATCGATCTCTTCCGGCGTCGGGGGCAGGCCGGTCAGATCGAATGTCGCACGTCGAATCAACGTGCGCCGATCCGCAGAAGGGGCGGGCGCAATGCCCTTGGCTTCCAACTTGGCCAGCACCAGGCGGTCAATGTTCGTTTTCGGCCAGCGTACCTCTTTCACCTGCGGTATAGCTGGCAGTGTGATCGGCTGGAACGACCAAAACGAACGCTCTTCGGGAGTGATCTTGAACGGCGTCCCCCCCGACGTCGCGAGAAGGGGTCGTGACTTCGGCCAGGGAGCGCCCATTCTCACCCACTCAGTCAGGCTTTGTACTTCCTCCGGCGTCAGTTTCCCTCCCTTCGGCATTTTCAGGTCGCCAGTTTGGCGGACCGCCTGAATCATCAGGCTCTTCTCCGGATCATTGGGAATGATCGCGGGGCCTCGCTTTCCGCCTTGCAGAAGAGTCTCGCGAGAAAAGACACGCAACCCCGACGTGGCAGTGTCGCCATGACAGTTCGAACAGACGTTCGCGAAGATCGGCCGCACTTTGTTTTCGAAGAATTCTTCACCGACCGAGGAGGCGGCGGCGGCAGAACTTACGGAGATCGCCAGGGGTTCAGTCGCTTCATTGGGGTCCCAGGGCGCGCCCATCTTCACCCATGCCACTAGATCTGCGATCTGTTGCTCGTCGAGCTTGCCGTTCTTCGGCATCTTGAGGTCGCCGGTTTGCCGCACGACCTCGATGAGCAGACTTTGCTGAGGATCCCCGGGCACTATGGCCGGACCTCTTTTGCCGCCCTGCAGAATTGCGGCCCGCGAGTCTACGCGAAAGTGGCTGTTGGGATCGTCGGTGTGGCACTTGTAGCAGTTCTGGACGAGAATCGGACGGACTTTGTCTTTGTAGAATTGCTGACCTTCGGTCAGCGGCGCCTTATCGTTGGGGGATAGCTGCGCTCCGTTCAGTCTTGGCAGCAAAGCACACGCCAGCAACAGCGTCCCGACTTTCAGAAAGACAGGTTTGATCATGTCAACTTGGGACTTGAAACCGGCAGCAACAACCTACGTCAGATTCCCGCATGACGAGGTGTCGCACACCGATCCCGGCCTCCGTCACAAAGGCATAGTGAGGTATATCCGAGGAACGTTGCGCGAGGCAATAGGTTTTCTTTTATCGTTCCAATCCAAGAAGTAAATGCTATTTCCTTTCTACGCCCTATCGCGATAATGACTCGCACTTGTCACTGCATGTGATATGAATCTGCATGCCTATTTGGCATTTTCTTATTCCTGCAGCTCGCGTGATGAGGCTATTCAGACGCATGCAATCCAGACACACTTCCGGCACTGGCCCGCTCTTTTGTCTTACGTTGATTGCAACTTTCTTGCTTTACGCCTTCGCGCAAGGACAGGCAGGGCACTCAGATCCTCCGCGGCCCGGCGTGAGTACGCCCGGGGTGAAGCGGTCGATGGTGGATGTGCACGCGCAAGCGACCTTCGCCGTTGAGGGAGAGCCCGATTGGATGGTCGTTACCGACGGTGCGGTATGGGTCACGAGTTCAAACGTGAATCATGTGGTGCGGCTGGACGCGGCTACCAATCGACCGGGAACCGCTGTCACGATCAACAAGCCGTGTTCGGGACTGGCGGCGGGGTTCGGCAGCCTGTGGGTTCCGAGTTGCGGAGCGCATAGCCTGGTCCGCGTGGATCTACAAAGCGAAAAAATTCAGGCGGAGATTCCCGTGGGCCCCGCAGATTCCGAGGGCGGCATCACCGTGGGTGCGGGAAGCGTCTGGATGGCGACGGATAAGAAAGGCGCCCTCGCGCGTGTCGATCCGCAAACGAACAAGCTGCAAGCAGAAATTACAATACCCTCCGGCTCGTATGCGCCCGCCTTCGCCGATGGCGCCATCTGGGTCACCTCCACGGAGCACAACCTGCTGATTCGGGTTGACCCACAGACAAACAAAGTCGCAGCAACAATTCCCATCGGACCACAGCCCCGTTTTCTCACGGTCGGAGCAGGCTCGGTGTGGACTCTCAACCAGGGAGACGGCACGATCTCTCGCGTCGAGACGAAGGTCAACAAACTGGTGGCAACGATCGCGGCCGGTATCCCGGGAACCGGTGGGGAGATTGCGTTTGGGGAGGGATCGGTCTGGGCGACCGTTTTCCAGATTCCGATGACGAGAATTGATCCTGCGACCAACGCAGTGGCTCAGCAATGGACCGGCGCCGGAGGGGACAGCATCCGAGTCGGGCACGGATCAATCTGGCTCACGGATTATGCCCACAGTGTCGTCTGGCGGCTGAGTCCGAAACAACCTTAGCCCGGAGTGGTCTAGCGAGCCGCGTCCTCACTGCGCTCGCTTACGTCTTTCTTCTTGTCGTCGCTATCGTCCTTCGGCGCTGGCGGCTTGAAGGTCCCGGCAAGTACGTCTTCGAGGGTCACCTGAAGTTCGGGGGAATTCGGAGCCACATGCGGCTCGAAGCGGGCTACAACTTTGCCGTTCCGATCCAACAGGAATTTTGTGTAGCTCCAGTGAACATCGCCACCTGTCGATCCTTTCTTGTCACCAGTGAGAAAGCTGTAGAGGGCGGCTTGATCTTTTCCGCGGACAGATGTACGTGCAAACACTGGGAAGCTCAGGTGCATGTCGCCGGTGTACGTCTTTTGAATGTCTGCGTCGGTGCCGGGCTCTTGCGCGCCAAAATCGTTCGATGGCACTCCAATGACGACCAATCCTTTGTCTTTGTAAGTTTTTTGGAGTTCGTCCAGCAAGGCAATCTGGTCGTGGAAAATAGATTGGCTGGCAAGGTTGACGATGAGCAATACTTTGCCCTTGAAAGTAGAAAGCGACAGCTCTTTGCTGTCGAACCCGACCAGCGAGTAATCGTAAACGGTTTTCGCCGGCTTCTGGGCTGGCTTTTGCACTGGCGCGGGGCGGCCGACTACTATGGCGAGAAGCAGCCAGCAGCTCACCGTCAGACTTTTGCGAATTACTTTGCCAATATCCATCGACCTTTTTTGAGCCCACTCGAAAGACAATTCTACTGCTGCGCATGATCCCACATCTTCTGCTTCTCCTCTTCTTGACGCTTCTCGAATAGTTTCATCGCCTCGGGAGGCATGAACTCGGCAGCCACCGGCCACACGGTAAAGTCGCGGAGTGCCATCCGCTGCGCGGTGCCGTGCATGGACAGCAACGCATCCTCAAGCTCCAGAAGCGAGCCGCGCGGCAGCGCCAACTCATGCTCGTTCGGCTGGTACATTGTTCCTACCGGATAATCGAGAAACGGCGTACTCGACTGCTCGATATGATTTCCGAGGATGTGGGCTACTGGCTTGCCTTCGGTGAACTTCACCAGCCGCTCGGTGCTGGCCTGAAACGCGGCAAAGTCATGCACGTATAGCCGTCCCGGATAAAGACTGTCTCCAGGCAGCAGCAGTGTCGTGTTTCGGTCATACAATGCCACGCTCACGTCACTATGTCCTGGAATCGGCACCATGTCGATCACACGGCCACCCAAATCCACGTGTCCGATGTCGGATGGCCAATGTTCGATGCCCCAGAAGCGCCTGGTCGCCTCTAATTCCGCCGGCACAAACTCCACCGGCATTGCCGGATCGTGCATCGCCTGCACTTCTGCGTCTCCCGCCATATGATCGTCATGCGGATGCGAGTGCACGACGATCAACGGAATGCTGGTCCGCTGGTTGCGCGTCAACCAATTCTTGACGGTTCGCCGAAGAGTGGGAGCCAGATTTCCATTTCGCGACCCTGTGTCCATCAGCAGGGCCTTGTCCTTACCGAAGAACAGGTAAATGAAGGGCTTCTCGAAGTCGGTACAGGGTGACTGCCTCAGGATGTACAGATTCGGGTTGTACTCGTGCACCTGCCACTCGGGAATTTCCATACACTTCGGCCCTTGCGAGAACCACCGGGCCGGCAGCACTCCCCGCTCAATTGTGCCTCCATCCGGCTGCGGGAGCTGCGCCAACGCGTAGCAGGAGCACAGACATAACGCAGCCAGACCGGCGGCGAAGGGCGAGATTCTCTGCATAGTGACCTCAATCGTGGATTCGAATAAGCGGCTGACATCCGGTAAGGTACAACACTTCAGCAAAACTGGCTCGCCCCTGGTTTGGGCACGAGCCAGTTGTCCGGCGGAAAAAATCAGAAGCTGTACCGTAGAGAAACCTGCATTCTTCGGGCGTCGACGAGTTGTTTGCCATAGACGCCGAAGCTGCTCGCGCTGAACGGGTTACCCTGGACACTGTGGGGATCGAATCGGACTGAATTGGTTGTGTTGAAGACGTCCCATTGAAACTTCAGGGTCTGCCCCTCAACCACTCGAAACTCTTTCGTGACACTGCCGTCGATAGAGAAATAGCCATCGCCCCGGAAGATGTTTCTTTGCCCCGAAATACCTGCAAAGGGCGCTCCAATGTTTGCCAATGCGGCCGTAGGGTTCGGAAACGCGTTCGGCTGGCCATTGACAATGTGGTGGCCTCCAGAAGAGACCGGACCCGAGACCAAAGCAAAGCTTTGCGTGGCCCAGTCGGTGCCCCATCCTGCACCATCGACTCCGGAAAAGGGGAGTCCACTCGTCCAGTGCACCAAACCTGCGACATCCCATCCACCGACTACGGCATTCAACACTCGATTGGAAGACGCGAGGAAGCTTGCTCCTCTTCCAAATGGGAGTATGTAGTTGAAGTTGCCAGTGATTGCGTGCCGGGTGTCGAAGTCTGAAGGTCCGCGATTTCCTTTGATGTTCCAGGCG
The DNA here is from genome assembly GCA_963719615.1 of uncultured Acidobacteriaceae bacterium. Taxonomy (GTDB): domain Bacteria; phylum Acidobacteriota; class Terriglobia; order Terriglobales; family Acidobacteriaceae; genus Sulfotelmatobacter. The sequence continues at coordinate 7,966 of CAVRCR010000014.1, read as the reverse complement.
TTGACGATGCTGCTGAAAGTTTGATTGTGGTTATAGTCGGTACGCTCGGAGTCTGAACCGAGATCAATTGATTTGGCGTAGACGTAGTTGAGCTGGAACTGGAGGCCATGCGTCATGGCGTGTCGCAAAGAGAGTTGCATCGAATGGTAGCTGCTGGTTCCTACCGAGGCCCACGCATAGAGCGACGAGTACTGAGGGTCGAAGTACCGGTTCAGCGGTCCGGGCGTGAACCCGGAACCGGGATAGAACGATCCGGTGTCTAGGCTATAGAGAGGAAAGGTTTCATTCCCGACGACGCTCGAGCCCCACAGCTTCTGATAGATGTTTTGGGTCGCTGTGAAACCGTTGCCGACGAGGTTCGGAAACATGTCCTCCCAATAAGAAATGGTTGGCATCGAGGCCGTGGGCACGCCTTTTAGGCTCGCCGCAGACATCAACTGGGAGGCTTTAAAATAATCCATGCCGCTCTTCGGATCGACCAGATCAAGCGCAGTCGCCAGGTCGAGATTCTGCAGAAGTCGCTTTCCGAGCCGCCCCACATAGGCCGCTTCCACCGTCCACGCATTGTTCACCTGCCGCTGGATCGAAAAGTCCATGACCTCCGCATATGGTGTCTTCACGCGGTTGTCCACGCCCCATGACAAGGCCTCGATGTTGCCGGGAGTGACCGGGAACGAGGTCTCCGGCGAAACCGTCGGGATGATCTGGGTTGGAACAGAGGTGACGGAGGCGAAGCGCGGAGCCTGGTCCGTGGTCAAATCGATGGGGCTGTTGACCCTTGATGACAAGCCATAAGCGCCGTTCGCATCAAACGTATTGACGATGCCCTCGCCGAAATGATCGTAATAAATACCGAAGCCGGCGCGGACCGAGGTCATCCCCTCCCCAAACAGCGACCCGAGAAACCCTGGCAAATGTGACGGTGAGTATGCGATGGCAAATCGTGGAGCGATGTCCCCCTTGTCTTTCGCCCACATGCCTGGGGCGTTGTTTGCGTGCCCGGCGCCGGCAAATGAAATTTCCGTCTGATTGGTAATGCCCTGCGCCATGCCTGTGGCGCGGGCATGGAACCACTGATCCAAACCGGATGAGGGTGCGACTTCCTGTCCATTGACCTCATACGGCGTCTGCAAGCTCGTGTAGCGCAGTCCGTATGTCAGGGTCACACTGCGAGTCGCCTTCCAACTGTCTTGCAGATAGAATTCAAGCTCGTTCGACTTGTAGCTCCGGGCCAGCGGCAGACCGTGTCCCACCGAAGTAAGGCTGTTGCCCGATGCCTTGTAGTTGAAGTACTCGGTTGCAACCGGGATGATCCCCGCCACGGCTGCGATGGAATTGCTGTACGCCGTATCGAAACTGCCGTCAATCGCGGGGATCCCCAACTGTGGAAAGGCCGATGCATCGAGGTCCTGACCTGTATTCGCGATCGAACCCATGCCCAGACTGTAGTATTGGACTTGCGCGTTGTTGAAGGCGGTCGCATCGGTCTGGAAGTTGTTATGGATCAAGCGGTAGTTGAAGCCGACTTGCAGCGTGTGGTTCCTCTTGGTCCAGCTCAGGTCATCAACAAAGTTGTGCAGGGGAATCTTGACGACCAGATCTGTTGTGGCGGCTGTCAAAGGTGCAATGTTGGCGAAGTTGACGAAGTCGCCATGCAGTGAACCACGATTCGAGAATCCTTGACGGATGTATCCGTAACGCAGGTTGTTCACCAGATTATTCGTAAGCATCCATGTGTGCCCGATGGCGAATCCCCTGTTGTTGCTGTAGGTCTTGGTGCTGGGACTAGCGCCCGGATAAGTCACGGTGCCGGTCAGATTGTCACTCTCCAGGTTGGCGCGCACGAAAAGCCTCTGCTTGGCGGTGGCATTGTAGTCGAGCTTCACGATGTTTGTGATGTTCGACTGCGGAGCCGGCGACGAGAACGTATACGAGCCAAAGTTGTAGCCATCGCCAAGTAGACTTCCATTTGCCGCCGGAAGCGTCGCGAAATACTGCAACGCCGCCGAGTCAACGCCGGGACCGAGCGGACAGGTTCCTTCTCCGGAACAATGCGGGTCCATTTGGGCAATCGTGGAAGGATTTATCGTGGTCGTCCCTCCCTGGGCATTCACATAGGTGAGGTATCCTTGCCGCAACCCCGGGCTGGCGGCTGTTCCCAAGGGAACCTCGTCGATGACTTGCTGGTTCTGTGCAATCTTGTCGGCTTCGTAACTGGCGAAATAGAAAAGCTTGTCTTTCACGACAGGTCCGCCGATCGAGCCTCCGAAGGTGTTGCGGAGATATTTTCCGGGCACGTTGGGCTCGCCGTTCTGGACCTGTGCCTGCTTGTTGAACCAGTCGTTGGCCACGGTATTGGTCGGACGGTAGTACTCGTAGGCGCTGCCGTGCATGTGGTTGGTGCCGCTCCGCGTAACCACCGAGACTTGCGCTCCGGAGGAGCGGCCTGAGTCGGCATTCGCACTGCTGGTGACCACACGAAACTCGTCGACCGAATCGCGCGTCGGACGCAGAACTCCGGAGAATGCATAACCCCGTGTCTGCGTATTGTTATCGATGCCGTCGAGCGTCAAATTGCTCTGGTCCGAGCGCGCTCCATTGACTGCGCCGGCGCGACTGTCGGAATCCATGTCTGTCGTCGATTGATCTCCTAGCGACAACACTCCGGCCTGGAGTGACAGCAGAGAAAACACGTTGTTCCCCTGGAATGGCAGGCTCTGGATCTGGGTCTGGTTGAATGGCGTTCCAATGGTCGCGTCGACCGCATTCAATGCGGACGTGTCGGACACTACATCGACTGTGGTGGTACTGCTTCCTACCTTCAAGATGATATTGAGGGTCGCTGGCTGGTTCACGAGCAGCACAACTCTTTCTGCCTGTTCGTTGAAACCCGGAGCAAGAATCTTGATCAGATAGGCCCCCGGAGGAATCTGCTGGAAACTGTACGCGCCTTTCTCGTCGGTCTTGTGCGTCTGCGAAAAACCGATTGAGGTCTCGGTGATTGAGACATCCACGTTCGACACCACCGCACCCGTGGGGTCCGTCACATCGCCGCGAACCGAGGTGGTTGCTGTTTGCGCATAGGCGGTGATTGCCAGCGACACAAAGACAAACAGCACAAGTGAGAAACGCTCCGCCCCAACGGTGGTCCCCGAAAAATCGAAGCTAGTGTTCCTTACTCCACGCACGTAACTCATATCAGCCTCCTTGAATCCCGAGGCTCAGGTTGACTTGCGAGCCCCTCCCCTTGAACACACTCATGCAACCGCGCCTTTGGCGGCGCCACTTCGCCTGCAGTGTCTTTAGGGGCAACTAACGTGCCGGACAGCAAAGTCCGGGCTAGCGTCGACGGGGACGCACACAATTGTTAACTAGTGTTGTGCATCCTCAATGATTGGTTACTCAGTGTCAAAGCCAATGTTTCGATGGGACCGATGAAAGTCCTGGATGACGAGTGGCACCGCAGTGATCGATTAGGAGGATTGGAGAACGAATGTCTAGGTGTGCCAAGCGCTGCTCGACGTCACCTCGCCGAGGAGGATCGACGCGAATTTGGGGTCAGCACGGTCAACTCGCCGACCTGTTCCCTTTTCACCATGCCACTAAGGAATCACGCAAGAACAAGTTTACAGTTGCGGCTTGATCGTGTAGTTCCATTCGGGCAGGGTTTCGTGGCGTAGCAATCGAAGTGAAGCAATTTGATCGGGAGTGGGTTTGAGACCGCAGGGATAGTGTCGGCGGTCGAGATAAGCGGTGACCTGAAGTCCGGTTTGGGTTTGGGTGGTGCGGGCATAGTTGAGGATCTTCTGGTAGGAGTCCAGCGGTTCGCCCGCCCAGTTGCGTGAGACTTCGGAGAAGAGGCGATGCTCGATGGGATTCCATTTGGAAGCGCCGGTGGGATAGTGGGCGACGGTCACAGCCAGGGCAAAGGAGTTGGCCAGTTGGGACTGGAGTTCGGTTTTCCAGGCATGACAGCGGCAACTGTTGCTACCGCCGGTATCAGCCAGAATGAGCAGCTGGCGGGAACCGGAATAACGAGTGGAACCTTCCTGGTGCCACCAATGAGCGATGGCATGAGCGGCAAAGGCGGGAGTGTCATGGTCGATGCCGACCACCAGAGCACCGCGATTCTCCATAACATCGTAAATCCCATAAGGAATGGCGACCCCAATGGAATCGGTGCGGAAGTCGTGATCATAGACGCAGCGCGGGGCAGATTCCCAACGACGGCCAGGATTTTTGAAATTGCCGACGAGCTCGCGTTTCTTGCTGTCGACGCTGACGATGGGCAGATGACGGCGTTGGAAACGGTCGCGCAGCTCGGCCAGATATTCGAACTGAAGATTTCGGTTGGGACTCGAACTGGTGGAGATCTGCTTTTGATTGACCCGCAGAGAATAGCCCATGTGATGGAGCAGGCGAGCGACGGTATTGGGGGAGACGGCAATGCCGAGTTTACCCAACTCATCCGCGATGGTGGTAGTAGTACGGCGAGACCAGCGTAAGCCGGTCATGGGATCGCCCGCGGTATCGTGTTCGAGCAGGCAATGGAGAACGGCGATTAGGTCGGGCGTTTTTTTTCCGCCGGAGTACGACCACCGCCGGTGCGACGAGATCGGCCGCTGACCACATTCTGATCCAGCAGTTGCTGCCGACCGCGGGCTACGGTGTGTACGTCCAAGCCCAGGAAATCGCCGAGCAGAGTGTCCCCGCCGCGGCCCAGGCGGATGGACTCCAGCCCGGCAAACAATCGACGCTGTTGTTCATCGAGCAGGCCATAGAACAGGAGGATGGCGGCCTTGAGTTCATGGGGAGAAGCCTGGAGGTCGGCGGAATGGACGGCTACAGGAACGGCGTGAGCGCTGCGCCGGGCGAGTAACTGTTTGCGGCGAGGGACGGATTCGATGTCGGTATAGAGAAACTGGCCATCCACCTCCATTCGAGCCAGGCGCTGTTGCTCGATCAGATGGCGGAGAGGCTGCTGCACTTCGGCGTGCAGGGCGTCGGCCAATTCATGGGCGTAATAGCCATTGGCAGACTGGTTGACGAAGGTTTGTAGGGTAGCCAGCAGCGTGCCGTAACGGGAGAACCAGACACCTTCATGCGACCACAGTCCGCGATCGTCGAAACGAGCGATTTCGGCCAGGGTGTAGAAGCGGCCGCGATGAGTGTAGCTAGCGAGATATTGAAGCTGCTTGAGTTTCCGAAAGACAGTGAGATCGGTGTCTGTGCCGAGGACGCGTTTCAGTTCGGGTAGATCGGCGATCTTGTTATGGCGGAGATGTTGGCGCAGGGCGGATGGATCGAAGGAAGTGGGTCGCATAATGTTAGAGTTCACACTCCTTACATGGGATAGTGAGAACTATAACATAATCAACTGGGCGCACTGGCGAGGAATATCGATCACGTCCTTCGAGCCTGCGGAGCACATCTCAGAGGCTAACGGTTGAACTTCCCTGGCTTTATTAGGCGGCTCTAGATGTTGGAGTTAATACTGTCAATGGATAATTATTGTTGCGAGGTCCCTTAGCACATCCTTGCCATCGTGCTGCTGCTGCAACCCCGCCAGAGCGTCCCGTCGCTTCGGTCAGTTTGCGACGAGCCATGCTGCCTTCGCCCCATGAAGAAAGGCTCGGCCTCTGGAATTCCGTTTCGAGGCTACGTCTACATTCACTCGTTGCGGCCCGATGTCTCGCTCACCATCCTTTCGATGGCTTCGTCGATAGGTTCTCAGGATTCGGTTTCCCTCCTCCTGACTATCCAAGCTACAGGGTCCTGACTTTTACCCTGGTGGGGCTGTTTCCCACTGAATGTGCCAGCCTTCGCTGGACACACCTTCATGCCGGTTTATCCCGGCGCACTGCAACGCCTGTTTTCGTCAGTGGAGAAACCGAATCGTTAGCGGAGTTAATTCGATTGAGGGGCGATTCAGGAGGAATCGAGCCACCGTTAGAAATATCTTGTAACGGCGGCCCGAAAAAGAACAGTCCTATTCGTGCTCCTTGCCTTCCTCCATCCCTTTGTGCTTCTGCATCTGCTCTTGCCGCATTTGCTTAAACTTAGTCTGCTGCTCGGGTGTGAGTACTCCATTGATCTGGTCATGTAAGGATTCGTGAATCGATTTCATCTTAGCCCGCTTCTGCTGCTCGGAAAGAGAACTGTCCTCGCGGACTGCTTTCATCTGCTGCATCTGATCTTGCAAGATAGGTTTTAGTTTTTCTTTCTGGTCGTCGGTAAGGTTGAGTTTCTCGGAGAGCATCTGTAGATGCTGATCCGCGCTCTCTTCATGCTGCATTCCAGCATGCTTGTCTGGTGTTGGAGCTTGCGATTGCTGTGAAGGCTGCGCAAACGTCAGACCTGCAGCCAACAACATTAGGATAGTGATAATTGACCAACGAGAGTTCGACATCTTGCCTCCTAGAAACTGATTTCTCGAAGTGGTCGAACACGCCCTGCGGATACCGAACATGCTACTCCTCAACCAGACTTCGTTCCAGTTTGTAAGATGCCCATCGAGCGCCAGAGAGCATTAAGAAAGGGCCACTTCAGTTAGGTAACTGATGTCATAACGACGTCGGCCCCACAAGGGACCGAGCAGACTTTGCGGTATCCAACCAAAAAGGCTCGGGACGAAGGAGGCCGAGATGAAAATTATAGGCTGTGATCTGCACGCAAGACAACAAACCATAGCCATGGTGGACACGGAGACCGGCGAGTTCACCACCAAAACACTTTCCCACGAAGGGAATGCAGTACGAGCATTTTATGCAGCCCTGGAAGGTCCGGTGGTGGTGGGCATCGAAGCCACGGGAGCGATGCAGTGGTTCTTGGAACTGCTGGAAGAGCTGGGAATCCAATGCCGGGTGGGACATCCGGCGAAGATCCGAGCGAAAGAAACCCGAAGCAGAAGCACGGTCGGAGGGATGCAGGGTTGATATGGGAACTGCTCATGGAAGACCGCTTTCCGGAGATTCGGATGCCCTCGATCGAACCGCGGGACTTGCGAACTTTGCTGCGGGATCGGCACCAGTGGGTGAAGATGCCAGCGCGATTGCAGCACACCTTGCAAGCGATCGCACTCAATCACGCCTTGCGACAAGGCCGCGCGCTCTGGAGTGCAGCGGGGCAAAGCGCACTGCAGGCACTGCCTCTGCCGCCCTACACCGATCAGAGACGGACCGCACTACTGAGGTTGTACGTAGAGTTGCAGAAACGAATCCAGGAACTGGATCAAGAAGTGGAAGCCCAGGCCGGACAAAGGCCGCAGGCGCGCCGACTGCTAACCCATCCGGGAGTGGGACCAGTGACGGCCTGGGCCAGCGAGGTGTTTCTCGGAGACCCGAGTCGCTTTGCCACTGGCAAACAGTTGGCCAGCTACATCGGGATGATTCCGTGTGAGCACAGCAGCGGGAAGCGACAACGACTGGGAAAACTGACCCAGCAAGGCAACTCGCTGCTGCGCTATTTGTGGACCGAAGCTACCCTGCATGCGGTGCAGAAAGATCCGGAGCTGAAACGCTTCTACCGGCGCAAGCTCGTCCAGAAAGGGATGGGCAAGGCCAGGATCGCAGCGGCCCGCAAACTGGGTATCCGGTTATGGATCATGATGCGCGACCAGATTGACTACCCAGAGTTCTGCCGCCGTGGAAAGTTGCGGCAGAGTGGGGAAGCCCAAGCGGGAATGCCTGATTTCAACAGTGGTCCTGCACAGCAGTGACCGGGTTAACGGAATAGGCTGCCCGCCTCCCCGATGGGAGGGGAGTTTGCACAACACATCATGATCGAACGTGACCGAAGAGATGTCTGGTGGGCTACGCCACCACAATGATGAAGAAAACGGGCCGAGCCATGCGGTTGGATATAAATCATCGAGGAAGCAAGATTCTTACTCTCTCGAAAGCAACCAGTGCGTCTGCGCTGTCGAGGAAGTATGTCCGGACTTACAAAAACCAGAGCCCAAGTCCCT
>CAVRCR010000013.1:0-17945 GCA_963719615.1 uncultured Acidobacteriaceae bacterium | reverse complement strand
AAAGAACTTTTGGCTCTTGGCTTTTAGCTCTTAGCTTTGCCGGAATCGGGTCTCTTTCTTCCTAAACTCCCCGCACCAGCGCCGCGTACACTTCATACACTGCTTCGCAGGCGATAGCCGCCACGGGCAAAAACAAGCCCGCCAGGAGGCCATTCAGGCTCGCGGGAGAAACAGTCAATATAACATAGGCCCCAACGGCCATCAAAACGTAGCGCAACAGAAAACGCGAGACAATTCCCTGCCCTGATTGCGAAGTGCTCGCGCCCGCGGCGCGATCGACGAACCCGCTGATGACGCGTTTGAGCCAATAGAAATTGACGTAAGCGATCGCGCATCCGAAGGCGAAGCCCGCGGCCGCGCGCAGACCAAATCTCCACCAGCCAGCTGCGATCAGCGCCGGCGCGAGGATCGCCATGAACTGCCGAATGCGGTCGAGGGCGCCGGAATAGAAGCGCTCGGCGGCGGCTTGTTGGACGGTGGGATCGCTATGTGGCTGGCCGGGCATTGTGAACAGGCAATCAGACATCGTACGCCAACCAGGGCGCACCCCTCAGCGGCTTCTATGAGACGGCTGATGGTGTCAAGATAAATTTGGTTTTGCTATTGGTTTTGAAGTTGTTTTTCCTCTTGTCAGAGGGTTTTGGGTGTTGCCGTTGCTTTTGTCTTTTTCTCGAGCGATTCATCTCGGGCTTCTATTCGCACTCTTGGTGAGCCTGTTGGCTGGTGCATGTTGGTGTCCGATACCGATGAAATGGGCGCTGCTGTCTAAAGCGCGGTCTCTGAGGACCCAGCCGCTGAGCGCAGTCACCGCAACACGAGATTGACAAACGCAACTTGCAAAACCGCTCTCCTCCTGGTTTCAAAATCTTTCTGCTGACGACTAGCGTACTTTAAACCGGAACGGCTGAGCCTTGTGCCACCGACTGCGGAAAGGCTTGATAGACCTGGTTCGTGCGCCACATGCAATGCAGGATCACTGCCAGCTTACGAGCCACGGCCACCAGAGCGCGCTTTTTCCCACGTTTGCCGCCACTGGCTGCCAGTTTTAACCCCCAACGACGCAGCGCCGAATCCGGTCCGAAGCGCCCCAGCAGGTAATGCGCCGACTGCATCAGTAAACACCGCAAATAGGTGTTCCCCGTCTTGGTAATGCGGCATTGAGGATCGTATTCGCCCGATTGCTTCTGCCGCGGCCTCAATCCCAGAAAGGCTCCTGCCGAGCGACTGTGGGCCACGGCTTGCGCTCCGTCCAGAGTCAACACATAGGTCGCCGCCACCAGCGGCCCCACTCCGGGCGCGCTCCGCAGGATCCGAATCTCAGGATACTTCTTCGCCAACGCTTCCACCTGCTGATCCATGCGGGCAATCTGCGCGTTCAAACTAGCCACCTGTTCCAGCAACGGACCGATCATCCCCGCCAGTTCCGCTGGCAACATCGGCTGGACCTGAGTGGCGAAACTCTCGCTGCTGCAGGTCGGCAGCCGCCCTCCGCTGCTCTTGACCAAGCCCCGTGCCGTGTTGATGATCATCGTCCGCGCCCGCACCAGCGTGGCTCGCGCCTGAATCAAAGTCAGATCTTGCTGTCGCTCGGCGCTGCGATGCCGTACCGCGAACAGCAGCCGCGGATCGAAATGCGCCAGTCGCGCCAACTGCTCGGCATCCCGGTCGTCATTCTTCGATTCGCTCCCTGTGATCGATTTCAACTTGCGCGCATTGCCCACCAGCACTTCATGTCCCAGTTCCTTCAGCAAGCGGCTGATCCACGGCGAGTGCGTACCGCATTCCATCGCCATCCGCATCCGCTCCTCACCTTCGAAATGCTGCTGGAAGGCGCTGTCCTGCGTCTTGATGCGCCCAGTCTCCACCACTTCTCCCTCGTGATTGAGAATGCAATAACTGCTGCAACGGTCTCCGAGATCGATTCCCACGGTCCGACTCGGCTTGTTCGTTACCTTCTGCACTTTGCTATGCTTCTTCATTGGCTGGTCTCCTTTGCACCTTTGAGTGCGTGCGGACAGCTTAGCTGTTCCGCGAGGCCAGCCGTCTCATTCCATCTAAAAAGGCTGCAGAAATTTCGCAAATGCATCGAGCACCGTGGAAGAGCGGCGGTTATAGCGCCGCGCAAGCGGATCTCAGGCGGTGGGCTTAGCCCCGGTGGTCGCCTTCCGCTGTTGCACCGGCGCAGCTAGTAGTCGGCCTTCAAGACAAGTCGGATGGCACAATTTATTTCGTATCCCGAATTGCTGTACGGATCAAGTCGATGAAGCCGGCGGCGATGCCAAGCAGAATTCCTACTAAGTACAACCACGTGGTGTGCAGCCAGCGGTCGAGCGCGGCGCCGATGAGCCACCCTACGACGAGTGCAGCTGGTAGAACAAAGGCCATCTGCCCATAGCGGGCGTATTGCAGCCAGAAGTTTCGTTTCTGCGAAGAGTTTTGATCGTCGTCCTGGCGGTCGTGTTGATCATCGGGATTGGGGGCGGCTGGCATCGAATAGCTGCCGGGCGGCGCCCGGCCGGACAGCCGAGGGCGGCTGTCCCTACATGAGTCTCGTTATCGGACTAGCTTTGCAACACTGGGATTTTGCGCAATCCCCAGCGCCCAGTTCACCAGTTCGATGAAGCGGTTGGGCATAATTCCGATAAAGAGCGTGGCGAATCCAGTGATGCCGAGCGCGGCGCGCATGGCGTAGCTTACAGGCAGGTGCTCCTCACCTTTTTCGGGCTGGCGCATTAACATCGCGTTGGCGATCTTCAGGTAGTAGTAGAGACCGAATACCGAGTACAGCACGCCGAGCCCTGCCAGGGCATAGTGGCCGGTTTCGATCAGGCTAAGGAAGATGAAGTACTTACCCCAGAATCCAGCCAGCGGCGGGATTCCGGCAAGCGAGAGCATGAAGACCAGCATCAACACGGCTTCGACCGGAGCTCGCGAGTAGAGTCCGTTGAGGTCGTCGAGCTCGTCGCCGACGATGTTGCGATGGCGGAGTGACGTGATCACGCCAAACGCGCCGAGATTCATGAACGTATAAACCAGCAGGTAGATCAGAATACCCTTGATCCCGTCGGCGTTCATTTCGGTGGCTGAGCCGGCGACCAGCCCGAGCAGCATGTATCCGACGTGCGCGATGGAGGAATAAGCCAGCAGTCGCTTGGTGTTGGTCTGCGTGAGCGCCGCCAGATTGGCGCCCGTCATCGTGGCGATGGAGACAAATACCAGCATTGGCAGCCACGTTGAGCGCATAGGTAGCAGCCCGAACAGCAGGATGCGCATCAGCATCGCCCATCCCGCGGCTTTGACGGCAACGGACATGAATCCGGTAATACTGGTGGGCGCGCCTTCGTAGGCGTCGGGCGCCCATTGGTGAAAGGGGATGGCGGCGATCTTGAACAGCAGCCCGGTCATGGTCGTCAGCAGTGCGATGATGGCGACTGGTTTGTATTCGCTAGTCAAAACACGCCGCGCCAACGTTTGCTGGATCACTGCGAGATTGGTGCTGCCTGTGACACCGTAAAACAGCGAGAGTCCATAAGCGAAGATACCGGAAGAAAACGCTCCAAGCAGCAGATATTTCAGCGCAGCTTCGTTGGAGCGCCGGTCGCGGCGCAGGAATCCGACGAGCACGTATGTAGAAATCGCCATCAATTCGAGACCGATGAAGATGAGCACGATGTCGGATCCGGCCGCCATGCACATCATGCCCACCACTGAGAGCAGCATCAGGGCGTAGTACTCGCCGTGATTTTCGTGTTCGATTTCGAGGTACCGTACCGACATCAGAATCGCGATCCCGGTAGCCGCGAGGAACAGATAGAAAAAGTAAAGCGCGAAGTGGTCGACCAGCATGGTGTGCATCAGGCCATAGGCGCCGGGAGCACCGCTCTGCTCGAGCCAGCGCTGGATGTTATAAACCGCCTTCGCGGAAAACAGCAGCCCGATGAACGCCGTGACGGCGTTCGCCCACTTTTGCTCTTTCGGCAGCATGAGGTCGATCAAGAGTATGCCGAGCGCGAACAGCGTGAGCAGAGTGATGGGCAGGGCCAGCAGGTAATCCGTCGAAGTGAATCCGAGCGTGGGCACTAGTGTTGCCCCTTCTTCACAGTGGGAACCGCTTCCGAATTCGCCGCGGGTAGGACGGACCTTGCAGGCACGAGCGCCGTCGGCGCAACCAGCACTGCCGGTTGAACCGCAGCGTTCACCGTGACGCCAGGTAACGGATATCCAGGCCGGGCGATCGCGATGGTGTGATTCACCGGCTGTTCAAGAATCTGGAAAAACGGCTTCGGATAGAGGCCAATCCAGAAGGCCATGACGATGAGCGGAACGAATGTAGCGACCTCGCGCGGAGTCAGGTCGTGCAGCTTCTCGTTCTTAGGGTTGGTGACCGTGCCGAAGAAAACGCGCTGATAAAGCCAGAGCAAATACGCAGCCGCCAGAACGACTCCCGGCACCGCCCATGCGCCCCACTGCCACTTCTCCATGAACGTCCCTTGCAGAATGGTGAACTCGCCGACGAAGCCGTTGAGCAGCGGCAGTCCCATCGAAGACAGGAACATGATCATGGTGATGGTGGCGTAGACCGGCATCACGTTGGAGATACCGCCGTATTCGGAAATCTCGCGCGTGTGACGGCGCTCGTAAAGGATGCCGACGATCAAGAACAACGCGCCGGTGGAAATCCCGTGATTAATCTGCTGAAGCACAGATCCGCTCAACCCCGCCGGATTCAGCGCAAAGATGCCGAGCGTGCAGAATCCGAGGTGGCTGACCGACGAGTAAGCCACCAGCTTCTTCATATCCTTCTGCATGAGCGAAACCAGCGCGCCATAGATGATGGCGATGATGGACAGTCCGATCATCCACCCACGCACGGTCACGTTCATGAACGTCGCCGGATTCGACAGGACCTGCGGAAAGAATGGCAGCGAGAAGCGGACAAAGCCGTAAGTTCCCATCTTCAGCAAAACGCCCGCCAGGATAACGGAGCCTGCGGTGGGCGCTTCCACGTGTGCGTCCGGCAGCCAGGTGTGGAACGGGAACATCGGCACCTTGATCGCGAACCCCACAAAGAAGGCGAGGAAAAGCCAAACCGCGTACTGGAATGGAATCTGCGGCGCGGTCTCGTAGAGCGCTGTGAGGCTGAAGCTGTAAATGCCAGTGATAGTGTGGTGGTGGAAATAGAGGAACAGAATGGCCAGTAGCATCAACACAGACCCAGTCAGCGTATACAGGAAGAATTTGATGGCGGCGTAGAGCTTGCGCGGGCCTCCCCAAATACCGATCAGCAGGTACATCGGAACCAGCATGGCTTCCCAGAAGACGAAGAAGAGGAAGAAGTCGAGCGCCATGAAGACGCCGAGCATACCCGTCTGCAGTATCAGAAACCAGATGTAGTATTCCTTGACCCGGGTCTCAATCGCGGTCCAGGACGAGAGGATCGAGATCCAGCCTAGCAGCGTGGTGAGCATGATCAGCAGAAACGAAATGCCGTCGATGCCCAGCACATAGCCCGCCCCAATCGAGGGGATCCAATTGTTGGCCGTGCCCTCGATAAACTTGAACTGCGCGGCATCCTGGCTCTTGACCAGCGCCCAGAACCAAGGCACGAGCGGCAACGAGACCAGTAAGCCGCCGAGCGCGAAGATATTGGCGATCCAGCGAATCGCTTCTTTGTTCTCTTTGGGGACGAACAAAAGCAGGATCGCACCCGCCAGCGGCGTGAAGAGGATGATGGACAGTATGTGGTTTTGCATGCTTTTGGCTCTTGGCTCTTGGCCTTTCGGCTTCTAGCTAAAAGCTAAGAGCCAATAGCTAAGAGCCGCATTTCAGTGGTAAACGTAATAGAACACAAACCCTACCAGGCCCGCCGTCATCACCAGCGCATACCATTGCACCAGCCCCCACTCGAACAAGCGCGCGGGATAACTCAGCATGCGAGCCAGAATCGCCGGACCGTTGACTCCGACGCCGTCGATAATCCACTTGTCCCACCAACTGGAAATTGTCGCGGTCAGACGGGTAATCCATCCAGCAGCGTTGACCGCGCCATCGATCACGTTGGCATCGAACCACGAACTCGCTTCCCCCAGGCCCATGACGCCGAGGCGAACGTCTCCTAGTTTGCGCCGGCCAGTGAAGACGTAGTCGTACCCCTCATCCACGTAATACTTGTTGAGCAGCGTGTCGTAAACGGGCGGAGCTTTCGCGGCGATGGGTTCGACGTAGCCCTTGCCCGCGTTGCCGTAAGCGCGTGAGGCTAGAAACCATCCGCCGAATGCCACCACCACGGAAAGCCCCATCAGCCCCAACTCCAGGCCGCGACTGCTTTCTTCGGTCGGAGCTAGAGCCACCTGTGCATGATTGGCGAATACAGGATCGAGGAATTTCTCGAAATGATTTGACGGCCAGTTCAGGTATCCGGCGCTGATCGAGAAAAATGCCAGAATGACGAGCGGTCCCGTCATCGACTTGGGCGATTCGTGGATGTGATGTTTAACCTCGTGGTCGGTGATGCGCGACGGGCTCCAGAAAGTCAGGTAGATCAACCGGAACATATAGAAAGACGTCATCAGCGCGGTAGCGAAACCGATCACCCAGAGGATCGGACTGTATTTCCACGCCTGCCACAAGATTTCGTCTTTCGAAAAGAACCCGGCCAGGCCCGGAATTCCAGCGATCGCGAGCGTCGCAACAAACATGGTGCGGAAGGTGACAGGGATTTTTCCCGAGAGCGCGCCCATGTTGCGCATGTCCTGCTCGCCGCTCATAGCATGAATCACCGACCCCGCGCCGATGAAGAGCAGAGCTTTGAAGAAAGCGTGGGTGAACACGTGGAAGACCCCAGCGGCGAACGCTCCGACGCCGAGAGCGAGGAACATGTAGCCAAGCTGCGACACGGTCGAGTACGCGAGCACGCGCTTAATGTCGTTTTGCACGAGTCCGATCGATGCGGCGAAAATTGCGGTCAGCGCCCCCACGATGGCAACCACCATCATCGATTTCGGCGCCAGCACAAACAGCGCGTTCGAGCGCGCCACCATGTAGACGCCTGCCGTGACCATAGTCGCGGCGTGGATCAGTGCGGAAACCGGCGTTGGGCCTTCCATCGCGTCGGGCAGCCAGACGTAGAGCGGAAGTTGGGCGGACTTGCCACAGGCTCCGACAAAGAGCAGCAGAGTAGCGGCGGTTATGATCGGGTTCCCCATCAAGCTCGCGGCGTGCTCACGCGCAAACCCTGTTACGTCAACGAAGCGCAGCGAGCCGCAGATCCACGCGATGAAGAACATTCCCAGGATAAATCCGGCGTCGCCAATGCGGTTGACGATGAACGCTTTATTGGCCGCATCGCTGGCCGACTTGCGCTGGAAATAGAATCCGATCAATAAGTACGAGCAAAGGCCCACGCCTTCCCAGCCGACGAACATGAGCACATAGTTGTTGGCCAGGATCAACGTCAGCATGGAGAACATGAACAGGTTGAGGTATCCGAAGAAACGGTAGTAGCCGCCTTCATGCGCCATGTAGCCGATGGAATAAACATGGATCAGCATGCCGACGCCGGTAACGAACAGCAGCCAGATGCTGGAGAGCGGGTCGAGAAGGAATCCAGCGTCTGCCTGGAAGGGTGCCTGCGACCCGTCGGATTTCACGTAGTTCAAATGGCCCGTATCGGTGCCGAGCCAGGTGTAGAGGATGGTCTGGTACGGCTGGTGATCGTTGGCAGGGGCCCATGCTGTGTACTGCCAGACCGCCCCGCAAGCCATGATGAAGGCCAGCACGACAAGGCCCACGCAGACCGCGCTCACCGTCTGCTTCTGCAGCTTGCGACCAAAGAAAAACATCAGCGTCGCGCCGATGGCCGGCAGTAGCGGAATGAGCCAGATGTGGGAGAGAAACATTTGTTTTCAGTTCTTGAGCTTTTGGCTCTTAGCTTTTGGCTCTTGCCCTTTAGCGATTAACTTAAACCCCTCAAGTGCTTAGCTAAGAGCCAAGAGCTAATAGCCAAAAGCCGCTCTTCTACCACTTCAACAAATTCACTTCGTCAATGTTGACCGTCTCCTTATTACGGAAGAAGGCGATCAGAATGCCGAGGCCGACCGCGGCTTCGGCAGCGGCATCGGTGATCACAAAAATTGCAAAGACCTGGCCATGCAGCGCTCCGGGGCCACCACCCAGGTGGGCAGGCATTCCCTGCCAGTAGCGCGAGAGGGCAACCAGGTTCAGGTTGACCGCGTTCAAGATCAGTTCAATCGACATCAGCACGATGACCACGTTGCGCCGTGTGAGCACGCCGATCACGCCCAACAGGAACAGAGCGGCGCCCAAGACCAGGTAGTGCAGGGTCGAAATGTGGAGCATGCTTTCCATTTTGAGCTCTGCTTTCTAGGTTCTTGGCCTCTAGCTAGGAGCTAGAACTAGCTGCATTTTTTTCAGATCCTCTTCTTCGCCATCACCACCGCTCCGATGATCGCCACCAGCAACAGCAAGGACGCGATCTCGAACGAGAACATATACATGCCTTTGTGCAAGTCATAAAGCAAGGCGGCGACGTCTTGAACGTTCTGGGCCTCCCCGTACGTTGCCTGTCCCTCGGGGAATAGCGACCTCCCTTTCGTAAACACGGCGATGAACAGGCCGCCCAGGGCCGCTGCGGCGGCGATTCCGACCAGCCACTGCTTATTGAACTGCCGCTCCTTCACGGTGCGCTCGATCGAGATCAGCATGATCACGAACAGGAATAGCACCATAATTCCGCCGGCATAAAGGATGATCTGCACGCCGGCGACGAACGGAGCGTAGAGCATCAGGTAGATTCCGGCCTGGGCCAGCAGCGCCGTGATCAGAGCCATGGCCGAGTGCACCGCGTTTTTGCGCGTGATCACCAGGACGCCCCCGATGATCATCGTGGCCGACAACAAGTAAAAGAAAAATGGCGTGGCTACTGGGTTCATAGAACGTGTTTCAGCCACTCCTTTACTGGCTCTTCAAGGAAGCCAGCGCCAGCAGTCAAAATCAGCAGCACAAGCCCCGTCGGCAACAGGATCTTCCATCCTACTTTCATGAGCTGGTCAAAGCGGTAACGCGGGAACGTGCCACGATACCAGATATAGAGGTACATGAACGCGGCGACTTTGGCCGCGAACCAGAAGATGTCGCCCACCCGGTCGCGCACAGGAGGAACGAACAGGACCAGGCCAATCAGAGCCAGCACCACGCCGAATCCCGCCAGGCCAATGGTCTGAATCTTGAAGAGCGGATGCTTGGGCATGCGGGCGGTGTTGTAAAAGCAAATCGCGCCCAGGAACAAGAACGTGACTCCGGGAAAAAGCGAGAAGGCCAGATCCCACGTAGGGCCACTCAGAGCGTTCGGAAACGGACGCAGCCATCCGCCCAGCCATAGGGTGACGGCGATCGAAGACACTGCGATCATGGCCGAGTATTCCGCCAGGAAGAACAGAGACCAGCGGAAGCCGCTGTATTCCGTGTGGAATCCGGCGGTCAGCTCGGATTCGGCCTCGGGCAGGTCAAACGGCGCACGATTCGTTTCGGCGACCATGGCGACGGCAAAGATGAAAAACCCGACCAGCCCGAGCGGAAAGAACTTGAAGACGAACCATGTGTGCTGCGCCTGTTGCGCTTGCACAATGCCGATCATGCTGAGCGTGCCCGTGCCTTCGGCGTTCAGGCTGGTCATCACGATGACGGCGACCACAGCCAGGCCCATGGCCACTTCATACGACACCATCTGGGCACTCGACCGCAGTGCACCGATCAACGGATAGTGCGAGTTCGAGGCCCATCCCGCCGTGACGATGCCGAGCACACTGAGCGACGACACACCAAGCATGAACAGAATCCCGATGTTCATGTCGGTGATAGCGTGCGTGGGTCCGAAGGGAACGACGACGAATACCGTGAATGCCGCCAGCACAACGATAAACGGAGCAATCCAGAAGACGACCTTGTCCGCTTCCGCAGGCATGATGTCTTCTTTGAGCAGCAGTTTAAGGGCGTCGGCAATGGGTTGCAGCAGGCCATGCGGCCCCACGCGCATGGGGCCGAGGCGCACCTGCATGTGCGCAAGAATCTTGCGTTCCAGCCAATTCATCGCGATCACGGCGACGGATAGCCCAACGAAAACGAGCAGGACGTACACCGTTGCCCAGAACCAGTTCCCGGCTGCGCCCGGCGTTTGATTGCTGGAAAGGTAAGACTGGATGTAGTCGATAACCGAGCGCATCAGCGGTCTACCTCGCCGAGAACGATATCGAGTGTGCCGATCACGGCGATGACGTCGGCCACAAGCTGCCCGCGGCACATAAGGTCGAGCGCTTGCAGATTCACGAACGACGGCGGGCGCACGCGAATGCGGTAGGGCTGGGTGGAGCCGTCGCTGACAATGAAGTATCCAAGCTCACCCTTGGGAGCTTCGATCGAGTGGTAGACCTCGCCGACCGGAGGCTTCATCACCTTGGGGACTTTCGCCATGATCGGGCCTTCGGGGATGCCTTCAACCGCCTGTTCGATAATGCGCAGGGATTGCCGCATCTCGACCATGCGAACCAGGTATCGGTCGTACGTGTCGCCGTTCAGGCCAGTGGGAATTTCGAAATCGAAATTCTTGTAGTTGGCGTAGGGCTGCGCTTTTCGAATGTCCCACTTCACTCCGCTGGCCCGAAGCACGGGCCCGGTCACCCCGAGCGCGATGCAGTCTTTACCAGAGATCACGCCGACCTTCTTGGTCCGTTCGAGCCAGATGCGGTTGGTCGTGAGCAGTTCTTCGTATTCGTCGATCTTCGGTTTGACGAAGGCGACGAAATTCTTTACATCTTTTTCGAAGCCGTCGTAGGTCTCATACTGCAGGCCTCCGATGCGAAACGCGTGGGTGGTAAGGCGGGCGCCGCAATATTTCTCATAAATCTTGAGAATCTCCTCCCGGTCGCGGAAGGTATAAAAAAGAGGCGTGATGGCCCCGATGTCGAGCGCATGTGTGCCAAGCCAGAGCTGGTGGCTGGCAATGCGGTTCAGCTCCGTGAGAATGACGCGGATGTATTGGGCGCGCGGCGGGGCTTCCACGCTGAGAAGTTTTTCGACCGCTTCGCAGTATCCCAGCCCGTTCGAGACCGCGGCAACATAGTCCATGCGGTCGACGTAGGGATTGAACATCGTGTAAGTACGGTTCTCGGCAATCTTTTCAACGCCTCGATGCAGATATCCGATCACGCACTCGAGCCCAAGAACCTTTTCCCCGTCAAGCCGCAGGATGACGCGCAGCACGCCATGGGTCGCAGGATGTTGCGGCCCCATGTTGATCACGAGCTCGTTGGTGTCAAGAAACGTTTTGTCCGGCGTTTCGAGATCGAGCGGCGAGAGTGCGTTGGGGTCAGTCATCGCTTACTCGTCGTCGCAATTCCTCGTATCATTCCACACGCCAAATCGAGCAACGGCGCCTCATCATTCCTCTCTATTGCACCCGGGGAGGTCATTGGCGGCCGCACTGGTGCTACGCTGAGAACCTTGTTGCTCTTAATCGGCTGAATACGGCTCGATTTCCACGGCTCTGTGAGACTGCTCACAAAAACAGATGGCGCCACATTGGAAGAAATGCGACTGAACTCCTTAGGCGTTTTCACGGGAAAAAGCGGTTTTAGCGCTAGCAAGTAGAAACATCCACGCGGCGCGGCATTGGGTCGAGAATCGACGGCCTCGTTAGTCTGGGCCTGAGCACATACCAGGCCCATCGCGCAGCCAACAACTATCAAAGGCGTGGCTCTGGCTTCAGTCCTCATTGCCCGCTCTCGATTCCCAGGTTGATCTGCACCCATTCGTTGTCCTGCTGCAGGATGCCGTAGTCCTTGCGTAAAGGGTGACCCTTCCATCCGTCAGGCAACAGAATCCGTTTCATATCCGGATGCCCGTCGAACTTGATGCCGAACATGTCGAACACTTCGCGCTCCAGCCAGTTCGTCGTCGCCCAAATGGGAACGGAACTGGGCAGCGGCTGGCCGTCGGCAATTTGGGTTTTCACCCGAATGCGCTCATTACGCGGGAACGAGTAGAGCACCCACACCACGTCGAACTGTTTTTCGCGCTTGGGATAGTGCACCGCAGTGATGTCCACGCAGTAGTCAAATTGCTCTTCGTTGCGCAGGATCTGCAAGATCTCAGGAATCAGCGAGCGGTCCACCACCATATAGTTCTGGCCGAGGTGCGTCAGCGGCTCGATGCCCGACCCGTATTCGCGCTTGAGTTTGGCCACCAGCGGCGAATCCCAGGGCGTGGGTACCGGAACAGCAGCCTTCGCGGCGGGTGCGGCTGGCTTGGTAGCAGCGGGAGCAGCAGGCGCGGCGGCTGCCTTTGGTGGCGTTTCAGGAGTTGGCGCAGGTTTCTCGGGAGGAGTTTTGGTTTCCGATTGAACCGACCCGGAAGGTGTAGCTTTCACCCCGCCCGGACTAGCGGGCTGATCCGCCGTCGGCTTTGGTTCACCTTCCGGCGGCGGCGACGAGGGGGATTTAGTTTCGTCCGGCATAGCTCACGAAAGCACAAACCTCCGGCGCAGTGTGCGTTCGGGAAGAACGTTAACTTTTATCAGCTTGAGCGCATGGTGTCAACGAGCGTGGCGCGCACGTCGGGCCCCGCAGTTTGAGCGCTCGGACAAGTGAATGGGATTGCCGTCCGGGTCCTTGCCCTCGCAGAGACAAAACATCTCTCCGCCCAGCTACCGTAACCACTGCGCCTGGTACTGCTCGATCAAATCGCGGATGCGCTGGGCATCAGCCTTGGGGTGGCCGTGGCTGGTAATGGGGTCAGTCCCGCCGGTGGACTCGATCACGATCTCGGACCAGAAGACCCCGGTCGAAATGTGGACCGAGGCGATCTTCGACATCGCGATACTCTCTTCATTACTGCCGAACAAGCGGGACTTAACGCGGCTGACCCGCTGTGGGCTGATGACGAGTTTCGTCGGGAACAAGAAGTTACCTTGCGTCCAGCGGCTGGCGGCAAAGGTTTCTGCCGGGGAAGAATCCATCGGGTTGGTAGGAACGGTGGTCATCTCGCGAGAGGTGTGGGGTAGGTTACACCCATTCCAGCGCGCCCTTTTTCCACACCCAGATGTAGCCCACGATCAGGATGACTAGAAATACCAGCATCTCGACCAGTCCGAACAGCCCGAACGCCTTGAATTTCACCGCCCAAGGAAACAGAAAAATCGTTTCCACATCGAAGACAACGAACAGGATCGCGATGATGTAGTAGCGAACCGTGTACCGTCCGCGCGCATTATCGATGGGGTCGATGCCGCACTCATAGGGCATGAGCTTGGTCTTGCTGGGATTCTCCGGCCGCACAAGTTTGGCGAGCAGCAAGGTAACCGGCAGTAGCGTGCCGACGATAGCGACGAAGATGAAGATAGGGACGTAGTTTTGCGGCATCGACTGCCCTCGCTCCTCAATTTGACGAGCAGCACATAGTAGCGCTGATAAGAGCGCGGTTCAAGCCAGATACTCCGTAGAGACGTAGCTTGCTACGTCTCTGCCGGCAGCGCCCCAGTCGCCTCCAGTCGAATCACATCCTTACGAGAACCCATTCCTGGTCAGCGGCAACTCCCGCACCCGCTTGCCCGTGGCGGCGAAGACTGCATTGCAGAGCGCCGGAACAAATGGCGGCACTCCGGGCTCTCCCGCGCCTGCCGGTGGCGCTGTGCTTTCGACGATATGCACGTCGACCTGGTACGGGGCGTCGTTCATGCGAGCCACCGGATAATCGAAGAAATTCGACTGATCGATAGCACCGTTGGTCGCAGTAATCTCGCCAGTGCGCGCGATGCTGGTGCCGAATACAGCGGCGCCTTCGAACTGTTGCCGCACCATCTCGGGATTGGCCACAATCCCGGCGTCGACCGCGGTAGTCACATGCGGAATCCGAATCGCGCCAGTGCTGTCGACTTCGACCTCGACCACGGTCGCAACATACGTCAGGAAGCTGCGGTGGACGGCCATACCCATGCCGCTTCCCTTCCCTGACTTCTTCTTGCCCCAGTTTGCCTTCCCAGCGGCCAACTCCGCGACTCGTCGCAGCCGGGCCGTATCGAAGGGATATTTGTCTGCCATGCCCGGAGGCCCCTGAGTTCCCCCATCGACGATGTGCCCAGACCCGATCAGAGTAAGCAAATAATCGTAAGGATCGCGGTTGGCGTTGTAGGCGAGTTCGTTGGCAAATGTCTGCACTGCGAACGCGTGATAGATGTTGGCCACCGATCGCAGCCAGCCGATGCGAATATGAGCCGTCGCCTGTCCATTCTCCGATCGGAAGTTGGGGATGTCGAAGGGTGAAACATTCCATCCCTGAGACATTTCACCTGCGCCGCTGTAAACCGCATCCTTTTCGAAGCTGGATCCGATGGGCGGAAACACCGAGCGCTGCAGCCACGCTTTCGGCTTACCCGTGCCGTCGAGCGCAGCCCTGATGTACATCGCGGCGACGGAGTGGAAGTAGTCGAACTTGATATCGTCTTCGCGGCTCCACACCACTTTGACCGGCTTGCCCGTCTTCTTCGAGAGCACCGCTGCTTCGACGGCATAGTCGGGTTTCGACTTGCGCCCGAAGCCGCCTCCGAGAAAGGTCACGTGACACGTGACGTCCTCTTTCTTAAGACCAAGCGCCTTCGCGACCTGCTCCTGAACTCCCTGCGGATTCTGCGTCGGCGACCACACCGTCACTTTGTCGGCTTGAACGTCTGCGACTGCAACCGGAGGTTCCATGGAAGCGTGCGCCAGGTGCGGCGCGAAATATTCAGCTTCAAAAATCCTGCCCCCCTTGGCGAATTCAGCGTCCGGGTCGCCTACGTTGTGTATGACCTTGCCCGCCTGACGCGCCGTCTCCTGCAGTTGTTTCTTGTACTCAGCGGAGGTATACGCGGCATGGCTGCCATTGTCCCATTCGATTTTGAGCCGGTTGCGGCCTTTAAACGCGGCGAACGTGTTGTCGGCGATGACCGCCACGCCCCCGAGCGGCTGAAAAGCATGCGGAGGAGTGAAGGGATCGATGGGGATCGTCTTCTTAACGCCTGTCACTTTGAGAGTTGCGGAGTCGTCGACCGATTTGACTTTTCCTCCCAGAACAGGCGGGTGAGCGATGGCGGCATAGAGCATGCCGTCGACACGAACATCCATTCCGAACAGCGGCTTGCCTGAGCAGATATCGGCAACATCGGAGCCGGGCGCGGGTTTGCCGATGTAGCGCCATTCCTGCGGAGACTTCAGCTTCAACTCCTCTTTTTTCGGCACGGGAAGCTTCGCCGCGATCGCCGCCAGTTCTCCGTACCCGAGTTTGCGCGAAGAACTCTTGTCGGAGACGACGTGTATAGGATCCGCCACGCACTGCGACTCCGGAATCCCCCATTGCTGGGCGGCAGCGCGCACCAGCATCAGACGGGCGGTGGCGCCGGCTTCGCGCATGGCATCGAAGAATTCGCGGACCGAGTGCGAGCCGTCCGTATCCTGCGAACCGTAGCGCTCATCTCCATCGCCCTGGATCACTTTGACGCGGCTCCAGTCAGCATCGAGTTCGTCGGCGAGAATGCGCGGCAAGCTGGTGCGGACGCCGTTCCCCATCTCTGAGCGGTGGGCCACAATGAATACAGAGCCATCGCCTTGAATGCCGACAAACATGCCGGGGTGAAACGCGGTCGTGTCGATAGTCGGGCTAGCACTCGCGGCCGCCGCCCACAGCGGACGCGGGACGACGCGGGCGCACAGCACAAAGGCGCTCGCCGAGAGCATGCCTTGAAGAAAACTTCGGCGGCTGACGTTCTCGATGGTGATCATGCCCTCTCCTTTGCCGCTTCCTTAATGGCGGCCCGGATCCGCTGGTAGGTCCCGCAGCGGCAGATGTTGCCTGCCATGACCGAGTCGATATCGTCATCGGAAGGCCTGGGAGTGGAGGAAAGCAGCGAAACCGCCTGCATGATCTGCCCCGGTTGGCAGTATCCGCATTGCGGCACGTTGACCTCGGCCCAAGCTTTCTGCACTGCATGTGGGCCATGGCTGGAGATAGCTTCGATGGTCGTGATCTCGAGTCCGCCGACCGTGCCCATCTGCTTGGTGCAGGAGCGGATAGATGTTCCGTTTTGCAGCACGGTGCATGCCCCGCACAGCGCCATGCCGCATCCGAATTTTGTGCCAGTCAATCCGAGGATGTCGCGCAAGTACCACAGCAGCGGCATCTCAGGATCGCCATCGAACGATTGGTCGAGTCCGTTCACTTTGAAATGGATCATGGGCCACTTCCTGAATTGTGGTTGGTTGGAAATTACGAAACTATTCTACCGCCGTGAGGGTTCGTCGGCGCAAGCCGTATTCTGCCGGCGACGCTGCGACATCGGAATCCGGCCGCGAAGCGGCGCAAGAATGCAGCCCACAGCTTGCCCTGAGCTTGTCGAAGGGACGCAAGTCGTGGGTGGACCCGCGGGGAAAAAACATGCCCCGAAGTGGTGAAAGAACGGCCACGACAGACACTCGAGAAGAACGGTGCCCACACGCTCACCCACATTTATCCGGGAACAGAAAAACAGAGCGGGCGAGATCGGACCGCAGCGTTGCTTCCTCGTAGTAACGTGACAAAATTCCGCCTCTCCAGAGCAGGAGGTCGGCATTGCCGCGCGCAAACTCGTCCCACTCCGTCGCCGTGGTGCGCGCCATCCGCTCTCGGATCAGAAAAAAATACGCATGCGTGATCGTCTCGTTATAGAGCTGGGACTTACCGCGGGCCGTGGCGTAGCGCTTCAGCGCGGCGGCGAACCGGTCGAGCGCCTGCAACACCGGATATTCGGACAAATAGGCGAAGGCGAGACGGACATGGTCGGCATGGTGAAACCCATCTGGCAGCGTGTCCGTCTCGAAGCTGTGAATGAGTTCGCGGTTGTTCATGGCAGATTCCACTGTTGTTGTCGCGCGCTCAGCGCCGGGGGTTAAGGCCCGATGTCCCCGCATTATTTCCTAGTTCCCCTTACCCGTTGCGAGCACGAAGGCGGCGGCGGCGTAGATCACCACGTTGCCCACGTTGTACATTCCATGCAGCAGGTGGACCAGAATGGCAAACACGAAAACAGCCACCAGCAGCCATGCCCCGCGGGTAGCCGTTCGCGGAATCAGGAGAAGAATGCAGCCAATGATCTCCCCAAACCCCAGCAACAGCCGTATGAATCCGGGCATGTGGGTCCGGGCAAAGTCGTGGGCCGCATTGGGCAGGACGAACAAAACGGCTTCGATCAAAATGACGATTCCGAGGGCCCATCGCAGCACCGTCAGCGCGCATTTGGTTTGGCTGAAGCTCATGGCCATCTCCTATTTTTCTGTGTTTCACCTGCGCGCGGATTTCGCCTTGATTTCCTTTAGCCGATGGCTCGCGCTGGAGTCCAGGTCCAGTTCGTAAAATTTCTTCAGCTCGCGAATGCGTTCCAGGGAGGCGGGACTAAACGGAGTCTTGCCGTCGAAGGCGTGCAGCACAATTCCCTCAAGCACGTCCCCCAGCGTCATGTCGTGGTATTCGGCGAACGCCTTGAGAACCTTGAGAATTCTTTTTTCAATGCGCACCCCGGTCTGCACTCGCTCGATTTCGAGTTTGGGATCGTCGACCACGCGTACCAATGTACCATGGTACCACGCAAAATGCAACGCCCCATCCTACACCACCAGCATCATGCCGGCGGGGTCCGAATTCCTTCCCTGCCATTTCGCCACCATCTGGGCTGCCTTGGTGGAGCGATCCGGCCACGACGATTGGACTATCGTGTAACCCACTGCTGCTGCCCGTTTACCTGAGAACTGCCCCCCACGCCTGAGATTCGCAGTGCAATGCCGGCGAGTTTGCGTACCGCCATCTCATTCACCGGCAGTTCAATCCGCAAACTTTTCCAAAGCAATGCCGGCACCCTCCCCTCGATG
>CAVRCR010000012.1:0-209171 GCA_963719615.1 uncultured Acidobacteriaceae bacterium | reverse complement strand
TTATGGCTGCGGCTCAGGAACCGTTCGCCCCCGGAACCTGGAAGCCTTTGGTCCATCCAGTCCCCGGCGGCAACGCGGCAGGGCACGCCATGCTTCTCACCGATGCCTCGGTCCTCGTAATGGACTCGAATTGCAACGCAACCGGAAACTGGTATCGCCTTGTGCCCGACAAGACTGGCAGCTACCTCAACGGAACCTGGGTGGCTGCCGGCTTCCTGCAGGGCGGCTACAATCCACTCTATTTTGCCTCCCAGGTGTTGCCCTCCGGCCAGGTCGTCATCATGGGCGGCGAATACAACGGCTGCTCCTCGGTCTGGACAACCCTCGGCGCACTCTACAGCCCGAGAGCCAACAAATGGACGCCGCTGAGCGCACCCGCGGGCTGGTCCACCATCGGCGACGGCCAGAGCATAGTCTTGCCCAGCGGAAAAATGATGCTGGCCAACTGCTGCACCGCACAGGAAGCCAGCCTCACGCTTACCGGCGGAACTGCGAGTTGGACGCCTACCGGTACCGGCAAGGCCGACGCTAATGACGAAGAAGGCTGGACTATGCTGCCGGGCGGCAAGATCTTGACCGTAAATGCCTACACCAGCGGCGGCTGCTGCGCCAAGGGCTTCCAAATCTACAACCCTTCCACCGGGGCCTGGACCACGCCGACTGGCAACACGGTGGTGAACCTTGTCGACCCGGGCTCGGCCGAAATCGGACCGCTCGCGCTGCTTCCCAACGGGACTGTATTCGCGGCCGGCGGTACCACCAATAACGCTATCTACACTGTGTCCACCGGCAAATGGGCCAAAGCCCCGAGCTTCGGCGGCGGCCTCGACATGGCCGACGGCCCCGCCGCAGTTCTGCCCGATGGACATCTTCTGCTGGATACCAGCCCCGGCGTCTACAAGAACGGCAGCTCGTTCTTCGAATGGGACGGCACCGCGCTGCACCACACTACGAATCCGAGCAACGCTCCGGTCGATCCCTCGTTCGTCGGCGAGATGGTGGTGCTGCCCACCGGCCAGATTCTCTTAACCGACCAATCGTCAAGCGTAGAGATCTACACCCCGGTGGGGGGCCCCTGTTCCGATTGTGCGCCGACCATCTCTTCCGTGGCCAGTAAGTTGACCCATGGCGGCCTGAACAACAACATCCATGGCACTCAATTCACCGGCGTAACACAAGGCGTCTACTACGGCGACGACAGCCAGAGTTTCTCGAACTTCCCTCTGGTCCGCATCACCGACTCTGCCAAACATGTTGTGTATTGCAGAACGCACAATTGGGTGCCTGGGGTGGCGACAGGAAAAACGTTGGTTGGAACGCAGTTTGATATCCCCTCAACCATTGCTCTCGGCGCAGCTACCCTGCAAGTGGTTGTGAACGGCGTACCGTCCGCAGCGGTAAAGGTGACGATCGATTGATTTGTTAGGTATGACTTCGTTCTTTCTGGCCTGTGTTCTGAACGTCAGGCGCCGCGCTCCAAGCGGCGCCTTTTTGTCGCCCGACTCTGCTGGAGACCAGTGACCGCTTCCTGCAGCCGCGCCGCAATCCAATCCGGCTCGGCGCGTGGGTCAAACTGCATGGGCTTCCCAATCTTCACCCGGATGCTCCAAGGCGCGGCAAATCGTCTGCCCGCCTGTTTTACTTCGAACAACCCATCAATCCACATCGGCAGAACAGGCACGCCGAGATTCGCGGCCAGCAGCCCGATCCCGGCCCGAAAGGGAAGCGTCGTCCCATCGGTCGTGTGCCGCCCTTCAGGGAAAACGAGTACGCTATATCCGCGGTCGACCGCTTCACCAGCGTAGGCAAAACTGCGCCGAAACCCGGCCTCGCGCGGCAGCGGGAACAGATTCAGCAGCGACACTCCCAAACCCCACTTCGCGCGGTCATAAATCCGAAAGAGCAAAGCGCGGCCGGCCGGAGGCGTTCGAAGTGCCTCCAACGCCTCGCCACCGGTGGCGGTGGCCAGCCGATGCCGATAACGCGCTGGCAGCGCCGTCAAGATGAACCCCGGGTCCACGTCCCCAATGTGGTTCGATATCACCAGGAGCGGCCCATTGACGCCGCTCAGGTTCTCGCGCCCTTCGATCCGGGGCCAACCCAGCAACACGATCGCCGGCCGCATCAGCAGGTAATGCGCCAGCAACCGCACCCACCGCACCGGCCAGCGCAACGTCCAACTCGGATAGTGATAGGCAACGCCCGCCGATGCTTCTCCGCGCAGCATTCGTTCCAGATCGCCCACCGTCCGCATGGTGTTGAATCGAGTCTCGCTGAGATCGAGTTGGTAGCGGTCCTCGAGAGCGCTCAGCAATTCCACGCGATCTAGCGAACTCAACCCCAGGTCGGACTCGAGGCTCGCGTCCTCGCGCAGGTGATCGACTAAGCGTCCGGAGACCCGCGTTATCAGATCGCTCAATGGATTGCTGTCGCGGCCATCGCCGATCTGGGGGCTCCATCCTACTCTCGCCGTTCTCTGGCGAAGAGGGCGAGGACTCCAGAGCCAGTTGCGCTTTCACGGTCTCTGCGATCAAATTTCGCCTCGGCTTCTGCGTATTCGTGCGAGGAAAGTCTCCCTCCGGCCACTCGATCCACATCCGCATCCGCTGATACTCCGCCAGCGTTTGATTCGCCTGCCGCACGACATCCCCCGCCCCCCGCCCTCGCGCAAAATCACTACAGCGCACGGCTCCTCATTCCCACCACGCTCAATACCCACGACCACGCAATCTTTCACCTCCGGTTGCTGCCGGAGCGCCGCTTCCAAATCCTCGGGGTAAACATTCGTCCCCCCGGGAGTCACGATGACCTCTTTTTTCCGCCCCTTGAAATAAAGATTCCCCGCCTCATCGAGCGCGCCCACATCCCCGGTGCGATACCAGCCTTGCTCGTCGGACACTCTCTGTACCCCACTCCCTTTCCAGTATCCCGAGGCCACACCTCCTCCGCGCACCAGAATCTCTCCGTCTTCGGCCAGCTTCACTTCGCGTCCCGGCAGCACCTTCCCGATCGATCCTTTGCCCAGACGGAACGGATGATTCACGCTAATGAGCGACGTCGTCTCCGTAAGCCCATATCCCTGGATGACCGCGTATCCCAGCCTTCCCCAGAACTCCTCGGTGTCGTGATCAAGAGCAGCGCCGCCGGAAATGAAAGCCCAGAATTTCCAACCAAACTGACGTCGAATGGCGCGGAAAGTCCACCAGCGCCGGAGAAAATGTTCGCCCTTGGCCGCAGCGAACCGGCTGTGGAATGCTCCACTCTCTCCCCGGTCGTCCACGTCGCGCTCGATTTTCTGCTTCAATGACTGCAGTACGCGCGGCACGCACACCGCCACCGACACCCGCTCGCGCCGGATGGTATTCACCACCTCGGAAGGCTTCAGCTCGTCCTGAAAGATCACGGTTCCGCCCAGCAGCGGAGGCAGATACATCGCCAGAAACTGCCCGAACACATGGCTGAGCGGCAGCAAGTTCAAAAATCGGAGCGGGTGCACCAGTCGCTCATATTTCAAATACCCACGCATCTCCTGCTCCAACGGAGCAATGTTGGCCAAAACGTTGCCATGCGTGATCACCACGCCCTTCGGATCGGCCGTCGTACCGGAAGTGAAGACGATTTGCAGAATGTCGTCGCGCCCGGCCCCAACACTCGCAGGGGTGGATGCGGAAGGCCCCAGCGCATTCACCTCCTCTAGAGTCAACGTTGCGATCGAAAGGCGTGCGTCCGCGAAATCTTTCGCGTGACGGCGCGATCCCACCAGCAGCTGTCCCTGTACTTGCTGAAAGACCCGCATCGCGAAATCGGATGCGGCTCCGTCGTCCATGGGAACCACAATCACGCCGCTCATCGCACACCCGAAGAACACTGCAACCCATTCCGCACAGTTCTCTCCCCAGAGCATGACGCGCTCGCCCTTCGCGATCCCACGGGCCTCCAGGGTGCGAGCGAAGTTGCACGCCATCCGCAGAATCTCGCCGTAAGTAAACGCCTCATTGCGATACCCGCGCCGCTGCCGGTAAGCGCGCTCGCCGCGATTCGCCTGAAAATTCTCGAGGAAAAATTGTGCGATCGACTCAACCAAGGATCTTTCCGCTCTCCAGTTCAAGTCTAGTGGAACTGCCGGCCCCATAAACCCGAGGCGGTACAGTTCTCAAACTGCGCCATCTGGCCAGCGACCTGTGGATGCATTTTGCTCCGCCGTTGTGTACTCTTGCTGCCTCTCATGCGCGGGCTGGACGTAACCCGTTCTCTGGATCGCCAGTTAAAGCTCACGTTAGCGCTGGTGCTGGCGGCGGTCATGGCGAGCTGCACGCGTCCCCCGAATTCTGGAAATGTCCAGTCCGGATCGGTATCCGCTACTGCCAGTCGTGACCTCTCTCAGGATGAAGCCGCCGGCGGCCATACCCTGAAAAAACACGTAGGGCGCACCGACGCCGAACTGCGCGAGCGCCTTGAGCATGAGCGCGAAATCTCCGCCGCCTCGACCTGGAACGACCGCGCCAGCGCCGAGGCCGCGATAGGCGCCGCGATCGCGGACCAGAACAACAAGATCTCCCGCTGGCTCGGGCGCGACAGCCACCCGAACCTGGTTCTCGACTACGATGGCGATCCCGCCCATCCGTTCGGCCGCACCTTGCGCCGAAGCGAGGAGCGCGTCGAGCCCTGCGCTCACGCCGTCATCGTGTTGAAGTGGGATGGCCCGAACAGCTACCACGTCCTGACCGCCTACCCGGAGTGCCGCGCATGAACGCGGATCATCCTCCCAAGGAGTCGACGACCGTTCCGATCTCCGCGGCCGATTTCCCCGCTCTGCGTAGCTTCCTGCGCGGTTATTTCCATCAGGATATGAAAGACGAGTACGGCTCACCGGAAGAAGCCGTCCGCGAATTTTGCGAAGACGCTAGTGGCGAGGAGCGCGCCGCCGTCGCCAGAGAATGGTTGCGATTCCTTGACCAAACCAAGGGCCAGCCCCTCGAAGAAATGAATCGGGCTCTCACCGGCCCACTGGGAAGTTCGTGCTCACTAACCAACGAAGAGGTGCATCAGATTACCGCCGCCCTATCGCTCGCCACGCGGAAGAGGGAATAACCGCCCTCGTGGGCCAAGACGGCACCCTGCGTTTCTGGACCGATTACGCAAGCAACTTGCTCCAACTTCGTGATTGTGCGAAATAGGGGTATGCAAATCCACTCGCGCTGGATTGTGACGTTCTTACTGCTCGTGGCCGCGGCAGTCGGTCTGGCCGGACAAGAAAAGTCGGAGGCCGCAACCATTCGCGCGCTGGAAATGAAGTGGACTGAATCGTAAAAGCAACGCAGCATCGACATTTTGTCGTCTCTGCTGGCTGAGGATTTCGTGATTACTATCGAGGACGGCAGCGTCTATAGCAAAGCCGGCTACATCAGCCACAGTGCCGATAGCTCAGTTCATGTACAAGTGGCCGAACTGTCGGATCTTAAAGTGCGGATGCATGGCGACACCGCCCTCGCGACCGGCGCATACCACGAGCGAGGCGAGTCCAACGGAAAGCCGTACGAATATCACGACCGGCTCACCGATGTCTGGATGAAGATGGGCAGTAAATGGCAGGTGGTAGCATCGCACTATAGCGTGCCCTACAGGCCTTGAATTGTGCGATCGCCGACTTACTCCCGCCCTACACCCAGCGCGTCCGCTACGCGGTTGATGTAGTTGAACCACGAGGCAATTAGCGTGATCTGCAGAATCCCGCGGTCATCAAATCCCACCGCCCGCAAGCTTTCGATATCATCCTTCCAAACCTTGGTCGCATCTTTCGTCAGTTTGACCACGTAGTCGAGCATCACCCGGTCCTGGGCTGAGATCGGCGCCGTCGTGTAATCCTTTTCCAGTGCCTCGACGAGCCCCTTATCCAACGTCACCCTACGCAGAAACTCTGCGTGTGACTCGATTCAATAGACGCACCGGTTGGTCACCGAGACCATGGTGGCGATCATCTCGTGCTGCCGCCGCTCCAGCGGCAACTCCGGCGACATGAGCGACCCAAACGTAGCGAAGGCGTGAAATAGCGCATCGGGAATCAGCGTATGCGACCCCACAATCGACGACGCACCCGACGGATCCGGATGCACCGGCTCGCCATATTCCTTCGGATAAAACGCCTTCTCGCCCTCAATCGCCTTGCGCAGCTTCTCGTCGGCCTCGTCCCACTTCACCGTCTGAATCCAAGTCATAGTTGTCTCGTCCCTCGCATTGGCGTTCCCACAGATTCCGCATCGCGAAAAAATACACTCTTAGACGTCGCTGCCCCATAACACATTCGTATTAGCCAGAACTTGGCGTCGTCTCGCCGAGCAACTCCTTCAGGATCGCCCGCAGGTGCAACGCCGAGCAATCGATGCAGGGAAAATCAGAATTGCCGTCATTGAAAAGTACCGCGAGGTCCGTCCCCGCGAGAACGATAGCGTCGACTCCATCCCGCCTGAGGGCTGTCTGCGCAAGAGCCGCCAGTGCGCGGCGTTGTTCTTCCGAGCCTCGACCCGTTCGAGCCAGTTCGACATAGGTGTTGTGGATGTAGTCCGCCTCGGATGTCTTCCACTTGATGATTTCCACTTCTCTCACCTCGCCAAAGAGTGCCGACTCCATGACGAAGCGGGTGCCGAAAACGGCAACCCTCCGAGTCGCTCGGGCCGCCAGTTCCCGTACCAGAGGTTCGAAGATATTGCACACAGGCAGGGGAGATATGGCAATGAGTTCCCGCACGCAAAAGTGAGGAGTGACCGCTGGAACGGCGGCGATCTCGGCTCCGGCCGCCTTCATCCGGCGGATGTATCCGTTTAAATATTCGGCCAATCCATCGCGATCGTTCGCCTGAACATGCTCAAAGACTCGAGATGTCTCCGCATGGACAATGACGATGTCCAGTGTGCGTCCTTGTCCCTCATGCGTCTTGGCCAACTTCTCGTAGTAGTGAATTGTGGCTCCGACTCCAAGCCCACCCACCAGACCCAAGCAGCGACTCCTGTTCATTTCATAAAGATTAGTGTGTTTTCTTGCTATTGGGCTAGTGGGGCCGCACGGCGTCCCGGCAGGAAATCGCCCAAACCCTACGGTGCGGATCAAGAGACTTTCCGCCGTCGACGGACCGGGATCCTGCGAGCGCAGCAATGGCAGCGTAGGCCTGAATTGTTCAGGTTCAATTGGGCGCGACTCGGAGCGTTTATGAGGGTGTGATCCTACTCCTTGACCTCAGCATGGCAGCAGCGCATTATATCGGTGCTTCAACAGACTTGGGACCTCTGAAGGACAGTTGAAAGACGGCTTTATGGTTAGGACTGAATATTGTTGGCGGGGGTTGCATCTCTTCCCGGAAACAAGGAGAAGTCGTGAAATACATTCTCTGGCCGGCTGTGTATTGGGTCTGCTTGTCTTCTTCCCTATTTGCCCAGGCAAACAATAACAACGACTCCGCCGTCTCCCCTCCCCCGGCCGCCACGACCGGATCTGCCGCAGGCACGTCAACCCGGCGAGTGATGGTACTGATCACCGCCACTGACCGTTCCGGTTCTCCGACGCAGCTGACAGAGAAAGACATATCCGTAGCTGACAACGACGAACCCGGTGAGGTGGTATCTGTCAGCAACGCAAACCACCTCCCTCTTCGCATCGCATTTGTACTGTTGGCGGGGAAGCCAACCTTCGGCGAGCAACAAACGGCTGCGATCGAGCTTGCTCGTAAAGTCCTCAGACCGGGGGTAGATCGGGCCTTTGTTCTCACTGGGCGAGGCGATAAGCCGTGGCCGAGTACGCGCCTGGACTAGCAATCGGATGCCGATGGGGTGGAAAAAGCCGTTCGTGCTCTGGATAGAAACACGGGCTTCGCGGACCCGTTCGCGTTTGACATGAAAACTGAAAATGCAGGCGGGTACCGGCATTCCACACTTTTGCATTACGGAGAGCAGGGAACCAGCTTATTCAGCGTGCTGTGGGCGATGATGAAGAGCGATCCCAGTCCCGCCCGTCGGGCAGTGGTCATTTTCCGTGATCCATGGGCTCATAGCCCGGGCTTCGGTGGCGTCTACTCCGAATGGGTTGAAGATAGTCACGTCCGGCTCATTTCCGATGCACAGCATTTGTGGACATCTTTCCATATCGTGGCAATCGAAGAGATCAAGGCCCTTCCTAAACAGCAGACCGATATTTATGCGCCCACTCAAACTGGCGTGGGCGGGTATGACCGGGTCTACGATCAAAACATTGAAAAAGCGCGCGACCGAGCCCTCAACGGCGGAAAAGACAACTTGGAGCGTCTTGCGGCGGATACAGGCGGGCGAATTTGGTGGAATCCGAAGAAGAATTTTTCGGATGCGGTCGCAGGCATTGCCAACGAACTGAACTCTCAGTTTGCGGTCACCTACGCGGTACGTTCGGAGACCGGTGCGGGGTTGAAGCATCTTCTGACTGTGAAATCCTTGAAGCCCGGCCTTCGCATTTCGGCTGTGAAAGCGTACTACTCGCGGCAAGCAACAACCGCCGACGAGGCCGCACCACTACCGCGATTGCAGCGGTCGCCTCCAGCGGCGAACGACCAGACCAAATGAGGCTGGGCTCGAACATAAGTTGAGCCGCGTTCGTGCCCAGCAACTGTGCAGGACGAATGAATAGGCTCACAACCCATCTGCCCCAAGATCTGAAACATTCTGATTCAGTCGGAGCGGCTCAGGACTATCTCCTGACCGCCCAGACCTGAAAGGTAGGCCCACCCACCCCGTGATTCCCTTGGTAACCCGTTCGTACACTCCCTTTCGGTAACCCTCGGTAACCATGCGGTTCATGACGTCCAGACGTACAATTGGCCTTGTCCGGTCGGCCATCTGCCGATATGTGAGATGACCCTCGCGGCAGGTTACCTGGGAACCGTCCCCGGGATGTTCAGTTAGGTTCTGTATTTAGAGCAGGGTCTGGAGTTCGCACTCTTATGGCGTTGTTTGGCTTCAACAAACAGAAAGTCCTAAGCAATGCGGAGAAGTATGTCCAGCAGGGCAAACTGCAGAATGCCATCTCCGAGTACGAAAAGATCCTTAAAAACGACGCCAAGGATCTGACGGTTACCAACACCGTCGGCGATCTCTACTCCCGTCTCGGCGAAAGCGACAAAGCCACCGAATGCTTCAAGACCGTAGGAGATGCCTATGCCAGCCAGGGTTTCACGGTCAAGGCTATCGCCATGTACAAGAAGATCAGCAAGCTCAAGCCTTCGCTCGAGAGCCTGCTGAAACTGGCTGAACTTTACACTCAGCAAGGCCTTTTCAACGACGCCCGCGCCCAATACCTGCAGGTCGCCGAGGAATTCCTGAAAGCCGGCGAACTCGAGAATGCAGTCCGCATCTTCCAGAAGATTCTGGAGATGGACCCGGAAAACAGCGCCATGCGGGTTCGCCTGGCGGAAGTTTACGTGCGCCTCGGCAAGAAAACGGAAGCGTGGCAGATCTTCACCTCCGCCGCCGAAAGCATGCGCTCCAAGGGTTCGCTCAGCGGCGCCGATGAAGTCCTCCAGCGCATGCTGACCCTCGATCCGGGCAACACCTATGCGCTGCTGATGCAGGGCAAAAACCTGCTCGAGTCGGGCGATGCCGCCGGCGCCGTCGCCACTCTGCAGAAAATTGCCGACATTGATTCCAATCCCGATGGACTCCGCGATCTGCTCAAGGCCTATCTGCAGAGCGGGCAGCTCTCTGAGGCCGGCTCCGTCGCCAACAAGTTACTGACCGTCCATAACGACCTGGCCGCTATTTCCACCTTCGCCGACGCTCTTATGCAGGCGGGCCAGTATGAGACCGCTCTCCAGGTCTACGACCAGCACGCCGAGCGCCTGCTGGCGGAAAATTCCGATAAGGTGCTCGATCACCTGCACAGCATCATCGGGCACGTAAGGGACAATCCCGATTCTCTGCAAAAACTGCTGGAGTTGTTCAACAAGGCGGGAGAGAACACTCACGTCAGCGAGGTCCTCGAACTGCTTGCCCACGCGAGCGTCCAATCTGGCGATCTGCCCCGCGCCCGCGATTTGTACCAGAAGCTGGCCCAGGTCGAACCGCAGAACCCCCTGCACACGCAGAACTATCAGCAGGTGGTCAGCCAGCTCAGCGGCACGTCCGGCACCAAGCTCATCACGCCGGAGGAAGCCGTCGTTCTCGTCGACGATCTGGAAGCCACCGCGCCTTCCGTCCACCAGCATTATTCCGACGAAGTCTCGCTCTCAATCCGCTCGGCTCTTACCGACGCCGAGCTTTTCATCTCTTACAACATGCCAGCGAAGGCGCTCGGACCTCTGGTTGCGGTGCTGCCTCTGGCTCCGAACGATTTGCGGGTCAACCAGCGGCTCGCGGCGCTGCACACGCGCGCCGGGCGATTCGCTGAAGCGGCCATATGTTCCCGCACCTTGCAGACCGTGTATTCCGACGCCGGATATCCGGAGGAAGCTACGCGTTACGGAGAACTCGCCGAACGCTACGAGGAACGCACCACGGTTCCGGCCCCCACGGTTTCCGAAGACGATACGCACATTTTCCTGGACGCCGCGCCTCAAGTTCACGCTGAAAAGAGTGCCGCTCTCGATAGCTCTGTGCCCGAGTTTGCGATTGACGAAACTTCCGCCGACGAAGTTTCGATTGTTCACCCCGAAGCCGAACCGGAACACACTGCCCCCGCAACGCCTTGGCCCACCAACCCAGCCGAGCCAGAAGAAATCGCAGCAGAAGCGACAACGGACAATGAGTTTGCCGTAGTCGAAGAATCTCCAACCGCTTCTTCTGAGGCTGCCGTAGCTTCTGAGGAAATCGATCTTTCTTCGGAATGGGATGACTCCATCACGATCGAAGGCGATGCCCCCACTCCCGAAGTCGAACCTGCCGAGGCGGCTGCCGAGGTTGCTGCTCCCCACGACAAGAGTGACGAGACGATTGAAGAGATTCGCTTTTATCTTGGCCACGGCATGCCTGAGCAGGCGATGGCCGCTCTGGCCAAGCTCCAGACCCTGACACGCGATCATGCCAAGCTTGCCGCGATCCGGGCGGAAGTCGATGCCGAAATGGAAGCCGCGGCCAAACAAGAGGCCGAGGCCGAGCCTGTCGTTGTCGAGGTATCCCGCCGCGGAAGAACTCACGGTCGAAGAGATTACAGTTGATGACATCCCTGCCGCCGAGGTCGCGGTCGAAGAGGCCCCTGCTGCTGTCGAAGAACCGGCAGCCGCAGTCGAGCTTGAGCCTCTAGTGGCGCAGTACCCGGTCGTCGCGGAGCAACCCGTTGCTGTCGAAGGCGCTGTTGAGCCCGAACCGGAGCCTGTGGCTTCCGAGCCTGCATCCCACCCGGGTGTCCTTACCGAATTTGTTTCCGAGCTCGAATCTTCGCTCGGCGACAGTTTCCTTCCCGGCACGGTGGCCACGCCAGCCCCGCCAAGCCAACCTCAGTCCGTCAAAAGAGAATTGCCTTCCGTTCACGCCGAGCCCGCAGTCGCTGCCGAACCCAGCGCGCCGGTGCTGGGCGAGTTCGTCGCCGATATCGAAGCCTCGCTGGGCGAAGACTTCCTGAAGGCCGCGCCCGTCCCTGAGCCCGCGCCTGTCACCCCTGTCGCGAAGGCCATGCGCGCGCCCGCCGCTCCGGTCAAGACCGCTCCACCCAAGATCACTCAACCTCTGGCCGTAAGCGCCGCCGCCGCATCCGGGAGCGTTACCGCTCAGGCCGCGCCTGCCGTTCCGCAGAGCGCGCCGGCAGCCTGGCCCACGCCTGCGGCCGAGACCCCCAGGCCCCAGTCCCCTGCTAAGCCTGCTCCGCCCGCCCCGGCGCCTCCGGCAGCCGCCAAGGGTTCACCTTTTGCCGACGATGCCGGGGTAGATCTGGCGGCAATGTTTGGCGAGCTTAAACAAGATCTCGAGGCCGATGTCGCCGCTTCCGACGAAGATCCGGAAACCCATTACAACCTCGGCATCGCTTTCCGCGAAATGGGCCTGCTCGATGAGGCCATCGGGGAACTGCAGAAAGCGTGCCAGTCTTTCGATCGCGGACATCCCTTCCCGCAGATCATGCAAACTTACACCTGGCTGGCGCAGTGCTTCCTCGAAAAGGGCGTGCCCGAAGCCGCCGTCCGCTGGTATGACAAGGCTCTCAACGTTACCGGCATCGACGGCGAAACCCGCGTCGCCCTCAACTACGAACTGGCCTCCGCGTATGAGTCCGCCGGCGACAAGCCCGCCGCCCTCAAGCACTTCATGGATGTCTATGGCAATAACATCGACTATCGCGACGTAGCCGAGCGCATTAAGGCCCTGAAGTCGTAGAATAGCCCGATGGGTTTTGCCCCCAATCCTCTCCCCCTGGGATGCCGTGCCCACCCCTCCCGTTTCTATACCGCTTCTTCGGGGAGGGTCCTCTCATGACCGATCCCAACCCGCTATCCGGCATTCCGAGCAGCGGTCCGGAGACACCTCCGGCCCA
Source organism: uncultured Acidobacteriaceae bacterium (assembly GCA_963719615.1). GTDB lineage: Bacteria > Acidobacteriota > Terriglobia > Terriglobales > Acidobacteriaceae > Sulfotelmatobacter. Next base: position 196,697 of record CAVRCR010000012.1, on the reverse strand, counting down.
GGAATCCGAGACGCGCACCGCGCTCCTCGATCCGCCTGGCCCGTCCGCTGCGCCGCGGCACGCCAGACGCTTGCAGCTTTGGATGCATCGCACTTCCGTCTTCCTCTTTGTACTCATCAGTGCGGTAGCAGGAGTGCTGCTGATCATTCTTCCCTGGACGCCGGAGTGGACCGATAACTACTTACTGCTGTCCTATCCCAGCCTCCGCACTGTGGTTGCGAGCGGATTCTTCCGTGGATTCTGCAGCGGCCTGGGCCTGCTTGATATCTGGATTGGTTTCTGGGAGGCGCTCCACTACCACGAGCAGCAATAGTGCGGAATGCCCGCCCGCTCATTCCCCGTGCTCCTCTACTCCGGTATTCTGATAGTTCGGCGCTGTGCAAGCCGGGATGTTGAAAATATAGGGAATCGGAAAATGAAGCTGCCAACCCCAGCCGCGTAGCGGCGACATGTGAAAGCCCGGCACGGCAGTGCCGGGTTGGATCGCGATCCATCAACGAGTCCCGTAGGGACGGCACGATTAACTGATGCCATGTCCGAACTCGAGAACGTGAGTATCCTATGACTGAAAAGCTCAAAGCCGCCCCGGTCGCTTACCAGAACGAACCCTTTCTGAACAGCCCCGACGGGCGCATCCTCCGTATTCTCGCGGAGTACCAGGAACCCCTGGCCCGCTTCCGCCGCGAACAGATCCAGGACACCGTGGTCTTCTTCGGTTCCGCCCGTTTTCAGGGACGCAAGGACGCCACCACCAACCTGTCTGCGGTCGAGGACAATCACGCCGGCATACCCGCCGCCAAGCTTGCGCAGGACCTGAAACTCGCCCAGGCCGCCGTCGATATGGCGCGTTACTACGAAGACGCCCGCCGTCTCGCCCACATGCTGACCAAGTGGTCGATTCACATACCCGCACGCCGCCATCGCTTCGTCGTCACCACCGGCGGCGGCCCCGGCATCATGGAAGCCGCCAACCTTGGCGCCCACGAAGCCGGCGGCAAAAGCATCGGACTGAACATCCAACTGCCCTTTGAGCAATATCCCAACCAGTACATCACTCCTTCGCTGAATTTTCAGTTCCACTACTTTTTCATGCGTAAATTCTGGTTCGCCTATCTCGCCAAGGGACTCGTCATCTTTCCCGGCGGCTTCGGTACGATGGACGAACTGTTCGAAATCCTCACCCTGGCGCAGACCGACAAGCTGGCCAAGAAGATTCTGGTCGTCATCTACGGCAGCGAATACTGGAACCGGATCATCAACTTCCAGGCCTTCGTCGACGCGGGCACCGTCTCCCCGCAAGACATGGACCAGTTCAAGGTCATCGACTCCCCTGATGAAGCCTTCGAGTTTCTGCGCGACGGCCTGACCAAGTACCATCTCGGCGGTACGCCGAAAAAGCAGGCCGAAGTCCTGCCCGAGATCGCAAAAACACGGCCGTAGAAGTTCGGCAGTCGACGCCTTGCCCTACAACCATGCGCAAACCGATTCAGATCTTTCTCCTCGCATTATTGGCTGCGGCAATACCAGATGCGGTTGCCGCCCATTCGCAAACTGCCGCCGCCACCGACGTAGTCGAGCAGGGCACGTTCACTCTGCATAAATTCGAACAGCCCATCGGACAGGAGACCTACGAAATCAGGCGCGAGGCAGATTCCCTTGCGGCAAAAATTGACTTCAAGTTCACCGACCGCGGCCATCCCGTTCCCCTTTCCGCGACCTTTCGCAGCGCTCTCGATCTCACGCCCCAAGCTTTCGAAATCAAAGGGAGCACTGCTCGTACCGCGACCATCGACGAAGCCATCGCCATCGACGCCGGCACAGTCCATCTGCGCACCCGCGATAAGCAAAGCGACTCCGCCTCACCCTCCGGCCCGTTCTTCACCATCGCCGGGTACGCTCCGACCACCATGCAGATGCTCATGGTTCGCTACTGGGCCACGCACGGATCTCCGGCGCAACTGCCTACGCTGCCCAGTGGCACCGTGAAAGTGGAGCCTCGCGGGCAAGACACAATTCGGGTCGGAACGAAAAACGAAAAGCTCGACCGGGTCACCATCGAAGGCCTGATCTGGGGACGCGAGACTCTGTGGTTCGACTCCCATCGCAACCTGGTCGCCGCTATCACCACCGATGCGGAGTTCGACCACTTCGAAGCCATCCGCGACGGCTACGAAAGTGCGCTAGGAGATTTCGTTGGACGTGCGGGATCCGACGGCATGAGCGCGCTTTCTGAAATTTCGAAGCGCATCTCCGGCAGCCGCGCCTCCACCTTGGCCATCGTGGGCGGCACGTTGATTGACGGCACCGGTGCCGCTCCAGTTCCCGATGCGGCAGTCGTGATCCACAACGGAAGCATCGTTGCTGTGGGTCCGCGATCGAAAGTAAAGCTTCCCAAGCGCGCGAATCTTATCGACGCCCATGGCAAGACCATCCTCCCCGGCCTCTGGGACATGCACGCTCACTTTGAGCAAGTCGAATGGGGCCCGATCTACCTCGCGGCCGGAGTTACGACGGTGCGCGATTGCGGCAACGAATTCGAATTCATCACCGCCGTCCGCGACGCCATCGCGCACGGCCATGGCCTGGGCCCGCGTCTTTTGCTGGCAGGAATTGTCGATGGCACCGGCACGTTCTCGCTCGGCGTTCAACGCGTCGATACCCCGGAGCAGGCCCTGCAGTGGACCGATCGTTACCACGCCGCCGGCTTTCACCAGATCAAGATCTATAGTGAGGTGAAGCTGGACGAAGTAAAAGTCATCGTCGACGAAGCTCATCGTCTCGGCATGACCGTCACCGGCCACGTTCCGGAAGGCTTGAACGCTTACCAGGTCATCGAAGCGGGTCAGGATCAGATCAACCACATCGGCTACGTCGCCGACATCATGCATGCGCCCTTTCCTGCGGATATGAGTCGCGACGAGAAGAGGAAAGTGACGGCTAACATCGATCTCCAATCCACCGAGGCCCAAAAGGCACTGGCCTTCCTCAAGGACCATCACACCGTGGTCGATCCCACGCTGGCGTTGTTCGAGTTCTTTACCGCGACGACGGCGAAGCCGCCTGCCAGTTTCGAGCCCGGAGTCAACAAAATCGCCCCCGAACTTGCCGAGCAACTCACCGACATAGGAGCGCCGACGGAACGCTCGGAAACGATCGAAAAAGTATTCGAGAAGGAACTGGAGATCGTTGGGGCACTGCATCGCGCCGGGATACCAGTGGTGGCAGGCACGGATCAAACCGTTCCCGGCTACAGCCTCCACCGCGAGATTGAGTTATACGTACAGGCCGGATTCACGCCCATGGAAGCCATCCAGGCGGCCACCATCGTGCCCGCACGCGTCATGGGACTAGACCGGAAATCTGGAACGGTGGAGAAAGGCAAGCGCGGCGACCTGATCCTGATCGACGGCAATCCGCTCGAGGACATCCACAACACCCGCAACGTCGAGTTCGTGATCAGCAATGGCGTCATGTACCATACCGCAGAACTCTGGCAGAGTGTTGGATTCAAGCCTTGAAGTGTGTGTGGGAACTAGTTTTGCCGACTCAGGGTGAAAACAAGGCCAGCAGTTTGTAGCCGCGAAGCGGCGGAAGAATAAAGCCCACGGCGGAAGCCGTGAGGAAAATTGAAAATGATTGCAAGCCCCAGCGGAGCGAAAGAGAGTTCTCAAGCCCGCCGCCCTGAAACCTCCGTAGTCCGCCCAGTTGCCCCTATGCTAGTCTGCCTGCTATGCCAGTCCGCACTTCGATCAAGCCAAGCAAAATCGCCCTAAAGCAATCTCCAGGCAAGCATTTCCTCAGCGACAAAGTTGAACACTTCACCGAGTCCGTGATCCGCGAGATGACGCGGCAGGCGATGCTGCACGGTGCTGTCAATCTCGCGCAGGGATTTCCTGATTTCCCCGCTCCGGCCGAAATCAAACAGGCAGCCCAGCAGGCCGTTGCGGCCGATGTGAATCAGTATGCAATCACCTGGGGCGCGAAGAATCTCCGCAACGCAATCGCCCGCCAGATGGGCATATGGCAGGGCATTGCAGTCGATCCGGAAAAAGAAATCACCGTATGCTGCGGTTCCACCGAGGCCATGATTTCCACGCTGCTCGCCGTTTGCAACACGGGCGATGAGGTCGTGATCTTCGAGCCGTTCTACGAAAACTACGGCCCCGACTCGGTGTTAAGCGGCGCCCGGCCGAAGTTCGTGAAGCTCCGTCCCCCGCAAGAGGAAACCGGCGACTGGACCTTCGACGAGAAGGAATTGCGCCGTGCTTTCGACAAGCACACCAAGGCCATCATCCTCAACACTCCTAACAATCCCACCGGCAAAGTTTTTTCGCGCCAGGAACTCGAACTTATCCGCGATCTGTGCCTTGAGTTCGACGTGCTGGCGATCACCGACGAGATTTACGAGCACATCCTCTACGACGGCACCCAGCACATCTCCATGGCGTCTCTCGAAGGCATGCGCGAGCGCACCGTAACCATCAACGGCATGTCGAAAACCTACAGTGTCACGGGATGGCGCGTTGGATGGGCCGTAGCCCCCGCGAAGATTACCAACGCGATCCGTAAGGTTCACGATTTTCTAACCGTCGGCGCCCCGGCTCCGCTGCAGGAAGCAGGTGCCGCTGCGCTGAGCCTGCCCGCGGTGTATTACTCCAAATTAGCCGAGGGATACCGGGTGCGCCGCGATCACCTCATGCCGGCGCTCACTGCCGCTGGCTTCAAGTGCTTCAGCCCCCGGGGTGCGTATTACGTGATGACCGACATCTCCTCGTTCGGATTTAAAGACGACGTTTCTTTCGCCCAGCACCTGGTGAAGGAAATCGGCGTGGCCACCGTGCCCGGCTCGAGCTTCTATCGCGATCCGCGGGACGGCGCCCGCCAGATCCGCTTCGCTTTCTGCAAGAAGCCCGAGACCCTGGACGAAGCGGCGCGCAGGCTGGCGAAGCTGACCCGCTACCCCTGAGGGTTGTCATTCCGAGGAGCGAAGCGACGAGGAATCTGCTTTCTGTCGCCCGCGCCTCGGCTCCAGGCTACTTCGTGATTACCCCGCAGGCCACACGGTCCCCCGAATTTCCCGCCGGATCCGTCTTGTAATCGTCCGCCTTCGCGTGGACCACGATCGCCGCGCCGTTCGTGAGCAGCGAGTGCGGACCATCCTTTAAAGTCACGTCGTCGTCCACCATACGGCCCTTGGCTTTGCCATCGGCACCCACGGTGAAATTCTTCATGTCGCCCGCGTGGTGGCCGTCAGGATTGTCGAACCCGTGCTTCTTGTTTTCAGGATTGAAATGTCCACCTGCAGACTTGAAGTCGGACCCCTCGCACTTTGGAACCTGATGAAAGTGGATGGCATGTTCACCCGGCGTCAGATCATGCAGATGAAGTTCCAGGCCCACGCCCGGGCCTTGATCCCAGACAACGATGTCGCCCACGGCTTTGCCCTGGGCATCTTTCATTTCCACCTTGGTTTTGGCTGCGCTCCGCGATGGAGCCAGGGTCAGTGTAAGAAACAATCCGAGGGCGAAACAGGCAAGGCGTTTCATTCGTTTGAGCCTCCTGGGGGCACAGGGATTATAGCCAATCCCTCACCGCCGGGTGGGCGCCGACAGGGCAGGTTCCAATCCTGCAATTGCCTTCGTCCTGTGCCCCATCGGCGCGATTTCTCCACAAGAATCTGGAGTATACTGCGACAAAGTTCGAAATTCCTCAGGGGATAAGTGCATTTATGGCGTCCAACGCGGTTGAGCTAACCGATCAGGTTCCGGCGGACGATTTTCAAGCGCTGGAAGAGAAGGTTTATCGCACCATAGAGATGTATAAAGCAGCGCGCCAGGCGCACACCGCCGCCGAGCGAGATGCTCAGCGCCTGCGCCAGCAATTGCAGGATCGCGAAGACGAACTGGCCACGCTGCGCCGCGAAACGGTGCAACTCAAGAAAGAGCGGGAGGAGATCCGCGGCCGCGTCGAGAAGATGCTCCAACGGATCGAGACGATTGCCGAAGCCAGCTAAATCGGCTTCTCCGACCTGACCACCAGGTGAGGGCTCACTCTATGGCTACAGCTATGAAGGATCAGGCGGTCAAGGACGCTCAGAACTCGAGCGTGCGAGTGGAGATTTTTGACCAGGCCTACAACCTGCGCGGATCCGATTCCGAATACATTCTCAAGCTGGCCGAATATGTCGACGCCAAGATGCGTGCCGTAGCTGAGGCCACCAACACGATTGATACTGTGCGCCTGGCCGTGCTCGCCGCCCTCAACATCGCCGACGAATATCACCTGCTCAAGAAAAAACATCAGGAAGACGGGACAACCGACTACCAGAAACGCGCGCATCTATTAGCAGATGCGCTCGACGAAGTGCTGCGTGAAAATCGCAAAGCGGGGTAGTCGGCGGACACCCTTCTTCCTCTGTGCTTTTGCTCTGCTAACCTGCTGCGCACTTTCTCAGGAAACAACTCTCCGCTCCCAAGCCAATGTGGTGCTGGTTCCGGCGCTGGTCAAGGACCAGCAGGGCGCCATCGTGTACGGGTTGCACGCGGGGGACTTTGTCGTACTGGACGACGGCGTCGAGCAAGCTGTACGGCTGGACGAGACTCCGGATGGCCAGCCGGTTTCATTGGTCGTTGCTATTCAACGAGGACGTCGCGCCTACTACGAGTTCCAGCGAATGCAGGGCCTCAACTCCATGCTGGATCCGCTGTTCAGCCAGGGAACTGCCCGAGTCGCGCTGGTCGAGTTTGACAGTCAGGTCGAACTCGCCCGGGAATTCACGAAAGACTCAAGCCTGATTGCCGCCGACTTGACGGCCTTGCAGTCGGGTGACCGAGGCGCGGCCATCCTGGACGCAGTTTCGTATTCCATTGGCCTGCTCAAGCAGGAACCGGAAGAGCGCCAGCGCGTGCTGTTGCTGATCAGTGAGACCCGTGATCACGGCAGCCACATCAAGACCGACTCCGTCGTGTCCGCCATCGGCGAGGCCAACACGCTGATGTATGCGCTGGCTTTTTCGCCGTCGCTCTCCAACATCCTCGACACCGGCCGTGGCACCAACAAGGACGAGATGCATCACGACGTCGACTTTCTCGACCTCGCCTACCGTACAGCACAGGCCATGCGCAAGAATGTCCCCAGCACCATCGCTTTCATGACCGGAGGGGAATATGAACTTTTCGCTACCCGCAAGAAGTTCGACCTGCGGATGAACGACTTCACCAATCATCTGCACAGCCGCTATCTGCTGAGCATCGCCCCCAAGAATCCTCATCCCGGCTTGCATCGCATTCAGGTACGCCTCAAAGATCCCGCCAAGGGCACGGTGCTCGCCAGAAGCAGCTATTGGGCGGAAGGGAACACGCAGTGAAGATCTGCTCGGCTCATGGTTCTGGAATGGTTCAGTCTCGCCGCTACTTGGCAAGCTCTTCTTGGAGTCGCCCATTACTTTCGTTGCAAGCCACCTGCCAACTATTTGGCAACTTCCCCTTGCCAATCTTTCCGGACTTGCCTAGCATCCAATCTGAAAGCCGGCCTGCGGGGTTGGTGATGGCGGGTAACCGATTTTTGAACCAATGCTGAATGAACGGGAGCTCGACTCGAACTAAGATCCGGTGAGCGACGCTCCGCCATGCGGAGATGCCTAAAGGGTCTCGGCGGGCGCCCAACGTCTACCGACGGGTTCATTCTCGGCCCCGTCACACGGCACAGTGGGTCGGCTTGCTTTTTGTTGTGGGGATAATGAGCCCATGTGGGGACGGGCGCCTTCGCCCGTCCGGTCGAGCGAAGCTCGACAGCCCCTTCTCTACCGTTGGCAACTGAGACGCGAAGGCGCTTCCGCAGCACGTCACTTTTTCCTGCTAGACTTGATCGAGTAGCGAATCCATTCGCTCCTGCATCCAATTAGCCAGATGTTCCCTCAACTTTTTCATTACGGCCGCTTTTTCCTTCCCACCTATGGCCTGTTGGTTTCGACTGGCGTCCTCATTGGCCTCTGGATCAGCGTTCGCAACTCCGAACGCATGGGCATTGACGGCGACAAAGCCTGGAACCTCGGCATACTCGTCGTGCTCTGCGGAATCATCGGCGCCAAGATACTCTACATCATCAACGACTGGAGCATCTACAAAGACCATCTCGGCGACATCTTCAGCATCGCTACATTGCAAGCGGGCGGAGTTTTTTCCGGAGGCCTGCTTGCCGCCTTCGCAGCCGCCGCGTGGTATGTCTGGAAAAATCATCTCCCGGCTCTCGGCACCTGCGACGCCTTCGCCCCCGGCCTGGCCCTGGGCCACGCCATCGGCCGCATCGGCTGCTTCGCCGCGGGATGCTGCTACGGCAAAGAGACGCATCACTGGTGGGGCGTAATCTTCCGCAATCCGTTAGCCCACGAGATCACCGGCACGCCGCTGAACGTCCCGCTCGAGCCCACGCAGTTGTTCGAGTCGGCAGTGGAACTGGCGAATTTCTTCTTCCTCATGTGGCTGCTCAAGCGCAGAAAATTCGACGGCCAGATCATCGGCGCCTTCATGTTCATCTACGGCATCGCCCGATTCTTCCTGGAATATCTGCGCGACGACCCCGGCCGCGGCTCAGTCTTCGGCGGGGCCATGACAGGCACGCAGTTGATCGCCATCGGATTGGTACTCGCCGGCGGCCTCATCTGGTGGCTGCGCCCGGGCTCGAGGTCGATCCCGGCGCAAACGGTCAGCGCTAGTACGCGATAATTTCATCCGTAACCGTTCGGAGTCTCGCAGTCGTAGCCGAGCACCCGATGCGACCTCAGCAATTGGCTGCATCCGCAGGATGCCAGATAGTAGCCCGGTGTTTCAGCGCCGGGTAGACTGAAGTGGCCTGGTCGCGTCCCGTAGGGACGCCTGAACCACTCATGCCATCTGCCTTTCCGTTGCAGTTCACAACGATGCCCGAGGATACCGGCAAGAGGCTGGATCATTTCCTTACTGCGAAGCTTGGAGAGGTCAGCCGCGCCCGCGTCCAGGAACTGATCGCCGCAGAAAAAATTCTGGTAAACGACGATCCGACCAAACCCTCACTGAAGCTGCGCGGCGGCGAACGCATCACCATCCTCGCCCCCGCCGCACGTCCTCCCCTGCGCGCCTTCGCCGAAGAGATTCCCCTCGACATCCTCTACGAAGACGACGACTTGGCCATCATCAACAAGCCCGCCGGCATGATGGTCCACGCCGGCGCCGGAGCGACCGAAGACCAGCGCAATCGCGGCACGCTGGTCAACGCGCTGCTGCATCATTTCGCGACCCTGTCGGCCGTTGGCGGCGAGATGCGTCCCGGCATCGTCCACCGCCTCGACAAAGAAACCAGCGGCCTGATCGTCGTCGCCAAAAATGACGAGGCCCATCGCAAGCTAGCGGCGCAGTTTGCCCACCGCGAGGTGAAGAAGACATACGCAGCCCTGGTGCACGGTTGGCTGAAAAAAGATCACGGCACGATCGCGGCCGGTATCAGCCGCGACCGCGTTCACCGCACTCGCATGACCACTCGCCTGGCCGGCGGGCGCGAGGCCGTCTCGCACTACCAAGCCGTCCGCCGCCTCGACACGCCTTATGGCAAGTTCACCCTCATTGAGGTAAGAATCGATACCGGCCGAACCCATCAGATTCGCGTCCACATGGCGTCGCTCGGCCATCCCATTGTGGGAGACAAACTCTACGGCGCGCCCCGCGAACTCAAAGGCCACGCCAAGGGAACATGGGTCGACCCAATCTCTCTAACTCGAAATTTCCTGCACGCCGCCGAACTCGAATTGGCGCACCCGCGAACCGCAGAAAAGATCGCGCTCAAAAGTCCGCTCCCGGCAGAGTTACAGGAATTTCTGGCGCTCCTAGAACGCGGCGCAGTCAGCGTCTCCACCAAAGGCCACTGACCGGGTGCTTTCGCGAGAGTTGATCCCCACGCGGCGAGGCCGGATATAATAACAACTGAGGATGGGCGTCTTGGGGAAACAATTCTTGCGCAACGCAGCTCGGCTGGCCCTTCTGGCGCTGGTCGCCGTGCTCGCCGCGGCCCAGTCGGCGACTCCTGTAGCGACCCCCCCGCCCGCGGACCAACCTGCGGGACAGCAGTCGCAGCCCTCAACCAGCCCGGACCCAGCCTCCGCGACACCAGCCAACCAGGCTCCCAAGCCCGCCGACGATGCCGTTGACCCGGTCACAACGCTCCGCGCATTTTCCAATGAGGTCAACGTGGTGTTCACCGTGACCGACAGGCACGGCAAGCACATCACCGATCTCAAACAGGCCGACTTCCGCATCGTGGACGATAACAAGCCTCCGGCGGAAGTGCGTAGCTTCCACGCTGAAACCAATCTGCCCCTGCAGGTAGGGCTGCTCATCGACGCCAGCAATTCCGTCCGCGACCGTTTCAAATTCGAGCAGGAGTCGGTTATCGAGTTCCTCAACCAGACTGTGCATCCTGGTATCGATCGCGCCTTTGTGGTCGGCTTCGACGCCACCCCCGAGGTCACCCAGGATTTCACTGACAAAACAGAATTGCTGGCTCACGGAGTCCGCGAGTTGCGTCCGGGCGGCGGTACGGCGCTCTACGATGCGCTTTACTTTGCCTGCCGAGACAAACTGCTCAAGGCCTCCAAAGCCACGCCCGTGCGCCGCGCCATCATTCTGCTCAGCGATGGCGATGACAACCTGAGCCATGTGACCATGGGAGAAGCCGTCGAGATGGCGCAGCGCGCCGAGACCATCGTCTACACCATCAGCACCAACGTCAGCGGAACCAAAGGCAACGGCGATAAGATTCTGGAGCGCATTGCCGACGCCACCGGCGGGCGCGCGTTTTTTCCCTTTCAGATTCGCGACGTGGTCAACGACTTTGCCGAAATTCAGGACGAACTGCGCAGCCAGTACGCCGTTGCCTACAAACCCGCCGACTTTAAAGCGGATGGTCACTACCGCACGATCGAAATCGTTGCCAATGACCGCAAGAATTTCCGCGTACGCGCGCGCCGTGGCTATTACGCCCCGGCGCAGTAACACTCGGTCGGTTTCACTTCCCTGGGGTTAAGTTGGTCAAACTGCATGCCCGGATATTCAGGCACACCACTGCCGAAGAAGCTTGGAATTAAGGACGGATTTCGTGTGTGTTTCGTCGCCGCGCCGTCCGAGGTGCTGTCGGAGTTGAAGACCGCAGTTGCAGGTTGCGAAGCCGTTCCCAACGGAAAAGCTCCCGTCGACTTTGCCATGGTCTTCTCCAAATCGAAAACGGAGTTGACGAAAGAGTTCCGCCGCGTCTCTAAATTGCTCGCCCCCGCTGGCATGCTCTGGGTAAGCTGGCCCAAGAAAAGCTCAGGCGTCACCACCGATCTCGACGAAAACATCGTGCGCGGCATCGGCCTGGCCGCAGGCTTGGTAGACGTAAAAGTTTGCGCCGTAACCGAGGTCTGGTCGGGCCTGAAGTTTGTGCGTCGTTTGAAAGATCGCTGAAAATATTTCTGCTGGGGAGTCATCCTGAGCGCAGCCGCTTTTCAGGCGGAGCGAAGGATCTCCGAACCAAAACGTCACCTGAGCCATTACCAGAAATCGCCAAGCATTCAGGGAGAGAGAGAACCATGGTCAGAGTAGGCCTCATCGGATTCGGCCTGGCGGGTCAAGCCTTTCACGCGCCCGTGATTCGCGGCGTAAAGGGTATGGAACTGGCCTGCATCCTCGAACGCCACACCAACCGCGCCAAGGAACGATATCCCGAAGTGCGCGTGGCTCGCTCCCTTGACGAAATGCTCGCCGACAAGACCATTGGCCTCTGTGTCGTGGCCACGCCCAACGACTCGCACTTCTCCTATACAAAAGCGTGCCTCGAAGCCGGACGCGACGTGGTCGTCGACAAGCCCCTCACACCAACACTCAAAGAGGCGGAACAACTGGTGAGTCTAGCCGCCGAGCGCGGCCGCCTGCTAACGGTGTATCAGGACCGCCGCTGGGACGGCGCTTTTCTAACCGTGAAGAAACTGGTAGCCTCCGGCGCGCTCGGCACAGTCGTGGAATACGAAGTGCGCTTCGACCGCTTCCGCCTCGACGCCAAGCCGAACGCCTGGCGCGAGCAAGCCGATTTTCCCGCCGCCGGCGTTCTCTGGGATCTCGGGCCGCACTTGCTCGACGGGGCTCTGGTCCTGTTTGGCGAGCCTGAGTCGATCTGCGCCGCCGCTCTCCGCCAGCGCATCTCGGCCACGGTCGACGATGCCTTCGACGTTCACATGCAATATCCTCGACTGCGTGCCACGCTGCGCGCCCGGATCATCGCCTACGCTCCCGGCCCGCACCTGCTGCTTCATGGCACGGAAGGCACGTTCGTGAAGTATGGAATGGATCCACAGGAAGAAATCTTGCGAAGCCCCAACTGCCCCGACGGACTCGACTGGGGCAAAGATTGGGGCGAAGATCGCGAAGACCTTTGGGGAACACTCACGCGCGTCAACGAGAAGCCTCGCAAAGTGAAGACCGAGCGAGGCGATTACCGCGGCTTCTACGCCAACGTAAGAGATGCGATTGAGAAGAAAGCCCCTCTGGATGTCACACCGGAACAGGCCTTGCGTACCATGCGCGCCCTCCTGCTCGCCCATAAAAGCAGCCGGGAAGGCAGAGTAGTGCGCTGGTCCGAAGCCGTAGATTAGAACTTTGATTTGAAAGGGCGCGGCTTTAAGCCGGGGCGAGAGTCGGTCCAACAATAGCGGCTTTAGATGGAATGAGACGGCTGGCCTCGCGGAACAGCTAAGCTGTCCGCACGCACTCAAAGGTGCAAAGGAGACCAGCCAATGAAGAAGCATAGCAAAGTGCAGAAGGTAACGAACAAGCCGAGTCGGACCGTGGGAATCGATCTCGGAGACCGTTGCAGCAGTTATTGCATTCTCAATCACGAGGGAGAAGTGGTGGAGACTGGGCGCATCAAGACGCAGGACAGTGCCTTCCAGCAGCATTTCGAAGGTGAGGAGGGGATGCGGATAGCGATGGAATGCGGTACGCACTCGCCGTGGATCAGCCGCTTGCTGAAGGAACAGGGACATGAAGTGCTGGTGGGCAATGCGCGCAAGTTGAAATCGATCACAGGGAGCGAATCGAAGAATGACGACCGGGATGCCGAGCAGTTGGCGCGACTGGCGCATTTCGATCCGCGGCTGCTGTTCGCGGTACGGCATCGCAGCGCCGAGCGACAGCAAGATCTGACTTTGATTCAGGCGCGAGCCACGCTGGTGCGGGCGCGGACGATGATCATCAACACGGCACGGGGCTTGGTCAAGAGCAGCGGAGGGCGGCTGCCGACCTGCAGCAGCGAGAGTTTCGCTACTCAGGTCCAGCCGATGTTGCCAGCGGAACTGGCGGGGATGATCGGTCCGTTGCTGGAACAGGTGGCTAGTTTGAACGCGCAGATTGCTCGCATGGATCAGCAGGTGGAAGCGTTGGCGAAGAAGTATCCTGAGATTCGGATCCTGCGGAGCGCGCCCGGAGTGGGGCCGCTGGTGGCGGCGACCTATGGGTTGACTCTGGACGGAGCGCAAGCCGTGGCCCACAGTCGCTCGGCAGGAGCCTTTCTGGGATTGAGGCCGCGGCAGAAGCAATCGGGCGAATACGATCCTCAATGCCGCATTACCAAGACGGGGAACACCTATTTGCGGTGTTTACTGATGCAGTCGGCGCATTACCTGCTGGGGCGCTTCGGACCGGATTCGGCGCTGCGTCGTTGGGGATTAAAACTGGCAGCCAGTGGCGGCAAACGTGGGAAAAAGCGCGCTCTGGTGGCCGTGGCTCGTAAGCTGGCAGTGATCCTGCATTGCATGTGGCGCACGAACCAGGTCTATCAAGCCTTTCCGCAGTCGGTGGCACAAGGCTCAGCCGTTCCGGTTTAAAGTACGCTAGTCGTCAGCAGAAAGATTTTGAAACCAGGAGGAGAGCGGTTTTGCAAGTTGCGTTTGTCAATCTCGTGTTGCGGTGACTGCGCTCAGCGGCTGGGTCCTCAGAGACCGCGCTTTAGACAGCAGCGCCCATTTCATCGGTATCGGACACCAACATGCACCAGCCAACAGGCTCACCAAGAGTGCGAATAGAAGCCCGAGATGAATCGATCGAGAAAAAGACAAAAGCAACGGCAACACCCAAAACCCTCTGACAAGAGGAAAAACAACTTCAAAACCAATAGCCAAACCAAATTTATCTTGACACCATCAGCCGTCTCATAGAAGCCGCTGAGGACACACGCCTATTAAGAAATACTCTTACGCTTTCATCACCTTCTGAAACGCTGCCTGGAACTTCTCCATTTCTCCCTGCGTACCGACGGTGACACGCACCCACGTCGGCATGACCGGCCACACGCGCCCAATCAGCACGTTTTCCTTCGCCATCGCATCCCGCACGTCGTTGCCCGGCCGCTTCGTGTCCACCAGAAAAAAATTCGCCTCGGAAGGAATGTAGGTGTAACCATTGCGGTCAAGCCATTCAAACGTCTGCTGACGAATACCCGCATTGATGCGCCGGCGCTCCGGAACCAATTGCGGATCCTTCAGGCTGGCGGTCGCAGCCACCACACCGGTGACCGGCATAAAGTTCGACCCGCCGTGTTCGAGGGCCTTATCCGCCAACTCCGGCCGCGCAATCACGAATCCGCAGCGTATCCCCGCCATCCCGTAGACCTTCGAGAACGTTCTCAACACGACCACGTCCTTGCCGGCCTTCACCAGGTCGATCGCGCTCGGTGCTTCGGTGAAATGGATGTAGGCCTCGTCCACCATTACGATCGCATCTTTTGGCTTGTTCGCGACGAGATACTCGATATCGGAATGCGGCGTGAGCGTCCCCGTAGGGTTATTGGGATTGCAAACGTAGAACAAACCGGCGTCCGGCGCGCTGGCCAGCATGGCCTTCACATCGTGCGCGTAGGTTTTTGTCATTGGAACCTTGACCACCCGCGCTCCCACAACTGGCGCCATATGCAGTCCCGCCTCAAATCCCGGATCGGCTGTGACGAAACTCTTCTTTGGCGAAGTAAAGGCCATCACGCTCGAAAGCAGCGGCGGAGTCGAACCGACGGTGGCGCGAACGTAATCGGGAGTGAGGCCCTCGATCTGCGCGAAAGTATTGACCAGATCATCGGTCAAATTATCGGAGTAGCGTCCTCCCAGCGGCAGGATGGTGGACATGGCGTCGCACGCCGCCCGACAAGGCCCGAGCGGATTCTCGTTGGAATCGATCATCACCGCATCCGCGGCATGCGGACGTCGGCGCGCCGCCGCAGCCAGCATCGGCTCCGTAAGCCCGCGGAATGCCGCCGCCGCGGATGCTGCCGCCGAAAGATGAAGAAATGACCTGCGGGAGAAGCGAGGCATAGGAACCCCCTAAGATGGAGAGTCTATCAGGAGAGGGATATTGGAGGTGTGGAGCGGGCACTCCCGTGCCGGCTCCGCACTAATCTTGAGCCTTGCCCGCGTAGTACCCCGCCCGTGACTGAATCTTGTAGCTCTGCTTCGACTTGATCTCCAGCTTGCGAAAGGACCCGTCCAGCTTCGTATTGGTCGAGGTATACCCGATGTTGTACTGACTGCGCAGTTCAGCGGCGATCTGGTCGAACGCTTCTCGAAGCTTGTCAAACTTATTGCCCACGTTGATCACCCGCCCGCCAGTCTGCTCGGTGAGTTTGCGCATGTCGCCTTCCCCGGAGTAGCCGCCTATCATTCCACCGTAAAACCCGCGATCTGCGCAGAGCAGCACGTAGACGATCGAGTCCGCTTTCTGCGCCGCCTCGACGGCATCCCTGAGCTTCAGCCGACTGCCTTCGTCCTGGCCGTCGGTCAGCAGGACCATGGCCTTGCGCCCCACTTCCTTGGCCAGCATGTCATGCGCCGAAAGATAAACAGCATCGAAGAGCACGGTCCCCGGCGAGTAGGCGGTTGGGACCGGCCCGCCGCCCGCCCCGGGTAGCGTCGGCATCGTGACCCCGGAATTGATTCTTACCTTGTTCAAGGCGCTCTGCAGGCGGTGAACGTCGCGGGTCAAATCCTGTACCAGTTCGGCGTCGATGTTGAAGTCGATGACGAACGCCTCATCTTTATCCGTCAAAATCTGCTTTAGAAAGGCCCCGCCCACCTCTTTTTCCATGTCGAGCACGTTGATCTGGCTGCCGCTGGAATCGATCATGATGCCCAGCGTCAGGGGCAAATTCGACTCGGCGGTGAAGTACTTGATGGTCTGCGGCTTGCTGTCCTCAGCGACCTCAAAGTCTTCCTTGGTCAGGTTGGGGATCAGCGCCCCGTGCTTATCCTTCACGTTGAAAAAAAGCTGGACGATGCTGGTGTTCGCCTTGAAGGTCGCGACCGGCCCTTGCTGCTCTTCCTGGCTCTGTTCCTGGCTCTGACCGGTGGCTGGTTGCTGGCCCTGAGTGCCTTGCTGACTTGGGGAAGATTGGCTGGGAGACGATTGCTGGCCCGCCGGCTTCTGCTGCGCCTGGGTTAAGGTCGCCACCAAAGCGACTGTCAAGACACATAAGGGCACCACTTTGCGCTGAAAAATTTCAAGTCTAAGCATGGCGGGATTCTCTCGCGATTCTTTGTTAGTCTAATCCTGTAGTTTAGATGCACCAAACAGGCTGGTTTTGCATCCCAGACAACGGCAGGGCAAAATTTTTCGCAGGACCGCTCCCCCATGGCAAATGCGAGTAAGAATCGCGATTGGCGAGGCTTGATGGCCCAAACGCTGCTCGGTCTCGGCATACTTCTCAGCGTCGTAACCACGGCGCTGCAAGCGCAGTCCGCCGCCCCGCAGTCGCAGACTCAGCCGCCGGCCCAATCCCAATCGCAGGACATCCCGGATGCACCTTCCACGGTGCAACCGCCTCCGCCTAAGCCAGTTCCTCCGCCTCTGCCCCAAAGGGATTCGGCCAAGCCCGAAGCGCCTGCTCAAGCTGCGCCCGATTCCACCCAGCAGCCGGACCAGGAAAAGCCGCCGCCGCCTCCTATGCCCCCGGTCGAGACCGTTCCTGCGGGAAGCGTCCCTAAGAACCAGATCAATCCCAAGGACGACCTCTACAAGATTTCGGTCGTCGCCAACTTCGTACAAATTCCCGTCCTGGTCAAAGACGCCGACGGCCGCCGTGTTGATGGCCTGCTTCCCAGAGATTTCACCGTGCTCGAAAACGGCAAGAAGCAGACCCTTACGTACTTCACCAGCGATCCCTTTCAGCTCTCAGTCGCCATCCTGCTCGACATCGGAATGCCCGACGTCGCCGTACAGAAGGTCAATCAGACTTATTCCGCGCTCGTTGGCGCCTTCAGCCCCTATGACGAGGTCGCCCTCTATACCTACAGCAGCACCGTCAGCCAGGTTACTGATTACACAAGCCGTAGCGAAAAGCTCACAGCCGCGTTGAACGAGATGAAGCTTGTCCGCGGCCACAACAACGGCCCGCCAGTGCAGGGCGGCCCGTTCTCTACAGGGCCCAACGTGAACGGGGTCCCGGTCGGCGGCCCTCCCATCGCGCCAGTCAATACGCCGCCCCGCGAGGCGCACGTGCTCAACGACGCCATCCTGCGGGCCACACTCGACCTCAGCAAGCGCGATCGCGCGCGCCGCAAAGTGATCTTTGTCATCAGCGATGGCCGCGAATTAGGCAGCCAGGCGAGCTACCGTGAGGTCCTCAGGCTGCTCGAGACCCACGACATCCAGGTCAAAGCCGTGGTGGTTGACGGCGGCGCTTTGCCCGGCTTCCGCCAGGTCGAAAAGATTCATCTGCCACGGCAGGGTTACAGCAACATTCTTCCAAGGTACGCTGCGGCCACCGGAGGAGGGCAGCCCTATTCGGAACTCTCTCGCAATGCCATGGAAGATGCCTACGCGCAGATCACCTCCGAGGCTCGCAACCAATACACCTTGGGATACCCGACCAAGGCCACGGCCAGCAATGCCTACCGCTCCATCGAAATTCGGGTGGACAAGAAAGACCTGAAGATCGCCGCCAAGGACGGTTACTACCCCGCTCCCAGGCCCCGCTAGCAATCCGTTAAGCAAGTCGGGTTCGTGCAAGTCGGGTTCGTATCAGGGCATGCCTTCAGGCATGCCGAAAGCGTCACCATCATCAATCGCGCCTTTAGGCGCTGCGATCGGAAGATTTGCTTTCTTACGGCCAGACTACTTGGGCGATCGGGTCTTTTTCCGAGGCGGGGCGGGGGTTGCGCGCTCCGGGATAGGCTCCCCAGAGTTCGTGGTGAAACTGGATCTGTTCGAGGGCGCGGTCGATCACTGTCTCGAGTTCGTGAGAATACTTGACTTCGCGGCCCTTGGCCAGCCGTCGTTTGGCTTCTGCGGGGCTTACCCACGTCGGACGCCGATTGGCCTCGTCAGGCCGACGCATCTGGTGGACCTCCATCAGGAAGGCCTTGACCACAAACTCCTGGACTCCGCTGGGCTGCCAGAACACACCCTTGGAATGCAGGTAGAGATGAAAGTGCCGCGGCTCAATGGTGCCCATGGCGCCGGCTTCCTCCGCCGCTTCCCGCTCGGCGGCTTGACTGTGCGACAGGCGCGCCTCGGTTGAGCCCTTGGGAAAAGTCCATTTATTGCCGCCGTTCGTGTTCACCAGCAGGAATTCGACCGCCGTCCCACGCCGGCGATAGCAGATCGCTGCCACCTGCAGCGGCAAGGACTTGTCAACCCTGGCTGAACCCATAAGCGCGGCCTCCTGCAAATCATGTTACTTGGAAGATATTTCAAGAATGTTAAATGCAGCAAAAAATGTGCACTCGGGAGGGTTACGAAAGAGTGACGCGCCCCTTTGGGAAATCGCACAGACATCGCAAATTCCCTTCCAATGTCCTTTTAAACATCTTGTCATCCTGAGCCGTGTTCTTTGCAGCGAAGGACCTATGCGACTCGCCGGCATGGCCTCACTGCAGGCAATTGCAGAGGTCCTTCGCTACGCTCAGGATGACAAATGTTATCGTTGCAGACGGGACTTCTTCGAAAGCGACCCCTTCACGCCAGATTGCGCCGCAGTGTATCCCGCTCCAGTTCATTCTCCCAGCGCGCCACCACCAGCGTGGCCACGCCGTTACCGATCATATTAACCAGCGCGCGGAACATGCTCATGAAGCGGTCGATGCCGAGGATCAGCGCCATCCCGGCCACGGGAATCGTCGGAATCACACTCAGGGTCCCGACTAGCGCGATAAACGATGCTCCCTGCACCCCGCTTGCTCCCTTCGAGGTCAGGATTGCAACGGAGAATAGCGTCATCTGTTGTAGCCAGGTCAGATGCGTGTGCGTCGCCTGCGCCACGAACAGCGCCGCCATGGTCATGTAGAGGGCGCTACCGTCGGTGTTGAACGTGTAACCGGTGGGCACAATCAAGCCCACCAGCGAGCGCGAGCAGCCCAGTCCTTCGAGCTTCTCCATCAGCGTGGGAATCGCGGTCTCCGACGAACTGGTGGCCAGCACCAGAAGAATCTCTTCCTTGATGCGAAGCAGAAATCTCACCAGATTGAATCCTGCCATCCAGGCAACCGCGCCGAACACGATGAAGACGAACAGCGCGGACGTCACCCAGAACGACGCAATTAGCTTGACCAGCGGCCCCAGCGAAGCCACTCCATACTTGCCGATAGTGAACGCCATCGCACCGAACGCGCCAATAGGCGCGAAGCGCATGACGATATTCACCATGCGGAACACGACCTTGGTGAGCGACTCCAGCAGTTCGACCAGAGGCCGGGCGTGCGGGCCCGCGGCAGACATGGCAAATCCAAACAAGATGGAAACGAAGACCACTTCCAGAATGTCGCCTTTTGCAAAGGCATCCACCACCGTGGTCGGGATGATGTGCATCAGGAATTCAGTTACGCTCTGTGCCTTGGCTTGCCCGGCGTAGTCCGCAACGGCGTGCGTGTCGAGCGTCGATGCGTCGACATTAAGGCCGCTACCCGGCCGAACTACATTGCCGACAATCAATCCCACGACCAGAGCCAGGGTCGAAACGATCTCGAAATAGAGAAGCGCTTTTCCCCCCACGCGGCCCACCTTGCGCAAGTCGCGCATGCCCGCAATCCCGGTCACCACGGTGCAGAAAATCATGACCGTGATGATCATGGTAATCAGACGAATGAAGGCGTCGCCCAACGGCTTCATGGCCACGCCATAGGTAGGCCGGTACACACCCAAGATGACCGCGATCAAGATGGCGAAACTTACCTGCACCCAGAGCGACGTGTACCAGCGCTTGGGACGCGGCGCTGGCGAGTCGGGTTGGGGAGTCGAGTTGGCCATCTTTTGATTCTCGTGGTGCGTGAAAAATCAGGGTCCATTCCTGGGCCGCCGGGCTTCGACCTGGCGGGACGGCCGAGGCGGCCATCCCCACACGAGTCAATTCAATTTGCGGGGCCCTGGAGGGTTTTAACCAACCATGGAATGATCACTTCCTTGAAGATCCGTGGATCGGGCCAGACGCCGACTTGTCTTCCGAGATGGCCGCCTTGCGGATTGATCCACGCCTCTTTCGGCACATCCCCCTTGTTCAGCAGCAGGTATTCGTCGTCGATGGGCACTTGCGTATCGTTGACGCCCGCCAGGATGAGCATCGGCGCCATCGGCTTGCCCAGCAGGCCCTGGCGGACCAGTGACATCTTCGGCAGATACTCGCCCATTTCGTCGAGCGTGTGAACGCCGTCGAGAATGTTCATGAGCGCAGGCACCTGGTCGAAAAGGTATTCGCGATTTCCCAGGAGCGAGTTCATCAGGAAATCCTTCTGAAAGAACTTGTCGACCGGAGGCGACTGGGCGCTCGCCCCGCGCAGGCGGGCGCGCTCGACGATTGCCATCTTGGTGGCCCAATACGCTCCCCAACTTACGCCGTGCATCGCGATGCGGTTCTTGTCAATTTCCGGGCGCGATTGGGCGTAATCGATCACCTTCGAGAGCAGCCGCTCTGACGTCTCCGTGACCTTGATCGGCGACTGTCCCGTGCCGGGGCCATCAACGGCGAGATATCCGATGCCGAAGGGAAGAATGGCGCCGAAGCTCTCCGTCAAATCCTCCTTGCGGCTGTCGAGGCCATTGACCGCAATCACTAGCGGTACCGGACCCTTGGCATTCTTCGGCAGCCGCAAATACCCGATGATTTCCTTGCCCTCGAAGGGAATGCGAACCACCTCGAGCGGCGGATCGAAAAACTTCGCATGATCAAGAAAAGCCTCGAGCGCCTTCTCGTAAGACCGCTGCTTCCCTGACGACGCCGGAATCGGCCACCGTCCGAACGAGTACAGCCGCCAGGCGCGGACGTAATCGGCATCGGCCTTCTTCAGATCAGACTTCTCGAGCGATTTCGCCTGGTTGAAGTATCGGTCAGCCACGCGCATGAATCCCGCGGCCCACTCGTCTTTGTCGGCGGTGTGAATGCTCTCGAACGCCTCTTTGACGTCGCCGGGATCAAGCCCGATCAGCGGATAGCGTCCAACCTCCGCGCGATGAACGGCCTCCGTCTTGATTTCGTCGATGGTGCGCTCTCGGCGTTCCGGTTCCTGAGCCATGGCCTGCCCGACGACAATGCTTGCCAACGACACGGACGTAAGAAGGAAAAAGGTGTGGTTCTTCATGATCGGTCGTCCAGTTTCGAAAGTCCCGGGAAATAGCTTGATAAAGAAGGGCCGGACGGAAGATGCCCGGCCCTGCGAATCGAGGTTGCGATACGCGAATTAGAAAATGAACTTCAGCCCCAGCTGAATGGAACGCGGTCCTCCCGAGCCCACGGCTGGGTTCGCGGCCGCGATGTCGGGCGTAGCGCACTCACAACCGAAACCGCCAACTCCAGGATCGTTCTGGCCAAAGCCGTTCTGGCCTCCGTAAGGATTGGCGAAGTTCGGGTGGTTAAGAATGTTGAAGAATTCGGCGCGGAACTGGGCCCGCAGTCGCTCGCCGAAATGCCAGTTCTTGGCTACCGCGAAGTCCAGGTTGCGGAAGCCTGAGTCCGGAAAGGTGTTCCGACCCATGGTTCCGAACTGTCCGAAGGCCGGCGGGACCATTACAGAGTTGCCCTTCGCATAGCAACCCCAGGTGGCGAGCGAAGTCGGGTCGGCAGCATGGCTGGTGCAGGCCGCTGGCATATTCGGGTCACCACCCGCAAAAAACGGAATCGGCGTCGGACCTGCCTTGAAGTCGGAGGGATTGCCGAAAAAGTCCCAGCGCTGAGGCGTGCCCTGCGGTGGGCTCACCGGGAGACCGCCGATTCCAGCAATTTGAGTCGTCAAGTCAATGGGCCCCCAGGGTTGGGAGCTTTGAAGGGTAGCAATCGAATTGATTTCCCATCCTTCCAGCATCTGCCCCAAGCCTTTCTTGCCGGGGAGGGCGTAGGTCAGCGAAAGTGTGAAGCGCTGGCCGATGTTGAAGTCGCTGTTGCCGTATTCCTTGCCCACGTTGGTGGAATCCTGCGGCAGGCCATAGCCGGCTCCGAAGTCCCAGTTCGCGCCAACATCGTCCAGCGAATGGGAATAGGTATAACCCATGACCATGCTTAGGCCGTGGAAGTTCCGTGAGTTTAACGTCGCCTGTAGGGCGTTGTAGTTCGACTTGTACAGATTCGCCATCTGGAAGATGTTGCTCAGATACGGGAACTTCGCGTTGAAAGGCCGCGAATCCTGCTCGCAATTCGGGTCGACGTTGCACACGGTCGTGTTGTAGTCGATCCCCAGCGCCGCCTGATTAATGTCCCGAATCCCGGTCAAGTGTGTCCCGTGATTGCCCACATAGGCGAGTTCCAGCGAGAGGTGGGGCGTGAAGGCGTGCTGCAAGCTCAGAGTCCAGTTCCAGATATAGGGAGTAGTAAGGTTCCGGTCGACTCCCATGATCGCGCATGGCCCCGGCCCGTTGGGATCGCAAGAGATCGTGCTGCTGCCCAGATTCCCGAACAGAGGTGTAGTGCTATCCCACTGCGGCGGGCTAGGCGGGATGGCCAGATTTCCTGCAGTGATCGTTCCACCCGCGGTGGTGGTTCCAGAGATGATGGCCCCGGTCGGAACGCTAGGCAGTCCAAAGCTATTGTTGAACGCCATGAACGACTGCCAGTTTACGTACTCGTAGATAAGGCTTCCGCCGCCACGGATTACTGTGCTGCCTTTCCCTGTCACATCCCAGGCGAAGCCAAATCGTGGCGCGAAGTCTTTGTGATCCGAATTGTAGGGTGCACTGATCTGCTTGCCTACCTGCACCATTCCGAGATTCGGGTCAAAATTGCCTAACAGATTGTGTTCTTCTTTTGGTGCCGTGGCGAACTCGTAACGCAAACCGAAATTCACAGTCAGGTTCTTGCTTGCGCGCCAGTCATCTTGAACAAATCCGGCGTAAGCCCAGTCGTGGCTGTGCCGTGTCGGGTCGCCTGACAGAACCGACGCCTTGAAGGGATCACCTGCAAAGAAATCTTCCAGCGCCGAGGATCCAGGTCCGGTGCCGAGAGCAACGCCACCCAAAAACGTAATGCTACCTCGGGCGTTGCCAAACGCTCCACCGTTTACATAGTCGCGGTGCAGTTCTCCGCCAAACTTCACGGAGTGCCGGCCGGCGGTGTACGACACGTGATCAATAAACTGAACGATCCCGTCGGCGCCTTGGAACTTCGGCCACTTGAAGCCGCCCAGGCCAGGAATAAAAGCTCCCGCGAACCCAATGCGCGGGAGACCTCCCGTGTTGGGGCCGCTGACACCAGTGTTCAGCCCGTACGCGGAAGCAGGCGTGTTGAGATCGCCCGGCAGAGTGGGCTGGTAAAGTCGGCTGTAGCCAAACCGGGCTTCGTTGACCCATCGGGCGGAGGGAGTCCAGATCCAGTTTCCACCCGCCACTTGGGCCCGGGTGTGAATTTTGGACCGCCACTTCAACTGGTACTCGGGGAAGTCCTCGACGGTTCCCGAGTTGTTGCCGAAGAAGTAGGTCCCGCTAACGGTGCTGCGATCATTGAGGTGGACGTCAACTTTGCCAACCGCATTGTCGACCCCCACTTGGTTCGGAAATCCGTTCACGATACTGGAGGTGGGATTGTTGTTCAGCGGAAAGCCGGTTCCATTGCAAGTAATCGTGTTGCCAGACATTGTGCAGCCCGAGATCTTTTGGCTGGCGGCGCTGACCGTAACATTGTTTGCCAGCAAGTCGGCGATCGCGTTCGGAATGCTGTTGGCACAATCGGCGTTAGCCGCCGCCAGAGCGGCCGAGACGCAAGTCGGTGTCGCCGTGGGGTCTTGCGTCATGGTCACCATCGATGGGCTGGTTACTCCTCCGAAGGAGTTGCCGACGTCATAGCGTTGCCCTTCGTAGGACCCGAAGAAAAAGGCTTTATCCTTGACGATCGCTCCGCCGAGCGAACTGCCGAACTGCTCCAGCTCTCTGCCTAACTTGGGATTCGGAGCGGTGTTGAAGTAATTTCGCCCGTCCATCGCGCCGTCGCGCCCGAAAGCAAAGGCTGTGCCATGCAATCCGTTCGTGCCGCTCTTCAAACCGACGTTGACAATGGCCCCCGGCTTCCAACCGTATTCGGCCGGAGGATTCTCCTGCAAGTTGAATTCCTGAATCGAGTCGATGGGAAGGATCGTCGCTGAATCGCCCGCGATGCCCGCGCCGTTGATGATCCCCTGACCCGAGTACGGTTCGCTGTTGAACAGTCCTTCAATGAAGTACGCGTTGTCTTCGGCACGCAGCCCGTTGGTGCTCGTGGTGGAGAAACCGCCGCCGGGGTAACGCATAACCCCAGGCCGCAGCTGCAGCAGATTTTCGTAGTTCCGGCCGTTCAGCGGAAGGTCGTTGATTTCCTGGTTGCTCAGGGTGCCTCCCAAAGTCGCTGAGGTGGTATTGAGCAGCGGAACTTCTTCTTCCACCACGACAGTCTCCGACACAGCCCCTGGTTGCAGGGCAACGTCGACCCGCACGTCGGTCGCAACCTCAATGACTACGTTCGGGCGCTCCGTCGTTTTAAAGCCCCTCATTTCGACCCGGATTTTGTACGTGCCAGGTTGTAGGTCTGGAGCGACGTACCCGCCAGACTCGTCGGTGGTCACTGTACGCGAGGTGCCCCGTTGAACATCCGTGATGGCCACGGTGGCTCCTGCAACCGCGGCCCCGCTCGCATCAGTGACCGTCCCCAAGATACGTCCGGTGGTGGATTGTGCCGGGGCGGGAACTGGGAGCGCCAGGAGCGCAAAGGTGGCAAGCAACAGGCAAAGTACAGTCATCCGGCCTTTGCTGGACGCGAAGGCACCGACCGCGCTGGATAGCATAAGTGAACCCCTCCGTTGAAGCTGGTCCGACAGCCATACCACTATCGGAGAAACAGTGTCAAGCAAATTCACTTTTTGGATGGATTCCTTGGAGAGTACATCCTTGGCGCGAAGAGCGGGAGTTCAAAATCTGGAACACCTGTTCAACAACCAAAGTCATAGAGAAAAATCAAGTCCCGGCTTGCACGCAGAAGTATGTGTGTAGTAGGATTTTGGTCATACCACCATACCTGTATACCGAACTTGCCGATTATCGAACAAACCCGCCAGCGCGCTCTGGATATGCGGTATAGTAGCCAGACCATAGCCGACTCCTCGGCTAGCTCGGCTCCGGACCGTGCGGGGGGCAGCGCAGTGTACAAGCTAGTACGTACATCTCGTCTCTACGAACAAATTGTTCAGCAAATCGAAGAATCCATTGTCAAAGGCACCCTTAAACCCGGCGATCAGTTGCCCGCCGAGCGCGAACTCGCGCAACGTTTTGGCGTAAGCCGTACCGCCGTGCGCGAAGCCGTCAAGGCGCTCCGCGAGAAGGGTTTGGTCGAGGCCTATTCTGGCCGCGGCACTTTCATCACCGATGGCACCACCCATGCTGTGCGCCAGTCGCTCGACCTGATGGTCAAGATTGGCCAGCCCGAAGGCTCAACCCACCTCGCCGAGGTACGCGCCATTCTGGAGCCCGAAATCGCGGCTCTGGCTGCGACCCGCATTCAGGAGGCGGAACTGGCGACCATGCGCGAGGCCGTCGCCATCATGGACCGGGCAGGTCAGGATCCCGACGCCTACATCGAAGCAGATCTCGACTTTCACCTCGCGCTCGCCGAAGGTGCGGCCAACCCGCTAATCCTTTCTTTGCTCGACTCCATCGTCGGACTTCTTCGCGAACAGCGGCTGCGAATCTTCAAAGTCCCCGGCGGTCCCGAACGCGGCCAGGTTCATCACAAGCGGATTCTCGAGGCGGTCGAGCTGCGCGACGCCGAAGCCGCCCGCGACACCATGCGCGCTCACCTCGGCCAGGTGCGCGATGACAGTCAGGCGCCAGCCGCGAGGCATCCGGCCGGCAAGCAACCCACACATTAGTTCGTTGAAAAGTGGCATAACTTCGAAGGCAGGTGCGGATGGCAAAGTTAGGATTCATCGGTTTAGGAGTGATGGGCAGCCAGATGGTGAATCGGCTGCTGAGCAAGGGACACAGCGTCACCGGCTACAATCGCACGCGCACCAAGGCACAGTGGCTGGTTGAGAAAGGCATGCACTGGGCGGATTCGCCGCGCGCGGTGGCCAGCGCTTCCGACTACACCTTCGCGATGGTAACCAACGCTGCCGCGATCCAGGCCATCACCGAAGGCCCGGATGGCTTGCTCGCAGGCCTGAGCGCAGGAAAAACTTTCATCGACATGAGCACCGTAAGTCCAACGGTGAGTCGCGCACTCGCCGCCAAAGTGCGCGCCCTCGGCGCTGACATGGTCGACTCTCCAGTCTCAGGCAGTGTCATCACTCTACAGGAAGGCAAATTGTCGGTGATGGTCGGCGGCCGCAAAGAGACTTTCGACAAGATCAAGCCGCTGCTGCTCGATATCGGTCCCAAGGTCACCCATGTCGGCGACAACGGCCTCGCGCTCTCGATGAAGATCGCGACCAATCTCAGCCTAGCGGTGCAGATGCTGGCCTTCTCTGAAGGCGTGCTGCTCGCGGAAAAGAGCGGGATCGCGCGCGAAGTTGCCGTCGATGTGCTCGTCAACAGCGCTGTCGCTTCTCCCATGATCAAGTATCGCGGCCCGTTCGTCCTGCAACAGCCGGAAGAGGCCTGGTTCGACGTCAACATGATGCAGAAAGACATGGTGCTGGCGATGGAGTTGGGCCGCCAGCTCGATGTCCCGCTGCCCACCACCGCCGTAAGCAACGAATTTCTAACCGCCGCTCGCGGCATGGGCTGGACAAAGTACGACTTCGCCTGCATGTTCGACGTTCTGGCCGCGATGTCGGGCGTGACCACGCCCGTGACCGAGGGAGGCCGGAAGTGACGACTGCCACGTCCAAGCCCGAAGCCGGCCGCGAATTCACTACCGACCAGGAGAAGTGGCTTCACGCTTACCGCCAGATGGTCCGGATCCGCCTGTTCGAAGAGCAGGTCAACGAGCTCTACACCCGCGCGCTGATGCCGGGCCTCGCGCATCTTTACAGCGGCGAAGAGGCCGTGGCCGTGGGGATCTGCGAGGCGCTGCGCGTCGACGACTACATCACCAGCACGCACCGTGGCCATGGACATTGCCTGGCCAAGGGCGCTTCACCCGACCGCATGTTCGCAGAGTTGCTCGGCAAAGAAGCCGGCTACTGCCGCGGCAAAGGCGGATCGATGCACATCGCCGACCCGGCGACCGGCAATCTGGGCGCGAATGCGATTGTCGGCGGCAGCGTCGGAATCGCCACGGGCGCGGCCTTCGCCGCGAAGCGGCTGGGCAACGGCCGCGTCGCTATCTGCTTTTTCGGTGAAGGCGCGCTGGGCCAGGGATCGCTCTACGAAGTCATGAACCTGGCGCAACTCTGGAAGCTGCCCGTCATCTACGTCTGCGAAAACAATCTGTACAACGAGTACACGCACTACCAGCGAGACCACCGCGGGACGATTCTCGGCCGCGCCGCCGCCTTCGGTCTCGAAGCCGCAGCGGTCGACGGGCAGGACGTGCGCGCCGTGAATGAAGTCGCGCACGCGTCTGGTGAAGCGGGCGCGCGCCGGCGGAGGGCCCGGCTTTCCTGCAGGCCGACACCTACCGCTACAGCGGTCACCACGTTGGCGACATCAATCGCGAATACTACCGCTCCAAGCAGGAAGAGCAGCACTGGAAGACGGAGCGCGATCCTATTAAGCTGCATGGCGAAGTGGCTGATCGCCCAGGGCTATGCCGACGCAGCGGCTCTCGATCAAATCAGCGCCGAAGCTCGCACCGAGATGGAAGCCGCGGTGAAGTTCGCCATCGCCGCGCCGTATCCCAGCGTCGACCAGGTGGACGCAGGACGTCTATGCCTGAACGCGAACTCACATTTGCGCAGGCGGTGCGCGAGGCGCTGGCCGAAGAAATGCGCCGCGATTCGCGCGTGTGCATTTTCGGCGAAGACGTCGCCGAGGCGGGCACGCCGTTCAAAGTGCTCTCCGGACTGGTCGAGGAATTCGGCGCGGAGCGCGTCGTTGACACGCCGATCTCCGAAGCCGGATTCACCGGCATCGGCGTCGGCGCGGCTATGACCGGCCTGCGCCCCGTCGTCGACATCATGTTCGGCGACTTCCTCACCCTCACCATGGATCAGATGGTCAACCAGGCCGCCAAAGCGCATTACATGTCCGGCGGCCACTGGCGAGTTCCCATGGTGATGCGCACGACACTGGGCGCGACGAGGCGCTCGGCCGCGCAGCACTCGCAGTCGCTGCACGCCTGGTTCAGCCATGTGCCGGGACTGAAAGTCGTTCTGCCTTCAACGCCGTATGACGCGAAAGGCCTGCTGAAGACGGCGATCCGCGATGAGAACCCGGTCGTCTTCTTCGAAGACAAAATGATGTACAAGCTGAAAGGCCCGGTGCCGGAGGACGACTACACGATTCCGCTGGGCGTGGCCGACGTGAAGCGCGCCGGGGACGACATCACGCTCGTCGCCACCAGCAGCATGGTGCAGGTGGCGCTGGGCGCGGCGACACTGCTGGAAAAAGAAGGCATCAGCGCGGAGGTGATTGATCCGCGCACGACGTGGCCGCTCGACGAAAAGACTATCATTGAGTCGGCGAAGAAGACGTCGCGTGCCATTGTGCTCGACGAAGGCTACGGCCGTTACGGAGTGACCGCCGAAATCGCAGCCGTGATCGCCGAAGGCGCGTTCTACGATCTGGACGCACCGGTAAAGCGCATGGGCGCGATGCACGTCCCGATCCCGTTTTCACCGCCGCTCGAAGACCTAACGGTCCCGACGGAAGAAACCGTATTCGAAGCCGCACGCCGGATGTGCAGTAAGTCGTAACGCCGCCGTCTCGGCGGCTGTCCCGAGGGCGTCTCGCCCTCGGCCTCAGCTAGCAGCCAGAAGCTAGCAGCTAGGAGCTGATTTATGGGACTCAAAACTCACGGAACGATGGCAGTGGACTGGGAGAACCGGATCGATTTCGACCGCCTCCGCCGCGAGCGTCTGCAAAAAGCGAAAGACCTGCTCGCCCAGTCGTCGATGGGCTCGCTGCTCTGCTTCGACATGAACAACGTCCGCTATCTCACGGCGACGCACATCGGCACCTGGGCGCAGGACAAAGCCAACCGCTTCACCCTGCTGCCGCAAAATGACGAGCCCATCCTGTGGGACTTCGGTTCCGCCGCCAAGCATCATCAACTGAACTGCCCCTGGCTCGGCGAGCGCTCGCGCCCCGGCATCTCGATGCTCCGCGGTGCTATGACTCCCGAGATGGGCCGCGCCGAAGACGTCGCGAAGAAAATTCGCCTTGAGCTTGAAATGCGCGGCCTGCACAAAGAGCCGGTCGGCATCGACATCATCGAACTGCCCGTTCTCTTCGCGCTCCAAAAGGAAGGCCTCGAAGTGGTCGACGGACAGCAACTCATGTCAGAAGCCCGCGTCATCAAGACGCAAGATGAAATCTCCCTGCTCAACACTTCGGCCATGATGGTCGACGCCGCCTACGACGAACTCTACCGCGCCATGAAGCCCGGCTTGCGCGAAAACGAAGCCGTTGGCCTAGTCAACAAGGTGCTCTACGATCTTGGCTCCGAATACGTCGAGGCCGTGAACGCCATCTCAGGCGAGCGCTGCAATCCGCACCCACACGTTTTTTCCGATCGCGTGCTACGCCCCGGCGATCCCGTCTACTACGACATTCTTCACTCCTACATGGGATACCGCACCTGCTACTACCGCTGCTTCACCGTCGGCTACGCGTCGCACGCCATGGTCGACGCCTACAAGCGTTGCCGCGATTTTCTCGACGCCGCGATTGAATTAGTGCGCCCCGGCCGCAGCACCGCCGAAATCGCCGCAGTCTGGCCCAAGGCCCAGGATTTCGGCTTCCCCAATGAAGAAGCCGCCTTTGCCCTGCAGTATGGCCACGGCATCGGCCTCGCCATTTGGGAGAAGCCAGTCATCAGCCGTTTGGTCTCGTTCGAGCATCCGGTTGAGATCAAGCCGGGCATGGTCTTTGCCCTCGAAACCTTCTGGCCCTCGACCGACGGCTGGAGTGCCGCTCGCATCGAAGAGGAAATCGTGGTCACCTCGACCGGACACGAAGTCATCACCAAATTCCCGGCAGAAGAGCTCCTGGTCGCCGGAGCCCATTACTACACGGTGAATGGCCCGCTGCCCACGACGCGAGAAAGCGAAGCTCGTCCCAGCGAACACGTCCTCGAGATGATCGAAACCAGTGCCAAAACCGAGCGGATCGAAGTCTCCCGCTGAGCGAACGCAAAACCCGGTAGCCGCGAAGCGGCGCAAGAATAAAGCCCGCAGCCTGCCCTGAGCTTGCCGAAGGGGCGCAAGCCGCGGGTAGCTGCGAGGAAATGAATAAGCCCTGAAGGGCGAAAGAAAAGCCGCGACATAACCTCCGGGGGAACAGCGACTGTTTCCCGTCCGGACGATCGATCATAACTATGGCCTTCAGCGTCGTAATGCCCGCACTTGAGATGGCGCAGGAAACCGGCAAGCTGATCGCTTGGCGGAAGAAGGAGGGCGACCGCGTCAGCAAGGGCGAGCCCCTCCTCGAAATCGAAACCGATAAGGCGGTGGTGGAAGTCGAAGCCCCTGCCGACGGCGTTCTCGCCGGAATCAAAGCGTCGGAAGGTGCCGAGATCCCGGTTGGGCAGACGATCGCGTGGATCGTCGCTCCGGGCGAACAGCCTCCGTCCGACGGCGCGTCATCAACGGCCGCACCTGCAGCCAGGGGCGTAACGCACACGAGGTCGGAACACCCTCATGTCGCGCCGCCCGAGCCCAGTGCCTCTGAGCCCGCATCAAGCGCGAAGATTTCCCCAAAGGCCCGCCGCCTCG
Source organism: uncultured Acidobacteriaceae bacterium (assembly GCA_963719615.1). GTDB lineage: Bacteria > Acidobacteriota > Terriglobia > Terriglobales > Acidobacteriaceae > Sulfotelmatobacter. Next base: position 165,400 of record CAVRCR010000012.1, on the reverse strand, counting down.
CGAAAGAATTGGGAGTCGACATCGCCGTGGTTCGCGGCTCGGGTCCCGGCGGAGAAATTCTCGCCTCGGATGTGCAGGCGGCCGCCTCCGCCACAGCCGGCGCGACGGCCTCCGAAAAACCGTCAGCGAAGCTTGAAGTCCCCACCTCGCTCGGCCGTATCATGGCCGAACGCACAACGCAAAGCTGGACCACCGTTCCGCACTTCTTCGTCAGCCGCGAGATCGACGCCACCGCCCTCAACGAATATCGCCAACACGTCGTTGGCGAAATCGAGAGCGCGCATCAAGTTCGCGTCACTCACACCGATCTCTTGGTGGCGCTGGTCGCCCGCGTCGTTTTGAAACATCCGCGTCTAAACGCAAGTTGGACCGCCGAAGGCATTCGACTGCACGACCACGTCCATATGGGTGTAGCCATCGCCGTGAATGACGGCGTAGTCGCCGCCGTCATTCCGAACGCTCACACAGCAAGCCTTGCCGAGATTGCCCTCCACCGCCGCGAAGTCGCCGAACGCGCTCGTGCCGGCAAGTTGCGCCCCGCCGACATAGCCGATGCCACATTCACCATCAGCAATCTCGGCATGTACAAGGTCGATCAGTTCAGCGCGATCATCACCCCGCCGCAGGCCGCAATTCTCGCGGTAGGCAGCATCGTCGACCGGGTCGTAGCCGTGGAAGGCGAGCCCGCAGTCCGCCCCATGATGACGCTTACCATCTCGTGCGACCACCGCGTCGCCGACGGCGCCCGCGCGGCGATGTTTCTGGACGACCTGGCCGAATCCACCCGCGAACCCGCGAAGCGCTTGGGGTAAAACGGCGGCCCATCATAGATTCTTGAATGATGCCGCCGGCTGCCAACGGCAGCCGTAAGAACCGCCGTGCCGCTTGCTACAATGCAGCGCATGGCGGCCAATGCTTGGCAGAACGCAACGGCAGAGTCAACCTCACGCTTTCGCGAAGCACACCAACCCGATCTACTGACCATCGCTGCCATCGCAATTGCCGCTACTGTGATCACGAACTTTATCCACGAAGGGCTTGGTCACGGAGGCATGTGTGTGGCCACGGGTGGCCAGCCGCTGGCGATCTCAACGGTCCATTTCGAGTGCGGCGCGGACACGCGTCTGGTGGCGGCGGGCGGGACGCTCGCAAATCTGATATTTGGAGCGCTGTTCTGGGCGGCTGCCCGTGCGGTCAAGCGGGCTGCATCTTGGCGCTACTTCTTCTGGCTCCTGATGACCTTTGATCTGTTTCAGGCAGGTGGATATTTTCTATTCTCCGGCATCGGAAACATCGGTGACTGGGCGGCCGTGGTAGCAGGTTGGCAGCCAGCGTGGGCGTGGCGTGTGGGCCTGGTTGTACTGGGAATAGTTACCTACTTCTTTTTGTTTGTGCCTTTGTGCGTGCGGGAGCTACGTCCCTTCCTAGGTGTCGACTCACAGATGCGTGTGCGACGCGCGCGCCGGTTGACGCTCGTCCCTTATCTCGCCGGCGGAATCCTTAACTGCGTTGCTGGCGCGCTGAATCCGGTCAGTCCGCTGTTAATTCTGATCTCCGCCGCGGCTGCGTCGTTTGGAGGGCACTCCGGGCTGACGTGGATGTGGACCCTGCTCTATGGCCCGCGCATACCCAACGGCGAACTCCTGATGCCGGAGGTCGAACGCTCCCCGGGATGGGTGATCGCAGCCGTTGTCCTGGCGCTAGTGTTCATCGCGGGACTGGGACCCGGCGTGAAATTTCATTTGGCCTAGTCGGTCTAGCCAGTCACGGCACTTAGCGGTTGGGCGGGGCAGATTCGAACTGCTACTTCTTCATCGATTTTTCACGAAAAATTAAACTCCCCGCAACATTCTGGTCCTACCACTTTTCTTACTATCGTCCCTCGAGGATACAAATGAAAAAGACACTCGCTCTACTCTCCCTCGCAGCCCTCTGTTCGGTTGGCATCGCAACCGCCCAGGAAGACCACCACATCAAGCGCGTCCTGTTGATCAGCGTCGACGGTATGCACGCTGTAGATTTCGCGAACTGTGCCAAAGGCATTAGCACCGTCAACAATGGCGCACCCTTCTGCCCGGCGATTGCTGCCCTCGGCAAGACCGGCATCAACTACGTCGCCGCCAGCACCTCAAAGCCTTCGGATTCGTTCCCGGGGCTGACCGCAATCATCACCGGCGGAAGCCCTGCCGTGACCGGCGTTTACTACGACGTCGCCTATTCCCGTAATTACGACGCCCCCGCGAAAACCACCGGCAACGGCGTTCAGGCTGGCCCCTGTACCGCGGGCGCGCCGCCAACAGGTACCACAACCGAGTACGAAGAAGGCATCGACATCGACCAGTCGAAGGTAAACGGCGGCGCGCCCGGCGCAGCTCTGACCGACGGCACCATCGCCTCCATCGATCCCACGAGACTGCCCCGCGACCCAGCCAACGGCTGCAAGCCGGTTTACCCGTGGCATTTTGTCCGCGCCAACAGCATCTTCAGCGTCATTCATCAGGCGGGCGGATACGCGGCTTGGTCCGACAAGCACCCCGCGTACTCCTCTGTCGCCTCTGGCATCGGCCCAAGTGCCCTCGACGACTTCTACGCGCCTGAGATCAATTCCAACGTGATCGGCCTACCCGGTGTCACCACGCCCACCGCCATATCCTGCGCTACAGTACGCGATACAGGCGCAGACTTGACCGCCTGGACCAACAGCTTCCAGAACATTCAGTGCTACGACACCTTGAAGGTCGACGCGATCCTCAACTGGATCGATGGCAAGAACCACCTCGGCACTAAGACGACTAAGGTTCCAAACATCTTCGGCATGAACTTCCAGGCCGTCAGTGTTGGGCAGAAGCTCATTGAGGCGAGCAACAACGTGACGGGTGGATATCTGGATGCCACCGGCACCCCCAGCGCGGCGCTGCTGGACGAATTCAAGTTCGTCGACGCTTCGATTAGGGCATTCGTCAGCGAGCTGAAGGCCAAGGGCCTCTACGATTCAACCCTGATCGTGATCACGGCCAAGCACGGCCAGTCGCCCATCGATCCCGCCCGCTACGTCGCTCAGACTCGCAACGGCACTTCGCCCGCGACTGTGCTCGCCACGGCCGGCTATATTCCGGACTCGGAATCTCCCCTCGCCAACGGCATTGGCCCGACGGAAGATGACGTCTCGCTGCTCTGGCTGAAGAGTTCCTCGGATACAGACGCCGCCGTCAAGCTACTCGAAGAAAATGCTTCTCCTGCCGGCGTCGCGCTCGGACAGTTCAATTACGGCTCTTCACTCGCCATTAACTTCAATGACCCAACCAAAGACCCGCGCACGCCGGACATTATCGTGACCCCGAACGTCGGCGTCACTTACTCCGGCAGCCACGCCAAACAGGCTGAGCACGGCGGGTTCGCTCATGACGACACGAATGTCATCCTGTTGCTGTCTAACCCGAGCTTCGACCCTAAGACGGTCAAAGCCGAAGTGGGGACTGCCCAGGTGGCGCCGACCATCCTCAAAGCCTTGAGGCTCGATCCTCGGGCTCTTGATGCTGTTCGTAAGGAGGGAACCAGCATCCTACCGGCGGTTCAATTCGAGTAGCCCATCCGCAAGCCCGGGTACCCGACAGCGGACGCTCCTTCGAGAGCGTCCGCTGTTTATTGAGGCCTAAGAACTCCCAATCAATGCTTCTGCGGCAGACACCACGGCTTACACAGCATCGCTCTTTTGCGCGCGCAACCAAGAATTGGTTGCCGCAAGGGAAAGGTGTTCGGTTTTCTGTTGTTCGGTTTTCTGTTGTTCGGTTTTCTTGACATCCCCCGACCGGACTTAGTACCTTGGTGTCCCTAAAGGTCCTCCCCTGCCACTTCGTGACCGCTGGGGGATTCTCGCATGTGGGAAGACAACCGTTACTTTTGGGTAGTCCTCTGCAAGTACAAGTGGTTTCACGTTCGGGAGAGTCTGAGCCTATTCTTCCGGTACAGAATCCCACTAGGCGAAACGGACGCTGTCAGTCCCTGCCCTGTTATTGCTGGCTCCTTCATGGCCCGATGCGATAAGTGTGGCAAAGAGGCTAGCTATAAAGCTTCGGATCTGCTGAGGTTCGAAATCGACGATCCTCCTGAATCGTTCACTCCGCATCCGTTGTTTCGGGATTTGAGCACCGGTTCGATTGTCACGGAGCGCAGCCAACACGCTGGCTAGCAGAGGTCTGACTGCGCCGGGGCGCTCGACCGCATTACGCCCTCTGGGGCGGGCGAACACGGCTGTGTCTGTCCGTTCGACTCTTCCAATGTTTCCGCGATTCATTCCCGCAGGTTAGCCCACGCGATCAGGATCGCGCGGCAATGCCGAGGCCAGGACGAGTGCTGCTCCGGCGTAGAGCACTGTGTCCGCGAAGTAATTTAATGCTTCATTGATCTCCGATACGCCGTGGGCGAGGATCAAAATAACAAGATAAAGGAATAGAGTGAGGACGGTCATTAATGCGCCAATCGACGCCGCGGCGATCCGAGATTTTTTGTTCAGGCCCAAGCCCATTCCAGCGGCCAGTAGGATCGCTCCTGCGAAATATCCCCATACGCTGGGAAAGGGAACCCAGGATGGCATCTTCAATTCCAAAGGAACGCCGGGGGCAAACTCTGGATGAAGAAAATGCTGTACGCCATAAAAGATCGCAGCAATCGCCAGAACGATGCGCCCAAATAAAATCATCCATTTCGATGGTTGCGGCGACGAGGCGCGACTATGTAGTCCGGCGAGAGCCCATGCGCCTCCGGCAAAAGAGAGATCTCTTAGCAGGAAGATCCACGCGAATCGACTTTTGGGATGCGCCAGCGCACTCGGTGCATAAATCATGCACACAAATAGAAAGAACATCAATCCGAGCAGGGTGGACGACCAGCGTAGGAACTTCCCCACCGTAAGACTGGTCGCTGCTGCGAGCAGTGCGCATCCGACAAAATACGGCCAGAACCAGCGCGCCGGCATCCAGGGCGGGGCCATACTCTGGATATACTCCGGGCCGCCGTGGAAATGCTCGGGCGCGAATACAGCGAGTGAAACGGCGATGAAGACACAACCCAAGTTGATGAGCTTGTCCCAGCCGCGAGCCGCGCTGATCTCTTTTCGACGTATAAGAACTCCGGCGCCGAGATAGATAAGCCCAGCAAAAGACATCCAGAAGTTTGTTGATGAAAGCATCAGACCTCTTTCGCGAAGGTTACTGCCTGGTCCCGATGCTCAGACCCGCGCGGCGATGAAGGCAAAGGCCGTCAAGTAAGCCCATCCGGCTGCCAGAAATGATCTTTGCCCGATGCTCAATTCCGCAATAGCCACTTAATCGATTTTCGACATGCCACGTGCGAATGAATTCACTTGAATCGAGCAGAGTGCAGAGCCTGCGAACTTGCGAGGGGAACCTCGCTCGCTGTAATGGTTCACGAATGAACTACGGGAACCCGGGCAACACGACTTCCTCCAAGACAAGAGGGAAAACGCCCGGGAATGCCCCGATCAAGCCACTGCGCAGGTGACCAGATAGCCAGCGGACTCAGCACCCTGGGACGGATTGTTTTCGACACCAAGAGTGAAAACATTATATTCGTCGAGCGGATTGCAGCTTTGCTCGCAAAGTTGACGTTGTTCTCGCCTTCATCCGCATTTATTCATCTTTCATCCTAGGAAGTTGCGTTCTGTTCCATTCGGAACTCTGCGCAGGGGGGCAAACATGAGACCCAAGGCGGCGGTCAAAAAACGCAGCGAATTCGATCCCAAGACATTCCTTTCGACCATCGACGGCGGGAGGAAGATCGCAACGTTGTCCAAGAAGCAAACGATCTTCGTTCAGGGCGATCCGTCCGATGCTGTTTTTTATATACAGAAAGGAAAAGTAACACTCCCAGTTGTGTCGAAGAGCGGGAAGGAAGCCACCATTGGCATTCTGAACGAGGGCGATTTCTTCGGAGAAGGTTGCCTTATAGGCCAGCTTTTGCGCCTGTGCTCCGCAACCGCAATGACTGATTGCTCTGTGTTGCGAATCGAAAAGAAGTCCATGATGGAAGTGCTGCACCGAGAATATGCAGTCTCCGAGATGTTCGTAGCATATCTGCTGGCACGGAACATCCGATACGAAGAGGATTTGGTTGATCAGGTTTTCAATTCCAGCGAAAAGAGACTAGCTCGGATTCTGCTGCTGCTGGCTCACTTCGGCAAGGAAGGCGTGCACGAGACTCCCATCCCCAACATCCGTCAGGAAACGCTAGCGGAAATGATAGGCACAACTCGCGCACGGGTCAGCTTTTTCATGAACAGGTTCAGGAAATTGGGATTCATTGATTATCACGCTGGCGATGCATTACAAGTTCACAGTTCACTTCTCAACGTCGTGCTTCACGATTAAAACTGTTATCCAAGAAGACGGGACTTCTATTCTCTTGCAGACAAAACGACTCTCGGCTTCGCCATTTCCTTGACGACTTCGGCGAGAGTCACCTTAGCGGATTGCTTTTTTGTTTTTCTTTTACCCATACACCCATGATTTCACGAGTCCGGGCCCGCTACAGGTCAATTGGGATCAGCTAATCCTGCTACAATGAAGACTGGGGTGGTTACCACCTTCTCCTCTTTCAGGTCTTCTGATCTAAGCCAGTCCATCTGAAGTTCTCCCCACCTTAGGTTTTCGCCAGAGAGCGGTGTAACCATGGCTTTTGAAGCGATTCTGGACGAAGTCGATCAACTCCACAACGTCAGCACTCGTCTTGAGGGACTGGCGGAACAGCACACGCCCATAACGGAAGCACTGATGACGATTGCGGGAAGCGTTCGCAACACTGCCACTCTATTGGCGGTGCTCGTGGCGACTAAGATTCCGAGGCCAATCTGAGAACAGCAGAAAGACTGCCCAGAGCAAGACTGTTGGGGTGGGTAGAACCGCTCCTCGCTCAGGCGTATTTGCGTTCTGTTAGCGGCTCAATCTCGTGATTGATTTCAAATCTCACTGGCGTTCCACATGACTGGCAAGGAGTTTGGTGTAACCACCGTTCAGACTCATCGCTTGCAGTTGTCTCTTGGCACGAAGAGTGGAGCTACGTCACTCTTCTTCTGTGGGGATGAATTGCGAAAACGGCTGGAAGAGTTGAACGAGCCGACGCCGTCGGGTTCGCACATCCTAGAGGGCCTCTTAGGTTAGAGCCTCGTACGGCTTATCCCACCGCTGCGCTGCGTCTGAAACCTCTCCCACGTCTCTGCGAGGAGCCTCCCCATCCCCCACGAGGGTTTCGTTCATCAGGCGTTCCACCGCGGAAAGTGCGTTTTGGATCGCAGTCAGTTCAGCCGGAGTTCCGGGATGACTCCCCCATTCGGCGTAGCGTCTTTCCAGCGCGGTAATTGTCCTTTCAATGCGACCAAGCGCCCGAGCGGGATGAGATTCGCCTAACGCTGCTGCACAAGCCTCTCGCCAAGAATGACGAACACGTCTCATCTAGGGCTCCTTGGTATGACAGACGAATGGATCCGAACAGTCGCTCCAAGAAGCGCGGTCTGAGGATGTGGCAGTGATTGGTGCTCACACTCCGGTCGCTTCTCAGAGGTCCCGCAAAGAAGCACGCGATGGGGGAAGGCTGTTCCTTGCAGGACCGGAGTCACCGGGGGCGTGAACATTGAAAAGACCGTAACGCAGGATCGCGGGTTCTCCACAACCACACTTGGATTGTTCGCAATTCGTAACAGGACGGTTGTGGGGAGCCGCCGGGATCGCCCACCCCAGATGGTCTTACTAGGTTAGAGCGTCTCTGTACTGGGCTTATCTCACGAGATTGTGAGGTGTATTCACATTCTAATGACTATTTTTGATATATATCTATTTGGAATCAATCACTTAGCGCGTGATGCGATTCACCTCACAATTACCCTACCGAGGTGAATGAGGGTGGAGGGCCGGAGATAATTTGCGAGAAGTGAGCAATTGTGAACAGTCCGCCCTCCTTTCTTCGACTTATTGTCTTCCACAAAGTTATCTCGCCAACACGGTCATCGGTTCATGTTAGCCGGGGGGCTGACGCCTGAATCGTGGCCGTTTTTCTTTTTGCGCCACGCGGGCGCAAATGCAGAAAGTAAGCCGCCCCAAGCTGCGCCGTTAGCAAGTGGAAGCTACTCTTGTTCCGCTTTCCGCCTTACGGTACGCGGAAACATGGCGCATTCGTGCTTGTCGAAGGCTTCCAGCACTTTTGCGGGCGGCTTGCCAGAAAAGGTGGAACCCGGATTGGGGATGATCCAATTGCACCCCTTGCATCCCCAAGCAGCAAAGGAACTATCTTCCAGCCAGACCAGTTCTCTAGCCATCGTGGAAGAGTTTCTCATGAGGTCGCGGAATTGGCTAGATTCCTACTAGTGAATTTGAGGCGGATTGTCTTTCTACCGACGGCGTGAGTCCCGAACACGGGTGAGAGCTTGATTTCGATACACTTCGGACAGGGGCACCAGAAGGCCTTATCCTCGGGAAAGATTATGTGACCACAGTTCTCGCAGATCTGTCTGCCATTCTCTAGAACTTTCATCATCCTAAGTTCTGTGTCCGAAACGCAATAAGGACAGCGCGGCGGTCTGTTCTGCTTGGTCCCCGTCATGAACTGGCATCCTGTGTTTTTCTGCTCTGTGTCGTTTTGAAGAGTCGGCAGTTTGCCCTTGATTCCTGCGCTCTCTTGCCACTCGCCGGTTAGCAGTGTCTTTAAATCGTCCGTACATGCTCCGCGCGTCTTTCCGGCTTGTATTGTGAGGCCGCTAGCGGACGCTGTGCCCTCGCCGGTCCGCTTCAGGTGCGCCCATCCGTTTTCCTCAATATGGAAGCCGATTGAGCGTGTGAGTGCCTTGGCTTCCCCCCCCCCGAGGGGAACCGTTCACGCTAGCTGGGCACACATTCGCAACGGAATATTCACGCCCGGGGTGGGAGTCGGTTGCATCTCCAGAAGGTGCTTGGTCACACATCGCTTGATATGGTCAGGCGGCACGGAACGGGACTAAAATCCTTGCGCTGAAATGAGTACTCGCCTCACAATTTCCAACCGAAGCGGAAACCGCGTAACAGCTTGGAAAGAAGATTGGTCGGGACGGGCAGATTTGAACTGCCGACCCCTCGCACCCCAAGCGAGTGCTCTACCAGGCTGAGCCACGTCCCGACGAAGAAGAATTCCGCCGATTCGACGGGCCCTCAGCAGCCCGTCCTCCTGCAGCGGAGGGGTTCGAATAATTCTACACTACAGCCGCGGCGTTTTCGCTTCTACTCGAGGTCGCGCCAGTTCGGTCCCACTCCAATCTCTACCAGGAGCGGCACGGCCAACTCATGAGCCTTCTCCATATGTTCCCGCACCAGCGACCGCATCACCTCAATCTCATTCTCGGGAACCTCAAACACCAATTCGTCGTGAACCTGCAATGTCATTCGCGACTTCAAACCGCGTTCCCGCACCGCTGCGTCGATGCGAATCATCGCAATCTTGATCAGGTCCGCCGCCGTCCCTTGCAGCGGTGTGTTCACCGCGGTGCGCTCGGCAAATCCGCGCTGGTTGGCGTTCTTGCTGTTGATGTCAGGAATCGGGCGCACGCGCCCAAACAACGTCTTCACTCTTAATTCGCGTCGCGCCTCTTCCAGCGTCTCGTCGATAAAAGCCCGCACCCCCGCATACTTCTCGAAATATTGCGCGATGAACTGCTTGGCCTCGCCTGGCTCGATGCCGAGTTGCTGCGAGAGCCCAAAGGCCGAGAGTCCGTAGACGATGCCGAAGTTTACGACTTTGGCCTGGCGACGGTGGTCCGGCGTCACCATGAGCGGCGGGACCCCAAAGACCTGCGAAGCGGTCAGCGTATGGATATCATCGCCGCGCCGGTAGGCCTCGACCAGCAGCGGATCGCGTGAGAAGTGTGCTAGCAGCCGCAGCTCAATCTGCGAATAGTCCGCGGTCAGCAGCACGTGTCCGGGCTCCGCGATAAACGCCGCCCGAATTCCCCGGCCGAGTTCGGTGCGGATGGGAATGTTCTGCAGATTCGGATTCGCCGAAGAGAGCCGCCCCGTCGCTGTCCCTGTCTGGCCAAACGTTGTGTGCACGCGTCCGGTTGCGGGATTGATCAGCGCCGGTAGAGTGTCGACATACGTCGACTTGAGCTTGGTGAGCTGACGATAATCCAGCACCATCCGCGCAATCGGATGGTTCTCCGCCAGTTCTTCGAGCACATCGACAGCCGTCGATATCATCCGTCCCTTGCCGTATTTCACCGGCTTCGGCAAGTTCATGCGATTGAATAATACGTCGCCCAGTTGCTTGGGCGATCCGACGTTGAACTCCATCCCCGCCGCTGCGTAGATTTCCTTTTCCTTCCCCGCAACCTCGCTCTCCAGTTCCGTGGACATTTGCGAGAGCGCGCCCGTATCGATTTTCACCCCCGCCTGTTCCATGCGGGCCAGCACCGGAACCAGCGGCAGGTCCATTTCTTCGTACAGCCCGGTCAGGCCGGCCTGCTCAACCTCCCCGCGGAGCGCCGTGGCCAACCTGCCCGTAATGTCCGCCGATTCGGCCAGTTCACCCGATAATTTCAGGTTGAAGCGTCTGAGCCCGACGTCCCCCAGCCGATGCGAAGAATACGTCGGATCGAGCAGGTACGAGTACAGCATCGAATCATGCTGTATTCCGGCCAGCCTGATTCCAAGCGGCGTCAGCGTATGAATCGCCGCTTTGTAATCGTGGACCGCTTTCGGCAGCTCCGCATTCGCCAGAGCAACCCGCAATCGTTCAGCCGCGTCGCCAGAGTCCAGTCTTACAATGGTGGCGGATCCCGCCGCAGCAGAAATAGCAGCGCGACGAACTGGAGGCGCTGGCGCCGCTCCGGGCGTCGTTGACCCCATCACTAAGGAAAGTTGCGCATCCGCCCGCTCGTCGCCGCTCTCTTCTTCCTCTACAGCCGCTGGCTCCGCCGCATCCACCGATTCTTCCGCTTCGACCGCAACCGCGAGTGCGCCTGCGGCTCCGACTGCCGTGAGCACGCTCCCAACATCTTCCGCTGACTTCGCCTCGACGTGGCGTGCCTTAGTCACTTCCACCACCGGCAGCAGTTCCTTGAGCAGCGAGGTAAACTCCAACTCCGTAAACAGCGACCTCAGTGCGTCAACGTCGGGCTCGCCCGCCCGCATCGCCTCGACGTCCAAATCGACTGGAACGTTCGTGTCGATCGTCGCCATGCTCTTGCTGAACAGAATCGTCTCGCGATTGTTCAGCAGCGACTCGCGGTAGGTCTTTCTTTCGACTTCGGCGGCGCGCTCCAGCGCCTGCTCGACCGTGCCGAACCGCTTGATGATCTCGACTGAGCCCTTGTCGCCGATCCCCGGGGCGCCGGGAATGTTGTCGATCGAGTCCCCGCGCAGCGCCATCACATCGATCACGCGTTCCGGCGGCACGCCTAGAATTTCCTCCACCTTCGCCGCGTCGCAGATCAAGTTATCCTTCGGCGGATTCAGAATCTGTACTTTGTCGTTCACCAGCTGCATCATGTCCTTGTCGCTGGAGACGACATATACCGGATGCGAAGCCTCTGCTGCCTGGCGCGCCAGAGTGCCGATTACGTCGTCGGCCTCGAATCGCGCCAATTCCAGGATTGGAATCCGGTAAGCCTCAAGTGCGCGACGAATGTAAGGCACCTGCTGCGCCAAGTCTTCCGGCATGGCGGCGCGATTCGCCTTGTAACCCTTGTACTCGACTTCGGTGAAAGTCTGCGTCTTGATATCCCACTTGCGGATGCTGGTCACGGCGTCGGCCTGCTCGTCGCGAAACGTGGGCCCCGCGACGTCGAACACTGCGGCCAGATATTGCGGCGAAAAATCGTCGCGCAGCTTGCGCAGCATGTTCACAAATACATAAATCGCAGCCGTAGGCACTCCCGTCTTGGTCGACATCGGCCGCTGTCGCGCCATCGCGTGGTAAGCCCGAAAAATGAACGACATGGTGTCGATCAGAAAGATGCGCCCGTGCGAGCCCTCCTCTGATCTGCCGCGAGAGGACGAGGGCCGCGCCGCCTTGCTGGCAGGCTTGTCAGGCGTGGCCGCAGAGTCCAAATTTTTTTTTCGCGGAGGCACCGCGGTTAGTGTAGCAGCCTGAGAAGTCGCTAGAAATCGACCCGAAAGTTAGCTTCCACGACTTTGCTGCCTTTGCTCCCCTCCGCGTTGCGAAAAACCAGGTAGTACTTCACCGGTTGGTTCGTCGAGGCCGGAAGGTCGAAGTTCACCGCTTGGTTGTGGGAATCCTCCGCGGTGAACAGAGCCTCGCTGGGATGGTTCCCCAAAAGTTCGGCGTGCTGTGCCTCGTTCAGCACCAGGAAGTCGATGTTGGCGCTGGCATCGGACGCGCCATGTACCTGTCCCACAAACGACTCGAAGAGCCCGTGCAGATGGGGTTGCACCGCGTGGGCCGGAATATCAAAGGGGAATTCGGCCGATGTTTTGAGCGTGAATGTTTTCTGCAGAATGTTCTTACTCGTGCCCACCGGCGAAGGCGCAACCCGGTCCGACGGCAAGACAGTGCTCGCAGGCTTGGGCTCTTCCTTCGTGCAAGCGGCCCCACTCGCCAGAAGCGCCCCGAGCAGCACTGCCAGATGTTTATGCTGAGGCATGGCTGGAATCAGCGCTCCACCGTCTTCCCAAACCTGGTGTTGAAGTGCAGCTGAATTTCCCCGCATGTGCCTTGTTCCGGAGAATAGACGACGCAGGTATCGAACGGACGCGAATACACGTGCAAGCTCACCGCGCGCTGGTTGAATTCCCGCGGATTCACCACCCGATGCACCGGATCGGCGGGATTCACCGCGCAAGGATGAAAGATGTTCATCTCAACCATATTGAGCGGCTCCAACCGGCAGCGCCCTTGTTGCAGATCCTGATGCACGAGATGAAAGTTCTCCACGAGCAACCGTCCCACCGGCACGGCCATCCAGCAATTCTGATCGCGATGGTTGTGCACCGAACTCGACTGCCCTACCTCCCAGCAGATGGCCATCAGTTCGTACAGCGGAGTCCGGTCGATGAGATTGCGCGTGTAGTGCTGCCGGTCCCAGTTCAGATAAGGTGTGAGAGAGTCAGCGTCGACCGGCATGTTCTCCAGAAAGTGGCGCAACGGTTCCGTTGAGCCGAAAGCGGACTCGGGGAACTGGCGAAGCCCTTCGACGAGAGTTTGGATGGAGACAGGTTTTACCGCGGTACTCATACAGCACTCCGGGGATAGAGTATAGCGCGGTCGGTGTACTCACGCCGGGTGCCCCATGTCTCGCGCGTTCTTTGCGAGACCTGGGGATTTTCGCCATCACGGCTCCCGCCCCGATCCCAGAATTTCCTTGCTCCCCCCCTGCGCCACTGCCGGATACACGGCTCCCTTGCGCCGCCGTAAATCCCCCGGCAACTCGGAGCGCAACAGCCACAATCCTGCCGCCACCGCCGCCGCCCACGTCAGGGACACCAAGGCCAGTTGAGCCACATCAGCGCCGCGACTCCCACGCCCAGAAGCCGCCAGGGGCACGATCTTCGCCACTTCAAAACTGATTCCGCCCGCCACCACCGCCACCAGCGCCGCCTTCCCCATCTCTCCCCAGCGCAACTCCCCGAGCCGAACAAGTCTTTTGCGATGCAGCAGCCAGGCCAACGCCAGCAAGTTCGCGCCGATCCCAATGTCTGACGCCCACGCCAGCCCCACCACGCCGAACGAATGAAACAGGATGGAGTACACCGGCAGTGACGCCGCCGTGATGACGCTGACCGCGGCCATTGGCGTTAGGGTGTCGCCCGCCGCATAAAAGGCACGCGCATAGAGACCCTGCGCCGACCAGAGCGCCAGCGACAACGAAAACCAGAAGAAATAGATCCCCGTCATCTGGGTGTCCATAAGAAGGAACTTGCCCCGCCGGTACACCAGATCAATGAGCGGAAGCGCCGCCGCCATCATCCATCCCGTCGCCAGAAACGATGCCGCCGCCACCCGGTACACCGAATCATTCACGGTAGCAGCGAACTCCTTCAGCCGCTTCTCATTGAAAAGCCGCGCAAAAAATGGCAGCGACGCCTGCCCCGTCGCCTGCCCCAACACCGCAATCGGCACCGCGAACAACCGCTTCGCATAGTTGAGCCGCGCAATGTCGCCGACTCCCCCCGCCGCGTAATGCCGCAGAATCCAGTCATCGGCCGTCACCAACGACACACCCAGCATCAGCGGCACCGACAGCCGCACCCACTCGCGAAACGCCGGATTCATCACGTCAAACGACGGCCGGTATCCAGTCCCAATCCGCACCGCGCCGATCACGCTGGCCAGAAAAGGCCCGGCGAAGCTCCCAATCAGCGCCCCATAGGCCAGCGACGCAATGCCGAAGTGCCGTCCGCCCACTACGCCACCAAAAATGATGAACACGTTGTAGATCAGCGGCCCGAACGCTGGAAACAGAAACAGCCGGTGCGACAGCAACACCGCGGAGACGACTCCGCCCACATAAAAGAAAATCTGCGCCGGCAGGAGAATCCGGGTCAGGTGAACGCACAGTGCGATCTGGTCCGCCGAAAAGCCCTTGACAAACCAGCGCACAAACTGCGGAGCAAAAATTTCCGTCAGAATCGTCCCCCCCACCAGCACGGCGGTCATCACCGTAATGATGATAGAGAACGTTTTCTGCGCGTCAGCGTCGCGTTTCTCAGCCAGAAACCGCGTATAGATCGAGATAAACGTGATCGACGCCGCGCCCCCGGCCACGATGTAGTTGAGAAAATCTGGCAGTGTGAATGCTGCCACATACGCGTCGGTCTGCGACCCCGCGCCAAACGCAAATGCAATGTAGGCCTCGCGCGCGTATCCAATCACGCGCGACGCCATGACCGTCCCCATCAGCAGCAGAGTCGCCGAAAACGCTGTGTGCTGGTGTGACGGACGGAAGAAACGCAGCAGTTTCGTCATTGAGACCCGATTGGAACTCCCAATCTTATCGGAATCTCAAGTCATGAGCGGATGGCCGGTTTGATCCGTCCTGATATTCGAAGTGTGATCGCCACGAGCAGGATCTCCTCTATTGCGCGGCCGGGACGTAAACCCTGCCCGCAGAGATCAGGTCCACATTCGGCACTTCACTAGCGAGCCGCACCTTCTGCCATCCCGATTTCTTAGGCGGCTTAGCCAGAAACGTCAGCCAGTACTGATGCATCAGCCGATGCCCCAGATCATCCAGGTAAGGCGCAAACGATACCGGCGAGCCCGTGAATCCAATGTAATAAGCCTCTCCTCCGGTCTTGTCCGCTACCTGCGACAGATAATTCTGTCCCCAATACGTCTGCCAGTAGCTGTGTCCGAAATGGCCAACCCCAGGGATATAGATCGCCGACACCAGGATCCCGGCACGTACCGCGTTATCGACGGCCTCTGTCACATACGGATCGTCCAGATCCCCGCTGCCGTAGTAACGATCTACCCCGTCGCTGACCATCAGCACCTCGCGCCTGGCCTCGCTCGCTGGCCAGCGTTTGACCAGATCGCTCAGCGAGAAATAAGGGCTGCCATTGATGCCTCCAATTCCCCTTGGAAGCCGGAGCGCCTTGGCCGCCTGCGCATGATCGCTGGTCAGATCCTGTTCGACGTGCGCGGTGCCATCCTGCATATACGCCACACCAATTTTCGTGGAGGCCGGCTGAGCATTGACGAACTGCCGAATATCCTCCAGCTGCGAACCCAGACTGGTGCTCGACCCGTCGTCCAGCAATATGAAAAGCTCCAGCGCAGCCCGATCTCCCTGTGCCGGAACCCACTCCGTCACCGTGTCGCGGTCATGCCCCTCATACACCATCACATCCTCACGGTTGATGACCGGGACGTTCGAACCGTGACGTGGTTCAACCGTGACCAATAAATGCGCGGGAACTCCTCCCGCCGCCGGCTCCTGCGCCGACACTGTTCCAAACCCATAGACCAACACCATCCACCCAATGACTGTCATAACCAGCAAACGAATCTTAGCCACGACGCCTCCTTTCTGAAACGATCGCAAGCGCAACCTTGGCGGGCAGACGCAATTGACTCGTTCTATCTCGTTAGATGTGCAAAGGTTAAAAAAAGAAATGTGCGCCCCACGCCCGCGCTGAAGCACTGCTGATTCGAGCCCCTATCCCCCTCATTTTCAATCCTTTGCCGCCTGACCTTTACTTGAGGTCTGGTTGAGCCGCGGTGCATTGCCCCCGGCCGCCATCTCGGCGAAATTGGCTACCGAGAGGCCGTCCCACAGCTTTAGCTCGTTGAGGCTTCTAACAGACAACTTCAGATCGCCAGACATGAGGCGAGAGATCAGCGGAGGCAACGTGTCAGCCCCAGGATCGCAAACTATGACCGAATTCTGCGAGCAAGTAAACCCGCGCGTCCTTTTGGAGATGCGCCGCAAGCGCCCGTTTCCCGACATGCAGCGTATCCAGGAAAGCTGGGTCGCGGCGGGCGAAAAGCGCGCTCTTCTCTGGCTGGCCGTACGCACTCCGGACCGCATCAATCCCGATCACCTTACCATCCTGGGTCTGGCCGCTCAAATCGGCGCCGGCACCTGTTACGCCCTCGCATCTCGGAATCGGTGGGCTCTCCTCGGGGTCATCGCCTGCCTGGCGCTGAACTGGCTCGGCGATTCGCTCGATGGCACTCTCGCCCGCGTGCGCCAGCGCCTGCGTCCGCGCTACGGATTCTACGTCGACCACATGGTCGACAGCTTCGGCGGCCTCGCTCTCATGGGCGGCTTAGCCCTCTCCGGATACATGCATCCCGCGATCGCGATTGGCCTGCTTGTCGCCTTCCTGATGCTCTCCATCCAGTCCTACCTAGCCACCCACGCTCTCGGCGAATTCCGCATCTCGTTCTGGCGATTTGGGCCAACGGAGTTGCGCCTTCTGCTGGCGGTCGGAAATCTGGCCCTGTTCTGGAAACCAGTTATTCATCTCTTCGGCGGCCAATATCGCCTGTTCGATGTCGGCGGCGCGATCGGAGTCGCGGGCATGGCTCTGATGGTCGTCGTCTTCACCCTGCAGAACACCCTCCGCCTCTACCGCGAGGAAAGGATCCCGCAATGACAATGTCTGCGAACTCCAGTTTTCGCGAACTTGAGGCGCCGCTGCGCAACCAGTCCTCTGCGCCAGAATTCGGTTCTTGCCGCGCAACCTCCATCCCCGTTCGGTGGTTAAAGTTCAACGTCGTTGGCGGAATTGGAATCGTGGTACAGTTCGCTGCCTTGTTTCTGCTAAAGAGCGTTCTGCACTTCAACTACCTCGCTGCCACCGCCATCGCCGTGGAAGCCGCAGTCGTACACAACTTCGTCTGGCACGAACAGTTCACCTGGGCGGATCGAATCAAATCATCGTGGCGCCGCACGCTATCCCGGTTCCTGCGCTTCCACCTCGCCAACGGCGCTGTCTCCATCCTAGGCAACCTGGCCCTGATGAAAGTGATGGTCGGTCTGGGCCAAATGAACTATCTGGTGGCCAACGCCATCTCCATCGCCCTGTGCTCGCTTCTGAATTTCCTGGTGAGTGAGGAGTGGGTCTTTCAGGAATGAGTTGGGAGAAAAACGCCGCGCGACCAGAGACTGGACAATTTAGTAATTTGGAGATTGAGTATCTTGAAATCGCTCGAGCCGTGCGGTTTTCAGTTGCTAAATCTCAGCTTGCAATCTTTATCACAACCTTCCCGTAATTCCTCCCATCCTGCAGCAGCTGGTAAGCCTCTACCGCCCGCTCCATCGGGAACACGTGTCCAATCTGCGGCGTCAGCTTCCCCTCCGCGATCCACGTCGAAAGTCGCTGCCACGCCGCCTCCATGATCTCGCGCTTCTGTGACAAGTAGGTCAGCCAAAGGCCTTGCACCATCGCTGACTTCGCATACAGCGCGCGCACATCGAGTTGCGGAACTCGGCCCGTAGCCGTCCCGTACTGGATGACTCGGCCAAAGTCCCGCAGGCAGCGGAGACTCTTGGCCGTGTGCTCTCCGCCCAGCATTTCGAAGACCGTATCGACGCCTTCGCCGTGCGTAAGGTTCTTCACCACCTCTTCATAGTCATGCCGCTTATAGTTGATCCCATGCTGCAGGCCGAGTTCCTTCACCCGCCTCAGCTTCTCGTCTGAAGACGACGTACCGTACATTTCAACGCCCAGCAGTCGCCCAATCTGCACCGCGGCCGTCCCCACGCCTCCAGCGACAGCGTGAATCAACGCGCGATGGTTCTTCCCAGCGATGGCGGCCTGCGTCATTCCGGCTTGCCAATATCCGAGATACGCCGTGAAGAAGTTCACCGGAAAGGCAGCGGCCTGCTCGTTGCTCCAGCGATCGGGAACCGTCCACAACATGTTGGTATAGGCTGCGGTCTTTTCCGCAAACGCACCCCATTGCGCGTATCCCATCACCCGCCGCCCGTTGCCCTCTTCCACGCCGGCAAACTCCCGGCCTGCGATCAGCGGCGGCGCCGGCGTGCCGGGATAGCCGCCTTTCGTAGTCATGAAGTCAGCGAAATTCAGTCCCCCGACAGCCACACGAATCACGCTTTGCCCGGCTTTCGGAGTGGGATCGGGAACGTCCTGTACGGCGAGTGCATCAGGTCCAGTTAGGCTGGTAATGACGAGCGCTTTCATTTCAGCAAGTTTAAATCACCCAAAGGATCAAAACGCAGCACGCTTTCCAAGTCGAAGCCTCAAATTCGGACGGCCGGGCGCCATCAGGCTGGTCCCGGGCTCTCGCCCCGGCTTTGCCCCCGGGTATATACTTTTGGCGTGGATTCCTGATCGCCCGGCCGAGCCCCAGCAGGCCGGGACGGGACGCACCTTTTATCCCCTTATTTACGCGTCCCGCATACGCAAGGCCAATCCCGCCGGGGCGGCGCGGAGAAGGCACGGGTGCATTGCCTACGGGATCTCGGTAAGAGTGCATCCGCGGGAGGTTTACCGTGGACATCATCCTGGTTCGTCTTCTTTTTGTCATCGTTGTTGCAATTACCTGCTTCGTGATTGAGCCCTTTGGGCTAACCCGCGCGGTTGACGCAGGCGTGGGCGCGCTGATCGGAGCCGCCATCGTCCTGTTCGAATGGAAGCTGCGCACCGTCAGCCTGAAACGGCTTATCGGTGCCGCCATCGGCAGCACCACCGGCATTGCGGGCGCTTACCTGTTCGCTCTCGTCATCCGCAACAGTATTCCTGAGAGCCGTACCCAGAGCTTCCTCCAGATACTGGTAATGCTCCTGATGGCCTACGTCGGTCTGATCGTCGGCGCCAATAAGGGTGACCTGCTCAATCTGGCCGCTCTGGGGGGCATCTTCGGCGGCGAGAAGCAGTCCAGGAAGAGTTACAAGATTCTCGACACCAGCGTCATCATCGACGGCCGTATCGCCGACATCGCCGAGACCGGCTTCCTCGATGGCGTTATCGTGACCCCGCAGTTCGTCCTGCGCGAGTTGCAACTCGTCGCCGACTCCGCCGACTCCCTCAAGCGCAATCGCGGACGCCGCGGCCTCGATATCCTGCAACGCCTGCAGAAAGTCGCCACCCTGCAGATTCAAATCGTCGAAGACGATTTCCCCGCCGTCCGCGAAGTCGACCTCAAGCTTATCGAACTGGCCAAGTTGTACGAGGGCAAGATCATCACCAACGATTTCAATCTGAATAAAGTCGCGCAGTTGCAGGGCGTCGAAGTCCTGAACATCAATGAACTGGCCAATTCGCTGAAGCCGATCGTGCTCCCCGGCGAGACCATGCGCGTCTTCATTCTGAAGGAAGGTAAGGAATACAACCAGGGCGTGGCCTACCTCGATGACGGTACTATGGTGGTCGTCGACAACGCGCGCAAGATGATCGGCAAAACCATCGACGTCTCAGTCACGTCCGTGTTGCAGACTACGGCGGGAAAAATGATCTTCGGCAAGTGGGACGAGCGTGCCGCCTACTCGCGTCAGGCGACGCCGGTCACCGTCGCCCCGTCCGTCCCGGTCTCCGTTCCGACACCGGCCGCACCAGTTCCCAGTGCAACCGTTGAAACCAAGCCGGTGTCCTGAGATCGTGTGCAATCACAAGCGCGTCCGTGCGACGAAAGGGAAGTGTCGCCAGCCGCGAAGCGGCGAAAATAAAGCCTAGGGCGTAAGCCCTGGGTAAGCTCAAGGGAAATCAACAAGCCCTGGAGGGGCGGAAGAAATGCTAGACGCAGATTCCGTAGGAACGGCACAACTTCCCACATGTCCGTCAGTTCTCATCCGCAATCGATGATACGGTGATAGCGTCTCCACGCATCAGGCCCACCACCCGAGCTCGTTGTCCGGCAAGTCGCTTCAGAATATTCAGGTCGCCGTCGAGTTGATACAACTTGTCCCCGTCGACCAGGGCAAACTTGGCTCCTCCGTGCACACAGGTGAGCGTGCAGTTGGCGGCCGTTCTCGCCAGCTTCGCTGAATGTTTCGCGCCGCAGCGGGTGCACGTTACCATGCCTTCGTAGGTGCTCTGCTGTACCGAACCCGATTCGTTCGGCAGGACCGAACCAGATTCGTTCGCCTGGCCCGACCCACTGCGTCCCGTGACCGCTGCCGTTCCCGACGCCAAAACTGCGATTAGCAGAGCCAGCGCGCACGCCGTCGCCGTACCGAGTGCGACGCTCTCGATCCAAATCCGATTGGTTTTCATGCTGGACTACCTGTCCGCCTACGCTGCAACTAGCGTGCCATCGGAGCAGCCCAGTAGTTCAAGGCCAAGTCCTTGAAGGAAAGGGGGATAGCTTCGTCCTACCTGTTGCACTTCTGGGTCCAGAGATACCCGCCACGGAAGAAATTTCCCGGAACGTCAGATCTGTGCTGGGCAAGGGCTACAACCTTTAGCGAACGGCAGCAGAATTGATGTCGGATCGGCTACGTGGCAGAAGACCCCGCGCCGCCCGACCGGCGGCTGCCGCCCCGGCGTCGCGTGTACCGCCCGTTCCGTACAGGCAACGCCCGGCGAGTGTCCCCGTTGTAGACGTAAACCCAGCAACGCAAGCGCGTGCCGTCGTCCATGACCACCGACGAAGTACGACGCACAAACAAGCTCGAACTCGGCTTCCCGGGCTCAAAGCCTTCGTAATTATCCAGAGAGCTCAACGTTTGGGCGTCACTGGGAAGCTCGAAGACTTCTCCGCGGATTACCGACCGCGAACTCTTACTCAGGATGGCGCCCGGATACTCGCCGAGATCATAGAGCCGTCCCCGCACCGACGCTGCACCCACCGGCCGCAAACGCCGCACCGTGGCGGCAATCTCCGGCGGCGCATGCCGCGGCGACAGCGTGCCGTATACAAAAAGATGGTGCGTTACTTGCGCCATGCGTCCTTCATAAATGAAATTGCGGTAACAAGCCCTTCAGATAATCGTATCCGTTCTTGTCGTCCAATACATATTTTCGCACGTCTTCGTGCTTGTTGAGAACGCGCAGGTAATAGTCAAACAAAGCCGCCACATCTTTCCTGGAAAGCTGCCCGCAAGCTCGCAGATAAGCCATGAACTCGAAGAAGTTCAGGTAATCGGTAAAGCGCGCATCCTCATCCTCCACCAATTTCCGCACCTCGGCCGCGTTCGGCGCACTGCAGTCCAACGTCTCGCGAATCATCTTCAGATCGAGCGCCTCATAGAACTTTGAATAAAGACTCGCCAGCCACCGCGCCCGCTCCAGTCTCGAATTACGCCAATACGCCAGCGCCCCAATCGCCACCGACATCGCCGCCAGCAACTGAAAGATCGGTTGAGTGTTGCCCCAGAGCCAGTGGAAAGCCCGGCCCGCCATGTCCATGGACTGCTCCTGAACACAAAATTTGAAAGATGCTATGCCGATCATAATGAACGAAGCCCTGCCCGGGACGCCAGCCCATTTGAACTCCTCACTCTCCCGCTCGTATACTGACAGCCCGCCATGAAGGTGATCGTCATCATTCCGGCTGCAGGCCTTGGGACGCGCATGGCGCCCATGCCCACCGCCAAAGACGTAAAGGAAAAGAAGCTCCACTCCTCCAAGCAGTTCACTGACCTAGCTGGCACACCCATCCTCATTCATACGCTGCGCAAATTCGCCGCTGTCGACGCGGTCAACGAAATCTGGATCGCCCTCCGCGAAAACGAGATCGAGGGCTTTCGCGAGCGCTTGACCACAGAAGCAAAAGACGTGCTGCACAAAAAGATTGAACTCGTGACCGGCGGCGAGCACCGCCAGCAATCCGTCGCGCACGCGCTCAATGCCATCGCCGCTGGGCCCGACGACATCGTCCTCGTCCACGACGCCGTCCGCCCGCTAGTCACGCCCGAAGTCATTCACGAAGTGATCGAGGCCGCCAAAAAATACGGCGCGGCCATCGCCGGTCTCCCCGCGGTCGACACCGTGAAGCAGGTGGAACGTACGTCGGAAGGGGCGATCATCAAAGCGACTATCCCCCGCGCCGCCGTGGTCCTGGCGCAAACCCCCCAGGGATTCCGCTATAGCGTGATCAAGAAAGCCTTCGACGAAGCCGCAGCCGACGGGTTCATGGGCACCGACGAAGCCTCCCTCGCCGAGCGCTCCGGTCACGAAGTCGCCGTCGTCATGGGCTCCCCAAAAAACCTCAAGATCACCACCCCAGGCGACATGGACCTGGCCGAGTTCTATCTGAAGAAATAGAGGGTCGGGGATATAGTCAAGGATCGAATGCCAACGACCAAAGACCAAAAACCAACGACCCGCATCGGGTACGGTTTCGACTCCCACGAATTCCACACCGGCATTCCGCTGATGATCGGCGGCGTCATGCTGCCCTACAACAAGGGCCTCGGCGGCCACTCCGACGGCGACGTCCTCCTGCATGCCATCACCGACGCCCTGCTCGGCGCGATGGCCGCGCCCGACATTGGCGCGCTATTCTCGCCGTCTGACCCCCGATGGAAAGGCGCTGACTCGGTCATCTTCCTGCGTGAAGCCATGAGACGCGTGCGCGATGCCGGTTACGCCGTCGCCAACCTCGACGCCAGCCTCATCCTGGCCGCACCAAAAATCGGACCTCACTCCGCGGCGATCCGCACCCGCGTCGCAGAACTGCTCAGCGTGACCCGCGATTGCGTTGGCCTGAAAGCAAAAACGCCCGAGGGCCTGAATCTCGACAACGCCGCAATCGCTCACGTGGTTGTGCTGCTGGAGAAAGCAAAGCGGCCAAAGAAAGCTTTTCGACGAAAGTCCCGGAGGGACTCACGAAAATAGCCCGCCAGTTCCACTGGCGGGACCACACCCACCAGACCAAAACAGCGTCCTGTAGGGACGCCTGAACGTTGTCGAGTCTGCTCTTCAGCCGGAAACGGACTCAGACGCCAGCGCTCCGCGCCGCTCCCTCGCCGCTTCCACCAGCGCCCGGAAAATCGCCCGTGAAGCCACGTCCTCCTCGACCGAGCGCTCCGGATGCCATTGCACCGCCAGCACAAAATGATCCGGAGCCGTACCCTCAAGCGCTTCAATAATGCCATCCTCACGGCAACGGCCCACGATGCGCAACCCATCTCCGACCGCGTCTGCCGATTGATGATGCGAAGAATTCACCGGCACAACGATCGGGCCGCCTCCGTCCGCGGCAACAATCCCAGCGAGCTTTGAGCCCCGCTCGATCTCCACCGTGTGCGCGACCGCAACTTTCTTTCCCGCCTCGTGGTTCACCTTCGCCCGCGTCTCCTCCGGCAGAAACTCCGGAATATGTTGCACCAGCGATCCAGACCGATACACGTTTAGACTCTGCAATCCATAACAGATCCCTAGCACCGGCTTTCGTAGCCGGTAAGCGTCGTCGAGCAGAAGATCATCCACTGTGTCGCGCCCAGGATCGGCCGCCGCTGTGTGCGGCCAGCGAGGTGCCTCGAACCGCTCCGGATCCACATCCGCCTTGCTGCCCGGGAGTAATACACCGTCGCAGCCGTCAATGAGTTGGATTACTTCGGAAGCCGCTTGGCTGAGGGGAATGCGTATCGGCTCGCCACCCGCCAGTTCGACCGCGCGTTCGTACTCCGGAATCGCCCGCTCGGCATACTCCGGGTCCAACGAATGCGGCATCGGAATCGCGATCCGGGGTCTGGTGCTCATCCCATCTTCTCGATCGCCGACAGAGTCTTGGCCTGCCTGTAATGCCGAATCTCCATCACCAGCGCCAGCACCAGTATCATGCTCCCCGCCACCAGCGCCGCCGGCAGCGCGATCTGCCGGTAGGCGACTCGCATGTCCGGATGCACGCCCCGCAACAGGCCGACCATCGCCGTCCCCAAGATGGCCAACAGCAAGCTGACCGCAAAGCAAATGAGAGTCCCAATGAAGGTTACCGCAAACACGCGCACCGGTATCCCGTACCAGCGCGGCGACCGAGTTGCTGGGGCAGAGGCCATAATCTGATTCTACCGATTCGTGCTGCACCGGCGCCTGGATGTTTCCACATGAGGCTAGGAGCGGGCTGCATTTTTTCGCCGCTTCGCAGGTTCCTGGGTGCTGACTGGGGGTTTGCTCTGTGTGGGGTCCACGTGATTGCCGGATCCGATCTGAGCTTCTGGGGACGTTTCGATCGCGGCTACGGTGACCGTAGTTTCTGGCACGGCGCGGGCCGGCTTTTGCGGGGCGGGGTCGTCGGGAACGTGATGGACCATGCGGCTTGTCAGGGTCTCGAAGCGGACGCGGTGGGCGTTTTTGACGGCGATGTGGAGGGCTTTGAGCATGAGGTCGGCGCTGCGGAGATCGATGGTGTTGCGGGCGATGGCGTTGATGACTTCCATGAGCGAGGCCTGGATGGCCTCCTCGTTCTCGATGAGGGCGACGGGGGTGGAGGCGGGCGTTCGGTGGCACCTGGACGCCGCGCATCAGGCGCTGGTGAAAGTTAGCAGAACTGCTCTCCGCGGAGAGCCCGGGGAGCCGCAGCGGACTCCGGTGACCTTAATGTGAGTGCAAACCTTGACGTTGGGATGAATCGGCATATTGATACCTCGAAAACTTTAATACCTTTAAGCTAAATACATTGCGGCTGCGGAGTTAGGCTCGCGGGACATGACGACATTCGCGCAAAATCTTGCAAACGCGGGGTTTGCATGGAAAGTATTGTGGATAAATGACTTAATGTTGAATAATCGGGTAGTTGTTTTTCCCGCTTTGGGAACGGAAGTGTAATTCTTACGGCTAATCACTATAATGCATTTTAACATCCGAGGATGAGGTTGGCTGTGGGAAAGAATTTGTATGAGGTTGGGCGAGTAGGAGATAAAAATATTTTGCGGGGACTTGACAGATGAAATTGCAGGATAGATTCCCGTTTTGGGAATCGGAAACCAGGTCAAGTCCATCCACGCCGACCAGAGAAGCATAAGATAAAGTCCGACAGACACACCACCCACCGACCATCGGTTGGTGCGCGGAGGTTGCCCGGTGAAACGTTGTGTGATCGCTTTTTCTTGCTTTGTCGCGGCCGCCTTCGCACTTCAGAATGCCTCTCAAAAGAGCACTTCTGGCGTGACCCTACAAGGCAAGGTCCTACAAGAGCCCGGAGGCCAACCGATACGAAAAGCAAATGTGCAGTTCCGCGCGCGCGATGGCCAGTCCAACGACCAATACACCGACACAACCGATGCGGAGGGCCGGTTCAAGGTCGACGATTTTAAACCGGGACGATATGTGGCCTTGGTCGAGCATCCCGGCTTTGTTCAGTCTGTCAGCGGTAAGCGACCGGCGACTGTTTTGGTGCAACCTGGCCAGGACACAACCGATCTGGTCTTTTACATGCAGCCTGCTGCCGTCATCACCGGTAAGGTCACAGATCTCGACGGTGATCCGATGAGCAATGTCAGTGTCAGTGCGCTGAGGGTTGGCTCTCCGCTACGAGGAATGCATTTCCACGACTCAGGCAGTGCGGGAACCAACGATCTTGGGGAATTTCGCATCCCCGATCTGCGCGCGGGGCGATACACGCTTACCGCGAATCCGCCGCAAGTAGCGCGGGGACTACATGCACAAGGAAAGGACCAGGTGAAGGAAAATCTGATTTATACCACCACTTACTATCCCGGCACTCTGGACAAGGAGCAGTCGGTAGCGGTGGAGGTCCATCCGGGGGACGAAACCCCGGTTCATTTTGGAGTCCTCACCAGCCTAGCGTACCGCGTTGCGGGCACGGTGGTAGCAGTCCCGAGTGGTGCCCTAATGACTGAGATTATGTTGTCCTCCAAAGACCACAGGAACGAGCAAAATCAACAGCTTGGTGAGGGCGGCAAGTTCGAGTTTCAGAATGTATTGCCCGGCTCCTACACGGCAAGCCTACTGGTTGTCACTGGCCTTCCTTCTGGGGGACAACCGGGCATGAAAATGATGCGCGTGGTTGAGCCGATCGAAGTCAGCACGACGAACGTCGATAGTCTACAACTCCAACCAAATCCCGGCGGAGATGTACGAGGGAAGTTCCGCATGGATACGGGCCAGAACTTCGATTGGACGCAGTTGGGTGTTGTCCTCGTCCCTGCGGAAGAGAATGATTTCGGATTCACAGGGGCAGGCACATCCGGAGGCCTGGCAATGTCCGGCGTGAATAAGGACGGCAGCTTCGAACTGAAGGATGTGACAGGCGCCAGTTACCGGCTTCTGGTTACGGCTAAGTCGAACAATCTCCGCGACTACATCACGAAATCAGTGCACCTTGATGGCCGCGATGTCACCGATTCCGGATTCACCATCAACGCCAGAACATCTCTGGACGTAGTCGTCAGCGCAAATGGAGCAACAATTGAGGGGACAGTCGTAGACAGCAAGGGCAAGCCCGTCGGGCATGCGACGGTTGTGGATGTTCCCAGCGCGGAGCACCGCAACCGGGGAGATCTTTATCAGCGAGACACGACCGACGAGTTCGGGCACTTTAGCTTGCGGGGCCTGAATCCGGGCAAGTACACGGTGCTGGCCTTCGACGAGTTGGAGGCTGATGTCCGCCAGCCTGAATTCTTGAAGTCTTATGAGGGCCGCGGGGAGCAGGTCCGGATAGACGAAGGTGCTCGAACTAGTATCGTTGTAAAGCTCATCGCCACAGACATCGAAGGGCCGTAGCCGTTGGACCATTCGGCGCATTCGGGGATGCAACGGTTGCCGCGCTGAAGGACCGAGGTCGCTCTCTGCCGATCGGACAGCAACGTCTTTGAGTTGGATGTCCTTTGTTTGTGGGCACGGGCGAGAATGTCTTCCCTGGAGTGCTCCGCCAGAGTTTTGCCGCTTGCGCAGACCGACGCCATCATCTCCCGTGGCACCTTTACGCCGCTTCTCGGCACGCTTCGCAGGGTCAGGGTGCAGGATGGGCCCCGATGGTCCCCTTTTTCTGGAAGGCAAATCAAGACGGAAGGCAGGATACTCACCGGTACCGTCCCTCCGGGACTCGGTTCCATTCTCCCCGGTCCTACCCCGGGCTTACGCCCGGGGCTATATTATGTCGCCGCTCCGCGGCTGGAGTTTGCCGGATTTCGCTCCATCGCCCTTCCCCAGAAATCTGCCATCGCCCTCAACCAGAAATCCCTCCATCCCTGCGTTACTGTCACGGGGATCGGGTGATCTTGGTTTCACGGATACTTCGGGGCACAAAAAAACGCCGGTCAATCCGCGAGTTTCGCGTGACCGGCGTCTTGAGGATGGCCTAATTCCAGAACGGATTCTTGAGACCCGCAGGCCTGAGGGCGCTGTCGGAGTTGGTCTCCGTTCCCGACTCGTCAGAGATTTTCTCGTCGATGAACCGCGATGGTGGGGGAGCGCTCAATTCGTTTTCTTTCTCGCTCTTGTTCGGAGCAAAGGGATAATCGGATTTCATGAGGGAGTCCTCCAATTTCGATGATCTAGATCTATTGAAACACCTCAGGCCTCGCGGTAGGAGCTAAAAATTGAATGACTCCCATCGAAAAACCAGCACACCGCTCGATTGATAAATCGGCCCGCGCGCTCCCGCCGAGACTCGAATCTGAACTTCGATATATCCTGATGGTTCCGCTTTTGAATCGCTTCCCAAACGCGGACACTCTCTCCGTAAAGGACGCCGCCATGCGATACCGCAAGCTCGGCCGTACCGGTTTCGAAGTCAGCGAAATGGCCTATGGACTCTGGGGCATGAGCGGATGGAGCGGCTCCGACGACAATGAGTCCCTGGCCTCTCTGCAAGTGGCCATCGACCTGGGCTGCAATTTCTTCGACACGGCCTGGGCCTACGGCGAGGGCAAAAGCGACGGCCTGCTGGGCGAGATCATGTCCCGCAACCCGGGCAAGCGGCTTTACGCGGCGTCGAAGATTCCTCCCGCCAACGATCGCTGGCCTGCCCTGCCGGAGTACAAGTATGGCGATGTCTTCTCGGCGAAACACGTCTTCAAGTACGCCGACCGCATCCGCAAACAGTTACGTGTGGACAGCATCGATCTGCTGCAATTTCACGTCTGGGATGACAGTTGGACCGACGAGCCCGAGTTCCGCTCGACAGTGGAAAAGCTCAAACACGAGGAATGGATTCGCCATTTCGGCCTGAGCCTGAACCGCTGGCAACCGGAAAACGGCCTAAAGGCGATGCGTACCGGACTGGTGGACGTGGTGCAGGTGATCTACAACATTTTTGACCAGGCCCCGGAAGACGAGTTGTTCCCGGCCTGCCAGGAACTCAACATCGGCGTGATCGCGCGCGTGCCGCTCGACGAAGGCAGCCTGGGCGGCAAGATGACCCGGGAGACGCGCTTCCCCAAAGGCGATTGGCGGGCCGGATACTTCGGCCCTGAGAATTTAGAGAAGACTCTCAAACGGGTCGACAAACTCAAGGCCGTTGTGCCCGCCGGAATGACGTTGCCGGAGATGGCGATGCGGTTCATTCTGTCGCATCCAGCGGTCAGCACCACCATCGCCGGCATGCGCAAGGCCGAGCACGTCCGCGAGAATATCGCGGCCAGCGACGCTGGTCCGCTCGACAAGGCGCTGCTCGCGGAACTGAAGCAGCACCGCTGGGACCGCACTCCGCAGCGCTGGTCGGACTAGCCAGTAGAACGCAGCGTTCGCATAGACGATTGCTACGAGCGCTGGTAGTAGCCCGATGCCTCAAGCTAACCTTCCTGACTACCCATCGGGGAATTCCCCGTTTTTCAATAAAGGACAGCGTGTTTAAGAGAATCTTCGCTATCACCGCATTCCTTGTCTCAATCACCCTCGCCGTGCCGGCGCAGAATCCGCGCGGATCTCTGCGCGGCACCGTGCAGGACGCCACCGGAGCGCGGATTCCTTCCGCGCGCATTCTGGTGCGCTCGCTCGACTCGGCGGTCGAACGCGTGGCCGCCAGCGAAGACCGCGGCGAATTTCGTCTCGACGATCTCCTGCCCGGAACCTACCACGTCACCGTGAATGCGACCGGCTTCGCCGAGGCTCAGGCTGAGGTTTCCATCGCGGTAAGCTCGGTGAGAGAAGTAACGGTCGCGCTGAAGGCTGCTGCACCGTCAGAAACGATCAGCGTTGTTGGCCAAACCTCTTCCATCACGACCCAGCCCATCGATCTGGTCAGCGTGGTGCATCAGGGAGTTGTGAGCAGCCACGATTTGGAGACGCTGCCGCTGGCCGCGCGCAGCTTCGCCAACATAGCGTACCTTGCGCCCGGCACCGAGCCCGTTGAACCGTCGGACCCGACCAAGGCGCGCATCACGGCGGTTTCCACGGGGGGAAGTTCGGGGCTGAACAACGATCTCTCCGTGGATGGCGGGGACAACTCCGACGACTGGATCGGCGGGTTCCTGCAGAATTTCTCACCGGACGCGATTCAGGAATTTGCCGTGCGCACGGCAAACGCGGACGCCGACACGGGCGGAACCACCGCGGGATCGGTTGTCATCACGACCAAGCGCGGCACCAACGACTGGCACGGCAGCGGGGCATTTTACGAGCGCGCGGCCTCGCTGAACGCGAGGTTCCCGATCGAGAATCCCGCGCCCAATCCGAAACAGCCGTTCTCGCGCCAGAACTATGTTGGAACGCTGGGTGGTCCGCTGGCGCGGAACAGAGTCTGGTTCTTCGCCTCGTTGGAGTACGTGCATGAAAACGCCAGCATCGCCTACAGCCCCGCGAGCACGGCGCAGTTCAATGCGCTGGCGCAGTTGGCCTCGGAAGGACTGATTCCGGGCGTGCCATCGATCACCGTGCCGCAGACCGTGCCGATCCCCTTTCGCGACTACATCGGCTCACTGCGGTTCGACTGGGCGCAATCGACCAAGTCGCAATGGTTCCTGCGCACCTCAGCGGACAGCTACCTCACGCACAACAACCTGGTACAGCAAGCCACGCTGCCCTCCACTGGCCTGACCTCGCACAACAACTACTGGAATACCGTCATTAGCAATACCTATGCTTTCGGCCCGACATGGCTGGGGACTTTCGTCTTCGACGCCAGCTTGTTGCTTCTGACGCAGACGCGCAACTCGACCCAGGGCTTCGCTCTGGCGTTTCCGTTTAGCGCTACCTCGCTGACCGTCTCCGGCTTCGAGACCTATGGCGACAACCAGTTTGCAACGCCGATTACGTTTTTCCCGTCGCTGCGTAATCAGCAGAAGTACCAGTTTCGCTACGACGTGGGGCATGCCACGGGAGATCACTCTTTCAAATTCGGCGTGAATTTCATTCACGAGCCCGTGCTCAGCGGCGCGTTTCCCGGAAACCAGGAGACGCTGTACACATTCCCCGAAGACCCGAGTTTCTACGTCGAGAATCCCAGCCAGTTCGCGATCGACTATGCGACAGGAGCATCCACCACTCCAGCCAGCGATGGCACCTTCTCGCAGAGCCTGCAACGGCTGGGCCTGTACGCGCAGGATTCGTGGCGGGTCTCGCGGCGTCTTACGGTCAACTACGGATTGCGCTGGCAAACGACGTTTGGTCTATTTACAGGTTCGGGACACAGTCAGGCACTGAATCCTGCGTTAGTGACTCTGCAGGCTCTACAGATTCCGCTGGTGCCGGGCGTGCCGCACGACTACCGCCGTCAGTTCGGTCCACGACTGGGACTTGCGTACTCTCCTGGAGACAGCGGGACAACGGTGTTCCGCGCCGGATTTGGTTTGTACTACAACGATCTCGCGCAGAACGGGTGGGCCACTGCGTTTCAGGGCGTCAACTCGAGCAATGTGGCGACCGGCCCCTGCGCCCTCACGGGTACGACCGGCGCTTATTCGCTGACGGGCACAGGGTGTGTGCAGGGCGGCGCTGAGGCGACTGGGAACCTGATCGACTCAAACTACAAGACACCGTACGCGCTTCATGTCACTGCTGGCGTACAGCACGCGTTCAACCGCAACTGGACGGTGAGTGCTGACTTCACCCACGAGCAGGGCAATCACGGCTATCGCGGATACAGTTTTACCAGCGACACCAATCTTTTCACGCCAGTGATTCCGACCTCGGATTCGACGTATGACGCCGATCAGCAGAGCGTCGTGCCAAATGTGAATCTCTTCAAGTCCGACAATCGCTCCAGCTACAACGCACTTATGATCGTGGCCCGGGGGAATGTGAATCGCCGCCTCAACGTGATCGCGCACTACACCCTCTCGAGCGCGAAGACGTGGGGATGTCTGCTGGGCGAACTCTTTGACTACGTGAACGGCGTCTGCGATCCGCTCAACGCTTTCGGCGCGGGTGACTATGGGCCGTCGGGAGAAGATGTGCGGCATCGCTTCGTGTTGGCCGGTACACTCCACCTTCCGGGAGGAATCGAACTGACGACCCTGACGCAGGCGGAGTCGGCTCGACCGATTACCCTGACAACGCCGGCTGGAGATCGCGCTGTGGTTAACGAAGTGAAGACGACACTCGACCAGTTCCGCGGCACACCCTTCATTCAGGCCGACTTTCGTGTGAGCCGCCCTATTCGCGGCGGGGACCGTTGGGAAATCCGGCCTTTTGCGGAATTCTTTAATATCTTCAACCGCAACAATCCCGGTGCGAACTACGTGACGGATATCTCCGCGTTGCCCAACCCGGTCAATGATCTGAGCAATGCGACGATGATCTGCACGGATCCAAGTTGCACAGCGATGGTGCCGATCACCAATCCACAGAAGCAGCTGCTTTTCCCATCCGGTGGGCTCGGAGACTTCTTCGGGCCGGGAACGACGGTGGGGATCCCGTTTGCGGCACAGTTGGGCGTGCGCGTGAGTTGGTGAAATCGTCGGGCGGGGTCTCGAATGCTTCTAGCGCACCAGCCACTCGGTGGCGGTGTGCACTTGAACCAGCAACTGACTGTAAGTGACAGCGAACACCGCGACGGTCGCCAGAGCTGCGGTCGTTCCATACCAGGAAGAATGTTTCCGGGCCGGAACGAGGCGTGCATCGCTCCAGGCGACGAGACGCTCCACGCGGGCATTCATGGTGGATGCGGAGCTGTGCAGTAGAGCTGCTGTGAGGTCGACCGGAGGCTCCGCCGGGCTCAGTTTGGAGAGTTTGATGAGTGCGGCGGCCAGATCAAGCGCCTCGCCAGCACTCGAGACAGCTGCATCGTCGGCAGCCATTTCCGTGGCCTCAAGCCACGTCAGTTCGAGAGCTGACATTCCGGGGAAGGCCACGAGGCGCAGCAGAAGCTTTCTGAA
This sequence comes from uncultured Acidobacteriaceae bacterium, assembly GCA_963719615.1. GTDB lineage: Bacteria > Acidobacteriota > Terriglobia > Terriglobales > Acidobacteriaceae > Sulfotelmatobacter. The sequence goes on along the minus strand of CAVRCR010000012.1, from coordinate 132,774 downwards.
ATTGTCGCGGCGGCGCACGTGCGCCATTTCATGATTCAGAGCGGCTTGCAGTTCATTCGTACTGAGCACCGCTTCGGCCGCACTTGACAGCAGGACTTTGGGACGGGCAATCCCGGCGGCGATGAGTGCGGGAACCGGGCGCGCGATCCGCAAAACCGGCACGGGAGCGGCGGCCGCGATGGGCTGAGCGCCGTGGGTCCATCCAGTGATGGCGCGGGACGCACGGCGCATCGCCAGGGCCGCGTTCAGGAAGCCGAAGATTCCGAGGGCAGCGCCGCATAGGCCGAGCGCGAGGGGAATCCCGCCGATGGGTTCCTGGATGGCCCGCGGCTCGAGCAGCAGAAACGACGGCACGGTGAAGGCGGTTGTGATGACGGCTGCCGTGGTCAGTGGGAAGATTCGTAGGGCAAACAGCATGTCGGCGAGGCGCCGGATGGGATAGTGCTGGGCGTGCAGCAGGAACGAGCGCCAGACGAAGCAAACCGCCAGCGACAGGGCGCAGTACACCATCAAGAACACCGAGAAAGAGACGGCGATGCCGCGCACGGCGAACATTATTCCTTGTCCATGCCTTTCAGAGAATTGTTGCGCGCGTCGGCGGAGCGCAATTCGCGACGTTTGTTTTCGACCAGTTGCCGCAGATCGTCGAGCAACTGCGCATCCCGCTCGCCCAGGATTTCGACCAGATACGACAGGGGCAGCGACGAAGCGGGGCTGGCATCGAGCATCCGGCGCACGGCTTCACCGGCCGCTTCACGGTGCAGTTCTTCGCGGGTGAAAAGCGGAGCGTAGCGGAAGGCGCGGCCTTCTGCCTCGCGGGTCAGTACACCCTTCTTAAAGAGGCGGTCGAGCGTGGTCATCACCGTGGTGTAAGCAAGGTCGTTATAACCACCTTCCAGCAACTCGCGGACCGTGGCGGGACCGCGCTGCCACAGCGCTTCGAGGACACGCTCTTCGAGCGGTCCGAGCTGGGATGAAGAGGCGCGAAGGTGGAAGATGCGTTTCACGGTGTGAACACCGAGAGGGCATTCTATCGCAGGCGAAAGGCGCGCGCCACAGGGGATTTCGGCGAATCGGCGCCGTTTTGCCCGTCAGTTCTGCGCTCCGACCCGGTCGAGCCGAATAGCTCGGTCGCGATGTTCTCCCAACAACCACAGAGTTTCCGGCTTATGCCGACAATCCGACCAGAGCTGACCGGACGTTTCCCAGAACGCCGTTTGGGCCAGCTCTCCTCACAGTTGGGACTCGAACGCGCTGATCGTGCTCTTTCAAAGGGACTGTACTTTGCGGGCGCTCTCGGCGCGCGCCAGGAACTCCGCCATGTTCTGGTCCTTGGCAGCGTGGTACGCCCATCCTTCCGCAGTGGCGTTCCAGCGATAATCTCGAACCGTCATATCGATGCCGTGGTCAATGAGAAACTGCGCTGCTTCATAGTTCCCGCGGATGGCGCATTCGTGCAAGATGCTAGCTGGCTCATGCGTGCTCCAGTTGGTATTGATATTGGCACCACGCTCCAACAGGAAAGACGCAATCTCAAAATGCCGGTTCATGCACGCCCAGGCCAGCGCTACGTCCAGTATGTGTTGCGCGTTGGCGGGGGTCCAATGCAGGTTTCGCAAAACGGAAGAGTCGTTGGCAGGGTAATGCTGACCGAGACTCCCCAACCTCGGACGGCCGGCCTCATCAAACCAACCCCTGACGCGCGCGAAGTCCCCTACTCCGGCCGCGTGGCAAAGATCATCGGGCAGCGGCCAAATCGGGGTCAACATAGGAATGAGATGCGCCTTCCCATATTCCAGAGCGAACACCAGCGCGGACGAAGGAGAGCGCCTCATCGCTAACGCGGGAACGAACTCCAGCAGCCGCGCGATAAGGTGCCCGCGATCCTTCAACACCACATGCTCTAATAGTTGCACCTGCAGCGCCACATTGGATTCGCCAAGCAGATCGGGTTCCCGCTCTAACCACCCGCTGAACTCTTCGAGCTCATTTTCATCGATCGCCGCTAGCAGTTCGTTCATAACGACCATCTGCCAGGGACCTCCGTACTCGTTGCGGATGCTCGGCCAAGTAGTCGATGAATCCGCTTCTTCCACGCCATTTCTCCACTCGTCGTCCCAGCGCGGGGTCGAGCTCGATGCAACGGTTGAGAAGCCGAGCGGCGACCGCACGCTGCTGAAAACGGCAGGCACAGAGGAACGCCTGCGTGACGGCGGCGGCATCGCCAACGGGGCGGGTCCGTGCTGACTGAAGACAGTCGCGTACGCCGTCGTCGTCGCCCAGTGCGGCGAGAACATCGAGCCTGCGCGGCAGAACACCCTTGCGCGAAAGAAGCTGCAACACTCCCTTGGCGCGGGAGCGAATTGCGTCTTCCCATATCGCCGGGTTGGCAATGGTCCCAGCATCCAGGAGAAACTCGGCGCATTCGAGGCGTGTGAACATCTGCTCCCGGTAAGGATCGCCGCTATCGCCAAACGAGCCGGTGGCAAACCCTAGCAACGATTCTCCGGAATCGCCACGCCACGAGAGAAGCGCTGGATACTCCCGAACCAGTTGCGTCAATCGTTCGACGCTGTTGTCGTGGATGGCGCGCTCCGCCTCCGCGGCAGCCCACTCCAGGCCCTTGCCTTCCTGGCGGAGCACCGCCGCGCGAAGATCCTGCCAGCCTGCGAAGCCATATTCCCGGGCGAGCACAAGTTGGGCGTCTCGCAGCGCTAGAGGAAGGTTCGGAGCCGGGAGTTGAACGTGGACACGGGTCAGAGCATTGGGGTCCCCGGCGGCGAACAGGCGGACCAGTTTCTTTGCCTGCTTCCGGATGGACTCAAAGGATGAGTGAGAGGGCAAAAACTTCGACGGGGTCACAAGTCCTCCTTTCATATTTGCCCGTGTCCCGCTGATACCAGGCTGAAAGAAGGTAACGGCGCGCCTCAAACGAAAACAGGTGGGATGTTTCCCTTGCCGCGGGTGGGAGGCGCCCTGTTAGCGCACTGGCGCAACCATATCCGGCTCCCTCGAGCTTGTCAATTCATTCCGCGTGATTCCGCGTAATCCACCCGTCAAGCCACCAGTCCACTTCTGGGAGGTTGACCCGGCTGGTCCGTCCGGAATACCGGCTACTCAGAAGTAATTGACTCGGCAACAGTATGGCGACCCCGGAGGGAGTCGAACCCCCAACCCTCAGATCCGAAGTCTGATGCTCTATCCAGTTGAGCTACGGGGCCGTCTTTATAATCAGTGTCTTGCGGGTAGGCTCTAAAACCTTGAACACAATTTACACCGAATTTTCACCAAACTCGACTTAAATCTTACGCTTAGGCTCGGCCTGCCTTCAACTTTTTGGGAACCGACTGCGGCGGAATCTTCTTCGCGGGCTCTGCATTGATGGTCGTACCCTCCGACAGCATGTAGGCGTCCCGCCGCTGCATCGCATTTGTCACGTCATCGCTGTTGACGATGTGATAGCGATCAAAGACCGAGCGCGTTTTGTGCCCGCTGATTTTCATAACCAGCTTTTCGGAGTTGCCCGCGTGAACTAGGTTTCGAATCGCAGTTCGGCGAAGGTCGTGTACGATCAACCCCCGATATTGATACCAAATATTCCCGTCCTCGCTCGTCTGTTTCACGCGCTTGCCCAACCCGACCGATTCACACGCTTTCGCCCATTCTGTCCGGAGGTTCGTGTCATTGAAGACCTGCCCGGTCTTTGGCGTAATGGCTTCCAATTGCTCGGCCACAACCGAAGAGAGCGGAATAATCCGGGCTTCGGAGTTCTTCGTCTGATCTTCTTCAAGACGAATCAGGCGACGCTGTAAATCCACCTGATGCCAGTCGATTGCCCGAGCTTCCCCAAGCCTGCATCCGCAGTCATATAGAAACTGAACCAACAACCGAAGATGCGTCGGCAGCACCGCCAACAATTCCTCAAACTTTTCCGGCGTAAGAAATCCTTTCCGGGCGGGCGGCTCTTTGTGCAACCGGATTACAGGAACGTTCAGAATCCGCTCCTCTTCTTTTGCGATCCGCAACATCCGACGCAGGCAAGCTAAGGAGCGGTTGATCGTTGCGGTACTGAATCCCTCTGCAAGCTGCTTCTTCGCAAAGCGGCGGCCCGTATCCGTGCCAATCTCCCGCACGCTCGGGCCTCGGTTCTCTTCGCTAAACCCGAAGAAGGTATCCAATGCTTTCAACCCGCAGATTGTTTCCTCGCCTTCGGTCGTTTGATAGAGGCTTCGGTTCCCCTTTTCTTGGTAGCTCGAAATCAGTCCCGCCCGCAAGTCCGCATAACGGATTTTGTCGAGTTCGCTGTCGGGTATGAAGCCTAGTTCCGAGCGACCCATCTTCTGACGGAGAACCCGGAGGGCTTCCTTTCTGTTCCTGTCGGCCTGCGCTCCGTGAACGCCCGTAGTTTCTCGAATTTGCCGTCCATCCCGGTAGAATTGTGCATACCACACGTCGCATCCCTTTAACTTCAGAAGCGACCCTTCGCCTTTGATTCTCTTCTTTGTCATTACAGCCTCCTTTTCACCTAAATCATCTGACTTTCGGTGAAAACGCGCAATGGCACGAAAGTAACAGTTACTTTCTCAACGCTAACTAATTACATAGCCGCGCTTAGAGCACATTTGGGCAGGTTTGACGAGCGCTAAATACTTTGTTAGATTGACAAACGTAAGACACGTTTACCCCCTCCATACGGGCGAGCCCACTGGTCACGGGATATACCACAGAGGCGGGGAGTGCGAGGGTGTAAAGAGGTAGGGAACTCGCTGAACGTTGGAAGGACCTTACCGGAAAGCGGCCCCAAGGGTTAAGGGGAGAATCGAAGGACGTGTTTCCGGCTCGAAGCAATTACCTAGGCTTATAGCGCCGTCCACTCCGGACGGAAGGGCGACAAAGGTTACCCGGAATAGTAGGGCAATCTCCTAAAGCAACAACCACAGGAGATTTGCCGTGCTCAAGAACACCGAACCAATTCAACCCCGACTGCTCGGCATCACTGCCGCTGCCCAATATCTCGGGGCAACATCATGGTTTATCCGCAGCCTAATTTGGGAGCGCCGGATAGCCTTTTGTCGCTTAGGGAAGCGGCTACTCATCGACAGGGCCGACTTGGATTCTTTCATCTCTGCCCAGAAGGTGGAGGCGCGATGATCTTTTTCTTGCTGTTGGCCGCTGTAGTTTCTATGTCGGTCGAATGCCGCTTGGAGGCGTGGAGTGCGTTCTTCGGGTTCGTGATGCTGATTTCCATTGCATTGGCGGTCGTTATCGGGCTCCTGCAATTGTTGTAGTGCGGAAAACGGAGTAGTTATGGAAATCGTAAACGTTAAAATGGCCTCCGATCAGTTGTATGCGGTGCCTGCCGAAATTGTGAACTGCGAAGGCACTAAGGCGCTTGTACGGTTTGCTGCTGGCAATGTTCGGTTAGTCGATTTCGACTTGCTAACTACTGCAACCGAGGCCGACAGGAAAGAATTCGAAAGCGCGACCGCTAGGTGGAGGAATTAACCAGTTTGGGGCGGACCATACAACAAGTGAAACCCAAAGCCACCATGCTCGCCCCTGCTGGTACGAATAACCCACAAAGGAGAACAAAACAATATGGCAACGCCGAAAGTAATGAAACTGATTGATCCATCAACCGGACGCATGGAATGTACCGTGTGCGGTTCGGAGCATCACGCTTCTATCAAGTCTCAATCTAACGGGCGATTCTATCGCGGGGCGTGGCAATGCGTTAACGGCTGCAAGCTGTCCCAACCCAAAGCGCAATGAAGCCACGACTCTGCCACCGTGTTGATTGCTCCAACCAGACATCGGGCAGAGCGGTTTATTGCTCGGCCAAGTGTTCGGCAGTTGTACGGAATCGTCGCTATTACCGGACTATCAAGGGGCGATTGAAGAAGCAAGAACTTGCCCGAGGGTACTTCCAACGGCACAAGCAGAAGCTATACGACAAAAGGGCCGCGAGACTTGCTGAACTGTTTCGAGCGGAGATGGCGGCGGAGATGCGATGTCACAACATCCGGGAACAGGATGTAGATGTCGTGCTCCCTATTCTCGTCGCCCGAACAGCGCCCGGAGTGATGCGAAATGTCCGATTCCACCATGACTTCCATCCGCAGCAGTTCCGTGATTGGCATGGGAAGGTTCGCTGGCAAGTAGATTGGGCGGACGGGAAATTAAAGCGGTACTGGGTTCGCGGGCCATACCGGGAGGAATTAGCAGGGGCCCGAATTAGTGCAACCATGGGATAATAGTAATAGGGGGCCAACGTGACGGCCAATATTAGCATCTAACTAAGTACAGGCATCGCCCCGCGCAACTAATGCCCGGAGCCGGGGTTTATACTAGTAGCGCCCCTTCGACATAGCCGCAGCTAACCTCCCGCTACGTTTTCCGTACTCGCCTACTTACTACGCCTAGCTTGTCGATTTGACAATACTTACTAACTGTGTTACAGTCGTGGGTAGGTAATTCTGGCAGCGGTACGGGCGGGGCCTTCGGGGCTCCGCCTTTCGTACGTTTTGGGGACAAGTTAGTACGTTTTCCGTACAAAAGGTAATAGTTACCAAGGGAGGGGATATGGCGACGGTTTTCGATGTACAGCGATACCTGCAAGACCATTTACACGTCACGGGCGACGTAAAACTTCACAAACTGCTTTTCGCGATCAATCGGCTCTCGATTTTCCAGACGGGCGATCCGATGTTCTTGTCTGAAGCCGAAGCATGGCGGTGGGGGCCAGTATTTCCGGAGGTCTATTTCAATCGCGGGCGGGCTACGGGCGATTTGCAAGCGATCTCTGGCGCTGACGCCGCGATTATCAAAGAAGTATGCCGGACCTTAGGAGACAAAGCAGGCAGCCAACTAGCTAGCCGGAGCCATGATCGTTATCCAGAATGGCAGGAGATGAGGGCGGGCCTCAAGGCAAACGAGCCGAGTCGCAAAGTAATCACCTTCGGCGCTATGCGAAAGGCTCTTGCCCGCGAAATCGCTACTGTTGTGGATGGACAAGTTCGCCTTCGTGTTCCAAGCAAGAAGTATGCAGATATTGAAAACGCACTAACGACACTTAACCGGATCACAAACGGGCGGCTTCTGTTCTAGTCGCCCGCAACGTCAACCCTTAACACAATTGCTCGCGGGAAACTCCCGAAGCAAATTCTTAGGATAGGAAAATGTACAAAACCAACAACCTCGGCATAGCCGCCTATATTCTCGCGGCCCGCCGCCTCAAGTTTAATCAAATCACCCCCCACGGCAAGGCTCCCGCAGACATTATATTCTTTGACCCCGATAATCAGGGAAAGCTATAGAAATTGACTTCGCCACGGGCAATGATCTGGCGTCTGCTAGCTCCTACCACAAATCCCTACGCGATCTTCGCAGGCTGATTCAAAATGCCATTGACGAGCAGGCTACCTCTCAATCCTCGGGGGTGCGCCGTGGCTAAGGGACCTCGCAACAATAAATTCCCATTGATAGGGTTAACTCCAACATCTAGAGCCACCCAATAAGGCAGGAAAGTCCAATCCCGGCCTCTGAAATGGGCTCCACAGGCTCGAAGGACGCGATCGATATTCCCCGCCAGGAGCCCAGTTGATTATGTTATAGTTCTCACTATCCCATGCAAGGAGTGTGAACTCTAACATTATGCGACCCACTTCCTTCGATCCATCCGCCCTGCGCCAACATCTCCGCCGTAACAAGATCGCCGATCTACCCGAGCTGAAACGCGTTCTCGGCACAGACACCGATCTCACTGTCTTTCGGAAACTGAAGCAGCTTCAATATCTCGCCAGCTACACTCATCGCGGCCGCTTCTACACCCTGGCCGAAATCGCTCGTTTCGACGATCGCGGACTGTGGTCGCATGAAGGTGTCTGGTTCTCCCGTTACGGCACGCTGCTGGCTACCCTAGAAACCTTCGTCCACCAGTCTGCCAACGGCTATTACGCCCATGAATTGGCCGATGCCCTGCACGCCGAAGTGCAGCAGCCTCTCCGCCATCTGATCGAGCAACAGCGCCTGGCTCGAATGGAGGTGGATGGCCAGTTTCTCTATACCGACATCGAATCCGTCCCTCGCCGCAAACAGTTACTCGCCCGGCGCAGCGCTCACGCCGTTCCTGTAGCCGTCCATTCCGCCGACCTCCAGGCTTCTCCCGATGAACTCAAGGCCGCCATCCTCCTGTTCTATGGCCTGCTCGATGAACAACAGCGCCGATTGTTTGCCGGGCTGGAGTCCATCCGCCTGGGCCACGGCGGGGACACTCTGCTCGGCGATTTCCTGGGCTTGGACGTACACACCGTAGCCCGCGGTCGGCAGCAACTGCTGGATCAGAATGTGGTCAGCGGCCGATCTCGCCGCACCGGCGGTGGTCGTACTCCGGCGGAAAAAAAACGCCCGACCTAATCGCCGTTCTCCATTGCCTGCTCGAACACGATACCGCGGGCGATCCCATGACCGGCTTACGCTGGTCTCGCCGTACTACTACCACCATCGCGGATGAGCTGGCTAAACTCGGCATTGCCGTCTCCCCCAATACCGTCGCCCGCCTGCTCCATGACATGGGCTATTCTCTGCGGGTCAATCAAAAGCAGATCTCCACCAGTTCGAGTCCCAACCGCAATCTTCAGTTCGAATATCTGGCCGAGCTGCGCGACCGTTTCCAGCGCCGTCATCTGCCCATCGTCAGCGTCGACAGCAAGAAACGCGAGCTCGTCGGCAATTTCAAAAATCCTGGCCGTCGTTGGGAATCTGCCCCGCGTTGCGTCTATGATCACGACTTCCGCACCGATTCCATCGGGGTCGCCATTCCTTATGGGATTTACGATGTTATGGAAAATCGCGGTGCTCTGGTCGTTGGCGTTTCCCATGACACTCCCGCCTTTGCCGCTCATGCCATCGCTCATTGGTGGCACCAGGAAGGTTCCACTCGCTATTCCGGTTCCCGCCAACTGCTCATTCTGGCCGATACCGGCGGCAGCAACAGTTGCCGCTGTCATGCCTGGAAAACCGAACTCCAGTCCCAACTGGCCAACTCCTTTGCCCTGGCTGTGACCGTCGCCCACTATCCCACCGGCGCTTCCAAATGGAATCCCATCGAGCATCGCCTCTTCTCCGAAGTCTCACGCAACTGGGCGGGCGAACCGCTGGACTCCTACCAGAAGATCCTCAACTATGCCCGCACCACCCAAACCCAAACCGGACTTCAGGTCACTGCTTATCTCGACCGCCGACTCTATCCTTGCGGTCTCAAACCCACACCCGATCAAATTGCTTCACTTCGATTGCAGCGCCATGAAACTCTGCCCGAGTGGAACTACACTATCAAGCCGCAACTGTGAACTTGTTCTTGCGTGATTCCTAAGGATTACATCTCGGTACCAAAGCAAGTATTCAATCGGCTGTGGGGGAAACACAACGCGGCTCTGACTTTTTACATGGCTCTGAGTTCTCTGGTAACCGTCGAAATACCTGACCCCGAGAATCCCGGCCACAAATTGGGGATAGTTCTCGGCGGAACGAAACTGAAGTTGTCTGACTTGGTAGACGGGCATCTGACGATTTGCCGCTTGAAGGGTAGCCGGACGACCGTACATCAGCTTGTGCCCCATCGCGGCGTCCCGCTACTGGACGAGGTTAAGGCTATGAAACTGTGGCTTTCCGAGCGGCCTACAGACGCGGGAGATGCGCTATTCCCCTCGAATAAGGGCGGCTGCATGAGTTCCACGCAGTTCTATCGCATCTTTCGGGCAATTGCTGAGAAATCACGCTTGCCCGTCCGCAAGCGCCATCCACACGTTCTGAAGCACACAACCTGCACGATGCTCGTTCGCTCGGACATGAACGTCGCCAAGGTTCAGGCGTTTGTGGGTCATGCCGCGATTACGAGCACGATGCGGTATGTCGCCATAAGTGACGCGGAAGCGAGCGCCGAAGCTGCCCGGCGGCTTATGCGGATTAGTTAGTAACTTACGTTTGTTTTCCGTACAACCGCCCAATAAGTCGATTCTGGCGCTACGGGCTTCCGAACGCCCCAAACCTCGATAGCCCCTGAGACCCCCGTCAGAACGCCAAGGAATAGCGGGAAACGTGGTTTAAAGCGAGGTCTTAGTCCGGGCAGCTCGTCCGGAAAGCGGATAGATCGCCCGCAATCGCGTCATTGCCCGTACTAACACGGCTTGTAACTAATGGTCAACGCTAGAGTTATTACACTTGCTTGCACGCTCGATGTACGCTCGCTGCCACTTCACGCCACTAAGCGACATTGACCTATCTCACTTGCCTGCAAGGACTTAGTAGCCCGCAAACCCTCCTCCAAGGAAACGCAAGCCCGCAAGACTTAGGGGGAAGAAAACGAGGGGCGATTCGAGGGGGACGCTTGCGCGGGCTCGGTTCTACCAGTCGGAAATTAGTTTCGAAATCTTGCGTAAGTCCTTTGGGTCCTACTTTTGTCCGGTTGACGGGTACGTACTGTCCCTCGGTACTTGTTCCGGTCGGCTGGCCTCGCGGGTGGTTACATTTGTTAGATAAGCATCCTTTTCCGGGATATGCCGGGGGCCTCTTATAAGTCGGGACTCCCAAAGCATGCTTTTCCTAGACAGGGGCCGGGGGTTCATTCCGGGCAAGGTTCCATCTGGGTCTTTCGAGTTCCATACCCGGAGGCCCGAATCTCCGTAAGAGTGGTAGCCTAAAATATGAGGAGTATAGGATGAGTATTCGTAAGATAGAAAAGCGCCACGGACATAGGATCAAGCCAACGCCGACTTATGTCTCGTGGAAGAAGATGAAAACTCGTTGTCTGAACCCGAAGTCTGAGAAATACCGGATTTATGGAGAAGCGGGCGTTGTTGTGTGCGACCGCTGGCAATATTTCGATAAGTTCTTAGCCGACATGGGAGAACGTCTGCTCGGAACGACCCTTGGACGTATTCTTGACCGTGGTAACTACGAACCGGGGAACTGTTTCTGGATGACGCCCGCCGAGCAAGGATTAGCTCGCCAAAACAATAACGCTCTCTTGAGATGGGAATTGTCACGGGCGACCCTCCGTAAGCCGCCTACGAGCGTCGGGCTTGACCAGGAAGCCATCGCCTGACCCCAGGTGCGGAAAACGTACGTTCTAATAGGCTCGATCCCGGCGATTCCTGTTCGGGCACGCCCGTTCGTCCCAAGTAGCAAATCAAGACGTTTGTACCCGATTTGATTTCTTTAAATGCGGTTCACACCTTATCCCCTCAATCCCCGCAAACTCGTAATCTGAGCCAACTGCAGTTCGCCAGGAGACCTTTTTCCCTGAATGCGGGCCCCAGCAGTAAAAAGGAAAGCAAATGCGAACTCCTGCGTTTCTTCTGGCTTGTTCCCTCCTGTTCATCTCAACTTTTCTAACTGTCCCGGCTTCATGCCAAACCACAGCATCCGCGCAAGGTGAAAATGAGAATTCCATTGAAGGTTCAGTTGTTTCTTCGACCCGAGACACCTTGGTAGTGAGAAGCGATGACAACCAATTTCACCTATTTACCTACGACCGTAACTCGGTTCGAACGCGATCGATCGCGCAAGGTGCCCGCGTGCGGGTAGTCGCAGGTCCGGGCGACGAAAACGGCATAAGGGTTGCGAGCAATGTCACGGTGCTGGAGGCAAAACCAGCCGATTCGGGGGCTGCGGGAATGCAAGCGGCTCCGGTTCCGCCAAAGATTCGTGAAATTGAGGGCGACATCAAGCGTGAGAGCCGACGCTGGCGAGCGGGTGTCCGTGCGGGCGCAGCCTTTGACCCGGAGCTCCTCATGTTCGGCGTGCAATCCCAAATGGGACCGATCTTTCATCCACGTGTATTGTTCCGACCGAACGCGGAATTCGCGTTTGGAGAGGTGACCGATCTGGTGGCGTTGAATCTGGAGGCCGTCTATCACTTTGCTGCATCTTCTCGAAGGGAAAGCTGGTCGCCCTATGTTGGAGCAGGACCGTCCCTTACTTTTATTCACCAGAATTTCGAGAAGGGAAGGCAAATTGATTTTGGAAATTTCGATTATGAGACGGGCGTGAATGTCTTGGCGGGGTTGCAATTTCTTAGAGGCACGTTTGTTGAACTGAAAACCAGCCTGTATTCCGGGCCTGCGCCGAAACTGCGTTTAATCTTCGGTTACAACTTCTGATAGCAATGGTCGAGAGCATTCATCATGACGGGCTTGGACAGATAGCTGTTGCCTCATCCGGAAAACGTATTTGTAGGGCCGCGTGTGAGTCTGAGGGCCAAGATTGTCTAGTCAGGCGGGTAATAGGGAACGGCGACAGGTCCTCATAACACCCGTCGCCGTGGGGAGGGCTCCAAAGCCCTATGCGCTTTCGCCCCCAAGCATAGGCTGTCAAGCGCCAAACCAGCCACAACGCGCAATTTGTCCGGATTCCGTAACACTTTAAAGGTAGTAAACGGAGTTCGAAAAACGTTTGGCAGACTCTTCTCGGAAGAGGGGGAGAAGGGATGCCACACGGATGGCTTCCGATAGAGAACCGCATGAGCCTGCGTGCATGGTTGCGCACAATCTGAAAAGCAAACTAGCGGCGATTGTTGGCCGTTGTGATCTTCTCAACGAGAGGAGGCAGAGCGTCGAGTCCAGAAAACATATAGCCGCCATTCGGGAAATAGCAGAGTCAACGATTAAGGAATTAACCGAGCATCAGCGGACGGTAGAAGCGGAGAAGCGAGAAGCTGGGTAACCGTTCCGTCACTGGTTACGACAGCCGCCTTGACGTAGTCTGCCCAATAATCACCTCAATGAACTCCCCCCAGCGGCAAGAACGTCGCGACGCTCGCTATCCTTTTAAGCTTCCCGTCTCAGTCAAGCTGGACCGCGAGGAAATGCGCGTTCAGTCGGAGAATATCAGCGTTGGCGGGATTCTCCTGTCGAGTGCTTTTCCAATTCCAGTGGGCTCCACTGTCGATTTGGCGATTGGAGCCTCCCATCGGACTCTCTTGAGCGCTCGGGGCAAGGTCGTTCGCGTCGAGGCGAAAATCGCGGGGAATTTCTCTGTGGCCATCGCGTTCGAGTGCCTGTCCGTAGCCTGAGTACCCTATCAGCACAGGATTCTGAGAGCCTTTCGGCCTTTGGTTCCATCGGGGCCATTACGGGCGACCTGTACGGAAACCGTATACGGGCTAATTGTCAGCTTTTCCAGAAGTGTGGATGAACGCCTCATATTGCACTTCCGCCAGAAATCCCTCCAGATTGAAGAGGAACCCGTTCCGAACTATGCCGACCTGCGGCCAATTCAAATCCATCCGGGCAGCGACCTTGAAGGCATTCTCGCTTGGTTCCCCGACGATCCAAGCGGCTCGCAGCATCATCTCCAACATGCTCAACATGCCTAATCGGTAACAGATGGCCCGAATATCTACGCTCGGAGCGAGAAGTTGCTTCCAGACACTCATGCCGACAGCGACCCCTTCTCCATGCTCTACCTTCAGTGTCTGGCCGTAGGTCCACACCATCTTGAGGTCAGCCGCATCCACCACAGGAACGCTTTCGCCGGGCTTGCCGAGCAGCTCGCTCAGATCATCGATTTCGCTCATTTGAACTGGCGGAGGGAATTTCTCTTCCATCAATTTTTGTCGGACATCCGCCAGCTTTCTACAAACGCCCGCCTCGAACGGAGTGGGCTCGTGGGTCGCCCGCTGTTTGGCGCAGAAATCTTGATTAACCAACTGCATTAAAAACTCTAATTCCCCTAATTCAAGGTCAACTGTCATTTCGTCACCTCGGAATAGCCGTTTCTTCACGGGTGAGACCGCGACAACAAACTTTGAGCCGGGATGGCTGGGAAAGACAGTTGATTACGCGGAAGTACATGACCAAAGTAATGAGGCCCTCCTCAAAGGAGATGAAGTACGTGGCAGGGGGCTAGTAAAGTTGCCCGCATAAGCCTAGGCTTGGTTGATCAATTACACATTCCCCGCTGTGCCCCTCCGGACTAAGCGTCTCTTGTGCAACTGATTAACGATTCGCTGGAGACCCTATGTCACCCCTTCTTAGAGCAACTCCCAACTGTTGGATTTGCGGCAGGCCCGCTGAGCTTGAAAGTTGCAAGATCGATGAGCACGGGCAGCCTATGCATGAGGATTGCTACATCGCGAAGCTAGCACTAGACAGGGAGACACGTTCTAATTCCGGCCATATGGGACGCGTTCGGCATTCTTGGCGAGAAGCCTTTTTGTCGGTCTTGGATGAATCAGACCCCGACAAACTGCCCGGTCGCATTGAAAACGCCATTACCGCGCTCGAAAGACGGTATGCCGAATGGGGGTGCGATCCCGGAACACCCGCTGAACTGAATACAATCCAAAAGGCACTTTCCGCTCTTGGACGCCTGATGAATGAGGAGCGCGTGACGTGTTGGGATGCCCCTCCTCTTAGAGAAGCGCGAGAGATTTCAGACGCAACGCGCCACAACCTGGCGAACGAACTCAAGCACGTCCAGCACTTGTTCGTTGTTCTGCGAACCTAACCCCTGTCCGGAAAACGGATTAGCCCTTAGCTTTCTTCGCGGCCCGGACCTTGGCCCATCGCGCTTTCTGAGCTTGCCTTATTCTCTCCCGTCCTGCGGCAGAGATTCCGCGAGTACCCTTCGGGTGTCCGGGTTTCTTGCCACCGCCGCCATCAAATGCGTCAACGGCAGCAAAGAGTGCAGCTAATTGCTCGATCCGTTTCGTTAGCCGCTCACGTTCTTCAGATGTCATTTGGACGCCCCGATTAACCTTGGATGATCCTCTTAGAGTTTGGGTAATACGCAACACACCCGATGGCATCGAGGAAGGGGCATTTAGAAAAGAGCGGTGGGGGGCATCCACTTACTACAAAAACCCTATTGTTTACTCTTCAGCAGCATGGGACGCTCCCACAGTGTTATTTTTCTGTCGAGCGAGACCGCCAAATTGGGAATCCTGAGACAGTCTAGTGCCGCGTGGAAGTTATGGAAGGCCGCAGCCTTAGCGAAATTCGAGACGAACTTGAAAGGCTGATGCGGGAGCAAATCGAGAGTCTAAGGACCCAGACGTTCGGAGGTCTTACCGAAGAGGAATTACGTAAAGAGGACGAGCGGCTCAACCGCATCCGCGAAGTCTCAGCAGATTTTCTCTCTGCCCTGAAAAATCACCCGCCCTGATTCCGCTTTAGAATTTCAGTGAGCCGTTACTGATAACGGCCCGTCCGCTACTCTGGTTTTTTCAGCGTCGCACTCGAATCCGCTTCAACGATGACATCTACATCTGCTCCCGGTTTGAGTCGAGCTTTCTCACCCTTGTCGTTGGTTACCTCGTTTTCAATGCGAACCTCTCGATACAAGTCGTCTGCCTCGTGAATCGCGATCTGAGCCTTCTCTGGCTGGCCGAGACTGGGCTTGATAACCTTCTCGACGGTACCTTGCAGCTTTTTCCTCTTCTTGCTCATGCGTTAACCTCCTGTTGGCGGGACGCCGAAATGCTACGCCGTTTGCGTCTACTTGGTTGGATAATTGGCGCGAATCCTACGCCAACCCGCTCGCCAGTGCAATGGCCTAGAGGTACATTTCCCGCGAGCGGTTGATGAGTGATGTAGGGATGTTACAACAGTGGACCGGGTCGTCTTGCAAGACTTGACGTATAATTCTGCGTTCGACCAAAACTTATGGGTTACTTCAAGGGCATCCTTAGCGGAGTAGCCGCGATAATCCTCGCGGAGCTTGTCGGTTCTTGGTGGTTTTGGGGGGCATCAGTAACACGAAAGCAACCGGACTGGCTGCCGTCGCAGGTGGACTCGTGGAGAATTTGTTTTCGCCTCTATTCTGGATTCCTGCGATTTTGCTCTTCGCATCGTTTTTTGCGGCCAGCCGACTCGGAAATAAGCCCTTGAGGGTATTCTTGTTTTGGATTCCAACACTGACGGTTTCTGCTTTCACCATAGCGGTGGTGGCTTTGTTTGCTTACCTGTTTGTACGTTTCAGGCATTCGTGAGACCGTAACTCCCGACATATCGGCCTGCGTTCACGGGCCGGAAGCCTCCGTCAGCGCGTCGCTTGGAGTGATTCGCGAAGCGGCTGGCTAGCCCTTCTGTTGCGCCTTGAAACGCTTCCATCTCTCTTTTTGGGCCCTTACAATGGCCGCCCGTCCAGCGGCAGACATCCGGCCCTTGCCCCTTGGTCTTCCGGCTTTCTTCGGGGCGGTGCCGTCAAAGGCGTCCACAGCGTCTAAGAGAACATCCAATTGCTGTATCCGCTTTGTGAGTTGTTCTCGTTCCCGTCTAAGTTGGTCGATGTCGAGTGTCCGCATAGTGGGCGGAATTCTAACCGAACGTCCCAAATGACACAAACCTAAAGAGAATCAGGTAGTGGCTCAATTTGAAAATCTGGCAAGAATCTCGTAGATATTGCGTTTACGGCATAGTCCTACTTGACGTGACAGGGCTATGTGTAGCGGGTGAACCGGGAAAGATATTCGAGGCTCCCAACGTTGGGTACGTTTCGGGAAGGCGTGTATCTGTAGGTTGTTTGCGTAGCGTGGTTGATCTCAAAGATGTCTTCGTAGGTCAGGCTGGACGTGAAAAGGGTGACATGCTCGCCTTGCCTTTCCTCTTCGGAGAGAAAGTTGGTTATGTCGAAATAAAAAATGTTTGGTTTCGTGTCGGGGATGCTCTCCGCTGGAACAAGAACATGTTTCATTATTTTAGCTTCGTGAATCGGGCGCTGGGGAGCATATTGAGTGAAGGCCGTATCCTCCTTAGAGAATGTTGCGTGGGTCAGTTTGCATCCCGTGATGATTGCGGCACTTTTGCCAAAGTTGTGAACCTCAAAAAATACGCGTGGCCAGTCGACGCGAAGAATTGCATCGACCCTAGCGCGTTCGGCTTTGTGTGCCGCTCTGGTTTGTATGTAGAGCAAGACCAGGGTTCCGAATCCAATGGCAGCCAGAAAAGCGGTGAGCCCGATGTAGACCCTGCTCCAGTAATCCGTCGGCTGGGACAAGATATTTATAGAGTACGGCCCGTTCTTAGGTTGCTTCTGCTGCTGCTGTTCTTCGGGTGCGCTTGCGTTTTGTATTGGTGGGCCGTCAGTGGCAATACATGGATTCGATTCTGGTTTGGCCTTGGCGGCGGTCTGCTGTTTATGTTGGCTTGGAGCTTTGTTCTTTACAGTTGGCTCTTGAGAAGTGCTCTGTAAGGCGATCAGCACGACGGCGAACAGCGGCACTGAAAGGCGCATAATTACTCCATGAAAACACCCGGATACGGGAAGGGCCGAAGGTAAACAAGGTTAGAGCAAAGCAACTAAATTCTTCTAAGCTCCAAATGTGATCGGATATTCCAGCCTCCATTGCGGGCGTCACGCGCAGAGTTTGGTGAATGCGGCAGAGATTGTAGTACATGAGCCCAGAACAGTGTAGTTTTAAGTCCGACTTTTCTTTGGCGGTTTCTTCTTTGACGTATCACCCGCGCGAAGAATCTTTCCGTTCTCGATCAGGATAGCTTTCTTGCAGGATGGGCAAGCCCGCTCAGAGAACGTAATCACTTGTTGCATAGACGCGAAGACAATTTCCACGGAGCAATGCGGGCAAGTGAACGGATGATCGTAGAATTCGAGCTTTACAGGGCGCACGGCGCGTAAGTATAAACCAGCAAAGCTCGAAAATAAGCACGGGCGAAATAATAGCGAAAGGTCTATAATCGCCGATGCACAAGAACAAGATCAACCGGGCGAAAGTTCTGGCGGCTCTGAATACCGTTTGCCCGTCATGCGGATACTCGATTTCCCCGGCTGAAGTTGTGCGGGTTGATATGCAGCGGATGCGTTTGCCCGAAGTGCGGATTCGATTTTCGACGCCAAGTCTGAGCCTGTACGGAAAGCGGACTAGTCTCTAGCAACGGGTTGCTATAAAATCCAGCATTCAAGCGCTCAAAACCAAGTATGGGCGGAAAATGGTTCGCTAATCGAGGCCAAGTCGTACAAACGCTCGCCGCAACCGCTGGCGTAGCCATTGCGGGCATAGGGCTTTATTTCGTCTTAAAGGGTAACCACGCCCTCCCGCAAACAACCGCCGTGCTTTTCGCTCTAATAGCACTGGCCCTCCTTGCCATTGGAATCTGGATCGGCAGGCTCTCCAAACCGACACACCGTTTCTTTGAATCACAGCAATCGGAACCGAAGAACAAAGCCGCCGACCGTCCAGTCGTCGGTGGGAGTGCGCGTATTGGAGACATAAACGTTTACGCGCATCCACCTGCGGCTCCGGCTGTAGTCGTCGAGCCCGAAGAGAAAGTCATGCCACGTATCATCTTTCTTGATGCGGAATCCATAGAAATGAGCGAGGGGCTTGAGAGTCGCGGCTTGTATCGAGCAGTAGGAGTCTTGAATATTCATCGCGGCGATCCGCCGGAAACGGAATAGTCGCTTCTTTTCTGGAACGACGACCCAAAAGCAACGGCATATTCAATCAGAGCACATTTGAGATTCAGGGACTGAAGTTAAGGGGAAGGAAATAGGGACGGGAGTATCGGGGCCTCTTTTGGTTGGATAAAGCGAACAGAGATTATTACGCTCCGAGCCAGATGACAGCGGGGCTTTAGTCGTACTCTTGGACTTGTCGGCAATCAAGGATTTGTCGTTCCTTGGATTGAAATGACGCATTCTGGCGGGGTCGCCGGAATGGCAGCTTTGTCCAAAGCTGTCGGTTGCAGTCATTTCCAGAAAGAGTCGAATTCGCCTCCGCGATCAAGATGGGGATTCGCTTCTGGACGAGCCATTGGTGCTGGAGATATCCAATTACCAGCCGTCCGCGCTGCTGACAGAATCTCGCTCACATTTAAGGCAGGCAGAGCCGTATCCCCCATACCCGCGTTTCGAACAAAGCGAAAATTTACACCGAATTTTCACCATAGGCCGCTGAATTCGACCAAAATTCAGCAAAACTCGGCAATGATAAGGTGTTGAAAAATATACTGGACAGAGCACCTTCACACGATCCGAAGTCTGATGCTCTATCCAGTTGAGCTACGGGGCCGCGAGAACAAGCTCACTTTGCGTTGACTGATTTGCACATGCGCCGGGCTTCGCCCTGGCTTGGACGGCAGAGGCGGCCGTCGCCACGTGAGCTTTGCAAAACTTGGGGTGGGAAACGGGAATCGAACCCGCAACCGTCGGAGCCACAGTCCGGTGCTCTGCCAGTTGAGCTATTCCCACCACCGGCCTTGATTATAGCAACTGCGGTTCGCCCTGTCAGACTAGGTTTCGTGCGATAAGGGCTAGTGGCGTTAGCAGCAATGGCTCGGCTCGCGGATGCTTGCAGCAGTGTCTCGTGATTGACTAGCCGAGCTCGTCACCGGGACGCCTCATGCTTCACGATGTGCCGCCAGACGGGCTCAGCACGTCTCACACGCGAGCGCTTTCTGCGATCAGCATCGGGGCATCACGACTGCCACCGCGGCGATCACGGACCCGGAGCGCGCCGCCACGCTTCGGAAAGGGCTTGTCCGTCACAGCGCGAAAGGAGAGTACCCCGCTCCTTTCCACTTCCAGTGTATCGCGCACCGGGGGGCTTGCGGCAAGACCCGAGTCGTGCCGCATAATCGCCCCTCGAAGCCAGAACCTACGGAAATGGGAGGCACGAAATGCGCGTGTTGTTGACGACGTATGGGGCGCGCTGGGATGTCGAACCAATGATGGGACTCGCGGTGCAACTGGGGGCACTCCGCGCGGCGACGCCGCCGTCGGCGGCTGACCTGCCCCCACATGCGGCCGAGTTGGTCGCCGCCCAGTTCGACACCGTCGCCGCGGCGGCCGAGGAATGTGTTGCCCGGTTCGCGACGGGCGTGATGCCGACCGGAGGGTGGCGATGACCGAGCATGCGGTGGTGATTGCAGGGGGAGGTCCGACGGGGCTGATGTTGGCGGGCGAGCTGGCGTTGGCGGGCGTCGACGTCGCGATTGTCGAGCGGCGCGCCAGCCAAGACCTCGTCGGCTCGCGCGCAGGAGGTCTGCACTCGCGCACCATCGAGGTTCTCGATCAGCGTGGAATCGCCGATCGGTTCCTCTCGGAGGGACAGGTGGCTCAGGTCGCGAGGTTCGCACGGGACCCGGTTGGACATTAGCGACTTCCCCACCCGGCACCCGTACGGGCTCGGGCTGTGGCAGAACCACATCGAGCGCATACTGGCCGGCTGGGTCGGCGAGCTGGCGGTGACGATCTACCGCGGACGTGAGGTGACCGGGTTCGCGCAGGACGACACCGGCGTCGACGTCCAGCTGTCCAACGGCCAGTCGCTGCGGGCGGAGTATCTCGTCGGGTGCGACGGAGGACGCAGTCTCATCCGCAAGGCAGCCGGCATCGACTTCCCCGGGTGGGATCCGACCACGAGCAGCCTGCTCGCCGAGGTCGAGACCACCGAGGAACCGCCATTGGGCATCCATCGCAATGCCTTCGGCGTCCATTCCTTCGGCAGGAAGGAGTACCAGATCGTCTACGGCAAGATAGTCTACGCAGATCGGGGACCGCTGGGGGTCATGGTGACCGAAGAGCACGTCGGACCCGCCACCGAACCCACACTGCGCGATCTCAGCGAGGCGCTCATCACCGTGTGCGGGAAAGATTACGGGATCCACAGTCCCACCTGGATCTCCAGATTCACCGACATGACCAGGCAGGCTGCGACCTACCGCGACAGGCGGGTCCTGCTGGCCGGCGATGCCGCGCATGTGCATGCCCCCGACGGTGGACACGGCCTCAACGCCGGTGTACAAGATGCGGTGAACCTGGGATGGAAGCTGGCCCAGGTGGTCAAGCGCACATCACCAGAAAACCTCCTCGATACCTACCATGCCGAGCGCCACCCGGTCGCTGCCCGCGTGCTGCGCAACACGATGGCCTCAGTCGCCCTTCGCCGCCCAGACGAACGCACGAAGGCACTGCACGACACCATCGCCGAGCTCCTCGGCATGGACGAGCCGCGCAGACGATTCGCCGCGATGATGTCCGGTCTGGACATTCAATACGATCTCGGCGAGGGACATCCGCTGCTCGGACGTCGCATGCCTGATCTCGACCTGGTCACCGCCAACGGTCCGCTGCGGGTCTTCGCCCTGCTGCACGATGCTCGGCCGGCGCTCCTCAACCTCGGTGAACCCGGCGGTTTCGACATCACTCCATGGGCGGATCGCGTTCAGTTGATCGACGCCAAATACGTGGGTACGTGGGAGCTTCCGGCGATCGGGGCGGTCACGGCTCCCACCGCCGTTTTGGTTCGGCCCGACGGACATGTGGCCTGGGTGGGAGACCTAACCCAGGTGGGACTCGCTGACGCCCTAACCACTTGGTTCGGACCGCCTACTGCGGCGTAGCGCACCGGCTTCCAAGATCTCCCTGTTAGGAGTTCTTAGGTGACCCGAGCTAGTGCATCCATCCTCGCCGGCGCGCAATCTGCAACGCGAGCACGATCGCCGACACAACCAACCAGCAGAGCAAGGATTACCTTCCGCGCAACAGGCAGGCGGCCGAGCTTTTCGGCCGGGATCGAGGGCGCCATCGCGTCTAACACGATCAGACCGATGTAGAGATCAGCAGCGGTGAAGATGGTCCACCCCATCGAGCAATGTTAGTGCCTGGGATTGGTTGTTTGGGAGGAGAGTGAGTGAGGAACGTGTGTAGGTTCTGGGTCGTTGCGCCGGGCTTGGACAGCCGAAGGCGGCTGTCTGCACATGAGCTGTAACCTTAGCCGCGGCCCACGCCGACATACTCAAATCCCAGAGCCCGCATGCGAGTTGAATCGAGCAGGTTCTTGGTGTCGAAGATGACAGGCTTTTTCAGCAGGTGTTTAATACGGTCGAAATCGAGGGCGCGGAATTCGGGCCAGCCTGTGCCAACGACCAAAGCGTCAGATCCTTCGGCGACCGCATAGGCAGAGTCGCAATAACGCACGGAGCCGTTAAGCCGCGTCTTGGCCTCAGGAATGGCGACTGGATCGTACGCCCGCACGTGAGCGCCTTTCGAGATCAGGTTCTCGGCCAGGCGCAAGGACGACGATCCGGCGACGGAGTTCGTGTTCGGCTTGAAGGAAAGGCCGAGGATGCCGACTTCCTTGTTCTCGACGGAATTCAGAGCGGCGGCAATCTTTTCCACCAGGCGGTCGGCCAGCGTATGATTCACATCGCGCGCCGCGCCCAACACTTTCAGCGAGACACCGTGCGACTGCGCCAACTGGGCCAGGGAATCCATGTCGGACTCAGCGAACACGCCGCCCATGCCCGCGCCGGGTTGCAGACAGCGGGGAGCGATCTTTTTGTCCAAGCCCAGGGCCAGCGCCAGGTTCACGGCATCGGCATTCACCCGTTCACAGAGGGTCGCGACTTCGTTGATAAAGGAAATTTTAGTCGCCACGAAGGCGGTGGCGGCTTCGCGCACCAGTTCGGCGGTCGACTGGTTGGTGACGATGACGGGCACTCCGCGCATGACCAGAGGATGGAAAATCTGCTTCAGCATCTGCACTGCTTCGTTCGAATTCGAACCCAGAATCAAGCGGTCGGGCCAGTTGAAATCCTCGACTGCACAGCCATCGGTAAAGAACATGGGCTGGGACACGATCGAGGCCTGCAGGCCCGCGTCGCTGATGGTCTTTTCCAGCGTCTTGGCCGTCCCCACGGGAACGGGAGTGACGATGGTGAGAATTGGAGGCTTCGCCGCGAGCCGCGCAATGCGCAATGCTACGTCGGCGAGACCCTCCGCCTTATCTTCGGCCAGAAAAATTACCTGCGTCTTACGGGCAAATGACTCGATGTCGGTGGAGTAAGCGAGCCGGCCGGCGCGAACGTTGCGGCGGATGATCTCTTTCAGATTCTTTTCGAAGAAGGGAATATTGCCCTGGGCCATTTCGACCATGCGCGAGCGGTCCGGATGGCAGCAAGAGACGGGAGTGCCAAAATCCGCCAAGCAGGCCGAAATCACTGTTCCAAGGTAACCCGAACCGTAAACTCCGATCTGCATGTCGTCTCCCGTCATTCTCGGAAACCCGCGCCAGAAAGGGCATTTGGCGGATCTTCCGGATACGTTCCCTGTTCTTTATCTACAGGCCGGAAAGGGTCTTTTCAACGCACGGGAGTGAGATGTACCTAGGGCCATGGGCGCTCGGCTCGAGTAACTGGAAACTGATTACGGAAGGTTTAGCGGGGGACCAGGGTGCGGCCGAGAGGAACCGGAGCCAGGTCGACCCAGCAGTTTTGGTCCTCTTCGCGGACGAAGGTCAGCTTTTCCAGCTGGATGCGGCGGCTCCCGGTATAACGATCCCAGCGCTCACGGGCGAATCTGAAGGCCTCCTTCGCGGGCTGCTCGGCGCTCATCTTTACCAGGGTGATGTGGGGAATGTAGGGCCATTCTTCCCGGAATGCGAGGACGCCGGTACTTAAGCGGCTGTGCAGATCGCACAAGCGAGAGGCCTCATCAACGCGGATGTAAACGGTGGGAGTCACGGGGATAAAGGTCTCCATGCTACCCAGGCTCACGTCGAAGGGCTCTTCCAGGCCGCAAAGGCGATCGAGCAGCTGCAACGCGGCACTTTCTGTGCCTTGCAACAGACGCGGAGGCAGGATGGTGAGATGGGCGGGCATGTGAGGGAGATCGGGATGCAGCTCGCGGCGGAGGTTCTCAACGAACTCTCCCGCCGGACTTTTCACATACGCCACCAACGCATAGCGCGGCTTGAGCATACCCGGTGAGTGATTATACCTTGCCGCCAAACGAGCAGGCACTGGCCGAATCCTTGCGCGAATTGCGCGCCTGCCTTTAGGATGGACGCAGAGGAAAATTACGCGTAAATCCTTTACAGTCGGGGCGTAGCGCAGCCTGGTAGCGCACCTGCCTTGGGCGCAGGGGGTCGTAGGTTCAAATCCTATCGCCCCGACCATCTTTTCAGTACGTTACAGACCTTCACCTGCCAATCACCTGCCGTTCACTGTGGCTGGAGGGCGAGACTGACGATCCTGCCATGTGCTTCGCGCATGTCAGCCGTCAACGCATCGCCGTAACGATCCATTGTCGTGACGATTGATGAGTGTCGCATCAGACGCTGCTGGATGCCGACAGGAGTGCCCATCGAATCCAACCAAGTACGATACGAGTGACGAAATGCATGTGTGCTTAGGTGTCCGATGCCCGCCAGCTTTCCAGCCTGACGCAGCACGCGGGAGACTCCGGTATACGAGTAAGGGAGTCGTCCCAACTTTTGTGGAGAAGCGAAAATCCAATCTCCGTCTGCTGGAAATTGTGTGATCTGTCTCCACACTTTCAGCCGTTCTAGAAGTTCGCCAGCGACGGCTAAAGACTTTCGGGACTCATCGGTTTTCGTACCGTCAACTGTCTGCGCCACAATTCCACGTTCGACGCGAAGCGTTCCATTCAACCAGTCGATGTCTGACCACCGCAGCGCAAGACATTCACTGATGCGAAGGCCAAAACATACGCATACCAACGCCATCGTTCCGAATGGCTCATGGAGGTGCGATAGGAGCAAATGGAATTCCTCAACCGTCAGAATGCGAGGCTGTCTCACCCTCTTCGTTGCACGTGCGATTGTGACTAGGCTAATCGGGTTAACCTGCATCGGGATATCCTGACGCCACATGGCGAAGTTCCACAACGCACTGAGGATTCCACGCACGTGCGTCTTGCTCTTAGGTGCAAGAGTCAGAGAATCAAGCCACATTTCAACCTGACGAGCCTGTAGGTCGGTAATGCGAGCCTGTCCCCATTTTGGAAGAATGTGGACGCTGATCCATGACTCATACCCTCGACTTGTGTCTAGTCGTGTTGGCATCTTCTCTTTCCGGTACTGCTCTACCAGTGTGCTCACAGTCGGGGTTG
Organism: uncultured Acidobacteriaceae bacterium; assembly: GCA_963719615.1. Classification (GTDB taxonomy): domain Bacteria; phylum Acidobacteriota; class Terriglobia; order Terriglobales; family Acidobacteriaceae; genus Sulfotelmatobacter. The sequence goes on along the minus strand of CAVRCR010000012.1, from coordinate 107,901 downwards.
TGCTGGGGTTGATTTGGTTCCCGTTCTCCAGGGCGTGGCGCAGCGGCATTGCAGCACGCCATGCACTCGCCTTTGTCGGATACTGGCTCTTGGTGCCAATCTTCTTACTGCGCCGTTTGCCAGCTTCCCAGAAGAAAAAATTCCACGTTTTGATTCTCTTGTCTAACACCACACTTCCTTGCCGTTGCCTCATTGAATCCTCCCGTTCGTGGCAACGGACGGCGAAGCAAGCATAGCATCGAGGTCAACCGTCTGAAATCTCCAGACGTGGCGAAGCGTGCCGGAGAGTGTGTAGCCTTTGATTTTTCCTTGCCGTGCCCAGAGCAGGAGCGTTGCGGTTTTGATTTGGAGATAGCCCGCTGCTTCTGCGGCAGTGAGCCAGTGCGAATTTGGATTTGACATAAGATCAGGGCCAGCCGCGCGGGATGCTGGCCCTTTTGACGAGTTCACTACGTGACATGACGAGTTCACCCAGTGAACTCAGCAAACCCGTGACGAGTTCACTACGTGACATTGACGAGTTCAGTAGGTGAACTCTAATGTCCTATGGGAATGGCCTATATAAAATCTAAGGGCCTATCTCAAGGAAGCCCGCCTTCTCTTTGAATTTTGCAAATTGCCTAACCCAAAACCACAGGCAGGACATTACCGAAGGTAGGCGTATGAATGACGAGTTCACTAGATGCATGAGCACTAGGCGGACTCGTCAGTTTTCGCCTTCTGCGCTCGAAGGAGTGCAACCATCGCGTCCTGGCTGAAAGTGTAGGTGTTGGCGAAGTGCTTGTACTGATTTCCGTGACCGGGCTTCCATTCCAAAATCTTCAGTTCATCTCGCAGGTACGTGAGTGCGCTCACTATTGTGTTCCTGCTCCCGAATCGAGTGTCCTGCATGAGATTTTCGTAAGAAGGCCAGCAGACGCCCTTCTGATTTGCATACTGCGCCAGCACAAGCAATACGTGATGCTGTGCCGGGGTTTTGGTGCGGACGTGGCGGGCAAGCTGCACCCATTTCCACGGCGAGCTAGGTCTGATTTCCATTTTTTCCTTTGTGAGTCCATCCGTGCTTTATTGCTTCTTTGCGTTCGCGAGAAATTTCTCAACGTCTGTCCGCGCGTAGCGCACGGTACTCGCGCCGAGTCGTACAGGCTTCAGCCTGCCCAATTTTTCCCAGCGTCTGATCGTTGCAACCGTGCAAGTGAAAGCGTCTGCCAGTTCTTTCCGTGTTACAAATTTTTCCGTCATAAAATTTTCCTTTTCTTAAAATCGCGCTAAAGTGTAGCCGCGTCGTGGACGGGGTTGTGGTTCCGGTGCGCCCATCAAGGAACGCATTTGCAGAATCAAACTCGCTCGCTGGAACCGCGCGAAGTTTTCTGGGTTTGGGTGTGTGCTGCTGCCGAATGCGGGAACGTTCGTGAGCGGGCCGTTCGGATCATCTGATTTGATCCAGTTATAACGTTCGCGTTCTAACCGTTCCGTGCTCCAGAATTCCAAATCATCCACGTCGGGGGCTGTTTCGGGTGATACCACAGCATCATCCTTCGGGAGTTCGGGGCTTAAATCGACCGCTGTAGGGGCTGTTTCTGGTTCTGGTTCTGGCAGCGCAGGGAATCCGCAGTCCGCGCGCCATGTTTTGAAATCATCTTCGGTGACTGATCTGGAGCTACCGGCGATAGTAGACGGCAGGACATGGCCACGATAGCCGGTCACACAATAGCGTCGTGCGTTGCGCTCGCTGCAATTCTGGAGCCGTGCGACATCGCTGATTGTCATTCTGGTTTCCTCAGATCACAGACAGCCTGATTGTGTCGTTTGCATTCCTCATCGACTGAAGGACGCATAAGCACAGGAGCCCAGCGGCGAATTCGCGTGCTGCTTGCTGGGTGTGGGGCTTCGCGCCAGTCGCGTGGTTCGTCGTTACGCGCACTTTGGATCAACTGCGATGCGAGCCGCTTGGCCGACATCTCAGCGAGTGTGAACAAATAGTTTTTGGTCGTTTCTAGGTTCGGTGCAGTTTCGTTGGACAACGCCATTGGATTCCTCGAATTGTTTTCTTGTGACTGCTTCAGCGTAGCCAGTCGGATCAACTGATTCTCGAATTGCTTTTTGGAAGGCAATCGTCTGTAACAGGTAGCTGTTTTGCATAAAGATCACCGGAAAAAATGGAAGGATGGGAAATGGAAGTAACCCATGGACATTTTTTCCGGTTGTGCTCCAGCGCTTCGGAGGAGACGCGGAGCGCCCTGCGAATTCGGCGCAGGGGAACTTATTGTTAAGCGCCGGGCTCGTCAAAGCTGGCGGGCGCTGGGGCTGCTGGCGTCCGACCGGACAACGGAGTCTGTCCCACGGGTTGCCTTGGTGCGGGTTGATTCGGCAGGACTGCTGGGGCAGCCTTCGCGCGGAAATCGCCGGGTGTCGAGCCTTCTAATGTGCGACGGTCAACGGGTTTCACGCTGACTGGAACGGCAGTTACGCCGCCAAAACCACTGGAGGTGCAACTATCTACCTTCTGCCCGACGCCGTTGACTACGCCCTGTGCGATGCGTGCGGCTGTGGTTCCGAGGGTGACTTCGACGCCACTGCGTCCGCTCAGCGGAAAGTTGACGCGGAATTCGTTGCCTGTGCGTTCGGGTTTGAGTTGTTCTCCGCCGCTCAATTCGTCAGGGGCGCTGGTTTGGATCTTGATATCTTCAGACATTTTGCATTTCTCCTTATGATTGCCTTCTCCAATTCGAAGCGGGGCAGGTACTTGTAGCCTGCCCCCTTGCTCACAGGGGGAGAAAGGCAAGGCCCTGTGAACGAAACTGTTTAATTTTGGATTGCGCGCGGCTCGTATTTCGAGGCCACATGCGCCAACTTTTTCAGAAAATACTGGTAGGCTTTTGCCACGTCGTGGTCTCTAACATCCCGTGCAAGTTTGATTGCTTCGAGTAGCGTGCCGGGTTGGTGCTCCGCCAGTAACTGGTCGAGTGTCTCATCTGCCAAGTCGAACGGAAAAATCTGTGCCCACCGCTCCTGTAACAGTTCGCGGGCTCCTTCGGATCGTCTAGCTGCCATCGTTAACCTTTGCGCCGCAAGATTATCGCGATGCCATCCGCTCCGATGATTCCAGCGAGCCGAGATTTTTCGGCAAGAGTAAGCGATTTGTACTCGCGTGCCGTCATGCCCGGACCGATTTCCGCCGACTTGAGTTCGGCTTGTTCGCGCGTTCTGGGCAGGTTCTCAAATGCGGCCAACCCGAATTTGGTGATGTACGCAGCCCGCGCCCGCGCCCGTTCCTGCTCGGTGCCACGGCTGAAGTCTTCGAGCGACGAAATTTTGTCAAATTTTGGTGAGCTTGCGAAAAACTCGGGGTGTTCCGTGCGCAAGGTTGTGCACGCGCGGGACGGAACAACGTCGCCGCCGTCTGCCTGCTTCATTTCGAGATAGCCGCTTGCTGTGGTTGCGGTCACGTTCCGGTCTGCAAACCATTTTGTGATTGCATCTTCGCTGCCTGCGAGTGGCCGTAAACCGATGCGATTCAATTCGCTTAGGATTGCGTTGCGCGATGCAAGTTGCTGGCGCATCTGTTCAGGGGTCATCGAGTCACCTTGGCCGCAGAGGGAACCAGCGGGCTGTGTAATTCCACGAAGGCCCTACGCTGATCGGCGGCTACATTCTCTAGAAGTTCAATGTAACGGCTCAATGCGCCAGAGACGCGGGCCGCACGTTTGCGTTCGGCTGCAAGTTGCACCTTTAGGTTGATAACTTGATCAGCCAGTTCCTCGCGGGAAAATACTCCTGTGGGTTGTTCGGGAATGTTCGGGGTCAACGGCGCAAGGGCCGGAGACAAGGGTTTGCTTCTGCGTTGCATGGTGCCTTCTCTGTTGTTGGATTTGTGGTACTGGAAACATCAGGCCGGGGAGGCCGGGAAAGTGATCGGTCGCAAGCTCCTAAAGGTTTCTGCCTGTCTCTATACTTTCAGTATACACCCCTAGACAATGGAATGCAAGATAATAAAATGGCGGTCAAATAGTATCACGCTATGCGAAGCCTTAGCAAGACCTAATTTCCTAGCTAGCCCTAGGGGGTCGTCCGAGGCGTCCGCGCTCACGGGTACGAACGTACCACAAAAAAGTGGTCTCGTACCTGCCTGTAGACAGGTCCGGTGGGACTCCTGAAAGAATCTCAGGTTGAGACATTGGCGTGGGTGTGGACAGTCGAAGCAGGGCAAAGAACCTCCCGAGAACGGGCCAAGGGTGTAACGCACTGTCACCGCCATACCATTGACTTGCTACGCTATCTCAGCGTAAATGAAAGGGATGGTAAGGAATCCCCACTTTCCAACGGTACGGCAACGGTACCCGCGAGGCACGCGAAAGGCATGCGCGAGGGACGCAAGTACGCTCCGGTTTTCGGTCGATTTTCGAGCGAAAACGCAATAAAGATGATGTGCTAAAAGTGGGAAAACAATTCGGCCTTCACTGATTTTAAAGGCTTTACAATTTGTCTTGGCATAAGTCGCATTATTGATCTAATATGGGACTGCTAAACGATCTGTGACAACCGGCCAGAAGCAAAGCACGTGCCCTTCTAGGTGGTGGTTAACCGGCTGGCCCTATAGCGATAGCAAACCGACGCCACTGGATGGCAGGCAGGTGAAACGCCGTGGTACAGCGCTCAACACCCCAAGGCCTAGCTATAGTGATCGCCAGGTCTATTCCGGCATCGTTGGCCTGCCGTACTGCTTCACATCTCCATGGAGTGTCGAGGCGGGGCCAGTGTGGCCAGAGGAAAGGCGCACGTGTGTCCCTATCAGGCGCGCGCAGGGGGCTTGACCGTTTTTGGTAGTAGAAGGGATGAAGACAACTAGAAAAAAGAATCTATGTGTGCAGAAACACGCATACTTGCGGCGCCGCCAAAGCAAGCGTTCACGACTTAGACCAAACCATTTTTCTCTTGCCATTGAGGTCGCAAGGCGGTACAAAGAACCCCGCCCCCCTAGAGAGACCAGCGCCACGTGCCGTTTCCAAAACCCTCGCTCGCCATAATGGCAACGCTGCTGTGCGGCGGCTTGGGGGGCTCCGTGTTCACGTACTGGGTCAACAGGCCGAAGACCACCATAATCAGCTACAACCTCAGCTCGGCCACGATCGCGGACACTCAGTCCGGCAGTATCGTTCCCGGCCTCAAGGTCCAGATAGGAAACCAAGACGTGCGGAATCTCTACACGCACTCCATTGTGCTGACTGTCACCAAGGGGCCACAGATCGACTCGGGCGACGTCGCGATCGATTTCCCGCCCAACACGAAATTCTACGGCGAGCCCGGAATAGCGACGCCCTCGCCCGTGCACAAGCTCGACTGTAGCAAGGTACCGTCGGGGCTCATTTGCAAGATGTCGCCCGTGAGAAGAGAAGACAAGCTGCCTCCTTTTCGGGTATCGGTCGCGAGCGACGAGAAGGCCGACCCCGAGCTCGTGACGTCCACGAAGGGGCTTGAGCTCCAGCCCGCGCAGGAGACCTTGACCGCGGCGTCGAGGCAGACTACATATCTCGAGATCGCGATTGGGGTGCTTGGCGTCTTTTCAGCATTACTAGCCGGTGCCTTGACGGTTTGGAGCGCGAGGAGGAGCGCGGCGCGGGATGCGGAACTCGCCATGATCGCGGCGCGGGAGGAGGAAATCGCCAAGATTCGGGCGGTAGAGGATGTGAGGCTGAAAACGGCAGAGGAGCTAGCGCGACGGATCAGGGCCGAGAGGGCGAAACCTCCGGCGTGACGGGACCAGATTGAGTTTCAGGGAGGAACCAAGCATTGGAAAAGCCAGTCACTTCGCTCACGCCCTTCGAGCGCCTGTCGCTCATGAACCAGCTGACTATGCTCAAGAAGCTGGACCCCGACAACGCCGAGGACTACCAAGACCAAATCGAGATACTCCACAGCGGCTACTCCGTCCTGTACGGGGAGGTGTTCCAGGCCGTGTTCGAGGAGATGCCCTTGGACGAGTGCGAGTACGTGTTCGACGTCCTCGACATGTTCCGCAACCTCATCAACAGCTTCAACGGGCTGAAAGACAAGCAGGGGCTCACTGCAGAGGACGTCCGCTTCCAGGGCTTCGACGGCAACAACGAGACCAAGCGCTGGGCCTTCGCCGAGTACCTGCAGAAGTCGGGCCGCTGGCAGGAGACCCTCGTGGGCGGCCTGAACAGCCACTCCATGATGACCATGCATCGCTACCCGCAGATGCTGGAGAGGTACGAGCCGATCAAGCAGAAGATCATCGACAGCCACACGGGGGACTGGCATCTTACGGCGGATCAGATCAAGGTCGTCATCGGGCAGAAGTGAGCTACTGGCAAACCTAAACCGTTTCGCGCTCTCGCGGGTCGAACACTCAGCCCTTTTCCTTCCTTGGGCATCGATCCAGACACCGCAATAATCCACCGCAAAGGCACCGCCCTGCGATAGTTCCCTGCTCTCGGTACTCAGGGGCTCACCCATGTGTTAAAGCCTCTGCTGCCCCGCATTTCGACGTGTATTAAATACACCCTAGCAATCCATACGAAAGGTGGTTATCTCATGACAAAAGCATTCGCCTACCTCCGCACCAGCGGGGATGACGGCAAGGAAAAAGCAGGCTTGCCAGTCCAGCGGGACGCCTGCGCAGCATTCGCTCAGAAAGCAAGCTACGAGATAGAACGCGAGTTCGCAGACGACGGCGTGACGGGCAAACTCCCGATGCACGCGCGGCCACAGGGCAAGCTCCTGATAGCGGCACTGCTGGGAAACGGCGTCAAGCACGTCATCTGCTACGACGCAAAACGGATTGGCAGGACGCAACCTGCGTTCTGGTCCTTCATCGGGATATGCAGGGACAACGGCGTCACAGTCTTGGACGCGACCGGTACAGACCTAGGCGGTAGCGTGATGGGCGGGGTTAACGGAATGCTGGCGGAAATGGACCGTGACGCCACAGTCGCGCGGCTGGCAGCCGGTAAAGCCCAATGGCGCGGCAAACGTCGCGTTGAGGGACGCTGGCCCTATGGTCAACACCCTTCGCACGAATACGACAGCGAACGCGACACCGTGCGCAGGATCACAGACTGGCATGCCCAAGGCGTGGCCAACTGTGAGATTAAGCGCCGACTCAACGCGGAAGGCAAGCGGACGCGGTACGGGAAGCTTTTTACTGCCACGTCGATTACGCGGATTCTCGAACGGGAGACTCCGCAGAAAGGAAACGAACAATGGGCCGATGGGACGGTCACACCGAGCAAGACAAGCTAGACGCCATCGCACGCAAACGGGCGACGGAAAAACAGAAGCGACAGGCCGCGAATGCATCGCGTCCCGCGAAACCAAAACCCGCGAAGGCCGCTAAGGTAGTAAAGCCTAAGCATGAGCCAGTAATACCCGCTCCACCAGACCCGAAGAAAGACGTACTTTTCAGGTATGACCGGTTTTCCAATCCAAACCCGGACGCGAAAACAGAAGCACAGGGCCATCCCGGAGCGTTACCGGCGGACATAGAAAAGCTGATCCTCGCGTATGGACCTATGAGCGATCTTGCGAAACGGAGTCTTGAAACGCTCCTGCGCCTTGTTCCCTTCGGAGCATCAACACTGTGCCGATACGTAATAGATCAAGATCCGAACTTACCCCTAGGGTTTCCCGGAGAGTATCGGGAAGCTATGAAGATAGCTCGTCTAGAGGAACGTAGGAAAGAGAACGAGGAATTATTCGGGAAGGAAACCGCAAGAAAAATGTTCGAGTATGACCGCAACGAATTGGAAAAGGAATACATTTTTGAACCGCTCAGAGCACTGCTTTTCAACGCAGGGCGCTAAAGCACCCTATAAGAAAACGGGCCCTCCACTCGCGCAGACGAGTGAGCAGGGCCATAACCACAGCCTGGGTGCTAAGGGCACCCACAGCAGAGGATAATTACATGACAGACGCAAAGCACGAAGGTTTGAAACTCGAATACAGAAATGCAGTCGTACAAAGCAGAACTTCGAAGGGAAGGACTTTCTTTGGAGACCTAAGGGCGATGTTCAGGCAACGCGGTCTAACCGATGAGGAAATGGACGAAATCGACGGAACCATACCTTTACTTTGAGTTCGAAACCGGAGGGTGTGTTACGCGATTACCGCGCTGACGATGCGCCGTGATCATCACGCCAAAAATGTGTGTGACCCGGGTTGTCCGCTCATTCTATGCTTGACGTACCGGTGCTCTTGTAGCAGCATTCTCACCGTATGAAGATAATTCTAAGTGTTCTGCTGCTTTGTGGATTCGCATTCGCGGCCGATGAAGAGCCTCCTCTTGATCAGTGCCTAGGTGATCCGTCGCATGCAACGTATCGTATTTTCCAGACAAGGAACATCTGGACGTTTCTGAAGCTGGATACTCGCTCTGGCATCATTTCGCAGGTGCAATGGGGTGAGAACACCGTAGATTTGCCAATCAACAAACTGGCACTGGCAACGCCTGAACAAGCCAGAGCTGGGCGATTCACACTGTGCCCAACTAAGAACATCTTCACCTTCATCTTGCTGGATCAGGAGAAAGGCTTAATGTGGGCTGTACAGTGGAGCTTGGATGACAAAAAACGGGGTATAGCGATACTCCCGTGAGTTGTTACACCTGCCGTTTACCTGCCGATTGCATCCAGTTACATCTACTAAGATCGTTTTATATGCCGTCCGTTGCTTTGTAAGTTGTTGCATCTAGGTTTGGCCGAGGATTCAAATCCTATCGCCCCGACCAATTTCTTCTCCCGAACCACTCGGCCCGTCAAATTCGCTGCGCGGACTATTCTGACCCCCGAGCACTGGTCTTGTTGAAGGCTCTTAGTCCTGGTTCCCGCTCCTTCTGCCTTGCGCGTGAAGATAGGCTTCGATGGCTTTGTGGCCTGCGTGTCTTGCCCACCCCTCAGGGGTGGCATGCCAGAGCACGTCCTTCATATCCAATCTTGCGCCGCGTGTCACGAAGAGCCGGACGACTTCTTCATGGCCAGCGCCCGCCGCCTGGTGCAATGGAGTTGTGTGGGAGTGTCCGCCGACGGGGTTGTAGCGGTTGGGATTTTCACCCGCGTCCAGCAGCAATCGAACGATCTCGACATGACCGAAGTCGGATGCCAGGCTGAGCGCCAGGTGGCGGTCCTCGGAGCTGGCAACTGGAAGCAACCGGTGGGCGTCCTCGATATGTCCCAGAGCTGCCGCCACTGGCAAATCGATTCGAGCCCCGCACTTGATCAAAGCATTCACCGACTCGAGTTCGTGATGCAAAGCCGCCGCACGTATGGCGCTGTCGGGATCGGCTCCGTGCTCGCAGAGGAGACCGATGAATGGAACTTGCACGCGACACTCACGGGGCACGCAGCCAGTAGAGACCAGCATCAGCGTTTCGTTCAGGGCGGAGGGCTCCACGCCAGCGCTGAGAATCACCTTGACGAGATCGAGAATGTTGTCCGGCAGTTTGCCGCGGCGAACCGGATTTTCAGCCGCGAATTCCAGCAAGGTTGGATTCCGAAAGTAGTTTCCGCCCTCGAAGACGACGCGTTGCCGCACCAGATTCGGATGCTGGTTCAGTTGGGCGCGCAAGCCTGCCACGTCGCCCGCATCGAGAAGGTCCACGGCGCGGCGAAATGTCGCATCTTCAATTCGCTCGTGGTGCGGCAAATTCACATGATCGTAGAGCGTTGGCTTTTCAATGTGCCGTTTCAGCCGCGCCCAGCTGGGAAATCCGGACTCGCGCGCGATGGCGAGCTGCGCGTCACTGAGGCTCAGATGGGCGTCGAAGATCTCGTCATCGGTGGCCCGGGTAAAACGCGGATGAAATTCCCGGAGACGCTGGGCCGCTTCTGCCTTGCGCGCGGCATGCGCCTTGCGCAGGTCTTTAGCTTGATACTTAAGATGATCGAGACTCGGATTCGATGGGAGGGGTCTTACCGGCATGACGAACTTCCTTTCGTAGGCCCGAGGTCCGCATTTACGGGCAGAAAGTAAGTTCGTGAAAACGAATTGTTGCGATCAGGTGGACTTCTGTCCTTTCCGCGGACCGGATGCGCCCTTTGCGCTTCGGCGATCTTACCACGAGGGAGAAGGATCTAGGCGTGCCTGAGGGTCCCACTGACGGCGGCTCTGTCAACTAGCGGCTTCCAATTCTTCGGCGATTTCGAGCATCTTGGTCACGCTGTTCCAGTTGCGGGCGGTGCCGGTGGTCTTCAGCAGTTTTTCGACCGACGACCAGGGGAGCTTGCTCTTGCCGGCACCGTTGGGAAAGTAGATGTACATTTCGTGGCCTGTAAGATGAATTTCTTCCGGGTAATCTTTGAATTTGGCGAGGGTGGCGCGGGCGTCCGGCCCTGGTTCAGCGGTGAGGAATGTAACTAGAATCTTACCTGGTTCGAGATCTTGGCGACCGGCGAAGGGAGTGGAGGCGATGGCCTTTCGTAGTTCATCAGTGGTGCGGAGGACAACTTCCGGACGAAACTTGAATTCCCGCGCGATCGCATCCTGGATCTTCTTCGCCAGCGATGCGATGTTCTTCTCTTTGGTTCGGAAGATCACGTTGCCACTCTGGACGTAGGTGCGAGGGTCCTCCAGTTTCAGGGATACGCAGAGGGCGCGAAGGGCGTCCATCTTCATTCGGTTGTGCGGGCCGAGGTTGACACCGCGGAGCATGCAGATCAGAACGGGCATAGCGGGCAGAAACCCCGAGGCATGATAACCGAGCGGAGCACGATTCCGCACTTCCGGCTTGGCCCGAACCAAGAAAAGCACTTTGAGCAGCCGCGTTATTCCCGGAGAATCGAGGAAAGTAGCGCAGCTAGCACGCTGGTCAGAGCTGCGCCCTCGTCGAAGACAGATCTTTGCCGGCTACCATTCAGGCCCTGTCGGGGAGAAGTGCATATGTCGGGACAAGTCGTTTTGTATTTCGAGGATCAAGCGGACGCCTTGCGTTTCGCCCTGGCCGCCGGTTCGGTAATGGCAGGCGATGGAAACAAGCTCACCAGCGAGTTGGCGGAAGAGACCGCGCGGGCAACCCGCATTCGACTGGACGCGGTCACCGGCGGAAATCTGAAGAAGCCGAATCCCGGGCGCGTGGCATAGATACTCAGCACTGCTCAAAAACTCTGTTTGACGTGGGTCGCTCTTTCGAGCGGCTGGTCGAACCAGGAAATCCTTGCGCCGTGCTACGCCGTGCCGGCGTTGGTGAAGGCTTCAAGGGCGTCAGAGAGTGTGGGGAACATGAGAAAGATGCGCTCGACCTTGGTGATCTCAAAGACCTTCAGCACGCGCTTGTTCACGCCTGTGAGGGCCACGCGCCGCCCCGACTTCGCACACGACGTATAAGCGCTGACCAGCGACCCCAGACCTGACGAATCGAGGTAGGGCACACCCGTAAAGTCGAGGATCATTGTGGGAGCACCCTCGCGCCGCACCGCGTTAAGAAACGGCGGCACGTTCTCCATGGTCAAGGGGCCACGGAGGCTCAGCACGCCCCGATCCAAAACATCGATCTGCAATGGCTCGACTGCCATGGAGCCAAGATTCTAGGCCAGATGGCAAGCGGGGTTCAACTGCCATATGTACGAGATAGATTCGGAGCACTACTTTTGGGCACCGCCCACGCTTTGTAATCTTTTTGTGTTTTCTTTCCGCGGGCGGTTGCAGACTGTTCGCCCGCAGTACGATGGCAATAACGGCATGTGGGGAGAATGGTGATGGCAACAAGTGGAAATTCTTACCAGCGATGTTCCTACCAGCAGCCCTAGCGGTCATTCCGGTGCAGTCGAAAAGCATCCCAAGGGAATTCAGGCGCGCGTTCTGCTAAGCTCCGTCTTCGGGCCGTATGCCCAGGACGACGAGTTCGGAAGCCGCTCCATCAATCCGATGGAGCTCTATCACAATCAGGTCACGCGCGCGCAGGGCAGCTTCTCGCTGCGCATGTTTCATCGCTCCTGGGGCATCATGATGATCCAGGCGAATATTTCGGCGCCGTGCGCGGTGCTCGACTTCCCGACGCGCGAAGATTTCGCGCGCGAGTTAAAGACGAATCACTACGACGTGGTGGGCATCTCGTCGATCATCGTCAACCTGGGCAAAGTGCGCGAAATGTGCCGCATGGTACGAGACCTTTCGCCGCACTCGACCGTTGTGGTCGGTGGGCACGTGGCCGCGATTCCGGGGATCGAAGCCATGATCGAAGCGGATCACATTGTGCGCGGCGAGGGTGTTTCGTGGATGCGCCGCTACCTGGGCGAGGACGAAAACGCGCCGATCCGGCATCCGGCGATCGTTTCCGGCATGCGCACGCGGATCATGGGCATTCGTCTGCCGGAGCGCAAGGGCGCGACGGCGGCAACGATCATTCCTTCGGTCGGCTGCCCCATGGGCTGCAACTTCTGTACGACCTCCGCGTTTTTCGGGGGCAAGGGCAAGTTCGTCAACTTCTACGAAACCGGTGACGAACTCTTTGAAGTGATGAGCAAGATGGAGGACGAGTTGAAAGTGAAGTCCTTCTTCGTGATGGACGAAAACTTCCTGCTGCACCGCGAGCGGGCGATGCGCCTGCTGGAGCGAATGAGAGAAGGACACAAGAGCTGGGCGCTATCGGTTTTTGCGTCGGCCAATGCCATCCGCAAATACACCATGCAGGAGTTGGTGGAATTAGGTGTCTCCTGGTTGTGGATGGGGCTGGAATCCCCGCGGGCCGGCTACAGCAAGCTGCAAGGCGCGGACACGCGGGAACTCACCCGCGAACTGCGGGAGCACGGAATTCGCGTGCAGGGGTCGACCATCATCGGGCTGGAACATCACACGCCCGAAAACATTATGTCGGAAATTGAACACGCAGTTTCGCACGACACCGACTTCCACCAGTTCATGCTCTACACGCCCGTGCCGGGAACTCCGCTCTATCAGCAGATGGCAGAAGAGGGCGCCTACTGCGCGATGTGGACTACGCCGACGTCCACGGGCAGTTCAAATTCAATTTCAAGCATGCGGCAATTTCGCGGGACGATTCCAAACGCTTCCTCGATTGGGCGTTCTGGCGCGACTTCCAGCTTAACGGGCCGAGCCTGTACCGTATCTCACGAACCTTGATGGCGGGATGGAAACGCTACAAAGACTGGCCAGATGCGCGCGTGCGGGAGCGTTTTGCGCGCGAGATGGGGCGTTTGAGCGGCATTTACAGCTCGGCGTTGTGGGCGATGGAGCATCAGTTCAAGAAAGTGGATCGCAATGTCAGCCAGCAAATTCGGGCTCTGCGGTACGAGTTTAAGAGGGAATCCGGCTTAGGGTCGCGAATGTTACCTGCCCTCCTCGGTCCAGTGCTGCTGTGGACGACGCGTCGGGAGGAGAAGCGCCTGGCGCGGGGAAAGACGTACGAGCCGCCGACGATTCTGGAGCGGAGTAATTGGGTCGAGGCCTGAGCACCTCTAGGGGCGGTAAGAGACTGCCACGAAGATTCCGATGGCGATGACCAAAAAGCCAGCAGATAAGATGATAAGTACAGTTCGGAGCCGGCTCGAGCTATTAATCGGGTGGATCGAATCTGGTCCAACCGCGGCAAGCGACGAACAAAGCCCCGCCATCACTCCGCGGTAGACGTTCCAGAGAATTAGTGCGGGTCCGATATATAGGAGAACCGCACAAATCGAGTAAACGACAATACTGGTTTCAAGTTTCTTCAGCAACGGACCCGAACGATGATCGAAAAGCAATGCTTGAGAGAGAGCAAACGCGGCCACTGATCCCACCAGATTAATCAGCGCGCCGGCGACGGCGTATAGTCTGACCAGGGACGTGATCTTGTATTCCTCCACGGCGTCAATATAGTAACCAGGGCGGCGTGGACCAAATGGAAGGAAGACGAGGCGTCCGTTCTCGTCCTTTCCGAACCGACCCCGAATAAGGTTGTCAAGCACTTCGGAAAACAGTCCCATCACTCGCTCCTGAATGCGCACACAGGCCAAGGGTCCTGTGCCCAGCTTCGAGCCTACAGCCGGGGAAGCGGGCCGCAAGTAACGCAGGTAATTGGGCGAGCTAAGCAAATGGCCAAGTTCTTCCGAAATCGACGAGGATCAAGCTACCATCTACACCTGCGGCGGAGTGCTCCAAGCTTGGTTGTGATCGAACTTTCGGGTTCGGTTAGAGCCTCTCTGGGGCTACCCCAGGGAAACGTGAAGAACACTGCATTCGTCGCGTGAGCGACAGTGCGCGCCAGCGCACGCATGCTCACGCGGGGTCAGACTGGTTGGGTATTCCGCCGTAGAATGCCGGGGTGGATCGATCTCTACTATGGGCGCTCGGCCGATCCCTTCTAGCGGGTGAGCCGACAGTTGAAGAAATCGTAGGTCGCGGAAACAGCACGCTGGGAAGAAACTGGCGTTGGCTTCGTCCTCTCGATCTTGCTTTCTCGAGCAGTGATGCTCTGTTTGAGGGGCGAGTCGAGACCTTTTCGATCATGCGCCAGGGAGTGAGGCAGTACTTGGCGGGTCTGGTCACAAATCAGCGCACAAACGTGATCCGCGCCGACTTCGACCGACTCAAGGCAACTCTCACCAACTGTGTTCGCCTAGGTCCCGAAAGCCAGAACCGTGAGGCCCATCCTCACTTTCGCTCTCATCTGAAAGGTCGAGTCGGGTTTGTGGAGATGATAAACCCGGCGCGCGGAGAGCGTCTGCGCCGGCTATTCGAACTGATCCGATGGTCTTGATCAAATGGTGGAGCGCTCATCCCGTGCGGCGGGCCGAGAGCATGCTCAGAATTTCCCGCAGGCCCTGGCGAATGTGCTGAATCTCGGATGGAGAGTGAGACGGGAACGGAATTGCACTCTGCGTCTTGTCTGACTTGTTTTCCGCACGCAACTGCTGGCGCGCGCCGGAGATGGTGAATCCCTGTTCGTAGAGTAGTTGCTTGATGCGTAGTACGCTCTCTACGTCGCGCTTGCGGTACATGCGCTGTCCGGTGCTGCTCTTGACCGGCTTCAGTTGGGGAAACTCAGATTCCCAGAAGCGCAGCACGTAGGCGGGCAGGCGGCACAGGTTGGCCACTTCTCCGATGCGGAAGTAAAGCTTATCCGGAATCAGAACTTCGTCCGCTACGTGTTTGCCTGCGCTCTTCTTTTTCTTGATCCTGGCAGCCATCGGACTCCGGCAACAGCCGTCTCTTTCCTTCATTGTGACACAGGTGCGGTGAGTGCAAAGAGATTTTCGCCGCCACAGGTTCCCAAAGGAAAAGCCCCCTAAGAGGTGCTTCTCTTAAGAGGCCAGTGAAATTCGTGGTGTATGCGAGGTATCGTCTCGCCGACGGTTAGTGTTTCTTCTTTTTTGCCTTCTTCTTCGTTGCCATGAAGGTTCCTCCGTGAACGATTTTCCCTTTTGCAAAGGTAGACGTGGGCCCTTGTACTTGGAACGACAACCCTACAAATAGTAGGGGAACACTCTCTGACCCAAGATATTGAGGCAGTATTAATAAAGTGTCAATAGAATTTTGCAGTTTTACGGAGATTTCTTGGGCCGGGCCCTTGGCCGGTCGTTCGTCGTTCGCCAAACCTAAGACCCAACCTCGGCAAGACTGAGATTCGCCAGCGACCAACGACCGACACAATCAGCGGTAGTACACTGCGCCTGATGCCGCGTGATCCGATCGAACTGGAAATCTTCAAGAACCTCTACCACTCCATTGCTGAGGAAATGGGAGCGGCGCTGCGGCGCACGGCTTTCTCCCCTAATATCAAGGAGCGCCGCGACTACTCCTGCGCCGTGTTCGACGGCTCCGGCCAAGTGATTGCGATGGGCGACCACATGCCGGTGCACTTGGGCTCCATGCCCATGTCGGTGCGGGCCGCGATGGATGCGTGCGCGATGGACCCGGGCGATGTGGTCATGCTCAACGATCCTTTTCGCGGCGGTACGCATCTGCCGGACATCACCCTGGTGGCGCCGGTGTATGTGGAGATTCCCTCCGTCAGCAAGCGCGGGCGAGCCCGCCCCGAGCGAAGTCGAAGGGTCGTCCGCACCCAGACGAGTCCGGAGTTTTACGTGGCTTCCCGAGCTCATCACGCGGATGTGGGTGGGGCCTATCCGGGCTCGATGGGGCTCTGCCGCGAAATCTACCAGGAAGGTGTGCGGATTCCTCCTGTGCAACTGATGTCGGGCGGCCGGATGAATCGCGACGTACTCGCCATGCTGCTCAACAACGTGCGTACACCGGCGGAGCGCGAGGGCGACCTGGGCGCACAAATCGCGGCCTGCCACACGGGTGCCGAGCGGCTGCGGGAAGTCTGCGCACGCTACGGCGTCGAGCGCGCCCGGCGCGCGGCCGGGGAACTGCAGGATTATGCCGAAGAACTGATGAGGGCTTTCCTGCGGGATGTGCCAGCGGGTGAATATCAGGCTGAGGATTTTCTGGATGGGGATGGCATCTCCGACCGGCCGGTGAAGATTGCGGTGACGGTGAAGGTCCGCCATGATACCGGCGCTCCTCGCGGGCGGGGGCGCCCGCGCCACGCAATCATCGTAGATTTCACGGGGAGTGATCCGCAGGTAGAAGGAAGCGTAAACGCGGTGGCGGCGATCTCCTATTCTGCCTGCTTCTACGTCTTTCGGTGTCTGCTGGCGGAGGACGTTCCTGCGGCCGGCGGGTTGATGCGGCCGATTCAGGTGATCGCGCCGGAAGGAACCATCGTCAATGCTCTGCCACCGGCGGCGGTAGCGGGGGGAAACGTTGAAACCTCGCAGCGCATCGTTGATGTATTGCTGCGGGCACTTGCCCGGGCGATTCCGGATCGCGTTCCCGCGGCGGCTTCCGGCACGATGAACAATTTGACGATTGGCGGCACCGATCCGCGCACCGCCGAGCCCTTCGCTTACTACGAGACGGTCGCCGGCGGCATGGGAGCGCGGCCCGGCAAGCCGGGGGTCTCGGGCGTGCACACGCATATGACGAACTCGCTGAATACTCCTGCGGAAGCGCTGGAATATGCGTATCCAGTGCGTGTGCGGCAATACTCGTTACGCTCAGATAGCGGCGGCGCCGGCCTGTTTCGAGGTGGGGACGGGATTGTTCGCGAGATTGAAGTCCTCACCGACTGCGAGGTAACCTTGCTGGCCGACCGGCGCTCGCGCGGGCCGTGGGGGCTGGCGCAAGGAGCGGACGGCGCGCCCGGAAGAACTTTTATCACGCGCCGCGACGGCTCGGTGGAACAAATACCAGGCAAGTTCAGCGCTCGCTTGCGCAAGGGCGAACGCGTGAGGATTGAAACGCCGGGGGGCGGAGGGTGGGGCGAGAAACTGGCTGTTTTCTCTTAACTCCGGTCGGGGGGCGGGTCGGTGGTATCGAAATAGAGTAACCCACTATCTGGAGGAAGCCCGCCGCCAGATGCGGGGCCACAAGCGCATGGGCGAGGGCGCGATGTCGCAACTCAAAGATGAAGATTTCTTCGTTACGCTCGACCCCGAGTCGAACTCAGTTGCGATCCTGGTCAAGCATCTGGCCGGCAACATGCGCTCTCGCTTCACTGACTTCCTGACAAGTGACGGTGAGAAGCCTGACCGCTTTCGCGATCAGGAATTCGAACTGACTCCCACGACCACTCGCGCCGACGTCATGAAATGCTGGGAAGAAGGATGGGCTCGCGTCTTTGCTGCGATTGACCCGCTCAAGCCCGAGGACGTGATGCGCATCGTGCCCATTCGCGGCGAGCCGCACACGGTGCTTCAGGCCGTCAACCGGCAAATCGCACACTACGCCCAACACATCGGGCAGATCGTATTTCTAGCCAAGCATTTGCGGTCGAGTGAGTGGAAGACTTTGAGTATTCCGCGCGGAAGGTCGGAGGAGTTTAAGAAGGTCGTTCCGAAGACTGCCCGACCAGCGAGTTAGGGCATTGCTTCCGTAAACTCTCTGGTTTATCTGGCGGCGTGAAGTCGTACTTTTCCCGCAAATCCGCATTTGCCTCGACGGGCTCTTCGTGGAATACCTGTTTTAGCGCTGAGCCCTAAGCGCACCCCGCACCGGTCGACCGCTCTTGGAACCTCCGATCCAGTGCTGTGTTCGTAACCAATGAAGATTGTTTTGGTGTTTTGTTCAGGAGCTTCAGTGGTGTATCTTGCTGGGTTCCTCCACTGATCGGAAGTTGAGGAGCGAACGAGGGTGTAGTGCAGTTGGTCGACGGCCTAAGGGTTCCACGCAAGTTGCAGTCGAGTATTCTGACGGCGTTGATACTGGCCGCAGCGGCGCCGTTTGCGCGGAGCACGCAGACGCAGAACCGTCAGCAGGCAACGCCGGCCGGGTCAGTCAGCCCTCCAGCGCTAACGATTCCGCGCCTGCCGAGCCCCCCACGCTCGAAGATTTCCTCGGCATGCAGCCGCAAGGGGAAGTCGCCCTGCAAATGGCCAAGGTGAGCGGATTCACGCAGCGCAATCCGCACGATGGCGAGAGCGTTTCCGAGCCCACCGATGCCTACCTGGGCTATGACCAGAAGAATCTCTATGTGGTCTTTGTTTGTTTTGACGACCCGCGGGAAGTACGCGCCCGCATGTCGCGGCGGGAGGATATCTACGACGACGACCAGGTGGAGATCATGCTCGACACCTATCATGACCGTCGCCGCGCGTACGCTTTTCAAACCACGCCCCTCGGCGTGCAGTGGGACGCGATTTGGACCGAGGCCTCGCGCGAGGAGCAGACCAGCGGCCATTTCGATACGTCGTTCGACACCGTCTGGGATTCGCGGGGCAAAGTGACGGACCGCGGCTTCGTGGTGTGGATGGCGATTCCCTTCAAGAGCCTGCGCTTCCCGGCGACCAAGCAGCAGGTGTGGGGCGTCATACTGTATCGCGGCATCACGCGCAAGACCGAAGACTCATTCTGGCCCCGCGTTTCCTACCAGGTGGAAGGGCGCATGGGGCAGGCCGCTACTCTGTACGGCCTGGAAGGAATCTCTCCGGGGCACGACATCGAACTGCTGCCTTACGGTCTCATGCGCGGCTTCCGGGCGCTGGATACGCGCGATCCCGGCAATCCTTTTTTTCAGAAAGCCACGGCGCAAGGCCAGCCCGGCATGGACGCGAAATTCGTTTTCCGCGACCACTTCACGCTCGATCTGACCGCGAATCCCGACTTCAGCCAGGTGGAGTCCGAGGATCCGCAGATTACGGTGAACCAGCGCTACGCCGTGTACTTCCCCGAAAAGCGCCCGTTTTTTCTCGAGAATGAAGACTTCTTCCGCACTCCCCTGGACTTGTTGTTCACGCGCAGCATCGGTGATCCGTCGGCAGGAATCCGCCTCACCGGAAAGGGCGGACCCTATTCGGTTGGCCTGTTGGCGACCGACGATCGCAGCCCCGGCCTGGCCGTGCCCGATTTCTCCCAGTTCTCAGGCATTCGCTCGTACTTCACGGTCGCGCGCGCGAGCCGCGACATCTTCCGGCAGTCGAGCGTGGGAGTGCTCTATGCCGGCTGGGAGTGCCCCACGACCGGCGAATTCAACCGCATCGGAGGCGCGGACACGCACCTGAAATTCAATCCCAATTGGACGCTCGACGGGCAAGCGGTGACCAGCTCCAGCGAACTGAATCTGAATTGCGAGGCGAATCTTTATCCGTTCAGTTCGGGGAATCGTGGGAACGGCAACCATTATTCGGGCCCGGCAGAAAAGCTCGAACTGCGCCGCGATGGTCTGCACTTTACCTACGACGGCGTCTACAACGACATCAGTCCGGGCTTCGTCACCGTTCCCGGATTCATCAATCGCGTGGACATCCGCGAGATCACGCAGGAGGTGGACTATCGCTTTCGCCCAAAAAAGGGTTGGATCGTCGACTGGGGTCCGACGCTCGTCACGCGATACGACTTCGACCACTCCGGCCTGCGCCTCGACACCGACTACTCCCCGTACTTTGCCATTCAGGGGCGAGGACAGACGATCATTTATCTCCGGCCTTACGAAGAGACTCGAGAACGTCTGCGTCCGCAAGATTTTTGTTTCTTAGGCTTCTCTGCCTACTGTCCGGCTCCGAACCCGGGTAATATCGACTACCACGAGCACACCAGCGGGGCCTCGTTTCAGACCAGTTATTTCAAGAAAGCTACAATTCTTGCGACCTACTCCTGGGGAGACGGAGTGAATTTCGTTGCCCTGCCACCTGCGCCGGGAGCGGCGCCCGCCCCGTCCAACCAGCCCTACGTAGCACGCCAGGACACCGCTTCGGCCTCGCTCATCCTGCGCCCGATCAAACCGCTCAAGATTGAGAACACCTATCTCTTCGACCGACTGCGGGCAACCAGCGCCACGTATCTGTCCGTGCAGTCCCAAACTCCTGGCGCCGGCCGCGGCATTTTCAACGACCACATTCTGCGCAGCAAGTGGAACTGGCAGTTCACGCCGGAACTCTCAATGCGCGTCATTCTGCAATACAACGCCTTGCTGGCGGGGACGCCGGGGATCAGTTCTCCCTACACCTACCTGCCGACCTCCAGGCAATTCAACGCCGACTTCCTGGTCACCTACCTCGTTCATCCCGGCACCGCAATCTACGTGGGCTATAACAGCGACCTGCAGAATCTGGCCGTGGTTCGCGAGATGCCACCCGC
This sequence comes from uncultured Acidobacteriaceae bacterium, assembly GCA_963719615.1. Classification (GTDB taxonomy): domain Bacteria; phylum Acidobacteriota; class Terriglobia; order Terriglobales; family Acidobacteriaceae; genus Sulfotelmatobacter. The sequence continues at coordinate 87,312 of CAVRCR010000012.1, read as the reverse complement.
GCCCGGCTTCGTCACCAACACGGCGAAGGGATACCTCAACGACAGCCGCCAGTTCTTTGTAAAAGTCAGCTATTTGTTCAGGTTCTGAAGAAGCTGTCAGCAGCCGTCAGCTTTCAGCTTCGAAGTATCAGATCGTCCTTTGCTGATAGCTGATAGCTGAGAGCTGATGGCTGAGAGCTCTTAGGGATTGCTGAATCCTGCGTGAATCCGGTAGAATCTAATGATCTGAATCGAGGTTGGGACCCACTATGAAAGCGGCTATTCATCCTGCATACAACGAAGTTCGCGTGCATTGCGCGTGCGGCAACGCGTTTATGACGCGGTCGACCCACAAGGGCGACATCGCAGTCGAAATTTGCTCGAACTGTCATCCATTCTTCACCGGCAAGCAGAAGCTGATGGACACCGCGGGACGCGTGGAGCGGTTCCGCCGAAAATACGCCAAGAAGGACGCCGCAGCGACACCGACACCGGCGAAGAGCTAAGAGCCTTCGTCACGGGTGCGCGCGGATAGATCTACACAATAAGCCCTCGCTGCGGCGGGGGCTTCGTTTTGCGCCGCCCGGTAGAATAAGATCGTGAAGAAGTTCTGGGACAACTCGGCCGGGACGCTGGCTGCAGACGCGGGCGTGGGCGCCCGCGCCACACGGGTTGTGCCCGCTTCGCTCTCAATCGGCAGTGTCACCATCGCCCCAGCGACGGTGCTCGCACCCATGGCCGGCGTCACCGACACCGTCTTCCGCCGCTTCATCCGCAATCTCGGGGGATGCGGCCTGATCATGACCGAATTCACCTCGGCCGACGGTGTACTTCGCAAGAAGGACCAAAAAGCCAAGCGCTATCTCCATTTTTACGAAGACGAGCACCCGATTTCGGCGCAGCTCTTCGGTAGCGATCCGCAGGTGATGGCCGAGGCCGCCCGCATGGTCGAGGGGCTCGGCTTCGACCTGGTCGACCTCAACCTAGGATGTCCCGCAAAGAAGGTCGTCAAGTGCAATGGAGGCTCGGGCCTGCTGCGTGATCTTCCGGCAATCGGCAAGATTTTCGAAGCAGTTCGGGCCGCGGTGCAGATTCCCTTCACCGTGAAATTCCGCGCGGGATGGAACGACGAAGAGATCGTCTGTGTCGAGTTGGCGCGCATGGCGGAGTCCTGCGGCCTGGCGGCCGTGGCGCTGCACGCGCGGACGCGAGAGATGGGCTACAGCGGAAACGCCCGCTGGGAATGGATCGCCGCCGTGAAGGATGCGGTGAAGATTCCAGTCATCGGCAACGGCGATATCCGCACCCCGGAAGACGCCTGCGCCATGGTCACGCAAACGGGATGCGATGCCGTCATGATCGGCCGCACCGCGCCGTCGAACCCATGGATCTTCCGCCAGATTGAGCAATATTGCGCTGGGGACTTCGAACCCGGCAGTGCCTATGTGGGGCCGGGTCTTCGACCCGGCTTGGCCGAGCAAGGCTCGGCTGCTTTTCCTGGCCAGGATGTGGACGCTTCTATCGGCATGGACCCAGCCGGGCTTCGCCCGGCCCAACCGGGTCAGAGACCCGCTCCCACACTCTATGACCAGCCCTCTGAGGCCGATCGCTACCAGATGATCCGCACCTACTTCCAGATGCTGATCGAGGAAGAACTCCCCGACGCCGTCGGCAAGATGAAGCAGTTTGCCTCCTGGTTCACCCACGGCGTCCCCGGCGGCGCAGGCCTGCGCAAGGCAATCTACGAATCGAAAAACGCGCCGGAGGTTCTGTCGCGCGTCGAAGATTTCTTCGAAGCAAGGTTATGTGGCGCGGGCGCCCTCGCCCGCGAAGGCTGATGGCGCCCCGTCCTGGCGCTTCCTCCTAAGTGATGATGATCGACACTCCAAAGGGGATCTCCAACTCCGTGAACATCTCGAGGGACGCGTGCGGCACCTGGATGCCAGCATGATCGCAATTTGACCTGTAGCCGAGAAACACGTCGACGGAGAGTGACTTCTTGAGTTCCAGCAGATATTGCTTGTGGGGCTTCAGCTTTTCCCAGAGAGCATTGATGTGCTTTTCAAGGGGTTCAGATTTTTCGACCGGAGGATCGTACGCCCACATGTCATGACGAAACCCGGAATGCCGTGGGTCGGGCTTGTCACCTTTGCGATGAGTGTTAGTCGGTTTGAGACCAAGACGCGCAGAGATCTCTTCTAAGTTCGGAATGTCACCGAATATCCGGAGCGTGGCGGAATAGGCAAAGTATGTCTCTTCAGCCGACTCCGATCCGGCCAAGAAACCGCGCAGAGTTCTGAAACTTTCTTCCATTTCAACTCAAAATACGATGCTGTGACGGCCCGCTCGTTATTGCACAAATCAGACGGTTTTCGCCACCATCTTCCCCGACTCGTCCTTCTCCACGTAAGCCCACGGCATCTTCGGGTCGTGCGTAAAGACGGTCAGCCACTTCTCCGGGATCGACTGCGCGTAGTACCGCTTCTTGCTCTCGATCGTCTGCAGCGGATAGAGGTCGAAACCCATACCCCAGGTGATATCGATATGCGAGGTTGTGGGAATCAGGTCGGAGATGTAGCAGGCTGTCTGCCCCCCGCTCTGCACCAGCACCGCCTGCATGTGCGCGGTGTGGCCGGGGAAGGTCTTCACGGAAATGCCAGGAACGATTTCTTCTCCGCCTTTGAGCAGTGTCATCTGGCCGCTCTCGACCAGCGGGTCGTAGTTTTCCGGGAGGTAGCTGATAGCGTCGCGTTCACTCGGTCGGCGCGCGTATTGCCACTCTCCTTCGGGCGCGTAGTACCGGGCGCGCGGAAAACTCGGCACGATTTTGCCGCCGCTGTCGCGCACCGTGTTCCATCCGCAGTGGTCGAAGTGAAGATGCGAGTTGATGACGGTGTCTACATCTCCCGGCGAGATGCCGGCGGCTGCGAGATTGTCGAGCAACTTGGCGGGCTGGCCGTAGAACTTGATCATGCGCTCCGACAGCTTATTTCCCATGCCGGTTTCGACCAGCACGTTGTGACTGCCAGTGCGGATGAACAGCGAGTTGAGCCCGGTGGTGACGTAGTTCCGCTCGTCGGCAGGGGCCTTGCGCGACCACATGACCTTGGGAATCACTCCGAAGAATGCCCCCCCGTCGAGCGGGTAGGTCCCGTCTGAAAAAACGCTGAGTTCGAAGTTGCCGAGGGTGAGCCGGTTCATGAAGCTAGTGTGCCATAGAGATCCGTTTGCCACGGATTTCCGCGGATTCTCACGGATGGTTCTGAATACGGGCATCCGTGGAAATCCCCGACATTCGTGGCCGCTTTTGCTAGTCTCTTTCTCATGCCGCGGCCAGCGGGTGTTACTGCCATTTCAGTCCTCTTTTTGCGGCCGCGATCTATCTCTGGACAATCGGTCCGGTGATGTTACTCGCGCCTGGCGCGATCTCGCTGATGAGCGGAGCGCCGCTCATGTATGGACTGGAACTCGCCGGACCGTACATGGCGCTGCTGGTGGGTTGTGGTTGGGCGCTGGTCGCGTGGGGACTGTTTCGCCTGCATAATTGGGCGCGCTGGGCCGCAATGCTGGTAATGACTCTGGGAATCGCGTGGCTGGTACCGAAGGTTTCGGCGGCGGAAATTGGCTGGCCGCTGCTGTGGTACGGTCTGCAGATCGCGGTCCGCGCCGCGTCGGCGTGGTATCTGGCTCAGGCGCCCGCGGTGATCGACGCATTCGCCGCCAAACGGCAACAAACTTAGCCACGGATTCGCAAACGGATTTACACGGATCAAATTCTATTAATTGATTTCATCCGTGGATATCCGTGAGATCCGTGGCTCGGTTTTATTCTTCGTGGAGTTCCCGAATCCAGATATTGCGATAGCGCACGGGATTGCCGTGATCCTGCAGTTGCAGGGGGAGCTTGTCCGGTCCCGGCTTGTAGGGCGGGCGCTCGCCATGCGCGGTCGGCCCAGTGGGTTCGACGTTGTCTTGCACGAGCACGCCATTGTGCAGGACCGTCACGCGGGCAGGACGGCTCACCTTGCCGTCTTTGAACCGCGGGCCGTGGAAGATGATGTCGTAGGTCTGCCACTGCGCCGGCGGGCGCGAGGCATTCACCAGCGGCGGGTACTGTCCGTAAACTGCCGAGGCCTGGCCGTCGGCATAGGTTTTGTTCTCGTAGGAATCAAGCACCTGAATTTCGTAGAGGCCCATCAGAAAGACGCCACTATTGCCACGCTCCTGGCTTTCCCCCACGCCCGGTGAAGGCTCGGCGAACTCCACGTGAAGCTGGCAATCTCCGAAGGAATCGTGCGAGGAAATGTTGCCGGTCTTGGCCACCACTTCCATATAGCCGTTCTCAACCTTCCACTTCGCGGGCTTGCCGTCTTTATCGACCCAGCGCGACAGATCATTGCCGTCAAACAGAACGACGGCGTCGGAAGGAGGGCGTCCGGGCGCGTCTTGAGTGCTGGCCGTTCCCGGATCGATGACTGGAGGGAGAGGGCGGTTGAGGTCGTGGATTTTCCATTTCATGGGCGCCTGGGCGGAGCAGACTTGAACCAGCAGCGTGATGGCAGCGACCAACAGCAGGTAGTGTTTGTGCATGAGCGTGGCCTCGTCGGCCAACATCATAAACCTTTGCCACGGATTCGCACGGATTCTCGTGGATGAATCATCATTCTCATCGAGAATCCATGTAATCCGTGGCGCTTTTTAGCGCTTCGCTTTTGCTGGTTCCTTCTCGCCGACACGTTGGCTCACTTCGAACTTCATCTTCCCTGCCTGCTTGTCGGCGTCGACGATTACGTGATCGCCGTGGAGGACTTCGCCGTCGAGAATCCTTAACGCCAGCGGGTCCTGTACCAACTTTTGGATGGCGCGCTTGAGCGGGCGCGCCCCGAAGTTCGGGTCGTAACCTTGCGTGAAGAGCAATTCCTTCGCGGCATCGGTGAGCTCAAGTGAAATCTTGCGGTCGGCCAGTAAGCGGCGAACGTCCTCAAGGCGCAGTTCGATGATCTTGACCAGCTGTTCCTTGCCTAGCGGACCGAAGACGATGATGTCGTCGACGCGGTTCAGAAACTCTGGCTTGAAATGCGTGTGCAGCAGGTTCAGCACCTGCTCGCTGGCTTTCTCGAATTCTTCGGGCGTGCGGACGTGGTCCGACTGCAGGTAGCTCGAGCCGATGTTCGACGTCATGATGATGATCGTGTTCTTGAAATCGACGACGCGGCCCTTGCCGTCGGTGAGGCGGCCATCGTCCATCATCTGCAGGAGCACGTTGAACACGTCGGGATGCGCTTTTTCGATTTCGTCGAAGAGCACTACCGCGTAGGGACGCCGGCGGACCTGCTCGGTAAGCTGGCCTCCTTCTTCGTAGCCCACATAGCCGGGAGGCGCACCGATCAGGCGGGCGACCGAGTGCTTCTCCATGTATTCGGACATGTCGATGCGCAGCATGGCGTGCTCGTCGTCGAAAAGAAATTCGGCGAGGGCGCGAGCCAGTTCGGTCTTGCCGACTCCGGTTGGCCCGAGGAAGATGAAGGAGCCGATGGGCCGCTTGGGATCGCTCAGTCCAGCGCGGGAGCGGCGAATCGCATTGGCAACTCGCTCCAGCGCTGGATCCTGGCCAATGACCCGGAGGCGCAGTCGCTCTTCCATATTGACTAGCTTCTTGACCTCCCCCTCGAGCATTTTTGAGACGGGGATTCCGGTCCACTTGGAGACGATGCTGGCGACATCTTCCTCGTCGACTTCTTCCTTGAGCATGCGCTTGCCGGCTTGGCTCTCCATTTGTTTGCTGAGCTTCGCCAGTTCCTCTTCAGCCTGGCGAAGTAGGCTGTAGCGGATTTCGGCTACGCGCTGCAGGTTACCTTTGCGTTCCTCGGCCTGCTCTTCGGCTTTTAGCTTTTCGATCTGCTCTTTCAGGGCGCGAACGCGGGCGATGAGATCTTTCTCTTTTTTCCAGTTCGCTTTGAGAGTGTTGGACTTCTCGCGAATTTCAGCCAGTTCCTTCTCGATGACGGCAAGACGCTCCCGCGAGTTCGCGTCGTCCTCTTTCTTCAGCGCCTGCTTTTCAATTTCCAGTTGCGTGGCTTTGCGTTCGAGCTGATCGATGTCGGTCGGCAGCGAATCGATCTGGATGCGCAGCGAGGCGGCCGCTTCATCGATCAAGTCGATGGCCTTGTCGGGCAGGAAGCGGTCGGAGATATAGCGGTGCGAGAGCGTGGCTGCGGCGACGATGGCCGAATCCTTGATACGCACTCCGTGGTGCACTTCGTATTTTTCCTTCAAACCGCGGAGGATGGCGATGGTGTCTTCGACATTCGGCTCGCCGACGAAAACGATCTGGAAGCGGCGTTCGAGTGCGGCGTCTTTCTCGATGTACTTACGGTACTCGTTCAGGGTGGTGGCGCCGATGGCGCGCAGTTCGCCGCGGGCCAGCGCGGGCTTGAGCATGTTGGAGGCGTCGATCGCGCCTTCGGCGGCTCCGGCGCCGACCAGAGTGTGCAACTCGTCGATGAAGAGAATCATCTGGCCTTGCGAGTCTTCAATTTCTTTGAGCACGGCCTTGAGGCGGTCTTCGAATTCGCCCCGATATTTGGCTCCGGCCAACATCGCGCCGAGGTCGAGTGCGACTACGCGCTTGTTCTTCAGAGCTTCGGGCACATCGCCTGAGATGATGCGCTGGGCCAGACCTTCGACAATGGCGGTCTTCCCGACTCCAGGTTCGCCGATGAGCACGGGATTATTTTTCGTGCGGCGGGAAAGCACCTGCACGACCCGGCGAATTTCTTCATCGCGTCCGATGACGGGATCGAGTTTGCCGCGGCGTGCCTGTTCGGTCAGGTCGCGGGCGTAGCGCTCGAGAGCCTGGTACTTCGCTTCGGGATTCTGGTCGGTGACTTTTTGCGAACCGCGAACGACAGTAAGGGCCTTTAAAATCGCGTCGTTGGTCGCTCCGTTGCGTTTCAGAATCTGCTGGGCTACATCTTGTTTGAGTTGCGTCGCAGCCAGCAGCAGATGCTCAGTGGAGACGTATTCGTCTTTGAAGTTGGAAGCCTCTTTGAAGGCCTGCTCCAGCAGCTTGTTGGTGCTGTTCGACAGGGCGGCCTGCGCGGCTTCGCCGGAGACCTTGGGAAGCTTGTCCAGCTCTTTGTAGACTTCGCTCAGGACGGCTTGCGGGCCGATGCCGATTTTTTCGAGAACAGGCGGAACGATGCCTTCCTTGTCTTCGAGCAAGGCGGCGAGCAGATGAACGGGGAGAAGCTCGGGATTGCCGTGCTCGGAGGCGAGCTGGCTGGCGCGCTGGACAGCTTCCTGCGCTTTAACGGTGAATTTGTCCCAACGGATCGGCATGGAGTTATCTCTCTTCCTGCGAATAAAAGCCGCGATGTTTCGCTGCCACAATCTGTTCCGCAGTTAGCTTCCGGCAGCACCACATGCAGTGATACGGGGGTTGATGGCCGCAGCCACAGGGCTCCCAGTCTGAACAATTGCAGAATTGCAGAGCATCTTCCGGATTCTCGGCGCCATCGCAGGTTCTGCGTCGCAGGCCGGCCGCGGCCAATGCAACGCTGCGGTCACGGAGTCTTTCAAGAATCTCAAGCTTCTCCGAGAAGTTGAGCGAGGCGAGCTGCCTGCGCATCTCCTGTTTACCCATGACTTCCTTCCAAGTACTTCCGCTCGAACTCCTGCCATTTTTGCGTCAGCCCGTGGCGTTCGAGAAGACTCTTGAGCTTGTCCCGGTCGACGGCGTTCTGCTCAACGAACTGCAGCACGCGGATGTGGTCCTTTGCTCGTCCTGTGTGCAAGGCAATCGCTGCCAAGTGTTCGGCGCTCATCACCCAGGTCGAGACCTCCTGCAGCGTGGCTGCCACGGCTTCCCGCTCCAACTCGTTCGCCGGTGGCTGAAATTGGACGGGCCAACCGCCGATTACGATATGTTCATGCTGCACCGTTCCGCCCTGCTCTCGCAGGTAGTCGTAGATCGGAGATAGACTAAGCAGCGAACTGCCTTCATTCATCGGCAGGATGACGAACACATCAATGTCGAGTGTGGCCGCCGGCTCCAAATAGAGTGTTGCGCCGACTGCTCCTCCTATGGCGTATTTGCCAATCACACCGTCGGCTTGCATTTGGTTAATCGCCGCTAGAGTAGCTTTCACAGCATCATTGTCAGGCAACTCTGGCCGGCTCGCCAAGCTGCAAATGAATCTACACAAGAATGGGAGGCGGCCATCTCGGCCGCCTCCCGCGGACCTCTGAGGCTAAAGCCCTGATCATAACTGGCCTCGTGATGGCCCGACTGCAAGTCGGGCCCTTCCCGAAGTCAGGCGAAAGGCAATCGAGCTTCACTCGATGACCGGGTTCCTTCGACTTCGCTCAGGACAGGCAGAGACCCGGTCCTACACGAGCCCAGCCAACTTACGCGGCTTTGCTGGGGCCCTTGCCTTCGATCTGCTTCTCGGAGCCGACGTTTACCTTGATCTGTTTGGGCTTGGCTTCGGCTTTCTTCGGCAGACTGATCTTCAGCACACCCTTGTCGTAGTTCGCCGAAACGTTCTCGGTGTCGACCGTGGTGGGCAGCGTGAAGGTGCGGGTGAAGGCACCGTACTGGCGCTCCACGCGGCGGTAGTTCTCTTCTTTTTCTTCCTTCTCGATCTTGCGCTCGCCGTGCACGGTCAGGGTGTTGTTCTCGACGCGGACGTCGATGTCTTTCTCGTCGATTCCGGGCACTTCGATCTTCAGCGTGACCTTGTGCTCGTCTTCGTAGACGTCGACAGCGGGGGCAAAGCTTGATGTGGTCAGAGATTCGTCGCGGTCTGCGCCGGCGTAGGACTCGCGGAATGCGCGGTTGATGCGATCCTGCAGGGTTGCGAACTCACGGAACGGCTCCCAACGGGTTAATACGGTCATGGCTAAATCCTCCTTGAGAAAATTGGTTGAGTCAGAGACTTCTTACGTTTCGCGGCCGGCTCCGGGAACTCTTAGGAGGGCTGCGGTCAACTGATTAGACGTCAAGTTAGCGTAAAAGAAGCATAAAAGTTGAGTGTAATATTGTCAAGTAATTAATATTGCTTATTATCATTAGCTTACAGACGCAATGACGCACTTCAGGTAGGCAGTTTCTGGGACGTTGAGGAGGACTGGATGGTCTTTGGCTTGTCCGTGGACCTCGACTAGGCGCAGGGTGCGGTGGGCGTCAAGGGCCGCGTCGGCGAGCATTTCCAGGAAATTCGATTGGCTCACGTGACAGGAGCACGAGCAAGTGACAAGGATTCCCCCCGGGCGCAGCATTTTCAGGGCGCGAAGGTTCAGCTCTTTGTAGCCGCGCAGGGCGGAATCGAGGTCGCGCTTCGTTTTCGCGAAGGCGGGCGGATCGAGGACGACCGTGTCGTAACGCCGATTGGACGAGGCATAGTCCTTGAGCAAGTCGAAGGCGTTGGCTTCGATCCATTCGATATCGCGTCCATTGAGAGTGCCGTTCTTGTCAGCGACTTCGAGGGCCGGGCGTGAACTGTCAACACCGGTGACGTGTGAACAGCGAGGCGCCAGGTGGAGGGCGAAGCCTCCCTGATAGCAAAAGACGTCGAGGGCGTCGCCGTGCGCGTACTGGGCGGCGGCGGAGTAGTTTTCACGTTGATCGAGAAAGGCCCCGGTTTTCTGGCCTTCGAGAGCGTCGTGGTGAAAATGCACGCCGTTCATGGTGAAAGTGGTGGCGGTCTTACCACCCTGCAACAGGCCGGACGCGCGCGGCGGAAGAGTCTCCAGTTCGCGTACGCGCGGATCCACGCGTTCGATGACCGACATGGGGTGTAGGCAGTGAGTTAGTTCAGAGATGACGGTTTCGCGAACTTGGTTGGCGTCCATTCCTTGCGTGAGCACTTGTAAAGAAAGAATGTCGTTGTAGCGGTCGACGATGAGACCGGGGAGGAAATCAGCTTCGCTGAAAATTACGCGGTAGGCGTCGGTGTCGCGGACCAGCCATTCGCGATGGGCGATTGCATTGCCGATGCGTTGGCGAAGCAGGGCGGGAAAGTCTGCGATGGGGTCGGGCGAGATCATGCGGATAGCGATTTGCGACGAGGTCGAGTAAAGGGCTATGCCTAGAGCCTTGCCTCGCAGGTCAGAAACGGTGACCAGGGAGCCGGGAGGGATACCGTCGGCGGAGACGATGTCGGATCGGTAGACCCAGACATGGCCGGACTTCAGGCGAGTGGCGCCGCGGGCGGATATCTTGACCGTGGGGAGACTCGGGGGTTGGGGCATGCTGTCATCTTAAACTTATAGCGCTTGGGTGCTGCCTGCATGGTCGACCTGCGCTCGACGACCGGGTCACGGACCCGGTCCCACACTACTTCTCCGTGTCTACCTGGCGGCGTGTTCGGGGGCTACGGGGGGCGCGGGTTCGGGCTTGGCATGGGAGCCGGAGGCGGCTTCGCGGCGAGCGGCGTCAAGGTCGGATTGCAGAGAATCTAGGACGACCATGGGAAGTTCGGTGCCCCAGCCGTCGAGATCGTCCTCTTTCCATAAGCCGTTCAGGCGGATAGCTCCGGTGATGTCCTCGGGGAAGGCCTGACGGTAGTCGCCCTCGCGGATGAGAATGTCCCCGATAAGCCGTCCGGTGTGAATTTCGTAGACGCGACGACTGGCTTGGCCTCCGGCGTTGGTCAGGCAGATATAGACTTCGCCGGTGTCCGCGTACTCTGCGCGGTAGTACCAGGCCTGGGGCGCGTCGATTTTGGGATGGTGCCGGCGCGGGCGGTGGGTTTCCGGCTTCTGGTCGACCAGTTCGTCGGCGGGATTGAAATAGAGAATGCGCTGGCAGGAATCGCAAACCACCGTCTGCTGGCCGGAGCGCACCTCATTGTAAGTTTGGGGACGCAGCATGACCTGACACGCCATGCACTTGTGATCGCGAACTTCGGAAATGCCACTGCCGCGAAACTTGGAGACACGCTCGTAGTGGCGGAGAAGGTCCGCGTCCACCCCAGCGCGCATCTGCTCCCGCTTGGCACGCCATTCGGCGAGAAGTTTCTCGTCTTCAGCAGTGCGCTGCCGGGCCTGCTCTTTCTCCTGCTCGATCTCGGCGGCTTCGGCTTTGAGTTCGCCCTGCGCGGCCTTGACCTCTTTGTCGCGGGTATCGGCGTTGACCATGAGCTCGAGAATCTTGTCTTCGTTCGCCGCGATTTCCTTTTCGGCGAACTGGATCTCGTGCAACAGGGCTTTGTACTGCTCGTTGGTCTTTACATCCAGAGACTGGTCGCGATACTTGGAAATCTTGCCGCGGAGATCGTTGATCGAGGTGTCGTACTTGCGGCGAGCGGCTTCGTCGGCCTTGATGGCGGCTTGGGCCTTTTCGATCTGAGCTTTGGTCCCGGCCAGCTTCTGCTCGATGACGGCAACGCGTTTCGGGAATTCGGCGATCTCGTCCTGCAGGCGGCGGATTTCCTTGTCCGCGTCTTGCAGCCGCAGCAGGTTTTCGATGTCAGGAAGCATCCGGCATTGGGTCTACCTTGATTCTAGCATGTATGCGGGGAGTCGCTCTGCGGGAACCGGTGGAGATTTTGCGACGACAATGCACTGCGGATGAACGCCGCGGCAGTGTAAACTCTCTGCTTTGCGCGTTGGGCCTTCTACTTTTTCTTGCCGGGTGAGGAATCTTCGTGAAAAGTCGCGTTTCCTGGTTTTCCTTTGTTCTGCTCACACCGCTAGTGCTCGTTTCCGAGGGGTGGGTTGTTGCGCAGACCGCACCCACCAAACCACTGACGATTGAGGCCATTTATCAGCCTGGGGGTCTGGGCGGGCGTGCTCCCGAGTTCGCGGAGTGGAGCCCGGATGGAACGAAGCTCTCGTTCGTGCTGCGCGATGAGAAGAGCGAGAACGGTGAGTTGTGGTACGCGGATGTGGCCACGGGCGAGAAGAAAGTGCTGGTCAGCGCGGCGAAGCTGGCATCACTGGCGCCGGACGTCACCAAGGTCAAGAACGAGCGAGAAAAGGAGCGGCTGACGCGCTATCACGTGGGATCGTATTTGTGGGCGCCCGATTCGAAGCACTTGATTTTCAATTCGCGCGGGCAGTTGTGGCTCTATGACCCAGGGACGGAGACCGCTGTGCAGTTTACTTCAGCGCCCGATTCGAACGGAGATCCCAAATTCTCACCCGACGGCAATCACGTTGCCTATGTGCGGAAACACAATCTGTATGTTCGTCCGGTGAACGGGAAAGACGAAAAACAGCTCACCAAAGATACCGGCGACAATCTTTTCAACGGCGATATTGACTGGGTCTACGCCGAGGAACTGGCCGTGCGCAGCAATTATTTCTGGTCACCCGACGGCAAGGAGATCGTGTTTCTGCACATGGATGAAAGCAAGGTGCCGACCTATCCGATTACGGATTGGATGCCGACACATCCTACCGTGGATGAGGAGAAGTATCCCAAGGTTGGCGATCCGAACCCGGTGGTGAAGTTGGGCGTGGTCGACGCCGACCGGGGGAAGGTGCGCTGGATTTCGCTGACCGGCGACGAGGACACCTACATTCCGCGATTCGGGTGGGTAGGCGAGGGAGTGATCTGGGCGGAAGTGTTGAACCGGTCCGAAGACAAGTTGGACCTGTACTTCGTGGACGCGAAAACCGGCAAGTCGCGGATCGTGTTGACCGAGACGACCCCGGGGGCCTGGATCGACTTCGATCACGCCGTGGTGCAATTCTTGAAATCTGGTCGATTTTTGTGGCCGAGTTGGCGCGATGGCAACATGCATCTTTACCTCTACAGCTTCGAGAAGCAGAACCCTATGGCGGCCGACGCAAAGTTGGAACGGCAACTGACCAAGGGGGATTTTGAAGTGCTGGAGATCGAGGGCGTGGACGAGGCTGCGGGCACGGTGTTTTTCAAGTCGAACAAGGATGATCCGCGGCAGGAGCACATTTTTTCGGTGCAGTTGGACGGGTCCGGACTGAAGGCGCTCACTTCCGAGGAAGGGCAGCACTCTGGAGACTTCAGCGATGACGGGAAACATTATCTCCACCGCTTCTCCGGCCCGCAGACCGCAACGAGCTTATCGCTTTGTGCCGTGGGTGGCTCCTGCAGCTCAGTGTGGAAGGCGCACGACGAAGTGGCCGAATACGGATTGCGGGTGCCGAAGTACCTGGAGTTCAAGGCGGAAGACGGGACGACCCTTTATGGTCGATTGTTGTTGCCCCCGGACTCGCCGGCTAGCGGGAAAATTCCGGTGATCGTGCACATTTACGGAGGGCCGGCAGCGCAGATGGTGACGAAAAGCTTGCCCGATCCCTTCGACGAAATCCTGGCACGGAAGGGATTTGCCGTTTTTGCAGTGGACAACCGCGGCACACCGGGTCGCGACCGCAAGTTCCAGACGGCAATCCGGCACGAATTCGGCGCGGTGGAGTTGAAAGATCAGCTCACGGCGCTCGACCAGCTACTGGCGCAATTTCCGCAGCTTGATAGCGATCGCGTTGCAATCTGGGGCTGGTCGAATGGCGGTTCGATGACGCTCTATGCCATGACGCATTCGGAGCGCTTTCGCGCCGGAGTGGCGGTGGCTCCCGTGACCGATCAGTTGAACTACGACAGCATCTATACCGAGCGCTACATGGGCCTGCTCCAGAGCGATAAAGCAGGGTACGAGCAGTCCGATGTCACGAAGTCGGCCGACAAACTGCACGGCGCGCTGCTGCTCGTTCATGGCACCGGCGACGATAATGTTCACTTTCAAAACAGCGTTCAAGTGATTAATGCGCTGATCAGCGCGGGAAAGCAGTTCCGGCTGATGATCTACCCCAACAAGATGCACAGCATTTCCGGCAAGGACGCGCGGGTGCACCTGTTTACCATGATCGAGGAGCATTTTGAGCGGGAACTGAAAAACCAGTAGCCAGTTGCCAGTCAAGCATCAACTTATTTATGCCTGCCTGAGCCTTTGCGGGGAGTTTCCTTGGAGGAGCTTTCTTTGGACGAAGACTCTTTCGAGGAGGTCTCCTTCGACGGGCTATCTTTCGAGCCGCTGTCTGACTTGGGTTTGTCGTCCTTCTTGTCTTTCGAGGAGGAATCACTGCTGCTTCCCGGCGAGGAAGACTTCTTTGCGTAGTCCGTGACGTACCAGCCTGAGCCTTTGAACTGGACAGCCGGAGCCGAGATCATCTGTTCCACGGGGCCGCCGCAATCGGGACACTTCTTCACCATCCTGTCGGAAAACTTCTGGATTTTTTCGAAGCGATGGCCGCACTTCTTGCATTCGTATTCGTAAAGTGGCATGGGTGAGAAGCGTTGCGAATTACGCCGGGTTCCACTCGATTTTATGGGCGAGGCTGGAGTGACGTCAATTTTGACCGGGGTGGTAGTTCCTAAGTTTGAATCCGCAGCTTTCGGTAAGGCCTCATTCCGAAGCCCGGCGTTTTCACCAACGGCGAGGAATCTCCCTTGGCAGTCAGTTGTGGGAGACCTTCGCTCCGCCTGAAGAACGGCTCCGGTCAAGATGATGCCGTCTAAAACAGAGTGGCCACGACTTAGACTGAGGCACTCCTGGGAATCCGAAACCGTATCCATGGTTTGTAACGAAAGCGCCCGAAGAGTCACTAAAAGAAGATAGTCGTGTTCGGGAGTGACCACGGATGCGAAGTCAGGAGTCAAGCCATGGCGAATAAGTACCTGATCGTTTACAAGGGACTGACGTCCGCAGTGCCGCGATCACTGCAGCACTTCGTTAAGACCAAGATTGAGGATGAGTTCAGCTCGTTCGACGTGGAGTTGGATTTCAGCGGGACGCGGGCGGGCCATGATCTGGTGGTCAAGTTCGAAAACAAGATGGACGTCTTGCCCACGTATGGCGAGAGTTCGCGGCCCGACATCACAAATGGCGGTGGGACCACGGTCTTGGCAGGCGAGTCCGAGATTTGGGTGCGCGCGATCAAGACCATGCGTCTGCAGGTAAGTCCGGGAACCTGTGAACCCGCCTTCCCCGAGACCGAGGCCGCACTGGGATCGATCATCGCCAATTGCACGATCCACGAGACCGGTCACATGTTAGGAATGCAAACCGGAGGGTCTGATGACGGGGGACATTCTACCGATCCAGGCAATTACATGTGGGATCCGGGAAGCATGTCCGGCAGCGACACTCACGTCTCGAGGATTTTCGAATACACGGTCAAGCAAGATGACACTCTGAGCGAGATTGTTCAGGACTATAAGAATGGCAAACTGGACAAATGCCGCGTTGGGCCCGACGATCTCACCTTTCAGGAAGTCTGGGAGGATCCGGAAAACAAGAAAATGGGGTTTGTTGCGCACCCAACTAAGAGCAACGTGCCTGGCCGGCGCCTCAACAACTGGAATTTCATTTATGCAGGCGAAAAAGTTGCATTGAGAAATCACAACCTCCGTACGCAAAACTATCGGCGCACCTTCGCAGGGTTTCTGGGGAAGAAAACTTTTACCGCCGATCAGATAAAAATCATGAAGGCGTTTATTGCGGAACGAGTGGCGGCAGGCAGGGGCTGAGAGTTGAATCCGGCGATCGAGAGTGACTACTTGTCTTTATCTTCCTGGGCTCGCCCGAAGGTTCTGCTGACTGCGGAGCAGCCCGGACACAAATCATTCCTGACGTAACGATAGAATCGAGGACGCCCGCGGCTCCTCCAATAGGTAGTTTTGTAGTCATCAATCCCCGGCCCCGAACTCATGAAGCTGAAGAAGACGTGCCGCGACGGTCGGACGACAATTCCCGCATGCCCGCGCCACACGATCAAATCGCCAGGCTGAGGCTCCTCCACCCGTCGAAACTCGTCGACTCCAACATAGAGATCGTCGGAGCTCGCGTAACGATATGGGAAACCGGCCCGCGCGTAAACGGCATGAACCAGGTGTGAACAGTCGCGCCCGGAATGGAGACGCACCTTGCGATCGAGCGCGGCTGCGATTACGGACAAACCCTCGTCCGGGCTCAATGTCCGACTTGGTTTTTCCCTAAGATTTCGACTCGGTGCGTGCCGGATAGCGCTCGAAGTCGCGGTTGGGCGAACCGCCTGTTGCGCGGATGAGACACCCAGACCCAACCCGCAAAGCAGGCCCGCGATCATGAGAGTGAGGCTTATCCGCATCGCCCTATTCTGATGCCAAATCCAGCCGAAAGGAGGTTACAGTTGTTCAGGGACTTGAGTCGCGGCGGAGTCGGGGGGCTGAGAGTCTAATTAGCGCTCCAGGAGGCGTTTCGGGGCGGTATTGCGCCAGGCGGCTTCGATGGCCTTGCGCAGCACATCTTTTTTCGCGGTTTTCAGATGGACGCTGGTGGCGCCGCGTCGTCCCCAGGCGCCCTTCACCGGGATGAACACGTCGGGATAGTCTTTCGAAAAATAATGCTGGTCTTCCGGCGGTAGTTTGACCATGCCGCGGTTTTTGTCTGGATATCCGAGGGTGGCAAAGATCTTTCCGCCGACCCGAAAGTCGGGATGGTTCATATTTGCGCGCTCTTCGGTGTCGGGAAGAGAGAGGGCGATTTGACGGAACTCTCGCGCAGTCATAAGCGGCCTCCTGGCCTTGCGTACGCTAGCACAACCGTAGGCATCGGCGAAATCTTACGGCTGGATTTCAGATTGTAGATTCAGAGTGCAGAATCTAGATTTGGACGTCGGTCGGGGAGTCTGCAATCACCAATCTCCAATCTTCATCGCTGTGCCGATGATAGACTCCGGCCATGACGGAAGTGAAATCGCTGACGGGGCCGGCCTTGTATCTAGTGGGAACTCCGATCGGCAATCTCGAGGACATTACTCTGCGGGCGTTGCGCGTTCTGAAGGAAGTGGACGTGATTGCCTGCGAAGACACGCGGCAGACGCAGAAGTTGCTCAATCATTATGCGATCGCGACCCGGACGACCAGCTATCACGAACACAACGAGATGACGAAGTCGGCGGAACTGGTTAAGCAGATGCAGGAGGGCGCGAGCGTGGCGCTGGTGACCGACGCGGGCATGCCCGGGATTTCTGATCCAGGGTACCGGCTGATCGCTTTGGCGGTACGGCATCACCTGCCGGTGCTGCCGGTGCCCGGAGCGTCGGCGTTTCTGGCGGCGCTGGTGGCGAGCGGATTGCCAACGGATTCATTTCGCTTCAGCGGATTCTTGCCGGCGAAACGCGGGGAGCGGCGCGCGGCGCTGGAGGCTGTGAAGAATTCTCCGCGGACCCAGGTGTTCTATGAAGCTCCGCACCGGATTGTTGAGACGCTTACGGACGTGGTCGAGGTTCTGGGTGCCGCTCGGCATGTAGTAGTTGCGCGCGAAGTAACCAAGCTGCACGAGGAATTTCTGCGCGGGCGCGCAGGCGAGGTATTGGAGAATCTGAAGGCGCGCGATTCGGTGAAGGGCGAGATCACGCTTCTGATCAATAAGGAGGAGGAAGGCGAAGCTCGTGTGGAGACGGGCACTCTTGCCCGTCCAAGCGTGCGTCAGCGCGTAGAGCAGATCATGGCAGAAGAGAAGGTGGATGAAAAGGTAGCCCTGAAGAAAGTAGCGAAAGAGCGGGGAATCTCGAAGAGCGAGGCTTATCGGGAGTTGCAGAGGAGTAAGTGACAGGCACGAACCATGTGGGGACGGCCGCCCCCGGCCGTCCAGCCGAGCGAATGCTCGGCTCGCTGGCTGTGGCACGACTCCTAGGAGGCGTATCCACGAACTGACTCGAGGGAATTACTTGATCAAATCCGTCAACCTGCCATTTGGCTCTCTTTTTGATTTGAGCTGACGGATTTTCGCGTAGCAATTCGGCAATCGCTTCGTCGCAGCGGCGTAATGTGGTCAGCCAACGTGGCCTCGTTTCCCGTTTCCCAGTATCCCCCTTCGTCTTCGACCTTAAAGTCCTCGAAGAATTGCTGGAGTACTCTCAACAGCGCGATCAGTTCTAGGTACGTCCACGCTCCAGCGAATTGGGTTTTCACCCACTCCCGAATGCAGAGGTCTCGGTCAAATTCAAGGTTAAGGGGGTTCGCAGTCCTCATAAAGGTAAAGGATGATCCCCTTTGTGGAGCCTTTGTAGTCCCAGTCCTCCTCATCTGGCCGAACCGCAAGAGCGTAACTTCGTCGTTCTCAAATCTTTCGGTTAGCTAAATTCTTGCCCTGGCGGTTTCTTCAGTGCGGCGTAAAAGGGCGGCAAAGGCTTCTTCGCCTCTTAGTTTTCCTTCAAAGTGGACCGTAACACCCAATCTGTCTGCCTCCAGAAAGTCTGTCGAGCTGCGCTCCACCAGACAGCCGATGCGGCTGTCCCCACATGGATAATTGCTACTTCCCGGCCAGCTCTTTTTTCACAATCTCGCTGACCATTTTGCCATCCACTCGCATGCCGGCGACGTTGAAGCGGGCCATGGCGTTCTTCATCACAGTGCCCATTTCTTTCATGGTGGGCGCTCCCATTTCCGCGATGGCGGCCTTCACACCGGCTACAACGTCGGCCTCGGCGGCGGCTTTGGGGAGATAGGTTTCGATCAGGACGATTTCGGCGGCTTCTTTATCGGCCATTTCCTGTCTTCCGCCTTTGGTGAACTGCTCGACCGATTCTTTTCGTTGCTTGATCAGCGTGGCCAGCACGGCCTGAGATTCTTTGTCGTCGAGCGGCGCCATTTTTTCCACTTGGCGAAGCTGCAACGCGCTCTTGACCATGCGCAGCGCGGAGAGGCGCGCTTCGTCCTTGGCTTTCATGGCGGTGACGATGTCTTTCTGGATCTGTTCGACTAGGCTCATGGGGGGATTATAGACGGTCGTATGAGGGGGACAGTGGTCGGTCTCAATCAAAGGCAAGCTTAGTTGCCCCGGCGATCACAATTCAAAGTCAACATCCCTACCCTCTCGCAAAAAGCGCGAGAAGGGTGAGGCACCCTGGCGTCGAATTCGTGCTCCCGGCGCGGCGTTCCGGTAAACTAGAGGGTTATTCCTACCTATAAGGATGTGATCATGTTGCATAAGAATCGTCTTTTTACTCCCGGGCCGACCCCGCTGCTGCCGGCGGCGCAGTCGGCCATGGCTTCGTTTACGGCGCATCATCGAACCGCTGACTTTCGGGCGCTGTTCCAGCGCGTGCTCGGCGACATGAAGGAATTCATTGGCACGAAAAATGATGTGCTCGTCCTGGCATCTTCGGGCACCGGCGTGATGGAGGCGTCGGTGTCGAATCTAACGTCCCCGGGCGACAAGGTCTTGGTGCTGACGGCGGGAAAGTTCGGCGAACGTTGGACAGGTCTGGCCAAGGCCTTCGGCTGCGCCGTGGACGTGCTGAGCGCACCGTACGGCGAAACGATCTCGCTGGAAGAAGTTCGAGCGAAGCTAACGCCGGGCGTGCGCGCGGTGTTTGTGCAGGCCACCGAGAGTTCCACCGGAGCGCGGCATGACGTGGAAGGCATCGCGAAGATCGTGCGGGCACACGGCGGGGCTTCAGGAAATGACACGCTGCTGGTGGTGGATGCGATCACCGGGCTGGGCACGACGCACCTTGATGTGGACGGCTGGGGTGTGGACGTGATCATCGGCGGATCGCAGAAGGCGCTGATGATGCCTCCAGGTCTGGCCTATTGCGCGGTGAGCGAGCGGGCGTGGAAGCGCATGGATGGGACAACCTCGCCGCGGTATTACTTCGATCTGCGCAAGGAGCGGAAATCGGCCGCCAAGGGCGAGACGGCCTACACTCCAGCGACATCTCTATTTGCGGCGCTGGGGGCAGCGCTGGAATTCGTCCGCGGCATGGGCAACGGCGATGTGGCCAAGGGCCGCGAGGAACTGGTCAACAATGCCGAGCTTTGCGCGGAGATGACGCGCGCGGGAGCGAAGGCTTTGGGATTGAAGTTGTATGCGTCTTCGCCGGCAGCGGCGCTGACCGCGATCTGCGCGCCCGACGGGCTCGACTCGGGAAAGATTGTAAAGGAGTTCCGCGAGTCCTTCGATGCAGTCGTCGCCAACGGCCAGGGAGAGATGAAAGGGAAGATCTTCCGAATCGCGCACATCGGCTACTACGACTATCTTGACACAGTTGGGATCCTGGGCGCGCTCGAACACGTTCTAGCGCGTGTGACCGAGAACAGTGTCGACTATGGAGCTGCGGTGCGGGCGGCGCAGGAAGTGTACGCCCGCGCCCTGCTCGAGAAGCGCCAACTGGTGGGCGCCTGACGACGGTATCGAGACTCTCCCGCCAACCTAGCCGCGCCAATAGAAGCCGCAGCTTAGTTGATGGTGAAGGTCATGCTGTTCGAGGTCTCCGGCATGGTGCCGCCGCTTCCGTACAAGCCCGTCCCGGCGGTGCCTGGGTTGGTCACTGTCACCGAGGCCGTGCCCCCGGTCGCGATGGCCGAAGCGGGAATGCCCACGGAGAGCTGGCCGCTGCTTACGTAGGTTGTGGTTTGCGCCGAGCCGCTCCAGTTCACCACTGCGTTCGTGTTGAACTTACTTCCATTAACGGTCAAGGTGAACCCAGCGCTACCCGCTTTCATGCTGGCGGGAGCGAGCTGTGCGATCGCAGGGACATTCCCGGCTGCAGGAGGAGTGGTCTTGGACTTGTATCCGCACGCCGAGGTGGACGCGATCAGAGTGACAAGCAGCATTGTTTTGACAGGTTTGAGTTTTCGAAGGGTGGTCATAAGGTTCTCCTGTGGGCGAGCGCTCCACTTGACGACGAGTCTAGTAAATCAAGCCCGCGGGAGTGTCAGAGCCATGTCAATTTTCGGTCAAGGAATTGTCTGGCGGATGTTTGAAATCGGATCACAGATCAAAGGAACCCATACGTGAAAATTATTGTGGCGGAAAAAATCTCGGGATCGGCCTTGGCTGAACTGCAGGAGCCGGGCTGGACCGTGCTCACCGCGGACCAACTGGAAGGCAAGCTGGCGGAACATCTGCAGTCGGCAGATGCCTTGATCGTGCGCTCGGCAGTGCAGGCGGATGCCAAGCTTCTCGCCCATGCGAAGAAGCTGCGGGTGATTGGGCGGGCCGGCGTAGGGGTGGACAACATCGACCTCGAAGCGGCGACCCATAAGGGCATCGCGGTGATGAATACGCCGGGAGCAAACGCAGTAGCGGTGGCGGAGCAAACCCTGGGGATGATGCTCGCCATGGCGCGCCACTTGTGCCGGGCAGACGCGCTGATGCACGCCGGCCGGTGGGAGAAGAAATCGCTGCAGGGCACCGAACTGCGGGGGAAGACGCTGGGCATCATCGGGCTGGGGAGGATTGGAATGGAGGTGGCGCGCCGGGCGCGGGCGTTCGGTATGGAACTGGTAGCGCACGATCCGTTTGTTTCAGTCACGGTGGCAAAGGAACAGGGCATCCGGCTGGCCGGGCTTGAGGAGATTTATGGCTGCGCGGACTACATCTCGCTGCACGTCGGGCTGACGCCGCAGACCACGGGGATGATCAACGCAGCGTCGATCGCGAAGATGAAGAAAGGGGTGCGGCTGGTGAATTGTGCGCGCGGCGAACTGGTGAATGAAGGCGATCTGGCGCAGGCGCTCAAAAATGGGCAGGTCGCGGCGGCTGCGCTCGACGTTTTTACGGAAGAGCCTCCGAAGAACTCGCCCTTGCTGGCGCTCGAAAACGTGGTGCTCACTCCGCACGTGGGTGGATCGACGCATGAGGCACAGGAGGCGGTAGGCGTGCAGATCGCGCAGCAGGTCAAGGAGTATTTGAAACACGGCGTGATCCAGAATGCGGTGAATGTTCCTTCGGTTTCGGCCGAGGAATATGCGGCGATGCAGCCTTACATTGTGCTGGCGGAACGCATGGGAGCGTTTCTGGCGCAGGTTTCGGAAGGGACAATTGAAGAAATCTCAATCCGTTACAGCGGCCACATTGCGGAGTGGAAGACGGAGTTGATTCGCAACGGGGCGATTAAGGGCATTCTCAACCAGGCGCTTGAGGAGAAGGCGAATCTGGTGAATGCGGCTGCGATTGCCGATGCGCGCGGACTGCGGGTGCTGGAATCGCCGAAGACGAAGGCCTCGACCGGAGGCGCGGGTAGCGTTCTTTCAATTTCTCTGAAGAGTTCGACGGAAGAGCACTTGGTGAAGGGCGCGGTCTTGCACGGGAATGCCCCGCGGTTGCTGCATGTGGATGGTATCGATGTCGAGGCTCCGCTGGAGCGCAACCTGATTTACATGCGGAACCGCGACGTGCCGGGCGTGATCGGAAAGCTTGGAACGATTCTCGGGGAGGAATCGATTAACATCGCTGATTTCTCCCTGGGGCGGCGCAGCCTGGATAAAGATTCAGAGCAGCCACGCGAAGCGATTGCCGTCGTCCACGTGGACGTGCAGGTACCGGAGGAAGTGCTGGCGAGGCTGAAGAAGATACCAGCGGTGCAACAGGCGAAGGCGGTGCGGCTGTTCTAGGAGCGGTTTGAGATTGTAGATTTTAGATTTCCAATCTAAGATAACGGGCACCGTGCTGCCAGGACGTGGGGGACGGAGGATCCCGCGCGCGTTGCGCTGCTCCGCCTGCCGCAGAACTTTCACGAGGTGGTGCAGCGGTTGCCGGCTGCAGACTGCGTTAGACAGGCGCTCGCGCTGGACTGGCGGGGGCGTGAGGGCTCCTGACTGAGCCGCGCGCTGTGTGTGACGAGGCGTCCATGAGTAAGACACGAAGATGGGGTGATCCGCTCGATGGCCCGGTCGGTTTGCGCTGGAAGACGCAAAACGTCCTCAATCTCACTGACGACCAGCAGTACATCATCGACCAAATCGGCCAAATAGAGGAGAACCTTGGCGGCAAAAAGAGTTACTTCGCTGCCACCGGAGACGTGCCCAAGGCGCTGCCGAACGGAAAATGCGATCCGGATCTGGTGGACGCCATTCTGGACTTCCAGCGATTCTGGATATCTCAGGGCAGGTTGAAAGTCGCCGACGGCGTCATCGACCGCCGAGGTCCAGCGCTGCGACTGATGGAACTGGCGATTATGGGCATGGCGTTTGCGCCCGACCCGCTGAAAATGGTGCCGCCCCAAGGACAGGTGGATGCCACCGCCTGCTGGGCCGCCTGTTATTCGTGGTGGCTGAGCGCAGCCCCCGAACAATGGCCCGTGACCCAGCTCAACGTGTTAGCGGCGGGCTCCGGTTCGGGCATCGTCACGCCAAACGGCACGGTGGACGTGAATCGCTTTATGACCTTCCTCAGCGGCCGCCATACGGGCCTGAGAAGCAGCCGCATCGCCCCCGGGGAACTCAAGCCTCTACTCGCCAGCTCCCGGCTCCCGGCCTTCCCGATCATCATCGCGTTCGGCTCCTCTATCATGGGCGGCCACGCCAATGTCCTTCACGCCTACGATGAAAAGACCAACGCCGTTTCTGTGATGGAATGCTGGTTCCCGGACCCTTCCGCCGACCCCAACTACACGTTCAGCAATGCGGCCGGAATGCCTGGCTACTGGCGCAACAGCGATGGCGCTCCCTTCAAATTCAAAGGTGCCCACCTGACCCGGAACTTGGACTACTACTCGACTCGCCCGCTGGCGGGATTGCTCCTAATATTCCCGGACCCTCGCTAGCCGGCGCAGGCGCGAGCCCGCATGGCAGGCCGTTGCCCCACGAAAATGCGGTACCCGGCAGCTGCGGGCGTGAAGCCCGGAGCCTCGCACCAATCTTGCTCGCGCTGCCCTATATCAGAGTCTTTACTGCTAAAGACCCTATTCTTCACCGTGGGTTCTATCTGAAATCTACAATCTACAATCTGAGATTTGCTTACGATTCCGATTCTTCGCGCCGCAGTTTGCGGCTTTCGGCCAGCAGGGCCATCGAGTGCATCAGATTCTGCAGGGTGACGATGCCGACCAGACGTTGGTCCTCGACCACCGGAATGATGCTGGAATTGCGCGAGGTGAGTTTGCGGAAGGCAGAGCCGAGCGAATCCTGCCGCAGGGAAACCTCGAAAATCTTATTCATCACTGCTTGAACGTAGCCGTTCCCCTCCGCCCGTAGCGCTTCCAGAATGCTCTGCTTCGAAATCACTCCCACCATGTCGCTGCCCCGAACCACGGGAAAATCGTCCTGCAGCGAATGAACTGCCTTCTCCAGCGCATCCTCCAGCGTGTCGGCGGGCGAGAGAGTGGCGAAGTCGGTGAGCATGACTTCTTCGAGACGGACGTTGTCCAGCACCGACTGGAACACGAGGGCGCGTTCTTCCAGCTGGGCGGCTGAAAATACAATCACGCCGACCATGGTCAGCCAGGTGTCACTGAACAGGCCGGCGATCATCAGAACCATAGCGATCGCATTGCTGATCGAGACGGCCCGCCGCGAGGCGGAGGAAAGGTCCAGCTTGCGGGAGAAGATCGCGCGCAGGATGCGCCCGCCATCAAGCGGATAAGCGGGCATCAAATTCAGGGCGGCCAGATAAAGGTTGGCCCAAACCACGCTGCGCGGCAGGTTGGCCGACTGCAGGAATGGCCACTTCCACAGCTGGATTCCGGGTGCCGTGGTGTTCACGATAGCAACGGTTAGGGCAGCCAGCGCGACATTCACCAAGGGCCCGATTACGGCGAGTCGAATCTCGCGTTTCCAAAGCATGCCGGCAGGCTGCGGTCTCTCGCCGTGCGTTTCGTCGAAGAGCGTGACGCCGGTGAGTGGAAGCAGGATCACGGCCTTGGGAATCAGGCCGTAGCGCCGGGCGGCAAGGATGTGGCCGAACTCGTGTGCGGCAACCGAGGCCAGAATGATACCAACGAGCGCAAGGTCACGAGGACCATTGGCCACCCCCTGATGTGCCACCGACTCCGTCCAGAAAATGAACAGCGGCAGAATCAAGAAAGTCAGGTGCACGCGGACGTCAACGCCAAACAGACGGCCAACCGGAATGGACCAGCTTCGCATAGTTCTCGCTCCGTTTATTCTACATGGATGGATAATCTGATGGCGGCAACCGAAGGTACAGAGCCATGCGAGTGATCGCGGGGAAATACCGGAGCCGGCCGCTGCGCTCATTGCGCGGCATGGATATTCGCCCGACGTCAGACCGGCTGCGGGAGACGCTGTTCAACGTGCTCACGGCGGGCAATCCAGCGGCTCTGGAAGGCAGCGTCTGGCTCGACTTGTTTGCCGGGACGGGAGCGGTCGGAATCGAAGCCCTGAGCCGGGGAGCGAAGCAGGTTTACTTTGTGGAATCGTCAGCGGCGGCGGCCGATGTAATCCGCGGGAACCTGAAAAGCCTCGACGTTGAGAGCGGATTCGAACTCGTTCGTGGAGAATTGCCGAGCGCCTTCTGGCGCATGGAGCGGGAGCATGTGGCTGCGGACGTCGTATTTATCGACCCACCCTACCGTATGAAAGATGCCTACAGCGAAACCCTGCAGGCACTGGCGGAATCGCCGGTGGTGTGGGCGGTGTCGATGGTTATTGCAGAGCACGAGAAGAATTTTGACCCAGGAGAACGGTTCGGGTCTCTGCGAAGATTCCGCAAACTCGTACAGGGCAGCGCGGCGCTGAGCTTTTACCGCATGGCGAGCACGGCCGATCCGCGAAGGTGAAAGCGCGCGCCTAACCGGGGGCTACATGATCAGATCGTCGGCGCGTCGGGTGATGGGGTGCTGCATCTCCTCAAGATCGTTCTTCACCATGTTCAGGCCGTAGACGCAACCTTCGAAATTCTGCGCCAGGCTGGCGAACAAAGGCGCGACCTTGGCGTACTCGAAGTGCTCGAACTTGGAGACGATGTAATAGCTCTCCTTGCCGGCTTTAATCCATTCCACAAAATTTTCCAGCCGATGACGCCGCAGGCGAAGGTGATTGATGCTTTCGGGAAACATTCCGGCGAAAAACAAAGTGTAGTCGCCGATGTGTTTGCGCACCTGGCGCTCGCGGTCAAACGAAGGAGCGGGGCCGTAGACGGGATCGGATTGCAGCAACATTTCTCCGACGTCGGACAACGGACCGTTAGAGCCATCGCGAATTTTGAAAAGCTGCTCGGCTTCACAGAACTCGGCCAGCAGATGCGAGACATAAGCGACGACTTGCGGATCGCGAATGCCGATCTCTTCGGCGTAATGCCGTCCGACAAGATCCTGAAATAGCTGCTGCAGCGGATGCGATTCCGGAATCATAGTTTTGGGCCCCCTGAACCCCCTGCCCGGCACGGAGTTTCAGCCACTTGCAGGAGTTGATACCTCAGTTTGATAGTGCAACGCAAGTGACTTTTGTTTATCGGCATGATTCATTTTCCTGATCAGTTAGAAGAGGCGGTATTTCAGACGGGTTGTGCACGTGATCCGTTAGGAGGCACGTGGGTTTTGCTGTACTTTGCTGGCACTCATAACACACGGCTGCTAATTTCGGGTGTCAGAATGGCGTGGTGCGGCTTGTAGAATGAGTCGCCATGGAGGAATTGGCATGGAGCGGCAGAAAATTTCGAGCGGCACACCCTGGGAACCGGTCGTCGGGTATTCGCGGGCGGTGAAAGTGGGGCCCTATGTACACGTGTCGGGAACAACAGCGACCGGGCCGGATGGAAAGATCGTCGGCGTCGGCGACGTATATGCGCAGGCGGTGCAGACGCTCAAGAATATCGAAAGCGCATTGAAGAAGGCAGGCGCGAGCATGAAAGATGTTGTGCGTACTCGCATGTACGTCACTAACATCGCGGAGTGGGAAAAGATCGGCAAGGCACACGGCGAATTCTTCCGGGATGTTCGTCCGGCCACGTCGATGGTCGAGGTGAGCGCCCTAATCTCGCCAGAGATTCTGGTGGAGATTGAGGCGGACGCGGTGGTGGAAGCGTAGCCCTCATTCGACGTGCGTTTGCGCCCGTCCTAATAATTTGAGACTGCTTCACGGCAGCTCGCGCCTGAGATCTTGCCAATCGAGACGAGAACACTCACAGTTGGCTACCGCGGTTCGAAATCCGAATCTCTCTCCCGGATCTACTAACAGTTCCGTGTTGTTATGTCTCGCAAGATAACACTTTGTGATTTCTACGATCGATTTACTGATTTGGTGCTATTACTACTTGTTTTCGCTCAGTCAACGGTGTTAGTGTCTCGGACCTAACAGGGGAATTTGTGCAGGTGCCTTCATCTCGTGCTGTGCGATATCACGTGCTGATTCTCCCACGGCCTCTCGCAAGCGGGGGCCAACAAACTTTTCCGTGTGATCGTTTGCCAGATCACTGTTCCAGGAGGGCTCTGCCATGCGTGTCCATCACCAGATTCTTTCTTCGCTGTTCGCGGGTCTGATTGTCTGCTCTACTGTGCTCTGGGTCAGCAGTGCTCCGCCCATTTGGGCACAGTCGACCAATACCGGCACGCTTTCCGGCACCGTTACCGATCCAACCAATGCGGTAGTGAATAGCGCCACAGTGACGCTCACCGATACGGCGACGAAGAACGCACGTTCCGCGACCACGAACGAGGCGGGACGATACATTTTCGTCGACGTGGCCCCGGGCACTTACGAACTGACGGTCGGCAAACAAGGTTTTTCTACCAGTAAGACGCAGGTCACCGTTCAAGTCGGCAGTTCGACGACGGCGAACATGACCCTGCAGGTGGGCGGCAGCAATGTGGTAGTGGAGGTAACCGCTGCCGGAAACGAATTACAGACGATGAATGCGACGGTGGGAAACACGATCACGAGCGCTGCGCTGGACTCACTGCCCAGCATCGGCCGCGACGTCAGCAGCTTCGTCGAACTGCAGCCCGGTGTGAGCCCCGAAGGCAGCGTTGGTGGAACCGTCAATGACCAGAGCTATTTTTCGCTCGACGGCGGCAACAACAGCAACGATATGGACGGCAACATGTCCACCTACACCACCACCTACGCAGGAGACCCAACCGGCGGCGTGGCTGCCCAAAATAGCTTCTATTTGACCGGTCAGCCGACCGGCGTGATGCCGACCCCGCAGGACAGCGTGGAGGAATTCAAGGTCAACACCGCCGGCCAGACTGCCGATTTCAACAGTTCGTCTGGCGCCGAAGTCAAAGTCGTTACCAAGCGCGGGACCAACTCGTTCCATGGAACCGGTTACGACTATTACCTGGATAACAATTGGTCTTCGAATTCGTGGCAATCGGCTAACAGCCTTCCCAGCTTCCATTACAACCGCTTCGGCGGCGCGATCGGTGGCCCGCTCATCCCCAAGGAAGTCCTTGGCGGAAAGACCTACTTCTTCTTCAACTATGAGGGTTTTCGCTGGCCCGACAACTCTGTCAGCATTAACCGTGACGTCCCCTCGCCGCGGATGAAAGTCGGCCTGCTTACTGACCCAACTTCTGGCACGGTCTACAATCTGAATCCGACAGCTGTTACCGACCCGGCTACAGGCAAATCCGTACCAGGCAGCAACGGGTGCACCGGGTTCGCGAGCGGACTTTGCGATCCTAGGTCCATTGGCCTCAATTCTGTGGTCGGTCAGCTCTGGCAAAAGTACGAGCCGCCATCGAATTTCAACTGCATCAATGCGACGATTTGCGACAACGTCAACGTGCTGGGATTCACGTCCAATGTGAAGCTACCGCAGAAGACTAACTTCATGGTGGGGCGCATCGATCACGACTTTTCCCAGAAGTGGCACTTCATGTCCAGTTACCGGTACTTCAAGTTCGGCTTGAATGCTACCTCAGACCAAGTCGACATCGGCGGCTTCTTCTCCGGCGACACGTTGGGAGTACCATCGAGCCAGTCCAGCGATCCGCAGCAGGCATGGTATCTGGTAACAGGCCTAACGACCAACATTTCGCCCAACGTCACCAACGACTTTCATTACAGTTTCCTCCGGAACTGGTGGCAATGGGGGCGAGTGGGAGACGTGCCTCAACTGTCGGGACTGGGAGGAGCGCTGGAGCTCGGTAACGGCGAGTCTCACTTCGAGAATCTGGGTCCCTACAATGTGAACACCCAGCAAAGCCGCACGCGCTTCTGGGATGGACATGACCAGATGTTTCGCGATGACCTTTCGATGCTGAAAGGCAATCACCTCTTCCAATTCGGTGGCCAGTATCAGCACAATTTCAACTGGCATCAACGGACTGATAACGGCGGCGGCATCAACTATCAGCCAGTCTATCAGATGGGGTTGGGCGCGAATGGCTCGGGCATGGCGTCCCCACTGCCTATGTGTGACCCAACGATCAACAAAGGTGTCAGTATCACGAACTGCGACGCCCTCACTGCCGCGATGCTAGGCGTGGTTTCTATCTCGCAGATTGCGTATACCCGGTCAGGGTCCACTCTGCAATTGAATCCACCCCTGACACCGGCGTTCGATCAGAGCATAATTCCTTATTACAACGTCTACTTCAGCGATACCTGGCACATGAAGCCGACCTTCACCCTTACTTACGGCTTGGGGTGGACGCTGGAAATGCCACCCGTAGAGAAAAACGGAAAGCAAGTGGAGTTTGTCGATCAGGCCAACCAGCTTATCGATACCGAGAGCTACTTGAAATCCCGGGAGAAGGCCGCTCTTCAGGGTCAAGTCTACAACCCAATCGTCGGATTCAACCTTGTCGGCAATTCGGAGAACGGGCGAAAGTACCCGTATGATCCGTTCTACGCCGAATTCAGTCCGCGCTTGGCCGCAGCTTGGAATCCTCGCTTTGACAGTGACTCTATGATGGGCAAAGTGTTTGGCCATGAGGACACGGTGGTTCGCGGCGGCTACGGTCGCGTATATGGACGGCTCAATGGCGTCGACTTGGTGCTGGTACCTTTGCTGGGTACAGGCCTCATTCAGCCGGTCCAGTGCTTCAATAACGCTAGTAATAATCCTGTGGCTGGCGGGGCGGGCGGCAATTGCAGCGCGAACCCTGTTTCCTTCTCCAACGCATTCCGCATTGGAACAGATGGTCTGGCAGCTCCGATTCCGGCAGCCAATTCCACCCTTCCGCAGCCCGATTTTCCTGGATACAACGCGATCGCGGCGGGCGCCGGCGAGGGCCTGGATCCTCATTTCCGGCCCAACGTCGTGGACTCGTTTGACTTCACCATTCAGCGCCAACTATCGCGCAAACTCACCCTCGAGTTCGGCTATATCGGCCGGAGGATTACTCACGAATATCAGCCGATCAACATCAACGCCGTTCCTTACATGATGACGATGGGCGGCCAGCGCTTTGATAAGGCCTACGCCAATGTAGTCCTGCAATACTGTGGCGGCTTTGCTGGAATGGCCGGTGGGAAGTGCGCCGCGAGTGCGGGAGCCGTGACCCCCCAACCCTTCTTTGAGACCGCACTCGCCGGAACAGGCTACTGCAAGCCGGGAACCTGTACGGCAACGATGGTCGCGAACGAAGGCGGCAACCTTGCCGCTCAGCAAGTGTGGACGCTCTGGAGTGATCTGGACGCCGGAGTCAATTGTCCGGCCGGTAACGGCAAGTGCACTCCCGTCAACGGCAGCACCGGCGGCGCGTTCGCTTTCGCTCCCACCATGATGAACACTCCCATCGCGGGCTCCTCTTTCGGCAGCCAAGGCCAGCTCACGTCAGGCGTTGGCATGAATGCCACCGTCGGGCACGGAGACTACAACGCCGGTTTCGTTTCACTGAAAATGGCAGACTGGAAGGGCATGACCATGCAGTCGAACTTCACATGGTCAAAGGCGCTGGGTACTGGCGCCCTGGTTCAGGCCACCAGCGGGTACTCTCCCGATGATTCCTTCAACTTGAACCAGATGTACGGCAGGCAGTTCTATGATCGTAAATTTATCTACAACACGTTTATCGTGTATAGCCCGCCCTTCTACAAGGGCCAACAAGGCTTGGTGGGACGAGCGTTGGGCGGTTGGACCTTCTCGACGGTATTCACGACGGGAAGTGGCCAGCCTCTCCAGGTGTGGACCTCGGGCTTCTCCGGGCAGGAGTTCGGCGGCATGGATGGTATCAACTTTAACAGCACCGCGACGGCCATCCAGATGGGCCCTGTTCAGACTGGTCACGCATACAGCAGCAGCACTCCAGGAGCTTTCCCAAATATATTCAAGGACTCCACCCAGGCGTTCAACAGCTTCCGCAACCCGATTCTGGGCATGGATACCAGATCTACAGACTTCGTCACGGGCCTGCCCTACTGGAACGTAGATTTCAGCATCAGGAAGAGCGTAAGGATTGCCGAGCAAGTGGCTTTGGAGTTCCAAGGCGTGTTCTCGAACATCTTCAATCACAATCAGTGGCTCGACCCACCGCAGCCCTGGGGCCTGTTCTCGCAATCGAGTTTCGGCGTCTCAGGTGGTTCTGCTCAGGGAGTCACCGGAGGCAATCGAACGATCCAGGTGGGTGCTCGCGTTCGGTTCTAATCAATCTGAAGACGCCATTAGCTTGGCGCCTTCCTAAAATCCAAGGCCGCGCCTCAGGGCGCGGCCTTGACTTTGTCAGGCCACTCTAATTTAGGCTTACGGGGCGGAGTACACGGCCGGTATCGAATCGTCTCACGCGAACCATGCGCTCCGGGGAATCTACATGAACAAGCTCTTCGTTTGGATGATCGCGAGTCTTCTTCTTGGCGGAGTCGCCTTTGGTCAAAGCAGCGCCGGTCAGAGCGCGGCGCCCGCCGTCACCGTGATTCGCGCCGGTACCCTGATTGATGGCAAATCCGACCAGCCGCGGCGTGATCAGGTGATCATCGTTCGGGGCAATCGCATCGAGAGCGTCTCGGACGCGGCGGCCAAGATACCTGCGGGCGCGACCGTGATCGATCTTTCAAAGGCCACCGTGCTGCCGGGGCTGATCGACTCCCATACGCACATCTTTCTGCAAGGAGAAGCTCCCGCCCAAGGTGGGTACGACGCCAACATTCTGACGGCGCCCCTGGCGCTGCGCGCGGCACGAGCCACGGTCTCGGCGCGCCGGGCGCTGGAGCAGGGGTTCACGACGCTGCGCGACGTCGAGACCGAGGGTGCGGGCTATGGCGACATCGGCATCAAGCAGGCGATCGAGGCGGGGTACATTCCGGGGCCGCGGCTGTTGGTTGCGACGCGGGCTATTTCGACGACCGGAGGATATCCGCTGGAGGGGTACGCTCCGGAGCTGGAGATGCCGAAAGGGGCGCAGATCGTTGACGGTCCGGTCGAAGCGCGCAAGGCGGCGCGCGAACAACTCGACCACGGCGCGGACTGGATCAAGGTGTACATGACGCATCGCTCGTGGGTGGGGAAGAACGGCGAACTGGTGTCGCAGCCGACGCTCACGGTGGAAGAGTTGCGCGCGATCGTGGATGAAACTCATGGCTGGGGAAAGAAAGTCGCGTGCCACGCCTACAGCGGGATCGGGCTGCATCGCGCGCTCGATGGCGGATGCGATTCTATCGAGCACGGGCTCGATCTTGACGACGCCGCGATCGCGCAAATGTTGAAGCAAGGCACCTGGTATGTGCCGACGCTCAGTGTGTACTACACCGACTGGGGCCCTCCGGACTCGGAGGCTGGGCAGCGCGACCGGCTGCGGGCTGCGGTGCACGAACCCTCATTCAGAAAGGCGCTTAAAGCGGGGGTGAAAATTGTCTTCGGCACCGATATGGGCGGGATTCCGTGGACGGAGCCCATCGCGCAGGAGTTCTCGCGCATGGTCGAGTTTGGCATGCAGCCCATGGATGCGATCCTGAGCGCGACTTCCCGCGCGGCGGTGATGCTCGACATGGAAGGCAAGATCGGCGTGCTGGCTCCGGGAGCGTTCGCCGACATCGTTGCGGTCGACGCCGACCCCTTGCGCGATGTCAAAACGCTCGAGAAGGTCGATTTCGTGATGAAGGATGGCAAAGTGTACCGTTCGAAATAGGTGGTCAAGCCGGTTCCGTCCGAGTTGGGCCTATCTTGTGTAATTCTCTGCAAATTCCCTTGACAAGGGCGGCGGCGTGATCATAATGCGTCAATCCCGTTTCTAGGGTCGATCCAGTCGAGCCGACAGGCCAAGGAGGTGCGTATGAGCGTGCTGGAACTTTGTGATCGGGAAATTGCAGCGGTAGGTCTGGAAGCCAGCGTAGCGGACGCCATTCACAAGATGCTTGACCACCACGTCGGAGCCGTCGCGGTCGTCGACAGCGAGTATCGTGTGGCCGGGATCTTTACCGAGCGCGATGTGCTGCGGAAGATGTCGCTCAGCCACGTCGACCCCAAAGCGACTCCAGTGCGAGAACTGATGACCACGCCGGTGGAGATGGCCACGCGCGGCACCGGCGCCGGGGAAGCCCTGAGTACCATGCTGGAACGGCACTTCCGCCATCTGCCGGTCGCCGACGACAGCGGGAGGTTGCTGGGGATTCTCTCGATCCGGAATCTGCTGGAGTGGCGCGTGGACGACCTGAGCCGGGAGTTGGAGTCGCTGGAACAGTATGTGTCGAATGACGGACCCGGCGGTTAGGATCGAGCACCCACGCCTCACGCCGCGGGCGCCATGATAACGCCGCTTCGCGGCTAGGATCGTCACGGCGTGTTCCACTTTGAATGTTTACTGATCTGCATTGACCAATGGCAAATTCCTCGCCTTTGCCCAAGACGATCGCCGTCGTGCGCGTGGCCACTTCTCTCTTCTTTTTGCTATTTGGTGAATATAAGGTCGCGGGGCCGGGTTTCGCTCATGGCGGCTTCCAAACCTATTTGCAGGGCTATATCGGGGAGAGTGCGGTCAGTTTCTATCGGCCGGTATTGTCGGGACTAATCTTGCCGCATGCTGTGTTCTTCGGCTATCTGGTCGGAGTCATCGAACTGCTGGTCGGGATTTCGCTACTTCTGGGGTTGTGGGTGCGGGCCGGTTGCGTCGTCGGAATAGTTTTTCTTCTGAATTTGACACTCGCGGCCTGGTGGGAACCCGGACATGGAGTTCCATTGTGGCGCTATTTCGGAGCGCGGCTCGACACTGTGCCGCTGCTGTTGCTGCTGGCGATTTTCTTTGCCGCCGATGCGGGTTGCGTCTGGGGTCTGGATGCGCGACGTCGAATGAATTGGTCTTGATTCGTTGTGTTAAGCGAGAACCGTCATGAAAGGAAGCTCGATGAAGAGGATTCGCGGAGCGGTGTTCGTACTTGCAGTGCTGTGTGTGGGCCTTCGGTTGTCAGCGCAGACGTCCCGCCACGTGGCGGTGCACGCGGGGCACGTGTTTGATGTGAAGACTGGCAAATTGCTCGCAGATCAGATGTTGGTGATCGAAGACGGAAAGATCATCAGCGCTGGCGCGGCCGCGGAGACGAAGGCTCCCGCGGATGCGGTACGCATCGAGTTGCCCAATGCGACCGTCCTTCCCGGGCTGATCGATGCCCATACCCATCTGACCATGGAACCCAGGTTCGGCTACGAGCGGCTGGCCAATTCCGTGCCGCGAGAGGCCCTGACCGGGGCCAAAAACGCGCGGCTCACGCTGCTGGCCGGTTTTACCACCGCGCGCAACGTGGGAGCGCGGGACTTCACCGACGTGGCTCTGCGCGACGCCATTAATGCGGGCGACGTGCCGGGGCCGAGACTGCTGGTGAGCGGTCCGGCGCTCAGCATTACCGGCGGACACTGCGACAACAACATGCTGCCTTTTGAATATCACGCCACCAGCGACGGCGTGGCCGATGGCATCGCGGCCGTGCAGCACAAGGTGCGCGAGAACATCAAGTACGGATCCGACCTGATCAAGGTGTGCGCCACCGGCGGAGTGCTCTCCCTTGGCGACAATCCGCAGCATTCGCAGTTCACACTCGAGGAGATGAAAGCTATTGTGGCCGATGCGCACCGCCTGGGCCGCAAAGTCGCTGCGCACGCCCATGGAGCCGAGGGAATCCGCTGGGCGACGGAGGCGGGCGTCGATTCGATCGAACACGGCTCGTACATTGACGATGCCGGGATCGCGGCCATGAAGGAGCACGGGACTTATCTGGTGCCGACGCTCTACCTGGGGGACTGGATGATCGACAACGCCGGCCTGACGCATCTGCCTCCACCGCTTCTGGCCAAGGCGCAGGAAGTGATTCCCGCGGCGCGCAAGAACATTGCCCACGCATTTTCCAGCGGAGTAAAAGTTGCTTTCGGCACGGATGCCGCAGTGTATCCCCACGGCCTGAACGCGCACGAGTTCGCAGTGATGGTGAGGCTGGGGCTGACGCCACTCCAGGCGATTCAAGCAGCAACGGTCAACGCCGCGGACCTGTTGGGATGGTCGGGGAAAGTGGGGACCCTGGAGCCAGGAGCGTGGGCGGATATCATCGCTGTGGAGGGTGACCCGGTGAAAGACGTTACGACTCTGGAGCGTGTGAAATTTGTGATGAAGGGCGGCGAAGTGGTGAGAAACGAGTACGGGAAATAGGCGAATACTGTGGTTTATCGTCTTTAACGGCGAGCCTGCTCTGTGATCCAATCCGTCCAATAGGAAGCGGCTCCACTCGCGGTGAGTGTGCCTTTGCCTTCCACCGCATCCACAAAGTTCTCGATGAGCGGACCGTGCACGTTGCGGTGATTGGGAAGATTCTCGCGCCCGCCAGGGTAGACGAGGTCAGGGCCATTCAGCGGCGACAATTCCATCTCCCCTTCTGTACCCCGGATGCGGCATTCGTCGCGATTAATTCTGGAATGCCAGCGAACATCGACCACAGCCCGAACACCATCGGCGTAATCGATCATCACCGTGGCGTTGTCCTCCACGGCATAGTGATGCACCACGTTGGAGCGTTGGCCGGTGGCTCGCTGCGGCTGCCCGAAAAGAAAGTTAAGAACGTCGATGCGATGCGAAGCGATGTCGAACAGCGGGCCACCTCCAGCTTTGGCCGGATCGACAAGCCAACTGCGGCCGCCGGTTCCATCAAACCACATGTGGCAGGTGGCCTCGGCCAGCACTGGTTTTCCGATGACTCCGGCTTCGAGCAACTGTTTGGCGCGAAGCACTTTGGGATAGAACCGGCGGTAGTAGGCGACGCCGAAGGCTTTGCCGGTTTCGTCGGCGGCCTGCACCATGGTGCGAGCTGCCGCTTCGTTCATTGCCATCGGCTTTTCGCACAACACGTGCTTGCCCGCGCGCAGGGATTGAATCGTCTGCGGCGCATGAAGAAATACCGGCGTGCCGACATAGACGGCCTCAATGGCGGGATCCTGCAGCGCTTCGTCGAGATTGGTGAAGACCCGCGTATTGTAGGGCGCGGCTTTTGTGGGATCACGGGTGACCAGGCCGTAAAGATGGCTGCGGGGTTCGTCCTGGATTGCAGGAATGACACGGCGAGTCACGATGTCGCCGATTCCGATTACGATCCAGTTGTGCGGAGTAGGTTTCAAGGTTTCAGAGTTTCAAGGTTTCAAAGTATCGAACCGACGCCATTTGCGTTGAAACCTTGAAACCTTGAGACTTTGAAACCCGGCCTCTCTCCACAAATCAAAAGCCGGCCTGCGCCGGCCTTTGATTCGATTTCAAGCAGTGACTACTTCTTGGGAGCGATCGCGTCCTTCGCGGCCTTGGCGACGCGGAACTTCACGACGGTCTTGGCCTTGATCTGGATGGGTTCGCCGGTCTGCGGGTTACGTCCGACGCGGGCTTTACGATGTGCCTTCACGAGACGGCCCAGGCCGGGTACGACGAACACGCCGTTTTTCTTGGTTTCTTTGATTGCAGTGTCGGCCAGGTGCTCCAGGAACGCCGCGGCCTGCTTGTTGTTCAGTTCGTTCTTCTCCGCCAGAAGGCGGACCAGTTGTGTCTTGGTCAAACCAGCTGCCATATACTTCCTCCTCGTAAGAATCGGTTTAATACCAGCGGGCGCTATCTTATACCCATCGCCTGTGGAAATCACCTTATTTTACGCAGGTATTTGCGCTGGGATGCTCGCGAGAGCGCATTTTTACAGGGTTTTGCGCATGGGCTGTGCCAAAACGGGCTTGTGGCGCGTGCCAGCGTAGTAACCTCCCGAAGTGCCATAATGTTGGGGGGAGCCTCCCTTGAGTTGTGCGATCTGCGAAATCCGAAAAGAGAAGCGCTTCTGTCCCGCGGTGCACGGGCGCATTTGCCCGCAGTGCTGCGGCGAGCAGCGCGAAGTGACGCTCGATTGCCCGAGCGATTGCCCCTATCTTCTGCAGGCCCGCGAGCACGAAAAGCCGCGCCCGGCAGATCAGCTGGATGCGGCAGGATTGTTTCTGCACATCACAGTCTCCGATCAGTTCATGTATGAGAAGGAACATCTGCTCATGGGTCTGACCTATGCCCTGGCGAAAGCCGCGCGAAGCGATCGCAGCCTGCATGATCAGGATCTGATTCAGACGCTGTCGGTTTTGGCCAGGAGCTACGAGCGGCGCGTGAACTCAGGGTTGCATTACGAGCAGCCCCTGACCAGCGATTCGCAGCGGAGGGCCGCGGCCGAGGTCGAAACCATGATCAAGGAGTATCGCGAGGCCGAGCAGAAGCATATGGGATATTCCACGCTGCGCGAGTCTGACGTGCTGAAGGCACTAGTGTTTCTTTTGCGTCTCGCACACGGCAGAACGTCCGGTCGTCCGAAATCGCGGGCGTTCGTGGACTTTCTATTTTCGCAGTTTCCGGAGAAGGAAACGGCAGTCGCCACACCGCAAGAAGCAGGCAGCCGGATCATCCTGCCCTAAGACCGTCTGCCACGGATTTTCACGGATCTAATTCTTCGGTTTTATCTGTGAAAATCCAGGTGATCCGTGGCTAGGCTTTTTGCAGTTTGCGCACGGTTTGCCCCGCAGGTAATTCTTCCAGCAACCTCGGCATCGTTTCCTTCAAAATCGGGTGCTGAACCTCAGGTGCGATTTCGGCCATAGGTTCCAGGACGAAGCGGCGCTGATGCATGGCAGGATGGGGGATGGTCAAATCCGGGGAATCGAGGATCGTCTCGCCGAAGAGCAGGATATCGATGTCGATTGTGCGCGGGCCCTTCTTCTGATTGCGCACTCGGCCCATCTCCTGCTCGATTGCAAGCAAGTTAGCCAAAAGCTGCGCGGGAGTTGCGTTGGTTTCGAGAAGGACAACGCAGTTCAAGAACCAGGGTTGGTCAGTAAACTCCACCGGCTCCGTCTCATAGAGCGAAGAAACGGCCGCGACGTGCCCCAAAGCACGCAACCGCGCAATGGCATCGCCGAGATAGCTCTCGCGATTCCCGATGTTTGATCCAAGCGAAAGATAGGCCGAGATGGGCATCCGGGGCTGCCATCCAGTTGTACTCTGGGGAGTTCAGCAGTGCAATCCAGTTTGAGTCCAGCGAAAATTCTGGGACACGTGTCACGCCGTTCATGTCCGCAAGGCCAATTACCTTTGTTACCTTCGTACTTCTGCTGGGCACCCATAGAATCGACTGTATGACGTTAGATTCCCTCCTCCTGAGCCAGGATCCCGAGTTGGTGCGCGTGATTCGGCCTACGCTCGAAAAGCTTGCGATTGACGTCGAGATCTGCCACGAGGCGCGAGCTGCCGCCGACATTCTGATCTCGGAGAAGTTCGACGCCGTCATTGTGGATTGCGACGACCTGACGGGAGGACTCGGAGTACTGCAGGGGCTGCGCAGCACACCCAGCAACAAGAATTCTGTGACCTTCGCCATCCTGAATGGAAGGAGAACGACCACGCAAGAAGCCTTCGGCATGGGCGCGAATTTCGTGCTGCAGAAACCCATCAGCGCGCTGAATGCGTCGCGCTGCTTCCATGCCGCGCTGAATTTCATGGTCAAGGAGCGCCGCCGGTACTTCCGGCACCCGCTAAGAATGCCGGTAAGAATCCTCATGGCCGACAAGGTGGTAAAGGCAACGAGCACGAACATCAGCGAGAGCGGCATCGCGCTGATGCTCCGGGAAGCGCTGCCGAAGGGCGCCAGCCCCCGGTTGCAGTTCGTACTGCCGGAGACAATTTTCAATCTCGACCTCGAGGCCGAAGTGGTCTGGGCCGACGTTAAGGGGCGCGCCGGCCTGCGTTTCCACAACGTTCCCGAAGATTGCCAGCAAGAACTGGAGAGATGGCTCGATGAACGGATGGAGAAAGAGCTGCCGCGAGCCAAGGAACGAATCACTGCCACCGATACCGATCTCCCGCAATAGCCAAACCACCTTACCTATTGTCGACGGACCTGCTTGCGCAGGCCCCCAAGAGTGGCCTCCGCGCATGGGTATCTTGTCTGAGACTTGTCCATATCGTGAACCGTGGCATTCTGGAAGATCAGCAGAGAGCCACGCCCTATGTCGACCAACGAGTTCCGCATTGCCAAAGTAGAGAGAACCCTGCGCTGGTTTGAGGAAGACATTCCCCTGCTCAACATGCGCGTCAAAGATCTGTCGAAAGAGAGACAGGAGTCGGCGCGTAGGTTCGCCGCCGCGGTGATTGATCAGACCCGAGCAGAACTGGAAAGGCTGCTGCAACAGCGCCCGGTTGACGGAGCAGACTCCGGCGATCCGCCGTGCGAACCAGCCGACTGAAGTTGCGAATCCTCAACTGAAGATTCTCTATGCAGAGTGAATGTTTCTTAGACCGCTGCCCCAGCCGCAGCATGCACCCTAGAGCCCGCCTCAGTGGCGGTTTCCTCGCTGGAGACAGTTACTTCTTCCCACAGCGTTTTGTCACGCAGGATGCGCGAGACCAGCGCGGTGTGCATGGCATGCCCGGCGCGGTCGGCAACCACCTTGCCCAGGATCTGTTGGCCCAGCAGCGCGAGGTCGCCCACGAGATCGAGGACCTTATGGCGCACGAACTCGTCGGAAAAGCGCAGGGGGCCGTTCTCAATTCCATCGCGGGTCAACACGATGCAATTCTCGCTCGAGGCGCCACGGATCAGTCCCATGTTGCGCATGGCCTGCTCGTCCTGGCGCGAACCGAAAGTGCGCGCGGGCGCGATGTGGCGAAGATAGCTTCCGTTCGACAGTTGTACCTGGAACGTCTCTTTCCCGATGAGTGGGTGCGGAAAGTTGATGGAGTAGGAGACCGAGTAGGAATTTGCCGGATACACGGCAATGAATTTATTGCCCTCGCGCATCTCGACTTCGCGACGAATCTTCATGTACTTGCGCGGGCGCCGCTGCTTGCGGATGCCCACCTTGCGGATCATCTCGACAAACGGTTGCGCGCTGCCGTCGAGGATAGGTAACTCCAGGTTGTCGAGCTCGACGATCGCGTTATCGATGCCCAGGCCGATAAAAGCCGATAGCAGGTGCTCCGTCGTGGAGATGAGTACGCCCTTCTTCATCAAGCTGGTGGCGTAACTGACGCGGGCCACGTTGCGGCTCACCGCCTCGATGGCGAACCCGTCAAGGTCGACGCGGTGGAAGACAATCCCAGTCCCAGAGGGCGCAGGCAGGATGCGCATGGAGACCGGGGCGCCACTGTGCAGGCCTATACCAGTGCATCCGACTGCCGAGCGAATTGTCTGCTCGTGAATCAATAGTGTGTGAGATGAACTTCGGAGAACAAGTAGATTACTGCCCACGTCGAAAAAACTGTCTGTGGCAAAAAAGCCACACTCCGTGGCAAGAAATGGCCTTCGGGCGAGGCCGGGTGCTCTTCAGAGGTTATAATGTAACTATTTATTTTGTAATAACTTACGGACTAATTCTAGCGCTTGCTGGGCTGTTTATTGGGGTTGTAGCCGGAGTTTGGGTCGAACATGGCAGGATCAAGTCCCTGATTGATGGTAACCGAATTGAGGAAGCGCTGGCTGGCCATGTCGCCATTGAAATAGCGGGTCACGTTGTAGGGCGCCATGATGCCGGAGACTTGCCGGTAGTTTTCGTAGATTTCTTCTTCCAGATTCTTTTGCCGGTCGACCGGATCGCGCCATTCAAAGGTCTTCTTGACGGGAAGGTGAGTATCCTCGTCGAAGTATAGGGTGACGCTTTCGTCTTTTGTGTTGATCAGCGTGACTCGCACTGCCGGATGCTGCGCTGCGATGGCGTTGCCTTCAAACAGAAAAATCACGCCGGGATCAGTCACCCAGGTGCGAAGGACAGTGTCGAGCGAGAACCGCCGCCGGCGCAGGTACTGGGAGAGATCTTTTTCCTCCATTGGATGGGGGCCTTTGTAGGTGATTTCCCATCCTTTGTTGTTGACGTACAGTTCGGCAATGTCACGCTCCTTGGTGACCTCAACCCGCTCCTTGTCGGGAAACTCCGAGAAGCTCCAGAAAACGTTGCCACCTCCGCTGGGCTGGCCGTGGTGGAAACTGTAGCCGCGTCCTTGCTGCTCGCGGTCCCGAATGGTGAGATAGGCCTGTCCCCCTAGAGCCTGGATGCCTTGCTGGACAAGCTCTTTCGCCTTGCGCGTGTCGGCGTCTTCGGGGTTAGCCGAAGGCGGAGCTCCGGCTGGGGATGAAGCCAGCGGCATCGATCCAGAGGGGGCGCCGGAAGACTGGTTCCCCCCCTGGGCCCAAGCCGCGCACACCAAAACCAGAATGGGGAAAAACGGTTTCATTCCAACTGTGCGAGTGATTGCGTGCAACCAGAATTGTAGCGTCTTTTCTAGGCTTTCCGCCTGCGGTGTAAGAGCTCCTACCCAGCTTGGATGCAGAAACAGCCGGAAATGCAAGCTCGCGCTTCTGCTTTTTGTGGCCTGGCAGTCTGCTGAAAAACTCGCGATTCGTAGCAGGGTACGCCTTCAGAGCCTACCCTGAGCGTGTCGAAGGGCGCGCCGAATCAGCCACCAGGATAAGCCCGGTTTCAGCCGCTGCGGAACGCCGTTCGCCAGCAAATCAGCTTTTCAAACGGCTAGCCGGCCAGGACCGCGCCGCCATTTACATTGAAGATTTCACCGGTAATGAAGCCGGCGTGCTCGGTGCACAGGAACAGCACGGGAGCGGCGATCTCTTCCGGCTTGCCCACGCGGCCCAGGGGAATGGTGCGGCGGATGATGTCGCCCGTCTTGTGATCTTCCAGGGCCGCCGCACTCATGTCCGTGTCCACCCAGCCCGGCGCGACGCAATTCACATAAATGCCTGCGGAAGCGAGTTCGCTGGACAGGCTCTTGGTCATGCTGATGAGCGCGCCCTTGGTCGCGGAATAGTCGCAGTGATAGGCCTCGCCGCGCTGCCCGCTGGTGGAACTGATGAGCACGATATGCCCCGCCGGTGCCTTGGTGCGGGGCTGAGTCTTCATTTGTGCGACGGCGTGCTTGACCAGGCCGAAGACACCGTCGAGGTTGATCGACAGGGTGGAGCGCCACTGCTCGTCGGACATGCGCTCGATGGGGACGTCTTCCGGCGGCCAGACTCCGTGGTTGGCAACGAGAATGTCGAGGCGCCCGAAATGGCCGACCGCCTCGGCCACCAGCGACCGTGCGGCCTCAGGGTTGTCGAGATTGCTTGCGACCGGGTAGCAGACCGCCGGACCGCATTCTTTCGCGAGCGCGTCTGCCTGGGAACGAGCACTCCGATAACCGAACACGACCTTGGCGCCCGCGGCCGCGAACATGCGGACGGTGGCGGCGCCAATGCCGCGCGAGCCACCGGAGATCAGAGCTACTTTGCCCGAGAGCGAAAGAGGGATCGACATAGCAGAATAGGCTAACGCAAAAATCGTCGTTGCAGCTAACGGCAGTTACCACCGCGAAGGGTGTCTGCGAAGCGCGGGACTGCCGTACCGCCTAAAAAAGTCGAACGGCAAGCCTTCCCGAGTCCTCTTTGTGAATTTTGGCTTTCAGGGACGGAGAGCGGAGAAACTTGCGGCAGCTGAGACCCTATCGCTGGTTCTCCCCTTCTTTATACATGTACTTGATCGCGGGTTTGTAAATCATCAGATTGGGCTCGCCCGAATCGCGATTCACCTTGATGCAGTTCCGGTCGTACCATTCGATGATGCCGTGCACTTCCTCGCCGTCGCGCAGCACAATCACCATCTGCGTTCGGCCCTGCATCTGCTTCTGGTAGTAAAAATTCTCGGCATTGGTCTGCTCCGGGGGCGCGGCCTTCTTCCCCAATCCGCCGCCTCCCATCGTACGATCACCACGTTCGCCGCGGTCGTGCCGCTCCGGGCGCTCGCGCCGCTCCTGTAACGGTACCGGGACTGGGCTGTGATTGCCATGATTTTCCGCTCGCGGCAAAGTCGGCCGTATCAACTTCCGGTTAGCGAAATTCTCTTTCTCGGCGGATTCACTCCCACGGACG
Source organism: uncultured Acidobacteriaceae bacterium (assembly GCA_963719615.1). Lineage (GTDB taxonomy): Bacteria > Acidobacteriota > Terriglobia > Terriglobales > Acidobacteriaceae > Sulfotelmatobacter. The sequence goes on along the minus strand of CAVRCR010000012.1, from coordinate 44,336 downwards.
GGATCCATAATTTCCTTCATAGTGGCGCTGCCTCTGGATGCACGCATTCGCGCATACTGCCACGCTCGGGGGCCGGGGGATATAAATCAACGAAGGCGTGAAATTTTACCTACCGTACCACAGGAAGCTCTCTAAGACAACCACGTCGTGGAAGGCTCGCAGCCCAGTGTGACGAATCTTGCACACCCTAGAATATCGATTTGTTTCCCCATCCGCCGGCGGTTGCGATGCGTCTTTAGCCGCGAAGCGGCGCAAGAATAAAGCCCAGGGCGTAAGCCCTGGGTAGGAGCAGGATGATGAATAAGCCCCGAAGGGGCGTAAGAAAAGCTACGACAATACAACCCGTACCGACCTCACTGGTTCTGATGCAATCTCCCCTCCCCGCGCGCTCAGCCTGTTTTCGTCAGGTCAACTCCCCGCCGCTCCCTGCCGCTGAGCGTAACGATCGCTACCAAACTCGCAATCGTCAGCACCGTCCAGGCCAGCACTGGCGGATAGCTGCCCCCATAGCGCGTCTCCGCCAACTTCGCCTGGATCACCGCGTTCCGCGACGACAGCAGGTTGCCTAGTTGATAGGCAAATCCCGGAAACGTCCCTCGCACCGAAGGTGGCGACAGTTCGTTCAGGTGCGCCGGAATCACTCCCCAAGCTCCCTGCACCATGAATTGCATCAGAAAGCCGCCCAGCGCAAACATCGCCACGCTGTGGGAATACGCCCACAGCGGGATCACGGGAATCGCCAACAAGGCCGCCACAATGATCGCCCGCCGCCGCCCGATCCGCTCCGACCAGGTACCAAACAAAATCCCGCCCAGCAACGCCCCAAGGTTGTAGATGATGACGATCAACCCGGTCGTCTGCGGTGTGAACTTCATGTTGCGCTCGAGAAACGTGGGATACAGATCCTGCGTGCCGTGGCTGAACGAATTGAAGGCAAACATCAGCACCACGAGAAACGCAAAAATGCCAAGGTGCGACACGATGTCTCGACCCAGCCTCTTCTCCGTCTCGCGCGCCACTCGCCCCTGCAGCCATGCGGGCGACTCCTCCACTTTCGTTCGAATGTAGATCACCAGAAACGCCGGCAGCGCTCCCAGCACGAACATTCCCCGCCAGCCGAACACCGGAAACAGCGTGCGATACGCCAACGCTGCCAGCAGATACCCGACGACATATCCTTCCTGCAGCAATCCCGAGAAAAAGCCGCGCCCCTCTGCAGGCAGGGTCTCGAACGTCAATGCCGCGCCCACGCCCCATTCCCCGCCCATGGCGATTCCAAAGAACGCCCGCATGATGATGAAAACCTTCAGAGACGGCGCAAACGCCGACGCCAGCTCAAATACCGAATACGCAATAATGTCGATCATCAGCGTCAGACGCCGCCCGTACCGATCGGCCAGTATCCCGAACAAAAACGCCCCCACCGGACGCATGGCCAGAGTCCAAAAAATGGCCTCCGTGATCGCCGACACTTTCTCGTGGAATTGCGTGGCCAGCGCGTTGACGCAGAGGACGAGAATGAAGAAATCAAACGCATCCAGCGACCACCCCAGAAAACACGCAATGAACGTATTCCGCTGAACCGCCGTCAACCTGCGAAAGTGTCCAACAAATTCCATAGGGTCGTTCTGCACGAATGGGAAGGGTACGACTCTTAGTCGTACCGCTTGAGCGCCCGTGGGACTGGGCTTTAGCCCCTGAGGGTCTCGCTTGAAGCCTCCAGGTCCTGCGGGATGCTAGCATAAGCTTTTCGATCAACCAGCAGAATTCAACCGTCAACAATTCCCCATGCCCGAACTAGACCTCCCACAACGCCAGGCGACCGATGCGATCATGCTCACCGGCTTCTGGTATCGCGCCCTGCCCGCCAATCGCGTCCATCGTGAACACTTGCACAAGGCGTCACTGCTCGAGATCCCGCTCGTCATCGGCCGCGACCGCCAGGGACAGCCCTTCGCCCTGCGCGACTCCTGCCCCCACCGCGGCATGCCCTTAAACAGGGGAAAGTTCGACGGAGAAAATCTGGAGTGCCCCTACCACGGGTGGCAGTTCGACGTGCACAACGGTCAATGCCAGCTGATTCCGTCACTTACTTCAGATCAGACGCTGAAAGTCGATCGCATCTATGCCGGTAGTTATCCCTGTGAAGAACAGGATGATTTCATCTGGGTCTACATCGCCGATCCCGCGCCGCAAGGTGCAGGTTTCACCGCGCCCGCGGAGGCGCCAGACGCTGCACCGCAAATCGAAAAATTCACCACGAAGTACAAGCTCGCCTATCTGCAGGCAGAAATGCCCGTCAGCATCGACCACGGCATCATCGGCCTCATGGACCCCGCCCACGGCCCGTTCGTTCACCAGGCATGGTGGTGGCGCACGCGTCACAGCATCCACGAGAAGAAGAAAAACTTCGAGCCCATCCCCAACGGCTTCCGCATGAGCGCGCACACACCCAGCGCAAACTCCGCGCCCTACAAGCTTCTGCGCCTCTACGCCGACGCCGATTCCATCACCACCACCATCGATTTTGTCCTGCCCAACATCCGCACCGAAACCATTCGCGCCGGCAAGTACTGGTTCTCCAGCCTTACCACCGTTACCCCGATCACGCGCAGTCAATGCCGCATCGATGTCGTCGCCGCCTGGAACTTGTTCCGCTGGTTCCCCTTCGGCGCGGACCTGCTGAAATTCGTCTTCGCAAAATTCGTTGAGCAGGACCGCCGCACCATGGAAATGCAAGCCGAAGGCCTGAAGCACAACCCGCACCTGATGCTGATCGACGACGCCGACCGCCCCGCCAAGTGGTACTTCCAGCTAAAAGCCGCCCACCTCGAAGCCAAACGCACCGGCACGGAAATGAAGCACCCAATGTCGGGTCCGGTCACACTGAAGTGGAGAAGCTAGAACGACGCATGGAGCACAAATGTGGGGCGGACGCTCCTGTCTGCCAAGCCGCAAAGCGGCGAAAGAATAAAGCCCAAGGCGTAAGCCCTGGGTGAGCAGTGACGGGATAAGCCAGCCCCGAAGGGGCGGAAGAAGAAGACCGAGACGAAAGGTTAAGCGCTAGGTTGCCCGTGCTCCTCGTCCCCTACCAACCAGTCCATCGCCTCTTTCCGCGTCTTGAACGTAGGAAACTCCCGCTGGGAGAAGCTCTTGATAGTCTCATGGAACACGTGCGGCAGACTCTCCGCCCCCACCCATGCAGACCGCTTCACGTAGGGACGATCGAGGGTCAACACTTCCTTCATGCGCGTCACGACTTTTTTGTCGAGTTCTGCCCCGGTAAAGTCCGCGAGCGTGAGCATTGAGCCAAGTGCATGCCGGGCAACAATCGCCCTGACCTGATCCAGCAGCAACAGCATTTCCTTCGTCGTGCAATGACTGAAATCAATGATGAAGATTGCCTGCCCCTTGTGCTTGAAAAAACGCAGCCGGTCGTCCGATCCGCTGGAGCCCGGTCCGTTAGAGGAAGACTCGTCCGTCGTCATGCGAGCAATCTCTCCACCACGCTGTAAGCCCCGTCCAGTGCGGCATCCAGCGCGGACGCATCTTTCCCTCCGGCTTCCGCCAGATCCGGCCGCCCTCCGCCCTTGCCGCCAACTTTCTGTGCCACCGGACCAATCACCTTGCCCGCCTGCACCCGAGTAGTAAGGTCCTTCGTTACACCAACAATCAGCGCCACGTTCCCATTCGACGCCGAACCCAGTACAACCACTCCTGACCCAATCTTGTTGCGCAGTTGATCGACCAGCGTCCGCATCTGCGCCCGCTCCAGATTGTCCACGCGATGTGCCAGCACCTTCACGCCCTTCACTTCCTTCACCTTGTCGCCGATGTTGGCAGTACTCGACGACGCCGACTTCATCCGCACCTGATCAAGCTCCCGGGTAAGCCGCTTGATCTCCGAATCTTTCTTTTCCAACTCCGCCCTTAGCGCGTCAGCCGGGGAAATAGTTTCTTGAGACGCATCCTCTGACCCGGCTGCCCCGCCCTTCGCGGTTTTCGAAGGGTGGGGACTAACAAAACTCGACACCACGTTTTCGAGTTGATGATCCTTGCGAAAGTGCTGCAGCGATCCTTCTCCGGTGACGGCCTCCACCCGCCGTACACCAGAAGAAACGCTGCCTTCCTTCAAAATCTTGATCAGCCCGATCTCACCTGTCGCCCCGGTATGCGTCCCGCCGCAAAGCTCCGTCGAAAAGTCGCCAATCTTGATCACCCGCACCTTGTCGCCATACTTCTCGCCAAACAGCGCCATCGCGTGATACTGGTTGATAGCCACATCGATGGGCACATCAGGAATGGTCTCGACCTTCCGATTGCGCAGCACTTCCTTGTTGATGATGTCCTCAATGTCCTGCAGCTCTTCGTCTCCAACAGCGGTGAAGTGCGAAAAATCAAACCGCAGATGCCCCGCCGCCACCAGCGACCCCGCTTGCTTCACATGCTTCCCCAAAACCTCGCGCAGCCCCGCATGCAGCAGATGTGTCGCGGTGTGATTGCGCATAGTCGCCTCGCGAATGTCGGTGTTCACGACCGCGTCAACCTTATCCCCGACCTTGAGGGTGCCCCACCCTACGTGATTTTCGTAGGGTGGGGATTTTGGTTGGGACTTCATCACCACCTGATGCGCCCGCACCCCCTGAATCGGGTAATAACATCCCGTCACTTCGGCGACGACAGTATTGTGATCGTCCGAGTAAAGCCATCCCCGATCCCCGACCTGCCCGCCCGACTCCGCATAAAACGGCGTATGATTGAGAATGATCTCTCCCTCCTCGCCAGCACGAAGTTCCTCCGCCCCCTGCCCGTTGTGAATGATCGCCAGCACCTCGCAGTCCTCCGACCGCGTCTGCCGGTACCCTTCAAACTCAGACTTAGGCAGCTGCTGATAAGCCGGATTGGCAGTCTGCTTGGCCGCACCTTTCCACGAAGCCCGAGCTCGAGACTTCTGCTCCTCCATCGCGTGGTCAAAACCTGCCCGGTCAAAGGCGATTCCCTGATCGCGAGCCGCATCCTGCATGAAGTCCAGAGGCATGCCGAACGTGTCGTAAAGCTTGAAAGCATCTTCTCCTGCGAGTTTCTCCGGAGAACTCTTGAGAAGCGCTTCGAGCTTCTCCAGACCCACGTCCATCGTGTGTGCGAATCGCGTTTCCTCGATCTGCACAGCCTTCGACACGCGCTCCGCCGTCTCGATCAACTCCGGATACGCGTCCCGCATCAGATCACGAACGGCAAAAACCATTTGATACAGGAACGGTTTTGTCTGTCCCAGCAGTCGTCCATGCGTAGTGGCCCGCCGAATGATCTTGCGCAGCACATACCCGCGCCCCTCGTTCGACGGCAACACGCCATCGCAAATCAGAAATGTCGCGGCACGCGAGTGGTCGGCGATGACTCTCAGCGACGCAGCCGATTTGTGGCTGGAAGAGCCAGCCGAGCCTTGCTCGGCCAAACGGGCGAGGGCGGCCGTCTCCACATGGCCGCTGCCCGTTCCTGCTTTTGTGGGGACAGCCGCCCCCGGCTGTTCGGGCGAGCGAAGCGCGCCTGTCAACTCTGCTGCTCGCTTGATCAGCGGCGTGAACAGATCCGTCTCGTAATTCGAAATCACCCCCTGCAGCACCGACGCTACCCGCTCCAGCCCCATCCCTGTATCAATCGACGGCTTGGGCAACGGCGTCAGCTTCCCCGACGCATCGCGGTCAAACTGCATGAAGACAAGATTCCAAATCTCGACATACCGCCCGCAATCGCATCCAAACGCGCAATCGGTGTGTCCCTGATCCGATGCCGCCACTCCCATGTCGTAATGAATCTCGCTGCACGGCCCGCACGGCCCGGTGTCGCCCATTTGCCAGAAGTTGTCCTTCAGCCCCATCTCGTAGATGCGATCTTTCGGAACGCCCTGCGCCACCCACAAGTCGTAAGCCTCACCGTCGCGTTCCACGCCGGCTTCACCCTTGAAAATCGTCACGTACAGCTTGTCCTTCGCAATCCCGAACCACTCGGGCGATGTGATCAACTCCCACGCGTACGCAATCGCATCCTTCTTGAAGTAATCCCCAAACGAAAAATTCCCCAGCATCTCAAAAAAAGTGTGATGCCGGTTGGTGAACCCGACGTTCTCCAGATCGTTATGCTTCCCCCCGGCGCGCACGCACTTCTGCGAGGTCGTGGCCCGCGAATAGTCGCGCTTCTCGAGCCCGAGAAAAACGTCCTTGAACTGATTCATTCCCGCATTGGTGAACAGCAGCGTGGGATCATTGGCGGGAACGAGCGACGACGAGTGCACCTCCTTGTGCCCTTTTTGCACAAAGAAGTCCAGGAATTTTCTGCGAATTTCCGAACCGGTCAGCATGAAGCCCAATTCTAAACGATAACGACGGAGAGGATGGGCTTCCCCTAAAGCCAAAACCACAGAGGACACAGGCAGCAAAGGGGACATAACCGTCCCTCTGCGTTCCCCGTGTACTCTGTGGTTGACGTGGTTGCCCTGTGACGCGCCTACTTCACGGCGTCGGCTGTCTTCTCGGTCCCCTTCTTGACTTCATGCCCCGTGGCCTTTACACCCTTCTTGACGCCGCTGCCGGTTTTCTTCGCAGCCTTCTCCGTTGCCTCACCCGTCTTGTCAGCTGCTTTCTCGGTGTCCTTCGCTGCCACCTTGGTGCCCTTTTCCGTGTCCTTGGCCGCGGTCTTCGCGCCCATCTCCGTGTCCTTGGCCGCCGTCTTGGTGGCGTGCCCGGTCTTCTTGGCTGCGGTCTTAGTCGCGTCCTTCATCTCCGTGCCAGTGGACTTCTTGTCGGCACCGCTAGCGTCCTGCCCACACACAAAAGGCGCTGCCGTCAACAACGCGAGCACGACAATTGCTGCCAGCTTCGTTTTCATACATCCCTCCTGAGAGTTGTAGATGGAGTCGGGACGCAGTATGCAACATCTTAGGTCTCAACGCAAATGCCGCGCCCCAATTTTCTGAGATGCGGAATCCGTTCGCCAGGATATCTTCACGCCGTTTCCCCCTCCAGAGCGCTCAGCGTTTCGTCGTCCACATCCCATTTCTTCAGAATGGTAAAGATCGTCTTCGTCCCGAAGCCCGCACGCGCCAGTTGACGAAAGATGCGCGCCGTCTGTTTCTGATCCTTCGGCTTCGCCAGTCGTTTCTTGTGAAGATATTCACGCGCCTGCTTCTCTTCACTGACGCCGTCAAAGGCCGCGTCCACCGCCTTCTGAATCAGGTCGCCATGCACGCCCTTGGTTTTCAAATCCGTGACAATACGCATCCGCCCGAATTTCTGATTGTCGCGGCGCAGCGACGAAAAAGACGCCGCGTACTGCGAATCATTCAAATACCCCTGATCCTTGAGCCTCCGGATCACTAACTCAACCAGCGTTTGCCCATACTCCGACTCCGCATCCTCAACCCGCGCCCGCATTAGCCGTTTCAGTTCGGCGACCGTGCGCATACGCCGCGCGAGCGCGCCCACGGCGTACTCATACAACTCATCTTCGGAATAGGTTCGTTTCTTCGGCCGAGAAAACGCCATACAGGCTAACGATAGCGCAAACCACTCCGACGCCGAGAAAAGAAAAAAGGGCGCGTGTTTATGCGCCCATCAAGGAGACAACCGAAAGCAAAAGCGATTCTCGAAACCTTGAAACCCTGAAACCTGCCTTATCTCCCCCCAAACCCCGCCGACTGCATCGACTGTCGCGAAATATCGGACGTCGACGCAATTCCCTGCATGCGCAGCTTGAAGTCATCGGCGTTCGATGCGTTCTCCAGCGCCGTTTCGTAGTTCACCAGTTGGGCCTGGAACAGGTCCCACAGCGACTGGTCAAACGTCTGCATGCCGTATTGCGAGGTGCCAGCCGCGATTGCGTCGCGAATGGACCGCGTCTTTTCCGGCACCAGCACGCACTCCCGAATGTAAGCCGTGTTGATCATCACTTCCACCGCGGGCACGCGCCCTTCAGCGTCGCAGCGCCGGACTAATCTCTGGCTGATAATCGCCCGCAGCACGGCCGCCAGCTGCATGCGAATCTGCTTCTGTTCCGGCGGCGGGAAAATTGAAATTACACGGTTGATGGTTTCGACCGCGTCCAGCGTGTGCAGGGTCGAGAACACCATGTGGCCGGTCTCAGCCGCGTGCAGGGCAGTCGAGATCGTTTCCAGATCGCGCATTTCGCCGACCAGAATCACGTCTGGGTCCTGACGCAAAGATGCTCGCAGCGCCGCCCCAAACGAGGGCGTATCCACGCCGATTTCGCGCTGGTTCACGTACCCCTTTTTATCGCGGTGCAGAAATTCGATCGGGTCCTCGATGGTCACAATGTGTTCGGCCCGCGACGAATTCACGCGGTCTACCATCGCGGCCAGAGTCGTCGACTTACCGGAACCGGTAACACCCGTGACCAGCACCAGCCCACGGGGCATGTCGCAAATCTGCTCCACCACCTTGGGTAGAAACAGCTCGTCGAGGGCGCGAATCTTGGTCGGAATGACGCGCAGCACCAATCCCACATTGCCGCGCTGCTGAAAAATGTTCACACGGAAGCGGCCCAGACCCGCCACCCCGTACGCCATATCGATTTCCGTGGTCTCTTTGAATTTTTGCTTCTGCCGCGCCGACATCATGCTGAAGGCCATATTCAACATGTCCTCAGCGCTGATGCGGGGTTGATCGGTCAACGGCATCAGTTCGCCGTCAATGCGCAGGTGCGGATAGTTCCCCACCTTCAAGTGCAAATCGGAAGCTCGCCGTTCAGTCGCAATTCGCAGCAGGTCATCAATATTCATCGCAGAGTTTTTCCCGTAGAAGCTTCCGGAACGAAGCCTCTAACTTGACGCTCTCCAAGCATGATCGCCCGAATCGTCACCTTCCCCAAGATGACCTAGGTAATGGACCACTTCAGCGACCGGACACAGCCTTAAGTTCGTCGGGCTCTAGCCGCACCTACAAAACAAGAAAGCCACCCAAATTGGGTGGCTTCCTGACTTCGAGTTGTGCCCGATTACGCGGCCGTCTCCGCTGGCGCGGGTGGCACGAATGGCTCATCGTAGCTGCCACCATAGATCGCCGGCACCTTCGACCCCATCGGCCGCAGATACGTCGCCAGCTCGCCGCGATGATGGATGCTGTGGTTATTGAGGAATCCAAGATAGAAAACCGCGGGCATATTGAATACGCCGGCGAAGTTGAGCGGCGTAAGCAACTGCTCGGCCGACATCACTTCCACCCGGGCGATGCCGCGTTGCAAGTTCCGGTCGTACCATGCCACGACTCCGGCGATGTCTGTCGGTTTGTCGGTGGGCGCCGTTCCCATGGTGAATTTCAGGTCGGCGATGCCGTCAAGAAACTGGATATCGGTGTTAGCCAGGTGCCACGCCAGCTCCTGTCCGGTGCGGGCGTGAGGATCGGGCTTGTAGCTTGACTGTGCGTTGGGGACAGCGGCGATGACTCTCTTGGTCGTTTCCGCTTCCCGTTTGAAGCCGTCGAGCATCACTGCTCGAAAGGCGAGGGCAAATTCAGGAGTGAGTTGCTGGGACATCGGTTCCTCCTCAAGTGATTCGTGTTCTGTTTTATCCGGGCTAGAAGGGCGAAAGGGGCGCAGGCCGCGCCCCTCTTGCAGTTTACGAGAGTGGATTATACGCCGACGGGCTGCTTGCTGCGCACCGAAACCGGCGTCAGCCAGCCGTGGCGGTCGGCCTTTTCGCCGCGCACGATGGCGTAGAACTCTTTCTGCAGCGCCTTGGTGACCGGCCCCATTCCGCCCTTGCCGACCTTGATCTTGTCGACCGACCGGATCGGCGTAACCTCCGCCGCGGTGCCGGTGAAGAACGCTTCGTCGGCGATGTAAAGCATCTCGCGCGGAATCATCTGCTCGACCACGGGGATATTCAGGTCGCGCGCGATCTGCACGACGGAGTCGCGGGTGATCCCGGGCAGCACCGAGTTGCCCAGCGGCGCGGTGATCAGCTTGTCGCGATGCACCAGGAACAGATTCTCGCCCGAGCCTTCGCTCACGAATCCGTTGATATCGAGCGCGATGCCCTCGACGTAGCCGTTGACGATGGCTTCCATCTTGATGAGTTGTGAGTTCATATAGTTCGCGCCCGACTTCGCCATGGCCGGCAGCGTGTTCGGAGCCAGCCGCGTCCACGAGGAGACGCACACGTCGCAGCCCTCGCTCTCGCCGCCCAGATATTTTCCCCACGGATAATTAATGATGTAGACCTCGGTGGGCGAGTTGAACGGATTCACGCCCGCCTCGCCGTATCCGCGCAGCACAATCGGACGCACGTAACACGGCCATGCGCCGTTGTGCCCCACGGTCTCAAGCATGCCTTTGACCAGTTCCTCGCGCGTGAAGGGTACTTCGATGCGGTAAACCTTGGCCGAGTCGAGCAGGCGCTGCATGTGTTCGTGAGCGCGGAAAATCGCCGGCCCGGTGGGCAAATCGTAGCAGCGGATGCCTTCAAACACCGACGAACCGTAGTGGACGACATGCGCCATCACGTGGATGGTCGCGTCTTCCCATTTGATCAGCTTGCCGTTGTGCCAGATCTTCTCGGTCTTCTGAATGGACATCGAAACTCCTTGCAGGTCAGTGTGGGCAACGAGGCGGAATTTCCCTCTGGGCAGCAAGGGGATTGAGGCGCGAACCCCACCCGCGTTACCAGACATTATAGCCGAGCCCCATGAGCGCCTTTGTCATGCTTATGTCATGACCGCCTATGTGGGGACATTCACCGAAAACTCTGTCATCCTGAGCGAAGTTTTCGTCCGCGACAAGCGGACGAAAACGCAGTTGAAGGAGCCCTGCACCTAAGCCCGACCCCAGCAGTTCAGGGAGTTCTCCCCTCCCCACCCTAGCCGCAAAAACCGCGGCTAGGATGGGGCACCCAGCTGGTTGCCTTATCCCCACCCTGAACAGTTGATGATGGTTTGGTCGAAGGTTAACGGGGGCCGAAACCCGATGTCGGCCGGCGACTTTCTCGATTGGAAAGAGCAGAACAAAGCTTTCCAGCAACTGTGTCCGTTTACGGGAGCCAGCCTTAATCTCGCGATGCAGGATCAACCCGAGTCCGTCGATGGCATGCGCTCCACGCCCGGCTGCTTCAGCATGCAGGGAATCCCGTTCCTCATGGGACGGGACTTTCTTCCAGAAGAGTGAGAAGCACACAGGTCCTTCAGTCGCGGAACCAACGCGCCCCTTTGGGATGACAAAGTCAAAATCCCCACCCTAGCCGAAAAAACCGCGGCTAGGATGGGGCACCCACGGTTCGTGTGAATCGAGGCATAACCAAGAACCAGAAGGGTGGGTACCCTCCGAGGACTCGCCGCGCAATTCTCTTAAGACTCTTAGGATATTCATGTAGTGCTATACATTCTGTTAATTCTGTATATACTGATATTACAGGAACAGGAGGTGGGAGGATGACTCTATCGAACCTGGCGCGCGAGTTCATCCTTCACTGGGCCAGCCAGCGCAAAACAAAGGGGGAGAAATGATTGCTGCAGAGAGCCAGGTGATCAGAAGAGCTGTGGTTCAGCCGGTCGCTTCCGGGCAACGAACACCGCGTATCGGGCTGGAACAATACTATAGCGAGGCCGGTCCGGACTATGCGGCGTGGAGCCGTGAGTTCAACATGCACTTCGGCTACTATCGCGCCGGCTCGAACCCGCTGCACCGGGAAGCCATGCTGGAGCAGATGAACGCGGAGGTGCTGGCGCGACTGCAATTGGGTACCAACACGGAGCCGCGGCTGCTCGACCTCGGCTGCGGCCTGGGTGCCACGCTGCGCAGCATAGCGCGCCGCCTGCCGCGCGCGCTGCTGCTAGGACTGACTCGCGTGCCGTGGCAGGTGGAGCGCGCACGTGCGCTGAACGAAACCGCCAGTTGCAGTGAGCGTGTCCGCGTCATGGAGGGCGACTACGAAGACACCACTCTGCAAAGCGCAAGCTACGACGGCGTTTACGCGCTGGAAAGCAGTTGCCACGCGCACGGCGCAGACAAAGGCGCTCTGTTGGCCGAGGCGCATCGGCTGCTGCGACCCGGAGGGCGACTCGTTGTAGCAGACGGCTTTCTTGGGGGCGGCCAGTTCGCCAACGCTCTGCAGGAGCGCGTTTACCGCAAGCTGTGCGAGTGCTGGGTCATCGAAGAGTTGGCGCAGCTTCATCGATTCACGGCACGGCTGGGAGAGCTTGGTTTCACCGACATCACGGTTGAGCATTTGCAGATGCATGTGGCGCCTTCAGTGGCCCATATCCCATGGGTCACCCTGAGGTTCCTGTTGACGGATGTGATGTTCGGCAAACGGAAGATGAACCGCGCACGTTGGAACAACGTACTGGCGCCGGTGCTGCTGCCGCTCGTCAGCGCGCCACTAGGGCCGATGATCTACTGCATGATCACGGCGAAGAAAAAGTAAATGCGGCTGTGACCCTGCTCGACATCACCAGAAGGTGACATGAGAACAGGGCAAGCTGCAGGGAGAACTCAACGACGTCGGTAACACGAGCGGCAAAGCCACTCGGTTCGGGACTTAACCCTACTGGGGAAGCACATTTCGGCCTTCTAGTCGGTCCTACTATGCTTTGGTCTTTGTTGCTGAGGTTATTCTATTCCCCGGGCCGTGTTCTTTCGGGTTTGACTGAGATTTTGTGACGGATCTTCCCAGATTGGGAAGAGTCAGGAGTGGTTGGTTTGTCGAAGGGATACGTTTTGCGACTTGACCGCAAAACTGAAAACCAAGGGGTGGGCCGAATGCCGGCTATTCTGGGTGCGTTCCGCGGCGCGCCTCGGCCAGTTCTTCGCGTCCAGGTTTATCGGCGCGCTCGGCGATCTTGAGCAACTCCTGGAAATAGGTCTGCGCCGTTTTGCGATCTCGTGACAAGTTCGCTGCTTTTGCTGCCCCATACAGCGACCGAAAGCGATTCGGTTCCTTTGTGAGAGTCGCTTCAAATTCCTTGAGTGCTTCCGAGGGGCGGTTCAAATCGAGCAGCAGCTCTGCCAGGAGTTCGCGCGCGGGAGCGAGTGGTCCCGGTGTGACCGCGCTTTTTTCGGTCTTGTCTTCCTGATCCGCCGCGGCGCGCATTGCGGCAACAGCGCGGTGGCTATCGCCTTCGGCGAAGGACAGCCATGCGGATACCTCTTGTCGCTGAATGTCGACCTGGTTGGCCCAATAGGCCTCCTTCATCTGGGACAGTTTGTCGCGCATCTGCTCTAAAGTCGCGAGGGCGGAGAGTGCGGCGGCACGATCCTTCAGACGCGCAGACCCGAGGCCGCGGGCAAAGTAGGTGATCGCATCGGTATAGGGGAATGGGCTGGAGAGCGGCTCAAGCTTGGCCGCATCGGACCAGGCTTGGCGTTCCAGACAATATCGGGCTGGGATCGCGGCGCGCGCAAAGTATGTTGTGGCGGGACTGCCCGCCCCGGTGTTGGGAGATGCCGGATCGAAGCGGGCGAAACTCTGGACCGCCGATTCCACCAGATGCTTGGCGGCGTTGTCCTGGGCGGTTTGCAAGTAGGCGTAGACCATGTAGTCGGTGGCGTGCAACTCTTCGGGCGTCTGACCGGCGCTTCTTGCGGCGGCCGCAGCGGCCAGGTTGGCGTCGATGGAGGCTTGCCAGTCACCAACCCGGGTGAAGGTATGGGACGGCATATGCAATGCGTGCGGCGTGGATGGCGCAATGTTGCTATAGCGCTGCGCGGCTTCTATCGCGCGCGGAGCCAGCGACGGAACGTCGTAGGCGTGGATGATGTAGTGAGCTAGTCCGGGATGATTGGGATAGTGAGCGAACAGACTTTCGAGCATTGCCCCAGCCTTGAGTTGCTTGGCATAGGTCTTATCGGCCGGATCGGCGGCGGCGGCTAGAGCCAGCGCGTAGAAGATGGCCGCTTCGGTGTCCTCTGGGTGAGCGGCGCTGAGAGCCGCCATGGCGTTTTCATAGGCCAGCTTCCGTGATTGCTGGTCGGTGTTCGCGGTATCGGTGAAGAGGTGCGCGACGGCTTCGACATAGGCGCGCTCACGCTCCGTCTTTGGTGGGGAAACTCGGGCTTGTTTGACGGCTCTAAATCCCTGCTCTAGTTGTGCCGGGGACTTGAGCCCTGCAACGAAGGGGTTACCCCAATGGCTGAGCGCGATTCCCCAGTATGCGATCGAACAGGATGGGTCGGTGACGAGAATGGCGTCGAATGCCTCGATGGCGTTTTGAAATTGAAAGGAATGCATCAGAGCTACGGCGCGATTGAACTGAGGTTGAACTTCGGGATTGCAGGAAGTGGCGAAGGTTACGGTGCCCAGAGCTCTCAGCGCGGTGATGGTCCGCCTGAGCGTAGCCTGGGTTCGGAGCCAGGAGCAGAATCGTTGTAACCGAAGTTGTGATGAATGAGGTGAAGGGTATTCGCATCGTTGTTCCTTCCGACCGAAGATATGCGTGGAATTCTACTTGGGTCGGCCCCGCGGGGGCAGGCTTTTGATTTTGCTCGACATGGCCAATCGACGGCAGCGGCCCGATGAACCCGGGCCGCCGGACAGCCGAGGGCGGCTGTCCCCACATGATCGCTGTTACCACATGATCAAACGTGGAGGACGCAACGGCTCTCGAAGCTTTCCCTCTGGCGATTCTTGGAAAGCGTGATATTATTCTGCGGCACTTGCCGATCTGCGGCCGAGGGGGGCGGTGGACGGCATGGATTCTTCCCCGGGAAAGGCTCCGCTCTGGAGCGATTCTGACTTACTTAGGCCACTGGGCTCCCAAATACTGTTCGCGAGACTGAGACGATCGAGGTGAGGTATGACATCGAAGACGTGTGGGATCAGAGGATTGCAGATTGGAGTGGCGATGGCCGGGCTGGTCGTGGCGTCGCTGGCGCTGTTCAGTCGAGTGTGGGCGGGGCAACTGGAACCTGCGACTCCCGTCGTAGTGACGGTGAAAGTCGTGGTCAGCAATGCTGGGGGCGGGACGCTGTCGTATCAATGGCGAGCGACGGATGGAACGATCATGAATGTGAATTCGGCGAGTACGACCTGGACGCTACCGAATGGGCCTGGCCTCCATTTTGCTTACGTCCTGGTATCCAACGGGAAGGGGGGATTCACCGAGCGGCGGGTTGCGGTGAATACGGACACGTTCGGGAATCCACCGGTGACTCCGCCACCGGTTACGCTGGCGCCACCGTCGGCGCCGGCTCCGAGTGGGAATTTTTATCGCGGGGTCATTGCGTGGGGCAGCGTAACGGCGGTGAACCATGGGGTGCGGATGCCGGGCGTTCCCGAGTTTGTGTTGGATAGGGGGAGCGGGAAACACTATCCGCTGTCGGGGACAGTGTCGACGAACGGGAAGGGGGATTTCCTGGTTGGGAACGTGCCGGTGCTTTCTCTGTTCTCGACGCAATGTGCGGTGGACGGGGTTACGTTCGCCGATTGCTCGAGCAACGGTCCGGTGACCTTGAACATCCCGACGACTGTGACCGACTACGTCTATGGCACGCCGCTGACGTTTCCTCCGGTGATCTCCGGGAGCTTGGCGCTGCAGGATGGCAGCCCATGCGGGACACAAAACGAATTCTTCAACGTGCATATGACGCCGACGGCCACGCTGCAGAATAGTTTTCACATCACGTTGGCGGGGCCGGTTCCGGTCAACGATCTGGGGGATTATTCGCTGCCTTACAACGCGAGCGCGGCGTTCGTTTCGCTGCGATGCGCGGGGGCCGCGCCGCTGCAGGTGACGGTTTCGGGGCTGAATCCGAGCGGGGTGACGGACCTGGGGCAGGTGAAAGAGCCGGGGATCAGTGCGCCGAAGATCGCGAGCATCACGGCGACGCACGGGTCGACGGTGGTGGGAACGTTGGCGGCGCCGCTGACCGGGCCCTCGGACATTGTGCCGGCCAGTGATGCGTTCCTGGCGGAAAAGGGGCTCGACACGCGGGTGGAGGCTTGCCAGTACTACAAGGTGATTGGGGCGGTGACCGGGTGCAGCGCGGCCGGCGATTTGCAGGGAGCCATCAGCTACAACGACTGGCAGAGGATGGTGAAGATCGGGAAGTTTGCTACCACCACCCAGTACACCGCGACTTATGTCAATAAAGAGGACCTGAATCTGGCGCGGGTGCATACGTCGGTTTCGTACGGAGCCAACAATACGGCGGCGGTGGTGTGCAATCACCTGGGGCCCAAGACCGATGGTCAGACCGATATTAATGCTGCAATTGACGCAACGGTCGCAGGATTGGACCTGGTGGCCTGCGTCGCCATGGATTACATGGTGCACACCGGGGTGAACGGGGGCAAACCGTTCACGCGGTTCTTCATTTTTGGGCCGAGCGGGCAGTTGCTGCCATCGGTGAATCTAGACACGCGGCGGGAGAAGTTTGTGCCGGGGACCTGCGTCGTGTGCCATGGCGGCGATCGGTATGCCGGGCATTTTCCGCCCACGGGCACTGCGGCGAGTGTGGGGGGGCACTTCCTGCCTTACGATACCGGGAACTTCGAATTCTCGACCAAGGTCGGGCTGAGGGAAGTTGACCAGGAGACGGCGATCTACAACCTGAACCAGAATGTGCTGAAGGCCGGACCGACGGCGGCAGAATCGAGCCTCATTGCGGGGTGGTACGCGAGCGGCCACACCCTGAATAAGAACTACCTGCCGTCGAGTTGGGCCGGGCAGAGCGCGACGGCGAAGAGTTTTTACCAGCATGTGTATGCGCGCAGTTGCCGCACCTGTCACGTTGCGATGGTGGAAGGCTACAACTTCGATCATTACTCCAACATTACGCCGGGCGGCACGTTTTATCGGGGAGAGGATGCGACGTACGATGTGGGGACAACGGTGTGTGGAGGGCGGGAGGTGGTGCGTTCGCATTCGATGCCGAACTCGCTCATCACTTTTAACCGGTTCTGGAATTCTGCCGGAAGCACCGTGGATCAGCCCAGCATTACCTCGCAGTTTTTCGGGACGAACGTCAGTCCGACGGGGACGTGCACGAAAGGGCTGGTGCCGTGAGGATGGCGTAAGAATTCCCTGCCGGTTAAGTGGGGGCACGACTCCAAATCGTGCCCTTTCCAATTTCTGGGCGTCATGGCTAAGACGGCAGCCTAAGAAACAAAAGCCAGCGGCCTGATACAACTGGGCCGCCGGACAGCCGAGGGCGGCTGTCCCCACATCCCCAGATAGAGACCGACACTTAAGAACTATGGGGAACAGGGGCGGACAGAGCCTACCCTGAGCTTGTCGAAGGGAGTGTCCGCCGCACACTCTGCGAATGTCACCCTTCTAATTTTTTCCTCCACTGGGAATATTTTCTGCGGTCTTTGAGTTCTACCTCAGGAGCCCATCGAGTTTCTCTCACCCTTGCAGGGCTGTGGCTCGGCCGGTTGGTTGACTGGCTGAGGGCAGCCACCAGACGAAATTGCCTTCCCGAAGATGGGAAGAGAACGACTGTATTGCGTCCTGAGGAGGACTAACTTCATGAAGCATGGA
The DNA here is from genome assembly GCA_963719615.1 of uncultured Acidobacteriaceae bacterium. Taxonomy (GTDB): domain Bacteria; phylum Acidobacteriota; class Terriglobia; order Terriglobales; family Acidobacteriaceae; genus Sulfotelmatobacter. The sequence continues at coordinate 26,850 of CAVRCR010000012.1, read as the reverse complement.
ACGCTCGCCCTTCTTGTGTGCTTTTCGGCGCTCCTGGCCACAGTGATCGCTGGAATTGCCGATGATAAACATCCAACCGAAGCGCCAAGCGGCTTCACTACTCCGAGCTTCGACGGGCAGAACAGCGTGAGCAATGGGTTCCTGAGCCGGCGGGGGACAGCTTTGCGCTTGACCAGCAACGCTTCGAAAAGCGGAACGACATTGCGGCGGGATTGGGGCCGGTGTATAACGCAACGTCTTGCGTCGATTGCCATCAGAACCCCGTAACCGGAGGGCCTAGCCAGATCACGGAGATTCGCGCGGGACACCTGGATGCGAATGGCAACCTCGTGAACCCTACAGTGTCGATCAATGACGGACAGAACAGTATCAGCGGGCGCTCGCTAGTGGATGACCCGGGCCATCTGCCCGCAAGCGCAGGAACATGTGCCGGCCACCGAGACGATTCGTGCGCTGCGCGCGGTGAACAATACGCTGGGGGACGGATTTGTGGAGGCCGTGGATGACAACACGCTGCTCACGATCGCCGCGCAGCAGGCGCAGCAAACGAACGGCGTGATTCATGGCGAAGCGGTGCAGGTGGCGGTGTTCGAGGCTCCGGGGCAGACGCGGGTGGGGCGCTTTGGGTGGAAGGACCAACACGGCAGCCTGTTGTCGTTTGTGAGCGATGCCTACCTGAATGAAATGGGGATCACCAGCCGGCTGCGGCCGAAAGACGCTACCACGGTTTGCAAGACGACAACGGATCCTGAGGACCAGCCGGATAGTTTGGGTCTGGCGGACATCGATCACTTCGCGCAGTTTGTTCGTGGGACGCAAGCGCCTCCGCGGGATACGGCGCTGGCGGCGACGTCGGATGCGATGGCGGGACAGCGCGTCTTCGAACAAATTGGCTGCAGTACGTGCCACGTCGAATCTATGCAGACGTTAGCCGCTGGGACCGTGGTCAATGGCGGGATGTTCACGATTCCGGATGCTTTGGGAAATAAGGTTATTCACCCCTTTGGGACTTTCTGCTGCATGATGTGGGGACCGGGGATGGAATCGTGCAAGGCGGCCCGGCCGACACGGCCAAGAAGCTGCGCACGAGCCCGCTCTGGGGACTGCGGACTAAATCTCGCTACATGCATGATTTGAAGTCTCTATCGCTGGAGAGTGCGATCCGGCGCCACGATGGGGAGGCTGAACAGGCGAGCAGAGGCTTCCGCCATCTCAGTGATGAAGAGCGGAAACAGTTGCTGGTGTTTTTGAATTCGCTGTGAGTGTTGTGCGGTGACACTTAAGGCGCGGAGGAAATCCGTGCCTTATTTCTTCAGGAGGGCAAAAGGGGAGCGGCCCGATACACCTGGGCCGCCGGACAGCCGGGGGCGGCAGTCCCCACAAGAGCCGTTGTGCTTCGGAACTAGGCCGAGGCGCCTCGCGACAAGGTTTTTTTGCTGGAGGCGTCTCCCTGTTGGGGTTTCTTCGCTCGGAGAGCCAGGCATACCACGAGCAACGCGCCACCGGCGCCAAGGGCCGCGCCTCGCTCCAATCCATCAGTGTAGGCACTGGACTTCAGCTGAAAGGCGGCGGTGTTGTCTGCTTCCATCTGCGAGCGAAGGGCGTCGGTGCAGGCCATTTTTGCTCGCTGCGGAGCCGGGTGGAGCGGGGCCTCTGCGGCCAGGGTCAAAGAGGCGGCGAATAGTAGCAGCAATCCGAGGGTCTTCATCGTGGGTTCTCCGAGTGCTAGTTGAATTGAGCGGAGGGCGTAGGACAAGTTACGGATGTAATGCTGGAGGTTGCATGTTGAGGCGCCAATCTGCGCGGCGAGTCTCCTGGTGCAGAGTTCCGCGTCCTTGATGACAAGCGGCAGCGAAAAGCCCGCGGCCCGATGAACCTGGGCCGCCGGGCAGCCGAAGGCGGCTGTCCCCACATAGGGTAGGGACCTTTCGACTGCGGTTGGTCTTTGCGCCTGGGGGCGCAAAGACCAATCCTCGCTCAGGATGACATCTATTTCACCACGCTACTTAGTGGGAGTTAGCGCTGCTTGAACGGATGGGGTTGGGAGTTCGTCGCCGCGGAAGAATTTGTCTTTTTGTTTGGCGTTGGCGGCTTTCATTTCCGGCATGGCCACGAAGGGCTTCGAGTAGTCGTTGGCGGCATTCCAGAACAGGAAGCCGATGCCGCCTTTGGTTTTGGCGGTTTCTACTTGAACCTTGATGTATTCGGGTGAGTAGGTCTTGGTGCGCCAGTGGAAGGCTTGCAGCCAGGGGCGGATTACTACGCCGCTGCCTTTGGTGATGAGTTCGAAGCGGTCCATGGACTCGCCGATGAAGTGGGCGGGCTCATCGCCCGGGTGGGCGATGTTATCCATGCCGAAGAAGTGCGAGGGGTAGATCATGGGGCTGAGGACGTCGCAGTAGTGGGCCATGCCGACGATGTCCTGTCCGGTGTGGGAGAGGTCGACCTGGCGCTGCCACGCCATGACACCGAAGACGTCGAGGGAGAGCAGGACGCCGGTGGGGTGGAGTTCGGCGTAGGCCTTCTTGAGGAAGGCGGTGATTACGTCGGTGCGCTGCGGGCCCCGGGGGACATGGCATGCGGCGGTTGTGCCGTCCCTACGGGACTTGGTCCCATTCTTTGCGCTCTCCCCACGGCTTACGTCGTGGGCTTTATTCTTTCGCCCCTTCGGGGCTGCGTCTGTGGCGCTGGCTGCGGCCGAGTCAACGCTGGCATTCGGGGTGGTTCCACCTTGCTTCGCTTCGGCGGGACGGCCGAGGCGGCCGTCCCCACATGAGTTTGATCCGCTTGAGTCTTGCTGATCCGCGGATGGGGCGGAGTCCGAGGTGCCATTTTGGAAGACGAAGGCGGCGTCTTTTTGGTCGCCTTCGGCGGGGAAGCGGACGTAGTCGAACTGGATTTCGTCGACGCCGAGTTGGGCTACGTGCTTGGCGAGGGCTATGTCATAGTCCTGAACTTTGGGGTTGGAGGGATCGGTCCAAACCAGCTTGCCGTTTTCGCGCCAGGCTTGATGGGTGCGACGGGACTGCACGGCGAGTTCGGGATGGGCAACCACCAAAGCCTCATCGCGGAAGATGGCGATGCGGGCGATGGCGTGCATGTTCTGCTGGTGCAGGAAGTGGACGAGCTTGGGGACGTCGTGAATGTAGACGTTGTGCTTGCCGACGAGCGGGTGCTCGAAGGGGATGCTGATGCTGCCGTCGGAGTCTTTGATGTCGAAGACTACAGCGTTGCCGCCGACTTCGCGCCAGTGGCGGATAATGCGGAGTCCGTGGTCGCTGCCGGCCATGACCCCGGTCAGGTAGACGGCGCGGACTTCGAAGTCTTTGGCGACTGGGATCGTCTTCTCAGTGACTGGAGCCGGGAGGATGCCGGGGATGACGATGTTTTCTTTGGCTTTCAGGATGTTGGCGGTGCGGTCGCCGTTAACGTGGCGGATGGCGTCGGCCAGCTCGGCAGAGGTCAGGTAGGACGTCTTGCCCAGATAGTGACGGGCGATCGTGGGAATGGCTTCGCCGCGCTTGGCGGTATAGATTTCGGTGCCGGGAGCCGCGGTGGGCTGCGCCGAGGGGATGCTCGCGGGGATGGCAGGATCCGAAACAGACGCTTTGACGGCCCGCAGTTTCGGCGCCTTCGGTACGGGCGAAGACGCGGACGTCTGCGCTTGGGCGGCGAAGTTGGACGATGACTGGGAAGCGAGTCGCCACGCGGCTGCTCCGAAAAGAAGACAGGAAACTCCGGCGATGATGCGAACAGAAGAAAGGCGCAAGCGGTCCTCCCCGCGAAATCTCTACCTGTTCGCGATGGTAGCGGCGGGGTTTGGGGGTCGCTAGTTACGTGGGGTCCGAGCTTCTGGTAACGGGTTACGAATGGCGAAACCTAAGGCGAGCGGCCCGATACACCTGGGCCGCCGGACAGCCGAGGGCGGCTGTCCCCACATGAGTTGATCCATCGAGAAACTATTCGTAGCGGAGGCTTTCGATGGGGTCGAGGCGGGCGGCGTGGATGGCGGGGACCATGCCGCTGATGATGCCGACCAGGCTGAGGATGATGGTGGCTACGCCGAGGCTGCTCAGGTTGATGCGGAGGTGGATGTCGCCGGCCTGGAGGCCGTCGCCGAAGGCGCTCATCAGGGGCAGGGCGCCGACTACCCACGAAATCAGGTAGGCGATAGCGATGCCGCCCAGGCCTCCGGCGAAGGTGATGGCAAGGGCTTCCGCCAGGAACTGGAAGAGGATGTGGACCTTGTGCGCGCCCAGGGCTTTTTCGATGCCGATTTCGCGGGTGCGCTGCTGGACCGAGACCAGCATGATGTTCATCAGGCCGATGCCGCCGATGCCCAAGGTCAGGGCGCCGATGAAGGCGAGCAGAATTTTTAACGCGGCGGTTACGATGGAGAATTGATCGAAGTCCTGCTTGAAGTCGGCGATGAAGACGGCGCGGCGATCGTCGGGACGGAAGTTGTGGTGTCCAGCTAATACCGATCGGACGACGCGAGCCACCTGCTGGTGGTTCTCACCCTCGTAGTCCGCGAAGATGCCGGTGATGTACTTGGTGTCATAGAGGTCGCCCATGGCGCTGAAGGGGATGGCCAGAAGAGTGTTGTCGTTGTCGTCACCGCCCTGGACCTTGCGCTGGTAGACGCCCACAACTTCAAAGGTCAGGCCGTTGATGCGGATGTTCTGGCCTAAAGGGGGCTCACCGGAGAAGAGGCGGCGTCGGGCCTCGTCGCCGATCACTACGACTCTGGCGCGCTGCAGTTGGTCCTCTTCGCTGAGTCCCCTTCCTAAGGCGACGTTAAAACCACGAATGCGATCGTATACGGGGTAGACGCCGGTTAAAAAGAGGTTGGTGTAGGTGCGAGTGTCGTGCTGAATGGTGACGTTTCGCTTGTCGAAGATGGGAGTGACGCCCTTGACCATGGGCACCTCGTTGCGGATGTAGTCGACGTCGGCGATCTGGAGGCGGACCTCGCTGCCGGCCTTGGCGCCTCCGGCCTGGAGAGAGGTGCGGCCGGGGAAGGCACCGATGACGTCGGTGCCCCAGGAACTGAAGATCAGATCGATGGCGTGTTCAAAGCCCGTCCCGAAAGCCAGCAAGATGACGACGGTGGCGATGCCCCAGGCCATGCCCAGCATGGTAAGAGCGGTGCGGCGGCGGTTGTGCTGCATGGCGCCGAAAGCTTCTTTCACCAGATCGCGGGTCATCTTTTTTGCTCCTGTTCTTTCACTCCTGGCGCAGGGCCTCGACGGGTTCGAGCATGGCGGCCTTGCGGGCGGGATACAGGCCGGCGGTGATGCCGGCTAGAGCCAACGAGAGCACCGCGCCGATGGCGGACACCGGTACGATGCGGGGAGTGTCGAAGCCCTGAGGAAGATTGACTCCGGAGAGCAGATGGATGATGAGCGTGGCTCCGCCGACTCCTAGCGCTCCGCTGAACAGGGTCAGGAAGGCGCCCTCCAGGAAGAACTGGAACAGAATCGTGCGGTTGGTGGCGCCGAGGGCTTTGCGCAATCCGATCTCGCGGGTGCGCTCAGTTACGGCCACCAGCATGATGTTGATGATGCCGATTGCGCCGAGGGCTAGAGTGACCAGGCCAACGCCACCCAGAAACCAATCCATGGCGGTGAAGATCTTACCCATCATTTTCTGGTTCTTGACGGTGTCCCATTCCTCCCAGGAGTCCTTGTCATTTGGGTCGAATCCGCCGTGATTGCGGGCTACGATGCGGTGCAATTCGCTCTTGGCGACTTCGTTTTCGTCGAAGGTGCGCGGTTGATAGTTGATGAACGAAATCGCATTGCCTTCTTTTGAGTTGTCGCCTTTCAAGGGGAAGAGTTCGCGCATGGTGTTGAAGGGCACGAAGATGCGGATGTTGGTGGAGTTCTGCTCTTCGTTGCCAATCATGGACAGCATGCCGATCACCTCGAAGCGGAGGCCGTTGAGCAGAATGGAGTTGCCGACGGCGGGACGGCCGGGGAAGAGGTTGCGGGTAATTTCGCGTCCTAAGAGGCAGACGCGGCGGCGCTCGAGGTTGTCTTCGTCGTTGATCCAGCGGCCGAGCTGCATGGGGATAGTGCGGACCTGGCTGTACACAGGAAAGACGCCGGAGACTTGGCCGTTGGTGCTGGTGTAGTCGCTGACGACGCGAATGTCCTCGCGGGCGATCACGGGCGCGACATGAATTGCGAGCTTGGATTCGCGCTGGATGGCAACGTAGTCGTCATAGGTGAGGTTGAACCACTTCATGGAATTGAAGCTGCCCTCGACGGCGGGGGCGCGTCCGCCCCAGAAGAAGATGATGTTTTTACCAAAAGTCTCGAGTTGACGGCGGTTGCCGTTGCGGAAGCCTTCCCCGACTCCGGCCAGGAGCAAGAGCGATCCCACGCCCCAGGCGATGCCGAACATGGTGAGGAAGGAGCGGAGTTTGTGCGCCCAGAGGGTACGCAGGGTCTGGCTGAATATGTCCAGCAAGATGCGCATTGGTTTTAGATCCGGTCAGGTCGGGATAGTCGCCCCACAACCTTTTCGACTGGTGTCGGCGTCGAAGGTTAGCGTGGGGTCGTGAAAAGGAGGTGGCGCCCGGCACAACCTCGTGCAGACAGCGCCACGAACGATGCGTTTTCCACAGCGGGGGTGCATGTTCCTTCTCCGATGGTGCAAAGGTTTTCTCTTATGTCCAGCGGGGTGGTTAGCCAGGGAGGGCGGGATGGGGTCCGGTTGGCGCTAAGTCTTGGCGGATGAGTGAGTTTCTGCGCGGGGTGGTGAGGGAGTTGCGTGGCCTGCCGCTTGCTTAGTCAAAAGGCAGCCGGGACGCGCCACGGTCTGGGTGCGAACAGGGTTGGCGGATTCGCTTCCAGGAAATGCGGGTCAGGAGCTGGGTTAGGGCCACAAAGTTCGGAAATAGATATAAGAGAGCCGAAGAAAACGGCCGAAAGGAAAGATTGTCCGGAGCCCGGACAGGGAGCCTATGAGAACGAACCTCGCAACAGTGCTCGATCCGAACCGTCGCAGCAACGATGCCGGAGAGTTTGAAGCCGCCCTGCGCCGTCGCATTGTGGGGCAGGACGCGGCCGTCGAAAAAGTAGTCGAAATCTATCAGATGTTTCTGGCTGGGCTGAACGCGCCCGGGCGTCCGGTGGGGAACTTGCTGTTTTTGGGGCCCACGGGATCGGGCAAGACGCGCGTGGTCGAAGCCATGGCCGAGGCGCTGTTTGGGGATGCGCGGGCGTGCATCAAGATCGACTGCGCCGAGTTCCAGCACTCGCACGAGATTGCAAAGCTGATCGGCTCGCCTCCGGGATACCTGGGACACCGGGAGACGCATCCGCTGTTGACACAGGAAGCGTTGAACCAGTGGTTCACGGAAAAGCTGAAGCTGTCGATCCTGCTGTTTGATGAGATCGAGAAGGCGTCGGACTCGCTCTGGCAGTTGCTGCTGGGGATTCTGGACAAGGCCACACTGACCTTGGGCGACAACCGGCGCGTGGATCTGTCGCAGTGCATCATCATCATGACGTCGAACCTGGGCGCGGGCGAGATGACGAGCCTGGTGGATGGCGGGTTTGGATTCGCGCCGAAGGCGGTTGAGGTCGATCAGTCGTTCGACGATAAGATTCAGCGGACGGCGGTGGAAGCGGCGCGACGCAAGTTTACGCCGGAGTTTATGAACCGGATCGATAAGGCGGTGGTCTTCAAGACGCTGCGCGACGAGCATCTATCGCAGATTCTGGAAATTGAACTGGGGATGGTGCAACAGCGCGTGCTGATGGCGGCGGGCGCGAACCAGTTCGTGTTCAACTGCACGACGGCGGTAAAAGAGTATTTGCTGAAGGAAGGCACGGATCCGCGGTACGGGGCGCGCCATTTGAAGCGGGCGATTGAACGCAACCTGGTGTTTCCGCTGGCGAACCTGGTGGCGACCGGACAGGTGAAGCTGGGAGATTTCGTGCGCGTGGACATGGCTTCGGAGAACAGGATGATCTTCGTCAAGGAAGCCGAGAACACGATGGCGCCGGTGCTGCTGGAGCGCTACGGAGCCGCGGCGCTGAACCAACCCGCTGCGCGCGCTGCCCGAACCGCCGCGAACAATCGCAGGGACTTTGGGGCCAGCCCGTCGGTGGCGGAGAGCAAATAGAATTCAGATTTGCGATTTCAGATTGCAGATTTTTCCTTCTCGCTTGACCGCATCTCGCGAGTCGTTTCGTGTAGGCGCCGGAAGGTCTCCCGGCGTCTTTTTTTGTGTTCCTGTACGTCGATCTGAGTCTGCCCTGAAGCTTTCTGCAATAGCTGCGATCGCTGCACCCCTCCAAGAAAATTAGACCATTGCAGCGGAAGAGATACCGCTTACGGCGGTAACTGGCGAACTAGTGGAGTATGGCTAGACCGCATCTCGCGAGTCGTTTCTCACATGGCGCCGGGTACCCTCCGGCGCCTTTTTTATGTGCCGAAGGCGCGGATGCTCAACGCGGTGTGGGCCACCTCCGATCGGAGTCTGGGTCGTAGCTTTTCTCCCGCCCCTACGGGGCTTGTTCTTTTCCACGCTTACCTACGGCTTACGCCCCTTCGACAAGCTCAGGGCAAGCTGTGTGCTTTATTCTCTCGCCGCTTCGCGGCTAGACGTGTACGTTTGCTAACATTCCACTTCTCTCGAGAGTCCAACCATACTGTGTATAGGAGAATTGCATGCTGACGAGCGCGTGGCTCCTCCGCAGGCTCGGCCTGTTGGCCATGGCAGTCTCGATCTTCGGCCTCGCATTGTGCGCGCAGGTGGCGGACCGAAATGCCAAAGTGCCGTTGGCTGTGGGCGGCGGAGAATCGACCTTTGCTTTCGACTGGCGCGCCGGAATGGTCTTTGTCCCGGTTCGGCTTAACGGATCGCGCACCCTGTCGTTCGTCCTCGACAGTGGCTCCACCAGAACGATAGTTGACCGTGCTCTTGCGGCATCTCTTGGTCTGAAGGCCAGCGGATCGGGGTCTTTACAAGGAGCCGGCGCCGGACGTATCCCCATTGAATTCATTCCTGACGTGACCATCGCACTCCCTGGCATTGAAAGTGCTGGGTATGAGTTATCCACCGCCGACCTCCGACCACTTGAAACCAGTCTGGACGTAAAGGTGGATGGGATAGTCGGGTACGAACTATTTCGCCGGTTTGTGGTGACGCTGAATTACGAGGCGAGGACGATCACGCTCAGTTCACCAGCGTCCTTTCATCCGAGCAAGACTGCACAAGCCATCCCGATCGAGCTACGAGACAAATGGGCCTTTGTGAAGGCGGAGCTTGTGTTGCCGGGACCGGTCGCGGTTCAGGACAGCTTTCTGATTGACAGCGGTTCCAGCGATGCGGTGGACCATCCGATTGTGATGAAGCTGCAGAACCGGGTTCCCGCGACAAGTGGCGTAGGGTTTGGAACTGAGGTACAAGGAGCAACCGCGCAGGCCACATCTTTGCGACTGGGCCGCTATACCGTCATCGCTCCAACTGTCAGCTGTTGGGTGCGAGCGATGCTACTAGCAGGCTCATTGGAAATGAAGTGCTAAGACGCTTTACTGTCACCTTCGACTACCCCTCATTGCGAATACTAATTACACCCAACTCGTACCTTGAGAACCCAGTCCCTCCAGACACCAATTAAACTTTAGCTTCTCCAATTTTTCGCCAAACGGAGAAAATCCTAAGTTGGCGCTTGGCACGCTCATCCTCCAGTAACTTCAGGGGACGTTGTCCACTTGGGCACTGAGAAGCCTAAGCCTCGTGACTGACCTTACCGGTCCCTTCGGGACCTAGTCTGACTTTTCTTTCCAGAACAGAATGCCCGCACTGCACGGCCACTTCTTCGAGTCAGCCGCGGAGGCCGGCTAAAGCCTCCAACCGACCAAGATTCTCCAAGGAGAGGTCATGTCCCCGAAAGCGAATACCATCTGCTCTGCGAAACCCCTGTCAACCCCCCAATTCAGATTCTTCTCTCTGCTCCTATTTCTGGTTACGGTCGCAACGGGAACGGCAAAAGCGCAGACCGTTGCCGCTGATCCCGGTGTGCGCGGCGGGTCTGCAGGTGCTGGCAAAGCGATTGCCGGTCTGACAGACAGCCAGAAGGCTTTCTTCGCCGCAGGGCTGGCGCAGTTCGCGGAGAACCAGTCGGTCACCGGAACTGTTGCTAACACCAGTGCTGGACTCGGGCCAAGATTCAACGGGGAGGGGTGCGGTCAGTGCCATTCGCAGCCTTCAATTGGAGGCACGAGTCCCGCAACAAATCCCCAGTTCGCCGCGGCCGTTGACCAGGGCGCGACGAATCAGATTCCGTTCTTCCTCACCATCAACGGGCCGGTGCGCGAGGCTCGATTTCCCTATACAGCCGACGGCCGTCATCCGGACGGCGGCGTTCATGATCTGTTCACGATCACCGGCCGAAGCGATGCGAAAGGATGCAATATCGCTCAGCCCGACTTCCAGCAGGCGGCCAATGCCGGCAATTTGATATTCCGCATCCCCACTCCCGTGTTTGGGGGCGGGCTGATCGAAGCCATTCCCGGTTCCGCGATTTTGGCTAACCTGAACGCCAACCGACCGGCCAAGCGGAGCATGGGAATTGGAGGGCGTCCCAACTTCAGGGACTCGCGCGGGGGGGCGGCGGGACTGAGCGGCCTGCCCAACACCAGCGGCAACGACGGTACCATCACGCGATTTGGCTGGAAGGCACAGAACAAGTCGCTCGGAATCTTTGCCGGGGAAGCGTACAACGTCGAGGTGGGAGTTACCAATGAACTGTTCCCTAATGAGCGCGACGAGACTCCCGGCTGCCTATTCAACGGAACTCCGGAGGACGCGACTAACTTCGATGAGAATGGCGTGAACCTTCCGAGTGACCTGGAGTTGTTCACCATCTTCATGCGTTTTCTAGACCAGCCTCGCCCGGGACCGGCCACGGCTTCGACCGCGCACGGACAGCAGGTTTTTACACAGATTGGCTGCACGCTCTGCCACACACCTTCGTACAGGACGGGGCAGTCGTCGGTTACGGCTCTTAGCAACGTTACGGTCAACCTCTTTTCAGATCTGCTGCTTCATCACATGGGGCCGCGGCTCGCGGATGGTGTGAGCCAAGGTGCGGCCGGGGGTGATGAATTCCGCACCGCACCGCTGTGGGGACTCGGGCAGCGGATTTTCTTTCTCCACGATGGCAGAACGAACGATCTGGCTAAAGCGATTCTTTCTCATCAGAGCCGGGGAGACTTCCAATCTCCTGACTCCGAGGCGAACGGGGTGATCGAAGGCTACAAACGGCTCACGGTGCAAGACCAGCAGGACCTGCTGAACTTCCTGCGGTCGTTGTAGGGCCGTTTTTTCTCAGTTTGTTTGCTCCACTGGCTTGACCGCATCTGGCAAATCGGATCAACTTGGCGCCGGGCCCCTCCCCGGCGCCTTTTTTCTGGGTTCTTTGCTCTATTTAGGCGATGTCGGAGGGTTTTGTTGCTAGAATCAGGGCAAGAGTTCGGTTTGAGCCTTATGAAAAAGCTTGCCACCTTCGTTCTTCTGGGCGCCTTGGGTGTTGGCTATTCCCTCCCGGTCTACGCAAAAACAACGACAAAGACGCAGAACAAGTATCAGCCTCTGGACCGTGATTCACGGAAAGCGGAGAAGAAACAGGAGAAGGCGCAGAGGAAATACGCCAAGAAGCAGAAGAAGGCAGAGCGCAAGATGCTCAAGACCGAGCGGAAGAACTCCACGTATAAGCCGACGAAGCGGTTCTAGTCCGGTAAACCGCAAGGCCGCACCCACGCGTTTCCGAACCGACAGGTTCGGTGCTCCTGAGCGGTTTGAAGCATTCGCCTTGACGTTGCAGAGCCTCGGGTAGGGATGCTTCGACTGCGAAACCAGGATCTCGTTCCGCGCTGCTCGTTCTTCGCTCAGCATGTGAACGGACATCTTTGGGAAAGGCTGACGGCAGGATGTGCGAACGGAATCGTCGCCACACATCCTGCCGTCGTCACCGCGCGGAAAAAGCGTGGGGCTTAGTGTTCGTTCAGTTTTCGGACTTCTTTGAGCAACTCTGCCGACTGAGATAACAGCGACACCGTCGACTTGAAGTCAATGGGCTTTCCCTGGAACTCTGCACCTTCCAAGAGTTGGATGATTTGAGCCGCGATTGCATCCCGCTGCTGAGTTAGAGCACTCAACGCGCCTTCGAGGTTGGCGTAGGTGTTGTCGTCGCCTGCCAAGGCCCGCGTTGACACCTTCAAACTGGTCAGGCCCAGGAATCCGACTGGAGCGGTGATCTGCTTGTAGGCGTTGGCGAGCAGGATGAAGTTGAACTCGCTCTGGCGGACGGCCTTTGGCAGAGCGTGACCCTGCAGGGCCTCGACCAAGGCGCGGCCGTCGTGGGAGTAGTCGTCGGTCACGCCGGCGAGCATCAGGATCGTGGGACGAACGTCGGTGTGGTCGGACCAGATGTCGTCTTGCACACCTTCTCTAGCGACTCCCGGCCCGGCCAAGCCCAGGAACGTAGTGTTGATCTCCTTTGCGACGCCGCCGTGGTTCCAGGCGAAGCCGTTATTCACGGCGAAGGTCGGGGATCCCGAGGTCGTGAAGAAGAAGTCGGGGTTGCCGAACATGACGAAGGTCGGCGTCCGCTGCGGATCGCCGGTCACCATGTGCAGCAGCTTCATCTCGACTGGGTCGGCTAAATATTGCGCCAGGGGAACGTTGGATCCGGTGAACGCATCCGGGCCGGTGATTTGCGCGGCGGCGCGCTCGAACTCACGCGCTCCGGCGGGACCTGCCGGGTTGACGTAGAACGTGGGCGCCATGTCGAAGTGGAGATCGAAGGATGTGGCGGCAAGGCCTGCATCCTGGGCATCCAGCACAGCGGTGAGGTTAGTATCGATTTCGCCGATGTCGCCGGCGGGGTACGTGCACGGGACATTGACGCCATCGCAGTTGGCGGGAGTCGGAGCGCCGCCTGCGAAGTGGTCACCCTCGTCAGCGGTAACGACGAACAGAGTGTTGCTGGGAGTAATGCCATCATTCGCAAGGCGCGTGAAGAACTTTCCCCAAGCTTCGTCGTAGGCTTTTAGTTGGGCGACGTATCCGGCCTGACCCGGACCAAAAGCGACGAAGTTTACGTGATCGTCATGCGCGTCGGAAATGTAGGCGAAGGTGACGGGGATTCCGTGCTCCTGCATGGCCGCTACATAACCGAGCGTCTGGGCGGCGGTAATTCCACCGAAGCCGGGGAAGCCGTCGTTGCCGTTGCCGTCAGTGATGACATTGCCATCGATATCGGTCAACGGGCCACTGGGGCTGATTACGGGCGCTACGAAGGCGTGCCCGAACAGTCCCATGAATCCCTGATAGCCATGGGGTTCCTGGGGCAGTAGGTCGGGCTGACCTCCGTTGGCGGTGGAGCAGACTGGATCGCCGGCGGCGCAGTGAACCGAAACTCCCTCGAAATCGGCAATCGCCTTGGTGCGGTTGGCCTTGGCCTCGGCGGCTTCGGGCGAGTTCGCTCCGAATACGGTGGTGATATCGGAGCTCACGTTCTCGAGTTCGATGTTGGCGATCGAGGCCGCCCCTACATTGCAGCCGGCACGCGTAAACGGCACCCACGGAGCGGGAGCATTGCTACCGCTGGCCGTGATCATGCTGTAGACGGGATCGGTGACAGGGTTGACGAGATCGGTCCAGTAGGTGAAGGAGCTGGCGAATCCGTCGAAGAAAGTGCTGGTGCCGGGCAGCGGGAAGAAGCCGAAGCTGTTGGCCACAGCCTGCCCGTGGTTGGAGGGATAAACGCCGGTCAGCGAGGTGAGAATGTCATCGGCGGTGTGCGAGATGAGGGGCGTGTGATGGTTGGTGAGGAGCGTTCCATTCTGTTTGAAGAAGTTCAGCAAGTTGGGCATTTGCTCCAGATCGGAAGGAACGTTTGGGTTGTCGCGAGTGAAGTGGACGTTGTCGAACTGGACATAAATGATGTGCTGGACTTTGCCCGTGGTCAGGGAACATACCTGGGCTTGGGCAGCGATGGGGGCCGAAACGACGGCTGCGAGGATTAGGGACAGAATTCTTGTGTTCAAGCGAGATGACCGAATGGAGTCAAGGCTCACGTGGGACCTCCTTCAGATTTTGACGGGGTGGCGTGGAGGGACTTTATACGTTCGTTGTGAACTGCTGTGTTACCGGGTTATGAACATTTTGTAAAAAATCCTGATCTCTTGCAAGTGCGGTGTCGGTGGGAGCCCGAGTCGCATTCAGACCTGCCATCCGGTCTATCATTGCGGGTATGAATCAGTCACCCTGTTCGCGAATGTTTGCGCTGGTGCTGGTTGGGTGCCTGGCTGCGGCGCCTTGTCTGGAAGCGCGGGTGGACCCTACGCACGGGTTCGACATTTTTTCTCAGGATGAAGAGATCCAACTGGGCAAGCAGAACGCCGCGCAGGTAATGCAGCAGATGCCGGTGCTGCCGGACTCCGATCCAGTTGTGCGATACATGCAAAGCCTCGGAGGACGGCTCACGCAGCGGGCCCCGGGATACCAGTGGCCGTACGACTTCCACGTGGTGAACGTGAAGGAGATCAATGCGTTCGCTTTGCCGGGCGGGCCAATCTTCGTCAACCTGGGGACGATTCAGGCGGCGGACAACGAGGCGCAACTGGCGGGAGTGATGGCGCATGAGATTTCGCATGTGGTGCAACGGCACGGCACGCGGGCGGCGTCGAAGCAGATGGGCGCGCAACTTCCGCTGGCGATTTTGGGCGGGCTCATGGGGAACAGCACGCTGGCCAAGGCCGCGGAGATGGGCATTTCGTTCGGGGTGGGATCGTATTTTCTGAAGAATTCGCGGCAGTCGGAGTCGGAGGCTGACCTGCTGGGGACCGACATCATGTATGACTCGGGATACGAGCCGCGGCAGATGGCGGTGTTCTTCGAGAAACTGGAAAAGCAGATGGGGGCGAGCGCAAACTCGCTGATCAACCAGTTCATGAGCGATCATCCGAATCCTGGGAACCGGGCGGAGGCGGTGTCGCGCGAGGTGGGCACGCTGATGCCGCGGACGTACCTGGCGGACAGTGCTGATTTCCGCGAAATCAAGACCCGCGTGACGGGAATGAGGCCGCTGAGTTCGGCGGAAGTTGCGGCGATGCAAAAGCAGGGGACGCCGACAGCGGGGACGCCGGCGGCAGACGATGTCACGCCGAGCGCCAACTTGAAGGTGTTCAGTCACAACGAGTATCAGATTTCTTATCCGGAGAACTGGCAGGTTTTCGGCGACCAGAGTTCGAGTGTCACGATTGCGCCGAAGAGCGGGGTGTCGCAGAACGCAGTTGCCTACGGATTGATGATCGCGAATTACCAGCCGGAGCAGTCCGGCACGAGCATCGATACGGCGACGCATGAATTGCTGGCCTCTTTACGCCAGTCGAATCCGGATCTGAAGCAGATTGGGCGTGCGGAAACGATCCGCGCGAACGGAGTGGCGGGACGGTCGGTGGATCTGATTGGGAGTTCGCCGATCAAGGATGCGCAGGGGAAGGCGCTCGAGGAGCGGGATTGGGTGGTGACCATGCCTCGGCGCGACGGGACAGTGGTGTATCTGGTGTTTATTTCTCCGGATAAAGATTTTGGGACGATGCGGCCCACGTTTGAGGCGCTGCTTCGGACGCTGCAGGTGAAGTGACGTGGCCACCGCGGCGGAAGCCGTCTAAGAGTAGCAACCTGCACGCGGCCCTGAAGGACCGCTCTTCCGCATTCTGTCGGATCATTTTCCATTGCGCCGTGCGGCTTCGCCTTGCCAGGACAGCCGAGGGTGCGTCACTGACATACCCATCAGTCAAATCGTCGAGTCCATTTGTTAGGGGCGTAAACGACGATGAGAGTGCACGATATCAAAAATCGGGGGATCGCCAAGCCAGAAGCCGAGAGCTGCCACCGGTCCAACCTATGTTGTGCAATCTGAGTGGGCCTTCCTTGCGCGACTAAGTGGATATTGAAATTCGAGCTTGTGGTGTTCCAATGGCACTCTGCAGGACGACACTCCGATACTGAAAGAGGTGCCGTGGAGGCCATCTCGATGTGGCTTAGACTACTAGGAACGCTTGTCTGTTCGAGAGGCACGATGAAGGCTCACTGCTCGTTTCCTCGCGTTCTACTGCTCGTATTGTTTTCGGCGATCACAATTCAAACCGGGGCTGAGATGCGCGCCGGAGAGACTGCGACCTACACACGACCATTGGCCACTGGGGCACGCCTTGATCCGGTCGGAGAGGCGATCGACCTGGGGAGCATGCCGTTGGCAATGGCCCTTGCTCCGGGTGGAGACAAGCTGGCCATTGTTCTAAGCGGCTGGCGCGAGCAGGGGGTTCAGATCGTCGATCTGAAATCGCGTCAAGTATTGCAGACGTTGACCCAGCCTTCTGCGTTCTTTGGCATCGTGTTCTCTCGCGATGGCAAAGAGCTGTTTGTGTCGGGCGGCAATGATGACACGATCTTCTGCTATTTGTGGCGGGACGGGAAGGCGACCTTCGATCGGAAGGTCGTGCTGGCGGAGAAAGCTCCCGAGAAACCTGGCTCGCGATATCCGGCGGGCCTTGCGGTTTCGCGGGTCGGCAACTACTTGTACGTTGCCGAAAACGTAGGTGACACCCTGGCGGTGGTTGATGCCGCGACAGCGAAAATCGTGCAGCGGTTTCCGACCGATCATTATCCGTATGCGGTCGAAGCTGCGGCGAGCGGGAAAGTGTACGTTTCTGCG
Organism: uncultured Acidobacteriaceae bacterium; assembly: GCA_963719615.1. Taxonomy (GTDB): domain Bacteria; phylum Acidobacteriota; class Terriglobia; order Terriglobales; family Acidobacteriaceae; genus Sulfotelmatobacter. The sequence goes on along the minus strand of CAVRCR010000012.1, from coordinate 10,102 downwards.
TGGGCGGCCGATACTGTCGCGGAATTTCAAACGAAGCCGGACGGGCTGCTGACTCCTGTTGGCAAGTGGAAGGTGGGGCCTCGTCCTTCGGCGCTGCTTTCGAGTCGGGCTGGTTCGCGGTTGTTTGCGGCGCTTGCGGGGACAGACCAGATTGCTGTCATTGATACCGCGCGGGGGAAGGTCTTGCGCTATCTGAGCGATGCCGCACCTGCCGGACCTGCGGAAGGAAGCACTCCGAATGCGTTGGCGCTGTCGCAGGACGAGTCGCGACTTTTCGTGGCCGAGGCCGACAACAATGCGGTCGCGGTCTTCGATGTCTCTGAAAAAGGCGCGGCAACTTCACTATTGAAGGGGCGCATACCGACCGACTGGTACCCGACGGCTGTCCTCGACGCTGGTGGCCAACTTCTGGTGCTCAATGGCAAGGGGCACGGAAGTCATGGCAATCCTGACGGTCCGATTCCGGGGGAAGGGATCAAGCGGCCGCTAGGTTATGACTTAGGACAGCTCAACGGGACCCTAGGGTCGAGTCCAGACAAAGTTTCTTCCAGTACTCTGGCGGAGTACTCACGGCGAGTTGCCGAAGCGAACAATTGGCAAGCGACGCGGACGCAGAAACAGTATCCGCCTTTCAAGCATGTGGTCTACATCATCAAAGAGAATCGCACGTATGACCAGGTATTGGGTGACCTGAAAGAAGGGGACGGTGATCCGGCACTGGTTTTTTTCGGACAAGCGATATCGCCCAATCATCACGCCCTGGCTTTACGTTTCGGATTGTTCGACCGTTTTTTCACGAATGCGGAGGTGAGCTCGCAAGGACATATTTGGTCGACCGCGGCGTACGTCACGGATTTCGGAGAGAAGATGATCCCTTCGGCGTATGCGGGCAAACGGGAAGGTGTGGATGGCGAGGAGATCGACGAACCGATGAACGGCTTTCTCTGGACGCTGGCCCGAAAAAAGGGAATCAGTTTTCGCGATTACGGCGAAATGGTCAAAGTGCCCGAGGGATGGCCGGTAACACAGCGAGAGGTTGCGTCGAGCGTCAGTCCGACGTACCCGGCATTTGACTTGAAGACGCCCGACCAGGCGCGTGCCGATGCCTGGATCGCCGAACTGGAAAAGTTTGTGCGGGAGGGAGAGATGCCGCGTCTCGAAGTAATGCATCTGCCGAGCGATCACACCGCGGGTGGACGAGCAGGATTTCGAACGCCCCGCGCTTTCATGGCCGATAACGATCTGGCGCTGGGCAGGATTGTTGAAGCACTTTCGAAGACTCCCTTCTGGAAAGACACTGTGTTCTTCGTGCTTGAGGATGATTCGCAGGCTGGGCCGGACCACATTGACTCGCATCGTTCTTGTTTCTTTGCCATATCCGCTTACAACCGCCCCGGGACCATCCACCGGTTTGCGAATACGACGGATGTGGTGGCGGCGATCGAAGACATCTTGGGATTGGGGCGGCTTTCGCAATTCGACTACTTCAGCCGATCTTTGGCCGACGTCTTTGCCGACACTCCGGACCTGTCACCATGGACGGCCATGGTTCCTCAAGTCGACATGAATGAGATCAACCCTGCCAAAACGGCGGCGGCGCAGGCTTCCGAGGGGCTGGATTTCAGTGTGCCCGATCGAGTCGATGATGCGACGTTCAATCAAATCCTTTGGAGCATGATGAAGGGGGCGCAGCCTCTGCCGGGGACCGACGCTAAAGCACCGCTGCATGCCTTTCAAGTCGGTCGCTGAATGGCTCGTAGCGTGGATCCAGACCCGTCGGAATAACAAGAAAGCGCGTTGGGAAGAGTTAGGAGCGGCCGCTGGGCGGTTGAGCTTCTAGTCCGTCCCGCGCCCGTCGTCCCATCCCGGCCGCCGGCGGTTGTGATGACGGTCACAGTTTGCCGGGGCAGCCCCGGTTAGCATAAGTAGTCAGTGGTGGGATGTGATGTGGACCGCTGCTGTCGGAGCGGACGGAAGGAAGAAGAGCGGGCGGTAGTCGACGATGGATATGTCAAAGAGGCTCAGAGCGGGCATCCTGGGGTATGGCCGGATGGGACGCGGATTCGTTGCCGCGATGCGGGAAAGCGAGCTTTGGGAAGTCGCTGCGGTGTACGACATCTGTGGTCGAGCGCGCGAACTTGCCCGGCAGCAACTGCCCGAGGCGGCCATCTACGATGCTCCCGATGCCATTTTTTGCGACAGGTCGATCGATGCGGTGGGATTGTTCACGTTAGCGGATGCCCGGCCCCAGCAGATTCGGCAGGCCTTGGCGAACCGCAAGCATGTGCTGGCAGAAAAGCCGATCGGCCAAGACGTAGCCACTGAATGGCAACTCGTACGCGAAATTGAAGCCAGCGACCGATTGGTGGCGGTTAATCTGTTCAATCGGAATGCCTGGTATCACAAGGAAATCCAGCAATTCATTGCGGAAGGCGAAATTGGAGACCTGGCAGTCATCCGGATTTGCCACATGACGCCGGGCCACATGCCAATGGAAGGGCACGATCCGGAAGGGCCGCCGTTCCACGACTGCGGCATGCATTATGTGGACGTGGCGCGTTGGTACGCCAAGAGTGAATACCAGAGCTGGCACGCGCAAGGGATACGGGCGTGGGGTTACAAAGACCCGTGGTGGGTGCAGGCGCACGGCACGTTCGCCAACGGGGTGGTATTTGACATTACCCAGGGATTTATCTACGGCCATTTGGCGAAAGAACAACCACACAATTGCTACGTGGATGCGATCGGCACGAAAGGGGTCGCACGCATGAGGCATGATTTTGCGGATGCGATCGTAGAGCTGCATGGCATTCACAAAACGGTTCACAAGACCGCGGCATTCAACGATAAGAAGCTCGACGTGATGGTCCATATTTTTGCAAGATCGATATGGGCAGGAAAGAATCTGGGTTTTCCGGAAGCGCGCGACGCCGTAATCGCCTCGGAACTGAGCTGGGCGATGCTCAATGATGCCATCTCGCATGTCCCGCCTGTGCGAGGCACGCCAGACGAAATGCGGCAGATTCTGGAGCATCGGCGGCGGCTGGTGAACGGTTTTGGGCTGCCCGTCAAGAACGAGGAACAGCCGGAGAGTGCGCTGGTGGGCTGAGTAGATTCCTGCCGACAGGATTCGCAACCTGACTTCGCTTGCCGGGCACGGCTTCGTCCGATCAAACCGGTTTCCACCCGAAGCGTCAGCATCCACAACAGGTGTCGGCAATCTGCTAGGACGAGTGCCCCACTGCGTTCCGGAATGACAAAATTCGGGGAGCGGACGGCGGCGGAGGGTGACCTTCGTAATCGTAGCTGGCGGTTGCCGCATTGCTGCGAGTGGGGGCCCTCCCTAGAATCGGAGCAGGGTTACGTGCGCTTCAATTCCGCATGCCTGAAATCACAAAACGACTGGACCGGGCCGAGCTAGCCAAGCGCGTTGAGCGCGCGGAGAAACTCCTGCAAAAGGGGAAAACCGCGGAGGCTCTGGAAGAGTATCTGCTGGTCCTGCGAGACGATCCGGAAAACGATGTAGTAAGGCAACTTGCGGCAGATTTGTGCCTGTCGCTGAGCCGCAATGCCGACGCCGTCCGGCTTCTGGGAGATCTGTTTGAACGACAGGTGGCGGCCGGGGATGCGACTCGCGCTAGCCTCACCTACAAAAAACTGGCGAGGCACGGCAGCCCGACGTGGCAGCAGAAAGTCCGCTTCGGGCAACTGCTGGAGGGATCGAACAAAAAGCTGGCGGTGGGCACCTACGAAGCGGCTTTGGCGGATCTGATCAAGTTGGGCAAGAAGCAGGAGTCGGCGGAGGTTCTGGGGCGCGTGGTGGCGCTGGAACCGATCCAGGCCAACTACCTGCGCGTGGCGGAACTGGCTTCGGAACTGGGGAATCGCAAGGGCGCGGCGGCCGCCTACCAGCATGTGGCGCAGTTGAGCGCCGCCGATGGGGGCGATGCGGCGCAATGGTACGAGCGCGCCTACCAGGAAGACTCCTCCGATCCGAGCATTGCGCTGGCTTACGGAAAAAGCCTGCTGGCCCAAGGGCAAGCCGGGGCGGCGATTTTTATCCTGGAAGCACAGATGAACTCCGGGCAAGTGACCCCGGAACTGCGCGAAGCCTATGCCACTTCGCTGGTGGCGGCGGGACGCTACGTGGAGGCCGAACCTTCGGTGTGGCAGCTGTTCGAGCAGAATCCATCGCGTGTGCAGCAGGTGATCACGCTGATCGGGAGTTTTCTGGACGGCGAGCAGGACGAGAATGCGGTTGCGCTGGCGAGGAAGCTGGAACAATTTCAGCGGCGGCGGGGCGAGCGGCGGCAGTTCATCGCCATCATGGAGGACATCACCGCCGCGCACCGGCCGTGTTCGCAGATACTGGAATTCCTCAGCGAGCTCTATAACGCGTCCAACCGAGAGAACGATTACTGCCAGACTCTGCTCAAGCTGTTTGACCTGTACTGCAGCACAGGCGAGTTCGCCAAGGCGGCCGAGTGCCTGGACCGCGCGGCGGAAGTGGATCCGTATGAACCCGGCCATCTTAAGCGGCTCGATCAGCTCAAAGGAAAGATCGAGGATGGCCGCTTCCGTGCGATCTCGTCGCGGTTCAGTTCGGTAAGCAAGCCAGCCGAGGAGCCCGCGCACGTGGATGGACCGACGCTGGGAGCGTCGACATTGCAGGACCTGATGCTGCAGGCCGAGATCCTGGTGCAGTATGGAATGCGGAGCAAGGCGGTGGAGCGGTTGCAGCGGATTCAGGAGCTGTTTCCGCGCGAGGAAGAACGGAACGAAGATTTGCAGCGGCTGTATCTGGCCGCGGGGGTGACGCCGAGATATGCGGGAGCGGCGCCTTTGCCGCCTGCGGCTGCAGCCGCACCGGTACCGGCACCAGTGCCTGCGGCGGCTCCTGCGCCCGACCCTGCGGCTGACGTTCGCAGCTTCACGCGCGTGGCTGAGATTACCCGAAAGCTATACCACCAAGGCACCGCGCCCACCGTATTGAGCACAGCGGTAAAGGAGATTGGAACGCACTGGGAAGCGACGCGCTGCCTGGCGGCGATGGGGAAGACAGGCTTGCCTCCGACGGCGGTCGACGAGTTCTGTGCCGAGGGATACAAGAAGACAAGCGTCGTGGCGATTGCCGAGTTGGTGGCATGTCTGCAGCAGGCAGTGGAAGGGCATGAACCACTTGCCATCAACGACGTTACCAAGGCTTCTGCGCTGGGATCGGCGAAGAAGGCGATGGCCGAACTGAACCCGGCGTCGATCTTGGCGATTCCCCTCAGTGACGGGGAAGAGACGGTTGGAATTCTGATTTTGATCCATAACCGGCCGCGGGTGTGGCAGCAGGCCGACCTGGTGGTGCTCAAAACGCTATCGGATCAGATGGTAATTGCGCTGAACAACGCTGGATTGCGGCGGCTGGTCAAGAATCTGTCGGTGACAGACGAGAAGTCCGGGCTGTTGAAGCGGGCTTCCTACATTGATTTGCTGCTGGCCGAGTGTAAGCGCGCCATTCAGAATGGGGCGGCGCTTTCGGTGCTGCTGATGCAATTCGGCAAGAGCGCCTCCATGATCAAGGAATATGGCGAGGCCGAGGTGCAGGCCGTGATGGAGCGTGTGGGGCAGATGTTCGCGGCCAATATCCGGTCGAATGATCTGGCGTTTCGTTATGACACGACGACCATCGCGATCCTTCTGGGCGAGACGGCGGAAAAAGAGGGCATGCTGGCGGTCGAGAAATTGCGGAAGATTATTGCTGAAGTACGGTTTCCGGCGAAAGACGGAACCGAGCAGGGAGTACCCGCGCTTTTCTCGGCGGGCCTGGCCGAGGCCGTGATTCATACGGACTACGATCCCTTGGACGTGGTCACTGAGGTGATCAATCGTGCTGAACACGCGCTGGCGCAGGCCATGACGCAGGGACCCGGGAAGATTATCGCGCTAGGGCCGGCGCTGGCCACGGGCGCTGTGGCGTAGCTACTCTGGTCTCTTTCTGCGTGGCGGACCCGTTCGCTCTTCTTGCATTTGTCCATCAAACCTGCCTAGGCTCTTCGTGCTTAGCGTTCCTCGAAGACTCACCTGCGGACTTTCTTACGAGCGAAGGCCAGATGCGCGTGAGATCCTTCACTCCGCCTAAAGAACGGTTTCGTTCGGGATGACGTCGTCGAATTCCAGAAACTCTCAATGGCAGGTCGTGGTCAAAGCTCTTCAGACGCTGCTACACTGACACGTTTGGCTAGGCGACTCTGATCGGTTCTGATCGGTGTTGTGACAGGAAAATCAATGCTGAAGCCTGGTGATATCGCAATCGTCAGCGGGGCGCGCACGCCCTTTGGCCGCTATTGCGGCAAGCTGAAGGACTTCACGGCGCAGGAGTTGGGCGCCGTCGCGGCCAAGGGTGCCATCGAGCGCGCGGCTATCGATCCGAAGGAATTCGATCATGTCGTGATGGGCAACGCGCAGCAGACCTCCGGAGACGCGCTGTATGGGGCGCGGCACGTGGGGTTGCGGGCGGGGATTCCGATTGAGACTCCGGCGCTGACGGTGAACCGGCTGTGCGGGTCGGGGATGCAGTCGATTGTGAGCGCGGCACAGATGATCCAGACCGACGAGGCGAAGATTGTCCTCGCCGGTGGCATGGAGGCGATGTCGCAGGCTCCGTTTGTGATTCGGGGACGGGACGGGTTTACGCTCGCCCCGGGCGGGAAGCTGGAAGACTCGCTGATGGTGGCGCTGCTTGATTCTTATTGCGGGCTGTACATGGCGAATACGGCGGAGCTCTACGGTTCGGAACAGGGCATTACTCGCCAGATGCAGGATGAGTTGGCGCTGCGGTCGCAGCAACGGGCGGATGCGGGTTATAAAGAGGGGCGCATCCAGGAAGAGCTGGTGCCGGTGCCACTGCGGAATTCCAAGGGCGAGGCGACCGGGGAGTCGCTGACCGAGGATGATCATCGACGTCCGCAAACCACGATGGACGTGCTGGCGAAGCTGCGTCCGGCGTTTGGGAAGAATGGAACCGTCACTGCGGGGAACGCGAGCGGCATTGTCGATGGCGGGGCGGCGGTGGTGGTGATGTCGCTGGAGCAGGCGCTGAAAAGGAGTCTCAAACCGCTGGGACGGATTTGCGGCTGGGGCATCGCGGGCGTGGAGCCGAAGGTGATGGGACGAGGGCCGGTGCCGGCGTCGAAGATTGCGCTGCAGAAGGCGGGGTTATCGCTGGAGTACATCGATTTGATTGAAGTGAACGAGGCGTTTGCGGCGCAGTATCTGGCGGTGGAGAAGGAACTCGGGCTTGATCGCGAGAAAGTGAATGTGAATGGCGGGGCGATTGCGCTGGGGCATCCGCTGGGGGCGACCGGGACGCGGCTGGTGATCACGCTGCTTTACGAGTTGAGGCGGAGACGTAAGAAGTATGGGCTGGCAACGGCTTGCATTGGCGGCGGGCAGGGGATTGCGATGGTGGTGGAGAGTATGAATTGACGCCAGACAGTTTGACCTGAGGCCTAGGTTAAGTTTTGTCATCCTGAGTGGCGTTCTTTGCCACGAAGGATCTATGTCATCTGCTGGCGCCGGCAGATTGCATAGGTCCTTCGCTTTGCTCAGGATGACAAGGCATTTCTTGATATGAAAGAAGCGATCATGGAGATTAAGAGAGTTGGAGTGCTCGGTTGTGGACTCATGGGGTCTGGCATTGCCCAGGTTTGCGCGATGGCTGGATTCGATGTCACGGTGCTTGAGGTCGAGCAGAAGCTCCTAGACAAGGGGTTTGCCGGGATTGAGAAGTCGCTCGCGAAGTTTGCCGAGCGGCCGGTCGAGAAGGGCGGGATCACGGCGGCACAGAAGGACGCCGCGCGCGCGCGGCTTAGGGGCACGACTTCCAAATCCGACTTGTCCGATTGCGACATTGTGATTGAGGCCATCATCGAGAATGTGGACGAGAAGAAGAAAATGTATGCGTCACTTGATGGAGTGGTGAAGAAAGATGCGATCTTTGCTTCGAATACGTCTTCGATTTCGGTGACTGAGCTTTTGACGTCGGTGAAGCGACCGGAACGGTTCATCGGGCTGCACTTTTTTAATCCGGTGCCGCTCATGAAGTTGGTCGAAGTCGTGCGGACGATCGCGACGGCTGACGACGTTTACGAGTCGGCTTACGAGTTTGCCAAGAAACTGGGCAAGGTTCCCGTACGTACGTCGGACAAGACGGGATTCATCGTGAACCGCCTTCTGGTGCCTTATTTGCTCGATGCCATCCGAGCGTATGAAGAGGGCGTGGGGTCGATTGAGGATATCGACAACGCGATGAAGCTGGGGTGCGGGTATCCGATGGGGCCGTTTACGCTGCTGGATTTTGTGGGGCTGGATACGACTTACTACATTACGCACGTGATGTATGACGAGTTCAAGGAGCGGCGGTTTGCGTCGCCTCCGCTGCTGAAGCGGATGGTGATGGCGGGATGGTACGGGCGGAAGTCGGGGCGCGGGTTTTATGATTATTCGGACCCGGAGAGGCCGCGGCCGCAGAAGTTGTAGCGTGATCGCTTGTCATTCTGGGCGCAGGGGTGTTTTGATCGGTGCTTAGAGAGAACTCCCATTCAGGCCGTCGTCAGTGAAGCTGCAAGGGATCCTTCGACTCCGCAAACCGATTCGCTTTGCGAATCGGTTTGCTCCGCTCAGGATGACATGGATTAGGGAGTACTGAATTTATGAACTTCGAAAACATTATTCTAGAAAAGAAAAGCGCGATTGCTTACGTCACCGTGAACCGGCCGAAGGTGCTCAATGCGCTCAACATGGCCACCATGGAGGAGTTGCGGGCCGCATTTCACGACATCAAGAACGATAACCCGATTCGCGTCGTCATCTTCACTGGCGCGGGCGAGAGGGCATTTATCGCCGGGGCGGACATCGGCGAACTGGCGAAGAACGACGCCGTTTCGGGCAAAGAATATACGCATCGCGGGCAGTCGGTGCTCAATCTGATTGAGAACCTGGGTAAGCCTGTGATCGCGTGCATCAATGGATTCGCGCTCGGAGGAGGGTGCGAGATTGCAATGGCTTGCACCATGCGGTTGGCTAGCGAGAATGCGAAGCTGGGACAGCCGGAGGTGAAGCTGGGGATTATTCCGGGATATGGCGGGACGCAGCGGCTGCCGCGGCTGGTCGGCAAGGGAATCGCAATGCAAATGGTGTTGGCGGGAGAGATGATTACCGCGCAGGAGGCGTATCGCATTGGGCTAGTGAATGAGGTGGTCGCGGCGGCGGAGTTGATTCCACGGGCGGAGGCGATTGCGGCGAAGATTATCGCGAACGCTCCGCTGGCGGTGCAGTATGCGATGGAGGCCGTGAATAAAGGCATGGAGATGACTTTGGCGGAGGGGCTTTATCTAGAGGCGACTTTGTTCGGCGTGTGTTGCGCCACGGAAGATAAGAAGGAAGGGACGGCGGCGTTTCTGGAGAAGCGGGCGGCGCTGTTCATGGGCAAGTAAGTCTTGGCCACGGATTTGCACGGATTCACGACACATCACACCAAGGCACAGGTTTACGGAGAATAAAATCAAATCGAAAATAGAGGCTCCGCCGGAGCCCGCGATTCCCGCGCTGGAGGGGAAGATTGATGCTTCAGGCATGCGCTTTGCCCTCGTTGTGTCTCGGTTCAACGCGTTTATCACGGAGAGGTTGTTGCTGAGCGCCTGTGATGGATTGCTGCGCACGGGAGCGAAGAAGAAAGACATTGCGGTTGTGCGAGTGCCTGGGGCGTTCGAGATTCCGTCGGCGGCGCGGACCCTGGCGTTGACTAGGAAGTATGACGCCATCATTTGTCTGGGCTGTCTGCTGCGCGGGGATACGGCGCACTACGACGTCATCGTGAATGAAGTTACGCGGGGGATTGGGCAGTCCGCGCAGGAGACAGGTGTGCCGCACGCATTTGGTGTGCTGACTTGCGAGACCTTGGAGCAGGCGATCGATCGCGCTGGACTGAAGATGGGAAACAAGGGATTCGAGGCGGCGCTGGCGGCGGTGGAGATGGCGTCGCTGAAGATAGCCATTGGCTCTCAGTCCCTTCGCCATTCGGCTCAGGGCAGGTTAGGTGCAGCTGTCAGCC
>CAVRCR010000011.1:0-68761 GCA_963719615.1 uncultured Acidobacteriaceae bacterium | reverse complement strand
GTCCATCGCGCCGGCAAAGTGAGGTCATCGACCGTTTTGAAATCGGCAAAGCGCTCTTCCAAACGGTAGTACCTTTCCTGTTGGCCGGCCGATGCGGACGGGCCACCTCCGCCCCTCGCCATCGCGTGGTACGAATAAACGGTCATGACGTGCCGTGATGTTTCGGGTTCAAAATAGAGTTCGATCTGCAGATCGCTGCTTTTCTTGGGAAAGTAGTCGACTCTGTGAAGATCGCGTGTGTCAATCTTCTTCAAGCCACGGTCCTCCAGCCTGGCGTGACGCTCATCCAAATGCGCGAGGGCCCATGCGGTTGACAGCGTGCCGCCCCAAAGACCCTCCGTAAGTACCTCTGGGTGTTCGAATACAAATCGCCCCAGCGCCGAATACACGCCCGGCCGGATCTGCTTGACGCCTGCTTTCTGTCCGTCACTGGCAAATTGCTCACCGTGATAGTCAACGCTTGGCAATTTCAAGGACAGATAAAAGAATTTGTCGCCTTCCGAAACAAACTGCAATTGCCCTTGGGCGCCACTCGCAGCATTCAGCCACTGGAAAGTCAGTGTTCCTTGCACGAGCCGTTCTTTCACCGCACCACGCACCTGCTCGCTGCCGATCGAGTTCAGTTGCTGCTTGGCAAAGTCGCTGGCCTGGAACGCATCCTTAGCCGCGCTGAGCAATTTAACAGTCATGACCGGAAGCAGAACCGCAAAGGATCACATAGAACCTCCCAAGCGCCTACTTCCCGAAGATCACATAGTGGTAGCTGGTAGCCATGAAGAACAGCAGCGGCACCGACAGAAATAAATTCGTCCGTGAAGCCAAGAACGCCTGGCGGGCCAGGATAGCCGCGTCCGCCGGGGGCGTGCCGGCGAGCGTTCCTCGAATGATCTTTTTGTTGTTGGGCCAGATGATGCCCCATACGTTGAATAGCATCACGATGCCGAAGCCGCCGCCTACACCGATTGAGAGCACGTGGTTGTCGTCCTGCCCGACGGGGGTATAGTTCACGAACAGCCATCCGGCGGCTATGCAGACGATGGCGGTGATGGCGCCGAGGACGTATCCGCTGGGCGTCATTTTTTTGATCACGAAGAACAAGATGGCCCAGACCACGATCCAAAGCAGCAGGAAGAATCCCATGGTGATGCCGGCGCCGCCGCCCTTCAGGTCCGCATCGGGTCCGACGTAGAATTCTCCCCAATACCAACCGCCGACGAAGACCGTGACCAGCGCGCTCCAGCGGAACCAGTTCAGTGCGGGCAGAGTCATGTACTGGAGAATCTTGGGTTTCATGGCGGCGTCCACCTGCTTCATGAACGGGACATTGATCAGGTTGAAGAAATAGAGCAGGCCGACCCAGGTGATGCCGGCAATAAAGTGAAACCACCGCAGAATCAACTGAGTCGCCTCCTTGCCCGTGTGTTGCGGCGCCACGAAAGAGGCGATGAAAGAGGCTGACATTGCGACGAATTGGTGCATTAGGATTTCCTCCGCCAACTTAGAATTGAAGGTTGTGGGTCCCCGAACGCCTTGAGACCTGTAGCGCTCGACGAAGAAGGAAAGCGAGCTGCATGGACTGTTAACGCTCACGAGTCGCTAAATCTGGTCCAGTGCGGCCGCTGAGTCGAGGAAAGTCTGCGCTCTGCATGCAAGGTCTGTCAACATCTGCGCAAAGTTTTGTAACTTCGCGGTTGAAAAGCGGCAAAGATCGCCGTATCGTACCTCTATTATCTGTCTGCCGGAAGCGCCCATTCAGGCGCGGGCCGGCGAGATTGTCCCCCCTTGTTCCCGTTGCCTGCGGGGAGGCTTTCGGGAACATGCTGTTGGTCTTAACCCTGCCAGGGATGCGGTTCTTTGGAAGGGATAAGTGGTTTGTTCGCAGTCTAAAAAGCGAGGAGATCGGCGATGGATAGCAATAAGCCGGCGCAAAACATTCAGGATTCCTTCCTCAACACGGCCCGTAAGGAGAGAGCAAGCATTACGATTTATCTGCTCAGTGGGGTGAAGTTAACGGGCCGCATCCGCTCTTTCGACAAGTACTCCGTTGTGCTGGAGGCGAACGGTCAGGAGCAACTCATCTTCAAACATGCCATCTCGACCGTGGTGATGGGGCGAGTGGCGGCGACGCACGGCCCGCACGTGACGCATACGGACAGGCCGATTAGCGCCGGAACCGCGGCCGCGCCGGCATCGGCAGCGAGCGCTTCGGGCACCGACGGGTAAGGCTCTTTCGGTTTGGGAAGTTCTCAATCCAAGACAACCCGCGAAGTTCTGCGCCCCGGCAAGCCTGTGCCTCTCAGGAGCCAGGTGGCGCGCAACCAGATGACGCGCGACGAAGCCGAGGGTGAGCGTGCGTTTCTCGTTGGCCTCGACGTGCGCACGCGCGGGCGGAGTGCTAAAGGAACCGTCACCGCGCAGGCCGCGGCCGCGCGGGATGCGGTGGCCATGCAACCGGCGAAGGCCGGCTCGGCTGGGGGCGTGGTGAAGTCCAGCGGCAAGCCCAGCATTCCTGAGTACGACGCAGAGGAATCGCTGGCGGAACTGCGCACGCTAGCCGAGAGCGCTGGGGCGAAGGTGGTCGGCGAGATTTTGCAGCGTCGGGACCGCGTGGATCCCGCGACGCTGATTGGCGCGGGCAAGCTGGAAGAAGTTGCCGGCGCAGCCGCTTCGGCAAACGCTGATGTAGTTCTGTTCGATCACGACCTCAGCCCTTCGCAGCAGCGCAATATTGAAAAGATCGTGCACCGGCGGGTGATCGACCGCACCCAGCTCATCCTCGACATTTTTGCGCGGCATGCGCGCACGCGGGAAGGCCAGTTGCAAGTTGAACTGGCGCAGTTGCAGTATTTGCTGCCCCGGCTCGCTGGGCGCGGCGTGGAAATGTCGCAGCTTGGCGGTGGGATCGGCACCCGTGGCCCCGGTGAAACGCAGCTGGAAACCGACCGCCGGAAGATCGCGAGGCGCGTCCGGCACGTGGAACAGCAACTGGAGAATGTACGCCGCATTCGCGCCCAGCAACGGCAGCGGCGGGAATCGGCGCCAGTGGCCACCGTGGCGCTGGTGGGCTATACGAACGCGGGGAAGTCGACACTATTCAATGCGCTGACCCGGGCTGCGGTTTTGTCCTCACCGAAAATGTTTGCCACGCTCGATCCAACGATTCGCGGTGTGGAACTGCCCTCGAAAAGAAAAGTGCTTTTCTCCGACACCGTGGGATTCATTCGCAGCCTCCCGCACACGTTGGTCTCGGCGTTTCGCGCGACCCTGGAAGAAGTCCAGCGCGCGTCGCTTATTCTGCATGTGTCCGACGCCAGCAGCCGGCTTTCGGCGGAGCAGGACGCCCAAGTGGAAATCGTCCTCAAAGAGTTGGAGGCGGAGAAAAAGCCGCGCCTTCGCGTGATGAACAAAGTCGACTTGCTGGACGAAGAAGTGGCTCAGAATTTAATTGCCGACGCGCAGCGCAGCGAGGCGAAGACTCTGTATGTATCGGCGGTCGAAGGCACGGGTCTGAATCGCTTATTAGAGCGCATTGACGCGATGATCGAAGAAGACCCGGTCAGCCGCCTGCATCTGCGGGTGCCGCAAAAAGAAGGTAAGATGCTGGCGCTGCTCGAGGCACGGGCGCGAATTTATGCGCGTGCGTACAAAGATGGGGCCGTGGAACTCGAGGCGGATGCGCCGGAGTCGGTGGTGCGGCGAGTAAGGCAGTTCGTCGTCGATTAGGAGTCACTCGGGCCTTCTAGTGGGGTAAACTTGGCGGCTTGGATTGCGAGGCTCAACCCCAGCGCGTATTTTCCCTCGGGCCTCACAGGAGGCAGAGCATGAATGCGCGCCGATGGATTGTCAGTCTCTGCGCGGCAGTCGCGTCCCTTCTTCCACCCGCCTTGTTGGCCAGTGACGTCGTTCTCGTTCACGGACGCATCTACACTGGCAATCCCAAGGCGCCATGGGCGCAGGCGCTGGCCGTCTCGGGAACAAGTATCGACGCCGTCGGGACAGATCAGGAAATATTGAGCCGGAAGCAACCGCGGACCGAAGTCATCGATCTCCAGGGGCGGACGGTGATTCCGGGCATCTCCGATTCCCACGTCCATATGTGGTTTGGTTCGCTCGCCCTTCATGGACTCAATCTGTCAACGCCGGAGGGCAGCACAACTCCGGACGATGCCGACGCGCTGGTTGATAAGCTGAAGGCCTACGCCGCCAAGCATCCCAACGACAAAGTTCTGTTTGGCCGAGCAGACTTTAGCACTACTCCCCCTTCCACACCCACCCGTGAATTGTTGGATCGAGCCATTCCGGACCGGCCCGTAGTGGTGCATCACACTTCGGAACACGCGCTGTGGGTGAACGCGAAGGCGCTGGCCTTGGCCGGAATTAACGACCAGCCAGTCGCTGATCCCACGGAAGAGAAATACATAGTCCGCGATGCCAGCGGGCATCCCAGCGGGATCTTGATGGAATCGGCCATGGCGGTGATGGAACGCGCCCTGGCGGACCAGTTCTCTCAGGACGAGAAGCTCGCGCTGTTGCACGACGGCTCCCAGTACTTGAACTCCTTCGGCATTACCAGCGTGGTGAACGCAACCGGAAATCTGCAGGAGATTCAGCTATACGCTGCGTTGCGCGATCACGGCCAGCTTACCGTGCGCACGCGGACTTCTTTCGGAGCTGTAGCAGTGAACCATCACTTGACGCCGGAGTTTCTGGCTGACTTGGAGAAAGCGCGCACGCTCTATCACGACGATTGGGTTTCGGCGAACCTGGTGAAATTCTTTGTCGATGGCGGCACTGGGCTGATCCCCCCGCTGACCTACCAACCGGCGGAATACAAGAAGCTGGTTCTCGCTCTGGACAAGCGGGGATACCAGATCATGACTCACACCTATCGTCCGGACTCCGCGCGATTGGTAGTGGACACGTACGAAGAGGTAGAAAGAATCAACGGACCACGCGACCGGCGTCTTCGGCTTGAGCATGCGGATTTTCTGCCCGCACAGGATATCCCGCGAGTGGCGAAGCTTTCTTTGATCGGCAGCATGCAGCCGAGTTTTTGCTGCGACGAGAATGGCTCTAATTATGATCCGAAGGATCGGACGACGACCGATCGGTGGCGGAGCCTGGAGAAGAGCGGCGCGCGCCTGGCTTTCGGGAGCGACTGGCCGTGTATCTGGCCACCCAACCCCTTTGTGGCCATCCAGGAAGCTGTCACTCGCCAAATCTGGCGGCCCGGGAGCAGTAATGATTTTCCCGGTGGGGCATTCGACGGCGCAGGTCAGGCGGGAACCGTCGCCACCAAGGACGCCTACACTCCCGACGAGCGCATCACCGTGGAACAGGCCGTGAACGCGTACACGCAAGGCTCGGCCTACGCCAGATTCTCCGAGGATAAACTTGGGACGCTCGAGATCGGGAAAGAGGCCGATCTCGCCGTCCTTTCTCAGGACATCTTTTCCGTAAAGCCTGAAGAAATCAGCAAGACCAAAGTGCTGACGACCATGGTCGCGGGTAAGGTCGCTTTTACGGAACGGAAGAAGTAGACTCTCAAACTGCGCTCAGGGAGAGCGAACGATGTCGGAAATTAAATGGGCCGGCAACCAAGAAGCGGTGACATTCCTTGGCTATCGGCCCATTCGATCCTGAATTGGATCGGAGGTGATATTTATATGCTAGCTCTTTAAGCGGGGAAGTCAAGCTTAATGTGCAGAATATTGCCTATGAGGCAGGCGGCAGGCCATCGTTGCATCCCGAACTCCTTCATATAGTTACACTTACGCTTCTGTCGTGTAGCACCATTCAAGGGGACCGAGATTGAACTAAGGTTCTCCTCAGATTTTGTGGAGCGAGAAAGGTGCGCGGTCCTTGCGTCCTGTTTGTTGCTGTGACTTCGTTGACACAAACTGCTCGGGACGTTAGACTTAACAGTTTTCATAGCCCTCATTTTCCGGTCTATATCAGCACCACATGGATCAGACGCTTCATCAACTAGGGGAATTACTGCTCGGAGCAGTACCGACCGTAATTCTTCTGGCGCTGCTCTACGCGCTGTACTCGGCGATAGTGCACAAGCCGCTGCAACGGGTGCTCGCGGAGCGGCGGAGCAAGACCGAGGGAGCGGTGGAGAAATCGCGCGCCGATATCGCCGCTGCCGAGGCGCGCACCTCCGAGTACGAGCAGCGTCTGCGCGAAGCGCGGGCCACGGTGTTTCGAGCCCAGGAAGCGCGCCGGCAGGCAGCGTTTGAGGCCCGCAGCGCCGCCGTGAATGAGGCGCGCAGCAAGGCGCAGGGGCAGGTGCAGGCAGGGAAGAAGGATATTGAAGCCGATCGTGTGGCGGCGGAGGCAGGACTACAGAAGGAAGCGTCCGCACTCGCCGCCGAAATCGTCCGGCGCGTGCTGCAGCCGGCGGGGGCGGGACGCCAGTAGGGACCAAGGACTGATGATTTCAGCGAGAAAGATTCTGTACGCGGCAGTTTTCACCGGGCTCATTGTGAGCGTCGCCGGGTTCGTACAGGTACGCGCGGAGGATCAATCGCATTCGCCTGCGCAGCAGCAAGTGAGCAAGGATACTTCGCAGAACTCTGGCGGTCCAGGGCGGCAACTGGCGCATGAGAGTCGTGAAGCGGCTGGCGAAGAAAAGGACGAAACTGCGGAATTCAAGCAGTCGGCTTCGGTGCGGCTGGTCTCGCGGATTACCGGTTTGGATTTGCAAAAATCCTACTGGTTGAGCGTAATAACAAATTTTGTGGTGATTGCTGTGGTCCTCGTCTGGGCCGGGCGCAAGTACCTGCCAGGATTGTTCCGCGACCGCACCGCGGCCATCCAGAAGGCGATGCAGGAAGCGCAGAAGGCGAGCGAAGAGGCGCGCCGCAGGCTGGCCGACATTGAATCGCGACTCATGAAGCTGGATGTCGAGATCGGCATGATGCGCGACGCGGCCGAAAAGGAAGCGGAGGCAGAGGCAGCCCGCATCCATGCCGCAGCGCTGGAAGACGCAAGGAAGATTGTGGCGGCGGCGGAGCAGGAAATTGCAGCGGCGGCCAAAGCCGCGCGGCGCCTTTTGACCGCCCACGCTGCCGATCTGGCCGTCGGGCTGGCGCAGAAGCAGATTCATGTGGACGCGTCCACGGATCAAGCTCTGGTGCGTAATTTTGCCGTGCAGTTGAGCACGGCGTCCGACGATCCGGGAAAGGACAGGAATTAGGCCGTGGCCTCCATTGCCAGCACCTACGCCCGGGCGTTCGCGGACGTGGTTCTCAGCGCCCGCCTCGACGCGAATCGGGCCATTGGCGGATTGCGGCGGATCGCGGGGTTGCTCGCGGAGAGCACAGAGTTACGGCGTGTGTGGGAAAATCCCGCGGTTCCGGCGGACCAGAAGCGCAATTTGCTGGACGCGATCGTGCACCGGGAGGGGATCGAACCTCACGTTCGCAACCTGATGGCGGTGCTCATCGATCACCGGCGAGTGCAGTTTCTCAGCCGCATTACCGAGCAACTGGAGAAGGAACTCGACGCCCGGCTGGGATTCGCCGAAGCACACATCACCAGTGCGCGCGAACTGGGAGATGCCGAGAAGCGGTCTCTCGAAGCTCAGATCGAAAAAGTAACTGGCAAAAAAATCCGCGCCCGGTTCGGACTCGACGCATCACTGCTGGGCGGTGCCATCGTCCGCGTAGGCAGCACGATCTACGACGGTTCGGTGAAGGGACAGTTGGAGAAGATTCGCGAGGCGATTAGCGCCTAGCTTTGGGCTGGCTTGTGAAGCAGGGAAGGCTCAGAGAACTCCTTTCAGAACCGCTGGTATCGCTGAGTTGCAAGGGATCCTTCGACGCGCAGTGCTCAGGGTGACAGGCGTTGAGAATTGATTAGGCCGAGAGCTGATGGCTGAAAGCTGAGAGCTGACTTTATGGCGCAAATCAAAGCAGACGAAATCACAAAACTGATCCGCGAGCAGATCGAGAACTACGAAACCAAGATCTCTGTGGACGAGACCGGCACGGTCATCACGCTAGGCGACGGTATCGCGCGCGTCTACGGACTCGACAAAGTCATGGCCGGCGAACTGCTCGCCTTTCCACACGACGTGGCCGGCATTGCTATGAACCTCGAAGAAGATCAGGTGGGCGTGGTGCTGCTCGGCGAATACACCGAGATCAAGGAGGGCGACGAGGTCAAGCGCACCGGCCGCATCATGAGCGTGCCTGTCGGCGACGCCATGATCGGGCGCGTGGTCAACTCGCTCGGCCAGCCCATCGATGACAAGGGTCCGATCTCGACCGACAAGTTCATTGCGCTGGAACGTATTGCGCCGGGTGTGATTGATCGGCAGCCAGTCCGCGAGCCAATGGCTACGGGCCTGAAGGCCATCGACAGCATGATTCCGATTGGCCGTGGCCAGCGCGAATTGATCATCGGCGACCGGCAGACCGGGAAGACGGCGGTCGCGCTCGATACCATCATCAACAGCAAGGGCAACGATCTGATCTGCATTTATAACGCGATCGGTCAGAAGCGGTCGTCCATCGCCCAGGTGGTGAAGATCCTGGAGGACGCTGGAGCGATGGAGTACACCATCGTCGTGGCGGCTTCGGCGTCGGAACCGGCACCCATGCAATACATTTCACCCTATGCCGCGTGCGCGATGGGCGAATACTTCCGCGACAGCAAGCGGCACGCCCTGGTGATCTACGACGATTTGTCGAAGCACGCAGCGTCGTATCGTGAGATTTCGCTGCTGCTGCGGCGTCCGCCGGGGCGTGAGGCGTATCCCGGAGATGTATTCTATCTCCACTCCCGACTGCTGGAGCGCGCGTCCAAGTTGAGCGACAAAATGGGTGGCGGTTCGCTCACCGCTCTGCCCATCATCGAGACGCAAGCCGGAGACGTTTCGGCCTACATTCCGACCAACGTCATTTCCATTACCGACGGCCAGATCTATTTGGAAACGGATTTGTTCAACCAGGGGATACGTCCGGCAGTAAACGTGGGTTTGTCCGTGAGTCGCGTCGGCGGCAGCGCACAGATCAAGGCCATGCGGCAAGTTGCCGGCACCTTGAAGCTGGAACTGGCGCAGTATCGCGAACTGGCGGCATTCGCCCAGTTCGGCAGCGATCTCGACAAGGCCACGCAGGCGCAATTGAATCGCGGCCAGCGGCTGGTGGAACTGCTGAAGCAAAATCAGTTCTCGCCCCTGCCGTTCTCCAAGCAGATTCTGATCATCATGGCGGGCACGGGCGGATTCCTCGACGACATGCCGGTTGCCCAGGTGCGCGAGTTCGAGGCAGAGCTTTACAAGTATGTGGAGTCCACCAGCCCCGGCCTGCTGCGCACGATCATGGAGAAGAAGATTCTCGACGACACTCTGAAAGGCCAGTTACAGGGCGTGATCAAAGAAGCGAAACAGCAGTTTGTGGCGGCAAGAGAAGCAGTAGCAAAGTAGCAGGCATCCGATTCGAGGAACAAGAGTGCAGAGGTCCTTCGCTTCACTCAGGATGACAAGGACTTTGATTGGCTGACGACCAACGACTGACGACCAACGACTGATTCATGCCGAATATTCTCGACATCCGTCGCCGCATTCGCAGCGTGATCAACACGCGGCAGATCACCAAGGCCATGAAAATGGTCTCGGCGGCCAAACTGCGCCGGGCGCAGGAGCGGGCCCTGGCTGCCCGTCCTTATGCTCAGATGTTGACGAATGTATTGAAGTCGCTGGTGGCGCGCGCCGAGATTTACGATCCCGAGACCGGCGAACCCAAGCATCCCTTGCTGGCGCAACGGGA
The DNA here is from genome assembly GCA_963719615.1 of uncultured Acidobacteriaceae bacterium. Lineage (GTDB taxonomy): Bacteria > Acidobacteriota > Terriglobia > Terriglobales > Acidobacteriaceae > Sulfotelmatobacter. Next base: position 58,982 of record CAVRCR010000011.1, on the reverse strand, counting down.
AGAGAAGAATATTCTGCTGATCGTGGTGACCGGGGACAAGGGCCTGGCGGGTGCGTTCAACGCCAACATCACAAAAGCCGCCATCCGCTTCCTGGAGTCGAAGGCGGGCAAGAACACCGACATCGAGGCGGTCGGGCGCAAGGGGCGTGATTTCTTGCGCCGGCGCTATCCCGGGGCGAAGGTACAAACCCGCAGCCTGGCGGAGTTGGCTGAGTCGATCGAGGCTGAACCCGAGACTGCGGAGCGCGCAGCAACGATTCAGGTCACCGGTGAGCACGTCGGCGTTCTCGGCAAAGTGGAATTCGCGCAGGCATCAGCCCTTGCCCAAAATGTGATTCAGCGCTACTGCCGCGAGGAGATCGACGCGGTCTACATTGTATTCAACGAATTCAAGTCGGTGATCGCGCAGCGGCTGATTGTGGAGCAGATTCTGCCCGTCGAACAGATCGGCGAGCAGGCAGTACGACTAGCCGAGGAGATGACCGAAGAAGAAAAGAAGAGGGCCAAAGAAGCAGCCGTGAGCGCCGGTGTGGGCATGCGTGGCACCGAGGGCGCCGCAGAAGCGGCCTCGCAGTTCGGCACCGCGCAAGTGGATTACATCTACGAGCAGCCCCCTGCGGATCTGTTCCGCGCGCTGCTGCCAAAGTATGTGAGCATCCAGATTTTCCGGGCTCTGATGGAGTCGGTGGCTGCCGAACATGCAGCGCGCATGACCGCGATGGATTCGGCCACCAACAATGCCACCGACATGATCGATTCGCTGACGCTGATTATGAACCGGGCGCGACAGGCGAAGATTACGAAAGAAATCATCGAAATCGTCAGCGGCGCGGCGGCAATGTGAAGAAGCTGCTAGCTTCTAGCTACTAGCTTCTAGCCAAACGAATTCGGCGGCGCTGGAATTGTTAGTTAGGTCGAAAGGGTTGTGTTGAAGCTAGGAGCTAGCAGCTAATAGCGAGAAGCTAATTTTATGGCTGAAAACGTAGGTCATGTCATTCAAATTGCGGGGCCGGCAGTGGACCTGCAGTTTCCTGAGGGGAAACTGCCTCCCATCTACCAGGCCGTGAAGATCGTGAGCGACGGCTTCACTGTGCCCGCCCCAATCAACGTGATTCTCGAGGTGCAGCAGCACCTGGGTGAGGGCCGTGTGCGCTGCGTCGCCATGCAGCCCACCGACGGCATGGTGCGCGGCATGAAGGCCATCGACCAGGGCGGACCGATTTCCGTGCCCGTGGGCCGCGGAACGCTGGGGCGCGTGATGAACGTGATCGGCGAGCCAGTGGATCAGCTCGGGCCGATCGAATTCAAAGAGCGGATGCCGATTCACCGCCTGGCGCCGGCGTTTGACGAGCAGGCCACCACCGCCGAAATGTTCGAGACCGGTGTGAAGGTCGTCGACCTGATCCAGCCGTTCTTGAAAGGCGGCAAGATCGGATTGTTTGGCGGGGCCGGTGTGGGCAAGACCGTGGTTATCATGGAGCTAATCAACAACGTCGCCAAGCAGCACGGCGGCTACTCCGTGTTCGCCGGCGTAGGCGAACGAACCCGCGAAGGCAACGACCTGTGGTTGGAAATGTCGGAGTCGGGCGTGATCAAGCCCGGCAAGCCGGCAGAATCCAAAGCCGCGCTGATCTATGGCCAGATGACGGAGCCTCCCGGCGCACGTCTCCGCGTTGCGCTGACCGGGCTGACGGTAGCGGAATACTTCCGTGACGCCGAGGGCGCCGATACGCTCCTCTTCATCGACAACATCTTCCGTTTCACGCAGGCGGGATCGGAGGTTTCAGCGCTGCTGGGCCGCATGCCCAGCGCCGTAGGCTACCAGCCGAACCTGGCGACGGAGATGGGCGAACTTCAGGAGCGCATCACCTCGACCAAAAAGGGCTCGGTCACTTCGGTGCAGGCGATTTACGTGCCCGCCGACGACTTGACGGATCCCGCACCAGCCACGACGTTTGCTCACCTCGACGCGACGACTGTGCTTTCCCGAGCGTTGACCGAGATCGGAATTTATCCCGCCGTCGATCCGCTGGCTTCGACTTCACGGATTCTTGATCCGCGCATCGTTGGACAGGAGCATTACGACGTGGCGCAGTCGGTGAAACGGACGCTGCAGACCTACAAAGATCTTCAGGACATCATCGCGATTCTTGGCATCGACGAACTCAGCGAAGATCAGAAGCTGACCGTGGCGCGGGCACGCAAGATTCAGCGTTTCCTTTCCCAGCCGTTCCACGTGGCCGAGCAATTTACGGGCGCGGCCGGACGTTATGTCAAAATTGCCGACACGGTGAAAGGCTTCAAGGCAATTGTGGAAGGGAAGTACGACGACATCCCCGAGCAGGCTTTTTATATGAAGGGGCCGATCGAGGAAGTGCTGGAAGCCGCGGAGAAGATGAAGGCGGCAGCGTAAAACAAGCTGTCAGCTCTCAGCCATCAGCTTTCAGCTCGACTCGCAAAGAGAGCTGAAGCTGGACCGGGCTGATAGCTGACAGCTGATAGCTGATTTCATGGCTGATACTTTTCAACTCGAAATCGTCACGCCCGAAAAGAAGGTTGTAGAGACGACGGCGGAAGAAGTTCAGATTCCCGGAAAGAACGGTTATCTGGGCATCTTGCCGGGGCATGCGCCGTTGATCACGGAACTGGCGGTGGGCGAGGTCAGCTTTCGGGAGAATTCGACCGAGCAGCATCTTGCCGTCGCGTGGGGATTTGCGGAAGTCCTGCCCAACAAGGTGACGATCTTGGCCGAGACTGCAGAGCGTCCTTCGGAAATCGACGTGAAACGCGCTCGTGAAGCCAAAGAGCGCGCGGACCAGCGGTTGACGAGCGGGGACACCAGCGTTGACGTGGAACGAGCACTGGATTCGCTGCATCGCGCCGAAGCTCGGCTGGACGTTGCCGCGAAGAAATAATCCTCTCCTGATTCGTTACCTCGTTCTATTGCGTTCTATCTTCCCGTGCTAGCGCCGCTTAGCGCCAGCTTATACAATTGGGCCGCCTAATCAACCTGAGGAGCTCCGACGATGAAGCTTCACCTCGTCCTTCTTGTTTTCTGTCTTTTCGCTTTTTTCGGTCTCGCAACCGCTCAGCAAGCCAAACCCGCGGCCCAACCACCGCAAATGCCACCGTGGCTGGTCACGCCGGAAGTTCATCCGGACAACAGTGTCACCTTCCGATACCGCGCCCCCAACGCACAGGACGTCAAGCTAGCCCGCGAAGGCGCTGATCCGGTCGCCATGCAGAAAGACGATCAGGGAGTGTGGAGCGTGACTACAGCACCTCTGCCACCGGACTATTACGGATATTCGTATAGCGTTGACGGCGTGCGCAACCTTGATCCCTACAACCACATGCTGGTTCCGAACTTGATTATGCCGGGGAACGCGGTGCACATTCCCGGGCCGGGTCTTCCCTGGGAAGTCAACGATGTGCCGCACGGAGAGATTCATCATCATTTCTACAAGTCGGCGGTTGCGGGCGACGATCGTGATTATTACGTCTACACGCCGGCAGGATACGACGCTGCGGCGAAGAAGACATATCCGGTGCTGTATCTTCTGCACGGATTTAGCGACGATGCCAGCGGATGGACGGCCGTCGGCCATGCCAACGTCATTTTCGACAACCTGATTGCGCAAGGCAAAGTCAAACCGATGATCGTTGTCATGCCACTCGGCTACGGAACCATGGAGATGATTCAGTTGGGATGGGGCGCCTGGAGCCACACCGACGTGCGCGACAAGAACTTCTCGCGGTTCCACGAAGCTTTGCTGAGCGAAGTTATGCCCAAGGTCGAGAGCAACTACCGGATCACGAAAGACCGCGGTTCCCGCGCGATTGCCGGACTTTCGATGGGCGGCTCGGAGTCACTCCTGACTGGGCTGAACAATCTCGACAAGTTTGCCTGGATCGGCGCCTTTAGCTCGGGCGGTATTCCAGACGAGTTTGATAAGGACTTTCCCGGCCTCGATGCCAAGGCCAACCAGCAGATTCGCGTGCTATGGATCGCATGCGGCACCGAGGACCGCCTGATCACGGTGAACCGGAGTCTGCGCGAGTGGCTGAAGTCGAAGGGCGTGCAGCATACCGACATCGAGACGCCGGGCATGCACACGTGGATGGTTTGGCGGCGAAACTTGGCGGAGTTCGCCGGATTGCTATTCAGATAGAAGTCAGAGCATGGCCTAGGTAGGGATGCTTCGACTCCGTATGGCTCTCGTTTCATGAGAGCCAATACTCTCCGCTCAGGATGATAATACCTTTACGGGACATTCACCTGATCCCGGGTTTCCGACGGCACATACTTCACGGCAGCCGTGCGCTCCAGTTTGTCCCACGCAAACTTGCGGCCTTCCAGCGCGCGCTTCAAGGTCTTGAACAGCACAATCGAAAATAACTGGCGGTAGGCGAAGCGCTGCAGCCAGACCTGGCTGAGTAACCAGCCATCCTCCTTGTCGTCGGGACGACGTCGCTCCAGCGCGAATGCGATTGCCGATGCGAAGAAGTCGATCACCAGAAACGCGAAGAAAAACGCGACCAGTTTGTGGAAGCTGGCCGGATCGGTCGAGTCCGGGTGAAAATGTTTTTGGATCAAATACCAGATCGTGCCCACCCCGAACATGATGTCAATGAGCGGCGACACCAGCGGCAGCAGAATCTGGAAGATGACGATGTTGGGCAGTGCCACCCATCCCAGCGCGCCTTTGCGCGCGAAAACTCCGCGATGCTTGTACACCGCCTGCAGAATGCCGAACGACCAGCGGAAGCGCTGGCGCATCAGGCCATTGGCGCTGGTCGGAGCCTCGGTGTAGGCGAGCGCCATGTCTTCGTACTCGACGCGATATCCGCGGCGCAGCAAAGCCATGGTGAGATCGGCATCTTCCGCAACCGTATCAGTGTGGTATCCGCCGGCTTCGCGCACTGCGGAAACCCGCCATGCGCCGATCGCCCCCGGCACCACGCTGACGGCGCCCAGCACATCAAGGGCGCGGCGTTCGAAGTTCTGGCTGGTGATGTACTCCAGCGCTTGCCAGCGCGTCCACAGATTCACGCGGTTTCCGACCTTGGCGTTGCCCGCAATGGCGCCGACTCTGGGATTGATGAAATGCGGCACCAGGCGCGCGATGGCGTCGGACGCGATGATCGTGTCCGCGTCGATGCCCACGAACAACTCCGCATCGCCAATGTGCTCGATGCCGTAGTTGAGAGCCTCGGCCTTGCCGGAATTCGTCTTGCCGAGGATCAGTACTTTTCCTGCAGCCGCTTCCGCTGCGAAGGCCCTGCGGGCTACTTCGAGCGTGCGGTCTTTCGAGCCGTCGTCAATCACGATGACGCGCAGATTGGGATAATTGGAGTTCAATGCGGCGCGTATTGTGCGTTCGATCACTTTCTCTTCGTTGTAAGCCGGGATTAGAACCGCGACCTTCGGCCGGTAAGAAGCGATCTCCGCCGGCTTGCCGAAAATCTTCTCATGCACACGGTCATAGACCGCCGCCGCTCCGATAAACAGCAGACGCCCTGTCATCAGCAAGTCACCGACCAGGAAAATCCAGGTGATGCCGACGATGCCAACATCGAATAGCCAGAAGCCCAGCCGGTCCAGCCGCGCAGCCCATCGCTCGCCCGCCGGCAACGGTCCCATCACATCAGCCCTGGTTTTTCCCAGCAGATCGTAAACGGACGCGATCTCATAGCCGCGCGCCCGGATTCCGTCAATGATCATCGGGAGGGCGCGAACAGTCTCCGCGCGATTGCCGCCGCCATCGTGGAGCAGCACGATATTGCCGCATCGCAGGTCCTCTTGGCGGCAAGGCGGCAAGTGCGAAAGCACATAGGCCGTGATCTGCTCGGCCGAGCGGCGCGGATTGTTGCTCCAATCGTTGGGATCAATGCGGTTACCCACCGTGATGTAACCCATTTCTTGCGGGATCTCGAGGGGGCGAACCTGGTCGGCTGTGTCCGGTTCTTCGTCAATTGCATAGGGGGGCCGCATCAGCGTCACGCGGACTCCCATCAAGCTGGCGAAGAGGCGCTCAGTCAGATTCAGCTCCACCTTCATGTACGAGGTGGAAATGTTGCTGACGTCGGGATGGGTGAATGTGTGGTTCCCGATGGTGTTACCTTCGGCATAAATACGCTTGGCAATGCCGGAAAATTTGTCCGTCTGGATGCCAATCAGAAAAAATGTGGCCGTGGCGTGCTTGTTCTTCAGCACGTCGAGAATCTTAGGCGTCCACTCCGGATCGGGCCCATCGTCAAACGTGATCGCGATGCGGTTCGGGCTGTAACCATAGCGGCCGACACGATACGGCTCGGGCATCGTCTGAAAGACTTCATCGGTGATGAGCTTACTGTCGGCGTCAATGGTCAGATCGCGAGTGCCGTGACTGGGTTTGTCTTCGATGCGCAGAATCTCACCCTGGCCCTCCATGTCCACATCAGCGCCAGGTGGCACGTCGCGCAACCTGTCGTTGGCAGTGGGATCACCAGGCACGTCCCAGACCCGCCACAGCGAGCGATCCTCGCCGCCGAGCCGCCAAAGCGCGAAGGTACGGATTCCCAGCGTCTGCGCCGCCCGCATGTGGTTGAGCGCGGTAACCGCGTCCAGGAACCAGATATCGTGACGCAGGCCGCGTTCGTCGAGGTAGCTGAAATGCGGGTTCAGTGCGTCATCATCGAAGCTGACGTCTTCCTCGGAATCGCGCGCCGTGAGCCATGCTTCCTGAGCGGTTGTCGGAGCGTCATGCTCCTCGGGTGGCAGTTTCCCTTTCTTCGGTTTCAGCACCCAGTCGTAGCCGTAGTTGGCTATCGCGCAGATGATCTTCTCCTGCGGGATCACGCTCTTCGCGAAATTCAAGTTCTGGACAAACCAGTCCTGCGAGGCTACAGGGCCGGACGCCGCTCCAGGATAGTGTTCATCGTAGTTCATAAGAACAACACCGTCGGAAGCGGCCGCGATCGAAGGATAATCGTATTCACCATTGTGCGGCGGAACCGCGACGTAGAGCTTCATGCCGCGGCCATGCAAGTCCGCGGACAATTCCTTCAGCAGCGCAACATAACCGGGCTGACCTGCGGCAGGAAAGGCTTCGAAGTCGACCATCAACCCGTGATAACGTCCCGAGGAGAGAAACTGCGCTGCCTGCCGGCGGAAGAGCGCCCGTGCGTCCGGATTATTCAGGAAATCCGTGACGCCCCCGACCCAGGCGGCTCCATCGAAGTTATTCACCATCGGGAAGACTTCCATGCTGGCATCTTCCGCGTTGAGCAACGGCATCACGCGATCGTCGACCGGACGGACGGTGCCGCCCTGCACGACGTCAAAAAATTTGCTGGTCTGGTCGTCAATGCCCTGCAGACGCCCGTCGGCCGTGAGCACGTGCAGCCAGTCGGGATAAAGGATGTCGATCTGGCGGCCGTAATCGCGCAGAGAAGAGAAACTGGCGGCATCCCAGGGCACGTAGAAGGCGGCGCGAATTCCTTCTTCCTGGTTCAGCTTCACTTGCGACGCCGCCAGCTTCGATTTTCTGTGCGAACGGGCCGCCAGCTTCTTTTGCCGGTCGCGAGCCTTCTCCTTTTCGCTTTCCTTGAGAGCCTTGAAGGCGCGTTTCTGCGGCGAGAACAGGAGTTCGGGCAAGGGCTCATCGCGCAGGGCCGTGTAGACGAAGAAAATTACCAGCGCGGAAACAAATACGGCCGAGACGTCGAACAGACGCCGCAGGCGTTTCCAGCGGGCGCGTCGCGGATCATAAAAAACTGGTCCAGCCATGGGAATAGATCATTCCGTATGCCGCAAGCGGCACACGGTCAATTTGCTGCAACGGGACAGGGCGAGTTTCGCTGCTCTGCTTTATAGAATACACTTTCCTGCCTCCCGGTTGCCGCAAACGCGCTATAGTCGCTGCTTGCGGGAACTCGTAAGGAAGAAGGCGCGGTTTTTTCTTGGGGCGGGCCTGGTGGGTCTGGGCCTGCGCCTGCTGCTGGTCTGGCGATTTCCGGGGCTTGTAGACGATTCCCGGTTCTACGCTAACATCGCTGAGAACTGGCTGCAGCACGGAGTTTACGGCGTCACCAACTCTGGCGTGATCATGCCGACGCTCTCGCGCCTGCCGGGGTACCCCGCATTTCTGGCCGCGATCTTCGCTATCTTCGGAATCGAAAATTTTCGCGCCGTTCTGCTGGTGCAGGTTGTCTTCGACTTGGGGACATGCTTCCTGGTCGCCGATCTGGCGCGGCGTCTGCTCTCCCCGCGAGCTGCGCAATCCGGTTTTCTGCTCGCAGCGATCTGCCCATTTCTGGCCAATTACGCAGCTACGGCCCTGACCGAGACGCTGGAGATTTTCTTCACAGCGCTTGCGCTGGATTTGGCCATCTGCGGCCTCGGCGCTGTGAGCACCGATGGGCAGGGGCGGCGCCGCAGTCTTATCTGGCTCGGTTGCGGCCTGTCGATCGGGGCGGGCATTCTGCTGCGCCCCGACGGGGGCATCTTGCTCGCAGCCGTGGGCGGATACTTATTGTGGCTGCTCCTGCGGACCGTGCGCCGAACAAGCAGCCGAGTGCCTGGGAGCCCTTTTTCCATTGTCTGGGCGGGAGTGCTCGTTGCCGTCGGAGTCACTGCTCCCTTGATTCCCTGGACGTTGCGAAACCTACACACGATGCACCGTTTTCAACCCCTCGCGCCGCGGTACGCCAACGACTCCTATGAATTGGTTACGACCGGCTTCAATCGCTGGGTCAAAACTTGGATCGAAGATTACGTTTCGGTGCAGGAGATTTATTGGAACGTGCCCGGGACGGAACTCGACTTCACGCGGCTTCCCACCCGGGCTTTTGATTCCTCGCTGCAACGAGACCAGACCCGCCAGTTGTTCGCCGACTACAACCGTGATCACGACTTGACGGCTGAACTCGATGCACGCTTCGCCGCGCTGGCCGAGGAGCGGATCCACTCGGCGCCATTGCGTTTTTACCTTTGGCTGCCGGCGGTGCGCATCGCAGATATGTGGCTGCGCCCGCGGACTGAGCTGTTTCCGTCCGACCCGCGCTGGTGGGAGTTCAACGACGACCGCCGCTGGCTCGCCTTGAGTCTGGGGTTAGGGTTGATCAACTTGGTTTATGTCGCGATAGCGGCTGTGGGCTTGCTGCGCGTCAACACAATGTTCGGACTCGGTTTGTTTGTTTTGTTTCTGTTTCTGCGATCTGTGTTTCTCGGCACGCTGGAGAATCCCGAGCCTCGTTACACTTTGGAATGCTATCCCGTGGTCATCGTTCTCGCGTCCGCGCTCTTCCATCGCAGTGAATAACCATCCAGAATCTGGAAGCGCCATATGTGATGTAGTGGATCTAAAACGTCTTACCGCGACGAAATCTTTTAAATCCAGCTTGAAAGTCGTGGTCTGACAATTGCACAATGAACGCACATCCGCCCCCGGGGACCCATCCTCTGTTGCAAGTTCCGGTCGGAGACATTTGTGTTTACCTTGGTTTTTTGGGAGATCCTGTATGCGTGTTGCAGGTCGGTTTGTCATAGCTTCCAGAGTGGTTGACCTTGCCGTAATTTGCGTTCTAGCCAGCAGCGGCCTCAACCTTCAGGCGCAGCAAGCGACCGCATTGCTGACGGGAACCGTGAAGGACGCCACCGGAGCGGTAGTGGTGGGCGCAAACATCACGCTCAAGAACTCTGAGACCAACGTTACTCGAAACATAACCTCCGGCAAAGACGGAGACTACCTGTTCACCTTGGTTCCAATCGGGACGTACGAGCTGACCGTCGAACAGCAAGGCTTCAATTCCTATGTCAGGAAGGGAATCACGCTACAGATCAATCAAAACGCGCGCGCGGACGTCGTGCTCCAGGTCGGCGCCGGCACGCAAGTAGTCGAGGTTGCTGGCGATGTAACACAGGTGGATACGGTGAGCGCCACCCTCGGCAACGTGGAAACGTCGCGGCGCATCGTAGACCTCCCGTTGGTCGAGCGCAATGCCTTCCAACTCGGTCTGCTGCAAGCTGGCGTATTCCCTCCCGACGCGGACGACGGCAGCAACAATCCGTTTTCAGTCAGTGGCCAACGTTCAGAATCTCTGAGCTTCCTTGTGAACGGTGCTGACAACAACGATTTTCTTGGGAACAATGCTGTTGTTAACCCCAATCCCGACGCCCTGGGCGAGTTCAAGATCCTTACCAACAACTACGAGGCGGAATACGGCCGCACGGCGGGAGGGATCGTCAACCAGGTGATAAAGTCTGGAACCAACAATTTCCACGGGGATGCCTTCGAGTTTTTCCGCAATGAGGCGCTAAACGCGCGCAACTACTTTCTACCGACCGTCACTCCGTTCAAACGGAATACGTACGGAGGGACCCTGGGTGGGCCCGTGGTGAAGGACAAGACTTTTTTCTTCGTCTCGTATCAGGGGTATCGCAAGCATGAGGGCGAGGCGTCGCCAGTGTTGCAGGTGCTCAGCCCGGCCGAACGAACAGGAGACTTCAGCGAACTACTGCCATCGACGCAGTTGTTCGATCCGATTACGGGGGACCCTTATCTCGGCAACAAGGTGCCAGTCAACTCCGTGATGGCCAATTACATTAGCAAGTACCTGCCGCTGCCCAACCTCCCCAACAACAACTTCGTGTCCGCGCCAACCAGGGTAGACCGCGACGAGCAAGGTATCGTGCGTGTGGATCATCACATTAGCGACAAGGATACGATCTACGCCTCTTACATCATCGACGACTTGTCCCAGAATTTTCCGTTCAATATCGTGAATGGAGCGTCGTCCGGGGGAGACGTACCCGTTGGCTCGGGCTTCGATACCCTCACCCGCACGCAGTTCGGTTCGATTTCCTGGTTGCACACCTTCAGTGCAAAAGTGGTCAACGAGTTCACTTTCGCCGGCAACCGCAGTGCGGTCCTGCAGGACGTGCCACATGACCACACATCGCCGTCGGCCCTCGGTTTTACGAACGTGAATTCTGACGATCCAGCGGGAACGGCGCCACCCATCATTACGACTCTGAGCTTCAATCTCGGGCCGAGTCCCGGCGGCCCGACAAAATTGCATGACGTAACTTTCCATTGGCAGGACAATGTCACCATTACGCGAGGGCGGCACAATATCAAGTTCGGGGCGGACATTCGCCGGGTCCGCAATAACTTCGATTATGATTTCGAAAATAACGGAATCTTCGATTTTGGGAACGACACGAATTTCACAGGGAACTACCTCGCGGATTTTGTGGGTGGGTTCTTTGACAGCTATTCACAGTTCTCCAGAGCCGTTTACGGAATTCGAACAACGGATTGGCACTTCTTTGGCCAGGACTCCTGGAAGGTTCTGCCGCGACTGACCCTGGATCTAGGTCTTCGCTACGAGTACGACTCGCCGTTGGAGGATCCGCATAACGAGATTCTGGGCTTCTTTCCAGGGCAACAATCCACGAAATTCCCGGGGGCACCCAAGGGCATCCTTTACCCCGGGGATCCGGGCACTCCAAATCGCGGTCTGACTTATCCAGACCGCAACAATTTTGCGCCCCGGTTTGGATTCGCCTGGGACGTGTTAGGCAGCGCCAAGCTAGTGGTACGTGGTGGTTTTGGCATATTCTATGACTTGGAGGACGGAGCATTAAACTTGCAGTTTGGTGGGGAATCGCCGTTTGGTCAAGTCACTCAAATTTTTCCGTCAGATTATACCGGTGTAACACCGGGCCTCAACACGATGGCCGATCCATTTACTCCGTTCGGTCTAACCAATCCTTATCCCACTCACGGCGTGGTCGGATCCACTTTCGGCGTCCCTGCCATTCAGTTTGCCTATGTGGTCGACCCCCACTTCCGGACTCCGTACTCGGAAAACGTCAACTTTGGCCTGCAGTACCAGTTGACCGGGGATACGATGATCGAGGCCGACTATGTGGGGAGCTTTTCTCGAAAGTCGATCGCCACCACGGATGTGAATGCTCCGGTCCAGAGTATCATGCAAGCACAATTGGCGAATCCAAACGGGGGATTTACCAATCCCGACTGTGCCCGTCCGCTGGCGGCTTGCCCTAATCCCACCGATCCAAATTCTTCACCTACTGGTGCTTTACAACTGTTCACCGACCTGAGCAGCGGCACCTCTGGCAGCAACCAACTCCAGTTTACGGTGGATAAGCGATTCAGCCACGACTTCAATCTCCGTGGCGCGTACACGTACGCCCATACGATTGATGACCAGTCGGGCTTCCGCTACAACAGTTCGGTATACACTGATCCCTTCAACCATCAGTTTGATCGTGCGTCGGCTAACTTCGATGTCCGCCAACGGCTGGTCATCAGTGGAATCTGGAAACTTCCTCTGGGTCACGCGCTGCGGAACGGGAACGTTATTTTGCGAACGATTGCAGAGGGGTGGGAAGCAAGCGGAATCGCCTCTTTTCAAACAGGGACTCCGTTTACGATCTTTTCCAACTCAGACTCCAGCCAAGAGAGTATCTTTCTCGACCGCGCCGATCTGATTGGGCCGGTTCAGTATTTTGCTCCCCGCTCCCAGCACGCCTTTGACCCCTCAACTGCCAACTGCTTGGGAGCGGGCGTTAGCGGAAACTTCTATTTCAATCCGAATGCGTTCGATTGCGCCAATGTCCCGATCTTCAGCTTCGGCAATTCTGGCAGGAATATTCTGAGAGGGCCGGGTCTTAACAACTTTGATCTCTCGGTGGGGCGGACGTTCAAATTCGCAGAGAGCAAGAGCGTTGAATTCCGCTCAGAGTTCTTTAACGCTTTTAATCACGCCCAGTTCTTCAACCCAGATCACGGCGGAGGAAGTGGAACCTTCGGCCAGATCACCCAGGCCCGAGATCCGAGAATTATGCAATTCGCGCTGAAACTCTATTTCTGACGCGGTCGGCCGCTCTCTACCCCAGCGGCGAGTCGCTCATGCGGAATCTGGTGCGGACGTGTTCGGAGATGAGTTCGATCGCTGCGCGGTTTTTCACCGGGTCGACCTGGGCCAGGTACTTCATCGCCTCCACTAGCAGGCGTTGCCCATCCACGTAACGAGGATCGGAGGTGCGTTCCCGGCGCTTGTTTCCCAGCTTAGGAGGGACTGTAATCGTAAAAACTTTGGCCATGAATAAACCCAACTGAGGTGCGGTCAGTATATCGTCTCACGTACACTTTCCAGCACACCTTCTTGCTCTTTAGATTCAATAACTTAACCACGAGGCGAGACGGTGCTTGTCTTGCCCGTGGTCTTGAGCTGAAAAACGTCATTGTTGATCTTCTCGTTTACCCGGATCGCACTGTACTTGGCCAGCCGATAATCGCCCTGCGGCTCAAAAAACTGCTGCTGCACGGAGATGCCGCGCTCGGTGTCGATCCAGAGAAGAATTTGCTTGAAGTTATTGCGTACCCGTTCCGACTTCGGGACCAGTTTCAGCTTGGCGGTGGCAACACCGTTGAGTGTCTCCGGGCCGAGATAAGTCAAGTCGAAGGTCTTGACCAGATCCTGCCCACTGCTTCCAAAACCGAGAGCCAGATAGCTTTCAAAGTCGGCGCTGTTCTTGCCGAGATCGTAGACGGTGACCTGGTCCGGCTTGGGTTGGTAAACACTGATTTTTCCTGCCCGGAGAAGCACATATTTCGGTTCTGACTTGAGTTTTGCCAGGGTGCCTCCGTCCATCTTGATGTCAATCTTCATTTCGATTTCTTTGCCCGCTCTGCGAAAGTAAATCTCTCCTGTCTGGATGTCGTCGACCTCATCAATGACTTTTTCGTAGCGATCCCATTCGAAGTCAGCCCGCGTGGTTCGGAAATTGGCGGCGGCCGCGTCCATTTTTTTCAGGACCGCATCCAGGGCGCCTGAGTCGGCGGGGGTTTGCGCCGGCGCTTCCGCTACGTCGAGAAAGCAACAGCACAGCGCGACTGTGAGGACCAGCGAGAAAGGTCTCATATGGCTCCTGTAGATCCGAAGCACTGCGAAGGCTATTCTCTCCTCACCACGACTTTGTAACTCTGTACGTGTCCCTTGCGGTCGTTGACGGTTTCATAGCCGACGATCGAGACCGCCCCCGAGATCGGCTCAATGATGCCGAGCAATTGCTCGCGTGTGGAACGATCGTCGCCCGCGAAATCGCGCTCGCCGCCACCTGGTACAGCAGGTGTCCCTCACCATCGGTCGTAACCACTACGTCAGTCGGATGCGAATTGCGAGCGATGGGTTTGTCGTTGAAATCGATCACTCGCGGGGAAAAGAAAATGAAGATCAGGATCAGCGTGACCATGATGTCGTAATGCAGCGTGCCCCGCTCGTACTGCCACAGGATGTATCCGCGAATTGTGCGCCAAACGGCGTTCATTGGCAGGGGCGCGCTGGGCGCCGTGGTTGTAATTTCCGCTCTCAAGTCTAGTGACCGCTTCCTTTCTTGGCAATGATCGAGAGCTTCTAGCTACTAGCTCCTAGCTTCGAGCGAACCCAGACCCGACAAGCGACAAGCTGGGCTTCGGTTAGCTAGAAGCTAGGAGCTAGTAGCATTTGGGCGTGATCCTCTCCGCTCCAATATAGGGCCGCAGCGCCTCAGGAATCATCACGCTTCCATTCGCCTGCTGATAATTCTCCACAATCGCCACCCAGGTGCGGCCCACCGCCAGTCCGCTGCCGTTCAGCGTGTGCACGAGTTCGGTCTTGTTCTTGCCCTCGGGGCGGTAACGAATGTTGGCCCGCCGCGCCTGGTACGACTCGAAATTCGAGCACGACGAAATTTCGCGGAACAATTGCTGTCCGGGCAGCCAGACCTCGATATCGTACGTCTTGGCAGAAGCCGCGCCCATATCGGCGGTGCAGAGCGTCATGACCCGGTAATGCAGGCCCAACTTCTGCAAGACCTCCTCGGCATCGCGGGTGAGCTTCTCGTGCTCTTCGTAGGAATTCTCCGGCCGGGCGAACTTCACCAGTTCAACCTTCTGGAACTGATGCTGGCGGATGATCCCACGCACGTCTTTTCCGTACGAGCCGGCTTCGCTGCGAAAGCACGGGGTATAGGCAGTGAGCGAAATGGGCAGCCGCGTTTGCTCCAGAACTTCATCGCGAAACAGGTTCGTGACCGGAACTTCGGCGGTTGGAATCAGCCACAGATCCTTCTCGCCATGCGGTACGCGAAACGAATCCTCGGCGAACTTTGGAAGTTGCCCCGTGCCGTACATCGAATCGGAATTGACCAGGTACGGTGGGAGAACCTCGGTATATCCATGCTCGCGCGTATGCAGGTCCAGCATGAAGTTCGCGAGCGCTCGCTCGAGTTTCGCGCCCAAGTCCCAATAGACCGCGAAGCGCGCGCCTGTAAGCTTGACCGCTCTCTCCAAATCGAGAATGCCGAGTTCTGTGCCCAGGTCCCAATGTGGTTTGGGAGTGAAATCGAAGTTGGGCGGAGTTCCCCAGCGGCGCACTTCGACGTTGTCGTCGGCGCTTCGGCCAACGGGCACGCTGGCGTGCGGGAGGTTCGGAATTCCGACGAGGATGTCGCGCAGGCGAGCGTCCAGATCGGTCGCCGTTTTCTCCAGTTCCTGAATCCGTTCCCGGAGTTCCTTGCTCTGGGCCATGGCGGCACTCGCGTCCTGGCCAGCCTTTTTCGCTTTGGCAATCTCCTCGGAAGCCTTGTTGCGCTGGGCCTTGCGGGTTTCGGCCTCGGTGATGGCGTGGCGGCGCTGCGTGTCGACTTCGTGGAAGTCTTTGAGAACAGCCGGGTCCATGCCGCGCTGGCGCAGCTTTTCCTTCACCAGGGGCAAGTTTTCTCGGACGAAATTCAGATCGAGCATGGGAACTCACTAATGTATCGGAAAAGAGGCGAGCTGTGCACGCCCATGGCAGCCCATGGTGGCGCACGTGGTGGGTAAGTTTGGAAACGAAGTCGCCCTCTCTCCTCGGGCGTCATCCTGAGCGCAACCGTCCTTCAGGCGGAGCGAAGGATCTCCCGCCGACGAAAACGCGGTCGAAGAGACCGTCGGAGCTCTGGATCAAACATCACGGCCGGACGCGACTATAATTCTCCCGTCATGTCCTTCCTCCGCTTCCTCATGCTGCTCTCGCTCGTCGTCTGGATCGGCGGGTTGATCTTCTTCGCTTTCGTGCTCGCTCCCACCGCCTTCCAGGTCCTGCCCGACACGCATCTCGCCGGGAATCTGGTCGGACGCGCCTTGAGCAAGCTGCACTGGATCGCGATTGTCTCCGGGATCGTGTTTCTGCTCAGTTCCCTGATCTACAGCCGCCTCACCGACGGCACCGCTCACCTCTTCGCCCTGCGCCACGTGCTCGTCTGCGTGATGCTCGGGCTCACGCTGGTCTCGCAGTTCGGGATTATCCCACGCATGGACACGCTACGCGCGCAAGTCCGAGACTTCGCCACTGTCACGCTTAACAATCCCGCCCGCGTGCAGTTTGACGCACTGCACGTCTGGTCGACACGTGTGGAAGGCGCGGTGCTGCTACTCGGATTGGTCGCGGTCTATTTGACCGCCACCCTCTTCGATCCCAGCCGGCGCTGACCGCACGTCGATGCGACTTAGGCGAGGTGTTTCCCGACGAGTCGGTAGCGGAAGCAATCCACGACGTGATCGTTCACCATGCCGACTGCCTGCATGAACGCATAACAGATGGTTGATCCAACGAAGTTGAAGCCGCGGCGCTTGAGATCTTTGCTCATGGCGTCGGATTCGGCGGTGCTCGCAGGAACCTGGCGGAGCGACTTCCGTTTATTGACAATCGGGTTGCCTCCCACAAATTGCCAGATGTAACGGTCAAAACTGCCGAACTCTGCCTGCACGCGGAGGAACGCCTTCGCATTCTCGATCGTCGACGCGATCTTCAGCTTGTTGCGGACAATGCCAGGATCGCGCAGTAGCTGCTGCGCCTTGGGACGATCAATAGCGGCCACGCGCTTCGGATCAAACCGGGCGAAGGCTTTGCGGTAATTCTCGCGCTTGTTGAGGATCGTGGTCCAGCTGAGGCCGGCCTGTGCGCCTTCGAGAATGAGGAATTCAAAGAGCGTGCGGTCATCATGCACCGGCACGCCCCATTCTTCGTCGTGATAGCGGATCATGGGTTCGCTGCTCGCCCAGCTGCAACGAACTTTCCCCGAGGATTTATGAACCACAGAGGGCACCGAGTTTCACGGAATACCGATCTTTTTATCGACTCCGCCGATTCTACTCCAGCGATTTCGGATCGGACTTGTTCACCGGGGTTTTCTTATCCAGCAAGGAAACCAGTTCGTGTGCGCACGCCGGAATGCCGACCTTGCCCTGGCGAATGATTTCCTTCGCGCTCAGCTTTTTTCCGTACAGCTTCTCGTTGGCGCTGCCATCGGAGCGCAAAGTCGAGCCTTCCAGCGAGACTCCGGCGAACAGGCCTTTGTTCCGCGAATAGGAAAGGATCTCGGCACTCATTACGATATCCGTTGCGCCCTCGGCCGTTCGTCCCTTGGGCCCTGCCGCGGCCGACGCATCCGCGCCCAACTTCACTTTGCTGTAGAGCAAAGACCCCGCGCCCTTGGGGTTCATCACCAACAGCACGAAGTCGGTGGCCTGACCGCCCAGCTGAAATCCGATGCTGACGCCTTCGAGCGCGTAGAGTGCGGGGGCGCCCCATTTGCCCTTGTAGTGCTCGCCGCTGCGGCACACCATCACACCGCGGCCATAGCTGCCGCCGATGCCGAAAGCCCCTTTCTTCACCGAAGGCAGGATAACCACACACTCGGCCTTGTCGAGCAGATCTTGCGGAATGTCGTCGGGAATGTTGAGGATTTCCTTCAGCACTTCGCCAGCATCTTTCACGCGCTCTTCTTCACGTTCGTCATTGACCGCGAACGTAGCCACCGACGAGAAAAGCACGGCCAAGAAACACACGATGAGTTTCTTCACGTTTACCTCCAAAAGGATTGTAAGAAAACGCGGCGGAATTGAGTTGAATATTTCTTGTACAGTGAATCCGACTGGCCAACGCCCAGTGGTCAGTCCCGGTCGCGCAAACTGCACAATCTGCAAGCCTTCTGCCATGACCAAACGTGTGCTCCTTTTGTAACTTGGCGTCTGGCCAGTACGCCCCTAGAGTCAATGAGATAGCGCCGTACAGCGAGGGCCCGGTTTCGGCCTCTGGCGTGCATCTAATAGTTTAGGAGTGTCCCCTGGCCGTGTTAAGGATGAAAAAATTGGATTGTCTGGGCATGAAGTACACGAAGACCTATCTCCGGCTTCTGGCTCTATTGTTGGCGACTGCCGGCTTTGGGTTGCATGCACGAGCGCAGGAGGCATACGCTTCGGCGCCCAGCTTAAGCGCGTACAATGCCGGGGGCACCGCAGAAAATCTGGACGATCCGCAAAGCGCGATGATTACGATTCGCGCAAAAGTAAACGAAGTCAACGTGCTGTTCATTGCCACCGACAAGCATGGAAAATTCGTTCGCGATCTGACGCAAAAGGATTTCACGATTCTTGACGATCACAAACCGCCGCAGTCGATCGTCAACTTCCGGCGCGAAACCGATTTGCCGCTGCACCTTGGTCTGCTGATCGACGTGAGCGGATCGGTGGACAGCCGCTTTGATTTTGAGCAGACGGCAGCCACCAGCTTCTTGCAGCACACGCTGCGTGCGGGCTTCGACAAAGCCTTTATTGTCGGATTCAATAGCCATAGCCAGATGGCCCAGGATTTTACCGATAATGTGCAATTGCTTTCAGCAGGCGTTCACAAACTGCACGATGGTGGCGGAACTGCGCTTTACGACGCGGTTTATCGGGCTTGCAAAGAAAAGTTCCTGAAAGACCACTCTGACCATCCGGTACGCAAGGCTATCGTTATGGTAAGCGACGGCGAAGACAACCAGAGCGAATTCACGAAGGCGCAGGCCATCGAGATGGCGCAACGCGCCGAAGTGATCATCTATGCGATTTCCACCGACGACAGCGGTCTGGTGATGCGTGGCGACAAGGTACTCGAGCAACTGGCCGAAGCCACCGGCGGAAGAGCCTTCTTCCCCTTCAAGATGAAGGACATCACCCACTCCTTTGCGGCCATCGAAGACGAACTCCGCAGCCAGTACGTGGTTTCGTATAAGCCCGCCGATTTCGACGCGGATGGACGCTATCGCACTATCGAAATCTCTACGTTGAAGAAAGACCTCCAAGTAAGGGCGCGCAAGGGCTACTTCGCGCCACAACAGTAGCTGGCGCTCTTCGGCCACTCTCGCCTTCCTGCTTTCCCCCGGGGCTCATGTTTCTGGAATTCTTGCGTTCTCGGGCGTGGCCCGCTGCACCGCTTCAGCCACTGGATCGTCGGCAATTGCGTCAATCAGTCCGATGCGCAAGGCCTGTTGCGCGCTGATCTTCTCCGCGGCAACGAACATTTCGAGGGCACGCGCTTTGCCGACCAGTCGAGGCAGTCGCTGGGTTCCGCCCCAGCCGGTAATCAATCCCAGAGCGGCACCACGGTGTCCAAAAATGGCATGCGACGATGCGATCCGATGGTGACAGGCTAACGCGAGGTCGAGCCCGCCGCCCATGCAGTATCCAGAGATCGCGGCATACACCGGAGCAGGGAAGCGCTCGATCGCAACCATTAAATCCTGCCCCATCCGCGCGAACTCGAAAGCAGAAGGACCATCCAAGCTCGCAATTTCCCTCAGCTCAGCGCCAGCCGAAAAAAACCGGTTGTTCCCGGCGATCACCACCGGCCACCGCAGCGGTGCCATTTCCCGGAGAACATCATTCAGTCCCTGGACGCAGGCTCTGGTAAGCCGGTTGGTCGGGTCATGGGAGCATAGATGGAGAACTGAAACCTGCCGCACCGTTTGGATTGAAAAGAACGAACAGTCCATCGAGTGCGCTTCCTGGTTCGACTCTCGCTGTTGCCCCAAGTTTGTTATTTCCAGTTCGGATGGTCCTTGCCCGGTATTCCCGGAGCCATCAGTTTGGTGGACGCCCGCGACGTGAAGCCCGGAATGAAAATGATCAAGGTCGAGGGACTGTTTCCCGGCGAAGCTGGCTATCCCCTGGACTAAACCGCCAAGACGAAACTACGCCCTTCGCTCTACCCACTCGGCTAACCGGCACCCGTCTTGCTCCAGCAGAAACGTCCCTACTCCGTAGCACTCTCCGAAGATGCGGTGCGTCTCAGGATCGCGTGCGGCACGCGTGATCCACTGCTGGCCTACCCGGTACTGTGCCGCAGTGAACCACTTCTGCGGCAGAACCTCCACCAGCCCCGCTCGCAAGTAGAAAACGAAAATGGCAAATGCGGGATCGTCATTCGACATCGCCTTGTAGCTCGAGGGGACGATGATTTCATCGACACTCTGCATCTCAGCTGGTACTTCGACCTTGTGCGTGCCCGGGCCCAAATCCAAAGGGACTTCGAAATCCGCAGCGGGAGCGGTCGCCGCATAAATGCGTTCCGTGGAAGGCTTAAACCAGCCCGCGACTTCGGCCAGGTCAAATGTCTTCAATTGATCAGAATCGAAACAAGCCAGGCGGATGTTTCGCCCTTCCGGGCACCAGACGCCCAGAAAATGCGGAGGCACCAGAAAGGGCCGGCAGTAGGTATTCAGAGCGAGGCGAGCGTGATCTGGCTCTTGCTCCAGGCCTAGCGTTACCAAGTGTGCAATCGGACCCGGCTCGCCGTGATGGGTCCAGGCGAACTGCTGACCGGCGAGAGATCGGAGTTGAGGAAAAGTCTTCCAATACCAAGGAGCGGGACCGACCGTATTTGCCAGCATCTCCCGGGTCCGTGCACTGTTCAGGTCGGCCATCAGCCAGCCGCCGGCACGGTCGGGCCTTTCACGTTCGCCCGAATGAACTTTACGATCTGATCCATCGCCGTACCCGGCTGGAAAATCGCAGCCACCCCCGCTTTCTTGAGTCCGTCGATATCCTGATCAGGGATGATCCCGCCCACCAGCACGATCACATCCTCCATCTTGTTGTGCTTGAGCAGGTCCATCACGCGCGGCACGATCGCGTTGTGCGCTCCGGAGAGAATCGATAGACCGATGACGTGAACGTCCTCTTGCAGCGCCGCGTTGACGATCATCTCCGGAGTCTGGCGCAGGCCGGTGTAGATGACTTCCATTCCCGCATCGCGCAAGGCACGAGCAATGACCTTGGCGCCGCGATCGTGCCCGTCGAGACCGGGCTTGGCTACCAATACACGGATCTTCATCTCAGCCATCGACCATCATTTAACCACAAGGGCACAGCCGATCACAGAGGCAAGCGCTGGAAGTCATGTTCTATGGCCGGCGTGGTTAGAGGGTTTTGATATCCAGACTCCGCCACAAATACCAACAAGCAATACTGCGATATGGCACCCAGGGCTTGGCGATCTTCTCCATGATGTGGGCCTTCGGCATCTGGCGCTTCTTGTAGTGTTTCTTGATTGCCGCCTGAACCCCGTAGTCTCCCGTGGGCAACACGTCGGGACGCCGCAACGTAAACATCAGAAACATTTGCGCGGTCCATACGCCAACGCCCTTTACCTGCGTCAGGTGTTGGATCACTTCAGTGTCCGGCATTTCCAGCAATCGCGAAAAGTCGAGCAGTCCGGCCGCTGTTTTTGCCGCCAGATCTTTCAGATAGGCTGACTTCTGCTTCGACAGCCCGACGCTCCTCAACTGCTCGTCACTGAGCTTGAGAATCCCTTCCGGAGTGATCGGTTCGCCCGCCAGCGCCGCGAAACGTTTGAAGATCGTTACCGCCGCCTTGCCGTTGAGTTGCTGGTAGACAATGGCCTCGGCGAGGCTATGAAACTCCGGCGGTCCAAACTCCATCCGGCACGGTCCCACGCGCTCGATGATGCCGCGCAGTATGGGATCGCATTTCTTGAGATGGTTGATGGCCTTTCGCATGCCCCATAGACTTACCACAAAGCCGAGCCTCAAGGCGAATAAAAAACGAACAAGGGCTCGCTTATTGCGACTTTTTGATCGCGATACCCATTACCTCGAATCTTCCGCTACGCAACAACTTGTCGATTCCGACAAATGCGCGGGCCGGGTAGTCGGCCTGAAAATAGGTCTTGTAGACGGCATTGAACGTGTCGTAGAGCTTCAGGTCGGTGCAGAAAACCTGCAGTGACACCACGTCGTCCATCGACATCCCGGCCAACTCAACTGTCTGCTTGATCCCCTCCATCACGAGTTTGGCCTCTTCTTCTGCGTTGGTCGGAGCCTGCCCCGTTTTCGCATCCAGACCAATATGGCCGGCAATGTACAAGGTGTTGCCAACGAGCACGGCGTCACTGAAAGGCAATCCCTTTCTGTCATCAGCGCGCGGCTTCACGATGAACTTGCGGTCGGCGGCAACGGCCGCTACACACAGCACCAGAGACAACATTCCCACAACAAGTTTGCGAAATTTCATGTTCTCCTCACTCGATCAAAAGTAGAATCCACAACCGCTCTCAACGAAAACCAGCTAACAGCACGCCGAACAACCCGCCACCCAGCACGACCCACGCCGGATTCACCTTCCACCGCAACAATACGCCAAGAGCCGTTACAGCGATCAACCACGACGGCCATCCTTGCAGTGCGTCGACCCCCAGCCGGAAGGTGACCCCAGCCATCAGGGCAACAGCGCACACATTTACCGAATCCAGGAACGCCGCCATCCACGCCGACTGCCGCAGGCGAAACAATATCGGGGCCAGCAGCGCGACGTAAAAAAATGACGGCAGAAAAATTGCCACCGTTGCCACGGCGGCGCCCGGCACGCCTCCCAGAATGTATCCAATGAACGTTGCCGTCGAGAGCACCGGCCCAGGCGTGAACTGTCCGATCGCCACCGCATCCAGCAATTGTTGATGCGTCATCCACGCATGCTGGCGGACCAGTCCCTGCTCCAGGAAGGCCAGCAAAACGTATCCGCCGCCGTACAGCACTGCGCCCACCTTCAGGAAAAACAATCCGATGCTGCGGACCGACGGTCGCGCCGCTACGGGGGCAGCGGCCCCCAGGACGATAGCGACCGCTCCCGGCGAGCGTAAGAGTCTAGTCCAAGGACCGCTGGCGGCGTCTGAAACAAAGAGCCGTCGCAAAAGCATCGGCCACGAGAACAGCGCCGCGGTGGCGCGAGTGAGAATCAGTCGTCGTGCCAGCATGCCAACCACGCCGCCGCCGAACAGAATCGCAATCGGGTTCAAGTTAAGGAAGAAGGCCGCCAGCGACAGACCTCCAAGCGCGGCCAATTCCAGATCCTTCGCCGCTGTTTTCCCCAGTCGCGCGATCGCGATCGCAATCACGGCAATCACAGACGCCTTAATTCCTGCGAGCACCGATACAGTCTGGGGCAGCGCCCCAAACCGGACATAAGCCCACGCGAACGCTCCTGTGATCAGTGTCGCCGGCAGGATGAAACTGCCCCCCGCCACGGTCAGCCCCATCCACCCAGCGCGGGCGAAGCCGACGTTGATCGCGAGTTCGGTAGACGTGGGGCCCGGGATCAGATTCGCCGCCCCCACCATATCGAGAAATTGCTGCCGCGTCACCCATTGGCGCCTGCGGACGATTTCCGCTTCGATTAAGGCGATATGAGCCGCCGGACCACCGAAGCTGATGGCACCGAGTTTGAGGAAGAGAGCGGCGAGATCGCGCAACCGGCCGGCGAGTGAAGCCTTTGGCAACTCCGGCGTCATTTGCGGCAGGTCGGGCACGCTCGGCCTACGAGAGGAATCTTACCGTTTGCTCAACGAGTTCCGCCGTCGGCTTGTACGGATCCCCCGGTGCATCGTACTCAATCGAACAAAAGCCCTTGTACCCGTGCTTCTTCAGGATGCCGAACGTCCGCGCCAGGTCCACGTGTACAGCCTTGCCCTGCTCGTTCACCTCGCCATCTTTGACGTGGCAAATGCCATAGGCATGCGCGAACATCGCATCCATCGCGCGATCCGAGAAGTCTTCACCATGCGCCGCCAGCGAGTTGCCGAAATCCGGCAGGGCACGCAGCCAGGGGCTGTTCACTTTCTCGATCACCTGGACGATGAAAAACGGATCCTCGCTCACCGGATCGTCATTCTCCAGATGCACCACAACATTCTTCCTGGCCGCGTATTCGGCAACGCGCGAGAGCGTGTCGGCCGCACGCCCCACGTCGGGCTTGGAATCCTTTGCCTTTTGAATGTGCGTCCGAATGCTGGGAGATCCAAGAGCCGCTCCTACGTCCAGCCATTGCTTGCCCGACGCCAAGGCATTCTCGCGCTCGGCGGCATCCGTTGAGTACTGGCTGAACCGGGCATCCACAGCAATGTCTACTACTGCGGAGCTCGCTTTCGCTACCGCGGTGCGGAACTGCTCCAGGTAGTTCGCCTCGGTCGAAGGAAAAATTGGGCTCCAGGGTTCGATCTTGTGCACGTTGAACTTTTGGGCAACGTGAGCCGCAAAATCCTTCAGTTCGATCTGCAGCGCGACCGGAACCGGGCTGGGAGTCGTACCGTTCTCGTCCTTCCATCCCACAAGGTATTCCCGGAACGGATATGCCGCCACCGCGACCCTGTCGCGCGCCGCAGAAGGAAATTTAACATTGGGCGCGGAAGCAACCGCTGCGTGTGCGAGTTCAGGCAGGAGCCACGCCCCGGCCGCCGCGCCGGCGCACTGTTCGAGAAATTGTCTGCGCGAGGTCGCGCTCATGCGCGCCAGTGTAACAGAAGCCAAGCGGGGCAAAATTGGTAAAGGCCGCGGCACGTCGACCTTATTCTCTGAATATCCCCGGCCCCGGCGAAAATGTCAGTACGTACAACCAAAGCCGAATGCGGCGCTATCCAATAAGTAGGTTACCCGCGTTACACCCGTCGCCCCTTGCTTGTTGGGGCTCCGTCTTTTATGCTACAAACCGTTGGGCTTGTAAAACGCGAGATGCTACGGCTAACAAACCTCGAAGGTTCGCGCAGCAGGGGTTGGAGTGGACTCGTAGTTTTGTTGGTCGTTTGCTCACTCACCGCGAGCGTGGCCACTCGCTATAGCTTCTTTCGGGGATCTTCCGATGACACGGTAACGAAGGTGCAGAAACACATGTCGCCGGAGCCCAGCAGGCAGCGCCTCATGAAGAACGCTGCGACCTGGATACCACCTGTTGTCGTGTCCGCCGTCCTCGAGGCGCCCAGTTCTTATCCGCGCATAGCCCCCGCGGGCCCTCCGATACCAAGTCTTTTCTTCGAAAAGAGTCTCTACAACCGGCCTCCTCCCCCATCCGAATCGTTCTCCTAGCTACATTCGCAGCCAGCGCTGTGTCGTAGTCCCGGAGTACTGATCGAGTTTTCTCCTTGCGAGTGGCTAGTGCCATCGACAAGGAGGCCCTCGAACAAAGGGATAAACGGTGCAAAGCTTTCCATCATCTCCACAGGAATACCCCACATCCCCCGTCCTGCTCCGATGAGGCAGGCTGGAGGATCTGCTTGCGGTGGATGCGAAACGGATGTTTTGAAAGGACCGATACATGGCCGTTGCACCCTTGTTGACCGAAGAACAGTTGGATGCTCTTCGCCAGTTCGATACTTGCATGATCGCGAATGCGGTCGAGACGTTCAACGTCCGGCTGCGCAACACTGGATTTACGGACGCCAGTATTGAGTGCATGTTCACAGATGCGCCTCCGATGGTGGGTTATGCGGTTACCGCTCGACTGCGCAGCGGGGAGCCGCCTATCAGCGGCCGCTCGTTCCATGACCGAGGCGATTTCTGGAATCGCATTCTAGAAATCCCTTTGCCACGGGTCCTGGTGCTGCAAGACATGGATCATTCTTCTGGTCGCGGGGCATTCGTCGGAGATATGCATGCCGCGATCCTCAAGGCTCTCGGCTGTGTCGGCTACCTGACCAACGGGGCCGTGCGCGAGTTGCCATCGGTTCGCAACATGGGAATCCAGGTGTTTGCCGGAAACGTCGCCGTCTCGCATGCGTATGCCCACATTCTTGACGTCGGCGCCCGGGTAACCGTCGGCGGAATGGAAATTCAACCGGGCGACCTACTGCACGGGGACCGCCACGGTGTCCTTACCATACCCTCGGAGATTGCCGCTGCGGTTCCGGAGGTTGCGGCCGGATTGCAGCGGACAGAGCAACAAGTCATTGACTTTTGCCGATCGAGCGCTTTTTCCGTGGCGAAGCTGGGCGAAGTTATGAAGCGAATGGGATAGAAAGTAACAGCAGATATTCACGTAGCCCGAAGTTGAGCACAAAAGAAACAGCAGAAAAGGCTGGTTAATAGATGACGACGACTCAAAACAGCAGCAGATCCAGCATAGCGCGAGCTTGCATTCACACGCGATCGATTTTCCTTGCGCTAGCGGTCCTTGCAGTGACGATCGCCGCCAGCCTGTCTTCCTGTTCGGGAAGCGGGGACAAGAGAGTTCAAGCGAGTGGACCAACCATCACCGTCGGGGTGACGAAGGTGGTGAAGAAGTCCCTCGGCCGCCACATCACACTCTCTTCGGAGTTGGTGCCCTTTCAGGAGATTGATGTGTACGCGAAGGAATCAGGCTACGTGAACAAGTTGCTCGTCGACTACGGAACGCACGTGAAAGCCGGCCAGGTCATGGCCATTCTTGAGATTCCCGAGTTGGAGGCGCAACTGCAGGAAGACCAGGCAGAAATCAAGAACGCGGCCAATCAGGTTTCGAGGGCGCAGCACGAACTGACGCGCTACCAGGCGCAGTACAAAGCGCTCCATCTCCAGTACACACGCTTGAACGGAGTGTTCGAGAGCCAGCCCGGCATCGTGGCGCAACAGGAAGTGGATGACGCCCAGGGAAAGGACTTGGCTGCATCCTCGCAGGTCGACGCTGGCCAGGCGGCACTGGAAGCTGCGCAGAGTCAACTTTCTGTAGCCAAGGCGAAACTGGCTCACGATCAGAGTCTCTATGACTATTCCAAAATCACGGCGCCCTTTGCCGGCATCGTAACCGAGCGTTTCGCCAACCTGGGAACGTTGGTGCAAGCGGGCACTAGTTCGAGCACGCAGGCGATGCCGATCGTGAGGCTTTCGCAGGATGACCTCTTCCGGCTCGTGATTCCGGTGCCGGAGTCGTATGTGCGGTTCATCCGCATCGGCGATCAGGTGAATGTTCGTGTGCCCTCGCTCAATCGCACGGTCCCTGGGAAAGTTGCGAGGTTTTCGGTGGACGTCAGGAAAGATACGCGCACGATGCACACCGAGGTCGACGTTCGCAATCCGGATCACGTGCTGGTTCCCGGTTTATACGCTGAAGCCGACCTGACACTCGAACACAGGGAAGATATCCCCTCGGTCCCGTTGCAGGCAGTGAATCACGAAGGTGACAAGACGACGGTCTTTGTCGTGAACACCAACAACGAACTTGAGGATCGCCCTGTGACTCTTGGCCTTCAAACCGCCACCGACGCTGAGGTGGTGGCCGGTTTACGGGAGGGAGAGCAGGTTGTAGTGAGCGACCGAAGTGGACTGAAAGTGCAGGAGAAGGTTGTCCCTCAGCCCGTACAGATCATGCAGTATCACGAAAGCAACCAGGAGTAGAACTCACAGCTTCTTGACGGGGCTGTAGCGAGCGATCAAACCATGTCACGTTTTTCCATTCGTAATCCGTATTTCATCGTCGTCATATGTCTGGCCTTGATGGTCATTGGTGTGACCAGCCTGGTCCGCATGCCGGTGGACCTGTTTCCGTCCATCAATCTGCCAGAGGTCGTGGTCGCTACCTTCTACTCGGGCATGCCGCCTCAGGACATCGAGACCGACATCACCGACCCTTTGGAACGATTCTTCACACTGGCCAGCGGCATCGACCACATGGAGTCCCGTTCGATGTTGGGCGTAAGCATTATCAAGGTTTACTTCCAGCCGGGAACGAATGCCGATGCCGATGTAACCGAGCTCTCGAATCTCGCATTGGCTGATCTGAAGCGTCTGCCGCCGGGAACTCTACCGCCCGTAGTGCTCAAGTTTGACGCTTCAAGCCTGCCCGTCTGCCTGGTCACGCTGAAAGGGGAAGGGCTGAACCAAACCCAACTTCACGACATTGGACAGTTCACGATTCGGAATCAGATCGCGGTGGTGAAGGGGGCGGAGATTCCGCCTCCGTTTGGCGGCAAGTACCGTCAGATCATGGTGTATGTCGACCCGTACAAGTTGGCTTCGCGCCAGCTGAGCCCGATGGACGTGGTTAATGCGGTCAACAATTCAAACCTGATCTTGCCGGCGGGCGATGTCAAGATGGGGCCGTTCGACTACTACGTTTACTCGAACAGCCTGGTGGACACCATGGAGGATCTGGGCAAAGTTCCGGTCAAGACCGTCGGTTCATCCTGGGTCTCGGTAAACGATCTCGGCAAGGCGGAAGATGCCAATCAAATCCAATACAGCATCGTGCGCGTCGACGGCCAGAGGTCCGTGTATCTGCCCATCATGAAGCAGGGTGGTGACACCAACACCATTCAGGTCGTCGATGGCATTCGTGACGCGATCGGGCATCTTTTCGACATACCCAAGCAGTTGATGGCTGCGGTGGTGTTTGACCAATCGGCCTTCGTCAAGGAAGCCATCAAGACGCTGCTTCACGAAGGTCTGATCGGCCTGATTCTCACCAGCTTGATGATCCTGATTTTCTTGGGGAGCGTTCGCGCCACCTCGGCCGTGTTCCTCTCCATCCCACTGTCTGCGCTGGCGACGTTCGTGGTGCTGTACATGATGGACAGCACCATAAACACAATGATCCTCGGGGGCCTGGCGCTGGCCTTTTCGCGCGTGATTGACAACTCCGTCATCTCGCTCGAAAACATCTACCGTCATCTGGAGATGGGCGCTAAGCCTGAATCCGCGGCAGAGATCGGAGGGTCGGAGGTGAGCCTCGCGGTCCTGGCCGCAACGCTGACGACAGTCGTGGTGTTCTTTCCAGTCACGTTTCTTTACGGCGTTAGCAAATTTCTTTTCAGCGCGCTGGCTCTGGCGGTCGTCATTTCGCTGTTCGCCTCTTATCTTGTGGCGATGACAGTGATTCCCTTGTTCTGTTCTCGCTTCCTGAAGGCCGTGCCACACACTGCCGGGCACGGAGAAGAACATGAATACGGAATTGAACCGACCACAGCAGCCAGCGCTTCTCGGTGGGATCGATTCAACGCCGGATTCAACCGGACGTTCAACCGGCTTTTGGATTTCTACGAGTATTGGGTACGGCGGGCGGTGCAACGACCCGGCCTCACTGTTGCCATGCTGAGTGGCGCATTTGTGTTAAGCCTGGCCATTTATCCCTTGCTGGGTTTGGCCTTCTTTCCCCAGACGGATGCCGGGCAGTTCACCATCAATCTCAAGGTTCCCACAGGCACGCGCATCGAAGTTACAGAGCAGTATGTCGCCAGTGTTGAAGATCTGATCCGCCACACGATCGACGCCAAGGATCTGAAGATGGTGGTGTCGAATCTCGGCGTCGTACCCGACTTTTCTGCTCTGTACACGACCAATGCCGGACCGTACACCGCGACGATTCAGGTGGCACTGCAGGATGGGCACACCAAGAGCAGTTTCGAGTACATGGACCGGGTGCAGAAGGAAATGGCGCACCAGTTTCCCGATATCAGGACTTTCTTCTCCAGCGGATCCATGGTGGATGCGGTTCTGAACATGGGGATGCCGGCGCCGATCGACGTGCAGGTGAGCAGTCCAAACCTGCGACAGACTTTTGGAGTAGCCCAGGACCTGGCGAGCCAGATCCGGGGTCTGCCGGGCGTGGGGCAGGTATACATCCCGCAAGACTTGAATTACCCGGCGTTGCGGTTGGATGTGGATCGTGTGCATGCCGCAGAGTTGGGGCTGACGCAGAAAGATGTCGTGGACAACGTGATCACGGCGCTGAATTCGAATTCAATGATCGCGCCCAACTACTGGGTGGACCACAAGAGTGGGAACGACTACTACCTTACG
Source organism: uncultured Acidobacteriaceae bacterium (assembly GCA_963719615.1). Lineage (GTDB taxonomy): Bacteria > Acidobacteriota > Terriglobia > Terriglobales > Acidobacteriaceae > Sulfotelmatobacter. The sequence continues at coordinate 29,068 of CAVRCR010000011.1, read as the reverse complement.
GTCCAGTATTTCGAAAAAGGTCACGCCGCCATCCACGATGTCACCGATCTCACCAATATTCCCATCCACGCTCCCAACTTGCGGCAGCCCACGACGCTGGATGCGGTTGTGAAACTAGAAAACATCCAGACGCCCACCGAGGTCGACCACTACCAGATTCAACGGGTTACGGACGTGTATGTGACTCCTGCAACGGAGGACCTCGGGAAGGTGTCCGACGAAGTTGCCCGGCTCGTTCCCAAGCTCAAAGTTCCCGAGAACGTGCGCATCAACATCCGCGGCATGGTACAGGGCATGAATGCGTCATTCCGCAGCTTTGCCATCGGGCTGTCACTCTCCGTGATACTCCTGTACCTGATCCTGGTAGCACAATTCAAATCGTTTAAGGATCCGATTCTGATCATGCTCGCCATTCCAATGGGATTCATCGGAGTGCTGATCGTATTACCTCTGACGGGAACCACTCTCAATGTGATGTCCCTGATGGGCGTTTTGATGCTGGTGGGCATCTCGGCATCGAACAGCATCCTGATTGTTGAGTTTACTCACCGTCTCGAGGAACAAGGCAAGGGCATCGAAGAGGCGGTGATTACGTCTTGCCGGGTTCGCCTGCGTCCGATTCTGATGACTTCGTTGGCAACGATTATCGGCATGGTGCCGATGGCTCTGAAACTCGGCACTGGAAGTGAGCAATACGCTCCGCTAGCGCGCACCATCATCGGGGGACTCACCGTTTCGGTCGTACTAACTGTTTTCATTGTGCCCGCTGCATATCTGTTGGTGTACGGGAAGCGGAATCAGCAGACTGCGATGGCTACACCGACGGAGACTGCTGAATGACTTATCTCGCAAGAGTCAACCCGACGACCTGGGTCAATAGGTTCATGATCTGCACCCTGCTGTTAGGTTTATGGGCGATTTTGCCGCAGTTTTGTTCAGCGCAAACGGCCGATGAATCGAGGCCTGCCAACGTTCTGCCCTCCGCCCCCCAGCCGCAACCGGGACAAAGCCTGAGTCGTTTCGTGATTCGTCCGGAAGATCAAATTGGGCTGGTTGCGAGTTTTCCTGGTCGGGCCGGTGATCAGACCACCTCCTCAGTTGATTCCCAATCGTCGCCCGCTGCGCCAACACCAGGCAGCACCATGCGTTTAACCCGGACCGAGGCAGAACAGTTCGCCATCAAGAGCAATCCCCGAATCAGCGTCGGGCGTCTGCTTGCGCTGGTACAACATCAGATCTATCGCGAGACCAGGGCGGCGGAGCTTCCCAATTTCAATGGCGCTATAACCGCAGTCGATGCCAATGAGGGCAGCCGGATCGGCGCGGGCAGCCTCACTGCGTCTCGCCTGCTAGAACATGCGGGCGGTGGCGTAACCCTCAGCCAACTCATCACCGACTTCGGGCGCACGATGAATCTCGTGTCCTCTTCGAAGCTGCAGGAAAAGGCCCAAAACGCGAATGCAGTGGCGACCATTGAAGACATTGTGTTAGCCACGGACCAGGCCTTTTACAACGCGCTGCAGGCCCAGGCTCTCCTCAAGGTCGCGCAACAAACCGTGTCGACTCGACAGTCTGTGGAACATCAGATCGACGAACTGACAAAGAACAAGCTGAAATCAAACCTGGATCTGTCGTTCGCCGAAGTAAATCTGTCCCAGGCGAAGCTGCTGCAACTCGATGCGCAAAACAATGTCGATTCCACCATCGCTGCGCTTACGGCCGTCCTTGGCCTCGACAAACAGGTCCGCTACGAATTGGTCGAAGAGGATACCCAAGCGCCGGCGCCCCCTCCGGATGTGGACGTGCTCATCAATACGGCCCTGCAGCAACGTCCCGACTTGCAGGCGCTTACCTACAATCAACAGGCAGCGGAAAAGTTCCGCCGAGCCCAACGCGACCTCCTCTTTCCAACGATCAGCGCGCTCGGCATCGCGGGAGGATCTCCTGTGCGCCCTGACTGTTTCGGCGGCTGTTTCCCCAACTACTTCGTTTCTAGTTGGTATGGTGCTATCGGCGTGAACATGAGCGTGCCGATTTTTAATGGTTTTCTTTTCACAGCAGCTGGCTCGGAAGCAAACTACCGAGCTAAAGCTGCGGCGGAGAGCACCCGGGACCTGCGCAACCAGGTAGTGCGCGATGTTCGCACGGCCTGGCTCTCGGCGAATACAGCGTTTCAGCGCGTCGGAGTGCAAGCGGAACTCGCCAAGGAAGCCGACCTGAGTTTGAGTCTTGCCCAGGGCCGTTATCAACTCGGCTTAGGATCGATCGTCGAACTCAGTCAGGCACAGTTGCAGCAAACCGACGCCGCTATTGGATACGTGAACTCGCAGTATCAGTACCGGCTAGCTCTTTCAACTCTTAACTTTGAAATTGGGGTGCAGCCCTGACCACCTGGCAAGAGTCTCGTGGACTTCCCGACGGGTTCAGCTGGTCTCGATTGAAAATCGCGCGGAGTGATAGGAGCAACAGGTTTTTGCTGGCGCTCACGAAGGTATTTATGAATGGAAGTACGCGAAAGAACAGAAAGAAGAAACAATTGCCACTCACTACCGGCCAAGGAATACTGCTTTCACTATCAATCGCCCTACTCGTTGCCCTCATGTATGTTCTGGTGCACTATGTCTACCTTGTGCCGATGCAAAGGTCGATAGAATAGTGGCCGCGCCTCTTGCGCAGAACCAAGGTCCGTCAGGCAGTCTTTCATTTCTGTAGCAGGCTAATGATCTCCTCTTCGAAGACTGTGATGTCGGTCGCGCCAATGTGCTTTCCGTAGATGCGTCCATCTTGCCCGATGAGGAACGCGATCGGTAATCCGAGGACGCCTCCATAGAGTTCGCCTATCTTTGCGTTGCCCATGACCACCGGATAGTTCATCTTGAAACGCTGATAGAAATCACGCACCGGTTCCGGTCCATCGTCCATGGAAACGCCGACGATCTGCAAGCCCCGATCGTGATACTTGCTCTGCAGTTCCACGAAATGAGGGATCTCGTCCCGGCAAGGGTCACACCAGGTAGCCCAGAAGTCGAGGAGAACTACTTTGCCGCGGTAGGTCGACAGACTGAGCCGTTGGCCGGTCAAGTCCGGTAGTGAGAAATCCGGAGCGAGCGCGCGGTCCGCGGATGCGGCGCGAGGGCCGCTGGGTCGGGAAAGATGTTCAAGGAAATAGATTCCGAGGCAGACCGCAACGAGCGCCATGCCGATAAGCAGTTTTGCCTTCATGGGAGGATTGATTCCTAGTCGCCCTTCGCCACGGGATAGCCTTTGTCCACCCAATCAGCGCCGAAATTATTGGCGATGTACAGAACCTTTACGTTGGCAAAGCCCAGCGCGCGCAAAGCATCATCCGCCGGTTTGACGTTGGGGCAATGGCTCCAAGGGCAACACCCGCAGTAAATGATGATGAACTTGCTTCGAGGCATGGGTAGCACTCGCTGCCGCAGTTGTTGCAATCCGCTTTCACTGGTAGCCGGGCCAAAGTATTCCGAGCCCGGGATATGCGCCTGCAAATAAAGCACATGGGAACCAACCTGAATCATCAATGGCTTCTCGCCCTTGGAGGACTGAAGAATCCTGACCAGTTCGTCTGGGTTGATCAGCCGTGAGGTGGGTACGAGACTCGCCCGGTATGCAAAAGCCAGGGACACCAGCACAATCGAGGCCAGCCCAAACGTGAGCAGGATTCCGCCGTTCTTGAAAGTCCGATTCATCTTCATTTCTTTCCCATTATCAATTGTTAATCAGGAAGCCCGCAAGGATTGGGCGAGCCGTTGAGAACACATAAGCCTGCCCCGGTGTCCGCCGACATTTGTCTGTAACAAACCCGGCGTTTCTGCATTTATTCGGTGAATTTCTACTGCAAGGAATATCGGAGGCAGCAATGATTACCGCTAAAGTCGAACTAACTCAACCACTTAAGCAGCAGCGGCAGTTTGTGGCTGATACCGGCAGCGGCCACGACTTTTTGCTCGACGATGCGGCTGGGAGTACCGGTCCCAAGCCCATCGAACTGGTCTCCGCCGGACTGGCCGGATGCACCGCGTTCGATGTGATCACCATCCTGCGTCAGAAATATCACCAAAGAGTCACCGCCTACGAGGTGCGGCTGGAGGCGGATCAGGCGGAGCGTCCGCCGCAGGTGTTCACGGCGGTCCGGATTCACCACGTGATTACAGGCTTCGAGATCGACACTGCAGCGGTGGCGGAGGCCATCCGTCTCTCTGAAGAAAAATACTGTTCGGTAGGAGCCATGGTGCAGAAAACGGCAAGGTTCCACACTACCTACGAGATCGTCGAAGACAAGACCGAGTGGATGAAGCCACTTGCCGCCGCCGGAGTCCAACTGTGAGACTCCGCGTCAGGTTCGCTCCGCGACTGGTGGGCATCGTAGCGTTTATGGGCACCGCTCTTGCGCAGCAGCAGCCAGCGCCGTTAACGCTACAACAGGCGGTGCAAATCGCGATGGAGAAGAACCCACTGCGAAAGGCGGCGATCGCCGATACCAAGGCAACGAACGCCGATGTTCTCCAGGCGCGTTCGTTCCTTATGCCTCGCCTGAGTTTTTCGGAAGTGGCTACACGGGGCAACGATCCCGTGTATGTGTTTGGCAGCAAGTTGCGGCAGCAGCGCTTCACCACCGACGATTTCGCACTCAACAATCTGAATACTCCGTTGCCATTCGGCAACTTCACGACCCGCTTCGGGGGAACCTGGAATTTGTTCGACTCATTTGCTAGTTGGCATGGGGTCACGCGGGCAAAACAGGCGAACGAAGCCGCGGTGCACCAGTTGGACCGCACGGACCAGGAAATCGTCTTTCGCATTGTTAGTGCCTACGACCAGGTTTTGCTGGCGAGCAAGCAACTGGAAGTTGCGGAGCAGTCGGTGAAGACCGCGCAGGCAATGATGGATCGGAGCCAGTCAAGATTCGACAGCGGCCTGGTGGTGGAGTCTGATCTGCTGACCGCCAAGGTGCGTATGGCGGCGCGCCAGCAACAATTGATCCGAGCCAGAAACGATTTGGCACTGGCCCGCGCACAGCTGAACCTCGCGATCGGAATGCCTGCGGAGTCTGCGTTCCAACTGACCGAGAGTTTGAGCGAACGGAACCTCCCCATGCCAGTGCTTGCCGAGGCCGAAACACAGGCAATCAATAACCGTCAGGATCTGAAGCGCGTCGCCTCCGAACAAGCAGCTCAACACCAGAGTGTAGCCATCGCCAAATCTTCGTTCGGTCCCCGCTTGAACGCTTTCGCGGGTTGGGAAATGGACAACCCCACTTTCGTCGCGGGCGGTGGCGGCGATAACTGGTTGGGAGGAATCGAGTTGCAAATCGACATTTTCCAAGGTGGCGCGAAACGGGCGGAATTGTCTCGCCAGCGTGCGTTGGAGGAGAAGGTCACCGCTATAAAGCAGGTCGCGACAGACGAAGTCCGCCTGGAAGTCCGCCGCGCTTACTACGACGTCGATTCGAGCCGGCAACAGGTCGAAGTAACTCGAGCCGCGATCGCTCAGGCGCAGGAGAGCCTGCGTATCAACCAGGACCGCTACGAGAGTGGCCTCACCACCATCACCGACGTGTTGAGTGCCGAAGAGGCGGCCCGTCGCAGCCAGACCGATTACTGGGAGGCGGTTTATCGCTTCCACACCAGCTACGCCAACCTGGAGTTGGCGAGCGGTTCCTTGACTTCGCAATCTCCCGTGGTGATGCCGTGAATTCCATGAATGCTCTGAAATCAACCGCATTGACGTTGGCCGCAGCCGTAAGCCTCGCTGGTTGTTCCAATGATCGCCAGCAGGTCGCGCCTGCCGCGGAAAGCATGCGCAATGTCCCAGTGCTCGCGGTTCAGCGGGCCAACATGCCCGACCTGGTGGAAGCCGTGGGGACTGTACACGCTGCCCAGACCAGCAACCTGGCCGCCCAGATGATGGGAAACATCATCGAGATGCGGGTTGCCGAGGGCGATCGTGTGCAGCGCGGCCAAGTGCTCGTCGTAATCGACGATGCACTGCCACGAGCCGCCATGGATCGCGCCACGGCTGCCGTGAATGCAGCACAACAACAACTCGCGGCGGCGAATTCCGACCTTGGTCTGGCAGAGTCAACCCTGAAGCGTTACCAGAGCCTCTACGACAGGAAGTCGGTCAGCCCGCAGGAGTTCGACGAAGTGAAGTCCCGCCAGCAGGCAACGCTGGCGCGTCGCGACATGGCGCTGGCGGACCAGACCCAGGCGAAGGCCGCGCTGGCCCAGGCACAGACATCGCTGGACTGCACACGAATTCGAGCGCCATTCGAGGGAGTGGTCACCGAAAAGAAATCGGCTGCCGGCTCGTTGGCCAGTCCCGGGATGCCGATCCTCACTGTTGAAGACGTGCGCCTCCATCGCCTCGAAGTTACCGTCAACGAAAGTGACCTGCGCTACGTGAGGATCGGGCAAGCTTTGCCAGTCCTGATTGATGCCCTCGACAACGCTCAACTGCAAAGCAAAATTGCCGAGATTGTACCCGCAGCGGATGCAGCGACCCGCAGCTTCCTGGTGAAGATCAACTTGCCCGCGGACAAGCGGCTGCGGTCGGGGCTTTTCGGGCGCGCGGAGTTTTCCCGTGGCGAGCGGCCGTCGCTGCTGATTCCGCGCACAGCGGTGGTCGAGCGCGGTCAACTACAGGGTGTCTTTGTATTGGACCAAAACAAAGTTGCCAATTTGCGCTACGTCACGCTGGGGAAGTCTTCGGGATCCGCGATTGAGGTGCTAGCGGGGCTCCAGGATGGAGATCGCCTCGTTGCCCAACCGGGCGAACGCGATCTCAACGGCAAGCGTATCGAGGCCGAATGATGACAGGCCAATACCTCAAACCGGCAGATCAGTCCTCGCACAGCCTGCGACTGGCAGGCCGCATTGCCCGCGGCTTCATCGATTCCAAGCTTACGCCGCTTGTGATCGTGGCGGCGCTGCTTCTGGGTGCGTTCAGTATCCTCAAGACTCCGCGTGAAGAAGAGCCACAGATTGTTGTCCCGATGCTCGACGTCTTCGTGCAGATGCCGGGCGCGTCATCGGACGAAGTGGCGCAGCGTGTGAGCCTTCCCATGGAGCGGCTGCTTCGCGAAGTGCCAGGCGTCGAATACATCTACTCGATCAGCCATCCCGGCCTGAGCATGCTGGTTGTGCGCTTCTACGTCGGCACCAGGGAAGAAGACGCGATCATACAGACGTACAACAAGCTTTATTCGAATTTCGATACGATCCCTCCCGGTGTTTCCCAGCCGATCATCAAGGTCCGCTCCATCAATGACGTGCCCATCATGGCCTTGACGCTGTGGGGAAAGAGCTACGACCCCTACCGTCTGCGGCAAATCGCGGGCGAAGTGGAGAACTCCCTACAACCGCTCGACGACGTTTCTGAAACCAAGATCATCGGCGGACAGCCCCGTCAACTGCGTGTGGTGCTCGATACCCAGAGACTGGCCGCCTACGGTCTTACGCCCACTGCGGTCGTAGGGCAACTTCAGAGCGCCAACAGCCGCGGCCAAGCCGGCAGCTTCACCCGCGATAACCGTGAGTTTCAAGTCGAAGCGGGCGCGTTCTTCACTAGTCTCGAAGACGTGAGGCAGGTGGTGGTAGGAGTCCACGCGGGACGCCCGGTCTACTTGCGCGACGTGGTGGAGAAGTTGGAAGACGGACCCGCTGAACCGGACACCTATGTTCTGTTTGCCAATGCCCGCGGCAACCCGGCGCAGGCAAGCGGTGCGGAATATCCCGCGGTAACCATCACGCTCTCGAAGCGGAAAGGGACGAACGCGACCCTCATCTCCGAGCGTGTCCTGGACAAGGTAAACGCCCTGCGCGGCTACGTGCTCCCAAGGGACTTGAACGTCACAGTCACGCGAAACTATGGTGAGACCGCAAAAGACAAGTCGGACGAACTTCTCAAGCATCTGCTGATTGCCACTTTGTCGGTGACGCTGCTGATTGCGCTGGCTCTCGGATTCCGCGAATCGGGCGTGGTGTTGCTGGCTGTGCCGGTCACGTTAGCTCTCACGCTGGCCGTCTTTTACTTGTACGGCTACACGCTGAACCGCGTGACATTGTTCGCACTGATCTTTTCCATTGGCATCCTCGTCGACGACGCCATTGTTGTCGTTGAAAATATCGTGCGCCATTTTCGCTTGCCCGAGAGCCGAGGGCGATCCCTGGCCCAGGTCGCGGTCGAGGCTGTCGACGAAGTTGGTAACCCAACAATTCTTGCCACGTTCGCTGTGATCGGCGCCATTTTACCGATGGCGTTTGTTCGCGGTCTGATGGGGCCGTACATGCGCCCCATTCCAGTCGGTGCCTCGGCAGCCATGCTGTTCTCGCTGGTTGTGGCTTTCGTGGTGTCGCCTTGGGCGGCGCTGAGACTGCTGCGAAAATATGCCGGCAGCAGCGCCCACTCCGAGCATGAGGCTGAAGGCTGGACCACGCGCCTCTATCGCCGGATGATGAACCCGCTGATCCTCAATGCCCACCGGCGCTGGATGTTTCTCGGCGTCGTCGTGCTCCTGCTACTGGCTGCGGTTACCTTCGTCCCGCTGAAGTGGGTCCGCGTGAAGATGCTCCCGTTCGACAACAAGAGCGAGTTCCAGGTGATTGTCGACATGCCCGACGGAACACCGCTGGAGCAGACAGCCCACGTTGCGCAAGTGCTGGGCCGGTACCTCGGCCAGCAACCGGAGGTCGTCAATTACCAAATCTATGCCGGTACCTCCGGTCCATACAATTTCAACGGCTTGGTTCGCCATTACTTCCTGCGAAATCAGCCTAATCAGGCCGACATCCAGGTAAACCTGCTCTCGCGCCACGAACGTAAGGCGCAGAGCCACGAAATCGCGCGGCGCATGCGGCCTGAACTAGACCATTTCGCCGAACAGTTCGGTGCCCGCATAAAGGTTGCGGAAGTGCCTCCGGGTCCGCCCGTGCTGCAGACCCTGGTTGCCGAGGTGTATGGCCCCAATTACAAGAGGCAGATTGAACTGGCGGCGCAGATCAAGAAAGTTTTTCAGCAGACGCCGGGCGTCGTCGATGTGGACTGGTACGTCGAAGATCCTCAAATCAAGTACGACATGAAGGTCGACCTCGCGAAAGCGGCGCTCCACGGCATCTCGCCGGCCGATGTGACTCGTACGCTGCAAGTAGGATTGCGGGGCGCCGAAGCCGGTTTGCTGCATGACCCGCAATCGCGCGAAGACGTTCCGATCGAGGTGCGGTTGGCTCGCCCCGACCGCTCCGGCATCGAGGACCTCGCCAACCTGAAACTACTCACGCCCTCGGGCGGTCAGATCGCGCTGCAGGAAGTGACCAATCTGCAGCAGTCCACGATCAATATCAGCGTTTATCGCAAAAACCTGCAACCCGTGGTGTACGTGACCGGCGACGTGGCGGGCGGGGAAGAGAGCCCTGTGTACGCCATCATGAAGATGAGCGACGCCATCGACAAGATCAAATTGCCTGACGGTTACGCGGTCAAGCAATACAAGGGCACGACCATGCCCGAGCTGACCGACCGCCTGTCGATGAAGTGGGATGGCGAGTGGCACATCACGGTAGAAGTATTCCGCGACCTGGGGCTGGCCTTTGCCACGGTTCTCGTACTGATTTATGTGTTGGTTGTAGGCTGGTTCCGGTCTTTCCGAACGCCGCTGGTCATCATGGCGCCGATTCCGCTGACGCTGGTCGGAATCCTTCCCGCGCATGCGCTGATGGGCGCTTTTTTTACCGCGACCTCGATGATCGGTTTCATCGCCGGGGCCGGCATCATCGTTCGCAATTCGATTATTTTGGTGGATTTCATCGAATTGCGGCGCTCCCAGGGCATGAGTCTGGAGCAGGCGGTAGTCGACGCCGGCGCGGTGCGCTTCCGGCCGATGTTGCTGACGGCAGCGGCTGTGGTCGCGGGCGCGAGCGTGATCCTCTTCGATCCGATCTTTCAGGGCTTGGCACTCTCGCTGATGGCGGGCGAAGTAGCGTCGACCGTGCTCTCGCGCATGGCCGTTCCGGTGCTCTACTACTTGTCCGAAAGAAGGAGAGACTCACTTCTACGGGCGCATCACTCCCCGGAAAATGTGGCGGAGTGCGAGACCCCGGAGTGCGAGGTTCCGCAGAACGTCTTGTAATGATCCAAGGAGGCACCATGACCGTAGAACGTACACTTCGCTTGATCGCCGGGGCTTTCATTCTTGTGTCGCTGGCTCTCGGACACTGGGTGAGCCCATACTGGTATCTCTTTACCGCCTTTGTCGGGTTGAACCTCTTGCAGTCGGGCTTTAGCAACTGGTGTCCGATGATGACGATCCTGCGTAAATTAGGTGTCAGCGGCTAAGCGAGAGCAGCAAAGACGGTGTGCTCATGGGATAAGATTCCATTCATGAGCCGGAGATGCTTCCTCTTCGACACCGCGGCCTTTGCCTGTCTGTTAGCGTTAGGCAGCGGGTTCGGTCAATCTTTTCCTGACATCAAACCTTCCCCGCAACAAGTGGAGTGGCAAGACCTGGAGTTCGGCGTCATTATTCATTTCGGGACGAACACGTTTCTTGACCGCGAATGGGGCGACGGCAATGCCGATCCAAAGGTATTCAATCCCACACAATTGGACGCCGAACAATGGATGCGTGCCATCAAGGCCAGCGGCGCGAAATATGTGGTTCTGGTGGCCAAGCACCATGATGGATTCTGCTTATGGCCTACCGAACAGACCGACTACAGCGTGAAGAGCAGCCCCTGGTTAGGCGGCAAAGGTGATCTTGTGCGCCTCGTGTCTGACGCGGCGAGGAAATATGGATTGAAGTTCGGCGTCTACCTTTCGCCCTGGGACCGTCACGAACCCCGCTACGCGAACTCAGCCGATTACGACAACTACTACAGCGCGCAGTTGGATGAACTGGTCCAGCATTACGGCAATTTAGAGGAATTCTGGCTCGACGGCGCCGGTAGCGGTGGGCATGTTTACAACTTTCCACGCATTGTCGACGAACTTCGCGTCTATCAACCCAATGCCCTGGTCTTCGCGGATGTGGCGCTGTTTGAGTATGGGGATATCCGATGGGTAGGTAACGAAGACGGAGTCATTCCCTACGAGAACTGGAACGTCATCGACCGGCACGGCTACCTGCGCTGGCGTCCCGTCGAGGCGGATACGCCTCTGCGCAAAAACTGGTTTTGGCACGCCAACGATGAGGCCAAGTCTGTGGATGAACTGGTCTCCATTTACGACCACACCATCGGCCGCGGCGGCCAACTTATGCTGGGAGTGGCTCCCGACCAACGAGGGCTGTTGCCTGAGGCTGACGCGAAGCAACTCGAAGAATTTGGGGCGGCCGTTCGGGAACGCTACGGGAAAAACCTGATCGCGACCCATTCTCACAGTGACAGCAATACCGAGGCCGCGTTGGACGGAGATCCCGCAACATTTTGGGCCGCACCTGCCGGTTCCCATCGTGCGGTGCTTGAGGTTGCATTTTCAGAACCTGTAACCTTCGATCGCTCGTTAATCATGGAAAGACTGAACGACGGACAACATATCGAGCACTTTCGGGTTGAAGCGTGGGACGGAAAATCTTGGAAGACGGCCGTTGAGGGAAACGCGATCGGGCACAAACGAATCGATAGCTTTGCTCCGGCCAGGGCGACCCGCATCCGGCTAAACATTCTCTCGTCGACGGCGGAAGGTGAAATCCGGGAGTTTCAAATCTACCGGGTTGAGAGCAGATCGGAAGATCGTGGACCAGCAAGATAGTTCGGAGCCTTTTTGCCATTCAGGAATCTGATAGCTGGCAGGAGATCGGAGTTCACACCATGAAAGGCAAGATCGCTCTTGTGACCGGGGCCAATGGAGGCCTCGGAAGCTACGTAACCAAGGCGCTGCTCGGTGCTGGCGCGGCCGTTGTCGGAGTATCGCGCAAGATTCAGCAGTCGGAGTTCGATAGCACTTCGTTCACAGCGTTGCCGGCGGAAATCTCGACCGCGGCGGGCGCAAAGAGCATGGTCGACAGCCTGGTTGCCCGCCTCGGCCGACTCGATGTCGTGGTACACACCGTCGGGGGTTTCGCAGGGGGCCAGTCGATCGCGGAGACCGACGACGCCACCTTCCAGCGCATGTTGGATTCGAATCTCAACAGTACGTTTTACGTTTTGCGTGCTGTGCTCCCGACGATGCGGAAGACGGGTAATGGACGAATCGTTGCCATTGGGAGTCGTGCGGCGCTGGAACCGGGACCTCGAGTCGGCGCTTACAGTGCCTCGAAGGCGGCCATGGTTTCGCTGATCAAGACGGTGGCTCTGGAAAACAAAGATGTGGGCCTTACCGCAAATGTGATCTTGCCGGCTACGATCGACACTCCGGCCAATCGGACGGCCATGCCAAACGCAGATTACTCCAAATGGGTTCAGCCTGCCTCGATCGCCGCGCTCATTGTGTGGCTGGTTAGCGACAACGGCAGAGACGTCAATGGGGCTGCGATCCCAGTGTATGGAAGCGACGTTTGAAATTCAGCCGGCCTCGAACTGAATATGCCACGCCGTTGGTGCTTCGATATATTCTCCCGATATCTTCGGGTGAGGATGAGATTTTATGACCACTGCCTTGATCCCCGCTCCGAACTCGAGCACGGACGAGGTTGTTTGTGATTCGAAGCAGACTCCGTGTTGTGTTGTTGGCGGTGGTCCCGGCGGAGTGATGCTTGCGCTTCTACTGGCCCGGCAACGTGTGCCAGTCACGCTGTTGGAGCAACACCAAGATTTCGACCGCGATTTTCGAGGCGACACAATCCACCCTTCGACCCTCGAGTTGCTGGACCAGATCGGCTTGGCTGAGTCTCTGCACAAACTTCAACACGCGAAGATCTACGGGCCCACTCTCCGTTTAGCGAACACCGACTTCAGTCCAATTGACTTTCGCCGGTTGAAAACGCGATTCCCCTACATTCTGCTGGTACCGCAGGCGCGATTCCTCGACTTCCTTGCGGCGGAAGGGACAAAATACCCCGACTTCAAGTTGGTGATGGGTGCCAACGTTGAGCACCTCATCGAAGAGAACGGAAATGTGCGCGGGGTGCGCTATCGCGCTGCAGACGGAATGCACGAAGTGCGCGCCCCGCTCACAGTTGGTGCGGACGGCCGATTTTCTCGTGTCCGGCATCTTGCCGGTTTCGAGCCGGTCAAGACCTCGTCGCCGATGGACATCTTGTGGTTCCGCTTGCCGCATATTCCGGAAGATCTTCCGGAGGCCGATGGCCGTGTGCTCGGTGGGATCGGCGTCGGCCGGATCTTGGTGGTCTTCGATCGCTTCGACTACTGGCAAGTGGCGTTCGTGTTTCCTAAAGGACAGTATCAGAACGTGCGAGCCGCCGGGATTGAAGCGTTTCGGCGAGCCATCGTCGACATCGAGCCGAGTTTCACCGAACACGTAAAGACCATTACCGACTGGCACCAGTGTTCTCTACTGTCCGTAGAATCCAGCCACTGCCCGCAATGGTTCAAGCCCGGCTTGCTCTTGATCGGGGATGCCGCGCACGTAATGTCCCCTGTCGGCGGCGTAGGGATCAACTATGCGATCCAGGACGCGGTGGTAACAACCAACCTTCTGGCCGCCCCACTCAAGGCCGGACGGTTACAAGTCGGCGATTTGGCCAGAGTCCAGAAGGAAAGGGAATGGCCAACCAAGGTGATTCAGAGCGTCCAGGCGGGAGTGCAGAACAGGATTTTGGCTAACGTCTTGCGTTCGCAGGCTGCGCTCAAGATTCCGTGGTTTGTCCGGGCGTTCTTTGCTGCTCCCGTCCTTCGCGACATCCCGGCGCGAGTCTTGGCCTTCGGTGTGAAACGAGTACGGCTAAGTGAAGACCACGCCAGATCTTCTTCCTAAGTGGATTTGCACATCCTCTTCGATCTACTGGTTGGCTATCGCTGGAGGGTGCTTTCCTGTCGGAGATTGTTCGGCCTTGTGGTTGTCGGTTGCCATAGTCGCAACACGTCTTCGGTGTAGACGCGCAGAAGTTCCCCGACGCTCCAGGCTTGAGCGATACAGCCGCAGGGGCGGTGGGGCGGATCCCCATCGAAGATTTCCGAAATGTGCCCTAGTCCGGCGTCCGTCAGGTGATCCTTAAGCGGAGAGAGCCAATCGTTCGCCTGGCGGCGGGCAAAGTCGCTGCCTCCGTTCACCTTCACGTATGCCGCGATAAACGGCCCCATGAGCCAAGGCCACACGGTTCCCTGATGATAGGCGCCGTCACGCTCGACTGGGCTGCCCGTGTATCGGCCGCGGTACTGCGGATCACTTGGCGCGAGACTGCGTAGCCCATAAGGCGTAAACAGGTGTTCCTGAACTTTGTCGACCACGCTCTTCGCGCTTTCCGGCGACAGCATGCTGTGAGGCAGGCTGACGGCAAAAATCTGATTTGGGCGAATTGCTGGGTCCGGGCCCGCACCGTTGGTAAGGTCGTACAGGCAGCCGGCCTTTTCGTTCCAGAACAACCGATTGAAGCTCAAACTGGCGAGCGTCGCCATGTTGCGATAACGCTTCTGGGCGGCCTCGTCGCTGAACTGGCGAGCCAGATCTTCCATAATGCAAAGGGCGTTGAACCAGAGCGCTTGAATCTCCACGGGCTTGCCACGGCGCGGGGTCACTATCCAGTCGCCCACCTTGGCATCCATCCATGTGAGCTGAACTCCTTGCTCGCCTGACGCGAGCAGTCCGCTTGCATCGACCATAATTCCGTAGCGTGTGCCTTTTACATGCCAGGAGACAATATCCGCCAACACGGGATAGAGTTCATCGCGAACAAACTCCAGATCGCCGGTATAAGCGAGGTAAAACCGCGCCGCTTCAAAGAACCAAAGCGTGGCATCCACCGTGTTGTATTCCGGAGTCTCACCGGCATCCGGAAACCGGTTCGGCAGCATACCCTGATCCATATGCCTGGCAAAAGTGCGCAGAATGCTGCGGGCGACATCCAGCTTGCCTGTGAGAAAAGTGAGGCCTGGAAGGGCGATCATCGTGTCGCGGCCCCAGTCGCTGAACCAGTGATAGCCCGCAATGACCGTCTTTTGGTCGCCGCGCGACACAATGTATTGGTCTGCGGCCGCCGCCAGCGTTTGGGCAAAATCGTCGTCGGCGAAGCGTGAGACTCCCGTATTTCGGCGCCGCGTGATCACTGCCTGCCGGTATTCGCCCACCTGTATGACATCACGTTGTTCCGTTGATGCAATGATGGAAGCCTGGTGGCGAAGGCGCAGATCGAAATTCAGCCTCAGAGGATTGAAGAGATCTTCCGAGAAATCGAGTCCGCGCTCGCGCTCGGCGTCGTATTCAAAGTTGCGGTACCAGTCGCCCGTTCTTTGTAGCTCAGCGGCATCGTGGGCCAGATGCAAAGAGGGTAGCCCCAGATAGGGTGTGACAGTCGCCAATCCGTAGCGTTCTTCCACCGACGGATTGATCGCACTGTTTTGGTGGGTTGTACTGTGGTAGTCGCGAAATGCTATCAGAGGTCGGATCTCCAGCCGCAAGTTCTTTGGCCGCTTTGGAGGATGCTTCTTGAGTTCATAGTGAATGACAGTGCTGTTCTCTCCGTAAATCATGAATACGGACTTCTCGATCTCGATGCCTTCGATCTCATAGGTGAAGACAGGAAACGGGCCCAAACGAAACTGCATAAGATATCGGAACCCTTGCGGGTGGATTACGCCTGGATAGCGATTTGCGGAGAGATCGAAAGCCTGTCCTTCAATGACCAGGGTTTCTTCGACCTTTGAGAGAAGGACATAGCGGCCAACTGGTGGTTTCGTCGCGGCCACCAGCAATCCATGGTAGCGGCGTGTATTCAGACCGATGATCGTGGAGGAGGCGAAACCCCCAAGCCCGTTGGTTTCCAGCCACTCTCGACGAAGAGCAGCGTCCAGGTTCCCGCATGTTTCTTGCTTGAACTGAATCATGGATCGCCGTTCGCCCGCAGATGTCTTTCCCTAGGCAAGACGCGGTCGAAGTCAGGAAGTGACACCATTCTTTGCGTTTCGATGAATTCAGTCTGCGACTGCTTCAGAAACAGCCGGTTCCGTCTTGCGTTCACGAGATTCTCCGCTTTGTTGCATTAACTTGGTCACCACGCCAGTCCATCCCGTCTGGTGACTGGCCCCGATTCCCGCACCCGAGTCGCCGTGGAAGTATTCGTGGAAAAGGACCAGGTCGCGCCAGTGTGGGTCGGTCTGGAACTTCTCCAGATTCCCGAATACCGGTCTGCGCCCTTTCTCATCATGGAGGAAGATATTGGTCATGCGGCGCGACAATTCTCCCGCCACCTCCCACAGGGTCATCATCTCTCCTGATCCAGTCGGGAACTCAACCTTGAAGCCATTCCCGAGGTAGTGGTGGAACTTCTGCAGTGACTCGACCAGCAGGTAGTTTACTGGGAACCAAATCGGGCCGCGCCAATTGGAATTGCCGCCGAACAACCCAGTCGAAGTTTCTCCGGGTTCGTAGTCCACGCGATGTTCCATCCCATTCACGCTGAGCTTGTACGGGTTGTCCCGGTGGAACTGTGACAAAGCCCGAATCCCGTAGGGCGACAGAAATTCACGCTCGTCGAGCATGTACTTGAGGATCTCTCTTAGTTGGTTTTCGTTGGCGATCGACAACAACCGCCGCTGACCCGCCCCATGAGTCCGCATGCAGGCGATGTCGCCCGTAAGATCGGGCCGGTTGTCGATGAACCATTCGAGCCGCCGCTTGAAATCCGGAAGCTTGTCGAGGACTTCCGGTTCCAGCGTTTCGACGGCGAACAAGGGGATCAGCCCCACCATGGACCGGATCTTCATGGGGAACTGAACGCCATCCGGCAACTTGAGCACATCGTAGAAGAATCCGTCCTCCTCATTCCAAAGACCCATGCCATCATGGCCGCGATGGCTCATGGCATGCGCGATGTAGACGAAGTGCTCCCAAAATTTGCTGGCCACGTCTTCGTAGCACGGCTCCTCTTTAGCCAGTTCCAGCGCGATCGCAAGCAGATTGAGCGTGTACATCGCCATCCAACTGGTTCCGTCCGACTGCTCGATGTATCCCCCGGTCGGTAGCGGTGCGCTGCGGTCGAAGACGCCGATATTATCCAGGCCCAGGAAGCCGCCTTGAAAGATGTTCATCCCCTCGGCGTCCTTACGGTTCACCCACCAGGTAAAGTTCAACATCAGCTTGTGGAAGACACGTTGCAAGAATGCGCGATCGCCCTTGCCCTTGCGCTTCTTGTCGATCTTGTAGACGCGCCAGGCCGCCCAGGCGTGCACGGGGGGATTTACGTCCCCGAACGCCCACTCGTAGGCCGGAATCTGCCCGTTGGGGTGCATGTACCACTCGCGCAGCATAAGCGTCAGTTGTTCCTTGGCGAAGTCAGGATCCACGAGAGCGAGCGGAATGCAGTGAAATGCGAGGTCCCACGCGGCATACCACGGGTATTCCCACTTGTCCGGCATGGAGATCACGTCGGCGTTATATAAGTGAGTCCATTCGTGATTTCGCCCCTTGCGGCGTTCGGGCGGCGGGGTAGGATTGCCCGGGTCGCCTTGCAACCAGTCCTTGATTACGTAGTGATAGAACTGCTTGGACCACAACATTCCCGCAAACCCCTGGCGCATGACGTTCTGCGCGTCCCCGGACAGGTCCTGCGGAATCACCGTCGCATAGAACTCATCGGCCTCACGCTGGCGCAGGGCGAAGATCTTGTCGAAGTCGGCAAAGGCGCTCCCGCCTTTGAAGTCAGAGTCGGCCAGACGCAGTCGGACCGTCACAGTCTGGCCAGCACCAGCCGCGAGTTGGTAATGCGCAGCTGCTTTCGTGCCCGTGTGGTTGGGATTCACCGCATTTCTGTCACCCTGCACGATGTAGTCGTTAATACTGTCCTTGAAGTAGGGAGTATGGTTTGAAACTCCAAACAGCCGCTTGGCATTAGTCTCATTTTCCGTAAACAGCAACTCCGGAGAGCCTTCGCAATGAAGCCAGCGATTGCCCGGCTGATTGTGTTTCAGTTCGATCACCGGGTTGGGCGCCGGACGCGCTCGGTGCAGTTCCGGTTTTCTGTGCGCGGTTCCCCAACACCAGGTGTTGCGAAACCAAACGGTCGGCAGCAAGCGAAGATTCGCCGCCTGCGGCCCACGATTCGCCACCGTGATTCTGATCAGAATGTCCTCGGTGTCGGCTTTGGCATATTCCACGAAAACATCGAAATAGCGGTTGTCGTGAAACACACCCGTATCCAACAGTTCGAACTCAGGCTGGTTCTTGCCGCGCCGTCGATTTTCTTCCACCAGCTGACTGTAGGGAAATTCCGCCTGCGGATATTTGTAAAGATACTTCATGTAGGAATGCGTGGGCGTGGAATCTAGGTAGAAGTAATATTCCTTCACATCCTCGCCGTGATTGCCCTCGTTCCCCGTCAAGCCAAAAAGGCGTTCCTTCAGGATAGGGTCGCGCTCGTTCCACAGCGCTAAGGCGAAACAGATCGTCTGCCGCCGATCGCTGATGCCAGCCAGCCCGTCTTCGTTCCAGCGATAGGCCCGGGAACGGGCGTGGTCATGCGGTAGATACTCCCACGCGGTTCCATACGGGCTGTAGTCTTCGCGCACCGTGCCCCACGCACGTTCGCTGAGATAGGGGCCCCAGCGCTTCCAGTGCTTCCTGCGCGCTCCGGACTCCGTGAGTCGGATCTCTTCTTGCGTCATAGAAAGAATTTCTTCCTTTTCTCAGTTCATTCTTAGCAGACAAGTAATCTCTCGGCTAGCCGATTAGCCGCGATCGCCATACGGTACATTCACAGGTTCGTCGATGTTTGGGTCATTGTCTAGGGGTGGCACGAGCTTAGTTTCTTGCGATCTCTGCCCAGTTGAGATGACCAAGGCGGTTCAACGGCTACGGATGAATTCGTAGCGCATTGCTGTCGGCTGACAATTCCACTGCAAGGCACGAAACGAGGCGTCGGCATATTTCGTGCTCTCCAGAGCTTTCTCGCTAAATCTTTGCAAGAAAATGTCCGGATGCTCTCGCATCGAACGTTGTTTAGGTGAAACACCTAAGATCAGACGGACACATAAAGGAGAACCCAAATGGCCATCCATCAAAGCCCAAAGAAAAATTGTCCGGTGTATGGGTCCCCCAAACGTCTAAAGTTCGAAGTAACAAAAATGAATTGAACAAGGAGAAACGATCATGAGCGAGTACATATTTCTTTATCGTGGTGGCGAAGCAGGGAGATCGCCTGAGAAAATGCAGCAGACGATGCAGAAATGGGTCGCCTGGTTGAAGGGGCTTGCCGAGAAAGGTCATGTCAAAGACCAAGGTCAGCCGCTTGAGCGTACCGGCAAACTGGTGAAGGGGAAGCAGAAAACAGTGACGGATGGCCCGTTTGCCGAGGCCAAGGACATCGTGGGCGGCTACACGCTGATTGAGGCCAGTGATCTGGAGCAAGCGGTCGAGCTTTCGAAGGGCTGCCCGATCCTTGAGGTCGAAGGCGCGGTGGAAGTAAGGCCAGTCATGAAGATGAGCATGTGATGGAGCCTAGCGATCATCTATTCCGGCGCGAGGCGGGGCGCATGGTCTCCACGTTGACGCGGATTTTTGGAGTCCACAACCTCGCCCTGGCAGAAGACGTCGTGCAAGACGCCTTCTGCCGCGCTCTGGAAGTGTGGAAATTCCGCGGTGTGCCGGAGAATCCTTCGGCGTGGCTGATGGCCACGGCCAAAAATCGCGCGCTCGATGTTTTACGGCGCGAGCGCACGGCACGTACATTTGCTCCGGAGTTGGGACGTCTGATCGACAGCGAATGGACGCTCGCGCCCACGGTGGTGGAACTCTTTGGATCTCATGCGATAAAGGATGATCAGCTGCGCATGATGTTTTCGTGCTGCCATCCCAGGCTACCCGAGGAAGCACAGGTCGCGCTTGTGCTCCACCTATTGTGCGGTTTTACCGTGAACGAAGTGGCCAACGCGTTCGTGAGCGGCCATGCGGCCACCGAGAAACGTCTCTCTCGGGCAAAGAAGGTGCTGGCGGGATCGAGGAAGTTGTTCGACGTCGCCAACGCCAATGACTTTTCCGCGCGCCTTCCCGCCGTGCAGAGAGCCCTCTACCTGCTCTTTAACGAAGGGTACCACGGGGCGTCGACCGAATCCGCGGTGCGTGCAGATCTGTGCCGGGAGGCGATGCGTCTTGCGGCGCTGCTCCTCGAGCATCCTCTTGGGGCAAGGCCGGCAACCTATGCCCTTGCCGCCCTGATGTGCCTCCACGCGGCCCGCCTTCCCGGGAGGATTGATGCGGCGGGGGATCTGAGCTCTCTGTTTGATCAGGATCGCTCCCGCTGGGATCACAACCTGGTGACCGAAGGGCAAAGACTGCTCGATCAGTCGGCCAGCGGTGATGAACTGACCGAGTATCACGTGGAGGCTGCCATCGCCTCGTTTCATTCCATCGCTCAACGCGCGGAGGAGACAAACTGGGCACAGATCGTTTCGCTCTATGACCAATTGATGACTATTCGTCCGTCGCCCGTGGTCGCGCTCAATCGCGCGATTGCCGTAGCGCAACTTGAGGGTCCGGAACGTGGACTGGAAGAACTGAATGCCGTCGACAGCAGCCGATTGGCGACCTACCCGTTCTACTCGGCGGCGCTGGGCGAACTGGAGCTTCGCCTTGGAAGGAAGGACGGGGCACGCGAACACTTTCGCGCCGCGCTCGCTCTTGCGCGTAGTCCGATGGAGCGCCGATTCCTCGCTCAACGAGTCGATGACTGTGGCCCAGGTGAAACGCAGCAGGGGAGACCCCTTTCGGGAGTTTAGGACAAGCGAATTGAAGCAATTCGATGGGCAAAGCGCTGCCCCGAACACGGAGATTGACGCAATATCAGCGAGATGAACCGCTTCGGGTTCCGGAGAGCATACCAAAGGGGCGGCAAATCAGCTGGAAAGGCTTCCGCTGTTCGATTGCCGAAAGAATGGCCAGCCCAAGCTATTATTCTGAAATGTGAGTGAAAAGCCAGACACACACCCCAAGACCCCGCGTCGCAAGGGTTCTCTCCGGTCCTTTCTTCGATGGCTTGTCATCGGTGTGGTACTTGTTTGGTCGCTTGCCGCGCTGGTCCTTCTGGCCGCCCGGTGGATCGACCCACCGTCAACCGCGGTGCACGTCCAGCGCCACTTGCAGGCCTGGATTCACCACACTCCGTATCACGAACGCTACAAATTCATTCCGCTCAACCAAATCTCGCCCGATCTCCAGCACGCTGTAGTCGCCGCGGAGGACTCGCGCTTCTACCAGCACCACGGGTTCGATTGGCACGAGATCCAAATCGCTGCCGAAGACGATTTGGAAAGCGATCGCACTCGCGGAGCTTCCACTATTACGCAGCAACTTGTAAAGAACCTATTCTTCGGAACGGGTCGCTCAATCCTCCGCAAGGGAGCAGAGTTCACACTGGTACCGGTGGCCGAACTCGTCCTTGGCAAGAGGCGCATTCTAGAGATCTACCTCAACGTGGTCGAATGGGGCCCTGGTATTTATGGTGCAGAGTCGGCATGTCGTTACTACGACGGAACCGCGGCCCGGAATATCGGCCGGGAACAGGCGGCACGGCTCGCCGCGATTCTGCCGGCTCCCCTGAAGCGACGGCCCGAGCGCATGAATAACTACAGCGCGCGCATCCTTGAGCGGATGCGCCAAATGGGTTGGTAATCGCGAGCACTGATCTTAATTCTCAGGACTAAGTGCTAACCAGGATGCAAAGGCGGAAGCATTGCGAAATCGGGACACATCTGTGCCGATCTCAAATAGGATGGTCTGGGCTAGACCGCACACATCCCTGACGCTTTTCCAAAAAACAGGTTTCTGGATGGTTCCGAGATCGCCGACAACTCCTGCAAAGAACGCTCGATTCACCTATGTGCGCCCACCCGCTGCACTATCGCTTGAAATCGCGGATCACTGCGCAGTTCAGCAAAATGCGAGTCTTGTTCTATGCCGATCAAATCGGTTACATGAGCCGCCTGGGCTTTGTCCAGCCAATGGAGCGCACTGTTCTTATCCCCTAAACCGGAAAATACCACTGCAAGGTCCAAAGCGGCGCGCGTATGCTCCGGCAAGAGTTCCTTTAACTGAGCAATTGTGTTTTCGGCTTCGCTTCGGTTTCCCGAAACTGCATAGACGTATCCGAGAAGCCCGCGTATTTCCTCCGGCGGACCTCCTAGCTCCAGTGCACGTTTGTATTCAGTAATCGCCTCTGCCGGTAGGTGTTTGTCCTGGTAGGCAATGCCGAGTACAGCATGGGTGACCGCGGAGTTAGGTTCCAGGTCGAGGGTTTTCTTAGCCTGCTCAATGGCTCTGTCATCCTGGCCGGCCTCCTGGAGGATCTTTGCCAGATTCGCGCCGACAACCGGTGACAATGGATCCAACTCGTATGCTTTTTCCGCTTCGACCAGCGCCTCTGCCTTGCTGCCCTTCAAGGCAAGATACATGGAGTACCAGTGGTGGGCTGGAACATAATTATGATCAAGCTCAAGCGCGCGCTTGAACTCCTTGTCGGCGCCTTCCCAGTCGTGATTAAAGAGGTAGAGGAGATTCGCCAGGGAGTTGTGCGCCTCAGCTGATTGATCGTCTAGGTCGAGCGCTTTTTGAACTTCCTGTCGCGCCAACTGGGGGCGGTCCGAGATCTGGTAAATGTCCGCTAAACCGGCGTGCGGCAAAGCACAATTTGGATCGCTCTTGATCGCTTGGTTGAAGTAATCGACCGCCTTTTTCGTATCGTCGGCGGTTCGCTTATTCCAAAAATATCGACCCTTGAGGTAGTTCTCATAGGCTTCCGGATTGACGGGCTTCGTGTTATCCAAGACCGCCGCTTCTCTCGGGGTCACCTTGATCCGGATCTGGTCGGCGATTTCGCGAGCCACTCTTTTCTGCAGTGCCAGAGTGTCCTGCACGTCACCTTCATAGCTCTGCGCCCACAAGTGCTTGTCGACAGGAGCCCGAATCAACTGCGCCGTGATTCGAACCTGACTGCCCGAACGGAGTACCGTGCCTTCCACTACGGCATCGACGTTCAATTCGCGGGCGATCTGCCGCAAGGACTTGCGTGCTCCTTTGTACGGCATGACAGAGGTACGAGAGATCACGCGGAGTGCACTGATCTGCGCCAGATCCGTTATTAACTCGTCGGTCATGCCATCAGCAAAATAATCCTCCGAATTGCTGGAGAGATTTTCCAGCGGGAGCACCGCTAAAGAAGCGATGGGGGTGGAAGACGGAGGATTGGCCGACACACCGTTTCTCCAGAACATTATCCACACCGCTAATATTGCCAGCAACAGGACCACCGACACGCCCAGCACTTTCCAAAGCTGGGAGATCCTCCGGCGCGCCATGTCCGCTGGAACTTCGAACGGCGCACGAATTTCTGCTGCTGAAGAACCAGTTGGAGATGTGAGTTCCGGTTTGGTGGAGGGAGGATTAACCACGGCGACCTCCGCGATGAAGCGGTAGCCGCGTCGAGGAAGAGTCTCAACATAACGCGGATTGTCGGCCGAGTCGCCCAACGCAGCCCGCAGCTTCGCGATTGCGACGTTGACAGCCTGGTCGAAATCGCCAAAGCTTGCGTCTGGCCACATTCGGTTGCGCAGTTGTTCTCGAGTAACAACCTCTCCAGGGCGCTCCAACAAGATTTCCAACAACCTTAGCGGCTGCTGTTGCACCCTGATCCGAACCCCCGCCTTGCGAAGTTCTCCCGAGTGGAGACCCATTTCGTAGGTCCCGAAGCGCACGACGGAAGTATGCCGCAGTGGTTCCAATACGGCCCCCGGCTGCGAACGAAGTCTAGCATGCCCAGCCAAGACATGTTAAGGGATAAGCGCATTCCCATCAGCGACTTAGCTGGGAATGTACTGGCTATGCAAACGTAAGTTGCGGTGCATTGACACTTCGCTTCCCGACGCGTCAGATGGCACGCGGGAACAAGCCTAAGTAGCAACGGCTCGCGGCACGCCGAAGGTCGACCAGCCCGAGGGGCGCAGGTTCAACAAACGATATCGGAACGCGAGGGGACTGAGACTATGGCATTCAAGAGTCCAACCAACACGCGCACGTCTTGGACTTCAGAACCGGACCGAAGACGGGATATCCAGATCAATCGAGACCTCGACATCGGGGCATTCCCTGGAACCGCAGTTGAGACCGGAGATCTCTCGGTGCGCGATGCAAACGCCTTATACCCCCCTGCGCCGCGAGAGATGTTGGAACTGAATGACTATCGCCTAGCACTCGTGCCCAGAAAGCACTGGGACTACCTCAGAAGATCAGAAGTCGACACCATTTCCACTGCCGCGCCAACTGTCCTCTTGGCGTTCAGCTGGAAGGAACTGGTTAACCAACTCTATGAATTCGTTCGTGACTCCAAGAGCCTGGCTGAACGCAAGGTTGCTCAGTTCTCGGACGTGTGCGTTGATTTCGCCACAATGACAGTGAGTCGATTGTCGGGCGAGGTGATCCCCCTGACCCACCAGGAGTTCAACTCGAGGCCGCCAGCACGTACCAGTAGACGGGGTTAAAAGTACGCGCCGCGACGATGCGGCGCAGGACTTTGCGCAGCACGGCACGCCGGCTGACAATCTCCCAGGGCCGGCGAAACAAGCGGTCGACAAAGGCGGAAAGGTTCTCCGGCGTGTCGGCGAGCGCCGCGTAGGCGATCGTTTCGCCGTCCAGGTCTCTTAGCCTCAGGTTCGACGCCAGGCGACCCTCCCGAAGGTCTTCCCAGAACACTTCGGTGCCGGTCAGCGGCGCCACCAGGCTCAGATAGATCGGCATCGAGAGCTTGTCGGTGCAGGCGATCAGCCGCATCTGCTCCTCCATCTGGGCCACTGTCTGGTAGCGCGGATCGAACAAGTAGCCGTAGCCGACGACAATGCTCTGCGACTTGGCGTAAGCGATGTCGTCGAGGACGTCCCGGCCGAGATTTTGCTTTTTGTTGAATTTGCGGAGAAACGCGCGGTCGAGTGATTCGAGACCGACAAACAGCGCCCGGCATTTGGACGCCGCAAGCCGGCGAATCAGTTCGTGATCGCGCAAGATATTCTGGGTAACGAGCGCTCCCCACATCCGCACCTTGCGATGCTTTCGCAGCAATTCGCAGACCGCCAGCATGTGCCCTCGGTCATCGGAAAAATTGTTGTCGAGAAAGAGCGCGATTGGATACCAGCGGCGAAAGCCCAGTATCGGACTGGTCGCGATGGCGCTGTCGACGGCGTTCGTGATTGCCGCGAGATTGTACGCGGCGTGCCCGCCGGCTTCGGCCGGGATGACGCAAAAACTGCAACGAAAACTGCAGCCGCGCGACGCCTCCAAGAGGTGCACTTTTAGATTGATCCCGCTGCGCCAAAACAATCCGTAATCGACCGGGTAGTCGTCGACGCGCGTGATCGGCGAACGATAGATGGGCTTCAGCGGCCTGCCCGCTGCGAGATCGGCCATCAGGTCGGCGACGATCTCGACGCCGCCGGCGCAGACGACGTCAAAGAACTCCGTGGCGAACTCGGGAAATTGGGTGCAGACGCTGCCACCGGCGACGACCGTGGCGCCGGCACGGCGGAAAAAATAAGACAGCTGCCGCATGCGATCGAAATCCGGCTGCAGACCGGTCAGGAATGCGAGGGCATAACCGCCGGCCCGGCGCGGCTCGAACGGACCATGCCAGTCTTCGTGATGCAATGTGACGTCGAACCTCTTCGGATCGATCAGAGAGGCGATATGCAGGCCGGACAACGGCTGCATGAAATGTCTCGACCGCCGTTTGGTTCGACCCGGGCGCAAGTGCGTACAGACCACTATGGCGCGCGGGAGGGGGGTCGGGGCGCGGCCGGCACTAGCGCGGCCGGCACTAGCACGGAAGAGGTATGGCACGCATCAACTATAGATAGACACAGTTCGGATGTCAAATCGCGAAACTTGTTTGAGACGCGCCACCCCGGATTGCTGTTTCGCACTCACTCATGATGTTATAGTGGCGCGAACCTCAGCTCTGAGGCAATCATGGCGGCTGTCAGCGACGCCACGCGCAACCCGGTGCCCGAGCGTCGATACCTGACGACTCTGTTCGCTGACCTGGTCGGCTATACCGCGCTCTCGGAGCGTCTGGATCCCGAGCTGCTGCGTGATCTGCAGCTGCAATATCAGGAGCTTACGCGCGACATCATGGAGCGGTACGGCGGGTTCGTCGCCGCCTATTCCGGGGATGGGGTTCTTGTGTATTTCGGCTATCCCACCGCGCACGAGAATGATGCCGAGCGCGGCGTACGTGCAGCGCTCGAACTGATCGACGAGTGTCGTCAAGCTCGATGTTTCTGCCGGTCTCGCTCCGTCGGAGGCGCTTTCTGCCCGCATCGCTCTCATACCGGGCTGGTTGTGGTCGGACCTGAGATCGCCAGCCTCGGGCGCAGCGTGCAGGGTGTCGTCGGCGAGTTGGTCAACATCGCCGCGCGACTGCAGGCCGAGGCGGAGCCGAACACCGTCGTCGTCAGCGGCGCCACCCGCGAGCTGATCGACGGGCTGTTCGATTTTCAGCCGCTCGGGCCGCGACCGATCCGCGGTTTGTCGCGCGCCGATTTCGGTTCATCGCGTGCTCGGGCCGCGTCTTGGCGGCGGCCGGGCGGTCGGGCACTGGCGGCGGGGTGCAGTCAGGCTGATCGGCCGCCGGGCGTCGCTGGACCGGCTGGCGGCGCAGTGGCAGGACGTCGTTCGGGAATCCCGCTGCCGCGTCGTGCATGTCGTGGCGAGGCCGGCCTCGGCAAGAGCCGCCTCGTGCTCGAGCTGTGCGAGACGTTGGCCCTGCCGGACTCGCAGATCCTGCAGGCCAATTGCCTGGAGATGTTTTCCTCCACGCCGCTCTATCCAGCGGCCGGCCCGCTGTGGACGCGGGCCGGCATCCGAGCGGACGACAGCGAAGCCGCCAGGCGCGACAAGATCGCCGCCTTTCTGAGCGCTCGGGGGATCGAGAGCCCCGAGGCTATCGAAACTCTTGCCGGCCTTCTCGGGGTGGCGCTGACCGGCACGCCGGCGGCAGCCCATTGCCGCCCACCGAGGTCAAACGCCGTCAGTTTGCGCTGATCATCGGCCTGATCGGCCGCATCGCCCGCACCGGCCCACGCTTCTCTGGATCGAAGACACCCATTGGCTCGATCCGTCCTCGGTCGAGCTCCTGCCTCAGCTGATCGAGGAACTGCGCGAGACGCCGCTGCTGGTCGTGCTGACGCGGCGCTCGTTCCCGGCAGGACCGGAGCTGCCGGATGCCGACGACGAGATCGTGCTGAGCCCGCTGTCACCTGCGGAATGCCTCGAGCTGGCGCGGGCCGTGCCGGGCGCGCAGGCGCTGCCGGAGCACCTTCTGTCCGAGGCCGTGAGCTCCTCGGACGGGATCCCGCTGTTCATCGAGCAGCTGGTGATCTCGCTGGTCGGCCAGGCGCGCGATCCCGCGCGCGGCGGTCCGCGCTCCGGCACGCCGACGGTGCCGTTGACCCTGTCCGAGATGCTCTCGGAGCGCCTCGACCGGCTTCCGGGCGGCCGGCGCATCGTGCAGGCGGCGGCCTGCATCGGGCGCGCCTTCACCCCGGGCTTTCTCGCGGCACTGCTCGACGAGGAGGCAAGCGCCCTGCGAGAGCCGCTCGACGCGCTGGTCGGCGCCGAGATCCTGCGGCGGCAGGGCGACGATGCCACCGAGTTCGAATTTCGCCACGCCCTGTTGCGCCGTGTCGCCTATGAGTCGATCCTGCAAGCTGACCGCCGCGCCTGGCACACGCGCATCGCCGCGCTGTCGAGGAGCGGTCAGGATCTGGGCCGGCGCTCCCCGAGGTAATGGCGCATCACCTGACCGCCGCCGGAGCGATCGCGGCCGCAATCGAGAGCTGGCTCGCCGCGGGCATGCGCGCGGCCCGCCGCTCGGCGCATGTAGAGGCGCTCGAGCATCTCGACCGCGGGCTCGGCCTGTTGGACCAAGTGCAGGAGGCGGCCCGGCGCGCGGGATTTCGAGATCAAGCTGCAGGCCGCGCGCATCGGCCCGATCATCGCCACTCTGGGCCCGTCCTCTGCGGAGATGGGCGCCTGCTGTCGCCGCGGCCTGGAGCTCTGCCTCGATGGCGAGCCCTCGCCGCTGGTGTTCCCGCTGCTCTTCGGCCAATATACCTTTCTGATCGGCCGCGCGCGGGTCGAGGAAGCGCTGGAGCTGGCCAAACTGTTCCTCGCCTTAGCGGAACGCAACAGCCATATGCCGGGGCAGCGTGATCGGCCATCGCCTGGTGGGAATGGCCCACTCGGGCTCGGTGACCCCCATGGCGCCCGCGAGGCGGTCGAGCGTTCGCTGCAGCTTTATGTGCCTGAACGCGACGGCGCGGCGACCGACCTGTTCGGTCAGAACGCGCACGTGCACGGCTCGGCGTTGCTCAGCTTGGCGCTATTCTGTCTCGGCGAAATCGACGCCGCTTCCGGGTCGGCATCGAGGCCCTCCGTGCAGCCGACGAGCTGCGCCATCCGCATTTCGACGGCGATCGCCCTTGCCTATGTCGGAGGATGGGTATTCGGTCTGAGCGGCGCCGCTGACCTTCTGATGCAGGAAGCCCGGCGGCAGATCAGAATTTCCGAGCAGCATCAGCTCAGGGTGTTCCGCCATTACGGCGAAGCGATGCTCGGCTGGGCGCTGTGCCAGCAGGGCAGCTTCGACCAGGGGATTGCGGCGCTCGAGGAAGCCATCGCCGCCCTTGAGGCAGCCGAGTGGCGGCTGTCGGGACCGGTCTTTCTGGCCATTCTCGCCGATGCCAAGCGGCGATGCGGCATGCTGGCCGGAGGCGCGGACATTGTCCGATCGGGCGGTTGCCGCGGTGCAGTGTCTCCGACCGCTGGATCGAGCCGGAGGTGTTGCGCATCGCCGCCCTGATTGTCGCCGAGACGGCGCCGGGGGATCCCGCCGCGCTGGCGCTGGCGCGCCAAGCGGTCGCCTGCGCGCGGCGGATGGCCTCGCCGGTGTTCGAGTTGCGCTGTC
>CAVRCR010000010.1:0-244330 GCA_963719615.1 uncultured Acidobacteriaceae bacterium | reverse complement strand
GTCGGAAAGGTTCGCGAGGTTCGCAGTCTTGCCGGCAGTTTCTTTCGGGACCGTCGACATTTCGTAGCGCAGTCCCAAATTCAGTGTCAGGTTGGGTTTCCAGCGCCAATCATCCTGTAGATACAGTCCGAAGATGTTCTGCCGCAGGTTCCGCGGAGAAAGCGTACTGGCGATTCCTCCCTGGAACTTTGTCGGATTGTTTGTGAGAAAACCCAACCAGTCAGCGAAGCGCCAAATTCCGTTAGGATCTGTATCCGCAATTACGTTCAGCATCATGTGCTCGACAGCAACGCCAAAGCGGAGAGAATGGGTGCCTTTGGTTAGGAAAGCATCGTCATAAAATTGCAGCGAATTCCAGTGGTAGAAATAAGTTGGGCTACCCCCAACTCCGCCGGTGAAGTCGGAAATACCGCCACCGATGAGAACCTGGGACGCAGCGCGTCCCGCAAATGCCGTGCCCCCAACCCCAAGGTCCGTGCGGGACGCCGCGGGGTTAATAGCATTTGCGCTCTGATTGTTGTTGACCGCTTCATGGTTGCCACCAATGCGTATGGAATTCGCGAAGCTGGGCGAGAAGATGTGAGTCTCCTCGATCGAGACGAACTGTCTCGCGGTAAGGGTCTGGAATTCAACGTTGTTCAGTCCGTCGGGAGATGAATAAGGAGTCTTGTCGTACATGTACGTCCCGAACAAGCTGTCCCTGTCGGAGAAATTGTGGTCGATGCGGGTGGTGAAGAAGTTTTCATTCACAATCTGCTGGCCCGCGAACGTGTATTGTGCCGTGTCGGAGCCAGCAACTTGCGCGGTCGCCGGGGCCTGAGGATAAAAAGTGAGGTATTTTGCGGCAGAGGGGTTGACACTTACTTGGCATATCCCCGCATTGAAGACTGCTCCATCAGCAGCGCAGGTGTTAGCGTCGACATTCTGTAGTGTGCCGGTTCGCGCCATATTCGACGGGACGGTCGTAACCGTTGTGATTCCTAAGCCCTGCCGGATGCCTTCGAAATCGGCAAAGAAAAACGTCCCGTCCTTCTGAATCGGACCACCAATCGTCCCACCGAATTGGTTCCGCTTGAACGGCGGAATATTGCCGACATCGAAGTAGTTTTTGGAGTCCAACTTGCTGTTGCGGAGGAACTCGTAGGCGCTGCCGTGAATCTTATTCGTGCCTGATCGCGTGATGGCGTTGACTACTCCACCCGAAGTCTTGCCGTACTCCGCCGAGTAGTTGCTGGTGATAACAGAAAATTCCTGAATCGCATCAACGCCAAGGCTTCCGCCTAGGACGCTGCCGGGCGCACCGTTGGCATAGTCGTTGAGACTTACTCCGTCCAATCGATAATTGTTTTGCTGTGGCCGCGCGCCAGAAATCGTGAGTTGCTGCCCGAAGCCGCGATTGCCACGATCGGTGCCCGCGGAGAAGTCGGGCTGAGTGTGAATCGCACTGACGCCCGCCTGAAGTTGTGCCAGATCCGTCCAACTGCGGCCATTGAGGGGTAACTCGCGGACCGTGGTGGCGTTCACAACCGAGCTTATATCGGAACTAGAGGTCTGCACCGCGGGAACTTCGCTCTGGACCAGGACCGTTTCAGTAATCGAACCGACACGCAGCGTCTGGTCGAGTGATACGGATGCCGCAACCGTCAGCGTGATTCCTCTCTGGGCCTCGGTCTTGAATCCCGAAGCGGAAAACTTCATCTCGTACGTTCCGGGCAACAGATTTGGCGCGGAGTAAAACCCTTCTTCGTTGGTGGTAACTTCGCGACTTACCTCCGTTGCCAGATTGGTGATGGAGATATGAACGTTCGGCAGCACCTTGCCCGTGCTGTCGGTGACAGTCCCAGAAATTGTTCCGCCTGTTACTTGAGCGTAGACACGCGCAGGAGCGTGGATAGCCACGATAACTACTGCAAGTACACACAGTGCTCTGAGATTCAAGTTGCAAATCACGGGGGCTCCCTTCTGTGCGCGACAGAGCTTATCTCAATAGAGTGGAGTCAACGCACATTAATTTCTCTTCATCTCTGACATAGAAATTGTCGACAGACCTGCGCACGAAGATGCGATAAGCCTCACGATTAGCAGTGGTCCAACGGACCGGAATGTTCATTGTTCGCGCCGCGCGGTACGATCGGCGGTTGAGTTAGAGTCGCGATCATATCGACGATCTGGCGCCGCTCTATCGAATGCGGTCCGTGCAACTCCGGTGTCAACTCAGGCGGGTGCAGGCAATTGGAGAGGCAGCCGTCGCAGTGCCTTCAGAGCGACTAGCCTTACTTCCGTCAAGCGGATATCCATATGTTGCCGCGCTCAAAATGTCCCGCAGAAAGGCCCCGGAAGCCCGATTCGGTCTCCCACAAGTCCCTTAGGTAAATTCCCCGATGGCCGACAATCCATTCAGAATGCTAGTTTTACGTCGCCCGATTGGCTTCGACTGCGAGCAGCAGCCGACTATTTCTCCGGCACTAGCTCCTGCCAGAGGCAAATTTAGAAAAAAACAGCTTGGATAGTCGCTCAAGATGGGGTATTTTGGCCGACATCGAATCTGGAGCAAGGCCCGCTCTTCACAAAGCCTGGATCTGAGAACATTTTCGATTTTGCAAAGGAAGACAATCCCCTGCCTTCCATGAAAGATTCCAGGCTACGTGATGGTCTCGCCGGCTCCCGTGAGGGGTCCAGCCGTGAAGTCTTCTCTTTGCCTGTGCTTCCTAGTCACGTTTTCTTTGGTTAGCTGCGAATTGTTTGCGCGCGCCGGAGAACAGCCCCCTGTCAGCAACTCAACCTCCGAGGCGGCTATGCCCGCTGTCCCGGATGACGGCACGGTTTCGCCGTCGTCGCAGTTCACTATTCCAGGCCCTTTACGGTCCTTTCTGCGTATGGCGGGAATCAGCCAAAAGATTAACTCGGAAGAGGTCCTGCCATTACTGAGCCGGAACGTGTACATCCAAGGCTATGAGGGCTCGAGTCGGCCGACTGAATTCCTCATCCTGTTGAGGAGATACGTCTCGCAGGCCCGGGAACTGGCTGATTTAGCGGCTACCCATGACATGAGCATTCGTGTTTCGAATTGTGACGAAGCCCGACCTCTTCTGCGAATTCTGGGGTACCGAATGCGGGGAAATTGCGGAGAACCGGACACTTCCTTGCTGACGGAGGATCCCGAGAGGGCGTTCCTTGCAATCGATTCAGGGTTCCCACTGCCTGAACTCGAGCAGACGCTACAAGGAGGCAAACCGTTCGAGTACGCCTACACGTCTGTTCCTGTGCCGGTTTTGTTCGCCGAAAGCGACTGGACCAAAGCGAGCAAGAAAAACTACGTCGAAAGCAGCAAGGATTTGCTGGACACGATCCTCATCGATCCCAAGGTCGCGCGCCTCTACTGGGCTTTTTCAAAGCTTGATTCGGAAACCAGCCAATCGTTGCAGCGATCGATGGGGATCGGGAAGTTGCTCCCCTATGCGGCCGTTCTCGATTTTTACGGGCGGAGGCTCTGCATCAGCGGAGGGCGAGTCATTGTACCGGGAGGGGCGAGCGCCGAGTCGGCTTGGCAAGACCTGGTTGGTGCAAGTCCCGCTAATCCTGCCGCATTCGTCCAGAAGTTGCTGGCTAAGGACAAGGGTTGGCTGGCTGCCTATTTTGACGCTCTATCGCGCGTGAGTGAAACCCAGCAGGCGTATTTTACCGACTCTCACCGCCTGGGACTTTTTTACGAGGGACTGCGTGCCCCGGACTCTCATACTTTGGCCACAAGGGGAGCATTTCGACCGGCACCTGGGCTGCTACTCCTTGCCAACCGACTCCAGTTTGAAAATGGCGGCCAGCCGCGCGTGCCCGGCAACCTCGAAGTGTGGAGCGATATTGTGTCCCAGGGGCACAACTCTAGTTTTGTGCATAAGTCGGGAAAGGGGACCCCCAAACTGTCTGGTCCGGACGAGCTTGTGAAAGTGCTGTTTGCGCTGTCCCGAGCGCCCACCGATAGCGGGCCGCTGCAGATCTACATGGCGATCAGCGAACTTGACAGCAGACGAATTCCTGAACATCGCCTGGCGCCGGAGACCGTTCGCTTGTTGGCGCGCAAGTTCGAGGAATTCAGTGATCAGTATCGGATTTTCTCCGAGTTTCCAGAGTTGAGCGACGAGTCGATCACGCTGTTTCTGAACGTGGCGCAAGGGCTGAACACGGCGCCGAGTTCAATGCGCGGGAACGCATTCGGTAGCTTTCAGGCAATGGTCGGAATCTGGCAGATTCTGGCGCGTCAGGGAGAGATTCCGAGGTTGCGGTTGAACGACTCGTGGCAGCAGGTGGTCAAGCCCTTCGGTTCAATGCGATCAGCAGCCCAGTTGTTTGAAGCAGGGCGAGTTTCACTTGGCGAACTATTCCGGTCTGCGACGGGCAAGCCCCGGCCTTCGCAAGATGAAATCATTGAGTTGCTGGCAGGACCCACACAGACCACGCCAGAAGGCATGAGGATCCACCGGGAACTTGCTGGCAGAATCCGTTCGGTATTGGACGACCAAAGATTGGTCTCGTTGGACACGCTTCTTACGTTAGGGGACGCGTTACGCCAAAAGGCACAAGGGAATCAGCCGGAAGAGTTTGTGGTCCGACTAGCTGGTCAGACGCGGGAATTTGAGATGCCGCGTCCCATTTTTACAAATGGCGAGAGAACGGAATGGGCTGCAGGAGTCTATAACAACCATCACACCGACTTACAGATGCGAACGGATGTGGCGAAGGTGCTCAAGTCTCCGACGGCTTCGCACGCGCAAATTGAGGAGGCTCGGGGACAACTTGCTTCGTTTCTGCGGGACACTCTTGTTGGCCTGAACTACGCATACTACGAGCCGCCGGGCGCACAAGCTCTACATAATAATCCGCTCTTCGTCCGGTCTCACGATTTTGCCGGCGAAACTATCGGTGGCATGAAAACACTCTGGCAGGCTCCGGAGCTCCTCGGGCAGGGTTCCCCGGCGGGTGGAGGGGCCCATTTCGTTGGCTCGCTGGCAGATCTCCCTTACGCTCTGGCGGAGATTGAGCAGGATTTCATTTCGCCGGATAGTGTTCAAGCGCTGATCTGGAGAGAATTGACGCCGGAACTCTTGACCAGCGCGATCCTGCCGCGCTGGTGGGACGTCAGCCCGATCGAGCTTCACGCCATCGCGCTCTATCAGAGAACTGGAGAAGAACTCCTCACCGCTTCCGCAAAGGATGAAGCGCTGCGAAGTAAGGTGATGAACATTCTGTCGGGCCGGTTGCTCCCGCAGCGATCGCTGCAAGTCGAGCAAGCCCTGCGCTCCGGACGAGTCACAGAACTGCTTCCGCAGATGATGCCGGCAGACACGTTTTATCTGGCGGCTGAGTTCCCAATCAAGTATCCGGGACAATCGGGCGCCTGGGGAACCGCGACGCAAGAACTGCACGACTTGCTCGATCAGCATCCAGAACAGGTCAACTGGAAGCGGCTGTCGCACGATTTTGGGACGCCGCATCCCAGCCTTGCTCAAAACTACGGTCTCGAACTGCTGAATATGGCGCCCATGCCGCCGTTCTCTGGATACTCCAGCCGGTTCCTCGCGGAATCTTGGGATTCCCCAAATCTGTATTGGGCTCGCTTGGCTGATGAGAGTGGCTATTCGCCGGTAATGCTTAACCATCTCGTACCTGAGCTTACCCGGTTGATGGTGGAGAAGATTTTCGCCACCGACTTCGAGGATTGGCCGGCGCTTCTGCGCGCGATGCACGAGGCCGGGGAAGATTTCCGCACCGGTAAGTTGGGTTCGCCGGCGAAGGGTGCCAGCGCTGGACCTTGATGTGGATGTAGATATGGATGTGGTCGTGGTCGAAATTGCACGCCGACTTAGCGGTCTCCGCAGGCGGGATCGCAGAGTAGGAAGCTTGGGAGCTATGGTGAGGAAATTCTTTCTATTGATTCTGATTCTGGCGCTGTTCCTGGGAAATGAAACAGCCATCGGAGCGCAGGATAGTCCCAACCTGCACGTGGTCGTCAACCTGGTTCAGCTCAATGTTGCCGTGACGGACAAGAACGGGAAATATATTACTGGACTCCGTCCGAAAGACTTCGCCATCGCTGAGGACGGAATTTTGGAGAGGACTGCGACGTTTGCAGAAGGGAATGAACCAGCCCGTAGTCTGATCGATCTCGGCGAGCAAGATTCAGGTTCGGCTCAGGCTGGCGATTCAGCCGAAACGTCTCCCGGTTCGTCATCGCCTCCCACATTCGAGTCATTGGTAAACGGTGCCAATGTGTTTGTGCTATTTGATACGAGCGACTACATGTACCGGGGCTTCGTCTACGCGCAAGATGCGATCACCGAATTTATTCGTTCCCTGGGAAACGCCGACAAAATCGCATTCTACTCGTACAGCCGAGACCTCTCTCGCGCCGCACCTCTGACCGCCGACCGGCCGCAGGTCTTGCGGGCCGTGCGCTCGACCGTCGCGGGTGACCAGGCCGCACTCTACAACGCTCTCTTGCTGACATTAAAGGACGCGGCCCAAAACACGGGCCGGAAAGTAGTCGTCGTGTTCTCCAACGGCCCGGACAATGCCAGCGTGGTGCCGCCCGAGGACGTGGCAGAATTCGCTCAATCAGCCGGGGTCTCGATTTACATGATCAGTACTCGCGAGGCGAAACTGGAACCTGTGTCCAGTGCCGTCTTTGACCGCATGACTGCGGCTACGGGTGGCAAAGCTTACTTCGCCAAGAACTGGAGAGACGAAAACAAGGCGTTCGCTTCCATTCGGGACGATCTGGCGCACCTTTATTCGCTCAGTTACTACCCCAAGGCCAACGCCAACTCAGGCTGGCGTGCCATCACGGTAAAGCTCGTAGGCGATCGCCTGAAGAAGTATAAGGTGCGCACCCGCAACGGGTACCGTCCCCGACTGTCTCGATTCTCTGGGGATAGCAAAACCGCGTCGACCGGGTTCGTTCCCGAGAGATCAGCGCGGTGATTTCGCGGTTCCCGCCACTTGTGAGTTGCGGAGAACTCGTTCCGTACAGGCCCGCACAGCGTCCGGTAGCGCATTTGGATGGTAGAAGCGGTCATAGAAGTCGACATCCACGTGACCGGCCTGGAACCCGATGACTGTCCGGAACGGCGCAGTGTAGGCGGGAAAGCGTCCGTAACGTCGAAAAATGTAGTCGCAATATGCAATCGTCGCCTGCACCGCCGCCGCGCTCGGCGCCGGTATTTTGGCGGCAGAATCCGCATCGCGCCACGCGCTCTCATGCGCTCCATCGCGGTAGGCTCCATCCGGTCCGAACTTGGTTTGCAAGAAGGCAAGGACGGCATCCTCCATGGATCTGTAATAAGGAGGGCAGAAGGATTTCAGCAGTACTCTGTCGTCCTTTTCCAGTCCGACCGGATACACGAGTTCGGGATCTTTGCCAAACCATCGCGCCAGCGCAGAGAGAAAACCCGGGGCACCTGCGTAGCGGCTGGCCGGCATGGAGTGCATGCGGAAGCCGATCGCTTTAAACCAGCTGTACTCGTGTCGCGCAAAGTTCGGGAAGCCGCCCAATCCAAGCGCTTCAGTCATGAGCGCAAGGTTCTGAAGGACCATTCCGTGCTCGGTCGCCATGGACTCAAGAAGCGCCGTTTCCATCATTTGAGTCGTGGCTGAGCGCAGGTCATGTGGTTTGTCGTGAAGGTGGCCACCCTTGCTGCGCGCAAAATGACCGACGCCGGCTGGCCGAAACCACGCCCGCTCGTCCCGCAAGAAAATTCCCATTTCCTCGCTGAACAACTCTAGGAGCGCATTGATCGTGAGCGCGGTGGTTTCGATAATCGGCAGAAAATAAGTTGTTCCGGGAGCATAGAGCGACCGTCGATTGATCGAAAAATTGTGGCCGGGGTCTAGAGGTGGCGCGGTCCTCTGATCGGACAGCTGTATGCGACTACGCGCATAGAGGTCGGCCAGGGCGCGATTTCGCGCCAAGTCGACCAGTTCCTGGAACTCGCCGGAGGAGTAATCCTGTGGACGCTTCAGCAGCCAGGTTCCACGGTCATTGGTGACGAGAACCGCTACAGCATTCACGGCATCCGGGCTCGCTACGGTGCGGCCGAGTCGGCCGACCAACATACTGCCGCCTTCGCCGGCGCCATAGGAGAGATCCGCAAGGGCGTAACCGGTGACGCCGCAGGCAGCGAACGCCAGCGCCGCTTCCTCATCGTCGCTCAGTGGAACAGGTTGGTGCGGGCTCGTGTATCGGAACGGCCCAGCCGGGATGCTCATCCCAAGAGCCACTCGCCGCGAACGGCGATTGAGTAGGACGTCGAACAAGGTCGATTTAAGCGGATCAATAAACATGTTCAGAAAACATGGTTCAGAGACGTTGCGTTTCGGGAGCGCCGCTCGTGCCCTGTTTCAGAAGCATCGCGATGTCGGGTCGCACGGCGCTCAATGCGTCGGCTGCCTCGCTGTCAATGGCCAGTAACCGCACTCGCGTTCGCGCCCGCATGCAACAATCGGAACTGGGCCGGGTCACGTCGCCGAAATAATCGCCAGCTTTTAGCGAGCTCATGAGGACTTCGCCGCTCCGATCACTAGAAACGATGTCTACTTCTCCCGACTTCACTAGATAGTGGTAGCGCCGGGTGTCGCCGGCGGCGACGATGACCTGTCCCGGCTCATACAGGACGTGATAGATCGCTCCCCGCTCATTGATCCTCGGATTCACCACATCGCGACCGAGGATCAGCGTTAACCACCAATCGAACATCAGCCGCACCCGCCGGGTCCAGCTGGGGACAAACATGGTTAGCACAATGAAACGCCAGCCGATCCAAGCCAGGAAACCGTAAGCCGCAAATCCCTTCATGTGCGCAATTGCGCAGCGATGCCCAAGCGTGCAAGCTTCGCCGAGCCCATTGAAGGAATAGGGTTTGAGCGGCTTGCCGGCGGCCGTGCGCAAGATATTCGTGCCAATATTGAAGCCAGCTTTTTGTGCGTAGTGTGCCAGAGGAGGGCAGGTGCCGCCATCGGGATGTGGGACGGCAGCGCAGTCGCCCCCGGCCCAGATGTTGCTGGCGGCGAGGACATGGCAGAACTGATCCGTGACTAGTCGTCCCCGCGCATCGCGTTCGTATGGAAGTTGGTCCAGCAGGGGAGAGGACTTCATGCCGGTACACGTGATGAGGGTCCGGGTCGGCATGTGCTCGCCCGAATTGAGTACGGCTCCCTCCGCGGTTGCTGCGTGCAGACCAGTGTTCAGGTGCATCTCAATGCCGAGGCGTAACACCCGCTTTTCAGCGTAGCGTACCAGGGATGGATGACGCGTCCCCAGTTCCGGAAGAATACGCGGGCCCGCTTCCACAAGCACGGTTCGAAACTCCTCGAACTTCAACTCCGGATATCTTGTTTGCGAGAGGAAACGAAAATAGTCCACCAAGTCGCATGCGACCTCAATTCCGGCGTAGTTCCCACCCGCAACCACAAAAGTAAGTAATCGCCGCCGCTCTTCCGCGTTGGTTTCGATCGACGCCATCTCCACGACGCTTAAGAGATGATTGCGAAGACGATAGCAATCCCCGAACGTCTTCAGCGGAAAAGCGTGGTCGGCAATTCCGGCGTAGCGAGAGAAATCCTCGACCGAACCGACACCTACTACGAGATGATCATAGGGCAGGGTGTAGACTCTGCCGTCGAGCGAGCGCCGCGTGAGTACACGCTGGTTGCCGACGTCCACGGATTCAATTTCAGCATTATGAAGAAGAGCGGGCGCGATCATTTCGCGCACAGAAGAGTTGATTTGCTGCGGCTGTATCTTGCACGTCAGCATTTCCGCGATTAGTCCATGCACCGTGGAATAGTTATCGCGGCTAACTACGGTCAGCTTGACCTCGCCCTTTCGTACCGCCGCGCGCAAAGCACGGGCGAGGTAGATGGCCACCCAGCCGCCGCCCAGACACACCACACGCGTCGGTTCCTTCATCGCGCTCCTCCATTGCTCGCACCCTCGTGCGTGGTCTCACGGTCTTCACGACTTGTCTTCGCTTCGGTCTCGCCCGGGCGAACCGCTATCCGCCGAGGAATCGCGAATTCTCCGGTGCGCCCCTTTAGCCCGCGCTCACTCAACAGATGCCGGAACGCTTTTGGTCCTGCCACTTTCGCCAGAGCTTGTACCCGAGTACTGAAAGTCCGGGCGGTTTCCACCAGCCAGGTCAGGGGACGAACTGCCGGCACCAGGAAGTTCCAGCGAGTCTTGGGATACGCGAGAGCGCTGGCTTGCGCGTCTCCGATGAGCGCGCGAGAGATCCCGTAACATAGATTTACGTTGCACCAGCGCCCCGGCCTGAAGTTGCGAATGTACTCGAACGAGGTCTGCATAAGGGCATTCACCAGCGCGCGGGAATCGTCGTCGGGATGCGGCTCGAACGCGAACATCATGTCCAGCAGGCGATGGCCCTCGAAATCATCCGCAACCAGCAATTCGTGCTCGACGCCCAGCAGGTAACCCGCGTACCGCCACAAGTGAATGAGTGCTTCGCGCTCCACGCGTTTGAATCGATAGCCAAGGCGCGTTAACCCATCGAGTACTCCGACGGAAAACATGAGATTGGTTCCGGCCATGTGGCATTGGTTGATGGGGGAGCCCCAGGCTTCCGCATGCCATTGGCCCGACTCAAGGAGCAATCGTCTCACCTGCGCATGGATCAGGCGCACGCGCACAGTCATCGCAAATCCATCGGAAAAACGAGTAAGCCCGTCGGGCTGACAAACCGCGAACACGTACCGCGTCGTGTCTTTCAAACGTTGCGACGCGCGGTGTACCAGTTGACCGGAGAGAGCGAGCGGTTTGTTGCCCGCGGGCCAACTGTAAATGACCGGCAGCGCAAGCAGAGCCAGGACTGTAAAGCCGAGGCGGCAACGCAGAAAAGTCGCTCCGCCGAGATTGCACCGCTCCTGATCTACCCAGAAGGGAACGGACTCCAGTTGGCGAAACAGCGCCCGCAACGGCTCGGGTGCGTTAGGGACAGTCTCGATGCCCTTAGCCAAAGCGAGGTCGA
Organism: uncultured Acidobacteriaceae bacterium; assembly: GCA_963719615.1. Lineage (GTDB taxonomy): Bacteria > Acidobacteriota > Terriglobia > Terriglobales > Acidobacteriaceae > Sulfotelmatobacter. The sequence goes on along the minus strand of CAVRCR010000010.1, from coordinate 233,297 downwards.
GCATCGCTCGCCACTCATTTTCCGGCAGGCGGGCGAATTCGTCCATCACGGCTTCCGCAAGCGGATCTGAGCGCCGCAGGAACTCCGCGTACTTCTCCGCTCGAGGCCCATGCATGACGCCGGCGATCTCGAGGCTTGAGTAGCCCGACGGGACCCGGTGCTTTACTTCCGTCATGAATCGCTCGCTCTCCGGTCGAAAATATCATAGCCGCGTCGTCGATTTGTCTTGCTGGCTTGGGTTCGCATTACGGCCGTAACCCGTAAACGCAAACCATGTCGAGTTGTAGGGCGACTCTTCCTCACTCGGAACTTGTGAAGATGAACTAAGTGAGTGTTATATCCTGAAGTCGCACGCAGACTACCAATTGGAGGGTTCATGAAGCTCAGTGCGCGCAACGTATTCCCGGGAACCGTTACGAAAGTGAGCAAGGGCGCCGTGAATGCCGAAGTGCACCTTGCATTGCAGAGCGGCGACAAGATCGTTTCCACCATTACCAATGGCAGCGTGGAGTTTCTAAATCTTAAGGAAGGCGAGAGGGCTTCGGCGATCATCAAAGCGAGCTGGGTAATTCTCGGCAAAGATCTGCACGGTGCCAAATTGAGCGCGCGCAATATACTTTGCGGAACCGTTGCCAAGGTCGCAAAAGGAGCGGTGAACTCAGAAGTATCTCTGAAACTGAGCGGCGGCACGATTCTCACAGCGATCATCACCAATGACAGTGCCCACTCTCTCGGGTTGAAAGAGGGAGAACACGCCTGTGCCGCCATAAAAGCCTCAAGCGTAATACTGGGAGTTGAATAGGAGGACGACTGGGGGGAGGTGTTTGCAGAACTTCTCGTTGCTTCAGGCCGCTTCGCCGAGTTCCTGAAGACGCGGCAGATCCTCGATCATGACCTCCTTCCGGTCGAGCGTAAGAATGTCGGACTCCGCCCATGACGACAACAAGCGGCTCACGGTGAACAGGGACGTTCCAACCATCTGAGCCAGTTCCTCGCGCGAGAGTACGATCGGGCGGAACGCCCCTGGTGTCTCCTCAGCACCCAAATGTATCACTAGTCGCGCCAACCGCTGCGGCACTCGCTGCGTGGTCACATCGCAGAAACGTTCCTGAAGAGATCGCAAGCGGCTTCGCATGATGTCTATCGCGTTGATCTGGATGCCTACGATGTGCTGCGCGAAGGAATCGAAAAGCGACGCCTCCCACACCAACAGGCAGCAAGAGCCAATTGCGCGGGCGGTGAAAGAGTGCAATTGGGACGCTCGGGTCACGTCGTCAACCAAACTGCCAGTACGTTCCACACGTAGCAGAGTCTCCTTGCCGCTTTTGCTGACTTGAGTGACCTTCACCATCCCAGTCGCGACCACGTAAACGTGGCGGACGGGATCGTCCTGCAGAAATATAGTTTCTCCTTGCGAGTACCGCACGCTTTTGGCGCCGTCCGCCACTTCGAGACATTCCGCTCGCGACAATCCGTTAAACAGGGGCGCCGCCATCAGACAGTCGACGCGATCGCGGACCACCGGGTCTTCCAGTTCCAGTGCCATTCGTCCCGCGGTCGGAATGCGATTGTCATCACGTTCCGGAACAGCAGATTTCGGTTCGTCATTCTGATTGGGGGAGAGGGTTCTTGGAGCGTTCGGTTGTTCAGTTGGGGGGAACTGACCTATCGGAAAATCAGGCGCAGATATCGCCACTCATGCCCTCCCTTATCTGCAGATGCGAGTACTGAATTTTCTTCTAGCTTGAAACGTGTGTACCAAGGCTGATTTGGGTCGAGCAGGGGGGACAAAAGACTCAACCCAGCGACACTCGAGATACCAAAATCTCACTACCTCTGGCTTATTGAAGTCTAGCAGAGGTTGTCCGACCGTTTACAAATATTACAACGTTCTAATCTCGCTACACAGCCCGAGCACATTGTAACTATTATCGCGCAGCACTCCATCTGGGCTGTGACAGCGCACACAGTTTGATGTGACCAGCATCACGTCTTGCTCGCCAGCAAGGACGGGGCCTTTCGGGTTTCGCTAGTCTCGTGCAGTTCGAGACCATTTCTTCCTCCCCCCCGAATGGTTCGAACCATAATTTCTCAGGCCCCCGGCACTTAATTCGATTTTCCAATCTTCGAGATGGACATACCGACCGTCAAGTTCAAGGAGACGACAACTATGAAAGGCAGGAGTTTCGTTGGGGTATTTCTGCGTGTAACAGCAATTTTCCTACTGCTGTTTCTGGGTGTGTGCGAGGTTGGCGCGCAGAGCAAACAGAAGACTAAGAAACCGAGCCCGATGCCTCCTAGCGCACGGCAAACCATGAAGCGCACGACCAACGCTCAGCGTTGGGCAGCGGCAGCGCACCATGCGGACCGTCGTGCGGCCCACATCAGAAAACATCACGGGCAGGTGAAGTAACATGAAAAAACTACTCTTAGTTTCCCTGTTGTTGATGCTTGGCGCGCTGGCGTCGGGCCAGACCAATCTGCCCCCTTGCGATCCAAACAATTTGCCGCCGAATTGTACCGATTATTTCGGCGTCGCCAACTTCGCCAATAGCCCCCTGCCAGCGGGCGCTATCGCCGGCTTCACGGTTGTGGGCGCTGGAAGTGGATATGTCACTCCAGTTGTCACGATCACGGACACGACCGGATCGGGCGCTGGCCTTCCTACGGTTACATTAGATGCAACTGGTGGTATCGCTACTGTTACTGGGGGCGGCGGAGGCGTTGGCTACATCGCTCCTCAAGTCACCATCATCGACGTCGGCGCCGGCGGCACCCTCGCGTCGCCGACCTGCGGCGCCGTCGGCCAAACTGCCTGCGGCTCGGGAGCAGTTGTTACCGCAACGATAGGCACGCCCCTTGTAGCTGGCACCGGTATCCGCAAGTTTGTCGATCCGCTGCCGGATTTGAAGGGCGCTATCGCCACCCCGGATACTACAACTTTTCCGGGAGCTGATTACTACGTAATCGGGCTAACGCAGTACAGCACGAAAATGCATACGGACCTGCCCGCTACGACACTGCGGGGCTACTGCCAGCTCAACAACCCCGCTTCGCCCGGGGCCTGTACTCCGTCGTACTTGGGACCAGTGATCCTTGCGGCGAAGAACCGTCCGGTGCGTGTCCTCTTCAAGAACATGCTCCCGACTGGCGCCGGAGGCAATCTGTTTATCCCAGTGGACAGCACCTACATGGGAGCGGGATCTCCATATACGCAGAATCGCGGCACCCTTCACCTCCACGGCGGCGCCACCCCCTGGATCAGCGATGGAACACCGCACCAGTGGACTGCCCCGTCTGGGGAGGTAGGCCCCCAGAAGGGCGACAGTACCCAAAACGTTCCAGACATGTGGTTTGATTCAACCGGGACTCTGATTCCCGGTTGCGCGGCGCAAGCAACCTGCGCAGCGCCGAACGCCACGAACGATCCCGGCACCGGCGCTATGACGTTCTTTTGGACCAACCAGCAGGGTGGTCGCCTGATGTTCTACCACGACCATGCTTATGGCCTCACTCGACTCAATGTGTACGCTGGCGAGGCCGCTGGTTACCTGTTAGGTGACGGGGCGGAAGAAGATGCCCTGCAGGCCGCAACCGTTCCCGGCACATTGGGAGCAGCCGTTGGGGGCGCTACCGCACCCGACCTCACGCACCTGATTCCCTTGGTCATCCAGGACAAAACCTTCGTGCCCAGCGCTGCCCAACTCGCTGTCGAAGATCCGACGTGGGTTCCCGGAGGATTTGGAACAACCCCTGGAGCTGCGAACCCCGGCGACCTCTGGTTCCCGCACGTTTACACGCCCAATCAGAACCCGGCGGATGTGGGTGGAGCCAACGCGTTTGGCCGGTGGGACTACGGTCCGTGGACTTTGCCAGGAAACCAGACCGTTCTGTTAGCGGCTACTCCCACAGTTGGGGACGTCACGATTCCTTGCACGTCCTCGGCATTCCCGAATCTGGCGGTGAATTGCCCCATAACTCCGAACCCTTCGGGGACGCCGGAGAGCTTCATGGACACGCCTCTGGTCAACGGCAAGGCTTACCCCGTTCTCCATGTGGCGCCTGAGGCTTATAGGTTCCAAATCCTGAGCGCCGGCAACGACCGGTCCTGGAACCTCCAGTTCTACGTGGCCGATCCTACGGTTGCGACACCGGACGGTAGGACGAACACCGAAGTTAAGATGGTTCCTGCCGTGCAGCCGGCGGCAGGATCGCTTACTCCGCTCTGCTCGCAGCTCACACCGATCACCAACACAACCTTGTTCATGGGCCTTGCCACGGCTCTCCTGGATGCAAGTGGGAACCCGGTCAATGGAACTGGCCTTCCGGCAGGATGTTGGCCTAACTTCGGTGCCGGCAGCCAGACCGCCGGCATCCCGATCCAGCAAACCATGTGGGCGGCTGACGGCAGGGCAGGTGGTGCACCTGATCCGACGACCGCGGGCCCAGCCTTCATTCAGATCGGTACTGAAGGCGGATTGCTGCCCGCGCCGGTGGTCATTCCTTCGATGCCAACTGGCTATGAAGCCAATACCAGGAGCGTAACCATCACGAACGTCAGCGTCCACGGGCTCTGGTTGGGGCCCGCGGAGCGCGCCGACGCCATCGTTGATTTCTCCAAGTTCGGCGGCAAGACGCTCATTCTTTACAACGACGCACCGACGCCTGCCCCGGCGGTTGACTCGCGCCTCGACTACTTCACCGGCGACGGGGACCAGACCCCGATCGGTGGCGCACCGAATACCCTGCCAGGCTACGGTCCTAACACCCGCACCATTATGCAGATTGTTGTGGATCAGCCGACGACTGGCAAACCCTTCAGTCTGTCTACTCTAACGAAGGCGTTGCCGAGCCTCTTCGCGCAGACACAGCCCGTGCCTATCGTTCCAGAACCAACTTACCCTCCGGCCTCGGGTGGCTTTTCTGCCATCCCGACCTACTCGCTGATCACTGACGCCTCCTTGACCTTCTACCCGGTCGGTTCAACCACTCCGGTGACCTACACCGATGAGCGGAAGACGATCCAGGAGCTCTTTACCCTCGACTATGGCCGGATGAACGCCACTCTGGGCGTCGAACTACCGCTTACCAACTTCCTGACCCAGACGACGATCCCCCTTGGGTACATTGATCCTCCCACCGAGATCATCAACCAGGGCGCCACGCAACTCTGGCATATCACCCACAACGGCGTGGACACGCACTTCATCCACTTCCACCTGTTCAACGTGCAGGTGATCAACCGGTCGGCCTGGGACGGGACCAAGAGGCCGCCCGACCAAAACGAATTGGGTTGGAAGGACACCGTCCGGATGAATCCGTTGGAAGACATCCTGGTGGCACTGAGACCCATCCAGCCGCTTCCTCCGTTCCCGGTTCGCGACAGCTACCGGCTGATGGACGTGACGATGCCAGCTGGCCAATTCTGTCCCGACCCGGCGAATCTGAACATCAATTCACCAACCCCGGCGCCGTGCTCGATTTTCACACTCAGAGACCCACTCACCAACAATCCGACGAACACTCCGAACGCAGTTCAGAACTTTGGGTGGGAGTACGTTTGGCACTGCCACATTCTGGGCCATGAAGAGAACGACATGATGAGGGCTATCACCTTCAACGTGCCGCCTGAAGCGCCTTCGAATCTGACCGTCGCCTCGGCCGTCGCTCCAGCTACAGGACTGAATCTGGCCTGGACCGACAACTCCGCCAGCGAGACCGGCTTCACTCTCGAGAGAGCAGACGATGCCGCCTTCACCTTGAATGTTGTCGACAAAGTTGTCCCCCCGATTACTGGGTCTACGGACACTAACGGGCAAGGGATCACCTGGGGTGGAACTCAAACGTACAATGACCCGAACGCCGTGACCGGCTTTTACAGGGTGCAGGCGTTCAAACCGCAAGCCAGCTATTGGACGAGCGGAGTCGTGACCTCGGCATGGTCCAACGTTGTGTCCTTCGGAGGAGCAGCTGCTTCAGTATCACCTGCGGCACTGAACTTCGGAACCTGGGCGGTCGGTACGTCTAGCACACCGCCCCTGACGGCCACGCTCTCTAACACCGGCACCGCGCCGTTTACGTACGCAGCGTCGATTCTGGGCGCAAACTCTGGTGATTTCGTGGTGACGTCTGACTCGTGCGGCGGCACCGCGGCAGCTGGCGCGAACTGCGCGATCAGCCTGATGTTTACGCCAAGCGTCACCGGGGCCGAGTCCGCAAGCCTGGGCATCACCACCATTCCCGCATCCCCAGCTCTGACGGTCTTACTGACCGGCACGGGCGGTGGAGCATTGCCGTTGTTGACGATTACGGCCAACAACGCCACGATGAGGTTCGGCAGCGCGGTTCCAGCCCTGACGTTCACGTACAGCCCTTCCAACCCGGTTGGTGTGACGGCGCCGATTTGCTCGACGACCGCGACCAACACCAACGCCACCCCGGTGGGAACGTATCCAATCACCTGCACGGGAGCAACAGGCAATTACACAATCACTTACGTTGCAGGCACGATGTCGGTCACGCCGGCACTTTTGACCATTTGGGCCAGCAACGGCGCGATGGTTTACGGCGGAACACCTCCGCTCATCACAGCCAGCTACGTGGGCCTTGTCGCCGGCGACACGCCAGCCATCTTCGCCCCTCCGACGACGCCGCCCATTGTGGCACCGACCTGCATCACCACTCCGGTGTTGACCAGCAGCACTCCGATAGGGACTTACCCAAGTTCCTGCTCCGGGGCCGTTGACCCCAACTACACCATTAGCTACGCACCAGGAAAAGTCACCGTCGCAAAGGCGGCACTAACCATCACCTCCACCGTTACGCGGGTTTATGGCACGCCCAATCCATCGCCGTTACCGCTAACCACGACTGGCCTGGTGAACGGGGACACGCTTGCCTCGGCGGGCATTGTGGTCTCTTGTACAACGACGGCGACAACCGCTAGCCCGGTCGGAACATACCCGATCACCTGTACGGGCCCAGCCTCCACCGCCACCTACATCATCACTTATGTTGCGGGCACGCTGACCGTAACTCCGGCACTGGCCTCGGTGACGCCCAATGCGGCCAGCAAGGTATACGGCACAGCCGATCCAGTCTTCAGTGGTACGCTGACCGGCTTCCTGCCGGCTGACAACGTAACGGCGACCTACACCCGCACGGCAGGTGAGACGGTGGCGGGCAGTCCGTACACGATTAGCGCCACGCTGAGTCCGGCGGCGGTGTTGAGCAACTACACCATCACCTACAACACGGCCGCCTTCACGATCACTCCAGTAACCGCCTCGGTGACACCGAATGCAGCCACCAAGGTGTACGGGACCGCTGATCCAGTCTTCACGGGCACGCTGACCGGCTTCCTGCCGGCCGACAACGTAACGGCGACCTACAGCCGCACGGCCGGGGAGACGGTGGCGGGAAGTCCGTACAGGATCAGCGCCACGCTGAGTCCGGCGGCGGTGTTGAGCAATTACACCGTCACCTACAACACGGCGGCGTTCACCATCACCGCGAAAGCTGCCTCGGTAACGCCGAATGCAGCTACCAAAGTGTATGGAACGGCGGATTCGGTTCCTCTCACCACAGGCACGCTGACCGGCTTCCTTCCGGCTGACGGTGTAACAGCGACCTACACCCGCTCGGCAGGTGAGACGGTGGCGGGCAGTCCCTACACAATCAGCGCCACGCTGAGTCCGGCGGCGGTGTTAAGCAACTACACCATCACCTACAGCACGGCGCCGTTCACCATCACTCCGAGGGCACTGACGCTCACGGCTAACAACGCAACCAAGGTATACGGCGCTCCGCTTCCGGCGCTCAATGTCACGGGCACGGGCTTCGCGACCGGTGACTCCCTGGCGTCGCTGGTTGGTACGCTGTCCTGTATTACAACCGCAACGGCGACGAGCACGGTGGGATCATACCCGATCAACTGCTCGGGGCTGACTTCACCGAACTACACGATCACCTATGCTGCGGGCACACTCACTGTGACTCCGGCGGCACTAACCATCACCGCGCCCAACGCCACACGTGTCTGGGGCTTTGCCAATCCAGTATTCACTCCCACGGCCACTGGCCTGGTGACGCCTCCTGACACCCTCGCGTCGCTTGGCGTAGCTTGTAGCTCGGCTGCAACCGCAACCAGTGCCATCGGGAACTACCCGATCACCTGTTCGGGTGTGACCTCCGCTAACTACACCACCAGCTACGTTGCGGGTACGCTCACTGTAACCACGGCTGTCCAACTGACACCTGCGTCGCTGACCTTCGCGTCCCAGAATGTTGGTACGACAAGTCCGGCACAGACGGCGACCCTGAGGAACATCGGTGGTTCCACGATGACGTTCAGCGCCGCTATCACCGCTAACTTCATCCGTGCGGGCGGGAGTACTTGCGGCACGACTCTTGCCGCTGCTGCTACCTGTACGATCAATGTCCGCTTCCGGCCGACGACGACAGGGGTCCTTACGGGCACCCTGACCGTCACCTCGGCACTCGCGGGATCGGGCGTGGTTGCCCTCAAGGGTACGGGCAACGGAGCGGTAGCTGCGGTGTCACCCGCAACGTCGTCAGTGGCGCCTTACAACTTTGGCAGCGTAACTCGCGGCCAGGTTTCGGCGCCGCTCACCGTAACCGTCACCAACAACGGAACAACCCCCATGACGTTTAACGCCGGCAACGGGTTCACCCTCGGTGGCAACTCAGCTCAGTTCCGGCTGACGACGGGTGGTTCTTGCGTGAATGGCGGAACGCTGCCGGCGCTCGGAAGCTGCACGTTCACTGTGAACTTCGCTCCCACGGTGGGTACCACCCGGAACACGAAGAACGCAACCGTAACCATCAGGAGCAACGCCACCAATGGCAACCAGTTCGTGTATGTCAGGGGCACTGCTCAGTAGGGTCTAAACTGATGTTCAACTGATTGCGATAGCAAAAGCCACGCTGCCCGCGAGAAATTCGCGGGCAGCTTTTTCATTTGGACCTGTCCTCGCTGGAACTCACTTGGATTTTCGGTAGGGTTCAGGTAGCGTCACTGTCACAGGAAAATCGGACTGGCGGCAGCTTTCAAAGAACGGTTGCACCGGCATGAATCGAACCGTACCTACAGCGATCTATCCCAGCCTCAAGGACAAAGTCGTAATCGTCACAGGCGGAGCCAGCGGTATCGGCGATGCTATCGTCGAGGCTTTCGTGAGGCAGCAGGCGCATGTCGTCTTTCTCGATATTCAGGACAAAGCGGCCGAAGCCCTCGTCCAGAGAGTGCAGCAAGTCGGCTGCGCACCGCCGAAGTACTTCCACTGCGACCTCACCGATATCGACGCACTTCAAGGAGTCATGCGTGAGTTCCTGCAATCGTTTCCGGCAGTCGACATCCTGGTGAATAACGCCGGAAACGATACTCGCCACACAATCGAGGAGGTTACCTCGGACTACTGGGACCGGTGCATGCAGGTCAATCTGAAACATCAGTTCTTCATGGCGCAAGCGGTGCTTCCCGGAATGCGGCAAGCGCGGCGCGGCGCAATCATCAACATGAGTTCGATTGGCTGGATCATCCCTTCCACGCGAATGCCGGTTTATGTGACTGCGAAGGCTGCAGTTGTTGGCATGACGCGCACCCTAGCGCACGAGGTTGGAGGCGACGGGATCCGGGTCAACGCAGTCCTGCCGGGCGCCATTCTCACCGATCGTCAGCGCGAACTCTGGTTTACGGAGGAATACAAGCAGCAGATTCTGAGCCGGCAGGCACTCAAAAGAATGATTCTGCCCGAGGAGGTCGCGAAGCTGACCCTGTTTCTGGGTTCGGACGAAAGCCTTGCGATTACGAATCAGAGTTTCATGATTGATGGCGGTTGGGTGTAACCAGAGCGCTCCATGAAAGATCACGAAAAGACGGAATGGATTTGGAATTGCCTCACCAACACGTCTGTGTGCGGTGTTCTGCTGTTTCTTTTCTTGCTGGGAGTCCCAGTGACTCTTGCCCAAACGGACGCTGATCTGGTTCAGCTGACCGAATCCTTCGCGCATCCGCCAGACGATTGCCGCATCATGATGCGGTGGTGGTGGTTCGGCCCGGCGGTTACAAAACCCGAGATCCAACACGAACTCGAGCAGATGAAGGCAGCGGGAATTGGAGGGGTGGAGATCGCTACCTTATATCCGCTCGCCTTGGATGACCCTGCAACAGGTTTCCGCAATCTGCCCTACCTTTCCGATGAACACATCGACGCCCTTCGTTTTTCGGCGGCCGAGGCCAGAAAGCTTGGGCTACGGGTCGACATCACCCTGGGAAGCGGCTGGCCGTTCGGTGGACCGCACATCCCCATAAATCAGGCAGCGGGCGAAATGAGAGTGCAGGCGGTTGCGATTCCATCCGGAGCAAAATCGATTGCAATACCCAGCATCGCGGCTGGCGAACAATTGGCCGCAGCGTTCCTGGTTCCGGGCTCTGGGGATGCGCTGGTTTTCAAGGAAGCGAAGGAAGCGCCGATTTCTTCCATTGAAAATGGCCGCCTGCAGGTTCCTCCGGAGCTGAACCGCCAGCGCACTGCTCTCTTCTTTATTTCCAGCCGAACCGGAATGACCGTAAAACGCCCTGCGGTTGGGGCGGAGGGTTTTGTTCTCGACCATTACGATCAGCATGCGATCGAGACTCACCTTCACGCGGTTGGAGACCGGATGTTGGAGGCGTTCGAAGATCACCCGCCCTACGCGGTATTCAGTGACAGCCTGGAAGATTATGGATCGGATTGGACGCCCGATCTACTCGAGCAATTCCGGCAAAGGCGAGGCTACGACCTCGTTTCCCACTTGCCCGCGCTGATGGCCGATGCTGGTCCGGAGACGTCCGCAGTTCGACACGATTGGGGGAAGACGCTGACCGAACTCGCGAACGAGCACTATCTAATGCCGCTGCACGCTTGGGCACAGCAACACCACACCTTGTTCCGCTCGCAGACCTACGGATTTCCTCCGGTAACGCTCTCCAGCAACCAGTACGAAGATCTTCCCGAAGGTGAGGGCAAGGCAACTTTGCTCATGTGGCGGCAGTTTTCCGACACGCGCTGGGCCGCGTCGGCAGGTCATCTTTTCGGCAAGCCGGTCATTTCTTCGGAAACATGGACCTGGCTGCATTCTCCCGCCTTTCGCGCGACGCCACTGGATATGAAGGCGGAAGCGGATTTGCATTTCCTGCAGGGAATCAACCAACTGGTTGGACACGGCTGGCCCTACTCGCCGGAGATTGCCGGAGAGCCGGGGTGGCGTATGTACGCTGCCGGCGCGTTTAACGCCCATAATCCCTGGTGGTTCGCCATGCCGGACCTGGCCGCGTATCTGCAGCGCGTCAGCTTTGCGCTGCGCCAAGGCAAGCCGGCCAACGATGTGGCCCTGTTGTTGCCGAATGATGATGCCTGGGCCAGCTTCACCCTCGCGAACCTGTCGTCTGCGCTCGGTAACCACAAAAGGCGGCTTCAATACCCGTGGGGAAGACGTGAGCATTGACGAGTCCATGCCGAAATTGCTGGGAGACCGAGTGATCCCGCAGATTCTCGACGCCGGTTTCAACCTGGACTTTATTGATGGGGATGCCATCGATACTCTCGGCATTCGTTATCCCGTGCTGGTTCTGCCCGGCATCGAGCGCTTGCCGCTTGCTACCTACCAGAAGATCGAGCAATACGCTCTGCACGGAGGGATTGTCATTGCCACACGCAGCTTGCCTTCGACCGCTCCAGGGTTGATGAACGCCGAGAGCGAGAGCCGGCAGATTAAGGAAATTTCCCAACGCCTATTCCGTGACAAGGGCGCGATGGGTCACTTTGTGGAAGATGAAAGCCAGCTCGGAAGTGCTGCCGCAAGCTATTACAAACCGGACGTTACTTTTTCTCCAAAGGCTCCGGACGTTGGGTTCATTCACCGTCAGCTGAGTGGCGGGGACCTGTACTTTCTGGCGAACACCAGCAATCGGCCCCTGAGTGTGCTGGCGAGTTTCCGTCACGCCGCAAAATATGCGGAGTGGTGGGATCCTTTCACCGGCCACTTTTCCTCGGTGGAAAATGCGGCCAAAATCCAGATCTCGTTCCAGCCCTATGAATCGCGGCTGATCTTTTTCACAAATTCAGTGATCAAGCCAGAGCGTAAATGGATTCCCAATCCTGGTTCGAAGGACATCGATCTCTCGATGGATTGGAACCTTACCTTCAGCGGCCTAAATCAGACCATTCACATGGCGACCCTGCACTCGTGGAGCGAAGAGGAGCCTTTCAAATATTATTCGGGGCAAGTCAGTTACGAAAAAACAATCGACCTGTCCAGCTGATCTAACCTCAGAGGACTTCTATGGTCCTGGATTTCGGAGAGGGTACACCAGTGGCGATACCTGAGCGTTTGGCGACATTCAATCTCCGAGCCTATTTGGAAGGGCCGGTGCGCGAAGCGGCGGAAGTTTTCGTCAACGGCCAGCGGGCAGGAGTGGTCTGGCATCCGCCGTACACCCTTGACGTGAGCGCATTCCTGAAGCCGGGAAAGAATGAACTACGCATCGTCGTTGGTAATACGGCAATTAATTCCATGGCGGGGCGCGCTCTTCCGGACTATCGCCTGCTGAACGATCGCTACGGGGAACGGTTTGTTCCGCAGGGGATGGACAACTTACAGCCTCTTGAATCTGGCCTTGTCGGCGGGTTGCGGCTGAGGGTGATCCAGCGTCATTGAATGTTGCCGAGCAGAACGATTCCAGTTGAGGGACCAGCCTAGCTTTTCTCGACGCAAAAACGGGTGGGGTGTTTGAGGCACAAAAAGTCAAGAGGCGGTTGCCCGCATGGCTGCACCATTTCTGGTGCAGCACCTCCAACATTGCTGGTTATGCGAGGCTTAAGAGCCTTTGCGGCTGTGCAAAACATACCGCATAAACACTTAATAATCAATGATATACGAACACAAGTTAAACCGATCTAACCTCCTCGTGCAGGCCTGTGGCAGATCGGTTGACCCGACCCCTCAGGCTGGCCGCCGATCTCTCCAACCGCAGGGTCGTATGCGTCTCTAGAGGCATTTCTGAAATTGAGCTGCTAGGTCTAAGACGCCGCACTGCCCATCTCAACTCTGCGTGGCGCCCTTGCCCGACGAAAAGCTGTCGCCGGCAGTTATTAACCTCGATGCCAGGCCGCACGCTATTGTCCGGTTGTTGCGATTCCCAGATAGTTTCCGTAGCCGACGATCACCGTGGACGCAACCAGCAGAAACAACGCCAAAGTGAGCAAATACCCGGCGCGAGCCCCTGCACCCTTCCACTCCTTGAACCCGATCCCCCACAAGCTGCTGAATATGATGATGCTGGCCATGTGCAGCGTCCAACTGGAGAAGCCATAGCGTCCCATCTGACTCTCACCCATGGTGTAGAAGAAGAATTGGAAATACCAGGTGGTCCCCGCCAGGGCGCAGAGCAGGTAGTTGCGCAACATGGGTGCGTGCAGCGGTGCTGGCGCTGGAGTGTCTGGCGCCATCACTGCCACCTGAGCTTGTCCGCGTTGCGAGGAACCGATGTGTTCCACCACTTCACGGCTGGGAGCGTCGACAGCGGTTTCGATGATGGGTTCGTCTTTCGGGCCATCTGGTCGAATGCGTGAGTTGAAGAATTGATATCCCGTCTTGTTGCGCATGAGCAGTATCATGCACCAGATGAAGTTCGTTAGAAATCCGCCGACAAGGACCACAATCAAGACGGGCAATCCCTGCCACAGTTTGCCAGTGCCATGTTGTAAGGTAAGGGTTTTGATCGGATCGCCTGCCGCCAGCCCATAAGCGAAACATGCGCTCATGACGCCGGAAAGCAGAGCAACGCCGATGCCTTTTCTCAGGTCAAATTCCTGAATCGCAGCTTTCTTCTGCTCCGGGGACATGACGCGCTCTTTTGAAATTCCTGCCAGCCCTGCCGACGCGATGCCAGCGAGGCAAACGAAAATTCCGAAGAGAATTACGCGCCCCGAGGAAGTTCCCAGGACCTGGGTCACAAATTGACCGCGGAAGATCGGCGGCATCAGCGTGCCGAATGCAGCACAGAGTCCAAGCACGACCGCCATTCCAAGCGACAGGCCAAGGTAGCGCATTGTTAGACCGAATGTAAGACCGCCGACTCCCCACAAGAGTCCGAAGAAGAAGGCCCAGAAGAGCGCAGAGGCGGGGGCTTGGCCTAATACAGCAAACAGATCCTTGGTGAGAAATGAAGCGAGAATCCAGGGGGCGATTATCCAACTAAAGAATCCTCCAGCCAGCCAGTAAATCTCCCAGGACCAGTACTTCACACCTCGATAGGGAACATAGAAGCTGCCGGATGCGAGACCGCCCAACCAGTGAAAGAAAACCCCGAGCGCCGGGTTTGGAATCATTAGCTCCTCGAATCTGAATTACAAGTGGAAGACTTCTTCCAGAGGCCGCATGGCACGATCTGGCAAGGTTCCGTCGGGTTGAACGAAAAAGCCACCCATCTCTCGCTGCCAACGTTCGTTGACTTCCCGCTGGGCCATGCCGGCGCGCGCGCGCTCGAAGTCGTCGGTCTCGAGATAGCCGACCAGAAGGCCATCGTCTCGCAGAAACAACGAATAGTTGCCCCATCCAGTTTCACGCAAAGCTGCCTGCATCTCGGGCCAGACCGTGCGATGCCGTTCTTTGTATTCCTCGAGCCGCTCCGGTTTGACCTGCAACACAAAGCAGACGCGCTGCATATTCGCTCCTTAACGCAGAAAGGCTTCGGACAGGCCGCCGTCGACCGGAATGACGTGCCCTGTGGTCTTCGCGCTCTGGTCGCTCGCGAGCCACACGATTGCGGCGGCGCAATCCTGTGGCAGGATCGGACGCTTCGTCAACGTTCGCTGCGCATAAAAATCGGCCAACTTGCCGCGTAGTTCCTCCGTCGTCTCCGACTCCGAGAACGCTATGGCGTATTTCTGAAGTGATTGCATGACGCGATCGCGCGGGAACATGGTGGACCCGGCAACCACTGTCGCCGGCGCGATTCCATTGACCCGGACCAAGGGGCCGATCTTGATGGCGAGCTCGCGGATCAGGTGGTTGAGCGCCGTTTTACTCGTGTCATACGCCTCACTCCCTTTTTTGGGAACCACGGCGTTAGCGGAGCTCGTCAAAACCATGGCAGCATGCAGGCCCTGGTCTGTGAACACCCACTCGGTTTGGCGGGCAAGAAGATAATTGCCGGTCACGTTCACCAGAAACGTTTTAGCCCATTGCGCGTCCGCAAGTTCTCCGTCCGGGCCGGGCACAGGATAGATCGCCGCAGTGTTGACCATCACGTCGATGCCGCCGAACTGCGAAACGGTGAACTTCACTGCATCTGCTAAAGATGTTGATGAGCTTAGGTCGACGGGGGTGTGCGCCACAAATTCACGAGAGGCGACTGCGCCAACTTCATCGGCCGCCTTGCCGGATCCCTGCTCGTCAAAATCGGCGATGACAACGTGAGCTCCCTTTCGCCCCAGCAACAACGCGACTTCACGTCCAATTCCGCTAGCCCCGCCGATGATGAGCGCGATCTTGCGGCTGAACTCTGCCTCGGCTGGCATGCGCTGAAGTTTGGCCTCTTCCAGGGCCCAGTACTCAATGCGGAACGCCTCCGACCTCGGTAGCGCAACGTAATTGTGGAAGTGAGTGAACTGCTGTGACTGCTGAGGGCGTCGGGCCTGCGGCAGCGGATGGGATACTTCTCCATCTTCCAGGGAGTTGCCCCCGCCATGACATGGATCGCGTTTATGAAAAACTCAGTTGTGATGCGTGCTTCCTTTTTGTTTTTGCCGAAACCGAAGAGGCCTAACCCCGGAACTACTACGACTGATGGATTCGAGTCGCGGAGTTTCGGCGAGTCGCTGGTCGCCCAATTTTCGTAATACTTCTTATAGGCGGCCCGATATTCGACCACCTCACTCTGGATGCGACCTTTCAGAACGTTGACGCCATCCTTGGCGGGATCCCAGGAAAGAAACATGGGGCAGACTCGAGTTCTCAAGAAGTGGTCGGGACAACTTGTGCCGAGAGCACTCAGTTCCTGCACCCACTTCGATCCGGCGAAGGTCAGAGCATCTTCGTCGTCGGCGTAGTGAGCCACCACGCGACGATTCGAAGACAGCGCTCCGCGGAGCGCAGGCAGAATTTGGGTGGCAACATTCTTCCGATCCGTAATCGACGAATGCACAACTCCGCCGAAAAGGGCCCCTTTCTTCGATTGATGCTGCACAATGAATTCGCCCATCTGATCGATGGTGTGAATGCTGTTCAAATAGCACTCGCGCTGCGTCATTCCCCAGGTAAACAGGCCGTGGCCACCGAGAATCAGGCCTTCCGCTCCCGGGTTGTCTTTGACCGCCCGCTCAATCAGGAGCGCTAGTTCAAATCCGGGACGCTGCCACGGTACCCACACGATCGTGCGATCGAACTCCTTGTTGAACTCCTCCAACTTCCGCTTCCCGTTTGCGCTGGCAGCGAGCGCGATAGCCCAATCGGGATGCAGGTGGTCGACATGATCAAACGGGAGGAATGCGTGCAGCGGAGTGTCAATCGAGGCGGCTACGCGATTCTCGCCAAAAGCCGAGAGTGGATAATAGCGGACCATCTCGTCTTCGTACTGCTCGCCGCGATACAACTCTTTGAGTTGTTCAAGGCGGTCCAGGTACAGCAAGGCGAAACCGGATTCGGTGATTGAGCCAAGATCTCCGCCGCTGCCTTTAACGGCAAGAACTCGCACCGATCGGCCCGTGAACGGGTCAGGAAGTTCCAGTTTGGAGCTCGTGTTTCCGCCGCCGAAGTTAGTGATGCGCAAATCCGCGCCCAGCAGGTTTGAGCGATACCGCAAAAGAGCCAACTGATCACCTGCCAGCATGTGAGCTTTCGCATCGTCCCACAAATCCTTCAGATGAACGGTTTGTTTGATTTCAGGCATAGATACTCTCGCAATAATGCTCGAATCGTTCGGCATGACGATCCCACTGATCGGTTTCGAGCGGTTCGAAGATCTCAGTGGGGAATGAGCGCTCGACGATGGCGCGTACTTCTTGCAGAGAAGTCGCGCCTCCGGTGGCAAGGATTTGCATCGCGACGTTCCCGAGCGCCGTGGCCTCAGCCGGACCGGCAAGAACTCTCCGCCCCGTGGCGTCGGCCGTCAGTTGGTTCAGCAGACGGTTTTTCGACCCTCCACCGATAATCCGGATCTGTTCGATATGTTGTCCGCTCACCTGCTCCAGGTTCCGCAGGACCAGCCGATACTTGAATGCCAGACTTTCAAGGATGGTCCGCACGTAGGCTCCCAACTGCTTCGGGACTGGTTGGTGAGTTCGACTGCAAAACTGGTTGATCGCCGCAGGCATATCTGTCGCACGCAAGAAGGACTCGTCATCGGGATCTACAAGGTGACGGAATGGCGCCTCCCTCGCAGCGAGTTCCATCAATTCCCGGTAGTCGTACGAATCTCCATGCGGGGTCCAGGATTGCCGGCAGCATTGCAGCATCCAGAGTCCCATCACGTTCTTCAGCAGACGCGTGGTCCCGTTAACGCCGCCTTCGTTAGTGAAATTCAGCCGTAATGCATCAGAAGTGATGACGGGGGAATCGAGTTCGGTGCCCAGCAGTGACCAGGTTCCGGAGCTGAGGAACGCCGTACCCTCGCGAGCCGATATAGCCGCCACGGCCGAGCCCGTATCGTGGCATGCCGGAGCAATGACTGTTGTGCCAGCCAGCAGGGAACTGCCCGCGATGCCGGGCAAGAGTGTGCCTACGATCGAGCCCGGCTCCACAATGGGAGCGGGCAGGTCGGCCGGAAGTCCCAGGCGCTGCATCAATCCGGTGGCCCAGGTGCGCTTGAGGGGGTCAACCATCTGGCTCGTCGTGGCATTGGTGAATTCGCAGACGGCGTTGCCGGTCAGCCAGAAATTAAACAGATCTGGGACCGTGACCAGGTGTTTTGCGGCCGCAACAACTTTGGGCGCGTCACGCTTCTCGGCGAACAACTGATAGAGCGTGTTGATGGGCATAAATTGAATGCCGGTTGCCCAGTAGATTTCTTCCTTGGGAATTTTCCTGAAAACCTCATCCATGACGCCTTCGGTCCGTCGATCCCGGTAGTGGTAGGGATTCTGGAGCAACTCGCCCCGTTCGCCCAAAAGGGCATAGTCGACACCCCAGGCGTCAACGCCGATGCCTGCCAATTCAACTTCTTCCAGACCGGCGAGAGCCTTTCGAACTTCAAGCCATAGTCTCGGGAGGTCCCAGTGCAGTGCCCCGCCATACTCAACCGGTTCATTCGGGAACCGATGGACCTCCTCAGTCGTGAGGATTCCTGACTGCAGATGCGCCAGCACCGCGCGTCCACTCTGGGCGCCGAAATCGAAAGCTAAGTAAGGTTTCTGGCGATACTCGCTCATGGTAGATGACGCAACTTTAATTCCCCCCGTGCCTCTTTTTGTTCCCAGTTGTTCAAAAGAGCTCGATCACAGCGATAAACCATCCCAACGTAAATGTCGGCTCAGCTACCTCAAGGATTTGCACCGTCGCGCCTTGCCGGTCGCAGCAGACGGCCGACCGCAACGAGGGGACCGAATTCGCCGACAAAAGTGAGCGTGGTGCCGGTGACTCCGGACCGAGCCCTGTTTCGGGGAACTCCTGGCTTACAGGGCGATGATAAGTCCCGAATACGATGTCGAAGATCGGCAGTACATCAGCGAAATTCCGATTGTGGTGCTCCGCACTTACCGAGTGATGGATGCGATGTACCTGCGGTGTCACCAGAACGCGATCGAGCCATGGAAGTTGGACCCGGACGGCCGAGTGATAGAACATCAACAGGCCGACCAGGAACATGGTGGAGTAAAGTGCCCTCTTCCCGGCCTCGGTTGGGTGAAGATCGATAATCATGCCGAGTGTAAATACGGAGAAGAACGCACGCCAGCTCTCCTGCAGGAAATGATCGCGCGCCCACGTAGAAGTATTCATCCGCTCGTCGCTGTGATGTATCTTGTGAAACTCCCACAATATAGGCACTCGGTGTTCGATCCGATGGGACCAGTAGAACCAGCAGTCGTGAAGAAAGAGCGGAAAGAAAATCATCGCCAGGATTTCCAACCCCGGCCCGACAATCGGAACCGCACCAATAGTGTGAAAACTAAAGGCGAGCGGCTTCCACGGAAGGAAGTTGCGTAGTCGTCTGTGCCAGACCGGCGGCAATTCCGAGGGGAAGAGAAAGATAAGCGGTGGACAGGCTGATGAGGATGTTCATGCCGTAATCGCGCCATTGAGGAGGCTCCCCGACTGGGCGCAGTTGCTCGGCGATAATGAATGGGATCATTGGAAGAACAGTCCAATACACTATGGACGGGAACATTCCCCTAATCGAGTTCGTCAGGATTTGCAAAAAGCTCATTAAGTTTCCGCGTGAACAGCCTCGACCATTTATAGGACCGATCAGGACTAATTCGTTGCAAGTGTTGGACCTCGCCGACGTTATTACGAAGTCCGACGGTTCTCACGCATAAGAGGTAATACTCTGTGAATTTCGCACGGACCGTTCTTTCGTGATTCGCTCAATGTAGCCACTCTCCAGAAACGCTTTCAACGGATTGCGAGGCAGTCCCTTCGAATCACGCCATTCCTCAATTGCTGGACGGACGTCTATGTTGAAAGCATCCTGTAACAAGGACTCGGCGCCGACAAGATCGCAGTTATTCTGCGCATGGGACAACTCCTCGTGGTCAACCAGCGCGCCCTTCGCAAATAACTGTTGTGCCACGGTCACGGTTTGGATTGCCTCTTCAATCTTGCCTTTGAGGTTGTGACTCTGGTCGACCATGTATGCGATATCGGCCTTCTTTCCGGTTTCCCACTCGAAGGTTTGGATCTCGTGGAAAATCCGGAAAACCTGATAGGGATCAATAGAGCCGATGGTCAAGTCGTCATCGGCGTAACGGCGATCGTTAAAGTGGAAGCCACCGAGCATGTCTTCTGACAATCGCCCGGCAACGATTTGCTCGATGTTTTGAGCCGCATAGTGGTGCCCGGTATCGACCAAGACCCTCGCTTGCGGACCCGCCGCCCGCGAGAGAAGCAGTGACATACCCCAATCGGCGATATCGGTGTGATAGAAGGCAGGTTCAAACGGCTTGTACTCAACCAGAAGCCGTTGCTCAGGAGACAGCGCACGGTGTGACTCTTGCAATACCTCGGTGAACCATTGCTTGCGCTGTCGGATGTTTGCTGTCCCGGGATAGTTTGAGCCGTCCGCAAACCACATGGAAATGTCTCGGCTGTGCAGCCGACGGGCAATCTCTATGCTGTCCTTGGTGTGCTGCAAAGCACGCTGGCGAATTGCCAGATCCGGATTGCCGAAGGAGCCGTACTTGTATTCCTGGTCCTGGAAAAGATTGGGATTGATCGAACCGGGCAGAACTCTGTAACGATCGGCAAACCTCTTGATGTCGTCTGTGCTGGATATCCCCTTTGGGCAGTCCCAAAGAACATGCAAGGCTATCGTCGGGCACACGCCCGTGAGCTGATGGACCTGGCCGGCATCACTGAACTTTTCCTCAGTGGTAGTCGCGGCTGCCGGCTGAATAAATTTCCCGAAACGAGTACCAGTGTTGGCGAAGCCCCAGGATGGGAGTTCGATCCGGAAAGTCTCGAGGGCATTAAATACTTTTTCACTCTTGCCTGCGTCCATTCGGGGACCTCTCTCCTTAGGTACCTGCCTCGGCAACGAAGGTTACAATCCCTCCCCTCGCAAGGTCACGGATTTCTTTAGGAACGCCTGCAGTTTCGCATTGCACAACGAGCTGTATCGTTTGCCATCCGCCCAAAGGGGTCAGAAAGGCAGACATTGAACTATACAGAGTGACCGGGAGCCTTCAGGCGGTCCGGAAGGTCGAAACTAGGATAGCAGTTTCGCCTTGCAGAATAATGCCATGCCGGGGTGGGTGACTTGGAGGCTGGGCTATGTGATGCCAACCCCTGCAATTAACGCCCCACGATCCAGGAGGTCAGAGTTACAGTGCTCGCGAGAAATACCGATTTTCTACTGCGAAATAGCCTCGGTGCGCTTATCAGCCTCAACACTGCTGGGAGAAATTTCAGCGCCTTTGCCCGTCTTGAAATAGGAGCCAGCGCGCCCGCTTCCCACCCAGATCGCAAATTTTGCTTTGTAAAATGCGAAAAACGAATATGATGTCGAAATTATGAGCCCAACCGGTCCGATCCGGGATCGTTATCTGGTCAAGGCTATAGTTCACTCGTCTCAGCTGTTCAGCGCGTTTCGTTCCCCTGGTGAGGCGCTGCCACTCAAAGAAATTGTTGCCCGCTGTGGTCTGCCGAAGACCATGGTTTTCCGTCTGCTGTACACCCTCGAGAAATGTGGAATGGTGGACAAGTTGGGCCAGAACCTCTACCAGTCTCGCGTGCGTCCCTGGAGACAGCGGCTCTACCGGCTCGGGTATGCCGCCCAGGGAACGGACTACCAGTTTTCCAAGGAGGTCTCGGAAGGCCTGCAGCGCGCAGCGGTTGCTGAGGGGATCGAACTCATCTGCGTCGACAACAGGTACAGCGCGAAGATTGCGCAGCGCAGCGCGGATCTGTTCGTGCGGGAAAAGGTCGATCTGGCCATTGAGTTTCAGACCGATGAAGAAGTCGCACCGATTGTCGCCGCCAAGTATCGCGAAGCCAACATTCCCATGATCGCGATTGACATTCCCCATCCTGGAGCAACCTATTACGGTGCGAACAATTACGAGGCGGGGCTGATCGGCGGACGATATCTCGGAAGGTGGGTGAAGGAGCACTGGCAATCGGAAGTGGATGAAATCATTTTGCTGGAATTAAAGCGGGCGGAAGCCTTCCGCGCATGAGGTTGTCGGGATTGCTGGTGGGCATCAATAAGTGCTTCCCAGCGCCGCGAATTGCCGTGTGACCTACCTCGACGGCGATGGAGAATTAGGTCCAAGCTTCGAAGCGGTGCGCAGAAATCTGCGTTTTTCTCGTTCCCGGCATGTGCTTGTGGGGGCATCAACGATCCCAGCGCTCTTGGAGCCCTGCGCGCTTTTGAGGAGGCTGGTCGAGCGGAGAATTGCGCCATCATGGGGCAGAACGCTTCGCGGGAGGGAAGAGCTGCACTCCGCGAGCCCAAGACTCGCTTGGTGGGATCCGTGGCCTACTTTCCCGAGCACTACGGAGAGAACCTGATTCGCGTGAGTCTCGACATTTTGAACCAACGTCCAGTGCCGCCTGCGGTTTTTGTGGAACACAAGCTCGTCACTCCTGGTACGGTCGATCATTACTATCCGAACGATCAACTGGAACAACTGGTGAGATCGGAGTCTTCCGTGCTCCAGCGCGAACATCGGTCAGCCTAGACTCAGTATCTGATCGTTCGCGGACTCGGGGCGAAGGGAGCGGAAAGTAATCGCAGAAGTTCCCCAGCCGCTCCATGGTTTCCACACCACTACGGTGTCGAAACATTTCGCAATGCAGAATTGGTACGTCCTTTCCTAACGCTTGAAAACCACCACTTGTGACCTCTCCGTACTGGCCTAAGTTCTTTGTCACGTCAGGCGTTTCCTCGTTCCCTACGCACGACGGCTGGTTGTTTCTCATTGCAAAACGCAGGCCGTTTCTTACTTGCGGGTTGACGGTGCGCAATGACCGGTGTGAGCATCCGCGCCAGTGCGACAGCTGTTTGGGGCACGGGGGCCGCGCTACACGTTTCTTTGGTCGCCAAAGAGGGGGAATCGACATGTCCACGATGACACGTAATTTCTTGCAGTTCTTATTGTTAGTTTCGTCAGCGGGTCTGCTGTTCGCACAGGGCGGCGCCTACGGAACCATCCTTGGAACCGTCACAGACAATTCCGGCGCGGTGATGGCCAAAGCCAAGTCGACGTTAACAACGCGCCACAAATGGCTTGTCCAGCTCACACGGAAGACGAGTTCCTCGGGCGATTTCACAGTGCCGTACCTGAGCCCGGGACCTACAGCGTAGCAGTTGAAGTCGCACGGGTTTCAGAAATCGTTGTGCCACAGGTCGTGGTCCTGAGGTGGCCAGAGGCTCGCGCCTTGATGTCAGTCTGAAGGCCGGCGCAGTTCCGACCCGTGCGAAGTCAATGCCGAGCGCCGTGGCTCTGGATACGGACAGCTCTGCGCTGTCGCAAGATGTGAGCCAACAGCAGGTGGAAGCGCTTCCGTTAAACGGGCGCAACTTCATGCAATTGCTGCTGATCGGCGCCGGCGCGGTCACCGTGGGCGGCGAGCAGGGCACCATGCGCCAAGGCGAAGGCAACGCCGTGAGTATCAACGGTGGCCGGCCAGAAGGCAACAACTACACGCTGGACGGATTGATCAACACCGATACGGCTCTGGTTACTCCGGCGGTGGTTTTGTCGCAGGACGCGATTCAGGAATTCAAGGTGGAGAGCGGCACGTACTCGGCCGAGTACGGCTACAGTGCCAGCCAGATCAACATTATCAGCAAGGGCGGCGGAAACCAGACTCCACGGCGCAGTATTCGAGTTCAATCGCAATGACACGTTCGACGCATCACCATTCCCCACATATACCGATTTCAAGTCGGGAGTCGCAACCCAGAACCCGGAGTTGCGCCAGAACCAGTTTGGATTCGTGGTGAACGGACCGGTCTACATTCCCAAGGTCTATGACGGCCGCAACAAGACCTTCTTCATGGCCAACTACGAGGGCTGGCGCATCATCAACGGCGCACGGGTGAATTACACGATGCCCAATCCGGCGACCTTGACCGGTGATTTCTCGGGTGAGACTTATCCCGCTGGAGTCGCGGGTTTGCCCGGTGGCCCTCTGCCCGCCTACGGCACTGCCGATTGCACCGCCCTGCTCGCCGCCGGCTACAACTGTATGCCGGTTGACCCGCTAACCGGACAGCCATTCCCCGGGAATATTGTTCCCGCAAGCCGCTTTACCAGCCGGATCGGGCTGGTTGCGGTTGCCAACCATTTCTGGGCGACGCCGACGGTTCCCAACCAGCCTGAGGGAGTCGTCAACTACATCAAGAATTATGGCTTCCCCTTGACCACCAACCAGCAGACCTATCGTGGGGATCAGAACCTCGGCAGGTTTGGTTCGGTCTTTTTCCGGTTCACCAAATCCCACTATCAGAACAGCGGGCCGTACAACTCCAACGATCTTGTCCACGGCACTGAACTGTATTTCGAAGACCAGAAGAACTATGCCGGGTCCTACACTCTCAACCTTGGACCTAGAAACGTAAATACGTTCCGCATGGGGTACCTGCATGCGAACGCGCCCCAGGGAGGCGTCACCATACCTTCCGACCAGGTGACTGCCCTCGGGGTAACCGGGGTATTCACGAAGTTTGGGCCTCTCCAGCAGACGTGGCCTAACGTAGGACTGACGGCGTACGGCAGCGGCGGCGGCTCGGTCAATTCCTACAGCGGATCCGAGCAGCCAGCGTGGGAGTTTGCCGATTCGTTCACTTCGGTTCACGGAAAGCACACCATTGGACTGGGTTTCGACATACGCCGTTTGAAGTTGATTCGTAACCTGGATGACGATTTCTACGGCGACTGGGGCTTCAATGCGCAGCTGGTTCAGACGAACAGCGCGATTAACCCTAAAACGGGTCTATCGAGTTGTCCCAACGCGCCGGTGTTGGTAAATGGCGCGACGAAGTCCGCACCCTTGTGCGGCACCGGCAATGCCATTGCCGATATGATGCTCGGATATTACAACAACGTAGGCGGATTTGTGCCCGGTCCCTTGAGTCCGACCAACACAGCCGGCAACCCGCAGACCCACGTGTTCAATTACTATGCCCCTTATGTGCAAGATGACTGGAAGGTGACCCAGAGGCTGACCCTCAACGTAGGCCTGCGCTGGGATTACCGGGCCGCCGCCTACGAGCAATCGAACCACTTCTTCTGGCTTGACGTGACCAACCCCAATGGCGGGCTGTGCTACGCCGACAAGGCGCTATCGAGCAACGGCGTGGCGCCAGGAGGCGATGCGACGAGCGGCCCTATCCTGAGGTATTGCGGCTCCGTGCCTCACCCCGGCTCGAAGAAACCCTTCGCTCCACGATTCGGCTTTGCCTACCGGCTCACTAACAAAACGGTGGTGCGCGGCGGCTACGGAATCTTCTTCGACTCTTCGGAAGGACGTGAAATCGACGACTCCGCGGACATTTATCCTTACAGTATTCGAAACAACCTGAGCCCCGGATCCGATCCCACCATACCATTCAAGCTCAGCAACCAGCAGTTCGTGAGTTTCTCCAACCTGGCGCCGTTCCCCGCATCGACCCTGTCGTTCCTGGCGGTGATCGAGTCGGAGAATCCCATCAACCCCTATGTCCAGTCGTGGAATGTGTCGGTCCAGCGCGAGCTTGCCCGGAACACGACCTTAGAAGTGAACTATATCGGAACCCACGCGGTCCACCTGCTCGACCGTCGCAACATCGCGCAGCCGTTCCCCATTCCCGCAGCCAGCCTGGCGTTCTGTCAGCACACGGACGCGGGAGGCAATTACGACAACCTCACCCAAGCCCCCTGCACCAACACAAGTCGGTTGCCGTATAAGAATTTCACCAGTTTCTACATCAACAGCGACTGGCACGGCTATTCTCATTACAACGCGATGAACGTGAAGTTTGAGCATCGCGCTGGCGACTTGGCCGTAACCGGAGTCTTCACCTGGGCCAAGAGCATGGATGACAAGTCGGCGGCGGCCGGTGTCGGCGCCACCGGCGAAGGCTTCCAGGGCACGATGGACAATCATCATCCCGAACTGGACTACGGACCTTCGGACTTCAACGTCGATCACCGGTTCGTGGCCAGCTACGTGTATCAATTGCCGATCGGTCGGGGAAAGAAGGTGCTGGGAGGAGTCGGCCGGGCAGCCAACCTGCTAGTGGGCGGCTGGCAACTCACCGGCATCACCACGTTCCAGACCGGATTCCCCTATAGTGTCTACGCCAACGACGTAGGCGGCGTCCTCCAAGCTGTTCCCCAGCGTGCGGACCGCGTCTCCGGCTGCAACATCCACTCCGGTCTGTCGGGTTCGTTCCAGCGTCTGAACCCGGCCTGCTTTACGCAGCCTCTTCTCGGTGTGTTCGGGACTACCGGGCGAAACATTCTGCGCCAGCCTGGTATCAACAACTGGGATATGGGTATCGGAAAGGCTTTCGTGATCAGTGAACGGGTCAGATTCGCCTTACACCTGGACACGTTCAACACCTTCAACCATCACCAATACGGCGGTGACGTGGGCGGCCTGGTCCTCGCAGGGTCGGGCGGCAACGCTGCCATCTCCCGTACGGTCGGTGCTTCCGACTTCGGTCAAATTACACAGGCATCGTCGCCTCGTATCCTTCAACTTAGTGGGAAGTTAACCTTCTGAGAAATGGCTTCACGCTGCCCGTTTACTCTGCCACGCCTTTCGGGGCGTGGCAGATTTTTCTTGCCCGGGAATGCTTCCCGTCGGGGAGGCTGCCGTGATGACCAGTGTGAAACTGATCGATGTGTGGTGAGGTACACTCGGGGCATGCTTCACTTCCCAAGGACTGTATTGAAAGGTGCGGCATTCGCCATTTGTCTCTGGGCCTGCGCCGGATACTGCCAAAGCTCGACCGACGCGGAGATTGAACGCTATTCGCAGGAGGGGCAAAAGGCGTTAGCAGAGGCACGCTACCCTGACGCCGAGCGCGCTTTCGAAAAGCTGCGGAGTCTCGAGCCCGACGTTCCCGAGATCTACGCCAACCTGGGGCTCATTTACTTTCAGGAGAAGAAATTCGAGCAGGCTGTTCCGTCGTTGCGACATGCGCTCAAGGTCAATCCGTCACTCCCTAAGCTGGATACCCTGCTGGCCATGTCGCTGTCAGAACTCGGTCAATACCAGGAGGCCCTGCCAGGGCTGGAAAAAGGGTTCCATCGCTCGGCGGATTCTGCCATCAAGCGGATGTGCGGCCTGCAGTTGGAGAGGGCCTACACCTGGCTACACGAGGACGGCAAGGCAGTTGAGGTCGCGGTGGATCTGGATCGTCTCTATCCCAATGATCCCGAGGTTCTTTACCACAACGCGAAGATCTTTGGAAATGTTGCTTTCCTGAGCGTACAGAAGTTGGCCAAGATAGCTCCAAACTCCGTTTGGCGCCACCAGGCTGCCGGGGAAGCCTATGAAAGCCAGGGATCGTACGTCCAGGCGATCGACCAATATCAGCGGGTGATTGCGATCGATCCCAGCCGGTCGGGCGTTCACTATCGACTGGGTCGAACGTTTCTTGCCCGCTCGCGAGACGCTACCTCCACAGATGATCGCAACCAGGCGATGAAAGAGTTCGAAAAAGAACTGGAGCTCGATTCCAGCAACGCTAACGCTGCGTACGAACTCGGGGATATCTATCGTACTTCAGGCCAACTCAACGAAGCCAAAGATGCCTTTGAACTGGCCCTGAAGTCTCATCCGGACTTTGAAGAGGCCCATCTAGGTCTGGCATCGGTCCTGCTGTCACTGAGTCAGCCGGCGCTTGCGCTGCCTCATGTTCAGAAAGCCATCGCTTTGAATCATGACGACGCTGTGTCCTGGTATCGGCTGGCGAGAGCAGAAAAGGCCCTGGGTAACACCGCGGAGGCCGAGAAGGCGGACGCCGAATTTCAGCGGCTCCGGCAGAAATCCAGTGAGCACATCGCACCGCAATATTTCACGCCCGATCAGGTCACGAAGCAGGAGGTTGATCTTAACGCCGCGCAGTGACCATCGTTCTAGGTATGGAAGCGCGGTTAGGGAAGCGTTACCACTGCAACGGAGAATCCTGCCAACTTCAGGGTGTCGCTTCTCAGTTTTGTGTTCCCCGGTGGCTGGAAGCTCGTGGTCTGATCTACGTAATCAACCTGGCCCCCGCTGGCGCCGACTACCGAGACATCAAATGTCCGATCCCGCTTGTTGACCAGCAACACGCGCTTCTTGCCGTCCCGCGTTACGAAGGCAAGCGTGTAGATGTAGGGGGTGTTCGGCTTGACCTCATCGATCTCTACCAGTTTGTCCCCGGCGCCGATGTTGTCGTGCAGCAGCTTCAGCACCCAGAACCGCGCGTTCGGCTTGCCATCATTCCAGTCAACCATCGAAACGCTAGGGAATTGAGTGGGGAAGCCCACGAGCTGGGACTCGCCCGCGACATCAATACCGATCTTCGTCATCTCCCCGAAAAGATAGGCGTACATCGCTCCGGCTAGATTCCAATAAGAATTTTCGATCGGCTTGGCGACGTGCCCGGGCTCTCCCTGCGAAAGGTCGTCAGCCGAGATCACGCCCAGTTCATCGATCGTGGTCTTGGTCTCGGGCGAAAGGCGTTTGCGAATTGATTCGATGTAGCGCACTGTCTTCAGAAATCCATCCGCCTGGTCGAAGTATGTGAACTGCTCCGCTTCGGGTGTTTCGTCCGGGGTAGGAATCGCGTAGAAGTGATACGAGATGAAATCCAGCGGCACGCCGGGCATGTGGTTTTTGTGGTCAAGAAAATACTCAAAATAGTGCGGGTCGGTCTCCATGGCCAGCGCCATCCCAACGAACTTCATACCGGGCTGCTCTTTCTTTATGGCGGTGACGACTGCATCGTAAAGGCGAGAGTAGGTTTCAGGGTCGATGTGGTGCTCGAAGTCGATTTCGTTCAGCACCTCCCAGTGCGAGATTGAATAGTGGTAGCCCGACTCGTGGCGCTTGCCAAACTCATCGGTAAAGCCGCCGTTGGTGTACCACGCGACCAGCCGCGCATAGTAATCGGCTACTTCCTTCATGCTGGGATCTCGCAGTTCGGTGCCGCTCTCGTAGTCCCACATGACCTGGTTGGGATCCGCGGGATATGTCCACGGCTTGTCGGACTTGTACATCCATTGCGGAATCGTGCTGAAGTTGAGAATGACCGAATGGCCCTTGGTGGCGTCGAGGAAGTCGATCGTCATCGGATCGATCGCCGTGAAGTCCCACGACGTCTTGCCATCCGCAGGAGGCTCCAGTTCGGCCACGCCCAGCTTCGGATAGGGAAGCCATGGCACGTAGCGCACGTAGTCAGCCTGCAAATCGTGCAGCGACTTAAACGCATTGTCGTGAACCGGCGTCCCGCGCTGCAAGGGAGGGTTCACCACGACTTGCAGAGTCGGCGTCGTCTGGGAAACCCGCACTACCTTGTCCCAATGAACGCTAACCTTAGCTGGCTGGTCTTGTGCAACTGAGAGTTGGACGAACAACACGACGACCAGCAGAGCTCCTGAAGTCCGCGGTAACTCGCAGTTCATAGTCTCCTCCGGAAGAGCGAGTCGACGACACTTTCGGCGTCTGTACAACGAGACTCTTCGTGAGGCCGAATCTTCGCACCCGGTGCCAGGAGCGTCAATCGGCTATTGCCATGGGCAGACTTATTTCGCGATGACAAACGGCAAGTGCTCGCGAGGGTCTGCAGTGCCCGCCCCATTGTCGCGTGGTTCTTGAAGCTGGGCGCATTCTGCTCCAGTTTATCC
Organism: uncultured Acidobacteriaceae bacterium; assembly: GCA_963719615.1. Taxonomy (GTDB): domain Bacteria; phylum Acidobacteriota; class Terriglobia; order Terriglobales; family Acidobacteriaceae; genus Sulfotelmatobacter. The sequence continues at coordinate 203,751 of CAVRCR010000010.1, read as the reverse complement.
ACGGCCTCAACCGCATGAGTATGGTTTTGCACTGCAGAACGGAGTGGCTATCCCTGCAGGATGCTTGCGGCTCAAAGTCCCAGGGACTATGCTGGCCAACGATTCCCGAACTATCTTGTGCCACTAAAGCTCGCGGGAAACACTCATGCCTCCAGATCAGCTCAAGGTCGGCCTCTTCGGAATCGGTCTGGATACCTACTGGCTACAATTTCCCGGGCTGCGGGATCGCCTGGTCGGCTACATCGCGCAGGTCGCACAGAAACTCGCCAACTCCCGCGTCCAGGTTGTCAACCTGGGCTTGATCGACACGCCCGAGAAGTCGCTTTCCGCGGGGCACGAATTCCGCAAAGCAGACATCGACCTCATCTTCTTATATGTCACGACCTATGCACTGTCCTCGACGGTACTGCCCGCGGTGCGCCGGGCGAAGGTCCCTGTCATCATTCTCAATCTTGCGCCAGCGGCGGCGATCGACTACGACAGCTTTAATCGCATGAACGACCGCACCAAAATGACAGGAGAGTGGCTCGCCCACTGCCAGGCATGCCCGGTTCCAGAAATTGCCAACGTGTTCAACCGCTGCCGGATTCCGTTCTTCCAGGTGAGCGGCATGCTGCAAGACGATCCCGAGGCCTGGGGCGAGATCTCGGAGTGGATCGAGGCGGCCCGCGTCGCCCAGATCATGGAACACAATCGTCTCGGTGTAATGGGAAACTACTACGGAGGCATGCTCGACATTTATTCGGACCTCACCCAGCAGTGCGCCTACTTCGGAGGTCACGTCGAGATCCTTGAAGTGGAGGAATTGGCTGCGTTGCGGCGAGACGTCGGACAGGCTGATCTTCATAGAAAAGTCGCGGAATTCAGGGCTACGCTGGAGGTACAGCCAGATTGCTCCGCCGACGAACTGGAGCGCGCGGCCCGTACGTCCGTGGCACTCGATCGTCTCGTCGAGATTCACGCACTCGGCTCGCTGGCTTACTACCACAAGGGCATAGGCAGCGCCGAAAACGAAGACACGATCAGTTCAATCATCCTGGGAACGAGTTTGCTGACGGCGCGCGAAGTTCCTGTGGCCGGCGAATATGAAATCAAGAACGTCCAGGCCATGAAGATCATGGACTCATTCGGCGCCGGAGGATCCTTCACCGAATACTATGCAGTCGACTACAACGACGATGTGGTTCTGATGGGACACGACGGCCCGGGCCACATCGCGATTGCCCAGGGAAAGATCAAGGTGCGTCCGCTGCAGGTCTACCACGGCAAGGTGGGGCGCGGGCTGTCGGTGGAGATGTCCGTGAAGCACGGGCCAGTGACGCTGCTCTCAGTGGTGCAGACTGTAGACGGGAAACTACAGTTGCTCGTGGCTGAAGGTGAGTCGGTAGCGGGTCCGATTCTGGAAATCGGCAACACGAACAGCCGTTACCGTTTTTCGCTTGGCGCCAGAAACTTTATGAATCAGTGGAATGTCCACGGCCCCGCCCACCACTGTGCCGTTGGAGTGGGACACATCGCAAGCAGGCTAAGAAAGTTTGGCGCGTTGCTGGGCATGGAATGCGTACAAGTCTGTTGAATCGTGCGGGCGGAACAACGACTCCTTCCGGAGTGCTCCAGTTCTGCAATGCGAAACACATGCAGAGTGGTTTCGGGCGCTCTTCCGGTTGGTTGACGGCATAGCAAGCCCGGCCAACAAAGCGCGGATCAAGCGGTCTTCCAACCTTGGCGCTTCTCCCGTAGCACTACCGTCTTTGGCATAGCGAAACAGCGGGTGTCGGGAGTTCTCCGGTTGACACTCGTGCCGACGAGGTGCAACCATCCCCGCCGTTGAGTTGCTGCTAGTAACGACTGCCCTGCGCAGGAGAAAGAACCGTGAAGAGGATCCTGACAGTTTGCGTGATGATCGTGTTCTTAGGGTTGACCGCGGCCTCTTGGGCTGCTCCGGTGCATTTGCGATGCGAGTACCTAGTGAATCCTCTTGGGATCGACCAGGCTTCGCCTCGCCTCTCCTGGCAGAGCAATAACTCCGAGCGTAACTGGAAGCAGACTGCTTACGAGATTCTGGTGGCAAGCGCCCCGGAACGACTGAGCGCCGGCAATGCAGACGTTTGGGACAGCGGTAGAAACAGTTCTGGCGAATCGGTCGACATGGCTTACCGCGGGCCAGCATTGGAATCCCGCCACCGCTACTACTGGAAGGTCCGTGTATGGGACGCGGCCGGGCAAACGTCCGAATCGGCCGAATCCGCCTGGTGGGAGACGGGTCTGCTGCACCGCGAGGCCTGGAAGGCAAGGTGGATCGCCTGGAAAAATCCCGAAGATCAGGCCGACCGCGAGGGAATTCGCTGGATATGGCTCAAAGGCCAAGATGCCTTGGCGGTAGTTCCGAAGACATCCGCGACATTTCGAGTGAGTCTGACTCTTAAAGAAAAGCCACGAGACGCCGCGCTCTTGCTCGCGGTTCGCGGCGACTTCACAGCAACTGTGAACGGCCACGAAGTGGGACGGAAGAGAGAATGGGGATCTTTCGACCGCAGGGAAATCAGCGATGAACTCGTGGTCGGCAAGAATTTAATCGAGGTCCACCTCACCGCTGCAGGTGTGCCAGAGCGGGGCCCGAACGCCGGAGCCAAGACCTCGAAGGCCGCGCTGGCAGCAGTAATAAAGATCAAGCCCAACGATGGTTCGGTCATTCGCATTCCCACAAACGAGAAATGGGAGGCGGTTCCAGAAAAGCAGTCGAGCGGGCAGCCAGCCCAAACCGTTGGCGATTTGACCGACAAGCGCCTCGGCGATCCTGGACCCCTGCCGCAGCCGGCGGCCTGTCTGCGCCGAACACTGACTGTGTCAAAGAAAGTTCATACCGCGAGACTATACGTCACCGCCCTCGGAAGCTACCGCGTGTATCTGAATGGCAGCCGGGTCGGCGCCGACGTGCTGACGCCAGACTTCACCGAATACCGCAAACGCGTCCTCTATCAAACCTACGATGTGACCAATTTGCTGACCAATGGCAACAATGCCATCACGGCCCTTCTCGGGGACGGCTGGTATGGCAGCCCGCTCACCTGGGCCGGGATGCATTTCTTTTCCCCTCCGAATCGTTTCCGGGCGCAGCTCGAACTCGACTACGCGGACGGCAGCCACGAGACGGTGGTTACCGATGATTCGTGGAAGGCGGCGGCTTCTCCCATCGTTGAGTCTCAGATTTACGGCGGGGAAGTGTACGACGCTCGCCTCGAGCAGGACGGATGGAGAGCGGCCAACTTCGACGACTCGCGCTGGTCTTCGGCCGTTGTTTCGGAGGCTCCGTCCATCGCGGTCTCAAGCCAGATCACAGACCCCGCTCGCGTCATCGCGACTCTGGATCCGAAGCAGGTCACTCCCATCAAGAACGGAGCCTACATCTTCGACATGGGTCAGAACATGGTGGGATGGGTGACCCTGAAAGTAAAAGGCACGGCGGGCACCAAGGTCCGCTTGCGTTTTGCCGAAATTCTGAATCCGGATGGGACCATCTATACAGAGAATCTACGGAACGCGGATGCGACCGACGTCTACATCCTGCGCGGGGGCGACGAAGAGACTTTCGCGCCGCATTTCACCTTCCACGGCTTCCGCTACGTTGAGGTCACAGGCTACCCTGGCGTTCCCACTCTCGATGCTCTTAAAGGAGACGTGGTCAGTAGCGTCAGTGGCGATCCCGTGGCCAAGCTCACCACTGCGAGCGAACTGGTCAACCACATGTGGTCGATTGGCATTTGGGGTCAGCGCGGAAATTTTCTTAAGCATTCCCACCGATTGCCCGCAGCGCGACGAACGCCTGGGGTGGATGGGCGACGCTGGCGTCTTTTGGCGCACGGGAAGCTACAACTTCGACATCGCCGCGTTCTCGCAGAAATTCATGCAGGACATCGTGGACGCCCAAACCAGCCAGGGCGCGTTTACCAATGTTTCACCCAACACGCTCCCGTTCGGCGGAGGGGGAACAGAAGGTACGTCGGCATGGAACGAAGGCATGGTAGGCGCTCCGGGCTGGGGCGACGCCGGAGTGATCGTTCCCTGGACGACATGGATGCAATACGGGAACAAAGCCGTCATCGAACAGAACTGGGATGCCATGAAGCGCTGGATGGACTTCATCCAAAGCAGGAATCCTGACTTTCTGCGCAAGAAGGGCGTGGGCCCCAACTTCGCAGACTGGCTCGCCCCCGATGAGCATACAAATAAGGATCTCCTGGCGACAGCCTACTGGGCTTTGATCGCCCACATGATGTCGCAAATGGCGCGCACCGTCGGCAAGGAGGACGACGTCAAACGCTACGACGAGGTCGTGCAGAACATTCGCTCGGCTTTCCAGAAGGCGTATATCAAGGATGATGGCGAAGTCGGGACCGGAACGCAGACTTCCTACGTGGTTGCCCTTTACACGAAAATGGCGCCCTCAGCGCTCGAGCCCTTGCTGGTCGACAAACTGGTGAAGGAGATCGAGTCGCGGAACTGGCATTTGTCGACAGGATTCCTGGGCACACCCTTCCTGCTGTTCACCCTCGCCGATCATGGGCGGAGCGATGTCGCCTATCGTCTCTTGCTGAACGATACCTATCCTTCGTGGGGCTACATGCTCTCGAAGGGCGCGACCACTTGGTGGGAGCGCTGGAACGGAGACACCGGCGATCCTTCCATGAATTCCTATAACCACTACGCTTTTGGATCGGTGATTGCCTGGGTCTATCGCTACGCTGCTGGAATCGATACCACACCCGATTCGCCCGGCTTCAAAGAGATCGTCATTCACCCGCACCTCGATTCGCGCATGACCTCGGCGCGAGCGGAATATGAATCGGTCTACGGCACGATCGTCAGCGATTGGAACGGAACGCCGGCGGGCCCATTTTCTCTCAAGGTCATGATTCCCGCGAATACCTCGGCCAAAGTCTTCCTGCCGGCAATTCCCGGGGCGCACCTGACGGAAGACGGCAATCCCGTGGAGTCTGAGCCAGAGGGAGGATCGCGCGTGGTGATGATTGGCGCAGGGTCGTACAACTTTGAAGTTAAGTGAGGCAGCCTGGGGAACCGAACGCCAACGGAAGGGAATTGAAATCGGGGAATGGGAGGACTCACACGGTGAGCTACACTCTTGCCGCAGTCAGTCGGAAACTGGCTCTTTTCGCATTCATCGTCAGCGTGGGAGTCTCAACATTCGGACAGAATCTGGAAGCCGGCTTTGAGACGCCGCCGAATTCGGCGAAGCCCCGCGTGTGGTGGCACTGGATGAATGGGAACATCACCAAGGAGGGCATCAAGCTTGACCTCGAATGGATGAACCGCGTGGGTATTGGCGGCTTCCAGAACTTTGACGCGTCACTCGGCACTCCCAAACTAGTGGACAAACGTTTGATTTACATGACACCGGAGTGGAAAGACGCTTTCCTTTTCACCACGAAACTCGCCGACCAGCTTGGACTGGAAGAAGCAATTGCTGGTTCACCCGGATGGAGCGAATCAGGCGGGCCCTGGGTGAAGCCCAGCCAAGGGATGAAGAAAGTGGTGTGGAGCGAAACCAGGATTGAAGGCAGCAAGCCTTTCAACGGCGTGTTACCGCATCCGCCCACGGTTAGCGGCCCGATCCAAAATATTCCGATCTTCGATTTTCTGGCCATGATAGGTGGCCAGGCACCGGCAGCGCCGCCGTCCTTTTACGCCGACAGCGCAGTCGTCGCTTATCGCGCGCCCGATAGCGATGTACCCGTGGCCGCGCTGCAGCCGAAGATTACTTCGAGCGCCGGTAACCTCGACTTAGCTTTGTTGACGGACGGAGACTTGGTCAAAACCACACAATTACCGAAGGCCCAGGCAGGGCAGCAGGCGTGGGTCCAGTATGAATTTGCGAGCCCCCAGACGATGCACGCCGTGACTCTGGTGCTCAACGATCCAGGGGCAGCGGCGGCCAATATGTTCGGAGCAGCGCCATCCATCGCCGAGGTCCAGGCCAGCGATGACGGCCAGACTTTTCGCAAGCTTACCGACATTCCCAACGATGGCGGCGAGGAACACACCATCGCATTCCCCGCGACCGCGGCGCGTTTCTTCCGAGTTGCCTTCACCGACAAGCCTCCCTCGGGCTTCAGCGACATGAATTTTGATGTCGAGAATCCTTTTGGCGATTTCAGCAGTATGAAGCCCAACCCCAACTTCGAGATCTCGGAACTGGTGCTCCATCCCGGCGCTCGCGTCAGCCGCTTCGAGGAGAAGGCTGGGTTCGCGAACCTCCAGAGTTTTGAAGGTTTTGCAACGCCGCCAGTCGCGGCTGCCGATGCGATTCGCAAGGATGGCATCGTCGATCTGACTTCCAAGATGCACGCCGACGGTACCCTCGACTGGACGCCCCCAGCGGGCCGCTGGGTTGTGCTGCGCTTTGGTTACTCACTCACTGGTGTGACCAATCATCCCGCATCTCCGGAGGGCACTGGACTCGAGGTGGATAAACTCAGCCGCGACGATGTTAGGGAGTACATGAACACGTACCTCGATAACTACAAGAGCGCGGTTGGGCCACTCATGGGCAAGCAAGGTTTGAAATTCGTGATCAACGACAGTTGGGAAGCCGGCACGGCGAACTGGACCGACAATATGTTTGCCGAGTTCACCAAGCGCCGCGGCTATGATCCGCGTCCATGGATGCCGGTGCTGACGGGCCGCGTAGTCGAGAGTTCGGAGTCAAGCGAGCGCTTTCTGTGGGACTTCCGAAGAACTCTAGGCGACTTGCTGGCTGAGTATCACTACGACCAGATTACTGCCATGCTCCACGAACGTGGGATGGGTCACTATGGCGAGTCTCACGAAGAGGGCCGCGCTTTCATTGGCGACGGCATGGAAGTGAAACGCAGTAACGATGTTCCCATGTCGGCGATGTGGACGCAGAAACCGGGAGTCAACAAAGACCTGCCGGGCTACAACGCGGACATTCGCGAGTCCGCTTCGGTGGCGCACATTTACGGTCAGAATCTGGTCGCTGCCGAATCCATGACCGCGTCCTCCGGCGCGTGGGCCTGGTCACCGGCAACACTGAAACCGACCGCTGACAAAGAAATGGCGATGGGATTGAATCGATTCGTCATCCACACCTCGGTTCACCAACCGCTACTCGACAAAAAGCCGGGCCTCTCTCTCGGACCCTTCGGACAATGGTTTACGCGTAACGAAACCTGGGCGGAACAAGCCACGCCTTGGGTTCGATACCTGGCTCGCAGTTGCTACCTGCTGCAGCAGGGTCATTTCGGAGCTGATATCGCTTATTTCTACGGGGAAGACTCCAACCTGACCGCATTATTCGGAAAGCAAGGTCCGGACGTTCCCGAAGGATACAACTTCGACTACTTCAACGCCGACGCATCTGGTGCACGTGCTCAGGTTCGAAAACGGCCAACTCGCCACGGCAAGCGGCATGAGCTATCACGTGCTCGCGCTCGATCCCCACAGTCAGCATATGTCCCTTCCTGTGCTGCGCAAGATTCGCGATCTGGTTCAGGCAGGAGCCGTTGTTTCTGGTCCGAAGCCCACCGACACCCCAAGCCTGAGCGACGATCCGAAAGAATTCCAGAATATTGTCGATCAGCTATGGGGTTCCGGCGCCGGCAATTCCGTCGGCAAGGGCAAAGTCTATGGCGATCAGAAGTTAGCGGACGTGCTCGCCGCCGTTCATGCGGAGCCTGACTTCGCCTACACGAAACCGGAATCCGATGCCAATCTGCTGTTCGTTCACCGCAAGCTTGCTGATGGAGATCTCTATTACGTGGACAATCGTAATGACCGCGACGAGGCGTTAGACGCAACCTTCCGTGTGGACGGGAAAGAAGCCGAACTATGGCATGCAGATACCGGCCTGATGGAGCCCGCTGCCTACCGCATAGTAGGAGGCCGCACCACGGTCTCCCTGCACCTCGAGCCGTGGGGCACTGTGTTCGTTGTATTCCGCAAGCCGGCGAAGGCCCCAACCCGTATCCTGCCCGCGATCACGGAAGAAGCCGTCGCGACCGTAGAAGGTTCATGGGATCTCAGCTTCGAGCCAGATCGCGGAGCCCCGGCGAAGATCACTCTCAATACGCTGGCTTCCTGGAGCGACAACCACGACGACGGAGTCAAGTATTTTTCCGGCGTAGGCACCTATGCCAAAACGATTCAGGCCTCGCCCGACTGGTTCAAGCATGGCACCAAGTTGTTGATCGACTTGGGTGAAGTCAAGAATCTGGCGCAAGTCTCCGTCAACGGCAAGCCCCTCGGCATTCTATGGAAGACACCTTACCGCGCCGATGTTACTAGCGCCTTGAAGCCGGGCGCCAACACCGTCGAGATCAAGGTCACGAACCCTTGGGTGAACCGAATCATTGGCGATCGCCAACCTAATGCCCCCAAGACCTACACTTTTACTTCGCCGAAGTTCTACAAGGCGGACTCGAAACTCGTTTCGTCCGGGCTGCTGGGGCCGGTCAAGATCCTGCGTTCAACGGTTCAAGAGAAATCGAACTAAAAAGGAGAGACGCTCGCTTCTGTTGCGGCGCAAGCCGCTGAATTCCTTGACAATAGGGACTGATCCGCCTAGCATCGCTGGCCAGACGCGAATGCGTGCCGCGACAGCCAAAGTGTGCGTCCGGCAGCCTAGCGACTCACAGAAAGTCTCCTGCTACCAGGTGATGCCGGCATGAAGTTGTTGTCGAGAGTGGTGTGGGCGGAGGGTATGTATCTGGCGCCGCAGCATTTTCAGGCGCAAAACCGCTATTTCGAGGAGGCCGTTCACTTTGCCACGGCCAGCCTGTGGAAGGACGCGTACGGGCTGGCGGCGTGCCAACTCGATGCCGATGCGTTGCGCAATGGCACCGTAAGCCTGTTGCACGCGCGCGGAATGTTTCAGGATGGCCTGCCTTTTGATATTCCTGAATGTGACCCTCGCCCCGATCCCTACAACATTGCCGAACAGTTTCAACCCGCCACTGACAATTTGACGGTGGCCTTGGCCATTCCCCCCTGGGTGCCCGGCCAGCAGAACTGCGACCTGGATCCGATTCCGTCCGGGAGTGCCCGTTACACCAGCACCGTTGAAATGGTCAGCGACGAGAACACAGGACTCGATGCCAAGCCGGTCCACTTGGGCCGAAAGAATATTCGCCTGGTGGTGCTCCCAAAAGAAGACGAGAATTTGCTGACGCTTCCCATCGCCCGAGTGATGCGCGATCAGTCCGGTCACTTCGTCTACGATCCGACCCATGTTCCACCTTGTCTGCGCCTGAGTTCGAACGAGCGGCTTACCGCCATGCTGCAGCGCCTGGTTGAAATTCTTGAGGAGAAGAGCGGCGTCGTCACGCAAGAGCAGCAGCAGGCGGGTGGAAAATTCCAGACTGGCATGTCGGCCCGCCAGGTCGCTCAGTTTTGGTTCCTGCACGCAATCAACTCCAGTCTGACCCCATTGCGGCATATTCTGCTGGCGAAACACCGTCATCCCGAAGAACTTTTTCGCGAAATGTCGCGGCTCGCCGGGGCGCTCTGCACCTTCAGCCTTGACAGCAATCCCCGTTCACTCCCTGCCTATAACCACTATGATCCCGGTCCGGGCTTCACCTACCTCGAGGATCACATCCTTCGTCACCTCGAAATTATTGTCCCGTCGCAGGCGATCGTGATTCCGCTTGCACCCGCGGCGCGATATTTCTACGAAGGGCAGATTCGCGACCAACGCTGTCTGGGACGTTCCCGCTGGGTGCTGGGCGTGCGATCGCCGGTGGGAGAAGCCGACGTTATCTCGAAGACTCTCAAGCTGGTGAAGGTGTGTTCCGCACAGTTTGTTCCAGAACTCGTGAAACGGGCCCTACCCGGTCTGACACTAACTCATATGCAGGTCCCGCCCGCGGCAATTGCCGCCAAGGTCGACAGCCAGTACTTCGTCGTCACCCGGAGCGGCCCTTGCTGGGAGCACATCATGCAAACTTCCAGAGTCGGAGTCTACGTGCCCGGAGAACTGCCATCCCCCGAAGTTGAACTGATCGTTTTGCTTGAGAGCTGACATGGGATCAACACAAGTTACACCACTAGGAAGTTATCGGGGATCGAGTCCTGCGCTAGATCGGCGGGGCTGGAACCTCGCGCTGGGCTTTCAGGAAGTGTTCACGGCCGTGGTGCGGTTGCGCTACAACCGCCAGGCGGTCATGGACCCCGAAGCCTTCCGGGCGCAGATGAGACAGGGATTGCGGGTCGCCGAACAGGAAGCGCGCAGTCGCGGCTGCAACCCGGAAGACGTAAGGCAGGTGATTTTTGCGGTTGTGGCTTTTCTCGACGAATCGGTGCTGAGCTCGGGAAACCCTGTATTTGCCAACTGGCCGCGACTGCCTTTGCAGGCGGAATTGTTTGGTCACCAACTCGCCGGAGAAGTCTTCTTCCAGGAGTTGCAGAAGACGCTGAACCGCAGCGATTCCAACGAAACAGCCGATCTGCTGGAGGTGTATTACCTGTGTCTGCTGTTGGGTTTCAAAGGACGCTATGCGGCGGGCGGGGACTTGCGGTCCATCATGGCGGCGATCCAGGAGAAAATCCGGCGGGTGCGGGGACCTGCCGGTCCGTTGTCTCCCCGCGGCGCCATTCCTGCCGATGCTGTACGCGTCGTGCATTCGGATCGCTGGAGCCGAGTCCTGGGCAATGTAGCTCTGATCACTGCAGGCCTCGCGGTGGTGGGTTTCATCGTTTCCAAGTTCGTCCTGATGTCGGGCGTGTCGTCGCTCTCCGCTTTGGTGGCCGAAATACTGAGATAGGGGGATTGGATGTACTGGGTGACCATTCTAGTACTGCTGATTTACATGGTGCTGGTTTGGTTTCTTGGCAGGTTTCTGCCTCTGCATGGCTCGGATATTTGGATATTGCGGGGCGTGCTTGCATTGCTCGGGCTGATCGGGGCCGGAGTCGTCTTGTGGTATCAGTACAGTGTAAAAAAAGCGAACGAGCCTCCCCCGGAAGACGGCTCCCAACCCAGCGGAACCGACGATCTGGATACTGTGGTTCGTGAGGCGATCCGGCGGTTAAAGCACTCGACCCTCGGGAAAGGGACCAACCTTGGCAGCCTTCCGCTGATGTTTGTTCTCGGAGACCCCGGCTCGACCAAGACGACCGTCGTTATTCATTCTGCGCTTGATCCGGAACTCTTGGCCGGGCAGGTGTATCGGGACACTGAGGTTCTGCCCACCTCATCGGCCAACATCTGGTACACGCGACAAGCAATTTTTGTAGACCCCTCCGGCGGGATGATGGGACAAGCCGACCGCTGGCGTCGACTGGTCAAGCTGCTGCAGCCGGCGCGTTTCTCGGCTGCCATCGGCAAACGGGCGCAAGCGCCGCGGGCTGCGATCGTGTGTTTTGATTGCGAGAATTTTCTGCAGTCCGGCGCGAGCGAAACTACCGTTTCAGCGGCACGCCGGCTCTCGGTGCGGCTGCAGGAAGTGTCTCAGCTCCTGGGCATCAGCTTTCCGGTCTACGTCTTATTCACCAGGGTCGACCGAATTTCTTTCTTCGCCGAGTTCGTGCGCGGAATGAGCAAGGACGAAGTCGCCGAGGTGCTCGGAGCTACCTTGCCATTGCGCTCGCTGAGCGCCGGCGTGTATGCCGACGAGGAAACTCGCCGTCTCACCAAGGCGTTTGACGAAATCTTCTACTCCCTGGCCGAGAGACGGATTCTCCTGCTTCCTCGCGAGCACGAAGACGACAAGCTGCCCGGTATCTATGAGTTCCCCAGAGAACTGAACAAGCTGCGCACGCTGCTCGTCCAGTTTCTGGTGGACCTGGCGCGTCCCAGCCACCTCGGTACGAATCCGTTTCTTCGCGGGTTTTATTTCACGGGCGTCCGCCCCATCGTCGTCGACGACGTAGTTGCCGCGCGTTCGATGGCGATCGAGGCGCCGGAAGCGGACTTGAATTCTGGCGCGACGCAAATCTTTCGCGGCGGCGCCTCGCTGGTGCAACAGGCGCCCGTCGCGGTGCGCAGCGGGGGCCCTCGCCGCATGCCTCAGTGGGTCTTCTTAACCAGCCTGTTCAACGACGTTCTGGTAAAAGACCGCGTGGCGCTGGCGACCAGCGGATCCAGTTCGCGCGTGAACTTGCTGCGCCGCTTCGCTTTGGGCGCTGTGGTATTCGTCGGGCTTGTCTGCCTGACCGGCTTCCTGGTTTCGTTCTTCCGAAATCGGGCGCTGGAAACGAGTGTCCAAGAGGCGGTCTCTGACCTGGGTTCTCTGCAAACCGCTACTGGCCAAGCGGCCTCCCTCAACGATTTGCAAAAGCTGGAACGTCTGCGAGGAGAACTCGTCACGCTTTCCGACTACGAAGATAACGGCGCTCCATGGAGCATGCGTTGGGGCCTTTATGTAGGCGATCGCGTCTATCGCGATTCGAAGCCGGTCTATTTCGATCGCTTCCGGCGCATCTTGTTCGGTGAGACCCAAAAGCGAGTGGCGGATAGCCTGTTAGCCTTGCCTGATAAGCCGGCAGCGAACGCGCCCAACGATGCCTATGAAAAGGCTTACAACGATCTGAAGGCCTACCTCATCACCACGGAACCCACCGATCACGACAAGAGTACAAAAGAATTTTTGACTCCCGTTTTGATGACCCATTGGGTCAATGGCCGCGACATCGATAACGATCGCAAGAACCTGGCTGGGTTGCAGTTCGATTACTATGCCGTCGAACTGGCCAAGGAGAACCCGTTTTCCACCGGTAGCTCCCGCATGTTGATCGAGCAAGCGCGCGCTTATCTGCAGCAGTTTGCAGGAATCGATCGCTTTTACGCACAGCTCCTGTCCAAGGCTTCACAGAACAATCGTGACCTGAGCTTTAATGAGCAATATCCAGATTCGGTCGGGGTCATTCTAAGCAGCCACAAGGTGAAAGGGGCTTTCACGCGCAGCGGATTCCAGTTTGTGCAGGATGCTTTAAAGACGCCCGCAACCTATATGAGCGGGGAAGAGTGGGTCCTTGGAAAGACCGGCGCTCAAGACATCGACCAGCTCATGGTGAAACAAAAACTGACCGAACGCTATGATCAGGATTTCGTGAAGGAGTGGAACGAAGTCTTGAAGACGTCTTCCTTCACCGGCTACAGGGACAACGCCGACGCCGATAAGAAATTGGAAAAACTCACCGCTCCCACGTCTCCCCTGTTGGTGCTGCTCTACTTTGTTTCCCATAACGCCGACATCGCCCCTCCGGAAGTGAAGGCCCCGTTTACCCCCGTTCAAGCGGTTGCACCTCCCGGTCCGGCCGATAAGCCACCGGATCGCTACATTTCGAAAGCTACTGAGGACTATGTCAAGGCTTTGGGCAAATTGCAGACGGACTTTCACGCCCTGGCCACAAACCCCGGCGCACCCGATCCGGCCGCCCTGGCTTCGGCAGCAGGATCTGCGGGAGCTGCGTCCACCGCCGTGACGAACACCATTACTTCCGTGCCGGTGGATGCACAGTTCGGGAACCAGGAGCAAGTGCGGCGATTGCTTGAGGAGCCGATCAAGGCCGCTGACGCCTTACTAAAACGCGGTCCGATCGACATTGCCAACGGTTCAGGCAAGGGTTTCTGTTCGCAGTTTGCGGGTGTAGGCAGCAAGTACCCATTTGATCCAAATTCTCCACAGGATGCACCCCTCGATCAGCTGTACGCAGTGTTCGGACCCAGCGCCGATGCCTGGAAAAAGTTGAATGACGACGTGAAGCCGTTTGTACTAAAGGTGGGATCTCGATATGTGGCCAACCCGTCCGCAACCGTGAAACCCTCGCCGGCTTTTCTGCTTTTCATGAATCGCGCCGCAGGATTAAGCGAGACTCTATACCCGTCCGGCACTCCCCCTCCGCATCTCGCGTATACACTGAAACAATTGCCCAGCAATCTAGAAGGAGTTGAGGTGAAGATCGGGAGCGAAACTCTGGCCGGTGAAGGCGCGCAGAAGTCTTTCGTCTGGACCGGTGCGCCTGAGGACATCCTGGTGACGACCAAGGGCGGTGACACGCTGGATTCTTTCAATGGTCCATGGGCAGCATTCCATTTCGTGGCCAGAGCGCATTACCTGGGGTCAGGGAAGTTGGAATGGGTGAACGAAACCAACGGCAAGCCCATCATCCTGCCCACCGGAAAACAGAAGTCGTACGACTTTCTACTTCAGGTCAGTGGGACCGCGAATCCTTTCTTCGATATGCAGGGCCTGAAGTGTGTTTCCCAGGTTGCAGGCCATTAAGAGGCACGCCGAACGGGAATGACGTTACGTCGAGCTCTTCTGTCCGCTCTGCCCTGACAGGCGACCAAATAAACGATCCTTCCACGAGGGATGCACCGCGCGGATGAGAAGGCAGGTGATATTGTCGTCGCTTCCTCCGCTCTTCGCCGCCTCAATGAGATTCGTGCAGGCCTGATCGAGTGAATCCTGCTTGACCGACTCCACCATGGTTTCTTCTTTCACGTAACGGGACATCCCGTCGCTGCAGAGCAGCAGCACGTCTTCGGAATTAAACTCGTGATCCGCCAGGTCCGGCTCTACGCTCTCGTCGGTCCCCAGAGCCCGCACAATCACATTTTGCATGTTCGAGTGTTCGGCTTCTTCGAGGGTCATCAGGCCGCGCCTGACTTGTTCCATAACCAGAGAATGATCGTGAGTCAGTTGCACGACATCGTGATTGCGGATGAGATAAATGCGGCTGTCGCCGACGTTGGCAATGGAAAAGAGATTCTCCTCCACCGCGACCGCGACAATCGTTGAGCCCATCCCGGCAACAGAAACATTTCTGGCGCCGGAATCGTGAATCGCCTGGTTCGCCAATTGAATCGCTGTGGCCAGACCCACAGCTCGTTGCGAGACGCCTTCGAAGTGGCCTCCGCTCACCGGAGGCGTAGTGTGTTCTGCGCGGAAGTAGTCGAGCACGGTGTCCACGGCGATTTTGCTCGCCAGTTCTCCGGCCTGCTGTCCGCCCATGCCATCGCAGACCACAAAAATCCCGTAGCGCAAGTCGTATCCGAAATTGTCCTCGTTATTCTTGCGGACGAGGCCGATGTCGGTGCTACCGGCGGCTTGGATTACGAAACTCATGGTGTTACTGCAGGCGCTAAATCCTACCCCAGGTGAAGGCCGCGGGTAAACAGCCGAGGCGGAACGAATTTTATCTTCCGAAGAGTTTGCCTTTCTCCGCTTTCTTGTTGAGAGCTTGCCACTCACTCTTCAGATTGCCGCCAGCGTATTCGGCGAAGGCCGCTGCGTCCTTGAGCAGCTTGGCGGCCCGCTTTTTGTCTCCTGCGTCCATCGCGGCCCGCGCCTGCTCGATCGCCGAAGATAGTTGGCGTTCAGCGACGGACTTTCGTCGCGTTGCGAAGACGGGGACAATTCGGGTGAGCAGTGAGGCTTCGTTTCCGGCGGGACTCGGCAGACCGCCGGCACTGAGTTCGGGACGATCCAGCGCAGCGTAAGCGGCTCCTACCGCCCGCAGGGTGGCCAATTCGCTCTGGTTCGCTTCGCGTAAGCGTTTCAGCGCCGTCTGTGCCGGTTCGGATTGTAGAACTTCTGGGGCCTGCGACTCGAGGAATCGAATGCCTTCCGCATACTGTTCCTGATTGATGAGGGCCTCGGCAGCCTGCAGGGCGGCGCTGATTTCGCGCTGCTGCGATTGCAACCGGTTGCGGGCATCTTCCAGAAGGAAGAGAAGGGAAGCTGCTCCCTGTTCTTCCTTGATCGGCGTAAGCAAGTGGACCACGTCGCTGTAGGCTCCACGCGCCATCAGCGCTTGCGCCTTCCGCAGCAACGCCTGGATCTGGCTGCTCTTCATCCCTCGATCGGCTTCTTGCCGGGCAAAGTCCATCAGTTCGACGATTTCGGGCGAGGAGATGCCTTCTTTTTGGCAGGCTTCGAGAATGCGCAATGCTTCGGTGTACCTTCCGCTGCTCAGCGCGTCATGGGCGCGAGTCAAATACTGCGCCCGGCTCTGCTCCTGACTTCGCGCCGAAATATGGCCCACGATTGTCGATTGCAGCGAGAGGAGGCGCTCGTTGGAGGGAGCGTCATGCAGCGCCTCGCGCACCAACTTCAAAGCTTCTTCCGGCGAACTCTCCAGTAACGCACGACAGCGAAGAGCGAGTTGGTCGACGCGCCGGCGTATTTCTTCCTCCCGCAGTTGCCGGCCCAGGTGGCTTTTGAGCTTGATCAGAGTTGGTTCGGCGGGGATGCGTTCCAGGGCCTGGTCTACCAGTTGCGCGACGCGAGTCAGTTCTTCGACTGTGGAAGCAACCGAAACTTCATTTTGCAGTTGCTCCAGGATCCGGCGGCGCTGTTCCTGCTCGCGACCCGACTTGGCCGCGGCCTGCAGCGTGATCAATTCTGGATTCGAGGGATCGACTTGTTCGGCCTCGGCAAGGACATTCATTGCAGCCGTAAAGTGGCGCGCGCCGATCTCTTTGCGCGCATTCTCCAGCAACATTTTCGCTTTTGCCTGCCGGGCGGTCTCCTCGATCAGTCGCGCCAACGTCACGTAAGCCGCACGGACCCGCGAATCCTCGCGGTCCACCTCGAGGGCCTTGGCGATCACGGCCTCGGCTGTGCCCAGGTCCCCGCGGTCGCGCGCGACGTCTGCCTCGCGCAAATACCCGTCAATCAATTCTCTGCGCCGCTTCTTCTGCCGCACCGATTCCAAAAGCTCGGCGAGTTCGACACTGGTGGGATCGAGGCCGCAGGCCTGCTGCAGATATTCGATGGACTCCTCATACCGCTTGTCGCCGGTGGCATGCTCGGCTTGTGCGCGTAATTGGCGGATTTGCTCCGCCCGCTGCCTGAGGGTAAGGTTATGCTGCACCTGCGCGATCAATTGCCGCGCCCCAGTGTGCTGGCTATCGACCTTCAACAACTGCAGCAGCACGTCTCTCGCCGTTGTAAATTGTTCCTCTTGAACCAGGCGCTCGGCGCGTTGGATCCACTCGGCCACCTGATCCTTCTTCAAATCGTGACAGATGGATGAGATCTCGGCCGCCATCTCGTCGGCGGTGGAATAACGGTCATCCGGACTCTTCGCCATGGCACGGTCTACAATGGCGTCCAGAGCGGGGGGATATTTTTCGAGGAACTGGCTTAACGGAGGATGCCTCTCGGACAGAATTTTCTGCACGATGCTGTAATCGCCCGAGAAGGGAAGCTGCCCAGTCAGCAACTGGAACATCATCACCCCGACCGAAAAGATGTCGGAACGGCCGTCGAAGGTGGCGTTCTTCAAGCGCTCGGGCGCCATGTATTGCAGGGTGCCGATCACATGCCCGGTGCGCGTCAGGTGCCCGTCGGTTTTTTCCTGCCGCGCGATTCCGAAATCCAGCAACTTCACGCCGCCGTCGGGCTGCACGATGACATTAGCGGGCTTGACGTCGCGGTGAATCACATCATTGCGATGGGCGTATCCCAGGGCATAGCAGACTTGCTCAACAATCTGCAGTTTGAAGGCTAGGGTCTGAGGCTTTCCGGATTGGATGAGTCGGTCCAGCGGTTCGCCGGACAAATACTCCATTACGATGTAGGGGAAGCCGTCCTGCTCGCCCAGATCGTAGACAATCACGATGTTGGGGTGCTTGAGCGCGCCGGTCTTGGCGGCCTCGCGATAGAAGCGTTGCAGCATTTCCTGATCGCGAGTGAAGCCCTCGGTCACCGTCTTAATCGCCACCTCGCGATTTAGTTGACGGTCGAAGGCGCGATAGACCAGACCCATCCCGCCGCGACCGAGCAGGTCGATCACCTCGTACTTCCCGATTCGTTTAATATTCGGAGTGGTCACGAGCCCAAGTTCTGCATTGCCGAGAAGGTGAGGGGAGCACCTTCTGGCTATGAACGGATTTCGCCAACAACAAAATGCGCCGACAAGTTTACTACCACAGAGCGGACGGGGCCACTTTAATCCGCCAAAACTAGGCGGAGTCGCCCGGCCAGTTAATGTTGAACTGCTCTCGCAGGAACTTCTTGGCCTCCTCGCGCTCCGGCGTTTGAGCGGCTGCGGTCGAGTTCAAGTAGAGAATGTAGGACTCAGCTGTGCCATCGGTATCGCCGTCCGTGAGGCGCTTGCGGGCCTGGGAGAGAATCTTGGCGGGAAGCGACTCGACTCTATCTTTCACTTCTTTGATCAAAGCGATACGGTCTGCGATTTCCACGTCATTGAGGAACTGCGTCTCATCAGGCGGGGAGCCGGCTTGTTTGACGTTCTTGGTGTCTTCGGGTTTTACGTTTTCAAGAAGCACCCACTGTTTCTGAGCCGTGTTTTTGACCGACGGGTTAGACGCGATGGTATTGCCGTTGGAATCGATGATGCGGAATCCAAGCTCGACTATAGCGCTCAGGTCAATGGTCTTTCGCGTATAGCTATAGGGTTTGACCACATCGTTCAGAGTTGTCTTGGGGATGGAGTCAAGTCTGCGATGGGCCTCTTCGACCCTCTTTTGGGCGCTCTCGACATCAGCGCTGGCAGCGGCAATTTCTTTCTTCTTGCCGTGCACCTGAGTTCCTTCCAGAACTTTCTGCGCTTTCTGCAAATCGAGAGTCGCGGCTTCATAGTCGCGGTTTGACTTGTTCCAATCCTCGTTCGGTACTTCTCGCTCGGCCGCGCGATATTCGGATTCAACTGCTTCGATGCCCACGTTCTTAATCGGACGGTGTTCGAGCACGTCGCCGATCAACTGGAAGTTCGGATCGACGGGTGTGGCATCGGCGGCCCGGATGATCCTGACCGGGAGAGCGGTTTGTTCCAGTCCGGTAGCAATCGCGTCAGAGAGTTGGTCGGCGAATCCCGCGCTGTCGCGCCGCGAGGTCTGATCCCGAAACACCACCTTGAGGGATAGCGTGGAGCGGATGTTGTGAGCAGAGGAATACTTCGTGCGCTCATCGCGTACATCGTCGCGGTTTGGCTGGTACTGTTGGGCCTCGTCCAGGTACAACCATGCGACCCCGACCCCTGATCCCAGTGGCTTGTCGAAATACCGCTTGGCTTGGGCGACATAATAGTCGCTGAGGGTCCGCTCGATTACATCGAGGCGGAGCTTGAGATCCTGATTGTCCGGCTCCAAAGTGCAGGTACGCTGCAGGTATTCATGGGCTCTCACTACGCCGATCTCGTCCATTTTGCCCTGGATCGGAATATGAGCGTCGTGCAGTTTCTTGGCTTCGTCCGATGCTGCCTTTACGTAATTCGGCTCGAGCGCCAGCATCTGATCTTTCACCAAGGCGCGCTGCGCTTCGGGCAGGTCAGCCAAAACGTCGTAGGCTTCGAGATAGCGTTTGTCCTGTTCGAACGCGGCGCTTTGCTGAATGGCCGCATCGGCGGCCGACTTGTTGGTTGTGGATTGGTACTGTTCCTGGGCCTGTTTCAGAGCCGCGGTGGCCTCCGGACTCGGCTTGACCTCGGCAGCTTTCTGATACTCCTGCACTGCGTCATGCCATTTTTGATCGGCTGCCGCGGCCTTGGCGCGATCGAAGTGAGTCTTGTAGGCCGTGTTGATGATGGTAGCGATCCGCGGCTCTTCCTCCGCAAAGGAGCGAAACTCTGCGACGGCTTTGACGGCTTCATCGTAACGCTGGGAGGCCATCATACCTTCAGCGCTGGTCAGAGCTGTGTCGATCCGTTTGCTGTCAGCTAAGACAGCGCTCTGCACCGCCAGGGCCTGGTCGAATTGTGGATCGACTTCCAAAACGTGGCTGATTAGCTGGCGGCTATTGCCAAGATGAACGTATCCAGCTGTATGACTGGCCAGAGCTTGCTTGTAAGCCTGCTCCTCGGCTTTGCCCTTGTTAGCCACGAGCAGCAGTTCCGAATTGACGCTGTCCTTGAGTTTGGCAGCCCCTTCGCTAGCGGGAAGCAGATCACGCACCTGATCGGCACGCAAAAAGGCCGTCTTGAGATCAGCATAAGAAGGGGTGCTGCTGGAAGCTGAACTGCGGTAGGCGGCTGTTGCGTCGTCGCCCTCTTTCAAAAGGAGAGTGGCAAGGGCCTGCTTGGCGGAATCGGTGTGCGCCGTTTTTGGATATCGGCCCAGGTAGTCTTGCCATTGAGCAACCGAATGGGCGCGTGTAGCGCGAAGATACTCAGCCAGTTCCGTGTCGGGCGCTGTGACGAAAACGATCTTTACCGTCGGTTTGAAGGCCGGCACGGTCGTGGTTCCCGCGGGCGATGAACTCATCACCGTAGCCGTCAGGATAGCCCGGTCGGCGAGTTGCGCGGGAGTAAGCGATTCATCCTTCTCGAACCTCAGGTTCGACGGAACCACGCACTCCGGCGCGGAACCGCGAGTGAGATTCATGGTTCCCTTAGCGTCTCGTTCCAGCGCTGTCACCGAGGAATTGAGCGGAATCTTCGCGAGCTTGCCATAATTGGACTTGTTGATCTGCGCCGCGCCTCCACAGGAGCGGACCTCGGCTTTCCCGTTGATGAGCAAGTCGGTGAGCTGAACGTAGGCGGCGCCGTTTGGCCCGTCAAACAGTTCAATCGCGGAAAGAGGGACGTCTTTGGAGTGAACCGCAGGACCGGCTACTGCAACAAAGATCAGCGCGAACGAAACCTTTTTGAAGGCAGATAGCAGACGCAAGTCAGCTTCAAACATCCAACGTCGTGGCATAGAGTCCCCAGGGTGACGGCGAACGTCATGTAGTTCCCCTGCGTAGTGACCCGTATGATACTCACTGTCCGCCCGAAGTCAAGCCTGCCTACGTGGCGGGTGCGGGGCACAAGAGTGCCATAAGTCGCCGGCTAATTATTTGCTTAGCGCCCTGTTTTGGCGTAACCTACATTCCCGAAGTTCGATAGATCCTCCTCCCTTAAACATCGAATGGCGCGCTACGAACCGAAAACCGACAGCCGGGAATTCGAGGTTGCCACCCAAGGCCAGGACCCGGGTGCCTGGGGCGGAGACTCGGCGTCTGACGCAACTGATATCACTATCCGCCTGTGGGGTCCGGAATGGTCTGTCCAACCGGGATCGCTGACATGGAAAACCGACAGTGTTTTTGTCTACATGATCGCAGATCTGGTTTTGGCGAGCCACGGTCGTCTTGCCGAAGAATCGACCGCGGCGATGGCCGCGCACTTCGACAATTCCAGGCAAGCGCTGGTCGCCGCGAAACGCATTCAGATGTCGATCTTGGATTTTGTCGCCTGCCGGCCAGGCAACGGTGTCGCAATTGTGATTCATCAGCCGAGCGTCCAGGGTTCAACCTCTGGGTTGGTGCAGGCAGCCCTTCAACTGGCGAAGCCCGGTCAGATCCTCGTCGGTGGGGATGTTTCGCGAGGCTTGCGGGAATCTTTCGGAGTCGACCTTGCGCCGGTTTCTGCACTGGTAGGGGCTGCGGGACAGAGGGGATTGGCGGAGTTGGTCTGGACAACCCCGGATCGGCTCGCCAGCCTGCAATCGTCGGTTGTTGACGGTGCAGCATCCCGCCGCGAAAGTCCGCCAGTTGGCGCCACTATGATGGTGAGTACTCCAATCCTGAATACTCCGGTCGTGAGTGCTCCAATCCTAAGCGCGGAGCCGGAAGCGACGACTCCCGTGGTTAAGCCAGTCACCGGCACCGATGATTTTGTCTACAAGAGGAGCTCGGACTCGGCTCTGCAACGGATAACTAGCGCGCAGCAGACCGCCGATCTGGTTCCGAGATCGGAAGACGTGCAGGGTATGCAGGGCAGTTCTCTTACCCAGGAACTTGATGATCTGGAACAGCGCCCGTTCGTCACCCGCAGAAGAATTATCCTTGGCGTGGCGGCAATTGTTTTGGTCGGGGCACTGATTGCCGTGCTGTACTCTCCCACGCACGAGACCAAGATTCCGCCTCGAGCGCTCGAGAATCGCGAAACGGGATCTGGCGGCGTGGATTCAAAGTCGGGCACGGTGCATACGGAGCCACCGCAAACGCAACCGCAGCCGCCGCAGGCGAAGACCCCTGAACCGCAGGCGAAACTACCCAAGGCCGTCGTGCAACCGCCTCCGCCTACTCCTCCCAAGCCAGCCACAGAAACCAGGGCCAAGATCAAGAAAGACAATCCCGAACAGCCGCAACCACCGCCGGTGGTCCAGGAACTCGGAGGGCTTTCGCAAAATGACGTTCCCACTCTGCTGAGACTGGCTCGGGATGACGCGGGAGCGGGCAAGTACGACAAGGCCCGCAGCGAGTACAAAAAGATCCTGCAATTGCAACCCGGCAATCAGGACGCAAAAGACGGGCTGCGCAGGCTCGATCTGATCAAGGGCGATAACGAATAACGGAAGACGTCCGTCCGGTTTTAAGCGGTTCCTGTGAGTCTCCTATGCCCAAACCCTTCGACTTCGGTAGTGTCAACTTGAGCGCCGGCGGGGACAGTGGGGGTGCTCACCCATCTTCTGAAACTCCTTTTTGCATTGCGATTCTGGGTGACTTCAGCGGACGGGCGAACCGTAAACTTTCGGATTCACAGACGATCGGCAAACGCCGCGCCGTGTTGGTGGATCGGGATAACTTCGACGAAGTGCTGTCCAGCTTGGGCGCTGAAATTCAATTGCCGATTGGAGATAGTGGCTCGTTGCGTTTGCGGTTCGCCGATCTCGATGATTTTCATCCGGACCGCGTTTATGAGCATCTCGAGGCGTTCGGAAAGCTTCGCGATCTTCGGGCTCGGTTGCAGGACCCTTCGACGTTTAAGAAAGCAGCGGAGGAATTGGGGCTGAGTTCCACCGCACCCGCAACGGCAGAGCCGCGTCCCACCGATAGTTCGCGGGCGGTTGCGCCCAGCGCTACGCGGCTGGCCTCCGGCAGTCTGCTCGACGAGATGATCGAGCAGACGGAATCTCGCGCCTCGGAGGCCCGGCCCAATCGCGCACCCGATGAAGTGCGGGAGTTTGCCCAACGCGCAGCCGCCAAATACCTGGTGAACATTCCTGATCCCCGCCAAGCGGAGATCCTTGCCGTCATGGATCGGGCCATTGGCGGACTGATGCAGGCGGTTCTCCACAACCCACATTTCCAGGCGTTGGAAGCAATCTGGCGCGCCACATTCCTTCTTGTCCGGCAACTCGAGACCAGTTCGCAGCTAAAGCTTTTCCTGGTTGATATCTCCAAGGAGGAACTGGCTGCGGACCTGAGTTCCGGTGCCGACCTCTGCGACACGGGGGTCTATCGCCTCCTGGTTGAGAAGAGCGTCGAGACCCCGGGGGCCGACCCTTGGGCCGTCATCGTGGGCAACTACGGTTTTGGCGCCGGGAAGGAAGATGCTGTACTGCTGGCCCAGATCGCGAGAATCGCCCGCCTCGCTGGCGCCCCATTTTTGGCGGGGGCCAGCCCTCAGTTGCTGGGTTGCTCGTCTTTGGCGTCTACGCCGCGCCCTCGAGACTGGAATGCTTCCCTCGATCGAAGTTGCTGGTCGGAACTCAGACACCTGCCCGAATCCGAAGCGGTCGGACTGGCGCTTCCGCGCTTCCTGTTACGCCTGCCGTACGGGAAGAAAACGTCTCCTCTGGAATCATTCGATTTCGAGGAATTCACCGAACTGCCTGATCACGAGGACTACCTGTGGGGGAATCCTGCTCTTCTGATCGCAGTGCTGCTCGGCCAGACCTTCAGTGAATCTGGGTGGGAGATGCGTCCTGGCACGGTAATGGAAATCGACAGGCTGCCACTCCACGTTTATGGGAAAGATGGCGAGTCCGAGCCCAAACCGTGTGCCGAGGTACTGCTCACCCAAGAGGCGGTTGAGCGCATGATCGAGGAAGGTTTGATTCCGCTCGTTTCGTTTAAGAACCGCGACTCCGTCCGCGTGGCAAGGCTTCAATCGATCGCGACGCCGGCTCGCGGGTTGGTGGGACGGTGGGATCCCTAGGGGAAACGGCCATATTTTTAGATCAGCCAACGGCTGTGTCGGGCGGCATCACGTTTGGCACATCGGGTAGGCTCTCGCCGAGATTGGCTCGAACCCATTGGACCGCGTCGTCACGGTTGTCCAGCGTTCCAAGCCTGATTCGCGAACCGAACTTGTATCCGAATAGGCTCAGCAGGAGATCCTGGATGCTGTTTCCTGTGCCGGTTCCGACGGGAATAGTAATGATTGAGCCTCTGGCCTTATCGAGATCGAGAACCGCATCGTTCGGGAGCGTCTTTACTGCATTGTAAAAGGCCTGGATGTCGGGATCTTTAGGGGCCAGGGCTTGCATTGTGCCGGCGTTCCAGCCATTGTCAGGGTACTGCTCGTGTCCGACGATCAAGCGGACGCAGATGGACTCCTCTTTTGGTATGCCGGTCCCGACGGTCAGCAGGCTGAGTGAGAACCAAGTACTGCTGCTTGCGAAATCGTAGGTCCGTTTTGGGTTAAACCCCATGTCGACCGCGGTCAGGAAGTGTCCAACCTGGTTGTTGCTCGCCGACCCCCACGGATCCAGGAAGGCTTTGCGAAAGCCGGTATCAGTCCAACCGGCAAGGATGCCGCTGAAATGTGTCAAACCTCCATTCCGAGCGTCGGCACTCGCGCCCAGGATGGTCGCGAGGCGCTTCTGCAGGGCGTTGCCATTGCCAGAATCCAATATGTCATCGTCACCGAAGAGTTGCGCGAGCATGTCGACGTGATCCAGCACGCGTTTCTGTGCCGATTGGCGCTTTATGTCGGCCGCTCTGGTTGCGATATCTGCCATGTGGTTGCTCCTGTTTCAAATCGTCACACAAGCGGAGCGCGCCGTCGCCGTCCTGCCGGAAAGGCTCGGGAGGCGACTGGGCCTGCTCGCTGAGTTGTTGTGAAGTCCGATTGCCCGCCGTTTCACGAACTGCTTCCAGCCCCGGTTGTAACGTTTGCGCGATAAGGCGCACCATCTTGATGCGACAGGTAAGATTGCACGACCCGGGAGCCGTTGTGATTTCCGAAGAAACATCGTGATCCAGAACAAAAGATTTGCTTGGTGCTTGACTGCGCTTGGGGCTTGTGATAAACCGTTGCTCCACGACCCGTACGGTCTTATCTCACAGGGCTAATGACTGGCCCGCGGGATGCCTGACATGACCGGTACGACTCCCCAGGTCGCGCTGCTGCAACAACGAATTTAAACTTTACCTGGACTTCCTCGAAAATCCGAAGAGGTAGGGAGAAAACATGGCAAAACCGAGCACACAGCACAAACTGGACCGCGTGCGCCCGCCGCGGGTGCAGATTACTTACGATGTAGAGACCGGTGGCGCGATTGAAGTCAAAGAACTGCCGTTTGTGGTTGGCGTTCTCGGAGACTTTACCGGCCAACCCGAGCAGCCACTGCCAAAACTGAAAGAGCGCCGCTTCGTTGAAGTGACGCCTGACAACTTCGATTCCGTTTTGGAGAGCATGAAACCTCACCTCTCGTTTGCGGTTGAGAACAAGCTGAGCGAAGACTCCGGCGCTGGCCAGATCAGGGTGGATCTGAAGTTCAAGAGCCTGGAAGACTTCGAACCCGAGCAGGTTGCCCGGCAGGTGAAGCCGCTCAAGGAATTGCTGGATCTGCGGACGCGCTTGAATGACTTGAAGGGCACGCTCCAAACCAATGAAAAACTGGACGAAGCCTTGCTCGACGCGGTGAGCAAGAGCGACAAACTTGACAAACTAAAAGCCGAAGTCGGCGAGAAGGGGGAACCGAATGCCTGAGACCCAAAAAACTGCTGGTAGCTCGGCCGTTGTAGAGCAGGCCGCAGAATCCAGTCTCCTCGATCAGATTGTAGAACAGGGACGGTTCGGCGACCCCACCGCCCGTGAGCGCGGCAAGGGTCTGATCAAGGAATTCGTTGCCCAGGTGCTGGAAGGTTCGATGACGTTGGGACGCGATGCCGACCAGATGATCTCTGCTCGCGTGGCGCAGATCGACCACCTGATTTCTCTTCAATTAAACGAAGTCCTACACAACCCCCAGTTCCAGAAACTGGAATCGACCTGGCGCGGTCTCAAGTATCTGCTGGACCAGTCCGAAACCGGCACCATGCTGAAGATCCGCATCCTGAACGCCTCGAAGAAAGACCTGCTTCGCGATCTGCAGCGAGCTCCGGAATTCGACCAGAGTGCGATGTTTAAGAAGGTCTACGAAGAAGAGTATGGGATTTTCGGCGGCGAGCCCTTCGGCGCCCTGGTTGGCGACTACGAATTCAGCAAACATCCTGAGGATCTGGAATTGCTGGAGAAAGTTTCCCAGGTTGCGGCATCGGCCCACGCTCCGTTCCTGTCTGCGGCGTCGTCGGAATTGCTCAACATGCCGAGCTTCACGGCTCTTGATCAACCGCGAGATATCGGCAAGATCTTCGACAGCACCGAGTATGCCAAGTGGAAGGGATTCCGCGAAAGTGAAGATTCCAAATACGTGTGCCTAACCTGCCCGCGCATCTTGATGCGACTGCCGTGGGGCAAAGAAACAGCGCCGGTGGAAGGCTTCAATTTCGAAGAGGGAGTCGATGGCACCGACCACAACAAGTATCTCTGGGGCAACTCTGCATACGCGCTTGCAGCCAAGATGACGCAAGCGTTCTCCACCTATGGGTGGTGCGTGGCGATCCGTGGTGTCGAAGGTGGCGGTTTGGTCGACGGCCTTCCTTCCCACAACTTCCGCACGGACGAGGGAGACGTGGCGTTGAAGTGCCCGACCGAAATCGCCATCACAGATCGGCGCGAAAAGGAACTGGCGGATCAAGGACTGGTTCCGTTGGTTCACTGCAAAGGCACGGACAAGGCTGCGTTTTTCAGCATCCAGTCCTGCAACCGTCCCAAGCTCTATGACAGCGACGCCGCGACGGCCAATGCCCGAATTTCGGCGCAGTTGCCCTACATGATGGCCACCTGCCGGTTCGCGCATTATCTAAAGGCGATGATGCGTGACAAGATCGGCGGATTCATGTCTCGCGACGAATGTTACCGCTTCCTCAATCGCTGGATCGGCCAGTACGTGACGCAGGACGACCAGGCCAGTCAGACAGCAAAGGCCAAGTTCCCTCTGCGGGAGGCGCGTGTGGACGTTGAAGAAGTAAAGGGGAAACCGGGAGTGTATCGGGCCATTGCGTACCTGCGGCCCCATTTTCAACTGGATGAACTTAACGTGTCGCTCCGGCTGGTGGCAGAGTTGCCGGCTGCGGCGAAGAAATAAACCCGTGCTTTGGCGCGGTGCTTCAAACAGGGATTCGAACGGATCCTTGAATTCTGACTGGAAGGAACTGAGGAGGAGCTGCAAATGGCAAGTGATTATTATCTGTTGATCGACGGAGTGACGGGCGAATCGCAGGCAGTCGACATGACGAACTACATTGAGCTGGATAGTTTCTCATTCGGTGCCTCCAACCTGGCGGACGTGGGCGGAAAAGGACTGTCAGCAGGCAAGGCTTCCTTGTCGGACTTCAGTTTCAGCTGCGCTCTGGACTCCGCCAGCTTTCAGATTCTCAAGTGCCTGTACACTGGCAAGCACATCCCGACGTGCACTTTCAAAGGCCGCAAGACCGGTGGTGACGCGAAGCCCTACGTTTATGTGCAGAGCGTTATGACCAACTGCTACATCACGAGTCACAGCACGGGCGGAGGCTCGGCGGGCGTGCCCTCCCAAAGTGTCAGCATCGCGTATGAGCAGATTCAGTTCCAGTACTTCACGCAGGACACCTCGAGTGGTCAGGTGACCTCGGCTGGAATGGCAACCTACAACATTGGCGCCGTGCAACAAACCTAGTCCGACGGCTCCTGAACGATAGTGCGAATCTGGAGGCATCTCCGCGGCCAGCAACGTGGCTGGGGCGGAGGTGCCTCCATGTTCTAAAGGAACTGTTCTGAAGGCGTTTCCGAGTTCATCCCATACCGTGAGTGAGCGATGAATCCACAAGAGTTGTACCGTGCGGGCCGTCTGACGGATGCGATCAAGGCTTTAAGCGCGGAGCTGCGAGAAAATCCGACCGACGCGAAACGCCGTACGTTTCTGTTCGAGCTTCTGTGCTTTGCCGGAGAGTACGACCGGGCGGATAAACAACTCGAAGTATTGGGACAAGCTGGACCTACCAGCGAAATGGGCGTGCTCCTGTATCGCAGTGCGCTCTATGCCGAACGCCAGCGCCAGGACCTGTTTTCACGGGGTGAGTTTCCCGAGGAAAAAGAAGAGGCAGAATCCAGTCGCGGCGGCGTGGTGAACGGCAAGCAATTTTCCGTATTCTCGGACACCGATCCCAGAATCGGCGCCCGCCTCGAACTCTTTGCCGCCGGAAACTATCTGCTGCTGCCGCTGGAACATGTGGCTTCGATCCAGATCCCACCTCCCAAGCGGCTGAGAGATCTGATATGGACGCCTGCTGCAGTCCGTACAACTCCGTCGTTTAAGGGCACCGAACTGGGAGAGGTGATGCTTCCGGTTCTTGCACCCTTTTCCTGGAAGAATCCCGACGATGCGGTGCGGCTGGGACGTGCCACAGTGTGGGAGCGGCCCGAGGGTTCCGACTATCAAGTTCCGTTTGGTCAAAAAATGTGGCTGGTGGACGAAGAAGAAATTCCATTTCTCGAACTGCGTGAGCTCGAGTTTAATCCAGCTTCCGTGGCCGCCTAACCTATCATGCCTTTTCCCGACGATCTGCTGATTCCTATCGAAGGACCGAACCCCAGCGGCGCGAACCTGCGTTACGACCCGCTGTACGACAAGATCAAGGAATTGCGACGTGAGGAAGATCAGCCGCCCCCGGGAATGACGGAGCGCGACCGCAAGGTCGCGGATAATCCTCAGGTCATCAAACTGACCACCGATTTACTCACCAAAAAAACCAAGGATCTACAGCTCGCCGCGTGGCTCACGGAGGCTCTGCTCAAGCAAAAGGGCTTCGGCGGATTGAAGGATGGCCTAGCGTTGTGTCATGGCTTGGTCGATAAGTTCTGGGACACGCTCTATCCGGAACTGGAGGACGGCGACGCACAATCTCGTGGAGCGCCCCTGGGGTTTATTGGAACCAAGCTCGAAATTCCGGTCAAGCTTGTTCCGGTTGTGGAAAAGCAGTCCTACAGCCTGCTCGACTACGAGCAAGCTCGTGAAGTGGGCTATGAGGAACTAGCCAAGGCCGACGATGCCAAGAAGAGACGAGCTCAGGCGGTAAAGGAAGGCAAGCTCACGCCGGAAGTCTTCGACAAGACTTTTGAAGAAACCCCGAAGAAATTCTATGCCCAAGCTGAAAAGGATCTGGATGCCTGCCTCCAGAACCTCTCGGAACTGACAAAGACCTGCGATGAGAAGTTCGGAGACGAAGGGCCGGCATTCGGTCCTTTGAAAACCGCGCTGGAGGCCGAGCGCCACCTGATCCATGGGTTCCTTCAGAAAAAGCGCGAGAAGGAGCCTGACCCCGTCGAGGTAGTGCCGACGGAGGCCGTGTCCGGAGCTGAAGGGGCAGCCGCGACTGCGGCTGCGGGTGGTCCGGTTCGCACCGGCGTTCTGATTTCGGTTGAGACTTCCTCCGAACCTCCCGATCGCGTCGAGGCGATTTCCAAGGTGGCAGAGGCGGCGGCGTTCCTGCGGCGGCGGGAACCCTACAGTCCAGCGTCCTATCTGATGTTGCGCGGCCTGCGTTGGGGCGAATTACGTGCGGCGATTGAACTGGCGGATCCCACGCGGCTCGAGGCCCCGCCCACTGACCTTCGCCGGCACTTGAAAAAGCTCTTGCTCGACAAAAAATACGAGCAGTTGCTGGACTCGGCCGAGAGCGCGATGGCCTTGCCCTGCAGCCGCGCCTGGCTCGATCTGCAACGCTTTGTGGTAGAGGCGTGCGATGCCATGGGCGGAGGTTACGAAGCCGTGGCGCGGGCGATTCGCTCGGAACTGAAGGCGTTGATCACCGACATCCCGCAACTGCTCGACGCCACCCTCATGGATGAAACGCCAGTGGCCAATGCCGAAACGCGAGCCTGGCTGGTGGCCTTGACACAAGCACCCGCTGAGGCAGCGCCTGCCGCTGATGGAGCAACACCGGCCCCTGCATCCTCCAACGGGCTGGGATCTAGATGGCCGGGCCAGCCGACGGATGCTTACGCTTCCGCCATGCAGGCGTTGCGGGAGGGGTCGGAACGGAAAGCGTTCGAAATCCTGCAACAGGACATTGCGCGAAAGCGTTCCGGACGTGAGCGTTTTCGCCGCCGGATGCAAAT
Source organism: uncultured Acidobacteriaceae bacterium (assembly GCA_963719615.1). Lineage (GTDB taxonomy): Bacteria > Acidobacteriota > Terriglobia > Terriglobales > Acidobacteriaceae > Sulfotelmatobacter. Next base: position 173,610 of record CAVRCR010000010.1, on the reverse strand, counting down.
GGTGGAGCTCTGTGCCTCCACCAACAAACCGAACGTCGCGCAGCCCATCCTGGACGACCTGGCTGCCGCCATTGAAACCCACAAACTGGATGATTGGGAGGACCCGGGAATGGTCGCAAGCGCCCTGGCCACCCTGATGAAGATGAGCACCAAGATCCAGGCGGACAAGGCCCAGCAACAGAAACTATTCGAGCGCATCTGCCGGCTCGATCCGGCACAGGCGTTGGGAGACGCGAAGTAAGTCATGGCCAGGCGAGACGCCACGGGGCCGGTCACGCTCTCAGTGCTGGAGCGGCTGATCGACAGAGATCCAAAGACCCGATCCGAAATTCCGCTCACACGCGCACAATCCTTGCGCGAGCTCAAGCTAGCATTGAAGCGCGATCTGGAGTGGTTGCTCAATACCAGAAAGACGATTGATCCCTCTCCCGACTCGGCGCGTGAAACGGTTCGCTCGGTTTATCACTACGGATTTGCAGACGTATCTTCGAAGTCGGTTCTGTCCAGCCGTGACCACAGCGACCTGATTCGTGACATGGAGTCTGCGATCGCCTTCTTCGAACCGCGGTTGAAGCGCGCCAAGGTTCGAATGGAGCAAACGGAAGGCAATTACCGGACTTTGAAATTCGTAATTGAAGGGCTTTTGTGCATGGACCCGGCGCCTGAGCCGGTGCGTTTCGACACCGTGCTCGAACTCGGCAAAGGGGAGTATGAAGTGAAGGGAGCCGACCTTGCGCAATGAGCTGAGGAATTATTACGAGAGCGAGCTCACGTTCCTGCGCCAGATCGGCGCGGAGTTCGCGGACAAGTATCCGAAGATCGCGTCACGTTTACTTCTCGAATCCGACCGCTGCGAAGATCCCCACGTAGAAAGGATTTTGGAATCCTTCGCCCTGCTGGCTGCCCGGGTTCACCTGCGTATCGACGACGACTTTCCTCAGATCACGGAGGCGCTGCTCAACGTCCTTTACCCGCATTACCTGCGGCCCGTGCCGTCCATGACTGTAGCCCAATTCCACACCGATCCGGAGGGAGGGAAGCTTACTAGCAGCCTCAAGATTCCTAAGGGAACCGTCCTCTATTCGCGTCCCGTCGAAGGTGTACCGTGCAAATTCCGAAGCTCTTATGACGTCACCTTGTGGCCCTTTAAGGTTTCGCAGGCGCAATGGATGACGCCGGATCGGATTCGCCCGGCGCTGCGCGCGTCTGAGGCGGCTGTTCTGCGCGTCGAACTCGAATGCTTTTCCGATGTCTCGTTTGAGAAGCTGCCCGATCTGGACACCCTCGGCTTTTATCTGAACGGAGAAAGCGCGGTCGTGAACGCGCTCTACGAGCTGTTGTGCAGAAACTGCTCCCGCATTCTGGTGCGCGATCCCGCCAACCCAAAAGCTCATGTGCGCGAACTTCCCGCGCGGAATCTGGAGCCGAGGGGCTTCGCAGAGAATGAAGACGTTCTGCCTTATCCCCGCCGTTCATTTGTTGGATACAGGCTGCTTCAAGAGTACTTCGCATTTCCGGAGAAGTTTTTTTTCATGAATCTGAAGGGGCTCTCCGAATTGCGACGAGCCGGATTTACGTCGAAAGCCGACCTTCTGTTCCTGATTTCGCCTTTTGATCAGGACGGTCGCCATCAGCGATTGGAAGTCGCGGTCAACGAAAAGACGCTGCGTTTGGGATGTACTCCCATTATCAATTTGTTCGCGCAGACCGCGGAGCCGATTCTCGTCGATCAGACCCGCTATCAGTATCCGATCGTGCCCGACGCGCGACGCCGGCAGACCATGGAGATTTATTCCGTCGACGAAGTCGTCAGCACAGACGCAGAGACTCACGAGACCGTCGCCTATCATCCGCTCTACTCGGAGAAGCACGTGGTCCAGGGTACCAGTCCGGCGTATTGGTACATTACTCGCGCCGTGTCGACCCGCAAGGGCGATGAGGGAACGGATGTTTTTCTGTCCCTGGTCGATCTCTCGTCCCGCCCTATGGAGCTTGATTACGATACGGTGACTGTGCGTTGTACCTGCACCAATCGTGATCTGGTGACGCGTCTGCCTTTTGGCAGCGAGACCGGAGACTTCGAGATGACTGGCGGTGCCGCGATCAAGAAGATTGTCGCGCTGCACAAGCCCACGCGGACGATGCGACCTCCACTGGATGGCAAGACGCAGTGGTGCCTGATCTCACATCTGTCATTGAATTACCTTTCCATGGTGGATGACGGTAAAGAGGCGTTGCAGAAAATACTCGAGCTCTACGATTTTTCCGATTCGCCGGACATCAAGAAACAGATCGGCGGAATCGTTGCCCTCGCCTCGCAACGCCACTTCGCTCGAGTAATCTCCGAGCATGGCGTCGGATTCACGCGAGGCACGCGGGTGGAAATCGAATTCGATGAAGAGCAGTTCACTGGCGGTGGGGCATATTTGTTCGCCAGCGTACTCGAAAAATTCTTTGGTCTGTACGCTTCGATGAATAGTTTCAGTCAGTTGGTGGCGCGAAGCCGCCAGCGAAAGGAGCCGTTGGAAGAGTGGCCACCGAGAGCGGGACAGTCAATCCTGATCTAGCGGTTTCGGAAGTCGAAGAGAAGCTCCGTCGCGAGCCGTTCTCTTTTGATTTCTTCCAGGCCGTGCGCCTGCTCGAAAAAGTTCTGCCCCAGCGTACCTCCGTTGGCAAATTCGCACACCCCGCCACCGAAGTCGCCCGCTTTGCCGCTCACCCGTCGTTAGCTTTTCCAGCTAGCCAGATTCAGGGGATGGAATGGCCCGCCGATGGCCCCGTCGAGATGACCGTGAATTTCATGGGTCTGACCGGTCCGCAAGGAGTTCTTCCTAATCCCTATACTTCGCTGATTATTGAGAGGCTGCGAGCTTCCGACACTACGCTGCGCGACTTCCTTGACATTTTCAATCACCGGATCATCTCGTTGTTTTACCGCGCGTGGAGAAAATACCGTTTTGATGTCGCCTGTGAGCATGGCGAGCGCGACCTTTTTTCCCGTCATCTCCTTAGCTTGTTAGGTTTGGGGACCGATGGCATGCGCGACCGGCAAGCGGTGTCCGACGATGCCTTGATTTACTACGCGGGCTTGTTAGGCCAGAGGCCGCGCTCAGCGCAGGCTTTGCAGCAGATTCTTTCCGACTACTTCGAGGTGCCGGTCGCAATTGAGCAATTTGCGGGGGGCTGGTATCGTCTCGATCCGGAAACGCAATGTCGCTTGGAAGGGAATAATGAGAGCGGGGAACTCGGTTTGGGAGCCGTCGTCGGCGACGAAGTTTGGAACGAGCAGTCCAAGGTTCGCATAGTCCTGGGGCCATTGAGCCTGGAGCGGTATGCGGATTTTCTGCCGTACGGCAGATCGTTTGAGACGCTGGGTGGATGGGTGCGGTTTTTTTCCAATGATGAATGGGATTTCGAAGTGAAGCTGATTCTGGAACGCGAGCAGGTTCCGGCTTGCGCTTTGGGAGCCGAGGGCGTATCCGGCCCGCAACTGGGCTGGGTGTCATGGGTGAAGTCGGTGCCCTTCAACCGGAACCCGGACGATACCGTGCTGTCGGTGGAAACAGCAAAAGGGGAGCATCATGAATCTGAAATCGCTGATCGGCAAGCTTAACGATACAACCCGCGGCGCGCTAGAGGCTGCGGCAGGACTCTGCCTGGCGCGCACACACTATGACATCGAGGTCGAACACTACCTGACGAAGCTCCTCGATTCGACGGACAACGACGTCGCCGCCATTTTCAAACACTTTGAGATCGATACCTCAAGGTTTTCGGGTGAGCTGGCGAGGGCGCTGGATAAGCTCAAGTCCGGCAACGCGCGCACGCCTGCGCTCAGCCCGACGGTCATCCGCATGTTGCTGGAGGCCTGGACTATTGGATCGATCGACTACGGCGCCGGACAGGTCCGCACCGGCTTCACCATTCTCGCGCTGGCCACCAATGACGAACTAGTGCGGCTCATGCGCGATGTGAGTAAGGAATTTCAGAAGATTCAGGCCGATGCGCTCCGCAAAGACTTTGCTTCGATTGTAGGGAATTCAAGCGAAGAGGAAGAAGCTGCTGTGGCTGCAGCCACTGCTGCTGCTCCGGGCGCGCCATCCGGTGCTCCACGTCCCGGCGGGAAGACCCCCAACCTCGACCAGTTCACCATCAACCTCACCGAGAAGGCCAAGACCGGCAAGATCGATCCCGTGCTTGGGCGCGATTTTGAAATTCGCCAGGTCGTCGACATTCTGATGAGACGTCGCCAGAATAATCCGATCCTTACCGGTGAGGCGGGAGTCGGCAAGACGGCCGTGGTCGAGGGCTTCGCCATACGAGTCGCGCAGGGCGATGTGCCTCCGCCGTTGCGCAACGTCATCATTCGCACGCTGGATCTTGCGTTGCTGCAGGCCGGAGCGGGAATCAAAGGTGAATTCGAGAACCGACTAAAGGGCCTGATCGAGGAAGTGAAGTCTTCGCCGATCCCGATCATTTTATTCATCGACGAAGCTCACACCATGATTGGGGCAGGTGGACAAGCGGGCCAGGGAGACGCGGCGAATCTTCTGAAGCCCGCCCTGGCGCGCGGAGAGTTGCGCACCATCGCCGCCACGACCTGGTCCGAATACAAGAAATATTTTGAAAAAGATCCCGCGCTGGCCCGCCGTTTCCAGGTAGTCAAAGTGGAGGAGCCGGTCGAGATGCAATGCATGACCATGCTGCGTGGCATCGTTCCGTCTCTGGAAAAGCACCACAAAGTGCGCATTCTGGATGAGGGACTAACTGCCGCCGTCCATCTCTCACACCGCTTTCTTGCCGGGCGTCAGCTGCCCGACAAGGCCGTCAGCGTGCTCGATACCGCGTGCGCGCGGCTGGCATTGGGACAAAGCGCGACTCCGCCCGCCATTGAAGACAGCATTCGCCAGATCGACGATCTTGCGGTCCAGCAACGCATCCTGGAGCGCGAGTCGGCGGTAGGCGCCGACCATCGCGAAAGGCTGCAGGAGATCGCAACGAAGAGCGCGGAGATTGAATCCCGCCTCGCTGGTTTGCGCACTCGCTTTGAGAAGGAACGCGACCTGGTGACAACGATCCGCGATCTCCGCGCCCAACTCGAGGGCGCTGTCGCTGCCGGGAACGGCAACGTCGCCGCGGCTCCCGAAATTCCAGGAGTAGCCGCCGATGTCGCACCCCCCGTCGCGGCAGTTCCGGCAGCTGCATCGTCGGCTACTGCCACGGCAGTCGAAGCTCCCAAGGCCGTAGACGTCGCAGCCGCACGTGCCAAGCTCGCACAAGCCGAAGCGGATCTGGCGGCCCTTCAGGGCGAATCGCCGATGATCCGGGTTGCGGTCGATGCGCAAATCATTGGGGAAGTGATCTCCGCGTGGACCGGAATCCCGGCCGGGAAGATGATGAAGGACGAAATCTCGACTGTTCTTTCTCTGCCCTCCTTCCTGGGCCAGCGAGTAATCGGACAGTTGCACGCGCTCGAAATCATCAGCCAGCGAATCTCCACCGCGCGCGCCCGCCTCGACGATCCGAACAAGCCCATCGGCGTGTTCATGTTGGTCGGACCGAGCGGCGTAGGCAAGACCGAAACCGCTCTCGCGCTGTCTGATCTGCTGTACGGTGGCGAGCGCAACCTTATCTCCATCAATATGTCGGAGTTTCAGGAGGCCCATACTGTCTCCACTTTGAAGGGCTCCCCTCCGGGATACGTCGGCTATGGAGAGGGTGGCGTGCTGACCGAGGCGGTCCGTCGCCGGCCGTATTCGGTGGTGCTGCTGGACGAAGTTGAAAAAGCCCATCCCGACGTCATGGAGCTGTTCTACCAGGTGTTCGATAAAGGAAACATGGAAGACGGCGAAGGCCGGGAGATCGACTTCAAGAACACCATCATTATCCTCACCACCAACGCGGGAACCGACACCATGGCCAAGCTGTGCGCGGACCCGGAGACTATGCCGGGGCCGGATGGCCTGGTAAAAGCGCTCAAGCCGGAACTGAACAAGATCTTCAAGCCCGCGCTCCTTGGCCGAATGGTGATCATTCCATACCTGCCCATTCGCGATGAGAATCTGAAGACGATCATCAAGCTGAAGCTAGGCAAGATCCAGCGCCGCATTCAGGAGAATCACAAGATCGAATTAAGTTACGACCCATCCCTGGTGGACGAGGTGGCGAAGCGCTGCACCGAGGTGGAGAGTGGCGCCCGCAATGTCGATAACATTCTGACCAATACGCTGCTGCCTGACATCTCGCGGCAACTGCTGGGCAGTATGGCGGCAAATGAACCGAAGGAGCGCATCCACGTCGGCATTGGGACCGACGGAGCATTCGTCTATCAGTAGAGAGCTCGACGACCGCAGTGCGTAAGCCGCAAAAGGAAGGGTAGCCTCGTGCCAGGCGACTACACACAAGATCACCGGCTGATTGCCTTTGATAGTCCACTGGGCAAGGACGTGCTGCTGTTGCAGGAGCTCACGGGCTACGAAGGAATTTCGCGCCTCTTCAGCTACGATCTGAATCTGCTGGCCTTTGAGAACGAATCCCTTTCCTTTCAAGACATCGTCGGCAAGAAGGTCTCCATCACTCTTCATCTACCGGACGGTACGCCGCGCTACATCAGCGGCTACGTAAGCCGCTTCACGCAGGGCGGAACCGACAAGAGGATGTTCACTCACTACCATGCTGAGGTGGTGCCGTGGCTCTGGTTCCTTACCCGCCAGTCCGACTGCCGCATCTTCCAGAACATGGCGGTGAATGACATTATCGCCCAGGTGCTCAATCTCTCCAGCCTCAAAGATTTCCGACTCAGCTTGCAGGGAACTTATGATCCTCTCGAGTATTGTGTGCAATATCGTGAGACCTCGTTTAACTTCGTGTCGCGCCTGATGGAGGAGTTCGGCATCTTCTACTACTTCGACCATTCGACGCAAGGGCAGCACACGATGGTAATTTGTGATCAATCCAGCAACCTGCCGGCTTGCCCCAGTTCTCCCATAAGCCACGAAACCGAAGTTGGAGGCCTGGCCGACCCCGAAGTGATTTACGAGTGGCAGGTCGGGCAGGAAGTGCGTACCGGCAAGTACGCCGTCACCGACTACAATTTCAAGACACCCTCGACCAGTCTTCTGGTCAACGATCCAACCGTGGTTAATCTCAGTGCCAGTGGGGGCCTGGAGCTCTTTGACTACCCGGGGCCACACACCACCAAAGACGAAGGCGAGTCTGTGGCCAAGCGGCGCATGCAGGAAGAAGAAGCCGCTCACATGGTGATCTCTGGGGCGGGGACCTGCCGCGGCCTAATGTCGGGCTATTCGTTTGAACTGAAGAATCACTATCGCAACGACCAGAACGCAAATTACGTGGTCACCGAAGTTCGGCACTTCGCCACTGCGGGACAGAGTTACACGTCCGCAGGGAGCCAGGCTGGAGAAAACTATTCCAATCATCTGGTGTGCATCCCGGTCTCTACTCCCTACCGCCCGGCGCGTATCACACCGAAACCCTTCGTTCAGGGTCCGCAGCCTGCCCTGGTTGTGGGCAAATCGGGGGAGGAAATCTGGGTCGACCAATACGGGCGGGTGATTGTGCAGTTTTATTGGGACCGGCTGGGAGAGAAGAACGAGAACAGTTCCTGCTGGGTTCGTGTCTCGCAGCCATGGGCGGGAGGGAACTGGGGAGCCATCTGGATCCCTCGCATCGGGCAGGAAGTGCTGGTCAGTTTTCTGGAGGGTGATCCCGACCGACCGATTATTACTGGTCGCGTCTACAACGCAGATCAGATGCCTCCATACGCTCTGCCCAAGTACCAGACGCGAAGTACCTTCATGTCACGCAGTTCCAAGGGCGGCGGGGCCTCGAACTACAACGAACTGCGCTTCGAAGATCTGGCCGGCAAGGAACAGATCTTCATGAATGCCGAAAAGGATATGGACCTGCGGGTCGAGAATGACTCGCGGGAATTCATCGGCGCCAACCGCCATTTGATCGTGAAGACCAACCAGCAGGAGCTCATCCAGACCGACAAGCACCTGCACGTCAAGGGCAATCAATTCGAGAAAGTCGACGGCAACATGTCGCTCCAGGTCGGCGGCAATCAGATGGAAAAGGTAACCGGCAACAAGTCACTTTCCGTGACTGGCAATCAGAGCGAAAGCGTGACCGGCAACGTTTCGCTCAGCGTCACCGGGAACCAGAGTGAGAGCGTTACTGGCAGTGTCTCTTTGGCGGTCACAATGAATAAAGACGAAACCGCCATGGCGTATGCCTTGAAGACCGACACGACCATCCATCTCAACGCAGGTGTAGCCGCCGTAATTGAAGCTGGTGTGGAAATGACGCTCAAAGCGGGAGGCAGTTCCATCGACATTACACCCGCTGGGGTGTTCATCACCGGGCCGTTCGTATTCCTCAACAGCGGAAGTTCGCCCGCCAGCGCTCCGGACGCCAGTCCGCAGTCGCCTGCCAGCCCCGATTCTCCGACGGACCCGCAGGATCCTGACACGGCGGACGATGGCAGCAAGGGAACGAAGTTGAGCTAAAGCCAGGCTCGTTTTCGGCCCCTATGGCACCATCACCGTGAACTCCCCCGGTGTGACGAATGTGATCACCCCCGCCCACATGCACATCAACGTTGAAGTATTGTCGAGTGTCGGCATATAGGCCAGCAGCACGGTGGGAGCTCCTGGGACCCACGGGGCGACCGTGGCAGGAATGCACGGCATCGGGGTCAGGACGCCCATCGCAGCCGCGGTGGCAGCGGCAACCATCGGATTTGCGGGCGACATGCACATTCCGAATGGCATGATATTGACCAGCGGAATATAGTCCATGATGTTGGCATCGGGGACTTCGTCGGTCATCACCCGGTTCAAGGGTAATACGACGAGGGAGCTGGGCGCCATCCCCATGGTGCACATCATCATCGCTCCCATGCAAACTTGCATTGGCATACAGGACTCCCCGGCCGGGTCGGCCGCCGGAAATTCTAGCAGAGCCAGCCGCGAATGCAACGGGCCGACGAAATTACTCCCTGAGCGAAGTCGCGGATTCTCGCTAACCAATGCGAGATTATGGCGACAGCAACTGAGTAACGTACCTTTGTCTTCCTTTCGACTCGTTCCTGCTTTTGGGAGCTCGGCTTAGGGGTGCTAAGAAATCCATTGAATCCAAAATGTTTAGCCGGTGAGCCATAACAGGCCGAACCCTCCCGGTTAACCCCCGGAAAACCTTAGTAACCTTGAAGGACGTCATGGCATCTTAGACTATTAACGATAAGATACAAAAGGGAACTGTGCCGTTGAAGGAGTAGTAAATGGCGAGGGCAAAAGTAACCTCCGGTATGTGGCGAATTGATCCGCAAAAGTGGTCGCGGGTAATCGATCGCTGTGGGCAGCCGGTGGCATCCGTGAAAGGCGAAGCTGACGCCAATGCGAACGCCAATCTCATTGCTGCGGCACCCGATATGTTCGAGCTGCTCGAAAGCCTGGAAGAGAACCTCGCGATTCCCGAGGATGTGGTGGAGGAAATCCGACTGGTGCTGCGCCGCGCCCGTGGAGATTTTGGGCTGGCGGTCTTCTCCCGCAACGCGTCCAAGATTTTGCGCGCCAGAACACAGGAATGGCTGACGTTCATGGAAGGCTTGTGGAAGTCTGACGAGGAAGAATAACCGTTCCAGGTCCTTCCACTACCCCTTTACCCGAACTCTTTTCCTCGGTCTACATCCCTGATTCTTTCCTGTCCTGATTTGCCCTTTGCTTCCTGGACCAGGAATTGCTATTGTGGGCAGCCGTGCTGAGAATGGCTTGAGGTTCGCCCCAGGCAAGCCGCGGCGCGCCACGATCCTATGAAGCAGCTCAAACCAGTTCTCTGGACCAAGGGCACGTTCCTGACCCCGCAGCACCTTCAACTGCAGGATCGCTTCCTTGAGGACACCCTGAACTTCCGGTTGCAGGCGCTCAAATTTTGTCCCTGGGGTTTTCGCGAACTGGCGATCAACGGGGAGTTACTGGCGGAGGGCCAGTTTGCCGTCACTCGTGCTGCCGGAATTTTCCCCGATGGATTGTTGTTCGATGTGCCCGAGGCAGATCCGCCGCCGCCTTCCAAATCGCTGGAGGAGTTCTTCGAGCCCGGCGCGAAGAACATGGACGTTTACCTCGCCATTCCTGATTACCGGCAGCGAGGGCTGAACGTGTCTGCCGGCAAAGACGGCGGCACGCGCTATCTGGCGGAAGTGGCCGCATTTCGCGACGAGAACACCGGAGTCGGGGAGAAGCCGATCCAGGTAGCTCGGAAAAATATGCGTTTGCTGGCGGACTCCGAAAACCGCGAAGGATCATCCGTGCTTCGGATCGCCAATGTAGAGCGGACCCCTGCCGGCACCTTCCAACTCAATCCTCGTTTCATTCCGCCACTCATCGAAATCGGAGCGAGCGAGTACCTTGTCGGTTTGCTGCGTGGCTTGGTGGAACTGCTCTCGGCGCGTAGCACCCAACTCTCCGCGGGACGACGCCAGAAGAATCAGAGCCTGGCAGACTTCACCGCCTCCGATATAGCCAACTTCTGGCTGCTGTACACGGTGAACTCCAACTTCCCGGTGTTTTCGCATCTGTACGAGAGCAAAATGGGCCATCCCGAGGAGTTGTATGCCGCAATGGTGGGGCTGGCCGGCTCGCTTACGACTTTCTCTCAAAAAATGCGGCCGCGCGATCTGCCGCTTTACGTGCATGATTCGCTCGGGCCGATTTTTTCCGAGCTCGACGAAAAGCTACGCTCCCTGCTTGAAACCGTCGTCCCCTCCAATTTGATTTCGCTTCCGTTGAAGCTGGTGCAGAACTCGATCTATGCGACGGCGATCGACCATGACAAGTATCTGGTGAACACGCGCATGTACCTGGCGGTGAGCGCGGACACAAATGAAGAAACCATCATTCAGAAAGTGCCGCAACTGGTGAAAGTCTGTTCAGCGACGCACATTGAACATCTTGTGAAGCAGGCCCTGCCCGGAATCCAGCTCCGACATCTAACCAATCCCCCGAGCGCGATCCCGGTGAAGCTGAAATACCAGTACTTCGCGCTGAACCAGTCCGGGGCGGCCTGGGAAGCGGTCAACCGCGCGCGCAACTTCGCGGCCTACGTTCCCGGAGACCTCGCCAATCCCACGCTTGAACTGCTGATCCTTCTACCGCAGTCGAACTGAACTCGCATCTCGAATCGTCCTAAGCGTTTTGCTGGGCGGGCCCCATTTCTCGGGCATTCTTTGCCCCAGAAGCCAGGATTTTCACCATCCTTCAGGCGTCAGTGTTTCAGCACAAAGTAGAGCACCAGCAAAACTGCAATGAATAAGAGCGCGGTCAGGATCAAGACAAGCGGCCAATAGGAGACTGGCGCCTTTGGAGTCTCAACCTTAGTTGGCTTGATCGCCGGTGGAGGTGGCGCAGCAAACTTGGGGATCGCGGGCACTGGTGGCATCGGTGGCGGTGCCATCGATGGAAGCGGGGGTATGGTGGGCGGAGGAAATATAGACGCCCCTGGCGCCTTAGCTGGAGGCTGCTTCTGTGATCCCGCTGCTCCCCCTGCAGCGTTCGGTGGTCTCACAGAAATTATTTGGGTGTACGGACTCGGACCGCTGGCCATCACCGGCTCGCTGGGAGAGGGGCCGCGGGGCGTGGGAGTTGAGAACACGCCCGTAGCGCCGTCGCCAGCCGGCGCTGCGGGTAAGACTGAAGCCGGCTTCGGTGGCACTGGAATTGGAGGCGGCAAGCTCGTAAACACCGGAGCCGCTGGCGCCGCAGGCTGAAGGGTGAGGCGCGGCTCTTTCGGTGCCGCAGACGGAGTTGCTGGAGGATCGCTGAGGGCGCGTGGCAGCCCGGCCGGTGGCGGGGGAGCTGCAGGTGTGGGCTTTCGCGATGAAAGCTCGGCCTCGCTGAACAGATCCGTAAATCCTGAGCTTGATCCTCTACTTGATGGGGAGCCAGGCGCCTCACTCCCTACCACTTTCGGTGACGGTGCCGATTGCTCTGCCGGCGTGATCGGCCCGAACATCTCCGTGAACGCGCCGACGGATTTCCGAGGAGGTTCCATTTCCCGGGAGGATAGAGGGGATGCAGGAATAGCCTCAGCGGGCGTCTCCGACGGACCTTCGACGTGAAACGGTCCACGGAAAAAACTCGTAAACTCACCCGCCTTGGATCTATCGCCCAGCTTGGGTGGCGCGGCAGGAAAGCTCTGAACCGGAACGTCAGCGCGAGCCGGAGCTACGGGACTAGTGAACTTCGGTTCCTGCTTCGGAGGAACTAGAGGCGTTCGAGCGCCTGCGTCCCAGGCGGGCGCCGCACGGAGTCCAGATGGGTTTTCTGCAGCGCCGAGATTCGGCAAAGGCAGATTCGGCGCGGGAAGATCCGGCACGGGGCGGAGCGGCAACTCCGGCTCTTTGGCAGTAGCGCTGGGTGCGCTCGGCGTCGCATGCGATTCGAATTCGCGAAACACTTGCGTGAATTGAACCGGAACCCGGGCAGGCTCCACAGGTTTGATTTCCGGCGGGACGTCCCGAACAGGTGCGGCGGGCTTGATTTCCGGAGGGATTTCTGCAGTCGCTGTGTCGGTTTGAGCCGCCGTTTTGGCTTCGGGTATGAGTAGCTCTTGCGTGTCTTTTGCCTGAATGTCGTACTGTTGCACCCAACCGCGCAACACGGCTTTGTCGGGCATCTTGGTGACAAGGTAGGCGTACAAGGTCCCACCATAACGGCCCGTCTCAAGCACAAGCCCCGCAGGCTCAGGCGCGACCCGGCGAAACGAATCCAGAACCCACTGCACCGTAGGTTGGTTCGGCTTCTGCGGGTCGCAATGCAAAATATGCACCACTACCCGCTCCCCTCTGAGTTTGTCGTTGGCGACAAAAGTTTCCACTTTGCCCGAGGTGAGCGATTCCAGTAGTTCGTATTTTTCCTCGAATTTCATGGTTCGATAGTGATTCCAAATCGCCTGAGTCTCGGCGGTCTACCCAAGGAGCAGGGCTGGCGATGAATACGCCTTGCATGGAAGCAACGCTTCATCACGCAGGATTATACCGCGCAGTCCCCGCGCCATCGCCAAGAATGCTCAAGGACCCGCCATCTCCTGATACAGCATGCCCGTGGGAATGCATATTTTGTGCAGGAAATTGAACGCCGATCATCGATCATTGGGGCAGCATCTTAGCGCGGGGGTATGAGGGCATCAATGCAAACATGTGCAATGCCGGGATTTCTCTTGACTTGCTTGGTTTCCGGGATCAAAATTGCGTTCGCTCGTACGTCCTTGGGCTGACTGCATTGCCGGGACGAAGCGGAAGACATTCCAGCACCCCGGTGCGGGTGGACGCTGCTCGGGGGGGCGCGTCCGATAAAAGCCAACCGTGGATGCAACCTGAAACTACCGAAATGGCGAGTCGGCGGTCAAAAATCAAACCTCCACCTCGAGTTGGCGCGGCCGGAAACGTTTCGGTTTGTGATTTCACTATCTTAAGTGGATTCGTGCGTGAGGAGTTGGCGATGAGTATGATCGGAAATCATGGGAAGATTTTGCAGAACTCAGTTTTGATTTTGTTGCTTGGCGGCCTCAGCGTGGGAGTAGCGATAGGGCAGCATAAAAACACCACTTCGACGCCGAAGTCGGCCCCCGCTCCGCATGTCAGCGCTCCACGACCCTCCGCCAGCCGGCCCTCGACCCCGCGCCCCTCGACGACTACTCACTCTTCACCCATGGGCGGAAGGCCCGGGAATTCAACAGGAATCGGGCATGGGAATACCGGAACAAGGCCTGGCACGACAGTCGGGAAGACCGGTAACGGAACGGTCGGCAAGACGGGCACTGGCACGACCGGAACTCACACAACGGGAAGGACCGCCGGCACCGGGACGGTGAGCAAGAATGGAAATGTCAGGGGTTCGATGGGCAACCCCGCGATGGGGAAGGGCGGAGCCGGCAACCTAAGCAGGAATGCGAACCGGCCGCTTCCCGGGAAACAGGTGTCCCTGAGGGGCGGTGGAACCGCGAATTTGCGGCCGAACGGGCAAATTCGCTCCATCAATCGCAACGGCATGCAGATCAATCATGGTCTGAACGGCAGCCGTCATATCGAGAGCACGCATAACGGAGCCCGCATTGTAACCACGGGCAAGCATACCGGCTACGTGCAGCGCCCCTACGTGTCGCGCAACGGGCGGACCTACGTCTCGCGGACAGTCGTCGTCAACAACGTTACTTACACGAACGTTTACCGCTCCTACTCCTACGGAGGCTACTGCTGCTATTACGGCTACCATCCTGCGTATTATTACGCGCCCGTCTACTACGGCTGGGCCTACAATCCATGGCCAGCTCCGGCTTACTACGGATGGGGATGGGGCGGATCGCCCTGGTACGGATATTACGGCGGGTATTTCGCGCCGTATCCCACTTATCCGTCGGCTGCGTTCTGGCTCACGGACTACCTGATTGCTGCCAACTTACAGGCCGCATATCAGGCGCGGGCAGCGGCGAATGCCAACGCGGAGGCCACGCGGAGCCAACGCCAACGGCAATGCGAACAACGCTCCTCAGGAGCAACAACAATCCCAGGGGACCGGAAACGGCGACAATTCCGCGAGCAACTCTGGCCAGGTGGTCCTCAGTCCCGAAGTCAAAGCGGCGATTGCTGAGGAAGTGAAGGCCCAACTCGCTGCCGAACAGGCTGCGGCACAACAGGGATCCTCATCCTCAGGTTCAGCCCAGGGAGCAGAGACGAATTCAGCGAAGAGTGAAGATGTGCCGCCCGCCCTCGACCCTGCCAAGCGCACCTTCGTAGTGGCAAGCGACCTCGCCGTGTCGGCGGATGGGCAAGAGTGCCAGTTGACCCAGGGAGACGTCATCACGCGCACCTCTGAGACCCCTGACGAGGATCGGAAGGTGACTGCGACCGTCGCTGCCAGCAAGAAAGCAGATTGCGCCACGGGCAGTCAAATCGCCGTTAGCGTCGATGATCTGCAGGAGATGTACAACCATTTTCAGGAGCAACTGGATAACGGCATGAAGGACCTTTCTTCCAAACAAGGGAAGAGTGGAATTCCATCAGCTCCGGATACCAAAACGGTTTCTTCTGATGTTCCACCCCCGCCACCGGATGCGAACGCCGCGAAGGCACTACAAGATCAGCAGGCCACCGCCGATCAGATGGAAGCCCAGGTCGTGAAGGAAGCATTCAGTCAGGGCTCTTGAGGGTGTGGGCAGGCGCTGATAGGGCCCTAAGGTGGTGACACCACTACTTTCGATTCCTAAGCAACTTCTCTTCGGTCTGCTGTGCCCGCCGCGCCCGGTCCAATAATTCCTGGGCGCCTTTGTTGGTCGGATCAGCCACTGCTTTCGTGAAGCAATCAATCGCAGACCCGTAATCACCGGCGTCGAGAAACGCCGTCCCCCTGTTAATGAGGGACTCTGAAGATTCGGTCTGGCTTCCGGTCTGCCCTCCAGGCTGGACTGGGGGAACCACTCTGACGCGATTATTCACGTGAGTAACGCCGGGTACGGTCGCAGTCAGAGATTCCGCCAGGTTGAGATCCTCCTGGCTCCGAACAATACCGTCGAGCGTGACCTCATGCTTGTCGGAGACGAATACCCGAATGCCGGCCGCCCGGAGAGTTGCCGAAGGAGCAGCATTCAGCTGGCCCGTCACATTGCTCTCGATCCTGTCTCGCTGAATCGCTTGGTACTTAAGGTATCCGGCTCCGGCTACCAGTACACCCGCTAAGAATAGGACGAGGATCACGATCAGGTTTCTGAGTCTGAACTTTCGCGGTTGCAGAAACAAATGCTGTTCTGCACTCTTCACAAATTGCGACGCCTGCGCCTGGCTGCCCTTCACGCCAGGAGCGGATGGCTGTGCCGCAACGGGCAGGTCTGCTGTGGGCGCCGCATGTGGCGGGACGGCCGACGGAGGTGGAATCGTTACGTTCCCCGCTACGGCGAGGCCACCGTGCCCGGCAACTGGCGCAACTTGAGAACCTCGGGGCAAA
Source organism: uncultured Acidobacteriaceae bacterium (assembly GCA_963719615.1). Taxonomy (GTDB): domain Bacteria; phylum Acidobacteriota; class Terriglobia; order Terriglobales; family Acidobacteriaceae; genus Sulfotelmatobacter. Next base: position 157,591 of record CAVRCR010000010.1, on the reverse strand, counting down.
GGAGCCTGGGACGACGGGGTTTGTGATGGAGATGGCGTGGGAGCGACCTGGCCGCTTACCATCTGAGCGCTCCCGATGGGATCCCCCCACATTGGAGCCAGCGCCGCGACAAATTCTTCTGCTGTTTGAAAGCGTTGATCACGGTCCTTGTCGATCGCTTTCAGAATCACGAGGGAGAGCGACTCGGGAATCTGCAACTCCGGCACTAGTTCATGAGGCGGACGCACATTCCCTTCCATATGCTGCATCATCAGCGAATACAGCGTGTCGCCCTCAAACGGCAGCTGCGCCGTCACCATCTGATAAAGCACAACGCCCAGCGAATAAAGGTCCGTGCGTCCGTCAATCTCTTGTCCGGCCTTTTTCCCCATGAACTGCTCGGGTGACATGTAAAGCGGCGTGCCCACCACCATTCCCGTCATGGTCATTCCAGGCTTGGCGCCCTCGACGGCCTCCCGGAGTTTTGCAATCCCGAAATCCAGGACCTTGGCCGTTTCCTGCCCCTGTTCGTTGGTGGTGAGGATGATGTTGCCGGGTTTGATATCGCGGTGGACGATACCGAGCTTGTGGGCAAATCCGAGCGCCTGCGCCACCTGCGTCGCCACGCGAACCGCACGCGGGACGCTCATGGGCCCGTCGCTCTGGAGAATCTCACCCACGTCTTTGCCCAGCACCAGTTCCATCACAATGAACGGGCGCCCATCTTCGGTGTAGTCGAAGTCGTCGACGCGGACTGCATTCGGGTGCCGAAGTTTTCGGGTAACGACCGCCTCGGTCTGGAAACGTTGAAGGAAGTTCGCATCCCCGGCGATGACATCATTAACGATCTTGATGGCGCAGACCTCGTTGAAGGTGATGTGCCGGCCGCGGTAAACAAAGCCCATCCCGCCAATCCCGATCCGCTCGAGAATTTCGTATTTATTCCGAATGACCATCCCGGGTTGCAGTTCGTGAGCGCTTTGCAGGGCAGATTGATCCGCCGGGCAGACGTTGTAATCAGCCGGGTAGGTTCTGTGACAGGTGGGGCAGTATCTCATTGATCACGTCGGGCAGCCGGAAAACGGGCCGGCTGGGCATGGCCATAAGAGGCAATGCTCAAGCAGAAACCAGCCCCTGTCAAGGTGCTTGCCATTGCACCCCTGTGCGACGGAGAATGACTGACGGCTAACAGAGATGTTCCGACAACTCCAACTAGTTCGGCTGGTTGCGGTCTGCGCCATCACCGGCGCGTCAGTTTTTTCCCATGTTCAGTTGGCCCAGGCTCAGAGTATCGCCGACCTTTTGCACAAAGCCCAAGCGGGAGATGCTAAAAGCCAATACGAGTTGGCTGAGGCGTACTTCGAAGGCAACGGAATCGCAAAGGACCCCAAGCAGGGTCTCGTGTGGCTGCGGAAATCCGCGGGGCAAGGCTATGGCGGAGCGGAAGCCACTCTTGGTTTCTTTTACCAAAAGGGCTTTTATCAAAACGGCGTTGCAATCGCGCCTGATGCGCAGGAAGCGGCGAACTGGTATCGGAAGGCCGCACGCCAAAATATTACGAAGGCTCAGACTCACCTTTCGGAGATGTTATCGCAAGGGTTAATATCACAGAAGGAAGCAGACTGGGCCAAACCCGAGCCAGTCAAGGAAGTGAAACAAAACGGTCCCGCGCCTTTTTCTCTAGGCGAAGTCGAAACCGGACTCTCCGGAGGCATTACCAGCAAACGAATGGCTACTCTGGTGAGCACATACGGCGTGGATTTCAAGCTAGGCGCCGGCACCAGAAAGCGCTTGGCAGACGAAGGAGCGGACGACAACTTGCTGGTCACGATCGCCTCTGCGAAACGCTCGGGTCAGTAGCCGCGGCGCTTCGGGATCCCCTAGCCGGGATACGCTCCTGCAATGTAGCCCTCCAGTTCCTGAATCGTGTGCGCCTGCTCAGAGATGATCCACTTCACAAGGTCCCCAATGGAGACCACTCCGACCACAGTGTGATTTTCGACTACCGGCAGATGTCGGAAGCGGTGCTTGGTCATGATCGCCATGCAGTCGTCCACGCTATGTTGCGGACTGACAAACACAACCGGGCTGGTCATAATCTCGCGGACCGTGGTCTCCTTTGAGGAATGACCCCGCAGGATTACCTTGCGGGCGTAATCCCGCTCCGAGAGAATGCCAAGCAGTCTGTGTTCGGAGATGACCAGCAAGGCGCCGACGCCGTACTCGGCCATCTTTTCAATGGCTTCGTAGACCGACTGATCAGGAGTTACCGACAGAACTCGATTTTCATCCTTGCTACTCAGCAACAAACCAATTGTGTCGGAAAGTTTCATCACGTTCCCCCGCGCATAGAGTCACTTGCCTGTCCGCCAGTCCCACACCGCCTTGCCTTTGTCGTCACGGAACTGCAGCGTGTCCGTTCCTCTCACGAGTTCTCTCGCAAGGATCACGTCCGCTTCTTCTTGCTTCACTTTTGACCCCGTGACCGCGATCTCGTCACCCTTGGTGAAAGTGATTCCCATTTCATCCTGAAACGGCTTCGGACACACAAAAATGGAGAGCTTTTCCTCTCCGCTTTTTACGACCAATTGCACAAAGTCCTTCCGGGATCCCAAGGTCAAAAGTTTGACGTCGTCTATGATGCCTTTTTTCTTGCTCTCGGTTTGCAGGTCATATTTGGGGGCGCCATGGTCCGTTGTCGAGGCATCTTGGGAAAACGCCGGGGTTAGACCGGAAAGAAGGAACAGTCCGACCAACACGAGCCTGGTCGTTCCACGTTGCAAGACGGAGTGCTTCGCGCTGAGTAACACAGACCCTCCTAGCTGCTTGCCGAGAATCGCGATGCGGGGCGAGGTGCCATTCGAGCTTCAGCACGGCGCCGAGAAACACTTGCCTAGTTCCCGGATTTGCCCGACAGCTTCGCTGCGATAAGGCCAGACTCAGTCGCTCTCTAGGAAGAAAGGAGAATCGTACACCTTTTTGTTGACCCTGAGACTAGAAAAGATTTGCCGTTCTATTCCACTCGTTTTGCATTGAGATAGCGGCTCGCAAAGGTTAGGAACGTGGGCCAATTGGGACCGGTCGTGTGTCCCCCGCTATGCTGCCGGAACGCAATCTCGCCATCGATCAGGGGCGTTTCCATCGGGGGGAAGTCGGCAGTTCCCAGGTCTTTTTTTCCGAGGAGCCGGTACACTGGGCCGGCGCCAAAGGCAGCTAGAAACATACCTTTGCCATCGATCCAGCCACCTTCCACCTGCAGCGAGCCGCTGCTGATGAACACCGGGCGTGGGGCGCACAACGCAATCAGTTCGTGTGCGTCCACTGGCAGATCATTCGGCGTCAGAGGCCCCGCATACTTCAGAAAGTTGCCCGCCATCCAGTGATATTCGCTCGTCGAGGCGACGTTTTCTACCTGCTCGCCAAACCTGCGGCGAAGTATTTTGGCGCCTCCTTCGCCCGACGAGCCAATAAAACCGATAGCGAATCGAGGGTCGTAGGCCATCGCGACCAGCGCTGCCTTTCCATACCGCGAGAGGCCTTCGATGCCGACCTGTTTCGCCTCCACCGCTTTATCGGTCTCAAAATAATCGAGCGCCCGGCTCGCACCCCAAGCCCATGCCTTAAGCGCGCCCCAGTCATCGACTTTCCGCGGCTGGCCCCGGTTTACCAGGCCGATGATTCCTTGCGTCAGCCCCTCTCCGTTGTCCGCCTGAACGCTCGTCGCGACGATATTTGCGTAGCCCCAACCCTTAGCCAGCACTTGCTGCTGCCAGGTCAACCCAGGCGACGGCGGCTGTGGGAAGCGCTTCGCAAACTCCGCTCGCATTTCCGGGCTGAGCCCGATCTCCAGCATGACCGGCACCGGCCCACTGGCGTTTGCCGGGGTGCCCAGCGATAGCTGGATGTCAACCGTTACAGGTGGATAAGCGGAGTTGTCGACGTGGCCGACGAGTTCCTTGGTGATGACCGGAAACTCGCCGTTCATTTCCTTCGTCGTGCTTTTCGTTTCCCAGGTCACTTTCGGGGTGTCCTTCGGCACACGCCCGTAGATCTCGCGGTCAAAGTCCTCCACGATCTCTGGCCTGCGCTGGTTCCACCATGCCGCAGCGCTATCGACCTTCTTTCCGTTCTTCATTAGCAAAGTGTCGGGCAAGGTATAAGGAGAGACCTTAGATTCATCGATGTTCGCGGCGTTCGGAGATATTGGGTCGCCGTCGGGACCGCGCCGCAGGGAAGAGATATGCAGCAACTCCATGATTCGCTGATGGTCTTGCTCCGAGGTGAGATGCGCAGGAGGAGCCGCCCCGGCTTTCTTCGCATCCTGGCCGTGACTGAGCGCGCAAGCCAACACAAAGAGAAACAGAAACCCGAAAGGAAGTGCAATTGCTCTGGGACTCACGCGTTGCTCCTTAGGCGATCGCATCTGCAAGCACTTTTGCGGGGACCACCCTTAGCGGCCAGATTATTTCACGATTCAGTCGAACTGCGCAGTTAGCATGTTCGGCCGAAGGCCATCCTTGATCCCGCTCGCAGGTAAGGGGCTGTGTTTGTTAAAACGGAAATAATTCTGCTCTTGGTTGTCCGAAGGAGTTCACGATCTGCAGCTCGAATTCGCCGACGCCCGGATTGCAGCAAATCCTACGCGCGCGAAGCCACCGCGATTTCCTTCAACCGCCTCAAATCAAGTTTTCCGGTGCCAAGGTAGGGCAGCGCCTCTACGTGCACAAACTGGTCCGGGCGCGGCTTCCAGAGTTGTGGTAGGTCCGACTTGGCAAGCTTCGCGAGGCAGTCTTGGAGTTTATCTTCCGCCAGAGTGTGCAACACGATCAGGCGTTCGCCCTTCTTGTCGTCAGGAATCGCCGTCACGGCGAAGATTTGTTCGGTCGCGCCGGCGATCTCTTGCAGCTTGTCCTCGACCTTGATGTGCGGCACCATCTCGCCGCCGATCTTGCTGAACCGGCTCAGACGGTCGGTGATACGGACGAACCCGTCCTCGTCCATGGCCGCGATATCGCCGGTGTTGTACCAACCCTCGCGCAGAACCTCGGCAGTCTTCTCCGGACGGTTGAGGTATCCCTGCATAACATTAGGGCCGCGCACGAGCAGGAGGCCTGCTTCTCCGAATGGAAGCGTCGCAAAATTCTCGGGACTTACGATCCTGACGCTGATTCCAGGCAAGGGATGGCCGATGCTCGATCGTTTCGCACCTACCTGACGGAACTGCGCCGCGCGGAAGTCGCGCGTGTTCACGGTGACGGCCGGCGAACACTCCGTGCAACCATAGCCTTCGAGCGGACGAATTCCAAAGCGGTCTTCAAAGGCTACGGAAATCCTTTCGGGAAGTTTCTCAGCGCCGGCCATCACATACTGCAGGCTGCCGAAGTCTTCCGGCGAGCAGCGCCGGGTATAGGTCTGCAAGAACGTCGGAGTGGCCAGCAGGAATGTCACCGCATACTGGCTGACCAGTGCTCCGATAGCTCCTGACTCAAGCGGGCTGGGATGATAGACGACCCCGACGCCAATTGCGGTCGGTAGACAGAGCGTCCCGGTGAATCCGAAAGAATGGAAAAATGGCAGAATCCCAAGCACCTTATCGTGCTCCCCGAGCATGAACACCTGATTCAACTGCTCCACGTTCGAGGCCACGTTGTAATGCGTGAGCACAACGCCCTTGGGGTCGCCCGTGCTGCCGCTGGAGAAAATGATGGTGGCGATGTCGTCGAGCCCGGTCTTGCGATCCGCGCCTACAGACTTCTCGATAACCCTCACCGGCAATAGCCAGGAGATAAGCGCTGCAATGAAGCGCTCCAGAAAGCGCGGTTGCTCCGCCAGATCCTCCAGCATGATGGCCTGTGCCGGAACGTCGATGTGAACGCGTTCCAGAAAGGCCTTGGATGTGATGACCGTCTTAAGCTCGCATTGCTGGGCGCAAGATGCCAGCACCTCGCCGGAGGCGGTGTAGTTCAAGTTGACGGGAACTTTTCCCATCAGAAGCGCGGCGAGATTCACCAGTGCGCCCGGAACAGAGGGCGGCAACAAGATGCCGACCATTTTCTGCTCGCTCCAGACCGGACGCAGCCGCCGCGCCAGAAACACTGTGCGCGTGAGCGCTCCGCCAAACCTGAGCTTCGGCGTGCGGCCGTCTGCCATGGCGAAGCGAAAGGGATGACGTCGCGCCGTCTGCTACGAACGAGCGGTGTAAGGTCCGCATGTAGCGTTTGCGCGCAAGATAAGCCTCTGCGCCGAGTTCCTGAACCGCCTGCCTTACTTCTTGTGCCCCCGTCGTCGGTGCCATCGGCTTGCCAAAGGTCACGGTAACCGGATAGGGAATTCTGTGGGGAAGCTTCCACAAGAATCTCCCGCGCTCGAAGCTGAATATGGAGCCCCACACGCCCCCGAGATTCACCGGGATGATCGGCGCGTCCACGCCCTTCATGATCCTTTCCATGCCGCGCCGGAAGGGAAGCATCTGCCCGATGCGGGTCATCTGGCCCTCAGGGAAGATGCAGACGACCTCCCCATCGTGCAGGGCCTGAGTTGCGGTCCGCAAGGAATGAATCAGTTCGCGCGGGCGAAGCTGGGAAGAAATTGGAATCACTCCCATGATCTTCGCGAATGGCTTGACCAGCCAATGATCATAGGAGCCTTTGAACATCAGGAAGCGGATCGGGCGATCGATCGAGGCAATGAGCAGAACCGCATCGACCATCGAGACGTGATTCGGCACCAGCAGCGCGCCGCCCTTGGCGGGAAGGTTCTCGCGGCCCGTGAGATGGATGCGGTACAAGGTGTGGGTCGCGATCCAGAGCAGGAGTCGCAGCAATGCATCGGGCAGCAAGTACAGCACGTATGCCGTTGCGGCTACGGTCACCAGTGAGACCGAAAGGAAAATCGCAGACGGGCTGAGATGCAAATAGTGCTGGAAAACGTAGTAGACGCCAGCCGCTCCTCCGATCCCCACAAACGAGAGCAGGTTCGCCGCCGCAATGACTCCGCCCTTATCTTTTTCGTCCGGACGGTGCTGGATCAGCGCATTCACGGGAACGGCAAAAAATCCGGCTGAGAATCCGAGTGCCGCGAGCAGTACCAACACTTCGACGAATGAGAGGCTTTGCCTGGAGAGCAGAACGCCGAACACCGTCATGCCCACCGAGCCCAGCGGAATCAATCCATATTCAACCTTGCCACTGGAAAGATAGCCGGCGGCCAGGCTGCCCAGTCCGATGCCAATGGCGACCGCGGCTTGCAGGATTCCGGTTCGAGTCGAGCTGATGTGCAGAACGTCGCTGCCGTAGAAAACGATGTTCGCCGTCAGAAGCGCGCCGAGAAACCAAAAATACGTGTTGCCGAGAACCGCCAGCCACAGAATCCGATCCTGCCGGATTAGGTGTCCCTGAACCCAAAGATCACCAATCGGATTCGCTCGAAACTTCTTCGTCGGATTTGCGGACGGAACCTTCGTGATTCCGAGACTGAAGATCAATCCGACCAGAGACAGGCCCAGAAAGATGACGCCCGACCAGCCTTGGCGCCCATGAAAGACATCGGCCAGAAATGCCCCCGAAACGCCTCCCGCGATGACCGCAAGAAAAGTCCCAAGCTCGAGCACGCCATTGCCCCACGAGAGTTCGGGCTCGGGCAGCAACTCAGGCAGCAGTCCGTATTTGGAGGGACCGAACAGCGCCGCCTGCGTACTCGCCAGAAAGACCGCGGCCATCTCGAGGTTCAGGTTCTGCCAGCCCAGTCCCGCGATGGCCAACACCATGACAGCCATCTCGAAGAACTTGGTCCAGATCGTGACCGTCCGCTTGCTGTAGCGGTCGGCAAGAAACCCGCCGGTCATCGAGAACAGAATGAATGGGACAGAGAACAGAGTGCCAACGATCAGGACCAGCCGATCGCGGTCGGCCGTCCGCATCGCCATTCCAAGAATGATGAAGACCACCAGGTTCTTGAGACCGTTTTCGTTGAGCGCTCCCTGAAACTGAGTGAGCACCAGCGACCAGAATCCACGGCGCCACGAGGGCACATTCGCTGGTTCGGGAGGCGTTGCGGCAATCGTGTTGTCCGAGGTCTCGACCATAGTCGAGGGCGTCCCCTGGCTCATAAGAGACATCCTGATAACATCTGCAAGTCTTGGAGTTCTGGACATGTTGTCATGAAGCCGATGCCGGTTCCAGTCACAACCGATACAGCACTAGTAACTTCGGAGTTTGCCTGGGGGAAAAAACGCAAGACTGGCGCTAGTCCGCGTTCTAGTATTTAGGCTTACAGAATCACGCACATACGGGGAGTCGCCGCTTCGTGGAACTCTTACTCGTACTGTTCGGGTTGATAGCCGTCTCAGTACCCGCCACCATCGCCTACCTTCTCTGGCGACAGCACGACCTGCGGATCAAACTCCTCAAGCTGACTGAGCTCACAATGGAGTTGAACGATGGGCTGCGACGTGACTTGCTGGAGTTGGAGCGCCAGGTGGCGTCGGCTCCGGAATCAGTGGTCGCATCATCTCATACCGAAGAGTCGCATCCGGCCGCCGCCTTAAAACAAACTCCGATCGAAAAGCCTTCGGCCACAGTCGAGCCAGTCTCGAAGCCGGTTGAAGCGCCGACCGTTTCAGCCGTGCCAGATGAGAAGCCGGTCACCGTCGTCGACAAGCGCGAAGCGGAAGCGCATCCGGTTCATCCATCGCCACCTCCCGCGAAACTTGAACAGCCCGTCGCGGAGAAACCGTCGCCGGTCCACCCAATCACGGAGCAAAAGCCCGTTTCGCCGCCGATCGTCACGGCTCCTTCTGTCGCGTCACCGGTTGCGCCAAAGACACCGACAGCTCCGACTTCGATGCCGGAGCCTATGGCGCCGCCGCCCCCTCCCGCCGTGACGCCGCCACCACGTTCGCCGCGAGAAACACCACGAACGGTTACTCCGTCACCCACGCCTCCAGTTGCGCCACCACCGCCTCAGTCTGCTCGCATCGTTCCGCCGCCCCAATTGGGCACGCTCCACGCCCCCAAGCCAAAGGCAACGGCGCAGCAGCGCATGAAGTCAGTGTTCGCTCTCGAGGAAGTCTTAGGCGGAAATCTGTTCGCCAAGTTCGGCATCACCCTGATGGTCATCGGGCTTGCCTATTTTGGCATTAAGTACATCGGTCAGCTTGGCCCTTTTGGCAAGGTATTGCTTACTTTCACAGCTTCATTCGCGCTTCTTGGTGGCGGCATTTTGCTGGAAAAGCGCGACCGTTATCGCATTTTCAGCTACACGCTGATCGGGGGTGGATGGGCCCTGCTGTTCTGGACCACATACGCGCTGAATCACGTCCAAGCCATGCGCGTGATGACGTCGGAAACAACAGATCTCATCCTGATGCTCGCCGTGGCCCTCGCCATGGTATCGCACACATTGCGCTATCGTTCGCAAGTGGTCACCGGGCTTGCGTTTCTACTGGCTTACAGCACGGTCGCGCTCAGCCACGACGACGTCTACAGCCTCGCTTCCGGCGTGATTCTCGCCATCGGCCTGGTGAGCATCGTCATCAAGATGGGATGGTTCGAACTCGAAGTCTTCGGCATCCTGTCGAGTTATCTCACTCACTTGTATTGGCTATATCGCCTGCTCGGTCCCGAAGGAGCACATGGGCAGGCGTTTCCTGAGTTTCAAGCCAGCGCCGGGATTCTCCTGTTCTACTGGGTGACCTATCGGATCTCATACGTAATCCGCAAGACGAAGTCGCCATTTGAAGAGCACGTTTCCAGCGCCGCTGCATTGCTCAACACTCTGCTGCTCCTGGGCACCATGAAGTTCCAGTCCGTGCGTCCGGAACTTGCGTTCTGGGCTCTCCTGTTCATTGGTGCGGTGGAGTTCAGCCTCGGACAACTTCCCGTCACGAAGCGTCGCCGCGAAGCATTCGTGGTTCTAAGCGTCCTTGGAGCGGCGCTGATGATTGCCTCGGTTCCGTTCCGCTATTCCGGGAACGATGTTGCCATCTTGTGGCTGATCGGCGCCGAAGCCTTGCTCGCGGCGGGCGTGGTTGTCGGAGAAGTAGTTTTCCGGCGGTTGGGACTCTTCGCCGGATTGCTGGTGGCCTTACATCTGTTCCGAGTTGACCTGCCGCAACTCATCGCGGTCCGCCGGACGGGCGAGGACATGGTGCTTGCCGCCGGAATCATGTTCGCCCTATGCGCCGCAGTCTTTTACCTGAATGCGCTCATGGTGGGTCACCGCTGGGCTCAGTATTTTGACGATTCACCCGACGAGCAACTTCTCAGTGTTCATTCCTACATCGGCGGATTTGCGGCTGTTTCCGCTGCGTGGGCTTTGTGCTCGGGAGACTGGACGGTCCTGGCCTTCGCCGGCATCATGCTCGCCCTGGCAATGCTCGAACAAAAGCTGGAGTCCGGGCATTTGCAATTGCAGTACCTCACTCTCGGCGTGTTGAGCCTGTATCGCGTGATGGTATTTAACCTGCACAGTGAGGTTCCGCAATACACGCACGTTTCCACGCGCCTGATCACGTTGCCGATCGTTGCCGCAGTTTTCTATCTCACCGCCAGATGGTCGGCGGTCCGCGATGACGCTAATCAGCGAATATTTCGCGGATTCTTTGCCCTCGCAGGCACGCTCCTGGTGACCGCGCTCATCTATTTCGAGGTGCCGGAACTGTGGCAGCCTCTGGCCGCGATTGCCTTCGCTATTCTGCTCCTGGAAGTTGGGCAACAGATTGGGTACGACGCACTTGCGTGGCATTCCCATCTGCTCACCGGCTTGGCGATATTGGCCGCGGTTACTGCTGATCAAATAGGCATCCAGCGGTGGCACGATATCCCCGTGCACGCATTTGGAGCATTGCCGGTCGTCACAGGCGCTTACTGGATTGCGCGGCGAATCAACGTGTCCAATGCCGCCCACAGCAAACTCGGGCGCATTACCTATAGCTGGGCAGGCAGCGGCCTGATGGTCTGGGTGCTCTACGAGGCCGTGCCCGCACCGTGGATCGCCGTTTCCTGGGTCGCTTTTGCTATCGCGCTTGCGCTGACCATGCGAAGAATCAAGTACAGCCAGCTCGGATGGCAGGCCAATGCCGTAGCCGCGTGCGCGCTGGTGCGCTCCTACATCTTCAACCTGCAACTGCAAGACCCGCTGTGGCCGGGCTTTTCGCTTCGCATCGTAACGATTTCGATAGTGGCCGCGGGCCTTTACTTTCTTTCGCGCCGAGCCACGGTACCCGACTCAGTATCATGCCGCGCCGTATCTTATTTGCACACCACCGCGGCCACCGCCTTGCTGGCCCTCCTAGCTTGGTACGAAGCGCCCAGTGGATGGCTCGCCGCAGTATGGGCGGTCTTTGCTCTTGTGCTGGCGTTGGTGGATCGTCGCTTTGAAATCGAAGAACTGGCCTGGCAAGCTCATGCCCTCGCTGCCCTAACTATGGTACGCAGCGTGTCCGTGAATCTGTATGTGACGGAAACCTGGCACGGCATCAGCGTCCGTCTGCTCTCACTCGCCATTGTCACGGTCGTTCTTTATGCATTGTCACGCGTCATTCGTATGCCGGAAGAATGGCGGCAGCGGGAGTTTCATCACATCTATTCGTGGGCGGCATCCGCCTTGGTCGCTCTCCTCATGTGGTATGAGTTGCAGCCACTCAGTGTGGCCGTGGGATGGGCCGTGTTCGGACTGGTTCTTTTCGAGTACGGCATGTCGCGTCAGACGAGGCAATTCCGCATGCAGGCCTACGTGGCTCTGACCGCTTCGTTTGGGCGGATTTTCTTCGCGAACCTTACGGCCGGCAACCCTGGCGAATTCTGGGGACCGCGCATCTACACGGTGCTTCCGATCGCGCTTATCCTCTTCTTTGTTTATGCCCAGGTCGGCTCCGGTGATCAGGGTGCGCAACAGGACCGCCGCCTGCGCCTCGACATGATCCTCGCTTATCTCGGCACGGGCACGGTGGTGGCGTTGTTGTATTTTCAATATGCCAACGATTGGCTCGTCACTGCCTGGGCGGTGGTAGTGTTCGCTCTGTTGGGATTTGCCCTGGTATTGGATCGCCCCGTCTTGCTGCATCAGGGATTGCTCCTGACCTTGGGTGCCTGCACGCGCGGCGTGATGTACAACCTCTTCGGCGCAAGCTACTTCAGCGGTGAAGACTGGACCGGAAGGTATTTTGTTCTGGGTTCTGGAATAGCAGTCCTGCTGGCCTGCTTGCCTTTCGCGTTCCGCCTGCGCGATCAATCGAAGTCTCGGCCAGCAAGCGGTCGAATGGGAGCGCTGGCGCGACATCCTGAGCAGTTCATGTTTTTCGCGCCCGTGCTTTTGCTGACGGTGATGCTCGCGCTGAAGATGCGCGCCGGCATGGTGACGGTCGCCTGGGGCCTCGAAGGAGTCTTGATTATTCTTCTCGCCCTCGCGGTCAATGAACGCAGCTTCCGTCTAACTGGGCTGGTTTTGCTGTTGCTATGTGTCGGCAAGATCCTGGTGCGTGACGCCTGGGGACTCGCCCCACGCGACCGCTACGTCACGTTCATCATTCTGGGTGCGGCTTTGTTGCTTGTTTCCTTCCTTTACACTCGATACCGCGAAGCCATTCGGCAATTTCTATGAAGCGCCGAGTCATCTTTCTGATCGTGCTCTTGGTTGGCGTCACGGCACTCTACCACAGCCAGCGCCGACACGAACCGACGCCGGTATCCGCCAACGCGGTAGTGGCCCTGGCTGCCGACGCGCAGCGCGATCTCGCCCGAGTCCCGATGCACTTCACGCGAATTTCCGACCGCGAAGAGGTCGCGATCGGCAACGAACTCGCCCAGAAATACTCCGTCTCTGCCAGCCAGTTGAGTCCCGAAGAGCATGGTCTCGATAGCTATATTGCGCACGTGGGAAATTCCGTGGCCGCTCACGCTCACCGGCCCTTGCCTTACTCTTTCCATCTTCTGCCAGACCGCGCCATGATCAACGCCTTCTCCCTACCAGGCGGCTCCGTCTATGTGGGCGAGGGCCTGCTCGACCTGATGACCAGCGAAGATCAACTTGCATTCATCCTCGGACACGAAATCGAACACATCGATCACTACCATTGCGCCGAACGAGTGCAGATCGAAACCCGGCTGCGCCACCTGAACCTCGACATCTTGGGCGCAATCGTGCAAATTCCTTTTGAGGTCTGGCAGGCAGGCTATAACAAAGACGAAGAACTCGAAGCCGATCGTGAAGGCATGCGCGTCGCAGTTCTGGCAAGCTACTCGCCGTACGGCGCCGTCAGCCTTTTCGAAGAATATGCCAAGCTACATCGGGAGTACGTGATTCACGCGGAGAGCCCGGAAGAGGAACTCTCCGAACTGGCGATTCAAAGCCTGCAGGGCTATTTTCGTTCCCACCCTCTGCCCTCCGAGCGACTGGCGCAAGCGAACACTGTGATTGCGCAAGAGGGCTGGCGGGATCTCCAGAAGCAGAAGCCATTCCGCATCGAGTACGAAGTCCACAACGGTGAGTACGTAAAGTGATGGGCTGGGTCAATTGTTATATATAGCCTGGGGTAAACCAAAGTGTCATCCCGAGCAAGGCGAGGGATCTAGGTTCTTGCCCGCACACCCGTGTTGCCGCCGCCAGCAAACATCTAGATCCCTCGCTGCGCTCGGGATCACAGACTGCTCTGGGATTAGGCAAAAGTAAACTGGCCTAGCCACCGGCCAATTCCCGCAATCGTTCAGCCGCGCTCTCGGGGGTGATATCGCGCTGCGGGCTTCCCAGCATTTCGAATCCCACCATAAATTTGCGGATCGTCGCCGAGCGCAGCAGTGGTGGATAGAAGTGGGCGTGAAAGTGCCACTCGGGGTGATCAGACCGGTCCGTGGGTGACTGATGAAATCCCATGGAGTAAGGGAAGGGAACACCGAAAACTTTGTCATACGTCGAAGTAACCCGCTGCAGCATCGCGGCCAAAGAGCGAATCTCGTCCGCGGTGAAGTGGGTCATATTCCCGATATGGCGGCGGCTGCAGACCAGAGTCTCGAAGGGCCAGACGGCCCAGAAGGGCACAAGCGTGATGAAGCTTTCGTTGGCGTACATCACCCGCACCCGTTGTTTTTCTTCCAATGCAATGTAGTCACACAGAAGGCACCGGCTATGGGCCTTTTTATAAGCGTGCTGCGCAATCAATTCCTTCTTCGGCGCTTCTGGAATCGATGCCGTCGCCCAAATCTGGCAGTGTGGATGCGGGTTGCTGGCGCCCATCATGGCGCCGCGATTCTCGAAAATCTGCACGTGGCTTATATTTTCCAGGCTGCCGAGTTCGCGAAATTGCTCGACCCAGGTGTTGACCACAAGTTCAATTCCGTCGACTTCCATGGTGGCCAGCGTGAGATCGTGTCGCGGAGAAAAGCAGATCACGCGGCAGGATCCTGGCTCCGCCTCAGCCACCAGCAGTCCCATGCTTTCGATGTCGAGACGATCCCTCGCCGTGTTCGGTTTCAAGGCAGCGAAGTCGTTGTCGAAAACGAATGTCGAAGAGTAGACCGGATTGCGAACTCCGCCGGCCCGCGCGTTTCCCGGGCAGAGATAGCAATTGGGGTCGTAGGCTGGTTCGGGCGCGCCCGGCAGGGAGGCGACTTCTCCTTGCCACGGCCGCATAGTGCGGTGAGGCGAGACCAGGACCCACTCGTTAGTCAGCGCATTCAGCCTGCGATGAGGATCTTCCGTGAGTTTCAAGTTGGCAACCTCGCCGCATTTTACGATGAAGACGGCCTTTCGACCGCAAGTCTGAAAAAGAATCCTCGACTGCTGACTTTCAGAAGCCCAATCTCCGCATTTCCTTCACACGTGGCATAATCGTCGGCAAACATCTTCTGATCAGGTGCCAACCGATGCGACGTTTCCTGATTCCAGCGTGCCTTTGTGTCCTCGTGACCGCTCTGCCGTGTAGCGCCAGTGCGGCCGCCAATAATAAGTCGCTGCAGATCTACTTCATCGATGTCGAAGGCGGCCAAGCCACCCTGCTCGTCAGCCCCTCCGGCCAATCGGTCCTGATCGACACAGGCTGGCCCGGATATGAGGGTCGTGACGCCGACCGCATCGTGGCCGCGGCTCATCAAGCCGGGCTCAAGCAACTCGACTACGTTCTCATCACGCACTACCACCGCGACCACGTTGGCGGCGTCCCGCAGTTGGCCGATGGTATCAAGATCGGAACCCTCATCGACCACGGTCCGAATCTCGAAGACTCCGAGGTCACCCGCACCGATTACGCCGCCTACGAAAAAGCCATTGCCGGGCATGCTCATGTCGTGGTCAAGCCGGGATGGGGCCTGCCCATCAAGGGAATTGAAGTCCGCATACTGAGTGCTGCCGGGGACCACATCACAAGCCCCCTGCCCGGAGCCGGAGAGGCGAATTCCTACTGCAGCGCGGAACCTGCCGCGGAAGTGGACAAGACCGAAAACGCCCGCTCCATCGGCGTTTTGGTCATATACGGGAAATTCCGTTTCCTCGACTTGGGCGATCTCACCAAGAAGAAGGAATTAGAAATCGCCTGTCCCAACAATTTGTTGGGGACCGTTGACCTTTTTCTTGTGACGCACCACGGAGCGGACCTCTCCAATCCCAAAGCCCTGGTGTGGGCGCTGCATCCGCGTGTGGCAGTGTTCGACAATGGGCCGCGTAAGGGAGCGAGTCCCACTGCATGGCAGATCGTTCACGATTCTCCGGGGCTGGAAGACCTGTGGCAACTTCACTACGCTGCCGAATCGGATCGCGATCACAACATCGCCGAGGAGCGCATCGCGAATGTAAAGGAGAATTGCGAAGGGAAATACATCAAAGCCTCGGCGGAGGCCGATGGCTCCTTCGCATTGACAAACGGCCGTACCGGCGCTCAAAAGAACTATTCCAAAAAATAGCGAGAGTGGAACTCAACCCATGATCGTGATTGTGATGGGAGTCGTTGGTTCCGGCAAGACGACGATCGGAAGTCTGTTGGCTGCCGAACTGGGCTGGCAATTTGCCGATGCCGATGAGTTTCATCCGCAGTCAAATGTGGAAAAAATCCGTCACGGCATCCCGCTCACCGATGCCGATCGCCAACCTTGGCTGGACCGTCTTCGCACAGAGATCACTCATTGGATCGCCGCTGACAGCAACGTTGTGCTCGCGTGTTCGGCCCTGAAGCGCACCTACCGGCAGGAACTCGCGGTCGGTCCGCAGGTCCGTTTTGTATATCTGAAGGGAAGCGCAAGCCTGATTGCCAGCCGTCTGCGCTCGCGGCACGGTCATTTTGCCGACGCGAAGATTCTCGCCAGCCAGTTCGGCGATCTCGAGGAACCGAAGGAGGCTCTAACCGTCGAAATCACCGAGACGCCTAAGCAAATCGTTGCCGAGATACGCCAAAAGCTCGGCTTAGCGTAGAATCCTCGGGCATCAAGTTCAGCCTGCGGGAATTCCTCTTGGACTCTGCACGCGACCGCCTCGAATCCGCCGTGGTTTCCCGACTGATGTGGCGGCTGATGCCGTTTCTCTTCCTGCTTTACATCGTCGCCTACCTCGACCGCATTAACGTCAGCTTCGCCGTCCTGCAGATGGGGGAGCCACTTCATCTCACGGATAAGGTCAAGGGGCTGGGCTTTGGAATGTTTTTTGCCGGCTACTTCTTTTTTCAAGTGCCGAGCAATCTGGTGTTGCAGAAGATGGGCGTGCGCCGCTGGATCTCAGGCCTGATGTTGACCTGGGGCATCGTGTCCTGCTCGATGATCTTCATCCGTGGCCCGCTTAGTTTCTACGTGCTGCGTTTTCTTTTAGGTGCGGCGGAGGCGGGATTCTTCCCCGGTATGATCCTGTACCTCAGGCAGTGGTTTCCGGCACGTGCCCGCGCGCGTGCAGTAGCCTGGTTCATGACCGCAAACCCGCTGGCCGGAGTCATTGGGAGCCCAATCTCAGGCGCGCTGTTGGGCCTTCACGGGGCTGGACTCGCAGGGTGGCAGTGGCTGTTTCTGCTGGAAGGGACCCCCGCAGTCATCTTGGGAGCCACCGTCTATTGGGTGTTGGCCGATAGCCCGACAGAGGCGCGGTGGCTTTCAGACGAGCACCGTACTTGGCTGGTCGATGAGTTGGAGCGGGAGCACCGGAAAGATTCAGTCGCGCAGCGTGAAGGCTTGTGGTCCGTCCTCGCCAGTTGGCGGGTCTGGGCGCTTTCGATCGTATATTTCGGACTGCCCACCTGCATGTATGGGGTCACTGCGTGGCTGCCGACGGCGGTCCACAGTCTGTCGAGGCTGAGCGATCAAATGGTAGGCGTCGTAGTTGCGATCCCCTATTTGGCTACGGCAATCGCCATGGTTCTGGTCGGGCGGCATTCAGACCGGTCCCGCGAACGCCGATGGCATACCGCTTTGCCAGCTTTCCTGGGAGCGACGGCCTTGGTCCTGGCGGCATATAGCCGAGCGCCATTAATCGTCATTACGGGAATGAGCTTGGGGATGCTGGGCGCGCAATCAATGGCTGGGCCGTTCTGGGCAATGGCTACCTCGAGAATGACCGGCGCCACCGCTGCCGCTGCGATTGCGGTGATTAATTCGGTCGCCAACCTTGGAGGGTATTTTGGCTCCTCCATCATCGGACTTCTGCGTTCGCCAAGCGGAAGCTTCGGAGGTGGTTTGCTGTCAATCGGGGCCGTGCTGGCGGTCAGTGGTTGGATGGCGCTGCTGGCGGGATCCCAACCGTCGCGGAATAGCTCGGTTTGAGACGTCTAATCCAGACGCCGTCAAGGGTTCCACCTCGTGTGCCAAACGCGGTACAAACTGCTGACTCCGGCTTCGCGTAATCGCCTCAATTGTTTACAATAGGTGCTTCGCCTGTCAGCTGGCTCGCAAGCCCTTCATAGGCGACGACAAGCATTTTGGAACAGCCAAACCACAATCCCAGTGCGGCCCCCACCGTCTACTGGCGGGTCGAAGGCAGCCTGCTTGACCTGACCGTGGTCAGGCCGGTGGCGTTTTTCACCTGGAACGCCCAGACGTTCGCCGAACGTATTCGGCGACGGGGCCTGATCTTCCTCATGGCCCTGCTACGCCCGTTTCTCTATTCCACCAACCGCAAGTTTGCTACACGCGTGGTCCACACGGTTCTGCGCGGCGTCACCCGCGACCGCCTCGATCTGCTGGGAGAGGAATTCTTCCAGTACCACCTCAAGCCGCGACTAAAAAGGCCCGGCGTCAAACAGGTGCAGGAACTTGTGCAGGCCGGAGCGGATGTCGTGCTGGTGAGCCAGGCCTTGGAGCACATTATGCGTCCCCTGGCGCAGCATCTGGGCGTCAAGCACATTGTGGCCAACCGCCTGGAGTTCCGTGATGGCACTGCGACTGGCAGGCTGCTCGATCCGGTAATCCGGCCACGCGGCGCGTTCGCTCCCTTCCGTGAAAACATGCCAGACGGTCGTCGCGCCCCCAAGACGCTGGCCCGCCATTTGGACACTTCTCTCGAGACGCTGCGGGCGGCGGTCATTCCGGCTGAACGCGAGGCCGCCTTGCAGACCCGGCCCGTCGTTTATTTTGAAGACCATAAGCAGACGCAGGGATTCTCCGTTCGCCGGGCATTCACCGGAAAACACGTTTTGCTGATCGGAGTCACCGGATTCATTGGTAAGGTCTGGCTTGCGAATACGCTGCTGGATTTGCCCGGTGTGGAACGGATCTACCTGCTGATTCGCCGCCAGAAGTCGAACCCTGCCGAGCGCCGCTTCGAGAAAATGGTGGAAGAGTCGCCGGTCTTCGATCCGCTATTTGAAAAATATGGTGCGAGGCTGCCCCAGTTTCTGCGCGACAAAGTCGAGGTCATCGAGGGCGACGTCACCCAACCGGGCCTCGGCCTGAATACCGAGACGGCGCGCCACTTGCAGAAGAATCTCGATCTGATTATTAACAGTTCAGGGCTGACCGATTTCAATCCCGATCTACGCGATGCGCTTGCCACCAACACTGACGCTGCGTTGAATATCCTCGAATTTACGCGAACGGCCGCCCACGCTGGACTCGTTCATCTATCGACCTGCTATGTGGCCGGTGAGCAGGATGGCCGGGTTGCCGAGAAGATAACGCCCAACTACAATCCGCGCGGCTTGGCAGGCTTCGACGCCGAGAGCGAGTGGAATGCCCTGCATGAGTTGGTCAAACAGGCCGAGGCGCAGTCCGAGAGCGAAGAAGTCACTTCGGGACTGCGTATGCAAGCGCGGGCCAAAGAACACGCTGCCAAAGACTTGCAGGGGGCGGCTCTCGAAAATCAGATTCGCAAGAATCGCGTCCGCTGGCTGAAGACCTACCTCACGGAAAGCGGCACGCGACGAGCCAAGGAACTGGGCTGGCCGAACACTTACACGCTGACCAAGAGCCTGGCGGAGTCGCTCATCGTAAAACGCGGCGCCGGCCTGCCGATCGCTGTTATCCGTCCGGCCATCGTTGAAACCTCAGTCGCGAAGCCATTCCTGGGCTGGAATGAAGGCATCAACACTTCCGCATCGTTGTCCTACTTGCTCGGAACCTATTTCCGCCAGCTTCCGTCCAAGGAGAGCAAGCGGCTCGACATTATTCCCGTGGACGCCGTCTGCGCCGGTATGACTCTCATCGCCGCCGCGGTCATGGAGCGTTGCCATCACCCGCTCTACCAGCTCGCAACTTCCGTGACCAATCCTTGTGACATGGGCCGATCGATCGAGTTGACGTCGTTAGCCCACCGCAAACACTACCGCGCTCAGGAAGGCCTGGAATCATGGCTGCGCCTGCGTTTTGACGCGATTCCCGTTTCCAAGACGCGCTACAACCGCATGTCCGCTCCGGCGCAGAAGGCGATCGTAAAGTCCATCCAGCGCATCATGTCGCCCTTGCCGCTGAAGAAAGCTCCGCTGGTCAAGACAGAGCGCAGTCTGGAGCGCGTCGAAAAGCTGATCGAACTGTTCGAACCCTTCATCTTGCTGAACGAGCATGATTTCGCCGCCGACAACATTGAAAAGCTTTCGCACGCTCTTGTGCCCGAAGAGCGTAACGTTTTCGGCTACAACACGCGCGGGCTCGATTGGTGGGACTACTGGATCAACATTCACATTCCAGCGCTGCGCCGCTGGACCTATCCTCTGATTGAAGGCCGCCCACTGGAGGCACGGCCTCCCCGCAACTTTCAACTTGCACCCGCAAACGGAGATGCCGTGAAAACCGGCACCGACGGAGCCACGTGGCGATATTCCTGACCGGATCGACCGGATACATCGGCGCACACGTTGCCTCGAATCTTCTTGAAGGGCACGGCGCCGCCCTGAACCTGTTGGTGCGGGCACGCGATGTGCAGGAGGCGCAGTTGCGGCTGTGGCGCGCACTGCAGTTGCACCTGGATTTTCCGCGTTTTTATGAATACCTGCAGACCAAGGTGCGCGTATTTTGTGGAGATCTGACCTCGCCGGGTTTCGGCTTGAACCGCGACGAGTACGACCGCTTGGTGCACACCACCGATTCCGTCATCCACTGTGCAGCCTCGTTGAACCGTAAGTCGGAGAAGAGTTGCCTGAACGTGAATCTCCGAGGCACGCTCGAAGTCCTGACCCTGGCGCGCCATGCGGAGCACTATCATGGCTTGCGCCGCTTCAGCGAAGTCAGCACGGTAGCCGTGGCCGGAAAGCGCAGAAACGAAGTCGTTACTGAGGATCACTCGATCGAGTGGGACCGCTCCGATTACGATCCCTACGCACGCACCAAGAAGTTTTGCGAGCACATGACACGAGTCCTGCTGCCGGACACGCCTAAGACAGTTTTCCGCCCCAGCATCGTACTGGGCGACAGCCGCCATGCGGAGACGACCCAGTTCGATATGGTCAAGGCATTCGTATTCCTGGCGGGCCTGCCCGCGCTGCCGTTTCGTCCCAGCGACAAGATCGACATCGTGAATGTGGATTTTGTTGCCGACGCGATTGCGACCCTGCACCAGAAGGATCAGCCACTGTACGACACCTATCATCTTTCCTCGGGTACTGCGTCGCAAACATTCCGCCAGTTGACGACAGCCCTGGCCGCCCAGCAGCAGAAACGCGCGCCTGTGTTCCTGCCCTTTACCGAGAAACCGTTCACCAGTTCGGTCAACTTTCTTTCTACTCGTAAGGGCCCGGCCGGCTACGGCGCATCACTGTTGAAAGTCTTCATGCCATACCTGGTATGGAACACGGTGTTCGACAACACCCGGGTAATTTCTGAGTTGGGGCGGAAGCCAGTTCCGTTCTCGCAGTACAGTTTTCCGTTGCTGAAGTTCAGCCGCGACAACCAGTTCGAGTACAAATACAAGCCCTGGCCCGCGGCTGCAGGAGGTACCGCCGCATGATGGACTTGATACTGGAAGCGTGGGTCAGCGGCAACATCGAGCGCAAAAAACTGGGATGGATGCTCGGAGCAGGCAAACCCTGGCAGCCCGGAGAGAAACTGAAGCTGCTCTTTGCCGGCTATAACGGTACGCGCAACATGGGCTCCGACGTTCGCGTCGAAGAAATGCTGCGGCAGATCCGGCACATCCTCGGCACCGACCGTTGCGACTTTAGCGTGATGAGCTTTAACTTCGAGCGCTCCCGCGGTTATTTTGAAAATACCGCGCAAGTGCATCTCCCTGATATCTTTCCGCCTTTCCTCGCGAATGAAGTCCCCAAGCACCACGGAGTTGTGGCCTGCGAGGGATCGATGTTCAAAAGCAAATTTGCCAACGCGCTGGCTACCATGATGATCGGTTCGCTTGGAATCGCAGCTGCGCAGAACAAACTCTCCGTCGGCTACGGGTCCGAGGCAGGGCACATGGATCCGGTCGTCCGCAAGATGTGCGCACGCTATTGCAAAAATTCTCTGGTCATCACTCGCAATGAAGAGTCGCGTACCGTGCTGCGTGACCTGGGGGTGCCGACCGAACTGGGCACCGATACGGCGTGGACCTTCGACCCTCGCCCGCCCGAGTACGGTCAGAGTGTTCTGCGGCAATTTGGTTGGGATGGCCGAACACCGGTCCTGGTCGTTTGTCCCATCAATCCTTTCGAATGGCCTGTGAAAGCTTCGATCGGGAAGCTGGCGTTGCGCACCGTAGCCGGAGCCTACAAAGAGAGCCACTACCGCGGACCTTATTTCCACACCTCAGGTCCAGCGGCCGACGCCGCCTACGCACGGTACTTAAACGCAATCGCCAACGCAGTCGCCGCGTTCCGCAAGCAACGAAATGTGTTCGTGATTCTGGTCGCGACCGAGCGCCTCGATTCTCGCCCCGCCAATCGCATTTCCGAAAAGCTCGGTAGCGTGCCCGTGCTTACCTCCGACCAGTACAACATGTACGAACTGGTCAGCATTCTCCGTGCCTGCCACATGATGGCCTCGTCGCGCTATCACGGCATTGTGACGTCGATGCCAGCGCTGGTGCCCTCAGCCGGCATCACGATGGACGAGCGTATCCGTAACCTGATGCGCGAGCGTAGCCACCAGGAGTTGCTCATGAATGTCGATGACTCGGATCTCGAGCAAAAATTGCTGGCAGCTCTTGAGATCCTCGCCACCGACGGCGAGCGCATCGCTGACGGCATAGCACGTACGGTAGTGAGGAATCTGAAGTTGATGGCGCGGATGGGCGTCTATTTTGAGGAAGAAGTCCAGCGACGGTATCCCGAATTTCCCACGCGTCGGGGCGAATGGAGCTGGGAAGATTACTTGCCTCCGATGAACGCCTCACTGCGTGAGTTGGTTGTGGCCTACAGCTGATCTGCGAGTCCGGTAAGAAACGCATGCCTTTCGTCGGAGAAATATTCTCGCAATTGAAAGCGGGAGCAGGCACCACAGTGCTGCAGGAAATCCGCGACGGCCGAGTCACCAGTGTGACTGGCGCCGAGCTCCTCGAGTTAATCGGCAAGGCACGGACGTTCCTCGCCACGAAAGGCCTGCAAAAAGGCGACCGTTGTGGACTGCTGGCCGCGAATAGTATCCGCTGGATGGCAATTGATTTAGCCGCTATGGCGGAGGGCCTGATCGTCGTCCCGCTTTATTTCCGCCAGGCTCCGGCGGAACTGGTTGCGATGATGAAAGACAGCTCGCCATCACTGGTTTGCTGCGGGGACGCAGCGTTGCGCGATGGGATCCGGAAGGCGTGGCCCGAGGCGCCGCCACATGTCCTTTTTGACGAGATCTTTGCCGGCGCCGAGGGTATTCAGTTGGATCGCCCGCAAGTTCGCGACGCCGATCCGGTCACTATCATCTACACTTCTGGCACTTCCGGCGAGGCCAAAGGGGTAGTGCTCACCGCGGCCAATGTCGGTTTCATGTTGGGTTGCACCGCCGCCCGACTCGACCAGTTGATGGGCGGTCCGTCCGGGCAGGACCGCATCTTCCACTACCTTCCGTTCAGTTTTTGCGCGTCCTGGATCGCCCTGTTGACGTTCCTGAAGCGTGGCAGCCTGGTAACCCTGAACACCGACTTAACGAAGATTCCGAGCGACATGCCGGCTGCGGCCCCGCATTATTTTCTCAACGTGCCCCAGTTGCTGGAGCGGATGCGCCGCGGCGTGGATGAACAGATCGCACAAAAAGGTGGGATCGCGCAGGCGATCTATTCCCGAGCAAAGGCCGCGTGGACTCGAAAGGGAAGTGCTCCCCTATCGGGTGATGGAATCTGGCTGTGGCTCGCCAATGCGCTCGTCTTTCCCACGATCCGCAAGAAAATGGTCGGCGAAAATCTGAAGGCCCTTATCTGCGGCTCAGCCCCACTGACTCCTGAGACTCAGGAGTACTTCCGCATGCTCGGCATTCCGGTGCTTCAGGTCTACGGCCTGACCGAAACAACCGGTATCTGCACCATGGACGATCCTGCAAACCCAGTGCCCGGCCGCGTCGGCCCGGCGATCCCCGGCATCGAGATGAGGCTGGGCGAAAACGATGAGATCGTGGTCTGCGGGCCCAACATTTTTCCCGGCTACTGGAACCGTCCCCAGCAAACCGCAGAAGTGTTGCGCGACGGGTGGTTCCACAGCGGCGACCAGGGCGAACAGGATGCCTCGGGTAACTGGCGCATCGTCGGCCGGATCAAGAATCTGATTGTCCTCGGCTCCGGCCACAAGATTGCGCCGGAGACCATCGAAGACGAAATTGCCGGCCTCCTGCCCGGTGCGCAACAAGTGGTCGTGGTGGGCAACGACCGCGGCTATCTTTCCGCGATAGTCACCGGAATCGTAACTGCCGATCAGGTGCAGGCCGCCCTAGACGCCGTGAATCGTGAACTGCCGCACTACAAGCAGGTACGGGTGTTTTTTCTCCGGCAAGAACCGTTTTCCATTGAGAATGGCATGCTGACAGCCAACGGCAAACTGAAGCGCGATCTGATTGCCGCACGCATGAAGAACGAGATCGACGACATGTACCGGACGGTAAAAACCGCATGAGCGCTGTTGAAGTCCTCAGCCGCACGGGCGAGGCGATGTCGTACCGGTTGATCGACGGCGTTATAGAACTGGCGCTGCATCGTGGTCCATGCAATGAAATCGGATCCGTGTCTCTCGGTGAACTGGAGGCGTTTGCCTTCGCGCTTGAGAACTTGCAGGAACCTGCACACGCTCTCATCATCTATAGCGATCTGAAATCAGGCTTTTGCGCCGGAGCCGATCTGCGCGAACTCTATCGGCGATCGCAAACCATAAACAAAACCGAGGCCCTGAAGGGCGTGCGCGATTTTCTGGAGCGCATTCACCGGGTCCTGAATCTCATCGACGCCGCGCCCCTGACCACCATCGCTGCCGTGAACGGTGTGACGTTCGGGGGTGGATTCGAACTGGCGCTGGCCTGCGATCTGATTATTGCGGATAAGATGGCACGCTTTTGCTTCCCGGAATTGCGGTTAGGGCTGATTCCAGGATTTGGTGGAATCCCGCGCCTGAAGCGGGAATGCGGCAACGCAGTCGTGCGCGACTTGCTCCTAACCGGCCGCAGTGTCAATGCCAGCAAGGCACAGCAGATCGGTCTCGTCAGTCAGGTCGTAGCCGAGGGCGAGGCGCTGCGTGTGGCCCGGGCGACCGCTGCTCAAATTGGCAAGTTCGACCGCCAGACCGCCATCGCCGCCAAGCGATTCATCAAGCCGTTGCCGCTCGAAGAATTGCGCCAGGAGATCGACCTCTTTTGCGAGTTGTTTGCACGTCCCGAGGTCGAAGCGGCCCTGAAAACATTTGTCGAAAGCACCAGTGCACAGCCGTATTTGCCATAATTAGTAACGGGAAAGATAGAATTACTCGAATGCAAACAACCGATCAGACTCTCGATGAAATCCTGGCCCTCGCCGCCGCGCACTTTAAGGTTCCGCGCGAAAAGCTTGCTCCCGATGACGACTTCTTCAAGACACTCGGCATCGACAGCCTGCAGACGCTCGACTTGCTGACGAAACTGGAGAACCACTTCGGCGTCGAGCTCCCGGACTACGAACTGCAGGGCGTGACCGACTTCCGCACGCTGGCCGGTAAGATTCAGGCGCGCCTGTGACACCGATTTGCGATCGTCGATTGCCCATTGCTCTTCGATCAGGGAGCTAGATTGCCAATTGGCAATCGGAAACCGGCAACCGACAATTCTTGGTTCCGAATGCTCGATCTCCGTCAATACACCTGTCTGGGCGCGGCACTGCGCGATACCCTCGACCGTTTCTCCTCCGAAGTCTGCCTGATCGAGGCCGATCGCGATCGCGAGAAAGTCCGCCTGACCTATTCCGACTTCAAAGAGATTGCCACGCCGCTGACCCGCGCGCTCGAAGACGCCGAATTCGATCCCGGTGACCGGGCCGCCATTATCATGACGAATCAGTCGAAATGGCTGATTTCCGCCTATTCAATTTTCTACTGCGGTGGCGTACTCGTGCCTCTGGACTACAAACTGACCGCCGCCGAACATCTGCAACTGCTGACCCACTCGAAAGCCAAGTTGCTGATCGTCGAGTATCACCTGTGGCGGGCCATCATGCAGTCCCCCGAATTCCACAAGATCGGTACGAAATTGGTGCTGGTGACGGAAGCCCCGCTAGGCACGGATTTGGCGGGCGCGTTTCGTTTTGAAGATTTCAAGCGAAAAGGCGCTCCCGACTTCATCATCCGCCAGCGCGATGACGTAGCCTGTATCGTCTATTCTTCTGGAACGGGCGGCCGTCCCAAGGGCTGCGTCCTCACCCACGAAAATTATCTCGAGCAATGCCGGGCGCTCACCGCGTGGTATCCGTTCTGGCCGGGTGTCCGCTACCTCAGCATCCTGCCCACCAACCATGCCATCGACTTCATGGTCGGCTTTATCGGGCCGTTCGTGTGCGGCGCGTGCGTCGTGCATCTGCGCACGCTCCGTCCGGAGTTTGTGCGCGACGCCTTCGTCCGTTACCGCATCACTTACGTTTCGTTGGTTCCGATGATCGTCAAGAACCTGGAGCGTGGCCTGCGCGCCAAGTTCGACGAACTGCCCTCGTGGAAGCGGGCCTTGCTCAACGCGATGATCGCCGCCAACAAACTTCTGACCCGCCGCCGGCCAAAAGTCAAACTCAGCCGCATGTTACTCCCGGGCGTGCATCGTGGATTTGGCGGCGAGTTGCTGGCGCTGATCACAGGCGGCGCGTTTATCGAGCCCTCGACTATGCGGTTTTTCTACGACCTCGGAATTCCAGTGGTGAACGGCTACGGCCTCACCGAGGCGGGGACCGCTCTCACTCTCAACGATCTCAAGCCCTTTCGTGCCGATACAGTGGGCAAACCACTTCCGGGCGTCGAATTACGCCTTCTGAATCCGGACGCCGATGGGATCGGCGAAGTCGCGGTCCGCAGCAAGACGGTCATGTCGCACTATCTTGACGATCCTGAACTAACATTGGAGACGATCGTCGACGGCTGGCTCTTGACGGGCGATCTCGGCCGTTTTGACGGCAACGGCCATCTTCAGCTTTTTGGTCGCAAGAAAAATGTGATCGTCACCGAGGGCGGAAAGAACATCTACCCGGAGGATATCGAGACCGTCTTCGATGCGTTGCCTGTAAAAGAATACTGCGTGTTTGCCGCGAACTACATCTGGCCGAAAAAGGAACTCGGTCGCGAGAAATTGGTTCTTATCCTGCGTCTCGAGCAAAACCAGAAATTCGACAACAGCCTCGCGGAAGATGTCTCGGCGCGAAACCGGCGACTGCCCGACTTCAAGCGCGTCGGCGGATATCTACTCTGGGAGAAAGATTTCCCACGCACGGCGTCGATGAAGATCAAGCGACAAGCGTTGGCCGAAGAAATCGGTCAGTCGGCGGACCAAACTGGCATAGTGAGCGTGTGAACAGCCGCCTGAGATCGACCGCGGCGGGCGGGTGGGGTAACGCAGCTTAAACCTTACAGTTCTAGGAACGGGACCTTGGGGGAAGACTATCTCGCGATTGTGAATCCGGCAGCCGGTGGCGGGCGGAGCCGCAGGTTGCTGGGCCCTGCGCTCGAGCGCTTGCGCGCAGGAGACATCGACGTCAAGGTGGCGGAAACTCGCGCCCCGAACGACGCAACGAAAATCGCCCTCGACGCTTATCAGCGTGGTGTTCGGAACTTCATTGCTGTTGGCGGTGATGGAACGTCCTTCGAGGTCGTGAACGGCCTTTACCCGCAGGCTCTCTCCGGCGACCGTCCTACGTTGGCGTTCTTGCCTCTGGGCACGGGTAATTCTTTTCTGCGCGATTTCAGCGATCGCGGCGTCGATCACGCCATCGAATCGCTGCTTGCCCACCGAACCCGCGCCTGTGACGTCATGCGCCTCCGCCACCGCACCGGCGTGATTCACTACATCAATCTTCTGAGCATCGGGTTCTCCGCCGACGTGGCGACGCTGCGTGCGCGCCGTTTCAGCGCATGGGGAGAACTGGGCTACATCACATCGATCTTCCTAACGCTAGCTCGTTTCAACCGCCGCCCATTTCCAGTTCGCGTCGAGGCTGAAACGAAGTTTGACGATCGCCGCTGTTTGTTCCTGACCTTCAATAACAGCAAGTTTACGGGTGGGACGATGATGATCGCCCCCAGGGCCGAGATCAATGACGGCCTGATCGAATACGTCCGCTGGGGCCCGATCGGACGGCTTGGCCTGATCCGCAACCTGCATGGTCTCTACGATGGCACCCACATTCAGCACCGCCTTGCCGAGTGCAAATCCGTGCGCCGGGTCGAGTTCAACCTCGATGCCCCGGTGGACGTCATGGTCGACGGCGAGGTGCTGACGCTTCACTGTGAAGAACTCGACGTGTTGCCGGTAGCACTCAACGTCGTCGCCTAGCTGCCGTGATATAAGAAATGAGTCATGTCTGAAGCTAGAAGAAAACGACAGCAGGACCGCGACGGCTACAGCCCAATCAGCGGCTCGACCAAGAAGTACCTGACCTGGGGAGGAATCGTTGTCCTGTTCGCCGCCGTATACCTCGGCGGCTGGTATTACAAGAACCACAAGTACGATAAGTTCGCGCAATGCCTGTCGACGAAGCAGGCAAAGATGTACGGCCTCTATTGGTGTCCCCACTGCATCGAACAAAAAGAAATGTTCGGCGAGTCGTTCCACTACGTTAATTACGTAGAGTGCGCCGTCAAAGGCTCAACAGAAGTGGCCCCGCAGTGTAAGATCGCGGGGGTCAAGCTGTTTCCGAGTTGGCAATTTGCCGACGAACCACCAAAGGAAGGCGTCTTATCTCTCGATGCCTTGAGCGACAAGACCGGGTGCAGCCTGCCGTGACCGGCTCTGGGCCCATTCCTCCAGCGGAAGCCGCGACCCCCGCTCGCAACCGAATTCTCTTTGCATTGATCGCGGCTTTGTCGTTGGCGGGCGTGATCGATTCCGCGATCTCCCTGCAACGCCACTACGCCAAGTCAGCGACCCAATTCTGCGATTTCAGCCAGAGGTTCAGTTGCGACATCGTGAATCGGAGTGAATATTCGAGCATTGTCGGGATTCCCGTTGCCGGCATCGGCGTCGTCGGCTACGGAGTGCTGCTGGTGTTGGCCACATTTCTCCGTACCCGCGCCGAGACTCCTAACCGCCTGCTGGGCGCGGCCATTGCCGGATTCGCTTTCGCTCTTTACCTGACTTACGTGGAAGCCTACGTTCTGGACACGTGGTGCATCTTGTGCCTGCTGTCGCTCGCTTTCATCGCGCTGATCAGCCTGCTCGCACTGATCGTTAAGTTGAAAGCTACGCAAGCGTGAATCGCGCGCGTCGTTGTATCCTGATAGAGCACTTTTCCTGATGGAAGAATTCCAGAAAACTGAAAATCAGGCCGGAGTTGCGCCGGGAGTAATCCGTGCGCAATCGGCCACCGGGGACTTACGACTGCACGAATTTCGCAGCCGCATTTTCCGCAACACCCGCTTCCTGCGCGTCTGGCTTCCCTCGGGATACGATGACTCCGTGAACGCCGGCCGGCGCTATCCGGTTCTATACCTGAACGACGGCCAGAATCTTTTTGAGGCAGCAACGTCGTTCACCGGAGTCGAGTGGCAGGTCGATGAAACCGCCGACCGCTTGATTCGCGAACGATTAATTCCTCCCCTTATCATTGTGGGTCTTGATAATGCGGCTCGAGCCCGCATCCGCGAATACATGCCGCACCGCTCGCTGCATCCCATCCTGCTGCGCGGGCAGGGCAGCCGCTACCCGGACTTCCTGATCAAAGAAGTCATGCCCTTTATTGCTCGAAACTACCGCATCGCAACCGGGCCGGAAAATACAGGCCTTGGTGGATCGTCGTTGGGCGCCCTCATCAGTCTTTACACCGCGGCGGTCCGGCCCGGCATGTTTGGCCGGCTGTTGCTCGAGAGTCCGTCGCTTTGGGCATCGAACCGGCAGATGATCCGCGCCAGCCGTGAGGTAAAACCCTGGCCGGAGCGCA
Organism: uncultured Acidobacteriaceae bacterium; assembly: GCA_963719615.1. Taxonomy (GTDB): domain Bacteria; phylum Acidobacteriota; class Terriglobia; order Terriglobales; family Acidobacteriaceae; genus Sulfotelmatobacter. The sequence goes on along the minus strand of CAVRCR010000010.1, from coordinate 127,720 downwards.
TCTTTCTCGCCACCGGAACCGCCGAAGCGGGAAGGGAAGACCGCAATCGCAGCGTCGTCGACGATGTCCGTGAACTGGCTGGAATCCTCCGCCGTGCAGGCCTGGATGACCGTCGTTTGCTCCTCGTAATAGAAGAGGGAGCCACTCACCACGAGGCATCTTGGGCTCGTCGCTTTCCCGAAGCGTTGGGTTTTCTATTTGGCAACTGACGCGGCACTCTCCGGTCCTGATACCCGCACAGGTCTTCCGCAGGTGCGCCAGATCACATAAACGCAGGCCGCCGTCGCGATCACGGCAAGCTGCGTGTGCGTCCACCGCGAAAGCGGTCCTAGCAGCGGCAGCGCATAGATCAGATAAAGAATCGTCCCCAACCAGCGTGGGGACTGACTTTCGGGCTGACCAGCCATCCAGTCGGCCAAAAGAAGAAACGCTGGCGCCACAATCACCAGGTCGTAAACCGTAAGATGCGGAGCCACCAGCACCGTCGCCAGAAGCAATGCCGAGTATCGCAAGGCAAGTGGCACAGGGTGCCTCCATACGGCGATCGTCAAGCCAAGCACAATAATCGCGCTCAGCCCATACAGCCCAAGTGCGAAATGCGGCCAGGGAACAAGCATCGACCAGAATGTCCGCAACGAATACGTCTGATACGCCCTTGGTTCAAGCCATGGCAACACGGCGCGCACATTCGCGAGCGCGCGCAACCATTCGCGCAGAGGTTGCATTCCGTAGTAAAGCACTCCCACCGCGAGTTGCGCTACCGCGGAGAACGCTGCACTAACTACAGTCTTCCACGCCCCTAGTGACACAAAAACCACAGCCGCGGCCAAGCCTAACTGCGGCTTGAAAGTGAGGCAGCCGAGAATCAAGCCAGCAAGGAATTCCCGTCGAGCGCGCAGCGCGAAGAACATCAGAGTGAAACAACCGAGAGCCAGTGCCGACGTTTGCCCCCACGCAATCAAATGAAAAAACGCAGGATATCCGATCGCGAGAATAACTACGGTTCCACCCTCATGACCTAGGTTCGGACACGCCCTCCAAACGCTGTAGCAACAGATCCCATAAATAAGCGCGCTGAAACCCCACCACAAAACGAGCGCCCTTCCGTACGAGAGATATGCCAGCGGCATAAACACGATCGACACTTGCGGCGGATAGAGCGGCAAATATCGTATGCCCGTTGCCTGCGGTACACGCTGCGCTGCAAGCAGGGTTTGTGCATTCATGTTGTACAAGTCTGCCCCGCGATGCGCAGCCGCCAGCGAACCCAGCGTGTACAAGTGCAGGAAGTCGGTCCCCTTGAGATTGCCGTTGCGATCCCGCAATCCCGGAGTTGCCAGCATCCACAAATAGAACGACCACACACATATGGCCAGAATTATGCAGTGAGCGCGCAAGCGCTTCGCGGTGAGCCAACTTCCGGGTCTGATCGGGTTGGTCATGAATCTACAATATTAGCCACGTTAAAATGTGAGCGGATCACCGATTCACTTGGCCTGAAGCGCCGAGCTAACGGATTCCAGCCGAGGTTGGGGTTGGTCACCGTTCAGCAACCAGACATGCCGGCCACGGAAGTAGCCCAGCAATTCCTGGTTCTGGCTGTCCCCCATGTCGCGCGCCCACACGATTTTTGCAGCGTCGATATCGGCATCGTTGTAAACCCATTCGTGATCCACGTCGTGGTTCACTCCATAGGCCGGTTGGTAGCGAACGATGACCAAGTGATGGCCAGGCTCGCCCTTAAGTTGCCGGACGATTGCCGCGCGATCCAGATTTCCCCGAGGCCAGGGTGGTTCTATCTGTGTGTGTGTGACCGCGGCACAGATGCGCAAGACAACCATGGCGCAGCAGACGACCACGATCATGCGAACCGCAGCAGTCCCCTGGATGGAATGGCGTCCCCCCCAAAAACGCATGTGCCGCATACATTGCAGCAGAATCAGGTATAAGAGAGCGGTCGCCGGAGCGAAGTAGTGCGGTAGCGTCCAGGTTTGCGGCACCAGTCCAGCCACGAACACCGCGAGGGCCACCAACGGAAACCGCATGCGGCGGTCCCGCAGAATCCACTGGAACGCCAACAATGGGACGCTTAACGCCGGACCAAGATAAAACTTCCACCACCCAACCAGTTTGTCGCGAGTGCGTCGTAGCGCTCCCCCGAGCGTGCGATTCTGCTCAAATTGAGCCAACTCCCACCGGTAAAAATCGCGCATCACTCTATGGTTGTAAGTCGGTTCGGGGCGCGGTTGCTGCCAGAGAAAATAGGGCGCTGTGGCATAAGTCTCACGATTCACCTGGTAGGTCATGCGGAACGGGCTGCCGGTGACTCGATAGTAGTAATAGCCGGTAGAGACGGTGAACAGGCCCAACAGCGTAGTCATTGGAAGCAGGACGTGCGTTACGGTTCGCCGATTGAGTCGCGCCCGGAACAACCAAAGAATCATTGCACCAGCCGCAGGGATGCTAAACACGAGGCCTTCGTACGGACGGCTGCTGGCCATCAGGGCCAATCCCAAGCTCATGAGAATGGCATCTCTTGCTCGGCTGTGTTTCTGAATCCGCGGGAGCGCTCCCACCACCAATGCGCCGCCCAAGGCGACCACGGACGCGCTCCAATATCCGTTTACCCAATAGCTCAAAATGCCTAGCCTCAATACTGCCAGCACTCCGCCAAGCAAAGCCCACGCTGAAGGCAGCCACGCTTGCAGCGCCCAGCACAAAGCCGAGCACATGGCAGCCGTGACCAGCAGTTGTCCGATCCACGGATGCCCCAGCAGTTCCCCCGTCGCAAGCACCAGTCCCTGCGCCGGTGGATACATCGACATATACGTGGGATGCTCGATGATATGGAAGCTCTCGAAGTGAACCCACATCGGATGGGTGGGATTTGTGATCTTTCCATGGGCGAATGTGTCCGCCGCTAACAGGTAGCTGAACTCATCGTTCCATCGCGGTTCCGGAACTCCAATTACAGGAATGAGGGCCACGCGCAACACCACCACGCTTGCGCCTACAGCAAACACGGCAAGCCGCCGGCGCCGCGCCAAACGTTGGAAGGCGCCTGCAAGTAAGTTAAAGGCAGACGACCTAGGGAGGGTGACGGCTCTCCGTTGTGATCGGAAGATCAGCAGTCCGGAGGCTACCACTAGAATCAGTTCGATGATCGCAACCAGAGAGGTCGCGATCCGGGGGAAGATGTTCTCCATCTTGGTGAGGGTGGTGGTCCCGAACTACTCTACGCCAGCCGCGCTCCGGGAAGAAAATGTTCTCCGCGCGCCGGCAGCGCAGAGAAGACCGGAGTCACACGTTAGGTCGCCGCTTCCTTGAAGCCGATCTCCGGGAACAGGCCGTCCACGATCTGGATCATTTCACTGTCGACGGTCCGGTTCTTGGCAATGGCCTCTTTCAGCGGGATGGAAACTATCTTGTTCGAGCGCAGCGCCGCCATGCACCCAAATTCCCCGCGATGGACCATGTCAATGGCGCCCAACCCATAGCGCGTCGCCAGCACGCGGTCGAACGCACTCGGCGAACCGCCGCGCTGAATGTGCCCCAACACCACCGCGCGGGTTTCAAACGACGTGCGTTTCTCGATTTCCCGCGCCAGAATATTCGCAATCCCGCCCAGCTTGGCGTGGCCAAATTCGTCCTTGCCCATGTCCTGCACGATGGGAGCGCCATCCGTTTGAGTTGCAAACTTCGCCCCCTCGGCCACGACCACGATCGAGAAATATCTCCCTCGCTCGTGCCGCTGCCGGATTGACTCCGCCACCTTGTCCACATCGAACGGCCGCTCGGGAATCAGGATCACATCCGCGCCCCCGGCAATGCCGCTGTAGAGCGCGATCCAACCTGCGTCCCGCCCCATGACCTCAACCACCATCACGCGGTTATGCGCCTCCGCCGTGGTATGGACTCGGTCAATCGCCTCGCACACCACATTGCACGCCGTATCGAAACCGAAGGTGTAATCTGTTCCGCCCAGATCGTTGTCGATCGTCTTGGGCACGCCCACCACTTTAACCCCCTTGTCATGCAACTTCTGAGCAATGGACAACGTGTCGTCTCCCCCGATCGTCACCAGTGCGTCGATCTTATGTTTCGCAATCGTGGCCAGGCAGCGGTCAAATCCATCTGGACGCTTCGATGGATTCGTGCGAGAAGTTCGCAGAATCGTCCCGCCTCGGGGAAGGATGCCGCTCACCGCTTCCAGGTCGAGCGCCATGCTCGCGTCATCGATCAGGCCGCGCCACCCCTCCATGAAGCCCACAAATTCATCGTGATAGTGAAACACTCCCTTGCGAACCACGGCGCGAATGACCGCATTCAGGCCAGGGCAGTCGCCTCCCCCGGTTAACATGCCAATTTTCATTCTGTGCTCCTACGTAGTTGGGAACGAATCCTTGGAATGCACCCCGGGTGCAGGGGCAGGACGGGTGGCCCGAAACGCGGGGTTAGCAATCGTTCGGAACAGATAGAGTAACATCAAACCATTGATGCGGAAACTGGAAGAGCGGCGTCCCGAGCGCGTTTCGTGTGGGGACAGCCGCCTTCGGCCGTCCGTCGAGCGAAGCTCGACTGGCTTGTTGCCTGCAGCAAGAAACCAGACGCCCATCTCCCAAATCCTGCCATTGCACTCCAGCGCCGAATTCGCCACAATGCTCGACTGACATGAACAAGCCCCTCTCAGTTCTTGCCTGGGGAGCCGTCGCCGCACTCGGTTCCGCTGCCGTCGCAGTGGTCGCGCTCCACCGCAGCGAACCCATCAACGCGCTGTGGCTGGTGACAGCAGCGACTTGCTGTTACGCCCTGGGGTACCGTTTCTATTGCAAGTTCATCGCGGCCAAAATTCTCGCCCTCGATGCCCTGCGCGCCACTCCCGCCGAACGCCTGGAAAACGGACGCGACTTTCTGGTTACGAATAAGTGGGTTGTCTTCGGCCATCACTTTGCCGCCATTGCCGGCCCAGGCCCGCTGGTCGGTCCCGTACTGGCCGCGCAGTTCGGCTATCTGCCCGGAACAATCTGGGTGCTGGCCGGAGCTGTCTTCGCCGGTTGCGTCCAGGACTTCGTCATCCTGCTTTTTTCCGTCCGTCGCGATGGCAAATCGTTAACCGAGATGGCGAAAGAAGAAACCGGCCGCGTGGGAGGCTTCGTGGCCTACGCCGCGGTCATCGCGATTCTTATCATCCTGCTCGCGGTTGTCGCCTTGGTCGTCGTGAATGCGCTGAAAGGCAGCCCCTGGGGCACATTCACCATTGCCATGACGATCCCCATCGCATTGCTCATGGGCGTTTACCTGCGCCGCATTCGCCCCGGTAAAGTGCTCGAAGTCTCCGTCCTTGGGTTCGTCCTCGTTCTGCTGGCGATATGGGGCGGACAATGGGCTTCGCAGAATCCTGACATGGCGCGTGTGTTCACGCTGCGAGCGCCGACCCTCGCGATCCTGATCATCGTCTACGCTTTCGCGGCATCCGCCATGCCCGTATGGTTACTCCTCGCACCGCGCGATTACCTCAGCACCTTCGTGAAGCTCGGAACCATCGGACTCCTGGCCGTCGGGATCGTGGTCATGCATCCCACGCTGCACATGCCCGCGCTGACCCGCTTTGTCGATGGTACGGGCCCCGTTTTCGGCGGCAAGGTCTTTCCCTTTGCCTTCATCACCATCGCTTGCGGCGCGATCAGCGGCTTCCACGCGCTCATCTCCAGCGGAACCACGCCCAAGCTCATCGCCCGCGAAACCGAGACCCGCATCGTCGGCTACGGCGCCATGATGGCCGAATCCGCCGTCGCCATCATGGCGATCATAGCCGCCTGCGTTCTGCAACCCGGCGTTTACTTCGCAATTAACAGTCCCGCCGGGGTGGTCGGCCAGACCGCTGCCGCTGCTACGGCGACCATCTCCAGTTGGGGATTCCCCGTGACCGCCGCCGCCATGCAGGCCCTGGCCCACGCCGTCGGCGAACAGACTCTTTTCAACCGCACCGGAGGCGCTCCCGCATTCGCTGTAGGCATGGCGCACATCTTCTCCCAGAGCCTGGGCGGCGAGAGGGTGATGGCCTTGTGGTACCACTTCGCCGTGATGTTTGAAGCCCTCTTCATCCTGACCATTCTCGACGCCGGCACACGCGTGGCACGTTTCATGATTCAGGACGCCTTGAGTCACATCTACAAGCCACTTGGCCGCACCAGTTGGTATCCCTCGATTATCGCCACCAGCGCCTTGATCGTCGCTGCCTGGGGATACTTCTTGTGGCAAGGCGTGAAAGATCCGTTGGGCGGAATCAATTCGCTGTGGCCGCTTTTCGGCATCGCCAATCAGTTGCTGGCCACGGTGGCGCTGTGCGTGGCCACAACCATCATCATCAAGCTGCACCGAACAAAATATGCCGCGGTCACACTGATCCCGCTAATGTGGCTGGTCGCGGTGACATTCACGGCATCCTGGCACAAGGTGTTCGATCCCAATCCGGGCATAGGTTTTCTGGCCCAAGCGCGGGCGCTAGCCTCCGCTCCCGCGACCTCCGCAACCGCCCGGCTAATGTTTAACAATCGCCTCGACGCCGCCGTGACCACCGCCCTAATAGTGATGGTTGCCATGGTGTTGATCGAGTCCGCGCGCAAGTGGATCGGGGTCCTGACCGGAAGGGAAGAGGCCCGCGTGAAAGAGTCTCCGTTCGTGATGACCCGTTTGGCGGAGGAAGAGGCATGAAACGGTTTGCGAAAGCCGCCCGTATCTTGCTCGCCGCACTACGCGAGATTTTCGACGAGTCCGCTTACGCCCGCTTCCTCAGCCGCACGCAGATGGGGTCGTCCCCCCAAGCCTACGCCGCGTTCCGCCTCGAGTTTGAAGAGGCGAAAGCCCGCCGACCAAAGTGCTGTTGATGTTGCCGCGCCCGGGGAGAGGCGTCGATTCTTCATCGTTTGTCGCAACACGATGTTTCGGTGATTGAAACGAGGTTAAAGCCCAAGAAAGTACCAAAAGCTGGGACACCCGCTACAATCTGCTTACAAGTAGCCGATGTTGAGTTCGAGTGTCAGCGTTTCCAGTTCCCGCGATGCAGTTCACGCACCAGCTTGATTCTTATTGTGGTCGCAGTCATCATGTGGCCAAATACCCGCAGAAAGGACCCGTGGACTTATGCTTATCCGGCGAAAGCTGCCCACGTTGATGTTGGTCTCGCTTGTTTCTCTTTGGATGCACGCTGCAAACGATCATTCTTCGAAGGCAACGGCCTCCGCTCAATCGTTTCTCGGACGTTGGGATTTGACCCTCACAACTCCGATTCGCGAGTACCCCTCGTGGTTGGAAATAACCCGGGAAGGCGGACAATTCAAGGCGCGAATGGTGAGCCGGTGGGGACACGCGCGTCCACTTCCGACCGTTGAGATTGCGAATGATCACATCAAGTTCGTTTCTCCCAAGGAAGAGGAAGACCGGAAAGATGACATGGTTTTCGAGGGTAAGCTGTCTGGCAATGCGCTGACTGGGACCACCACCGGACCTGACGGAACTCCCTGGCAGTGGAGTGGCGCGAGGGCTCCGGACCTGAAGAGAAAGGGCACACCCGAGTGGGGGAAACCGGTGCAGTTGTTCGACGGCCAAGACCTAAGCGGGTGGACGCCGAGCGATTCTAGTGCGACCGCGAAGTGGACGGTAGAAGGCGGAACGCTGGTCAGTCCTGGACATGGTCCAGAACTTATTGCCAACGCCAAGTTCAACGACTTCAAGCTACATATTGAATTCAATTGCGCCCGAGGATCGAATAGCGGTGTCTACCTGCGCGGTCGCTACGAAGTCCAGATTGAGGATGATCTTGAACCAGAAGGACCGACCATGCGTACGGGAGGCGTGTATGGATTTCTTGCCCCCTCGCCGGAACCGCCGAGAAAGCCGGGAGAGTGGCAGAGCTACGACATTACTCTCATCGGTCGTGTAGTCACCGTTGTTCAGAATGGGCAGACGATCATTGATAAACAGGAGATACCGGGTATCACCGGCGGCGCCTTGGACAGCCACGAAGGATCGCCCGGACCCATCTACCTTCAGGGCGGTGAGGCCGGACACGTTGCCTTCCGGAACATTACGATTACGTCGGGGAAGTAACCTTGTCTACTTGCCGGATTGAATCTTTCTGGCCTTCACCTGCAGCCGCGAGTATCTTGTGCAACAGTTTTGCGGGGAGGCGACGTTAAATGATTTCTGAATTGCTCTCAAAGCTGACATCCGCGGAGTTTCAATTTCAGCTTCTTTCAAGGCTGCAGATTCTCGCATCGGAACTGCTCACTACCAACGTGTTGTGCGCGGTTATTCTTGTGGGCTTATCTGCAGGAGCGAACGCTCAAGAAACAGCCTCCGGCCCTAAGCCGGCGGGATGGAAACTTGTTTGGAACGACGAATTCAACGGACCTGACGGTTCGGCGGTGGACCTCTCCAAATGGGTATTCGACATCGGTGCAGACGTCTGGGGAAACCAGGAATTGGAGTACTACACGAGCCGGCCGCAAAATGTATTCATCCAAGACGGCAACCTGGTGATCCGAGCACAGCGGGAGAACTTCAAAGGTCCGGACGGCGTGAGCAAGAACTACACCTCAGGAAGGCTGAAAACCGCCGGCAAGTTCTCCCAAGCCTACGGCCGCTTCGAGGCGCGTATCAAGATTCCCACCGCTCAAGGCACGTGGCCCGCTTTTTGGATGTTAGGTGACGATATTGAGAAGGCCGGATGGCCGGCCTGTGGCGAAATCGACATCATGGAAAACATTGGGAAGGAACCCTCGACGGTACACGGATCGATCCACGGGCCCGGGTACACCGGGGGTGATGGAATTGAAGCGCCATACGCTTTTCCGGAAAAACTGCGCTTTGCCGACGACTTTCATGTTTTTGCAGTCGAGTGGGAGCCGAATGCCATTCGCTTCTACGTGGACGCCGATCTCTATGCCACTCGCACGCGAGCGGATCTTCGAGCAGGCTGGAAGTGGGTGTTTGATCATCCATTCTTCCTTCTACTCAACCTCGCGGTCGGCGGCGACTGGCCGGGGAATCCGGACTCCAGCACGGTTTTTCCGCAAACTATGCTGGTGGATTACGTACGGGTATACCAACGAGTGATCCCCTAGGAGAGGACCTCTGAAGTCCACAAACCTTCTGGCAATGTCCGGCTCCACGACAAAGCTCACCCTCCGAACCCGCAACCCCGACTTCCCCCAGCCCCCGCTTTCGGCTACCCTAAGGCAATCCGCCCGTAACGTGCGGTCGAAGGAGCGACCCTCATTCCAACCGTGGCAGTGTTTCCATGTTGAAGCACAGCACAACGCGAGCAATAAGCAGTTGTGCGCGAGGGATGCGCGTGTTCGGACTGGCTGCCGTGTCTGTCCTGATCGTGCACTCGCTGTCCCCGGATGTTTTGGCTCAGTCCTCCGCCAGGTTGCTTCCAACTCTCACCCATACCAGTCAGGTCAGGCGCCTGAGTCCGGAGCAGGCCGCGATGGGCTATCCTGTGAGGATTCGCGGCGTCATCACCATGGATGCGCCGGCGCCGGACTTCTTCGTACAGGATGCCACGGCGGGCATCTACGTGGAAGGAAGCCTCGCGCCGGAATACTCCCACCTGCTCGGTCAGTTGGTCGAAGTTGACGGCGTCACTGGTCCCGGAAAGTTCGCTCCGGTTATTCGGGAAGAGAGGTTGCACGTTCTAGGCAAAGGAGTGCTTCCCCAAGCACATCTGTTTTCCTTTTCTGAATTGGCAGATGGGCAACAGGATAGCCAGTGGGTGAGAGTGCGCGGCATTGTACGGTCCGTAGCGATCGACCGCAGTTCGTGGCACGAGATCACGGTCGCCATGCGCGTCGCATCCGGCGGAGGAGAGTTCAGTGTACGGGTGCCGATTGGCCGTGAACAGGATTTGTCGTCCTGGGTCGATAGCGAAGTACTTATCGACGGCGTGTGCGGGAGCCTGTACAACACGAACCGTCAACTCACGGGGATTCTGCTCTACGTTCCGCGTTTGAACTTTATGAAGGTGGAAGCGCCGGCGACTGAAGCAGCGCTGTCGGATTTACTGCGATTTTCGCCAGGCGAAGGGATTCGGCATCGCGTACGTGTGCGTGGCGTCGTCGGATATCAACAGCCGGGGAATGCGCTATTCCTCCAGAGTCAAGGCAAAGGTCTTCGCGTGCTGACTCAGCAGGATACGCCGCTTGAGATTGGCGACGTGGTAGACGTATTGGGTTTTCCCTCCATGGGTGAGTCGGCGCCTATGTTAGAGGACGCCGTATTTCATCGTCTAAGTCATGGGAAAGCACCGCAACCGCTGCCGCTCGACATCGGCAGGCCTTGGGAAGAATTCGACGGTGCGGTTATCACTACCGAAGCAAAGTTGCTGAGCCGACAGCTGCAACCCGATGGTCTGCGGCTTTTGCTGCAACACGATGACGTCTATTTCGACGCAACTCTCCCCCCCGGCGTTCCTCGCGATCGCCTGCTCTCCATCCCGCTGAACAGCGAAGTGCTGGTGGTAGGCATCTGTTTGGTTCGCAGCGGAGGGTTGTGGCAAGTCCCGCAATCATTCCGCGTGTTGCTGCGTCTGCCCCAGGATGTAATAGTGCTCCGTGCGCCGTCCTGGTGGAATCTACCTCACACTTTGTGGCTGCTGGGAATCACCGGAAGTGTTCTCCTGACCGTCGTGGCGTGGGTTGTAGTTCTGGGACGGCGTTTGCGGGAGCAGATGGCCATCATTCGACAGAAGCTGAGAAACAGCGCGGTGCTGGAAGAGCGCAACCGGATCGCCCGCGAGCTGCATGACACATTGGAACAGGAACTGGCGGGCATTACCATGCAGCTGGACCTGGCTGTAGATTGCCTGCGACGAGCGCCGCGCGTCGCGGAGCAGGCACTGGAAACGGCACGCAACATGAGCCGCCACAGCATGGTGGAAGCACGCCGCTCGGTGTGGGACCTGCGCTGCCAGCTGCTCGAGGATGGGGACCTTGTCTATGCTTTGGAGCAAATCGTCGAACCGCTCGCCCCGCGCGAGCACGTGAAGATGGACGTTAGGGTCCAAGGCAGTCCAGTCCGTCTTCCCCGTCCCGTCGAGATGAACTTGCTGCGCATCGGGCAGGAAGCTGTCGCCAACGCCGTGAAACATGGGCACGCGAGAGAGATCTCGATCGAATTGCGATACGCTCCCACCTCGGTTTACCTCACCGTTAGCGACGATGGTCAAGGATTTGCTTCAGCTCAGAGTTCCCCTACCGGACATTTTGGACTTCTGGATATGCGCGAACGCGCGCAATCGATGGGCAGCCAGTTGGAGATCGACAGCGAGCCTGGACGCGGGACTCGCATTGCCATCGATGTTTGCGTGAATCCGACCGTAGCAATTGATGATGAGCTCAAAACCAATTCGTATTCTGGTGGTTGATGATCACTTCATGGTGCGGATGGGTCTGTCGGCGTCCTTGAACGTTGAGCCCGACATGGAAGTGGTGGCCGAGGCTGGCAACGGCGACGACGCGTTGCAGGCTTATCGCAGGCATCGTCCCAGTCTGGTGTTGATGGATCTTCGCTTACCGGGGATGAGCGGGACCGACTGCACCGCGGCCATGATGCGTGAATTTCCGGACGCATCTATCCTCATGCTCTCCACCCATTCCGGCGAAGAGGAAATCTATCGCGCCCTGCACGCCGGAGCAAGAGGATACATCGTGAAGAGCATAATCCGTGAAGAACTCTTGCGCGCCGTCCGTGAGGTTCATCGCGGGGGCCAATACGTGGATCCAATCGTGGCCTCGCACTTGGCAGAGCGCCGGTCCCATCGATCTTTGAGCGGCCGCGAGATCGAAGTGCTGCGCATGGTCGCCCAGGGACTAGGGAACAAAGAGATTGCAAGTGCGCTGAATATCGCGGAAGTCACGGTTAAGTTGCATGTGAGTCACGTTCTGGAAAAACTCAGCGTCAAGGATCGCACCCAGGCCGCGACAGTTGCTCTCCAACGAGGAATCATCTCGCTGGAATGAGCTACCTCGAAGTTGAAGATGCACAGCCCACTTTTATGTGGTCGGAGATACTGTACGAAAGTATAGTTGACGCCCCCTTCGTAGTTGGTTTCTATTAGTACGTTTTCATCACTGAGTATTTGGTGACGACGACTGGCGCGGGGTCGGGCACCGGGCGTGGGGCAGTGGGCTGTCGTCCGAGAATTTCTGGGGGCTGTATGAAGCGTGGTTGGCTAGCAGGACTGGGCATTGCAGCACTGTGGCTGCTTGTGATCGGGGGAGCAACAGCGCAGTCGGACCGCGGCGCCATCGCGGGCTCGATTCTGGACAGTTCCGGCGCTGCGGTAACTGGGGCATCGGTCACGATCAAGGGTGCAAATACTGGGAGCGTCTACAAGACGGTGTCGTCGGGGGCGGGTGGGTACCGCGTGAACGACTTGGCCGTCGGTCGCTACGACGTTACCGTTGAGGCCAACGGTTTCAAAGCGTCCGTGGAGAAGGGGGTGGAGATTCAGATCAACACCGTCTCATCCCTCAACATCACTTTGCAGCTTGGCGACGTGAAGGAGGTTGTGAGCGTTCTAGCGGATGCTCCTACGTTACAGACTGAGAGTTCGGACCAGGGCACGGTGGTCGGAACAAAGCAAATCGAAGAACTGCCATTGTCTTTGGCTACAAGCAGCCAGAGTTTTCTTCGCTCGCCGGAGACTTTTGTGTTTCTGACACCGGGAACTACCGGACCGGGGACCGTCTCAGCGGCTGGCAACAATGGGATTTTTCTTTCGAAGTTGGCGGGCGGTCAAAACCTCGGCGCTGAGATCCTTCTTGATGGCGCCAGTGTTCAGCGTCAAGACACGGTTTCTGCGTTTGACCAGACAGCGCCATCCGTCGAGGCCCTCGACGAATTCAAGGTTACGACCTCTACTCCGACAGCACAGTTCGGGCGCACGTCTGGCGGCATTGAGAGCTTCACAACCAAATCGGGGACCAATACATACCACGGAACGGTGTTTGATATCTTCCGCAATCAGGCCTTAGACGCCAACTCGTGGGATAACAATTTCGTAGGAGCAAAAAAGCCCAGCGACCATCAGAACGATTTCGGGGGCTCACTTGGCGGACCGGTGCGGATTCCCCATGTCTACAACGGGCATGACAAGACTTTCTTCTTCTTCTCGTGGGAACAATATCGCAACAAACCGGGCACGACCGCCGTTTCGACGGTTCCCACCCAGGCTGAGCGTGGCGGTGACTTTTCCGCGTTGCTGGGAGCTGATACCGGCATACCGAACCCGTGTACTCCGGGGCAGAATGTTTTGAAGGGTCAGATTTTCGATCCCTCGACAACGAAAGTTGTCGGCGGACAGACTTGTCGCTCGCCCTTTTCTGGCAACAAGATCACAAATCTCAGCGCGGTAGCTCAGAATGTCCTGCAGTACGTTCCATTGCCAAACACCAGTGGCACGCCGAACGGCCTAGTGAACAATTTCATATTCAACTCTGCAGATCCGAAGGTAGAAACCACGATGACCTTCCGGATCGATGAGAGCGTCACAGACAAGAACAAGATGTTCTTCTCCTACAGCAGCCGCGAGCAGAACCAGCTCAATAACGTTCCCTCCATCCCAGGTCCGGCCGACGGAACCTATAAGAATCACTACTTTACACACTACTTGCGCTATGGCTGGGATTATCTCGCCAGCCCCTCTCTGCTGAACCACTTCGTCGTTGGCTTGAACCGCCTCTCCACGGCCAGTATCGGGTCAAGCGTGAACGGAACGGACTGGCCCGCAAAACTTGGAATCGGGAATGCTTTTGGACAAGTATTTCCAACATTCCAGTTCAGCGGCAGCCCACAGTCCGTTCCTTATCTGGGTCTCAGTACTGGGAACGATGACTATCACTATCCCAATAGCTTGGTATTCGCGGACAGTATCTCTTGGACGAAGGGGCGGCATTCCCTGCGTTTTGGCGGTGAATTCCGATTTTTCCAGTTTTCCGTCCTCGCGGGCGGGAACACGTCGCCCGGCTATACCTTCTACAACTATCAAACTGCCTGGCAGCCGAATGACACGACACCTATCAGTGGAGATCCTTTCGCCAGCTTTTTGCTGGGCCTGCCGCAAAGCGAATCCCTGACTGTAAATTCGCACTTCCCACGTTGGAATCAACGCTATTACGCCTTGTACGTGCAAGACGACTTCAAGCTCCGCCGGAATCTGACGCTAAATCTTGGTGTGCGCTGGGACGTGGATACTCCCCGCCACGAAGCGGCTGGCGCGCAGTCAGTGCTGTCCCTCACCGCGAATAACCCTGGCACACCGGGACAGCCGGGCGCACTGATCTACGGGAGCGGTGCCACCGGCACCAGTACCTACTTCAAGGACATCGGACCACGCATCGGTTTTGCGTGGTCGCCGGACGTTATGCACAACACCGTGATCCGGGGTGCCTACAGCATCTACTACGCCCCGTTGAGCTACTCTGACTTTGGAAGTTTTCTCACCAGCGGCACTACCGCGAATCCGAGTTTTACCAGCCCTGACAACTTTGCTCCGGTGCAGTCGCTGGATGCCGGTTTCCCGGTCTATGCGCCCCCGTCCAACGCCAAAGATCCGACGCTGCAAAACTTCACGACCAATTCGATCAACACTGTGCTGCCGTCTTATGGGCGTCCGGGCATGGTCCAAAACTGGGACCTCGAGGTTCAGCACCAAATTGCACAAGACCTCATCCTGAGCCTCGGTTATGTGGGACAACATGCGACACGATTGAATTCCGGTCTGGCTCAGATCAACACGATCAACCCCAAATACAACCAACTCGGCGCGGCTTTGCAGGATCTTGTCGACGGCTCAGACGGAAAGGGCGGGCCAGCGATTTTAGCCCAGCTTGGAGTCACTGTGCCCTCCTGGTTTGTGCCCGGTTGGGGGGACGCAAGCGGCAACGCCACTATCGGGAATGTCCTGCGGCCTTTCCCGCAATTTGGTCAGATCAGTACCAACTGCTGCCTGGAAAATCTTGGCCAGTCTACGTACAACGCACTGCAGGCCAAGCTTGAACGCCGCTTCCGAAACGGGTTGAACCTGTTGGCGTCGTACACCTATTCGAAGACGATCACGGATGCGGATGGCAGCTATCCGTTCTTCTCGAACCTGAGCTCGAACGTCTTTGGCTCGCAGAATCCTTTCAATCTAAGGGCGGAGAAGGCAGTCAGCTATCAGGACGTTCCGCACACCTTCGTGCTCAGCTACGTGTATGAACTCCCGGTTGGACCCGGCAAGAAATATCTGAGCCATGGAGTGGGGAGCAAGGTGCTCGGTGGCTGGCAGGTAGGTGGTGTACAACGTTACCAGACCGGTTCGCCGGTCCTCGTCAATGAATTCTCGACCGGTCTTCCTGGAAACGCTGGTGGCCAGTATTCAGGCGCGAACTACCGTTACAGCCTACTCTCCGGGCAGTCGCTATTCGAGAACCACCCCGCACACTGGACGCCCGCCTTGGACAGCACTTGGAACAGCAGTTGCACCGGTGGTCCAAGCCCAGGAACGTTCATTCAAGGTACAAACCCACCCCCCAACCCCACGAGCAACCCGGTTATGAATTGTGCGGGTTTCCTTGATCCCACCGCGGCCTCCCTCGCTGCCGGGGGCGGGTACGTTTACGGAAATCTGCCACAGGTAGTCTCCTCTTGGCGAAGTCCAACCTATCTCAACGAGGACTTCTCCATCATCAAACGAACAACGATTCGCGAATCGCACGCGATCGTGTTTAAGCTGGATATTCCCAATGCCTTCAACCGACATGTCTTCGGCCAGGTGGACGGGAATATTGGGGATCGCCACTTCGGCCTTGCTGGCTACGGCAACTTTGCAAGCACCCCCACCGTCATAAACGGCGCCAGGCAAATCCAGGCGACCTTGCGCTACGAGTTTTGAACTTCAACGTCCACTGTGCTTCCCCTCGGACTGAATTCCTCCTGCCACCCGCGTGGCAGGAGGAAGCTCACCTGACAGCGGCCGTTTCAGTAGGTATAGAATTTTCATCGTGAGCATAGCTGAGAGTCCCTTCCTTTGCGGCGGACAACCAGAAATGAGGAATCCTCTCTTCCGGACCGGAAGCGTGCGCTGGCTTCTGGCTGGTCTCCTACTTTGCTCTTGTGTTTTCGTGCGCGCACAGGTTCTCGATATCACAACTGCCTTCAATCAGGCGAGTGAGGCAATGCGGGAAGGAAAACTCGATGAGGCCGCTGCCGGCTTTGCAGAGGTCGCTAAGCAGCAACCCAGCTTTGCCGAGGCGCACTTCAATCTGGGCTTGGTCGATGAAGAACGCGGCCAGCACGAAGAGGCGATTCGGAGCTTGCAGAAAGCACTCGCGCTTAAACCCCATCTCCACGGCGCAAACCTCTTTCTGGGAATTTCGGAGTTCCGGCTCAACCATCTGGACAGCGCTCACAACGCTCTGGCCAAAGAAGCAGTCAGCTACCCCAAAGATGCGTCTGCCTGGATGTGGCTTGGAGTCGTATGTCTGGCGCAGAATCGTCCCGACGATGCGGCAGAAGCTCTCGACAAAGCCGCGAAGCTGAAGCCCGACGATCAGGACATTCTTTATCATCGCGGACGGGCCCATCTGCTGGTGTCCAAGAATAGCTATGCCGAGATGTTTAAAGTGGATCCCAATGCCTGGTTAGTACACCGCGTGATGGCCCAGGCAAGTTCGGAAGCAGAACGGCATACGGATGCGATTGCCGAATACGAAGCCGCAATCAAGCTCGCCCCGAAGCAGCCAGGTCTCCACGAGGAACTCGGGTCGGAATATCGCGCAGTGAACAAGATCGCGGAGGCCGAGGCGGCTTTTCGCGAAGAACTGGAGATCGATCCCCACAGTGTGCTTGCCATTTACAAACTTGGCGCAATCGAGGTCGAGAAAGGCGACGGCGCAAAGGGCAAGGAGTTGATTGAAGCAGCGCAACGCGAAAAGCCGGACCTCGTGCATCTGGACTACAACCTGGGCCGAGCTGAAATGCTGTTGGGCAACGACGCTGCGGCGGCGAGCCATTTTGAACGTGCAGTCAAGACCGACACCGATCCGGAAATCATCGAACAGACCTGGTATCAGCTCGGCACTGCGTATCGCCGCCTGCACCGCATGGATGAGGCGCGAAGCGCCATAGCCCAATACCAGCAACTTAAAGATGAAGCCGCGAAGAGGTCGCAACAGGCACTGGATCGCTACCGGGTGGATCATCCGACTTCGACTGATGAAACCCCGGCGACCCAGAATCCGCAGTAGAGGATGCCGTGTCATTCAGGGATCTGAGGGAGCGGACTTGGATCCGGCTGCACGGGCCTGCAACTCTGCAGTGCGATCAAATTCGACTTTTGCCCGATCCGGTTCATGCGCCTCTTTATACAGCCTGCCCAGTTGGTAGTGCGCCGCGGCATTTTCCGGGTCAAGGGAAGTTGCCCTTTCTAGCTCGCGTCGCGCGGCGTCCAAGTTGCCTGTCCGCAGGTAGGCGGTGCCCAGCTTGAGCCGGCAGAAGGCGTTACCGGGCGCGAGTGCCACCGCCTTTTCGAGAGGTGTCACCGCTTCCTTCGCCTGTCCCTGCTCCATTAAGAGGTTCCCGAGATTTACATAAGGTTGCTCGCTGGGATGGGGGCTCGCCTCTTGCCACGCGATTGCTTTGCGATACGCATCGATTGCAGCGTCGGGGTCGCTGCTTGACTCGAAAATGAGGCCGAGATTGTTCTCAGCTTTGACATCGCGTGGGTCCAGATCGAGAATCGTCTGAAACGCCTTTCTGGCCTCGGTAAGTCGCAATCTCGCATAGTAGGCGCGGCCGAGATAGTACCAGGCATCTTTGTTCGTACTGTCGATTGTCACTGCCTTTTCCAGCCACTTGATCGCGTCGTTATAGTCATCCAGAAGAACGTAGTCGAGGCCCACGATCTTCAGGTCATCAGCTGCGGGCCGCGTAATGGCGGCAGCTTGCGTGTAAGTCGCTAGAGACTCCGCCGGGCGGTTCTGCCTGTTCAGAACGAAACCCAACATGTACAGTGCGTCGGCAGAATCGTGATGCGCTGGGATGTAGCTGCGAAGGGCTCGCTCGGCTCCGGCAAAATCCTGAAGGTGCACGAGCGATTTGGCCTGATATAGAAGTGCATCCGTGGTTCTGGGAGAAGCAGTCTCAGCCTCAGCGAACAGCGAAGCGGCGGACGAATAGTTTCCCGCCCGGAATTCAGTTAACCCGCGATCAAAGGCGCTGTTGGATTGTGAAGAACATGGGAGACCATAAATGAGCCAGACCAACACCCAGAACAACCAAAAGTTCGGGTTGGTGTGGCACGCCTTCATAGTTTCAGCGTCACGGTTTCGAGGCAGCCGCGGACGTAGCGGGTTCATCGACTTGAAGAATCTGGTCGCCGGGAACATCTTTGAGCGTCTGGCGGATCCCGCTGGGCCAGCGAATCTCGATTTTTGACGCTGTGCCGTTCTGCCCTAGCCCGAAATGCACACGCTTGTCACTGGCAGAGAGATAGCTGCTGGCCGTCGAAACTGTGGCGTACTGCGGTCCTGTTGCCGTTACCAGCGTGACCTCGGCACCAATCGCGTCGCGGTTACTTTTGTGTCCAACTAATTTTAGAAGAATCCAGTGGTTCGTTGACGCTGTTTCGTTGTGAAGAATGTGAACCGGCCCGTCGTTCGTAGTCACAACGGCATCGAGCCGGCCATCGTTGTCCAGGTCACCGATCGCCATTCCGCGGGCAACCCACGGTTGGTGGAAGATGCCGCCGGACTGCTGAGAAACATCGATGAATCCGTGCCCGGTGTTGCGTGCCAGCAGCATGGGCTCTCGGTAGTGCAGGTTTGGATAGTTCAGTTCGATGGTGTCGAGGTCGTGGCCCTGAGCGATGAGGAGATCTTTCCACCCGTCGTTGTCGTAGTCGAGGAAACGAACTCCCCAGCCGGAATGAGGCAGCGTCATCTGGCCAATTCCGGCGCTAGGGCTAGCGTAGGTGAACGAGCCATCCCCCTTGTTCTCGTACAGAGCATAACGTTGATTCGCAAGATCGGTTACCACAATGTCTGGCCATCCATCGTTATTGTAATCGGCGAAATCGGCGCCCATGCCAGCATAGGTGCGCCCGTCCATGTCAACGGCAACTTCCGACGCGAGCCCTACATCTTCGAAAGTGCCATCGCCCTTGTTGTGGTAGAGAAACTCAGCCATGGAATCGTTGGCGACGAAGAGATCGATGTGACCATCGCGATCATAATCCGCTAGAGCAATACCCAACCCCTTCCCCGGCTTTCCGAGGCCTATCTTCTGGGCGACCTCAGTGAAGGTTCCATCTTTATTGTTGTGGTAGACGAGGGTGGATATCGGTTTGAAGAGGTCTGGATGACAATACGCTCGATATCCTTCTTTGTGCTCTCCGCAAAAAACGTCTTCAAAATCCCAATCCAGATAGCGTAGGACAACCAGATCCAGAAATCCGTCGCCGTCCAGATCGACCCACGCCGCGCTGGTGGACCAACCGCTTCCCGCTACACCCGCCTTCTGCGTGACGTCTGTAAATGTGCCCTTGCCGTTGTTACGGTAGAGCTTGTTTCCGCCATAAGCGGTTACATAAAGGTCCTCGAATCCGTCGTTGTCGTAGTCGCCGACAGCCACTCCAAAGCCGTACCCTGTTCCCTGCAGGCCTGCCTTCTCGGTAACGTCCTCGAAGCTCCCGTCCGGTTTCTGATGGTAAAGCCGGTTCCAATACTGGGAATCCGTCTTCTGCGGGACTGCACCTTTCGGAGTGGGATCGCCGATAGGCGCTCCGTTCACGAGAAAAATGTCCAGGCGCCCGTCATTATCGTAGTCCAATAGCGCGACGCCCGGCCCCATAGTCTCCAGAAGATATTTTTTGGAGGTGTGCGACGCGTGGTATTGAAAGCGGACGCCTAAGCGCTGAGTCGCATCCACAAACGCTTCACCAGAACTGGATGCGGTCGACTCCGGTGCAGCCTTCTGTGCCGCAGCCAGCGGACCTGAAAGAGATAGCGCGAGGCAGAGCAACAGCTCCATGGACAGAGGCCGACATTCTCGTTGCCTCCTCACGGCTCCACAATTCCTTTGCTTTCCACGACGGTTAGAATGCGGTCGATCGCAGTTACCTTGATCTCTTCTTTCGCTCCATCCGGCCATAGGATTTCCACTTTGTCGATCGTGGTGGCTGTGCCCAGCCCGAAATGAAGGCGCGGATCGGAACTGGAGGCGTAGCTGCCTCCGCTGTAAACCTCTCCCCGCTGCCGCACCTTTCCCGCCGTGACAAATACTTTCGCTCCCGTCGCATCCCGCGGGCCTTTCGGGCCGCCGATCAACCTCAGCGTCAACCAGTGATTCGAATTCTTGACCACGTTCCGCAACAGTACAGGCGTCGAGTCCATCACGTTGAGCACCACATCGATGTGGCCATCGTTGAACAGATCGCCGAACGCCGCACCCCGCGCCGAGACCGTCACCGCTAGCCCACTGCCGCTAGCAGGGGCGACCTCCTCGAACTTCAGTCCATTCAGATTGCGAAATAACAAGGGCCGCTGAGCCCACGTGGTGCCCCAATCCTGTTGGTCGACGCCGGGATAGACATGCCCATCGGCAAAAAAAATGTCGAGGAATCCATCATTGTCATAGTCCAGAAAACCCGTGCCCCAACCGAGAAATGGAATTGTCACGTTCGCGATGCCGGCAGCGAAGCTTACATCCGTAAAGCTGGCGTCTCCGTCGTTGCGGTACAGCGTGTTGTAGTCGTCGGAGAAATTCGTGATGCAGAAGTCGACTCGTCCGTCGCGGTTGTAATCGCCGACTGCAATCCCCATAGCGGCCTGTTCGCGACCCTCGTCATTCAAAGCGAATCCCGAGAGGTAACTGACGTCCTCGAATGTCCCGTCATGCTTATTGCGGTAGAGATATTTCGGGACGGAATCGTTCGCAACCAGAAGGTCAATCCACCCGTCATCGTCTACGTCAACAAAAACGGAAGAGAGCCCGTAGTAGCCCCTGGGGTCGGAGACGCCCGCCTTCACACTTACATCCGTGAAGGTGCCATCGTGGTTGTTGTGGAATAGATGATCGCTCTCCCCCGGCAGGCCGCGAGGACCACACATGACGTTGATCCCTCGAAACTGGCAGAATTCGGGCGGGAGGCCACCTTTGCCGGCGATCGGCGGACTGTCAGGATCGAACCTGACATAACCAGGAACAAACAGATCAAGAAAGCCATCGTGATCGTAGTCGCCCCAAGTCGCCCCCGCGGACCAACCGCCCACCGTAACGCCGGCTTTCTCCCCCACGTCGGTAAATGTTCCGTCATGATTATTGTGGTAGAGGCGGTTCTTGCCGAAATTGGAGACGTAAATGTCAGGCCACCCATCGTTATCGAAGTCGCCAACGACCGCCCCAAAACCCCAGCGCTCATTGGCCACTCCGGCCTTGTCGGTCACATCGGTGAACGTTCCGTCGTGATTGTTGTGAAACAGCATCGCCCGCGGTGGCGCTTCCTTCCCTTTGAGCGCCGGGAAAGTTGAGCCGTTCACCAGATAAATATCCAGCCATCCATCGTTGTCATAGTCGAGCAGCGCCACGCCCGACCCAGGTGTCTCAAGAATCGTGTTCTTCTCGGGAGTACCATCCTTGTGGTGAAACTTGTCGAGACCAGCTGCGTGGGTGATATCGGAGAAGATGACCGACGCGCCATCAACAAAACCGCCTGCCGTAATCGGACGAGACAAGGCGTCCTTGACCGGAGCATGCGCTGCTCCGGTGCTCATGCCGCCTTTTTGAACCTGTGAGTTCCCCTCAGTGGAGGTTTGCGCCAGACCGGCCGGAAGCATTAGAGCCAAACAGACGAATCGCTGTGCGGCGGAGCGGCCAAAGAAGAAAAGATGAAACGTAAAATATCTGGGAACCATCGGCGGATTAGATCTC
Organism: uncultured Acidobacteriaceae bacterium; assembly: GCA_963719615.1. Classification (GTDB taxonomy): domain Bacteria; phylum Acidobacteriota; class Terriglobia; order Terriglobales; family Acidobacteriaceae; genus Sulfotelmatobacter. Next base: position 105,745 of record CAVRCR010000010.1, on the reverse strand, counting down.
CTGGGCTGCCGCATCCAAGAAGTTCGAGTTCTAGCTTACACGCCCCAGAATGCTATACCGAGACTCTTAGGAAGCAACTCAACGGTCGATGAGCCCGCTCGGTGCGCAACGAATAGGCCAACCCACTAGGACTAACATCGGTTCCACGATACACTGCACTCACATGCGAGTCCTCGGTATCGACTGTGGCGGAGAGTACACCGGTTACGGCGTAGTCGAACTGCACTCCACCGGAAAACTGCACTGCCTATGCTGCGGTGCCATCAAGCTTTCTCCGCGGGAAGCGCTGCCCCGTCGACTGTCCCGCATCTATACCCAACTCGACGCGATCATCTTCGAGCACCAGCCCGATGAAGTTGCGATTGAAGATGTCTTCTACGCGCTAAATGTGAAGTCCGCCCTCAAACTCGGACAAGTTCGCGGCGTGGCCATGCTCGCCGCCGCCGTTGCCGGTCTCGAAGTTGCCGAATACTCTCCGCTTACCATCAAGTCGTCGGTGGTGGGCTACGGACGCGCCGAAAAACAGCAGGTCCAGCACATGGTTACTCGGCTTCTGGAACTTCCCGCGCCACCCGAACCGATGGACGCTTCCGACGCCTTGGCGATCGCGATTTGTCATTTGCACACGATGGGAACTCTCCTCCGGCAGCGGGTCGCAGCCCGGTAATCAGTGTCCGCGTAACCGGCATCTCGATTTTTTGGCATAATCTCTGCAGCAGTCTGTGAGGGACACAAACAGTATGAGGAAGCTCGGCGGCTCTGCCGACACAGGACCACAGGTTGCTTGGCGGGTTCGAAGCGCCTTCCTGATTTCCTGTGCTGCATTCCTGATTTTGTTGTACAGCCTGCCGTCCCGTGCTGCCGACCCCGGCACGGTCAAGTTCTCCCTCGACTTTGCCGGCTCCGATCCCGAGCATTATTCCTTTTCCGTTGCGGCCGACGGACACGCGACCTATGAGTGCTCCGCCAAGATCTCTCCCGACTCCGACGAACGCGAGACCTATCAGTCTGAATTCACCTTCTCCGACGCTACCCGTGCCCGTATCTTCGGCCTCGCAGCCCAGGCCCACTATTTTTCCGGCAAGATCGACTCCGGCAATCGGAAGCTGGCCTTTACCGGCTCCAAAAAGCTCGTTTACACCGACGGCAAACGCAGCAACACCGCGGAGTTCAACTTTTCACCTTCGCCACCCGTCCAACAGTTGACCGCCATTTTCCAAGGCGCGGCTGCCACTCTGGAATACGGCCGGCGCCTGGTTCACCTCCATCGCTACCAGAAACTCGCCCTCGACGAGGAGTTGAAGTCGATGGAGGATCAGGCCCGGAGGGGAGAAATCGCAGAACTGCAGGCCGTAAAGCCCATATTGCAGCAGATTTATGACGATTCCTCGGTGATGAACGTCGTCCGCGCCCGCGCCCTGCGTATCATGGAAATGGGCGACGCCACCAAGGCGGGTCCCTAGCCCTCTCCCATTTCCACTGCCAGTCGGCGGTTCCCCCTTGACCGCAATAGACTTAACTTTTACAACTTCTTTCAGCGAACCGTGTTCTAATAACCAAGGAAGACGATTGGGGGCTCCTATGTCCACACGTTCTTTGTCCAGCTCTTTCCTTACAGCTTTAGCCTGCGTGCTCCTGGCGCTGCCAGCTATGGCCGATTCTAAAGCTCGTATCGTTCGCCTCAGCGACGTGCAAGGCACGGTTCAGATCGATAAGAACACGGGTCTCGGATTTGAGAACGCATTCCTCAACCTCCCCGTTACCCAGGGAACGCAGCTGAAGACGGCCGCAAATGGCCGCGCCGAAGTCGAATTCGAGGACGGCAGTACCCTGCGCCTGACCCCTAATTCAAGCATCGAATTCAGCACCCTAGGCCTCAGCGACTCCGGCAAACGCATCTCCGTGATCAACTTGGTCGCGGGCATGGCCTACGTCAACTGGCTGGGCAAAGATGATTTCAGCCTGAACGTTTCCAACGAAAAAATTACGCTCGACCACGCCGCCCACTTCCGCGTCGATACCTCGACCCAGGCTGCCGATTTGTCGGTATTTAAGGGCGATGTCGAAGTCGAGGGTCCAGCCGGCAAGCTTATGGTATCGAAGAAGAAAACAGCAACTTTCAATCCGGCTGACGGCGACAAGTACACCCTGGCCAATAACATTCCCGACGCTGCCCTGGATGGCTGGGATAAAGAGGCCATCTCCTACCACGACCAGTACGCGCGGAATAACAGCAGCTCTTCGCCCTACGGATACGGTCTGAGCGATTTGAATTACTACGGCGCCTACAACAACGTCCCCGGCTACGGCCTGATGTGGCAGCCCTACTTCACGGGCGTCGGCTGGGATCCGTTCATGGACGGCGCGTGGGGATTCTATCCCGGCTTCGGATACATGTTCGCATCGCCTTATCCTTGGGGCTGGCTGCCTTACCGTTACGGCAATTGGAACTTTATCCCCGGCTACGGATGGATGTGGCAGCCCGGCGGGTGGAACAATTTGCTCATGGTGCCGCGCTATACGGCCACGAACCTGGTCACCGTTCATCCTCTGGTCCCGCCGACAGGTACCGTGAAAACGGTGGTCGTCGGAAAGGGAATTCCAGTCTCACCTTTGGGTCCGTCGCGCCTGCTCGTGCGCTCGGGATCAGCAGGTATGGGAATTCCGCGTGGTTCGCTTGGAAACCTAAGTCACTTAAACCACCAGGTTGCGAAGTCTGGATTCGCCGAAGTGCATTCGGCGCCGCAGTTCGGCGGCAGTTCGGGCAGAACGTCTGGTTACAGCGGTCCGCAGCACAGCTCCGTGTCAGCTCCGTCGGCCGGACATAGCGCTGGCGCTTCGGCAGGACACGCTTCTGGCGGTGGCACGCACAAGTAGACAACTCGATTGGTAGGCAGAGCGAGGGCGGCCGATCAGGCCGCCCCTTCGCTTTAGTAGCGCCGGCATCCCCTCGACTAGCTCAGGGCAGGCCTCGCTGCCCTGGCGAGGAGGGGATTCTATGCGCGTACAAATTCTCGGGAAAACGCTGCCTCAGAATCCTTGCAGACTCCAGCCGCGAAGCAGCGACATAAGTTAGCCCAGGGCGTAAGCCCTGGTTAGGGATCGGAAGAGTGGAAGCGCGTCCCGGAGGGACGGCACGGGCTGTCACCCGATCGTCTTGCAAGGTTGCCCCACCCTTGTCTCCGCGCACTTTGCGGGACACACGCTCGTGGCAGCACCACCCTCCCGGACAGAACGCGGGAAGAGCCTGCCCTGAGCGACGCGAGCGGAGCGAGGGGAGTCGCATAGGGTGGGGGCAACCACACTCAATATCCTGATCGCAAACGATGGGCGAGCCCCCTATCCCTCCACCCCCATCAGGTTGCGAAGAGGACTTTCACCTGCCAGCTGTAGAACATGCTCGCACGCAAAAAAAGCCCTGCCTTGTGGCAGGGGCTTTCACTGCAGCTAGCCGATTTCAGTGAGGGCACGAAGGCGGAGTTCCCTGGTGGGGAATGACGAAGCCCGGTGGCCCCCAACCTCTCACAATTGCCGGAAACGAGACAGGTGAATGGAACACCGTGGATGCCGCCGCCATATTGTATGTCCACCCAGAGATTCGCGGATTTTCGTACACCGGATCATGATCGCTGCCGACATACTTATTTCCGGTGCTCTTGATCGTTGAACCCACGTAATTGTGATAGGCGTTATCGTTGATGATCATCGGATCTGGCGTTCGGGTGCCGCCAAGGTACCCAAAACCAGTGCCGGTGCCGGCGGAGACTACGATATTGTGCTCGAAGACATTGCCGGTCATAGATATGGGCCAACCTTTTCCACGGCCATAAATCACAATGCTCTGATAGTTGGAATCAGAAGCCAGGTCGCAAACATTGCCCGTGATCACATTGTTTTCAGGATCGTTCATCTGAACGCAGGTGCTGATCATGCCGGCCATGATGTTGCCTTTGATCGTGACGTGGTGGGTTCCGTCGTCGGTATAAACTGCGTCAGCACAGCAGCCATTTGTGCCGTTTATGCCATAATCCCCCGCGCCCTTTGAAGCCTTATTGACATCCCGAATGTAGTTGTTCACAACCTGAATGTTCGTGGATACGCTGGTGCCATCGTGGAGGTAAATCGCTCCGCAGTCCCCGCCGTTTTGATCATTCCCGAATCCATGAACGGCAGGCCAAGTACAGGAATTCAGGATAACGTTTCCTGACACCACATCGTTGGAAATTCCGTGGGGACAAATTGGTCCCGCGACCAGAGTGATCCCGGCGTACGCCAGATCGTACAGATAGTTATTTTTCACGAGGATACCTGGCGTACAAACCGTTGAAACCGCCGACGCGCTCCACGCCGCCGCCCTTGTGTTGTGAATCACGTTGCGCAGGAACTTAACGTTGCTGCCCACATCCGCCGAGAAGGCGGAGTAACGGTAGTTCGTAAACTGAAGCCCAACGATGGTGATGTTGGAAGCGTTATTTGTTGAAAACGCACAGCCGGTACCGTTGCCCCCGCTTCCGCCGGAATTGCCCACGGTCGACTGTCCGTCGAGGATCGCCGAATTGTATCCGTCCGGAGGATAATACGACCATGTCTCACCGTTGTCAGTCTTGGTCAGATAGACAGATGCGCCAGCGCCGTTATTGCAGCCGATGCCAGTCTTAGGTTTGTAGGTTCCAGCTCGAATGTAGGTCGTCTTGATCGACGAACTGTCCTTCATCGCCTTCTGCGCCCTATGGAGCGTCGCAAAAGGCTGGGAGAGGGTTCCGGGGTTATTGTCGTTTCCGTTGGTCGCGACATAGAAAGCCTCGGGCAGTGTTGCGTTCTCGGTTGAAGTTTGATCCAGCGTGCTCGCGTTCGCCGAACTGGTGGATTGGGCTGAACTGGGGCTCTGATATGCCGCGATCACTATCACGAGAAGCAAAAGCACTCCAGCCAGTGGAAGACGTCGAAAACATTGGACATTAGACCGTTGAATTTTGAACATCGGGGGGAAGTCTCCAAACAGAATTTCTGCCATCGCCTGCAAAATGCCAGGTAAGTTTTTGCAAGATGTCAGGTAATGGCCCGATTATGCTGGCTTGGGCGTGGGCCTGGACAGGTGTCGGAGGTGCACGCTGCCCTAATGAGTATCATGCGGCCAGCCCATGCCTTCGTTTTATTTGATATCGCCGCGAATGAGGTGTGCCTCACTCTTGCGCGCCTAACAAGCGTGGAAACCAGGGCAGGGTTCCCCATCCTTTTGCGTTTTTTGCGAAAGGGTGGGGAGGCTTTGAGGTCGTAACGCTGGAGCTCGATCCAGGTCGTTTCTTTACCCTGAGGCACAATCCACGCGTCTCGCTTAGGGGAAAACCGGGGATGGGACGTTCCCCGTTTCTCGTCGGCCCCCCCGCGGCCGCTGTCTAGCGCCGCAAGCTCACCGAAGTGATCACCTTCTCGCACAGCGCCTGCAACTCCGCCGTCGAGGCATGGTCTGAGTTGCAGCTCACCGGGACGATTTTGCCCCAGGGCGTGAGCAACAGTCCGAGCACTCCGTGAATGTTGGCCAAGTCCCGTTGCGTGGCGCTGAAATCGGTAATCAGGCCGGGATATCCATCGAGGGTCGCGCTAGTGAAACTGCTTCCAATTCCCGGTTTCTCCGCCATCCAGACATAGTTGGCCAGGTAATATTCGGCTTCCTTTCTGAGTTCCTCGTCTTCGGTCAGACCTGGATGACGGCGATCGAGCGCCGGACCAACCGACACACTTACCAAAAGATCGCCATGCCGCGCCATGTACACCGTGCGCGATGGCGTGTCTTCGGAAATCTGTACCTCACCCGGCAACGCAACCGATGCGGTCGCGCAAAACCACGAATCGCGGCACAGACCCTTCTCGTAGCGCGTAAATCCCACAGGCGTGGGTACGAGCGAGTCCGAGTCGATCACCACCCGGGTCGTCCGCTTCACCACCTCGGGCTTGGCAGCCTGAACGATCGGATTCGGCAAAAGTGTCTTCGTCGGCGAAACTGGAGTTCCTCCGCTCGCTGGTTCCGGATTCACCTCGAAATTCTTCAGCGCAGCCAGCCACTCGGCCGACCGCTCCTCCGGCAACAGCCGCGCCCGCGCCTCTTCCTGGAAATGAAACGTCATGAACGGATAGCGTCCCGGATTGTCCGACCGCATACTGGAAAGATCAGGCATGGGATTTTCCCAGTCCGTATCATCCGGCGGGGACGGGTCATCCACCGGATCACTGTCATCAAAGGGCGACGCCAGGGTCAGCTTGTTGTCCATCGTCTGCGACCGATGCAGCCACGCCACGTGGTGACTTGCCGGATCGAGCAGCAGCGAGATATGCAAAACCGCCGCGACAGCGTTATTGCCCGCTGCGGGCACGACGCGTCCACCGCTCGCCGTGCCTGCCGCGGGCAGGTCGACCGGCGAGAACACGTATTTCGATGTCACCCAGGCACAAGTCTTGCCGTCCACGGAAACCAGATTCCGAAAGCGCAAGTCCGCGCCGCTCAGTTCCAGGTCCTTCAATGCCCGGTCGTGGGAATACGCGAACTGCCCACGCGGCTTCCAGGATGCCCCAGCTGCCACGGGCTGTGGAGAGAGCTCGGTCTGAAGTAAGTCCTGTGTCACCTTCCGCAGTAGATCGCCCCCATCCCAATACTTGAAATAGCCGTCCTGGCTGTGGCCCAAGGCAGTCTCGCCGTGCGGCCCCACGCGGAACATCACCGGGGACGCCTGCAGCGCCGCCAGACGCTTCTGGAAATCCGCCGGAGAAAACAGAGCGCAGCGTACGCTGGTCACTCGTGTCTCGCTGTAGCGCGCCTCCACCGGAGTATTCCCGTCTTTGTCTGCCGCCTGCGGACGTAGCGTTACGATCGCCGCCATCGCGTAATCGCACGGCCCGCGCGCTGGCGTCAAAATTGCTCCGCTGGCATCCGCAATCGGCAGGAACGACGCTCCGGCTTCCAGTTCATAGCGCAGAACTTCCCCCGGTTTCACCTCGGCCTGCAGAAATATCTTGTGAGCCGATACCGGCCGCGACTGCGCCTCGAGGAGGAGCGAGCCTCGGACGAAAAGCAATACGACGAGGCCGTTCACGATGTTCAGGACCCTTCGTTTCATGCGCGGTCTTCTTTGCTTACTCCGGATCATCGGGGGGATCGTCCGGATCGTAGCGCTTCGGATAGTATTCGGGCGGATCCGGCGGCTCATAGTTCGGATACACTGGCCGCTTCCCCGGTTCCAACGCTTGGCTTCTGGCAGATTTCACGATCGCGTCGCAGATACTGCTGGCGGCGCTGGCATCTTCGTCGCGAAACGCGCAGGCGAAACCGTAGCTGCCATTCGGCGTACTGGCCACGATACTGAGCCCCCGATACCTGCCCGCGTCCTCCGTGACCGTGAAGTGACTAATCGTCGCGTTAGCCCCTTCAATCGGGATGTGTTCGTCTAGCACGATCCGCGCCGACTGACCGAAATATTCCGGGCGGGCGAACCACCCCTGCAGAAATACACGCTTAGCCCCATCGACCGGCGAGTACCGCGCTCCCAGCGATTCGGCGGCGTAGATGCGGATCACGCGATTTGCGTCTGCTTCAGCCCCCGGCAGCGGAATCAGAACCGGCCGCGGCTCGGCCTTGGCTCGCGTCCACTTGGGGCTCTTGGGCAGGGCAATCGACAGCTCGTAGCACGGCGTAAACGAACACAGCCGCACACGCCATATGCCGGTCGTGTCGGGTCCGTCCTCTTCTTCGTTGACCAGTTGCTTTCCAGCTACGTGGTCCGGCGCGGCGTGTTCCTTGCGGGTTTTTCGCGCCACATCCCCTAACGACTGGCCGGTAGAATCCTGTGCCCACGTGCATGAACTCACCCCGAAAGCCAGCGCCGCGAAAACCATCCATCTACGAATTGTGCTCGGCAAAATTCTCATGGCAGTCGCAATGAATTCACCAAAGTTGTGCACAGGGTCTCGGCGTCGGCGAAGTGCAGCTCGGCCGCAGTACACCCGACCAGGAACTGCGCGCCCTGCATTTCAATCAGCGCCCGCTCGCCGACCCACCAAGTCTTCTGATCGCGCTGGTAGCGAAAACGCATCATCAGCGCCTGCCGACCCGCGATCGTCAGTTCCTGCGTGCTCACCCCATCGGTTTTTTCCCGCGTCCAACCGTTGGAATTGGCCAAATCCCGCATGCGAATATAGTCTGGATCAGTCATGCTGCGGTAGGGCGAGTTCACGTCCGCAGGACCCACATAAAGCATCACCGCACCGCCGTTGAGCGTGGATTTCAAAATGTACTGCCCATTAACGCGCGACACGACCTCAGCCTTCTCGGGAATGACCACTTTGGCCTCTGAGCACTGCTGCGGATTCAGACAATATTGGATGGTGAAGGACTGGAATCCTGCAGGAGCCAGGCTCTCCCCTTCGGCGTTGTCGAGCTTAGTCTGAGCTTGGCGGCGCGGCGCCTGCCGCGTTTGCCGCGCTAGTTCGGCGAGCGACTCGGACTGCGTCCCAGCGACGACCGAAGTATCTTGCGGCACGGTGCCGCTAACCGTCTTCGAGGGCTTTCCTTCCGCGATCGTGACCGGATGCACAACAACGTCTTCTTTCAATCGGATCGACGGGTAGATGATCTGATCGCACGCCTGCACCGTGGTCGTCTCCTCCCGATACCGCGCCTCGATCGTCTTCTGGACATCCGGCCACGGTCGGTACCGATCGCTGCAGGTGTTGTGGCCCCAGGTATCGTAGACCACGCACTGCTGGTGCAGGCTATCATCCGGGCTTACGCACATCACCGGAATCACGCTGTTCGACGCCACCACGAATAGCATCGTGCCCCACACCTCGCGGCCCAGAAGGCGAGGAGAAGTGCTCCACGCGCAGCGAAACGTTTTGCGCTCGCCCAGTTTGATCGCCGAGCAGTACGGTGACGGCCCGTGCAAAGCCGCGAGTTGGCGCACCAGGTTCAGAATATCGACATCGCTCAACATGCCGGGCGTAACCCCGGTGGGGAAAGAGATCGGCGTTCCCGCCATCACTTCCGTATTCGTCACTCCCAGACGCGAACCGAGCAGCACGGCTCCCCCGTTTTCGCGGCCCTCCAGACTATAAGGAAATGGTACGAACAGACGATAGTCGCCGGCGTCGTAACTCTTGAATCCCATCGGCGCGTTCGCAGCCTCTTCCTGCTCTCGCTGCATCTCGTCGACCAGTTGCTGAGCCTTGCTCGGTTGGCCTTTGGTGTCGGTCTGGGAGCGTGTCTGGCGGGCAACATCGCCGAGGGAGAGACTCTGTGAATCCGAGTCTTGCCCCCACGCCAGAATACTCACGGCGCTGACCCAGAGCGCCGCCGTCAAAACCCGACGTGCTGAAGGCCAGCGGCTCATGGCAATTGCAAGGATTCGATCAAGCTCGAGCAGATCGTTTCGCCGTCGCCGAAATGCTCTCTCGGCGCCATGCAACCTACCACGAGGGGCACTCCATTGCTCTCGATCTCGGCGCGCTTGCCCATCCATTCCGTCAGGCCTTTCCGGAATCCGATCCGAGTGATGAAGCCAGGTTTACCGTCCAGCGTTGTTTGCTGGCTGCTGATCGTGGAGGAGGTGCCGGGCGCTCGGCGGTTTTCAGGTGCCGCGAGCTCGTTCCAGCGGACCTGGCTCGGATCGCTGCTGCTCCGATTGCCGCAGCCCTCTCCCCCCGCCGGACCCGCCAGCAGCAGAAAGGGCGATCCCTGCACCTTCATCTCAAATACATACTGCTTGCAATCGGAGCTGACGAGTTGCGCATCGGCTGGCACGATCACAGACGCATTCCAGCACTCACGCTGGCTCCTGCAATAGGTGAAGGGGTGTGCTTTGAAGCCTGCTGGCAATGAGCTCTGTGCTGGGGCCACGGCAGGCGAGGTCCCGCCAGCTCCCGAAGCAGCCATTGCCGTCTGCGCGGGGGCCTTCGGAGTAGCTGCCGGTTTCGAGACGTCAGTACCAGTTCTCGTGAGCTGTGTGGTCTCCGGTTGCGCGGCGCTTTCCGTGAAGCGAACCGACTGAAACACGGAATTGCATTTCTGCCATACCTCTCGCACGTACTCTTCTTCTTGAGCCAGGTTTCGCTTCGCCCACATCTTCTCCGAGGGAGTGGAGTTTGGGTCGTTCAGGATATCGCGGGCGTGGCTGTCGCTGTTTGCAACACAAAATACTGGAAAAATGTTGTCGTCCCCCCGGATGAACAGAGCCGTGCCGCTCACTGAGTGCCCGAGCAGCTTGGCTCCCGCAAGCCCGCATTGGTACGCGTCGTGATTTGCCAGTGTGGTCTTGCTGCATTGCGCAGACCCCTCATAGCCGCTGGTAAATTTCGTCGCAGCGTCGCGAAACGCGTCGTCGCTAGTCGCAGGTTGGAGTACGAGGGTACTACCGACCAACACCAGGGGCATCGTGCTTCCTACGCGGGGACCCGACAGCACGGTACCGCCGCTATCGGAATTCGCTGTGTAAGGAGCCGGAATCCAAAGTTTGTACCAAACCGCGTTGTAGGTCTTGAAGCCGCCTGGCGCGTTGTCATTCTGGTTATCCGACAATTCATCGGCGACTTCTTGCGCACGGCTGGCTTCGGCCCCGAGTTGGTTGCTCTTCTGGGCGCGTACCTGGCGCGCGGCGTCGGCCAGCGAGCCCTGCTGCTGCGCCTGCGCCGAAGAATTTGCTGCCAGCAACAGGACGAACCCTGCCATCCAGCTGAACCGCGCAAACCTCGATCCGATGACTGCGATACGTAATGCCATGTACATATCCTTGTTCTCCGGAGTGGACTTAGTTCGATCCGCTAGGGCTGCTCGCCGGCTGCACCGCGGCCTCCGGCAAATCGAGCTGAACGGGCGCATTGTAATCGGAGAAAATAGAACGCGAGTGCGCCCAATCAACCGTCATTTCGTAGGGAAGGCGATCCTTCAGGCCCAGGCATACGGTGTCATGCTCCAGACCGCTCGTCCCGCCTTTCAGCGTTACCAGCCACTCGCGGCAGGGAACGCCGTTGACCGTCTTCTTGTCGCCCTTCTGGATGATGCCTCGCTTGATCATTGTGGCGATCTCCGGCAACAGATTGCTGTCGGTCCCTTGGGCGAGGCTTCTGCAATACCACTCCGCGGAATAGCTGGTGCCCCCGTAATGCGAGCCTCCCCAGGAGCCGTCGCTCTGCCGGTCGTATTCGCGACCCTTCACGTACAGTTCGTCGCGGTTGAACTCGCCCGCGTTCGAGCCGGTCAACACCATGTGGGTTTGGTGATGCAGGACGTCCCGGTTGCAGTCGACTTCCCACAACATGTCGTTTTGTTGAACGCCGATCTGATTGGTGTTGGAGGCCACGCGGAAGCTGTGTACCTGCTTCATTGCGTCGAGCGACTTCTGAAACTCTTTTTCCCCGCTGCCCGTGCCCAAATAGCTCGCCGCCCATGCCACGATGGCAACGCCCACGAGCAGACGCGCCCCTACCCAGAGCCAGTAACGATCACCCATTCGACACCCCTCCCCAAGCAACCTCTCCCGCTTAGGTTAGCTGCCCTCGAAGGGCGCAGAAAGTTACCGATGTGCTTGATCGAATGCCCGAAAACGCCGATGATTATTGGTTTTTGCAGGGTTCTCTGGAATGCGAATTTGCGGACAGCTCGTAGGAGTTGAAAAGCGGTGCCCCATTTCTCGCGCGTTCTTTGCGCGGGAAGTGGGGATTTTCGCTTGCTCTTTAATAGTTCTCTATCAGTACAGCCGAGAATGAATCACACCACCGCGACTCCCGCATACCCCACGACCATATCCCGGTCGCCCGACACATCTCCTGAGGTCGCGTACTTCACCAGTTCCGCCGACTTCGCCCCCAGTTGCCGAGCCGCCGTCAGCATAGCAACCGCCGGTCCGAAGCCGCACATACTGATGTCCTGCTGTGTGACCACATCGTAGAGCCCTCGTGGATCCAGCGTGAGAATGCGCTCGATTGCCCGATGGTCCTTCACTCGCGTCACGGTATCCGACTCGTAATGATTCATATCGCTGGAAGCGACGATCAAGACGGGATCGTCTAGCCTCGAGATAACGTCAGCCACCGCAACGCCCAGCAGTTCCAGGGGTTCGAAGTGCCCAGTTCCCAACGCGATGGGAACAAACGTCAGCTCCGGTTGGCGCAACTGCAGAAATGGAAGTTCCACTTCTGCGGCATGTTCAGCCCGGTGTGCCGCAGGGTCCTCCTGCAGGGCAGGGAAATAGCGTTTCAGAGCCGCAGCCAACTCCGCGTCGATGGGCACCTCGCCTAACGGTGTCTCCCATGCGCCTTCGCTTACGATGGCCAGAGCTCGGCCCATCCCGGTGTGGTTGGGACACATCACAATGCAGCGCCGCGGAATCTCCACGCGAGCAAACACGGCTCCGGCAACGTGGCCAGAGTACATGTAGCCCGCATGCGGAGCGATGCACCCGACCGCGCGAACCGGCGCTTGATTCACGGAACTCGATTGCGAGAGGTAGCCCTGCACTTCGGTTCGCAGGTCGTCGGGGTCACGCGGATAAAAGCGCCCCGCGACCGCGGGGTGACGAACAATGGTGGTCGCCATAGGCCCTCCTTTTCGGTGAGCCGGACCATACCGCCCAGGATCATGCTACGAGCGACTGTGCAGGCCGCGCAAGGCACGATAAACAGCGGCACTTTCTTCCAGACTCAGCGTCTCCGCCCGAGCCGTAGGCTTCACTTCGGCCGCGGCCAGCGCGCGCTTCAAATCCGGTCCTGCGTAATTCGTCTTCAGGTTGTTCCACAATGTTTTTCGCTTCTGTCCAAACGAAAGCCTCAAAAAATCGATAAACCCGTCGCCGGCTACGCCCAACTTTTCCTGCTGTGGCGCTATGGTAAGCCGCAATACCGTCGAATGCACCTTGGGCGGAGGCACAAATGCGCCCGGCGGCAGCGTGAAGAGATTTTCCACCCGGGCAAATAGTTGCGCCGTCGCAGAAAGCATTCCGTAATCGCGGCGACCCGGTTCGGCGGCGATCCGGTCCGCAACTTCGCGCTGCACCATGATCACCAGGCTCTCGAAATACTTCGAAAATTCAAACAGGCGCAGCAGAATGTCCGACGTAATGTAATAAGGAAGATTTCCCACAACCTTCACCGGTTGCGGCTTGAGGTCGATCCCCGGTCGGCCGAGCCCGGGTTTTGGTCCGAAGAGAGAATCGAAATCGATGGCGAGCACGTCGGCCTCAATGATCTCGACATTCCGCGCCATGCCAAACTTCAGCCGAAGTTGCGCCGCCAGCACCCGGTCCAGTTCGACGGCGATCAGGCGCCGTGTGCGTTTCGCCAGCAGCGAAGTCAGAATGCCGCGTCCGGGGCCGATTTCAAGCACTGTGCTCTGCGACACATCTCCCAGAGCGTCGACGATGCGGACCGCCGAGTCCTCGCTGTCGAGAAAGTGCTGTCCTAATTTAGGCTTACTTTGCGGACGGCGCGCAGAAACGACCTTTGGCACGTTGACCCTCGATAGCTCGGGAAGTAGACTTGCAAGTTGGTCCTCGCATCATATTTGTCGGACCTCGGGTCCCGAGGTGTTCATATTCAATCATAGCGTGCGCCGACAAAAAGTGCGCGCTCTGTGGGAGGTTCCGCACTCATGCACATCGCATTCGTTGCATCGGAAGGTGTTCCATTCTCCAAGACCGGCGGCCTTGCAGATGTCGTGGGGGCCTTGCCCCGTGCCCTGGCCGCGCTCGGCCATCAGGTCAGCATCTACCTGCCGCGCTACCGCCAGACCAAGCTCTCCGATCCTACGACAGTGGTTCGTAGCGTCACGGTTCCCTTCGACGACAAACATCGCTTCCCCTCGGTTGTGGCCACCGCCCCCCAGAGCGGAGTTCGATTCTACTTCGTGGAGTATCCCCCCTACTTCGACCGCGACGCGCTCTACGGCACGCCTGCCGGCGACTACCCCGATAACGCCGAGCGCTTCGCATTGTTTTCCCGCGCCGTCCTCGAGGCTTCCAAAATCCTGGGCGCGCCTCAAATATTCCACTGCCACGACTGGCAATCGGCGCTTGTGCCCGTCCTGCTGCGTACCGTCTATGCGGAGGATCCCGCCTTCCGCGATGTCGGCACGGTTTTTACCATTCACAACATGGGCTACCAGGGATTATTCCCTCCCGAAACTCTGCCCCTGCTCATGCTGCCTTGGGATCTGTTCACCATCTCGAAGATGGAATTCTTCGGCCAGGTGAATTTTCTCAAAGGTGCCCTGGCGTACGCCGACTTCATTACCACCGTGAGCCGCAAATATAGCCAGGAGATTCAAACCGCGGAATATGGATTTGGCCTGGAAGGCGTTCTCCGCGACCGGGCAGCGACGGTCACCGGAATCCTCAACGGAGTCGACTACGACGAGTGGAGCCCACAGGCCGACAAATTTGCCGTCGCCAAGTTCTCGCCGGAGGATCTCGCAGGCAAGGCAAAATGCAAGCAAGGCCTCCTGGCCGCCTTCGGGGTCGCGAACGCAGACCCCAAGCTGCCGGTGATCGGAATCGTCTCCCGCTTCGCCGCGCAAAAGGGTTTTGACCTGATCTCGCAAGTCATGGACCGACTGGCCCGGGAAGACATGATCGTGGTCGCTCTGGGCGCGGGCGACAAGCCCTACGAGGAGATGTTCGCCCGCCTCAACAAAAAATTCCCCAATAAGATTGCCGTCAAAGTTGCGTACGATAATGAGATTGCGCACAAAATCGAAGCCGGCGCTGACATGTTCCTTATGCCGTCGCGCTACGAACCTTGTGGCCTGAACCAGATCTACAGCCTGAAATACGGCACGGTACCCATCGTGCGTGCTACCGGCGGTCTCGACGACACCATCGAGCCCTGGGACGCCCGCACCGGCAAAGGCACAGGCTTCAAGTTCACCGAGTACACCGGCGAAGCCCTCTTGTTTACCATCAAGCAGGCCCTCGAAGCCTTCCGTGACCAGACTTCGTGGCAGGTACTCATGCGCAATGGCATGAACAAAGACTTTTCCTGGAACGCCTCGGCCCGAGAGTACGGCAAAGTCTACGACAAAGTGCGGCAGATACGCGGCGCGGCCTCGATCTCGGAAAAAGTGCTGGCCTAAGGAGTGCAGAGAATGCCGCGCTCAGTTCAGTCTGAGCGCGGCATCAACTCCAACACCTGCCCCTTACGGCGGACTGACCTCTATTTCCTGACGTTTACAAACACCGCTTCTGACGCAATCCCGTTCGCCACGACCTGGAGCTTGCTGTATCCGGTTTCCTGGTCAGCCGGAACATCGAACCAAACGGAATTCAGATCATCAGACGCCACCGCCATGCTGCTGGGGTGATGCGCGCGACTATATCGAACGTGGCCGGTCTTGACGTTCGTGATGCGAACCAGCGGGAAGTTCGTCGCAGCCTGCGCGTCATCTCCGTACGCGGCGCCTTGCGAGAATCCGTTAAACCGAAAGCCAAAGGTTTGGTACGTTCTGCCCGCCTTGATGCGCTCTGGCGCCCAGACCACTTTCGGTGCCCACTCGCGCCGCGGTCCTCCCGTAGGCGTGTAGATTTCAATGTCGTCCGAAAAATCGGTCAATAGGATTTGCCCCGACGGAAGCGCCAGCATATTCCCGTAAAACGATGCATCGGTGGGCGCATTGGGGGTCCCGGGCACCTCGTTCAGCGCCTTTCCGTCCCACTCAAAAAAAGTTACCGGCGGGGGCCCGAATCCCGGGCTGGCCATCATCAGCACCTTGCCGTTGACTTCCAGGGCGGCCGGGCCGTCGGAAATGTTGTTGGTTCCCGGAAAATCCGGGCCGGCCTTCCAGCTGTTCGTACGAGAGTTGTAAATCGCTGTATGTCCGGCAGCTCCGGGGCAACTGTTAGAACCGGCATAGAACACCGTACCGTCCGGCCGTAGCAGGCCGGGTCCCAGCTCAAACGAGGGACCATTTTTTGGTTCCTGTGACAGTTCGCCGCACGTCAACCACGAATCCCACAGCTGCACCGGAGTGGTTCCTGCAACCCGCCAATCGCCGCGGCCTTCGTCCTCGCCCTCTCCCCGTCGGGAATAAAGCTCATAGTTTGTGCCCGTGGGAATGTACGGAAATGGGGCAATCGGGACGTAGGCATCCACTGTCAGCACCTTCCCATTGGGCAACAGAGTCCATCCCTCTTCGTCATTGGGGTCATACTTGCTTTTTCCGGTTGGCGTCCAGGTCAAGGTCTTAGGATTAAGCAAAGCCGCTTCGGTCGTGCAGCAGTTGGCCTGCATATACGTTCCATCCCGTAAAACAACACTCTGCGCATCGCCGATCGACTGCCACCCGGCTGGAGGATTGACGGAAGTCCAAGCATCCTTTACCGGATCGTAGATTGCGCCCAGGTTCGTCCATACGGCATTGCAGTTGAAGGTCGTCGGATCACAGATATATTCTCCGCCCTCGATGATGAGCCGGCCGTCCGGCAGAACCGCAGACGAGTGATAGAGCGGGCTGTAGCCAGAGGGGGTCGATGCCACCTGGGTCCAAGTTCCATTTACGTAACTGCCATTCTGGTCGGGTGTCAATTTCCACCAATCCGGGAAGCCTGCATCCTGAACCAGCACGCTCCCGTCCATGAGCAAAATCGGGTTGGCACTGCCGTCCACTAAAAAGGTCGGCTGGTTGGTCAGCGGAGTCCAGGGTGAAGTTGCCGAAGCCACGCGTGCCGCCTGCATTGGTGCCTTTTGCGGAGAGCCGATCGGGTGCGGGATCGGGGTCAGCCGATGTTGCGCGCTGGCGAGTTGAGGCCAGGCTAGCAAAGCAATAAATGCAATTCCGAATGTCTGCAAAATCTTCTTCTTCAATCCCTGCATATTGTCTCCATATTGGTCGTAGAGACGTTGCTTGCAACGTCTCTTGCCGACACCGTTCGTGAACTAGTCGCCCTGTGAGCCCTGACGCAGCCGGAGCTGTGGTCTGTGCTGTAAGTGGAATTTCCCCATGATCCAAAAAGCAGGGGAAAACTATATCCGCATTTTCCCCGCTCGCCTAGTGTGAAAAGATTTGTCACTGGAAGATGTCTCCGGCGCCGGCAATACGGCCAACGTCGCGAGTAGTAGCTTCATGCTAAGTTAGGTTTTCAGATGAGCGACGACATGACCGCGAACGGGATGCTCCTTCACTACAACGAGACCGACGAAGCCTCCCGGCTCGGCCAGGGATGGTTTCAACTCGAGCAGGCGCGCACCCAGGAGCTGATTCTCCGTCACCTGCCTCCAGCCCCCGCCACGATCATTGACGCCGGTGGCGGCGCCGGAGCGTACGCTTGCTGGCTGGCCTCCCACGGATATGAAGTGCACTTGATCGATCCGGTGCCGAAGCATGTGGATCAGGCGCGTGCGGCGTCGAAGCAACAGCCCGCGCATCCCCTCGCTTCCGCCCAAGTCGGCGACGCGCGTCATTTGCCCCAAGGAGAGGCCAGCGCCGACGCGGTCCTCCTTCTTGGCCCGCTCTATCATCTCGTGGAACGCCCGGACCGTATTGCCTGCCTGCGCGAGGCGCAGCGGGTGCTGCGCCCAGGAGGGCTCGTTTGGGGCGCTGCCATCAGCCGCTTCGCATCGCTATTCGATTCGCTCTCGAGTGGATTCTTTGACGATCCGGAGTTTGCGCCGATTCTGGCCCGTGATCTGGAGGACGGCCAGCACCGCAACCCCACCAGCAATCTCATGTATTTCACGGACGCGTTCTTCCATCGGCCGGGCGAGTTGTCGCGCGATTTTCTGGCCGCCGGATTTAAGGTTGTAGAGTTGGTGGCGATCGAAGGACCCGGCTGGCTGGCCCGCGATTTCGACCGCTTGTGGAGCGATCCCGCGCAGCGCGAACGCCTGCTCGGCGCCGTGCGCAGAGTTGAGCGCGAGCCCTCTGTCTTGGGCGCAAGCTCGCACATCATGGCTATTGGACGGAAGTAGACGCAGCTGTCCCCCACGACATTCATTTCGCCGATCCACGAAACTTGGCAGCTACGCCGCAACGGCGGGCCGATGGGTCAGGTTGACGATTTGAGCATCCACCAACCGCGTCAGGTCGCGCCAGCCCATTCTCATCAGTTCCCGATGCGTGCCTGCGTTGAAAGTAATCTCTTCGTTTTCGGCGAGGCTTGCATCCGCATAAACCGGCATGTCGTAGAGATTGCCGAACGGCGGCATGGCGCCAGTCTCGCAGTCGGGGAAGGCGTCCTTGAACTCCTGTTCAGTTGCAACCTCGACCACACCGGCGCCGGCAGCGGTCCGCAGCAGATCCAGGTCGACGTGCATTGACGCCGGAACTACTGCCATGGCCAGCACGCCGTCAATTTTGACAATCACGGTTTTCGCCAGTTTCTTGCCCGACAGGTGCACCAGGGCGGCGATTCCCTGAGCTGTGTACGCGACGGAGTGAGAGATCACCAGGTACCGGATGTGGCTGGAGTCGAGAAATTCACGGAGCTTGGTCAGCGGCATAAGACCTCCTCGCGGTTCGGAACTACAGGTTGAGGTGGTCCGCTTGCGCGGCTTTCTGCTTGTAAGGGATTGTAGTCCTGCTCGCAAAATCGTCGGTGATGGGGATCACGACACCGGTTCCGAGCCGCGTCCCACAGCCGGACGAATTAAGATTCAGACCTGCGCCTTAGTACTTCACAATAGCCGTAAAGGATTTCGGATCGAGCGAGGCTCCGCCCACCAGCGCGCCATCAATTTCTTCCTGCGCCATCAGAGCTGAGGCATTGTCCGGCTTGACCGATCCTCCATATAAAATCCGCAACTGCGCGGCGAACTCTTCACCAAAAATCTTGTTCGCTTCGTGACGTATCACGGAATGGGCCTCAGCCGCCAGTTCAGGAGTTGCCGTCTTGCCCGTGCCGATGGCCCAGACGGGCTCGTAGGCAACGATCAGTCTTGCCGCCTTTTTCGCCGAGATGGTATGAAAGGCGCGCACGCACTGCCGGCGCAGCACGTCCTCGGTCGCACCCGCCTCGCGTTCCTCAAGCACCTCACCCACGCAGCAGATCGGTGTAAGTCCGGATTCCAGTGCGGTTTTCAATCGCAGATTCACCGTATCGTCCGTCTCCCCAAAATACTGGCGCCGCTCCGAGTGGCCAATAATGACGTGGGTGACCCCCAGGCACAGCAGCATCGGAGCTGAAATCTCGCCGGTGTAGGCTCCATCCGCTTTCCAATGAACGTTCTGCACGCCAACGGCGACATTGCTCCCGCGCGCCGCTTCGATCGCGGTTGCGACGTCCGTGTAAGGTGGGCAGACAACAATCTCGTCGCGGTCGTGACCCGCAACCAGGGGCAGAAACTGACGAAAATAGTCCCGGGTTTCGTCGGGCGTCTTATACATCTTCCAGTTGGCGGCCATTACTTTTTTTCTCATGGGATAGCCTTTTCAATTCGGAATGGGGAACTGGTGTTCAAACGGGAGTTTCTCTGCGGCTCGTTCGTACGCGCGCAGGGTCGAGACGTCAAAGAGCACGAATCGACATAACTTCACATGCTTAGCTGAAGCGAGCGCGTCCAGCGTAGAGGAGATTGCGATCGGCGCCGCTTCGCTTACCGGGTATCCGTAAGCACCGGTCGAGATCGCCGGAAATGCCAGGGAACAAAGCGCATTCTCATCGGCCAGACGAATCGACTCCCGGTGGCAACTGGCAAGCGTTTCGGCTTCGCTGTGCTGGCCGTCCTGATAGACCGGACCAACGGTATGGATGACGTGCTTGACCGCCAGCTGTCCGCCGGTAGTTATGACCGCTTGCCCGGCGGGCAATCTTCCAATCTTACTCACGATTTGCCGGCATTGAGCAAGGATCGCCGGGCCTCCACGGCGGTGAATCGCGCCATCCACGCCACCGCCGCCCAGAAGTGATGAGTTGGCAGCATTCACGATCGCGTCGGTGGCTTCCGCAGTGATGTCGGCAGGACCGTGGAGCTCAATCGCCTTGCCGACGTCGAGCAGAAGCCGGATTGTGAATCTTGCCACGCCAGTGTCCAGAGCGATCACTTCTTTTATCACGTAGCGCCGGCGTCCCGCCGGCTGTCCCGAGGGCGTCTCGCCCTCGGTGTAAGTGGTGTCCGCCAGCGTTCGAGGCGATTCATTTCTTATCCGTCAACGCTTCCACCCCCGGCAGCTTCTTGCCTTCCAGGAATTCCAGCGACGCGCCACCTCCAGTCGAGATGTGCGTAATCTTATCGGCAACATTCGCTGCGTGCACGGCCGCGACCGAATCACCGCCGCCCACGATCGATATGGCCGCGCCGTTGTCGGCCACGGCCTGGGCGATCTTGAACGTCCCCTTGCTGAATCCCGGAACCTCGAACACTCCCATAGGCCCATTCCAGACGATGGTGCGGGCGGTAGAAATCTCGTCCGAGAACAGTTCGATGGTCTTGGGTCCGATGTCGAGCGCCATCTTGTCGGCGGGAATGGGCTGCCCTTCGCCGATCTGCTGGATCACAGCATTGGCCTCGGGTTTTACCGCGACGACGTGATCGACCGGCAGAAGGAATTTTAGGTTGCGCTTCTTCGCCTCGGTCAAAAGTTGCTTCGCGAGTTCAATCTTGTCGGCCTCGAGCAGCGACTTGCCGATCTCCTGGCCCTGCGCCTTGAGAAATGTGTAGGCCATGCCCCCGCCGATGATCAGCGAGTCCACTTTATCCATCAGATTCCGGATCACGCCGATCTTGTCGCCCACCTTTGCCCCGCCAAGAATGGCCACAAATGGCTTCTCCGGGTGCTCCAGGGCTTTGCCCAGGTACTTCAATTCCTTTTCCATGAGCAATCCGGCGGCCGACTGCTTCACGAACTTGGTGATGCCGGCCGTGGAAGCATGAGCCCGATGCGCCGAGCCGAACGCATCATTGACGTAGTACTCCGCCAGATTGGCAAGCTGCCGCGCGAATTTCTCGTCGTTGGCTTCTTCCTCAGCGTGAAAGCGCAAGTTCTCGAGCAGAAGGGTCTGGCCCATTTCCAGTTGGCCGGCGACCTCCTCGGCTTCAGGGCCCACGCACTCCGGGCAGAACCCGACGTTTTCGCCGCGCGCCAGTTCTTTGTCGAGCAACATGCGCAGCCGCTCGGCCACCGGCTTCAGGCTCATCTTGGGATTGGGTTTGCCCTTGGGCCGGCCCAGGTGTGAGGCCAGGATCAGCCGCGCCCCGTGGCGCAAGGCATATTCGATAGTAGGCAGTGTTTCGCGGATGCGGGTATCGTCCATAACGCGTCCGTCTTCCAGTGGCACGTTGAAGTCGACGCGCATGAAGATCCGATTGCCGTTGAGCGGAAGATCACGAATGGAGAGTTTAGGCATGGCAGGTCGTCCTCTGACGAAATTTTGGGAAGTAGCGGGCGGGTGCCCCATCCTAACGTCGGGCCTCTTGCACCGTTAGGATGGGTTCCGCAATTCTTACAGGCCCTTACCGGCGATGTAGTTGATCAAGTCGCGCACGCGGCAGGAGTATCCCCACTCGTTGTCATACCAGGAGATCACCTTGACGCAATTGCCGCCGACCACCAGGGTCATGGGCGAATCGACGATCGAAGAGCGCGGGTCGCCCTTGAAATCGGACGACACCAGTTCGTGCTCTTCGTAGCCGAGATATCCCTTCAACGGCCCGGACTCAGTTGCCTTCTTCAGCGCGGCGTTCACTTCTTCCTTGGTCGTCTTCTTCTCAACCCATACCACCAGGTCGACCACCGAAACATTCGGCGTGGGCACGCGCATGGAGAATCCATCGACCTTGCCCCCGAGTTCCGGAATCACCAGCTTCAGCGCCTTTGCCGCCCCGGTCGTTGTGGGAATCATCGAAAGTGCGGCAGCACGCGCGCGCCGCAGGTCCTTGTGCGGAAAGTCGAGAATCACCTGATCGTTGGTATAGGAGTGAATCGTCGTCATGGTGCCGCTGACGATCTTGAACTCGTCATTGATAACCTTGGCCACCGGCGCCAGGCAGTTTGTCGTACAGGAGGCGTTCGAAATAATGTGATGCTTCGCCCCGTCGTATTTCTCGTGGTTCACCCCCAGCACCACCGTCACGTCCTCATTCTTCGCTGGAGCCGAAATGATGACTTTCTTCACCGGCCCGCGCAGATGCTTCTTGGCTTCATTGGCGTCGGTGAAGCGGCCGGTCGACTCGATCACGACCTGTGCGCCCACGGACTCCCAGGGGAGCGCCGCCGGATCCTTTTCTTTGAACACCTTGATCGTCTTGCCGTCGACGGTGATGCTGTCGGCTCCGGCGGACACCTCGTTCGGCAGGTTGCCCAGCACCGAATCGTATTTCAGTAGATGCGCCAGCGTTTTGGGATCCGTCAGGTCGTTGACCGCGACGAAGTCGAGGTTTTTATCTTTAAGCGAAGCGCGTAGTACGTTGCGGCCGATTCGTCCGAAGCCATTGATGCCAACTTTGATTGCCATGTTTCCTCCCTAAGATTATGAGGGCGTGATCAGATTTGGTTGCAGTTGAGTGGTAAACAAATGATGGTAGCAGGGAAGGGGAAGCGCCGTAAACGTGCACGACTGCTTTTTGCAGCGCTCGCAGTTCCAATCACGAACTCTCGTGCGCCCACTCATTGACAGCCAGTGCCCGGAAAGTGTTGCCCTCCACCCGCAACACGCCTAAGCTCCTGCTCTATTTTGTGACCACGGTCACACCTCCAAGCGACCCTTGTCACGGTTCCAAAGCCGCGCTCATCCTCTAATTGGTATAGCGGTACATGCCCTGGAGGGCATGCCGCGCTGGCAAGACTCTCCGATCGCGAGGGGTGGCAATGGTGAACGATGATGTTGTGAAGTGTCCGCTGTGTGGCGGATTCACCCACATAGAAAAACCAGATCTGTTGCAGGCGCTGAAGAATCCCCGGCTGCGCGAGCAAGTCGAGCTGTACACTACGGAACTGTTGAAGTCCCCGGTGGAGGATCTGTCAACACTGGGCGCCGCCCAGGCTGGGCGCGATTTCCAGAAGGATGTGCATAGCTGGAATCCTTGCGTTCCCATGTGGCGGAGAAGCCCGAAAGAGTGAATACCTGAGCGGCCAAGACTCGAGCAGTCAAGAGTCGAGTGGCGACGACTCGCCCTTCAGTCGCCAGCGGATGGGGTGGGAGTCAAGGCCGCGACTGGACTCACCGTTCGAGTTGAGTTGAAGCCCCACGCCGGTCCGCAAAGCGAGCAAACGCGGCGCACGAAGAGTTACGGAGGAAATCATGTCAGTCAGCAAGCAGCAGGCCCTTGATTATCACAATGGGTCACGCCCAGGAAAGATCGAAGTCACACCCACCAAGCCCTGCCGCACCCAACGCGATCTGAGCCTGGCGTACACGCCGGGCGTGGCCGTGCCCTGCCTGGAAATCGAAAAGAATCCGCAGGACGCCTACAAGTACACCGGCCGCGGCAATCTGGTCGCGGTGCTGAGCAATGGCACCGCTGTACTCGGCCTGGGCGACATCGGCGCCCTCGCGGGAAAGCCAGTCATGGAGGGCAAGGCTGTGCTCTTCAAGCGCTTCGCTGACGTCGATGTCTTCGATATCGAAGTCAACAGCCACGATCCCGAGGAGATCATCAAGCTCTGCCAGTTGCTCGAGCCCACCTTCGGCGGAATCAACCTCGAAGACATCAAAGCGCCCGAGTGCTTCCAGATCGAAGAGACCCTGCGCAAGACCATGAAGATCCCCGTCTTTCACGACGACCAGCACGGGACGGCAATCATTTCCGGCGCGGCGTTGCTGAATGCTCTGGAAGTTGTCGGCAAAGATATTCGCAAAGTGAAAGTGGTCTTCAACGGTGCCGGAGCCGCCGGCATCGCCTGCGCCGAGCACTACGTGAACCTGGGAGTGAAGCGCGAGAACATCATTCTCTGCGACACCAAGGGCGTGGTCTATAAAGGTCGCACTTCGGGGATGAACCCGTACAAAGAGCGCTTCGCGCAAGAGACAAACTTGCGCACCCTGGCGGAAGCCATGGCGGGCGCGGACGTCTTCGCGGGCCTTTCGGTGAAAGACGCAATCAACCAGGACATGGTGTGCTCCATGGCGCCGAACCCCATCATTTTTGCAATGGCGAATCCGGACCCGGAGATTACCTATGAGGACGCCAAGGCCGCCCGCAGCGACGTCATCATCGCGACCGGACGCTCCGACTATCCCAACCAGGTCAACAATGTCCTCGGGTTTCCCTTCATTTTCCGCGGAGCCCTCGACGTGCGTGCCACCGCCATCAACGAGGAAATGAAGCTGGCGGCTACGCACGCACTGGCTGATCTGGCCAAAGAAGACGTCCCCGATTCCGTCTGCCGGGCCTACGGAGTCGAGCGCCTGCAGTTTGGCCGCGAGTATCTGATTCCGAAACCTTTCGATCCGCGCGTGCTCATGTGGGAAGCTTCCGCCGTCGCCGAAGCCGCCATGCGCAGCGGAGTGGCCCAGGAGCCAGTCGATCTCGATGTCTACCGCGCTCAGTTGGAGCGCAGGCTGGGCAAGGCCTACGAAGTCTCCCGCACCATGATTCATAAGGCCCAGGCCAATCCCAAGCAGGTGGTGTTTCCGGAAGGCGACAACGAGAAGATCCTGCGCGCCTGCCACACCCTGGTAGAAGAAAAAATCGGGAAACCGATCCTTCTGGGCAACGCAACACAGATTCAAACGCGGGCAAACGAATTGGGTGTGAATCTGGACGGTATGCAGATTGTCGATCCGGCTTCATCCGAGCACCGCGAGGCCTACGCCCTGGAACTTTTTAGCCTGCGCCAGCGGCATGGCGTCACTTTGAACGAGGCCCACAATCTCATCAGCAATTGCAACGTGTTTGGCTCGATGATGGTGCGCATGGGCGACGCCGACGCCCTGGTTTCCGGCGTGACCCAGCATTTCCCCGACACGATTCGCCCGGCGCTGCAAATCGTGCGAATGCGTGAAGGCTTGCACCGCGTCTCTGGCTGCTACGTCCTGATCACCAAGAAAGGAGAAGTCTTCTTCCTGGCCGATGCTAGCGTAAACATTGAACCAACAGCGGAGGACCTGGTGGAAATTGCCCTGTGCACGGCACACATGGCGCGCCGTTTCGACATCCATCCGCGACTCGCTATGTTGTCCTTCTCCAGCTTTGGCAGCGTCGATCACCCGATTTGCACCAAGGTACGCAAGGCGGTGGAAATGCTCCACTACGCCGACCCCACCCTCATCGTCGACGGAGAAATCTCCGCGGATGATGCTCTATCGCCCGAGGTGATCGAGCAGCAATATCCCTTCAGCGCGCTGAAAGGGGGCGCTAATGTCCTGATTTTCCCCGACCTGGCCTCGGCCAACATTGCTACCAAACTGTTGGCGAAAATCGGAGGCGGTGAGACGATTGGCCCCATCCTCATGGGTATGAGCCGGCCCGTGCACGTGCTGCAGCGGACGGCCACCGTCGAGCAGATCGTCAATGTGGCCGCGATCGCAGTGGTGGACGCCCAGGACAACGACACCTACGCCCATCCCAAGGTTCATGTCTCGGTCGAACCGGAACTGGTGGGCGAAGACTGATAGGCGAAGAACAGGGCAGTCGCCACGGGAGGATTCTGCGCATGTCCACTCTCTGGAAGTCGCGGTACGCTCAGCGCACGATGGGGATCAAGAGTTCCGCCATCCGTGAACTTCTGAAGGTCACCCAGAGGCCGGAAATCATCTCCTTTGGCGGTGGCCTTCCCGCGCCCGATGTATTCCCGGTCGAGCGCTTCGATCAAGCCTGCCACAGAGTTCTGACCGAGCACGGCGCCCAGGCCCTGCAGTATGGGGCCACCGAAGGCTACCAGCCACTGCGCGAGATGATTGCCCGCAACATCGCCCGCTACGGCATCCATGCCAAAGCCGAAAACGTACTGATCACCTCCGGCTCGCAGCAGGCTCTGGACCTGATTGGCAAACTACTCATCAATCGTGGCGACCGCATCCTGGTCGAGGCTCCCACTTACCTCGGCGCCCTGCAGGCGTTCAACGTCTACGGGGCGCAATACGTCCCCGTGCCGGTGGACGACGATGGCCTCATCACTGATCAGGTCGATGCCTCCCTCCGCACCGGCCCGAAGTTCATGTACGTGCTGCCCAACTTTCAGAACCCCGCCGGAGTCACGTTGTCTGAAGGCCGGCGCCACCAGTTGATTCTGCTGGCCGATAAGTACGGCATCCCGATCATCGAAGACGATCCCTACGGCCAACTGCGCTACGAGGGCGAGCACATCGCGCCGCTTGTCGTGCTCGATCGCGAAAACCTTCGTCGCGACAATGGCTTTACCCTCGGCAATGTCATCTACCTCAGCACATTCTCGAAAACGCTGGCGCCTGGAATCCGGCTGGCCTGGATCGTCGCCCCCGAGGACGTAATCAGCAAGTTGGTGCTGCTGAAACAGGGCGCGGATCTGCACACCTCGACCTTCAACCAGTACGTCGCCTACGAAGTTGCGCGCGACGGATTTCTCGACCAGCACGTCAAACTGATCCGCCAGGTCTATCGCGAGCGTCGCGATGCCATGCTCCACGCTCTGCAAGAATACTTCCCACACGAAGTAACCTGGACCCATCCCAAGGGAGGTCTCTTCCTATGGGTGACCATGCCCGAAGGCACAGACTCGGAAGCCCTGTTCCGCGCGGCGCTGGCTGAGAACGTCGCGTTCGTCGCCGGAGACAGTTTCTACGCCAACAACGGCCATGAAGGCAGCCGCCACATGCGCCTGAACTTCTCCCACTCACAGCCCGAACAGATCCGGGAGGGTATCCGCCGTCTGTCGGTAGCGATGAAGATGCAGTTGCGCTCCCACGTGACCCAGTAAGCGCGGCGCGGGCAAAGCTCAATAACGGCGCCCCTGATTCCCTTTAAAACAAAGGCAAGGCCCGAAAAAGCACGACTGTGTCGGCTCCTCTTGAACAACCTGCATACCACCAGTGTCAGAATATGAAGCGCAAGGCGAACTGCATAAAACGAGGTGTAGTTAGGGTTGAAAGATACTTGCCAAACTGCGTCGGATCGTAGGAGAGCGAGGGTTGAGCCGACGCTCCCACATTGCCGCGCACGTCGTAGCGTACCGAGTTGGTTGCATTAAACGCCTGCCAACTGAACTCCAGACGCCTCTGCTCGCCAAGTGAGAAATCCTTGCTCACCCCGGTATCGATGTTGAACATGCCGTCGCCAATCACGTTGTTGCGGACCCCTGATTCGCCCGGCCACTCGGGGCGGAAAGCCTTCTCGGCCGCTGCCGGATCGGCGAAGATGTCCGGGCCGATGTCCACGCCGTTGACGATGGCGTGCTTAGGGTTGGACGCCTTAGGAGGCGGCCCGTTAGGCATGGCATCGCCCTCGATGTTCCAGTTGGTCGCCCACGTGAAACCGTTGTCGATCGTGATGGGGAAGCCGCTGGTCCAGCGGAAAATACCGGAGACGTGCCACCCGCCAATCAATGCGTCAAGCAGCGGGCCCGCGTGTCCCGCCAGCGTCTGGCCTTTCCCGAAGGGGAGATGGTAGACCAGGTTGGCGTTGATCTGGTGGAAGGCGTTGAAATCGGAAAGCCCGCGCAGAGATAGGGGATCATAGGAATTGATCACAATCCCGCCGCCGTTCAAGTCGTTACCCGTTCCACCGGTCCCTTCATAGGGGCCGACGCGCTCGGCGGCCGATGCCTCGTCGAACGATTTCGACCACGTGTAGTTAAACTGCCCCTGCAGGTTCCCCCAACGGGCATTGTAGGTCACCTGTAGCGCGTTGTAGGCGGAGGTGCCGATATTGCGCCATGCGTAAAGCGAGCTGAACTGGTCATGGTAGAAAGCGAACGGGCCGTACTTACTGTTCGGGAGCGCGGGGTCCAATCCCGTAATGGAGCTCGGCAAATCCATCTCGAACAGAGAGAAAGTCTCGTTGTGCGGGAAACAATTCCAGAGTTCGTAGATGTTTTGGGTGGCTGTCGGATTGCCTGGTAAGTTGCCAACAGCGCAATTGTCCCCCGCAGGGTTGGTGGAAGTAACGTTGTTGCCGCCAAGAGCACTCTGCGTGGCGACGCCAGCCCAGGCAGGAAAAAGATTCTCGAAGAATGGGACGGGCTTAATCTGATTCACGTCAGTGCCGTTGGCAGCGGACTTGGAGAGCATCGTGGCTGCCTGGAAATACTTCATTTTGCTGGAAGGATCGGTGAGATTGATAGGCATGGCCAAATCCACCTGTAAAGGCAGGCGTCGGCCGAGGCTTCCCACATACGCAATCTGAAGTGAAGATCGAGGCGTGATCTGGCGCTGGATTGAGAAGTTGAAAACGTGTGTGTAAGGAGTCTTCACCGTTTGGTCCAAGCCCCAATTGATGGCAAAGGCGGTGTTGCCGGGGGTATAGGGGAAGCCGCCCGTGGGCGCCGGTCCGAACAGGCAGCCCGGGCCGTTTAACGACGGACAGGGTGGAGGCAGGCAGGATTGGCCCGACGACCCCGGGACCAGGCAGGTAAAGCGTGGCGCATTTGCGGGCGAGACCACACCCGCCGGATTTCCGAGATCGGTGGAGAGACCGAAAGAGCCATGCTGGTCAAAGCTGTTCACGACCGGAATGCCGAAGTGGTCATACATGATGCTGTAGCCGCCGCGAACCGAGAACTGGTCTTTTTTTCCGAGAATCTTTGAGACCCACCCGTCGCCGGTGTCGGGCGCCCAAGCCACCGACACGCGCGGCGAGAAATTGTGGTGATCCCAGTTCCACAGCCCCGGGCCGTGATTTTGAGGCCCGCCAAGGATGAAAGAAATCTCCCCGGCGCTATTGGCCGACTGGCCAGCAGCAGCTAATGTGGCGCTGTGATTGAACCAGTCGGCGGCGTTTTGGTTGGTGCAGCCTCCGCTGACAACTTGCACGCAAGGAGCGACCTGATATCCATTCGTTTCGTAAGGCGGAGCTTCGAGCACCCAGCGCAGGCCGTAAGTGACGGTCAAACGAGGTGTCATTCGCCACGTATCCTGCCCAAACAGCTCGTAGTCATTGATCGCGTACCGGCGGTTGATAGCCTGCCCTTGAGAGAGTGCGCTGCCATTGCGCGAGAAGTTATAAATACCGTCGCCCTCGGGAAAGATACCCATCACGATCGTGGCTGCGCTATCGTAATTCGGACCGAAGTTGCCATCCACGGACGGAAAACCGTTGTTGCCAGGATCCAGCGGACTGGAAGTGCCCGCTATTCCACCCGTGTTCAGATACACCGCGTTGGTTCGAACGTCGGAAAACGAGTTGGCGTAGCTGCTGTGATTGTTGCGAATCAGAAACAAATCGGCGCCGAACTGCAACGTGTGATTTCCCCGCGTCCAGTTCAAACTGTCGGTGAACTGGTTGATGGGCACAAGGAAAATAGTGGAGCGAGTAAACGGAACGAAGTTGTCGAGCCCGTCCAGAATGACTCCCGGATCCTTCGACGCCCCTGCGTTCTGTCCTCCCTGGCGAATGAAGCCCCAGTGAAAATCGCTAATGAGCTTGGGGCTGAGCAGTGATGTGAGTCCGACAGTTAAGCCCTTACTGTCGTCCAGTTTGCTGGTGGCGGCGGACTGGCCAGGAAACTGAGGCTGTCCTGGTTCTTTGAAATTCTGCGTCTCTCCGCGCACAAACAAAGTCTCCGAGCCGTTCGCCGTGATGTGGTAATCGAGCCGTGCAATGTAGGTGTTGAAGCCTGAGTCAGCGTTAGGCGCAAATCGAAAACCCAGCGTGTTCGAGCCGTCGCCGCCACCGTTTTCATTGGCGGTTGGGTACTGCTGGAGGAGATTCAGCATCGCCTGATTCACTCCGATTCCCAGTGGGTCCATTGCCTTGATTTGGGTCGGCGCCAGCGCATAGTAGCCCGGTTGAACGCCCGCCACCCCGTTGACGATACCGCCAGGACACTGAGTGGGATCTTGACATTTGTACACAAGATCGCCGGCGCGCAGGGTCGGGCTCGGAACGACGCGCAATGCGCTGGTGCCCTGGGCATCGCGCCGCCCTTCATAGTTGGCGAAGAAGAAGAGCCGGTTCTTCATGATCGGCCCTCCGGCGGTGACTCCGAATACGTTGCGCAAGAGCTTCGGCGCTGTGTTGGATTGCCCGTTGCTTAGCTGGGATGCCTTCAGGAAAGGGTCGTTGGCGCTGAAGATAGTATTGCGGTTGTACTCGTAGGCCGAGCCGTGAAAGTTGTTGGTGCCACTCTTGGTCACCAGCGAGACCTGCGCTCCGCTGGAATAGCCGGAGTCGGCGTTGGCGTTAGCGGTGGTGACCCTGAATTCCTCGACCGAGTCGGGGGGCACATTCAGGACGCTGGTAAAGGCATAACCATTATTCTGGTCGTTGACGCCAATGCCGTCGAGCGTGATATTGGATTGGTCGCTGCGCATGCCGTTTACCGCGCCGCTGCGAGTGTCCGTGTCGGCGTCTACCTGGTTCCCCAGGTATGCCACGCCGGGCTGCAAACTGAGCAACTGCACCACGTTGCGGTCGGCAATGGGCAATTGCGAAATTTGATCTTCTTCGAGGGTGTTGCCCAGCGATGCGTCGGTGCGATTGACCAGCGGCGCCTCGCCTTCGACGTTGACCGATGTCGCCACTCCCGCGACTTGAAACTTGATGTTTATGGTAGAGGGAGTCTTGACTATGAGCGTGACGTTCGACGCCACATACGGTGCAAAACCGCTTGCTGTTGCCTCCAGCCGATAGTTGCCCGGTGGCACATCCAGGAATTGATACAACCCGTCGCCGTTGCTTGTGGTAGTCCGCTGCAACCCCGTTGCCGCTTCGGTCAAAGTCATCTTCGCGCCGGCAACTTTCGCACCAGACGGGTCTAAAGCACTGCCATTCAGTTGGCTTGTCGATTGCGCCGTCGCAAAGGCCGCCAGCAGCGCCCACACCACGAACATCCAAATCAAACGATTTTCCACCTCCACCACGCGATTGCCAAACTGGTACCACCACTTGTGCTGCTCGCCGCTACGTTGCTGATGGATTTGCATCATCGACATAGGCCCCCCTCCGAAGAAGGCAACGCCAGGACAACACGCAGGGAGAATCACATGTGTGGTTTCTCCCCGCGCCCGCGTGTGCCTTTTCGATTTTCGGTGCTATTCCCGGTCGGCAGATAAAGGCTTCCCGCCCAGAGTGGCCGCATTATACGTGATGATGGGAACACGGATCATGCAAAAAATGCGAGGGCGCATCGGCATTTCTTCGAATCGGCGAACGGGCGCGAAGATGCAGGATGGAGTGCGATGCGATTACACCTGTGCACACCTTCAACCCGATTGCATCGAGCCGCACCACATCAGCTGCACTTCCATTTTGTGACCACAATCACAATTTCGGGTGACTCAAGGCACCGCCCCTCGCCAGGTTCTTAATCACACTGTAGCTAGCAGAAGTTCCGGCAGGGTGGCCCCACCGCCACCGAGGCCACGACGAGGCCATGCCGGTCGGGAGGTTTTCTATGACCGTCACAACGCTGATCGTTCTTGCCGTTCTCGCATTGGCGGTTGGGCTTTTCGTATTTCGCGCCATTCCCGGCGTCCGTGCGTATTTCGATTTCCGGGGCAAGCGTCTGGTTACTTGCCCGGAGACTCACAAGCCCGAAGCCGTTGAGGTGGCCGTAGGAGAAGCAGCTGTGGGAGCCTTTCTTTCCGAGCCCACACTGCACCTGAAAGAATGTTCCCGCTGGCCCGAACGCCAGGACTGCGGGCAGGACTGCCTGCAACAGATCGAAGCTGATCCCGAGAACTGCCTGGTCTGGACAATCGTCGCGCGGTGGTATGAAGGGAAGAGTTGCGTCTTCTGCCACAAACAAATCGGCCCGCTTCATCACCTGGACCACGCCCCGGCTCTGCTGGGACCGGATTTTAAAACAAGGGAGTGGAAAGACGTTCGCGCGGAGCAATTGCCCGACATCTTTTCCACGCATCAACCGGTGTGCTGGAATTGCCATGTCGCGGAGAACTTCCGGCGAATGTACCCGGAACTGGTCGTGAACCGGGAGCGGGATCCCAAACGTATTACTTTAGGCTTAGGTCGTTGAACCCCTTCGGAAAATGATATATCTCCAGCTGTTAAGGAGTCGGCGCGCTCTCAGGCTCCGCTCTCGGCTGGTGGCGGAGCTTGCGCTGGATGTCAGGCCAGAATTCGTCGAACAAGCCGCCCATCATTCCATAACCGAGCGCAATCGTAGCCCGGCTCAACGTAAGTACAAAGCCCCGGTCATTCTCATAAACAGGAATGGCCGGAGTGGTCGCCGTGGGAGGAATCGTGCGGATTCGCGTGTTCCCCGGATAGTAGAGATTCGAAATGCCCCCGGCTGTGAACGCTCCCAGGACGTTCGAAAAGTTGAAGGACCGTCCGCCCTTATCGGTATGACAGACAAATACCTGCCGCGCGCTATACCAGAGTCTTTGTTTGAAGCCACCTTCGCCCAGCCGAAAGTACCTTGGATCTTCCTTGAGCAAAACCGGATAAAAATAGTTGCTCCAAAATCCGCTCGACACTTCGTCCGCCAGCGATGCGCCAAAGCGTTTACCGAATCCCTGTGCGCCCTGACCATAGCCGGGAAACTCATTCTCGGCTTGGCTCAGTCCCGCCTGTAGGCCGACGACGCCGATCGTGACCGGATCGAAGGCCGACTTGGCGAACAAATGAAATTTCTCCCCGGGCGTCAAGGGCGGCGCATTCTGTCGACTGGTAACCCCGAACATCGGCAGCATCTTGAGCGCGCGCTGAGACTGCTCCTTCTTCTCCTCGTTTTTCTCTTCTTCGGACTTTGTTCGTCCTGCGTCCGGTTGCGCCTGGTTGGGTGTGGAGGACGGTGCGGTTTGCACCGCGGCATCAGGTTTGGATCGCGATGCCGTTTGCTGCGCATGGGACGTTGACGTCAGCATGCCTGCCAATCCCAAACAAGCGCATAGTCCTGCGGCAAACTTAATCGACAAGCATCGCTCCTTCGAAGGGGTCCGTTTCCTTATTGATGCGAATTGTCCGAGGTCGGGCCGGGCAGACTGGGCGCTGTCTGCGACTTGTGCGACAACTTGCGGTGGATGTCGGGCCAGAATTCCTTTACCACAATCGTAATCGTATCTAACGAGAGCTGCGTCGCCCATACGTTGCCGGCATTCACCAGGGTCCGATCCGAGCTAATGAACTTGTGTGGGTTCGTAGGAGTACTGAGGTACGTACTCCGAGGATGGTAGCTGTAGGTCGAGATTGCCGCCCCGGTAGCACTTCCGAAAATTTCGGAGAAGTTGAATTGAGAGTGCCCGGAATCACTCCGAGTCACGAAAATGCGCGTGACCGAATACCACGCGCGGCGCCCAAATCCGCCCTTGCCCGACTGAAAAAAGCGGGGATCCTGATGAAGCACGGAAGGGTATACTGCGCCAACCAGGAAGTTCTCAACCATGCTGTCGCCCGCTGTGGTTCCATAGCGCTTTGCATAAGCGCCCCACCCCTGCCCAAAGGCAGGTTCGCTGTCATCCGCCTGGCTAATGGCCGAAAGCACCCCCCACCACGGATATTCCACTGGATCGAAAGTGCCTCGGGCCACGACCGCAAACTTCTGCTTTGTGGTCAGCGGCGGCACTTTGCCACCTTGCTCCAGAGTCAGGAAATTCGGCAGCGTGTAGAAGAGCCGGTCCTTCGAAGTCCCCGGCGTAGTGCTCTGACCGCTCGTGTCGGCCTTGCTCTTGTCTTTCTCCGGTGACTGCGGCGTTTCGGGGGCCGACTGGCCTGGGGCGACGACCGGCGGATGAGTTTGCTCCGGGGAGGTTGCGGGCGGCGTCTGTTGAGCAGATACCAATGAAAAAAAGCTGCTTACCACGACGCAGCATAAGAGTCTTACGGCGAATGTATTCGGCAAACATTCCCCCATGTACGGTCTGTAGTGCGGATGAAGACGTTTCCTTAGATTCTAACAATCAGTCCGACGATGCACCGCGCTTTGAGCTTCTTTTACATTCATTTACAAAGCAGGAAAGTCGCCACGAAAAACAGTCTGAACAGTCTGTCGGACAGTTGGAGAAAAGGACTCGCTAGAAGTGGAACCCCAATTCCGCCGTCAGCGTACGCGGCGAAACATAGTGCGTCCCGCTGAATGTGGAAAGAAAGTTGTAGAGAGCGTAGTTGTTCGTCAGGTTGATGGCCGTCAGTTGGAGACTGACTTTGTATTTGTCTCCATGGAACAGGTTGTCGTCCCCGATAGATGCGTCGAACAGACTTCGTCGCGTAATGCGCGCAGGATTGTGGTCGTCGCTTTGTGTGCCGGGTGCGGGCACTTTGATGAGCGACGATCCGAACTGTGAGACCAGGCACGGAGACGGAAGGGCCCGGGTCGGTGTGGCCCGAACCGTTCCGCAGAAAAATCCGGCTTCAAATTCTTCATCTGCGGTCATGGGCGCCCCATTGGCGACCATATTAACCGCGGGTTGGCCATTCGCTGTCGTCGAAGCAGGACAGTTGTTCTCTGGGTTCAGGCCATAGCAGGGAGCCGCGCCCGCCACTTGTCCACTATCATAACGCCAGCTGAAGGCGAACCAGGGCCCGCTCTTCCAGGGCTGGTACTGCAGGTGCGTTGATTGATTGAACTTCTCGTCGTGATCAATGCGGAAGGGAAGTCCATTCTGGCCGACCGTTACTCCCAGACCTCCAGCCTGCGGAGGGAAGAACCGCGCGGCCACGCTCGAAAAAACCACCGACGCCGTCAGCCCGTGAAGATTTGGCATGCGGATACTGCCCGCGAATCCTGGAATCTTCGAATTGTGCCATTCGATCGGAAAGGTGATCGGCGTATTGCCCAAGACGCTGAAGTCGTATCCGTTGTGCGTATACTTCCAAATGTACTCCCCATCAAAGACCAGGTAGCGTCCAAAAGCCTGCTGCAGGCCGGCATGGAATTCATTGCGGAAGCCCGGATTCAGATTGGCCGGAACGCAGGGCACGAGTGCGGCAATCACGGCAAAATCGCAACCGTTATTCGAAAGAACCAGGTTCTCATTAAACGGAGTTTCGAGCGTCCGCGCGTACGAGAGCCGAAGCACAGTGCTGCTGCGCTTGATGTTATAGGCAAGGCCCAAGCGGGGTTCGATCTGCCTTGCTGTAGTCAGGCCGTTGTACAAGTCACCACGCAGGCCAAGAGCAAAGGACCAGTTTCCGGCGCTGATCGTGTCCTGCGCGAAGAGCGCAAGCTCTTTCACGTCCGTGTGACCATTGAAGCCATACAGCCCTCCGCCACGCGTCAGGTCGTAAGGCAGCAGCACCGGGTTGAAAAAAGGATAAGGAGACATTCCCGTTGCTGGGAAGCCTGGTATCGGTTCGTTGGGAAAGAGCCCCACCGGGCACCCAGAGGGACTCGTGACCCCCGGGGACGCCACCGCGATTCCGTTCCCGTTCACGCAAGGCGCATTGAGTAAAGGATCGATAACCCCGAGTGAGTCAGCCTCGGTCAGAAACGTCTGCTGATAATTGATGCCGAACTTCATGTTGTTGATGCCGCGCACGTAAGCCAGATCGCTGTGGAGTCCGGCATTGGCCAGCGTGCGGTGCTGGCCGATGGTTTCGCGCTGCAGGTTCAATGGCCCGAGGTCGGCAAACGGATCGTTGCTCGGATAGTAGTGGTAATTGTCGCGACGTACGAACCCGCCAATCGTAAATACCGCTTTCGGGCTTAGCAGCCGCGTCCACGAGGGAGCAACATTGAACGTCTTGATCTGCGAGCGCTGGTCCATCCCCGGAACCGGGTTGCCAAACGGATCGAGTACCCCGAGATTGAGATTGTCGAAAGTCCGCGGCGTCTGAAACCATGAGCGCGACCACGCCAGATCAAGGTGAACCGTGTTGCCGGTGGCAATCTGGTAGTCGACGCGATCGAAAAAATTCTCCACGTTCCCCTTGTCGTGCATGACCGCAAATTCAGGTGCGTCGAGAAATCGGCCGCCGTTCGTGCCGCTGATGGCGACAAAGTTGCCCCAGTTCTGTCCTCCATACGCAAGGTCAAACGAGGTATTCGTCGTGCCAAACGCCCCGTACGACGCCGTGAGCGACCCGGTGGGCGTCGTAACTCCCTGACCCGAACGTGTGTTGACCTTCACCACAAGGCTCGTCTTGCCGCCGAATTCCGCGGGCGGTGCCCCGGCGATGACTTCCATCGATTGGATCGAATTGGATGGAATCTGGTTCGAAAACGTCTTGCTCGTCTGGTCGGAATTGGCCTGATCATCGACCGAGATCGTGTTCTCGGCATGATCCCCCAGTCCGTGCATCTGGTTGTTGGAGTCCGCCGAAACTCCAGGCGTCGCCGCTGTGACGGCTGCGCTCACACCCGACGATTCTGCCGGCATGGGCAGGCGATCAAGTTGGTTCTTGTCGACGTCGCTGTGAAACGTTGAATCGGTTTCAATGAGGTCACCGGCTTCCTCGTGCACCGTTATCGTCGTCGCTTCCACAACTGCCTGCAACATTATGTTCACGTTGACGGGTACCACCGAGCGCAGTTCCACATCCTGGGCATAAGACGAGAAGCCTTTCGCCGTGACCGTGAGGTGGTAGGGATTGAAAGGAACATTCGGAAAACTGAATTGGCCCGTGGTGTCCGTCTGGGCACTGCGGTCTAGTCCGCTGACCGGGTTATGGATCTTGACCGTCGCCCCAACGACGACCGCTCCGGTGGCGTCTGTGACCGTGCCGTTCAATGTCGTCGAATTACCGACCGACTGCGCCCCCGTTTCTCCCGCCGCAACGCAGGCGGCGAGCAGGACCACGGCGGCGACGCG
This sequence comes from uncultured Acidobacteriaceae bacterium, assembly GCA_963719615.1. Taxonomy (GTDB): domain Bacteria; phylum Acidobacteriota; class Terriglobia; order Terriglobales; family Acidobacteriaceae; genus Sulfotelmatobacter. The sequence continues at coordinate 68,993 of CAVRCR010000010.1, read as the reverse complement.
CAAAACGCATGTCACCGGTACGAACCTGAAGTGCATTTGAAATAGCAAGTCTCTCCATTCTACCAATCCAAAATCCAGTACTCTGCTCGGACCGCGTTTTTTTACATTCATTTACAAGGTAACCAGCCCTAAGATTCGGCAACTGGCCACAAAAAGCGTCTCTGGCGAAGGCCCCTGTTTTGGCCGAGCATTTTTTCGAGAATGCTCACCTAGAAATGGAATCCGATCTCCGCCGTCAGAGCGCGGGGCGTGACGTAGTGCGTGCCGCTGAAAGTGGAAAGAAAGTTGTAGAGCGCGTACTTATTGGTGATGTTGATGGCCGTCAGCAGCAGGCTGACCTTGTACTTATCCCCGTGGAACAGATTATCGTGGCCCACGGCGATATCGAACAGATTGCGCGGAGCAATGCGCGGAGGATTCTTATCGTCATTCTCCGTGTTCGGCGTCGGCACCCGCAACAGACTCGATCCGAATTGCGATACCGGACACGGATTCGGCAAGGCCCGGCTCGGCGTCGCCCGCTGCGATCCGCAGAACAGGCCAGCTTCAAATTCCTGATCGGCGGTCAATGGAACTCCGAACGAGTCAGTCAACGCAACAGCTGGAGCGCCCGTGGAATCGGCGGTCGTCTGCGCGCAATTGCCGCCGTAGCACGGCGTCTGTCCGGCCACCAGTCCGCTGTCATACCGCCAGTTGAAGCCAAGCCATGGGCCGGTTTTCCAAGGCTGGTATTGGAAGTGAGTGGTCATATTGAATTTCTCATCGTGATCGATCCGGAACGGGGTCGACCCGCCCGCCAATACCGTCGAAGGGACCGCGCCCGCCCCGCCAATCTGCGGCGTGAAGAACCGCGCCGCCACGCTTGAAAATACCGCGAGCGCAGAGAATCCGTGGAGGTTTGGCACGCTGACCCGACCTGCGTATCCCGGAATTTTCGACCGTTCCCACTCCACCGGGAACGTGATCGGAGTATTTCCCAGGATGCTGAAGTCGTACCCGTTGTGCGTGTACTTCCAGATGTATTCGCCGGAGAAAACCAGATATCGACCGAATGCCTGCTGGATTCCGGCATGAAACTCGTTGCGCCAGCCGGGTGCCAATGGCGTGGGCTGCCCCGCTTCAAAACAACCGAGCAGCGGGTTCAAAACAGGGTTGTTGCACCCGGCGCTCGCCAGTACCAGGTTTTCATTGAACGGCGTTTCCAGGACGCGTGCATAGGAGGCGCGCAGCACTGTGTTGGTCTTCTTGATGTTGTAGGCGACACCCAGCCGAGGTTCCAACTCTTTGTGGCTAGTCAGGCCATTGTAGAAATCACCGCGCAAACCCAGGTTCAACGACCAGTTGCCCTTGGTTATGTTGTCCCGCACGTATAGCGCGAGTTCCTTCACATCCGTGTGGCCATGAAACGAATACAAGCTGCCCCCGCCGGGCTGAGTCAGGTCGTAGGGAAACAGAGTAGTGCAAGGCGTGTCGATCGCCTGTTTCGTCTTCGAGTTGTAACAGGGAACTCCGTTCGCGTCGACCAGTGAGGGCAGCAGCGTCGGATCGACTATCCCCAGCCGGTCGTTTTCATTCAGAAAGGTTTGCTGATAGACCCCGCCGGCCTTGAGGTTATGGATTCCTTTTACATAGGACAAATCTGAGCGTAACCCCGCGTTAGTCAAGGTGCGATCTTGTCCAACCGTCTCCCGTTGCAAGTTCGTCGGTCCAAGGTCGGCAAACGGATTGCCGCTCGGGTAGTAGTTGAACCGGTCGCGACGCACAAAAGCGCCCAACGTGAATACTGCTGTCGAACTGATCAGCCGCGTCCAGGACGGCGCTATGTTAAAGGTCTGGATCTGCGACCGCTGGTCGGCAGGGCCGACGACATTGCCCCGGGGATCCAGTCCGCCGTTGTTCACCACCACGCCGCCCCACGGTGTGGCATTTTGCGAATCGTAAGTATTTGGTGTTTGGAACCACGACCGCGTATAGCCCAAGTTGAGGTGAATCGAATCCGCGGTTGAGAGCTGATAATCGACCCGGTCGAAAAGGTTCTCCTCGTTCCCCTTGTCATGCATCACTACAAACTCGGGAGGATCCAGAAAACGCCCGCTGTTCAACCCGCTCGCCGAAATGAAATTCCCCCAGTTCTTGCCTCCATAGGCAAAGTTGAAGTCAACGTTGGAAGTTCCAAACGTGCCGTAAGACGTGGTCAAGCTGCCGTGGGGCGTGGTCACGCCCTGGCCGGACTGCGTCGTCACATTGATAACGACGCTGGTCTTATCCCCGTATTCCGCGGGAGGAGCGCCGGAGATGACCTCCATCGACTGGATCGCATCCAGGGGTATCTGGTTGGAGAATACTTTACTCTGCTGGTCGGTGATCGGCTGGCCGTCGACGGAGAAGGCGTTCTCCGCATGATCGCCCATGCCGTGGAAGAGGCCATTGGAGTCGGCCGCGATCCCCGGAGTTGACAGCGTGACCAGCGAACTCAACGACGACGACTGGCTCTCCAGCGGCAGCTTGTCGAATAAGGCGCGATCCACGTCGGTATGGAAGGTTGAATCGTTTTCAACCAGATCGCCGCCTTGGGCCTCGACAGTCACTGCGGTAGCGGTTCCGGCTACGGCCAGGATGATCGACATGTTGATCGGCACCGACGACCGCGGTTCAACATCCTGACTCTGCGCGATAAAGCCTGTCGCCGTAACCGTCAGATGGTAGGGATTAAAAGGAACGTTGGTGAACTCGAATTTCCCGGTTTTGTCTGTGATCGTGGAACGATCGAATCCGCTGACTGGGTTGTGGAGTTCGATCTTAGCGTTGGAGACGACGGCGCCGGTCGGGTCGAGCACCGTCCCGTTGACCACACCGGAGTTACCCACGGATTGCGCGCCGGCGATGTTGGTGGCAGCCCAAAGCGCGATCGCGAGTGTGACGCCGCGCACCTGATAGAACTTTGGCATAAGTCCTCCTGAGATGAAAGGGAATCGGCCGGCTGAACGCTATGCTTCAAGCCGGAGACTTCAATTTTGTGGGAATCCCTAGAGAACGGTAGGAGGGCCGCGAATGCCTAGGTCGGAGAAATCGAACCGGGCCTTGGCGACCACATCTTCTTCATGGAAGAGGTCAACGGCCGCAAAGACCGGTATGGTGCCGGTCAAGTGTGGCGCGGGGTTGGCGGTGTGCGCCACCACGCAAATCGAGCAGGAAGCAGCTTCCGCCTGGCTGGGATGATTGTGAGTAGACTCCGCCGCCACCGTCCAGAACATCAAGGACAGACAGAGCCACACCGACCAGCGCATCCACGAACGCATGTGTTTCCTACTTGGGGATTAGACTCGTTAAATCTTATATTGGTTATCCCGCCCATGACAACGCCGGGCAAGTTACTATAGGCAAGGGCGTGATCGCGGCCGAAGGCTGCCCCCCGACGGCACTCATCTCACCTGCGAGGAAAGCAATGGCAGAACCTAGCTATGAAGAGCTCAAAGCCAAACTAGCTCAGTTGGAAAAAGAAGTCGAGACCAAGAAGCGCAGCGGCGACTTGATTTTCAAAGTCGGAGAAAAAGGTGGCGTCAGCGTCTACGGACTGGGCCGCTTTCCCGTCACCCTCTACTACGAGCAGTGGAACCGCCTGCTGGGCGCCGCCAATGACATTAAGAGCTTCATGGAAGAGAACAAGTCGAAGCTCAAGCTCAAAGACCAAGGTTGACGGGCAAGGAAGTCAAAGTTTCTCCCAAGGTCGAAATCAAGAATCGAACTCGGAGGCTTTTGACTTCCTCTGGGGCGTATAATTTGCATTCTCTAAACCTTTGTCGCTCAATATTTTGCGAGCTCTACCTGCATGCGGAGCTCCAACGGGGGAGCGCTCAAAAGCAATCCTGAAAGAACTGGCGAAGAATCTTCCAAGCTTGATATCCATACCCGCTGACTGGTTCGTACGTTGTTCCTTCGACGCCTGAACTCAGTGATGAGAGGTAGCACCCGTTGTCCCGTCCCGGAGTAGCGCAATCGCAAACCCGGTTACCGCCGAGAATCTTTTACCGCACGTTAAACAGTGGAATCCGATCAATCCGGTTTATAATCAAAAAACTGTGCCCAAGTACTCCATCGTCGTTCCTCTACACAACGAGCAAGAGAACGTCACTGATCTCTACGATCGCTTGAAAGCGGTCATGGAAGGTCACGGCGAGACTTTCGAAATCGTTCTCGTGGACGATGGCTCGAGCGACCACACCTTTGCCATGTTGCGTGAGATCGCGGCCGTCGACAGCCGCGTCACGGTAGTCAAGTTGCGTCGCAATTTCGGCCAGACCGCAGGACTCGCTGCCGGTTTCGACCATGCCCGCGGCGAATACGTCATCGCCATGGATGGCGATCTGCAGCACGATCCCAACGACATTCCCCTGTTCCTGGAGAAAATCGCTGCCGGCTACGACATCGTCAGCGGATGGCGCAAAGTGCGCGTCGACAATTTCTGGATGCGCCGCATCCCTTCGCGCATCGCCAATTGGATGATGGCCAAAATCAGTGGCGTCGACATTCACGACTTCGGCACTACGTTCAAGGCTTACCGCCGAGACATCCTCGAGCAGGTGCCGCTCTATGGCGAACTGCACCGCTTCATTCCGGCGCTGGCTTCGTGGCACGGGGCTTCGATTTGCGAAGTGGCCATCCGCAACGTGAACCGCGAGCGCGGGGCTTCGCATTATGGCATTTCGCGCACCTTCCGCGTGTTTTTCGATCTGCTGACGATCCGCTTCTTGCTGCGCTACCTGTCGCGTCCCCTCCACTTTTTTGGCGGCTTCGGAATGATGAGCATCTTTGCCGGCACTGGGGTCGTGCTCTGGCTCGGCATGGAAAAATTCCTGCGTCACGTCCCGGTGATGGCGTCGCACGGCCCGCTGATGATGGCCGCTCTCGGCCTGTTACTCGGCGGTCTGAATCTGTTGGCCATCGGTCTGCTTGGCGAAATGCAAGTCCGCCACTACCACGAACCAAGCCGTCGCGCTCCCTATTCCGTCGACCGTGTTCTCCGCGCGCAAAACGAAGAACACAGCGTCTCGGAGTAGTACTGCTTATGTTGGGACGGCTGCCTCGGATGTCCTTCGATCGAAGGTCGAACGGTTTTCCTCGAAGTCTCAGGTCCATTGCGCAGCCGGTTGTCCCTGGCGCAGCCAAATGATGAAGTCCGTCATCGGCGGTACACCTCCCAATTCGCGCAGACGCGTCGCGTTCTGGCCGCGATGATAGTGACTGTGCATGGCCGCTTGCGTCAGCGCATGCCTCCGGCTGAGCTTTACGGGCGGCGTGAACCAGGGAGCCTCGACGAGTTCTTCGAGCTTGGTCTGATCTAATCCGCTGCGCAGCTCTCGAACCGCGACGTGGTAGCGTTGTGCATACTGCTTCAGGTCAGCCATGCTACTGAAGTCGTCCAGCTTCTTGAAGGCGAACTCCGACGTCCGCGGACCCGTAATCCACAAGAACGCATGCTGCACCTGGTGAATATGGAGCAGCCGTTCCCGGATTGCCTTGTCCCCCAGTGCTGCCGGATGCGCCTCAAACGCCCGCCAGTGCTCCGCATCGGCCCACGCCTGATGTGCGTAAAGCTCGTCGAGGTATAAACTCACAGATTCCTCCCCTGTCGAGTGGAGTTTACTCTCACTTGACGTTTCCGGTTCGCGCACGGTGGACCCGCTCCAGCAGCGGTATAATGTGCCGTTTGCCCTCAGGAGCCTCGCCATGGAGAGAGCCACCCAACACGAACTGCAATTAGCCCGCCGCATGTCACGTCTGGGCACCGAGACGGCGTTTGAGGTCCTGAACCGCGCCCGCGCTCTGGAGCGTCAAGGCAAAAGCATCATTCACCTGGAAATCGGCGAGCCCGACTTCGACACGCCCTCGAATGTTGTCGAAGCCGGGGTTGACGCCCTCCGCAAAGGCTGGACGCACTATGGCCCATCGGCTGGCCTCCCAGAGTTACGCCTGGCCTTGGCCGAATACGTCAGCCGCACCCGCGGCGTGACGGTGACGAGCGATGAAGTGGTGGTTGTACCAGGCGGTAAGCCAATTATTTTCTTCACGATATTGTCATTTGTGGATGAGGGAGATGAGGTTATTTATCCCAACCCTGGCTTCCCCATCTACGAGTCCATGATCAATTATGTCGGCGGACGGGCCGTGCCGATCGCGCTGCGCGAAGAGCGCGACTTTTCGCTGGACGTGAACGAACTGGCATCATTGATCAGCGAACGCACCAAGCTGATCATTCTCAACTCACCACAGAACCCTACTGGAGGAGTGCTGGAACGTCGCGATATCGAGCAGGTTGCGAAGGCGATCGGCGACCGCAACATCATGGTGCTTTCCGACGAAATCTACAGCCGCCTGCTATTCGACGGTGGCCAGCATTTCTCCATCATGTCGGTGCCCGGCATGCAGGAGCGCACCATCCTGCTCGATGGCTTCTCGAAAACTTACGCCATGACGGGATGGCGCATGGGCTACGGCGTGATGCGCGCCGACCTAGCCGCCCACATGACCCGCCTGATGACCAACTCGAATTCCTGCACCGCCAGTTTCACGCAGGTGGCGGGCATCGAGGCCATCCGCGGCGATCAGAGTTCGGTCGACCACATGCGCGACGAGTTCCAGCGCCGCCGCGACGTCTTCGTGGCGGGGCTGAACAAAATCAAAGGCTTCTCCTGCCGCATGCCCAAGGGCGCGTTCTATGTCTTTCCCAACATCGCGAAGACGGGATGGAAGTCGAAACCGCTGGCCGACGCGCTCCTGGACCAGGCGGGCGTAGCCGCCCTGTCGGGCACGTCGTTCGGCGCATTCGGCGAAGGCTACCTGCGCTTCAGCGTGGCCAATTCGCTCGAGAACCTGCAACAGGCGCTCGACCGCCTCGATCAGTGGACGAAGCAGAACCTCTGATGAGTCCGTGAAAATGACCCGTCTCTAGGAGGGCGTCATCCCGAATCCGGCGCAGTTCAGCCGGGTGAGGGATCTCCCAGGGACGAATGCGAAACTGGACGGGAGATACCTTCGACTTCGCTCAGGGGCAGGTTCTTACCTCCGGCGAAAAGAGGGCTACGGTCAGGAGGAGACTGTGCCAGTAAGGGAGATTCATTCATGCCTGTGAAGGCGCGCACCGCGCAGTCAAAAAAGCCCAACGCCAGTCGTCCGCATGCTCCCGGTTACGGCTTCCCTGAAAGCAACAAGGGCCTGCTGTCCTGGTCCTGGGCCGAACAGCGCCTGAAGAAATCGCACAATTACTGGATTACAACCGTCAAGCCCGACGGTTCTCCTCACGTCATGGTCGTCTGGGGGCTGTGGCAAGAGGGGCGCTTGTTATTCAGCACGGGAAGCAACTCGCGCAAGGCACGTAACCTGGCGCAAAATGCGAACTGCGTCGTGTCTACCGAGCACGCCCATGAAGCGGTGATCGTAGAAGGAACCGCAGAAATCGCAGACGTGGCGGCGCGCCGCAAGCTGATTCCGGCCTACGAAAAAAAATACAAGTTCGATTTGTCCACCATGAAGGATGACCTGCTCTCGATGAAAGAGCCGGTGTTTTCCGTGCGCCCGCGCGTAGTCTTCGGGCTGTGGGAGAAGCATTTTCAAAGTAAGTCAACCCGCTGGAAGTTCGAATAGCTAGTGTGGCGCGGGCGCTCTCGCCCGCGTGCCGACCACCGCAGTATCAGTCTCTGCCAGGAAGAATCGCCAAGATCTTCTGCACGAATATTCCCTGCAATCAGCTGGACCACAAGGCACTTGGGGTTTCGAGGGTTCACCGCCCGCGCCCAGCCCACATCACTCCCTCGTGTGATGGTAATCACGGCCTCCAGTAATGGCCCCGCTTTACCCTAGCGGCAGTCAGGTCATGTGCGCCTTTCTGTGCCGAGGCGCCGAAAGGGGAGGCTATGGCCCTCACCGACTCCGCGAGCGGAAAAGTCATCCGCGAATATTCCACTGAAGAACTCAAAGATGCAGCAAAACTGATGCGCGGCTACGACCTGGTCGCGTTGCACGCGGCCGGATCGGGACACGCGGGCGGCACGCTCTCCATCATGGACATTGCGGCGGCGCTCTATTTAAAGGTCGCCAATCACGATCCGCAAGAATCCCAACTGGGATGGTCGCGACCGCATCATCTGGTCCACCGGCCACAAGGCGCCCAGCTTGTATCTCGGCCTCGCCTTCGCCGGATTCTGCCCGCTCGACGACGTGGTGACGCTGCGCAAGCTCGGTTCGCCCTATCAAGGCCATCCACACTGGCTGAAGCTCCCGGGCGTCGAGGTTTCCACCGGATCCCTGGGGCAGGGATTGAGCATCGGCGTAGGGATGGCGCTGGCCGCCAAGCTCAACAACCGGTCGCACAAAGTCTTCTGCATCATGGGCGACGGCGAACAGCAGGAAGGGCAGGTCTGGGAAGCGGCGATGGAGGCCGGACACTACAAGCTGGACAATCTGATTGGCATCATCGACTGCAACCGCCTGCAGATTGATGGCTGGGTCAAAGACGTGATGAGCGTCGAGCCGCTGTGCGCAAAATACAGCGAGCTTCGGCTGGGACGTGATGCGCATTGACGGTCACAACATGGATCAGGTAGTCGACGCACTGGAGCAGGCCAAAGCGGCGACAGGACGACCGGTCCTGATATTGGCCGACACGGTGAAAGGCAAGGGCGTGAGCTTCATGGAGGATCAGGCGGGCTGGCACGGCAAGTCTCCCAACCGTGAAGAACTGACCAAGGGTCTGCAGGAGCTGGCATTGACGGGTCGGGTTCCGGTGGAGCCGCTGCTGGACAAAGCGACCCAGTACCAGGCGGCAGTGGAAAAAACACTCGACGCAAAGATGCCAAAATTTACCCACAACTTCTGGTGGAATGCTGGTGAAGCGATGAAAATAAAAATGGAGCCCACGCGCAAGGGCTTCGGACAATCGCTGGCCGAAAACGGCGACGATGAACGCGTGGTATGCCTTGGCCTGGATATTTCAGGATCGATTACGATCAGCGATTTCTACGCCGGCAAGCCGGAGCGCAAGAAGCGCTGGCTGAGCATGGGCATCGCCGAGCAGTCCGCGACATCGGCCGCGGCCGGGCTCGCGCGGGAAGGGAAGTTTCCGGTGCTGGGTACGTATGCCGCATTTGCCGCGGCACGCAATCTCGACCAGATCCGCACCTCCGTCTGCTATGGCAACTTCAACGTGCTGATCGCCGGCGCACATGGCGGGGTTTCCGTTGGTCCCGACGGAGCCACGCACCAGGCACTCGAAGATTTGTTTGCGATGCAAGGCCTGCCGAACATGTCTGTGGTCGTTCCCTGCGACGCTGTCGAGACGCGCAAGGCGACCAACTATATGCTGTTGCAGCACAAAGGACCAAAATACATTCGCTTCGCGCGGGAGGCGACCCCAGTTGTCACCACTGACGCGACGCCGTTCGTGTTCGGGCAAGCGAACGTGATCCGTCTGCGGCGCGAGGCGCCGAACTTCTTGGAAGCGTTCGAAACAGTCCTGGCCGCGGACTACAAGAGCGAACACGAGGATCTCAGCATCGTGGCCTGCGGGCCCATGGTTCCGGAGGCGATGCGCGCAGCCTACATTTTGAGAAAGGAATTCGGCTACGAGACCCGCGTGCTCAACCTGCACACGCTCAAACCGATTGACGCCGAGGCCATCGTTCGCGCCGCCGAGGACACCGGAGTTATCATCACCGCCGAAGAGCATCAGATCGGTGCACTAGCCTGGCGAGTGAGCAGCATCCTGACTGAAAGTCCGCGCCTTTATGGGCTTCCCGTGATCACGGGCGCGATCGGCGTGAAGGATCGTTTCGGAGACTCGGGCGCACCTTGGGAACTGATCAAGGAGTTCGAAGTCAGCGCCGAGCACATTGCCCACAAAGCGCTGGAATTAATGACGATCAAAAAGAAGCCGTTTGCCGATCAGGAAGCAGCCTCGTTGGTGGATGTCCTCTAACCCCACGACTGCGGCGTGAAAGGGTAATGGTGCGCCCGTTACCTCGGTTACCTCTGCGGCATGCCTGCGGTTAACTGCGAACTCGATTCACGCCACTATAATTCCTTCATAGCCACTACATAGAAGCGAGTTGCAGACGGCCACAGGTTGCCGCTCAGATTCGGAACTATGGCTGAAGTCAATCGCAAACACGCCATGCGAAAGTCTCAACTAGATCGCGAGGATCAGCCGGCGCTCTGGATTTATAGCCCTTGGCTCGACTTGATTGTCGGTTGCGGCGCTTGGTCGGCGCCCCTGCTTCTGATTTCCTACGTTTCGCTGGCTTCAAGCGCGCGGACCTGGTCGGTCGTGTTCTATGTCCTGGCGCTCTTCTTCAACTACCCGCACTACATGGCGACAATTTACCGCGCTTACCACCGCGCCGAAGACTTTCACAAGTATCGCGTCTTCACCGTGCACATCACAGCACTGGTGGTATTAACGCTTCTGTTTTCCCATTTCTGGCTGCGCCTTCTACCTTGGATCTTCACTATCTATTTGACCTGGAGCCCGTGGCACTATAGCGGGCAGAATTACGGCCTCTTCATGATGTTCGCGCGGCGGGCAGGAGCCGATCCGGACAAGGCCGGCCGTCGCGCTTTGTACGGCGCTTTTGTCGTGTCATATTTGATTTTGTTTCTCGGCTTCCACACGGGAGCGTCCACTGACCCGTTGTTCTTGTCGCTCGGGATTCCTGCCGTCGTAAGCCGCTGGGAACAGGCCGTCCTGGGCTTGGCGTTCGTAGCGCTCTCGGTCTTCGGGATCTCGAGGCTGGCACGTTCGACGGGATGGAGGAGGCTGCTCCCCTCGCTTACGCTGTTTTCGTCGCAGGTCTTATGGTTCCTGCTGCCGGCGGCCCTTTCGCTGATCAAAGGCTTGGCCGTTCCGCAGAACCGCTACAGTTCGGGCGTGTTTGCAGTGATGCATTCCGCACAGTACCTCTGGATCACGAGCTACTATGCGCGCCGCGAGGCTGCAGGGGAAGCTACGAACGGAGCGGCCGAACGGAGAGTACGCAACTGGCGTCCGCTGGCCTATTTTGGCGTACTTGTGGTGGGCGGCATTGCGTTGTTCGTCCCAGGTCCGTGGCTGGCCAGCCGCGCCTTTCATCACGACTTCACCACCAGCTTTCTGATCTTCACGTCGCTGGTGAATATCCATCACTTCATTCTCGATGGCGCGATATGGAAGTTGCGCGATGGACGGATAGCTTCTTTGCTCCTTGATTCGCGGGAACGCATTTCGAGCGCTGCCACAGAAGCGGGCGGACAACTAGAGGCTGGGGGGCGATGGCTTCTGGGGAGTTCGGCCGGCTTACGTTTTCTCCGTGTAAGCGCGGCCGTGCTGCTGCTGGTCTGGGGCACGGTCGATCAAGCTCGTTATTATCTGGCCCTGCATGCCGATGACATGCGCGACCTCGAACGTGCGGCGGCGCTCAATTCTTTCGACAGCTCCTTGCAGATGCGGCTGGCGCACCGCGCCTTCGAAGACGGCCATCCGCAGCAGGCTGAAGCCGCCTGGAGATGGGCCATGCAAGCCAACCCGGCCGATCCGGCTCCACGCCAGGCCCTGCTCCAGTTCCTGATCCATCAGAACCGCTACGACGAAGCGTTCAGTTTGACCGAAGCTTCCCTGAGGTACGCGCCCAAGGATGCCAATCTGCTCTTCGACCACGGACTCCTGGCGCTGCAGCGGGGCGATGCGGGCCAGGCTCGCGCCGACTGGGGTCAGGCGATTGCCGTCGATCCCGGGCAGGCCAATGCTCACCTGTATCTCGCGATCGAACTGGATCGTGAAGGCGGTGCTCAGGCAGCGGCGTCCCACTACAATACGTACCTCGAAATGATCGCCCGGCAGAAGGGGCAGGATCATCCCGCGCCGGACAAAATCATCGCCCTTGTGTTGCGCATGGCGGAATGTCAAGAGCGCTCATCGCAGCCCGATCTTGCGGTGAAGTCGTATCACCTGGCGGAAAAGCTGGCGGCTCAGACCGGGCAGATAAAACTCGAGAGCTTGGCCGACGCGAATGAGGCTGCCGTCGAGGCCAAGGCGGGGAAATTGAGCGAAGCATTGCCGCTCTACCAGCAAGCTCTGCAGTTGGACCGCACCATCGGGGATGACAACGCTGGCGCCGAAGATTGGCTGGCCTACGGCCGCTTTCTCGATGATGCGGGATTTCCGCCGCGCCTGGCCTATGCGTGCCTGCTGAAGTCGCAGAACCTCACACAATTACAGCACGGCAGGGGAGCATCGGGCTCCTCGGCGGAGTTTCGAAAAGCTCTCGAAAAGCGGCTACATGGGGAGAGTGCCGCGGTTCGCCGCGATCTCGAGCCGGCCTTGACGGAGGCGCTTGCGCTGCGGCCCTAGATCCCATGCGGACCCAGATGCATCGCGTCGGGCCAAGGTCGGCATCCTATGAGCTAATTGACACTGAGGCGGTCCTGCTCAACAATTGTGTATCCCTAGAAATCATTTGTGGCACTTCCCGAGGAGGAAGAGTGTATGACCGATGAAGTCGAACAGATTCCGGTAGAACATGAATCGAACGTGGGCAAATGGATTCTGATGGTGCTGGGCATCTTGGCGGTCGTTGCCTTTGGTTACGCTCACTACGTTACCCATGAGAAACTCGAAAAGCTGTCGGAGCAACTTGGCGCCAGCCAGGCCCAGGTCAGGGAACTCGAGAACCGCATCCAGAACTCCGAGGCCCAAGAGGAAACGCTGGCACGCCAGGCCGGCATGACCAAGAAGGAACTGGAGGCGCGCACCGTTGACTTGAAAGCCCAGCAGCGCGCGGCGGAAAGCCGGCTGGCGCAACAACAGAAGGAGCAAATCAGCGCGGTCAGCGGAGACATCGCCGGCGTCAAGACCGACGTGGGCGGCGTCAAAACCGACGTCGCTTCCACCAAGGCCGATCTGGAAACCACCAAGGCCAAACTGCAGAGTGCCGTTGGCGATCTCGGGGTGCAGAGTGGGCTGATTGCGAACACGCGATCGGACCTGGACGTCCTGAAGCACAAAGGCGACCGCAACTATTACGAGTTCACCCTGCTGAAGGGAGCCAAGCCGCAACCGGTTTCCACCGTGAGCCTTCAACTCAAGAAGGCTGACGTCAAGAAGGGCAAGTTCACTCTGAATGTCACCGCGGACGACAAGACGATCGAGAAAAAAGATCGCAACGTTTCCGAGCCCATTCAGTTTTACTCGGGACGCGATCACCTGCTGTTTGAGTTGGTCGTGTGGACCGTTGACAAGAACAAGGCAACGGGATATTTGAGTACGCCCAAGGGTGCTCCCGTGCCGGTAACGGCAAACTAGAGGATGGCTCACTAGAGAATGGCCGGAGCGTTTTTCCCCGGAATACCCGTGCTGCTGCAAATCGTGCTGCGCACGGGCGTAATCTACCTGCTGGTCCTGATTGGTGTCCGCTTAAGCGGCAAGCGTGAGGTTGGGCAGATGACGCCCTTCGACCTCACGCTTCTGCTCCTGCTGTCGAACTCCGTGCAGAACGCGATGACTGGGCCCGACACATCGCTGTTGGGCGGCGTGGTTGCGGCTTGTACGCTGCTGGTCCTGAACTACGGCGTGGCGGGAATCTCCGGCTCAAATCGCAGGTTGCGGCGTTTGATCGAGGGAGAGCCGAGCCTGCTGGTTCACGACGGCAAGCCCATCGAATCGCACATGGCGCGTGAGCGCGTCAGCATGGATGAATTGCATCGGGCCATGCGCGAGCATGGCATCAATAGCTGCGATCAGATCGCGCTGGCCGTGCTCGAAGTCGACGGGTCAATCAGTTGCCTTAAGTATGACGAGATCAAGCCCGACGCGAACACACACCTGGCGCGACGGAGATTCATTCAAAAGAGATCGTAGACACGTTGCTTGCAACGTCTCTCTCACCATCGTCCGAAATGCCGCAAGCAGAGACGTAGCAAGCTATGTCTCTACGACATCATTCCACGCTCACGAACTTCACGCACACCGGCGACCCCACTTCCAGCACTTTTCCGGTTGGCGTCAACTGCCCTGTCTTCACGTTGATTCGAAACACCACAATATTGTCCGACTTCTGATTCTCCGCAAACAGCAGAGTGCCGGTTGGGTCGATCTCGAAGCTACGTGGTTCTTTGCCTCCGGTAGGAACGCTCCCCACCTGTTCCAACGTTCCCTTGCTTTCATCGATCTTATAAATGGCGATGCTGTCGTCGCCGCGGTTTGAGGCGTACAGAAACTTGCCGGACGGATGCCCCCGCACCTCGGCGTCATCATTGCGGCCCGTGAAATTCTGGGGCAGAGTCGTGATCGATTGCAGGCGCTGCAGTCTTCCGCTTGCCGAATCGTTGGAAAACACCGTCACGGTGTGCCCCATTTCAGTGATTACATAAGCGAATTTGCCATTGGGGCGAAGGGCGAAATGTCGCGGACCTGCCCCGTCATCGACCTTAGCGAATGGCGGATCGTTCGGCGTGAGCGTTCCCTTGGCACTGTCGAACTTGTAGACCAGTACCTCGTCCAGGCCGAGGTCATCGACCATCGCGAATCGATTGTCCGGGGAAAGATCGATCGAGTGCGCGTGCGGCCCCTCCTGGCGCTGAGGATTTGGACCGTGCCCGGAATGCTGTACAAAGGCCGATGCTTCGCCGAGGCTTCCGTCTTTCAGGATGGGGAAGACCGCCACACTGCCGCCAGTGTAGTTGGCCACCAGGACATACTTTCCCGTTCTGTCAACGGTCACGTAGCACGGATCCGCCCCGCGCGTAGGGACTTCGTTCAGGAACGTGAGCTTGCCGCTAGCACGATCGACAGAGAAGGCGCTGACGCCGCCGCTGTTCGGCCCTTTGTAATTCCCGACTTCATTCACGGCATAGAGAAAGCGTCCGTTCGGGTGCAACGTCACCCATGAAGGATTGGTCGTTTCTGCCGCCAGCCCGAGAGCCGTGATCTGTGCCGTCTTGGCATCGTAGCGGTAGGCATAGATGCCTTTGCTCTTGCTGCCCTCCTCCGTGTAGGTGCCGACGTAGAAGAGATAGGTCCCTTGGGGCGCCGCCGCAGCAGTAAGGGTGAGGAGCAGAAGGATGGCAATCAGCAGAGTGACTGCGCGCAAGGAAAACCGGAAATTCTTCATCCCGATATAGAAACCCATTGCACAGCATTCGCGCAAGCGCCGAAGGAGAATGAAAATCGCGGGATGCCCATTTCTCGCGGGTTTTGGCGCGAGAAAGCCTGCCCTGAGCCTGTCGAAGGGTGGGGATTTTCGATAGAGCGCAGTCGAAAGGGCTGTCCGTCGAGCGAAGCCTGACAACCGTTACCCGACTGTCACCTGGTCATTACGACCGGCAAATTCTGGTCGTAAGGCCACACGATCACGCTCACGGACTGGCGATGGTTGAACGCATCCAGAGTGATAGGGAAGGCCACGACGATAGTGCGATCGACGCTCTCGCCGGGCTGAATTTTAGTTTCTGGCGTAAGGGCAGGCTGGACACCATTCTTCAACGCAGGAAACGCCTGAAAATAGCGGTTGAAATCGACGGCCGAGACGGCGTCGGCGGTGGCGTCTCCGCTGGGCGCTTTGATCGAACTCTGCAGGCTGTGCACGTAGAGGATCTTATCGCTCGTGTTATGCAGCGCAAAGGTCAAGGCCACCATGGTGGTGTTCTGGTCCGGAACTTCCACGGCCGCTACGTTCACAATCGTCCCCGTTGCCTGCGGTTTGTCGCGTTTCAGGAACGAAGCGAATAACACGACCACCACGACTGCGGCGATGGTGAGCAACACGATCTTCGCCGGCGGAAGATTCTTTTTCGCTGTCCCGTATTCCTCGCCAATGTTGATGGTGGGACCGGCGGGAACGGCCGGGGCTGCTGGCGGTTTCGACGCAGGTGCACGAGTGGGTGTCTGATCGGGCATATGTTTGCCGTACCAGCCCCGATTCTACGCCAGATCACGTCGAAAGCAGTCTGAACTCCCCGCTTCCCCGTGTGGCTGAAATATGCCGAAGCCCAAGAAGCAGGTTCCTCACCGGGCTTGGCGTCCGGTTCGGAATGACAACGGCGTGAGGAGTTTATCGATGTTTCTTCTAGCCCCCAAATTCTTGGTCTGTCATCAATCCCAAATCTCTTGCTTGTAGTTCCGCCCCTAATCTCGCGCTTGTCATGGCGCCGCCTAATCTCTTGCTTGTTCTTCCGACCGTCGGGAGGAATCTGCTTTACTTTCGGGGAACGATTGGACGATCGCCCGACCGTAGCGGTCTGTTTTCCACAGGATTAATCGCACTCGTGTGACGAACAACCTTTACTGAGGCAATAGAAGGCGCAGACTGTGAGCATGCGCGCGATTCCTGAAAGTTGCTGGTTGTACAAGGAGAGCTTGCTGGGCGAGACGGTAGAACAGCTTGCCTCGGCTGTGCGACTTGCGACGGTTGAACCGGAAGGTGAACTGGTCCAGATAATCGTCCAGATGCTCGATGCTCACCGCCCCCTGATGCGTGCCCAGCAGCCATCGCTTTAACAGGGACACCACCCGATGTACGCGCGGCAACAGCTCCGAAGGGGATTTCTGCTGCTGGCGCAGGACCGTGACATGGTGATGGTAGCCACGCACCGCGAGCGGTTTGTACCCCCACCATCCGTCGGTGTGGACTGCGCTGCCGGGTTTCACCGACTCTTTCACGAACGACACCAGGCTGCGGGCCGAAGCATCTGAAATCCGCCGCATGCGAATCCTGCCGATGCCTTTGCCGTCTTTCTCTGCCGCCACCACCAGCAACGCTTTGTTCTCGCGCTGTCGACCGCGCATCCCCTCTTCCAGCCCGCCCAGATAGGTTTCGTCCACTTCCACGCTTCCCGAGAGTCGTTCCCGCCCTGGACGCACCATAGCTCGCCGCAGTTTGTGCAAGCAGACCCAAGCCGTCTGGTAACTTCCCAGCCCCAGGACCCGCTGCAGCCCCAGCGCGCTGATCCCATTCTTCTGACTCGTCATCCACCACATCGCGCGAAACCAAATCGTCAGGGGGGTCCGCGTGCCCTGAAAAATCGTCCCCGCGGTCACCGAAACCTGGTGGCCGCAGCCCGCACATTGCCCACGTCCGGATCGCAGCCACCAAACCTTGCTTTCCCCACAGCGCGTACACCGAAACCCCTCGGGCCAGCGCAGGCGAACCAGATACTCCCGGCAGGCTTGCTCACTGCTAAACCGCACCTCCAATTCCACCAGCGTCCGCGGATAATCCTCCACCTGCTCCATGGGCCGCTACACTACCTGTAGCGGCTACCTGAGTCAACTGGATACCCATCTTGCGGAATATTTTGCCAGCAACTTGTTCAGAATCAATATTTTGCCCTCGGAGCGGCACGCCTGCCCCTCGTAACCCAAACAGAATGAGGAGATTACACAGTTCGAAGTAAAAAATTGTGGCGGTATCTCCGGTTGCCAGCCCGCACCTTAAGCCTAGTCAACGTCACCAGCCATGCTTCATCGCCTTCGCGAACTTCGCCACGGGCAGCGTATTCAGTACGTCGTCTTGGGTGAGCCAGGCGCGCCGCGCCTGCAGGATGCCGTAACGGATCTTGTCCATGTGCGAGGTGTGGTGAGAGTCGGTATTGATGACGACCTTCACGCCCCGCTGCTTGGCCTGGCGCAGATGCACGTCGTTCAGATCAAGGCGGTCAGGATAGGCGTTCAACTCCATTGCGACTTTCTTCGCCGCCGCCGCGGTGAGCACGGCGTGCATGTCGAATTGATAAGAGTCGCGACGCAGTTGGATGCGTCCGGTGGGATGACCGATGATCGACGTATTCGGATTCTCGACCGCCTTCAGCAGGCGCTCGGTCATCTTTGCGGGTTCCTGATTGAAGACGGAGTGCACACTGGCGATGACCAGGTCCATCTGCGCCAGCACATCGTCAGAGAGGTCGAGATCACCGTCGGCAAGGATGTCGACTTCAATCCCGGCGAAGATGGTGATGCCATCGATGCGCTTGCCAGCCTCACGAATGCGCTCGATATGCTCCACTGCGCGCTTGTCGTCAAGGCCGTTCGCGAAGGCGAGATTCTTCGAGTGGTCGGTGATCGCCATGTACTGGTAGCCGTGCGCCTTGGAGGCCTCGGCCATTTCTTCGATCGTGTTCTTGCCGTCGGTTTCGACCGTGTGCATGTGAACGTCGCCCTTCAGGTCGTCCTGCGTGATCAGCGCAGGCAGGGCATGCTTGTCCGCCAGATCGATTTCGCCGAGGTTCTCGCGCATCTCGGGCGGAATGTAGTCGAGCTTGAGCTTGGCGTAGATTTCTTCTTCAGTTTTTCCGGCCACCGGCCTCTCGCCTTCGAGCGTGGCCAAGCTGTACTCATTAAGCGTGTAGCCCATCTTGAGCGCGCGCTGGCGCAGGGACACGTTATGCGCTTTCGATCCGGTGAAGTATTGCATCGCTGCACCGAAAGACTCAGGCGGAAGCAGGCGCACGTCGACCTGCATCCCGCTGCGCAGCCGAAAGCTGATCTTATTGTCGCCGCTGGCAATCACCTCCATCAGCGGCGGATACTTGGCGACGTAGGCAATGGCCTTTTGGCGTGCTTCTTCAGAGCAGCAGGCCTTGCCGGTGACCAGGATGTCGAGATCGCCTACCGTGTCGCGTCCGCGACGCAGCGATCCTGCAGGCGTGATCTTGTCGATGCCCGAGAACTTGCGAAGATACTCGGTCAGTTTGGCAGCTTCCTCTTCCGCCGCGTCAATCAGGTAGCGGCCCCCGATGCGGCGGTAGTCCTCGATGGCCTTCAGCAGTTTGGCTTCGTGCTTTTCGCCCATGCGGGGCAACTCGCGAATCTTTCCCGCTCGCGCGAGTTTCTCGACGCCGTCGACGTCGCTGACTTGGTAGGCGTCCCAGATCAGCTTGATGGTCTTCGGTCCGAGGCCTTGAATCTTCAGCAACTGCAGCATCGACGGGTGGTACTTCTCGAGCAGCTCCATCTGGATAGCGAGCTTGCCGCTTTCGAAAAGCTCCTTGAGGTTGTTCAGCATTCCCTTGCCGAGGCCGGGAATAGCCAGAACCTGCTTGGGATCAGCGATCAGAGCCTTGATCTGCTGCGAGTGATTTTCAATCGCTTGCGCTGCGTTGCGGTAGGAGCGGATGCGGAAGGAATCCTGCCCATCGATTTCGAGCAGGTCCGCCGTCTCGTAGAGAATGTTGGCGATGGCCTTGTTATCCACCGATTAAAGATAATTAAGATGGGGGTGTTTGAGCTAGCGCTGTCGGCAAGCGTCGGCGCAGGAAGAAAACCAACTCAGACACAAACCCTGATGGGGCGCGTCCAGTCACGGGGGAGACAGAAGCAGGATGCCTTACGAAGCCTTGGATACGTTGGCCGCCTGCGGCCCCTTTTGACCTTCGGTGATCTCGAACTCCACCTGGTCGCCTTCCTGCAGGCTCTTGTACCCCTCGGAGGTAATCGCGCTGTAGTGAACAAAAACATCGGGACCATCCGCGCGCCCGATGAACCCGTAACCCTTGGCGTTATTGAACCACTTGACAGTTCCTTTCAGTCTTTCCACAAACCCCCCTCTTTCGCACGTCCCTAATGGGGGGCCCAGGGGCGTGCACCGCAGTCGATAGGATGCATTTTGTAACCGAAGGGGTGGGCTGTCAAGCAGATGAATCCCCTAGAGTGGTCAAAAGAAAGTCGAAACAGGTACTTGGCCGAGCGACGCTGCACTTCATACAAAAGAGCGCTACCGCACAACCGCTATCCTTCTGTCTCACCGGGCGTGGCGGGCTCCCCTTGCCGGTGTCATGCGCGTCATGTGATCGAGCCACAGCACAGAGGAGATCGTCTTGGCGTCGCGAATGGTGCCGCGGAGGATCATCTTCACGGCTGCGGGCAGCGGAACCAGGCGCTTATAGATGACTTCATCCTCTTCCGGTTCGGCCTCACCGAGCTGTAGATCGGTAGCCAGAAAGACAGACATGGTTTCAGCCACGAATCCGGGACTGGCATAGAACTTCAGGATTCGCTTCCAAGTCCTGGCCCGGTAGCCCGTTTCCTCGATCAGTTCGCGCTGAGCCGCCTTCAACTCTTGTTCGCCAGGATCGATCCGTCCAGCGGGCAACTCCCACATGTAATCGCTCGCGGCATGACGGTACTGCCGCTCCAGAAGGACGCGCGGCACCTTGTCAGAATCGTCCACTGCAAGCACAACAACCGAGCCCGAGTGATGGATGAGATCGCGTCGTACCCGTACTCCGCCGGGTTCTTCGACCTGGTCGGTGGAGACCCAGAAAACTGGCCCGCGATATACCGTGCGAGAGGAAACCAGCCGGGCCCGCGAACGCTTGCTAGCTTTGTTCTGAGAAGGCGGTTTAGCCATGGAAACAATATAGAACACGGCCTCGAATCTGGGCGTCACGTAGTGTCGGGCGATTGGTTGGGAGTTGGGGCGCTTCTGTTATGCTGCCCGGCATGCGAGCGAGGCCGAGCATTACGATCGTCGGAGCAGGGAATCTGGCGCATGCGCTGGCTGTGTCATTGCGGCACGCAGGATACAAGATCGAGGGTGTGCTGTCTCGTTCTGGTGGAAGATCATTGAGGGAGGCGCAGAAAATTGCCAAAGCAACTGGCGCCCGCGCCGCAGTAATTCCCGCGGAGACGCAGGCCGCGGTTGTCTGGTTTTGCGTGCCCGACTCCGAAATCGCCCACGCGGCGCGGGCCCTGACGCAAGCAATCGACTGGTCGAAGAAGGTTGCGTTGCATTCGAGCGGAGCGTTGACCAGCGACGAATTGGGCGCGTTGCGTCAACAGGGAGCTGCGGTTGCTTCGGTGCATCCGCTAATGACATTTGTGCGCGATTCGCGGCCATTGCTGGCGGGAGTTCCATTCGCCATCGAGGGCGATGGTGACGCCGTGAGAGCCGCGCGCCGTATCGTGAACGATCTGGGCGGTCGCGCTTACCCGATTCGAAAAACCGACAAAGCCGCCTATCA
The DNA here is from genome assembly GCA_963719615.1 of uncultured Acidobacteriaceae bacterium. Lineage (GTDB taxonomy): Bacteria > Acidobacteriota > Terriglobia > Terriglobales > Acidobacteriaceae > Sulfotelmatobacter. Next base: position 48,014 of record CAVRCR010000010.1, on the reverse strand, counting down.
CGCCTGGGGCACGTTCGCTTCGCCTTTGTTCACGGCACTTCTGGCCACGACAGAGCAGGTGGCAGCGCTGGCCGGAGTCAAACCAAAGGAAGCCAGACGGCGAATGATTCCCATCCTGCGGCAGACACTCGCGAACTACGCTGCGATCGATGCGAGGGGCGCGTTCAGTGGACCGATTGTCCGTGGCGATGTCGACACAGTGAAGCGGCATCTGCGCATCTTGAGGAGAGTTTCGGCCGCGCGAGATGTGTATTTAGCCCTGGCTCAGGCAGCCTTGCAGTACCTGCCTGCGAAGAGGAAGAGCGCGCTAAGGAGGGTTCTCGATGGTTGAGGAGGCAAGGAACAGCGCGCGATGCCGCGGTGTGAGTAGCCCCGCTAGCCGGACGTGAAAAGATGTCCCATTTTTTCTTTTTTGGTCCGCAGATAATCTTCCGCATGCGGGCTGGGTGTCACTTCGCAAGGCACACGCTCCACCACAGTCACACCAGCGCCTTCCAAAGCCGAAACCTTATCAGGATTATTCGAGAGCAACCGGACGCGCGTTACGCCGAGAGACTTGAGAATCCCGGCTGGCAGCGTGAAATCGCGGTAGTCGTTCTTGAAGCCGAGGCGTTCGTTCGCCTCGACGGTGTCGAGGCCCGCATCCTGCAGTTCGTAGGCCTGCAGTTTGGCCATCAGGCCGATGCCGCGTCCTTCCTGCTGCTCGTAGATCAGAATGCCGGCGCCCTGGTCCGCGATCATGGACAAAGACAACTCGAGTTGCTGGCGGCAATCGCAGCGGAGAGAATGGAAGACATCCCCGGTCAAGCACTGCGAGTGAATCCGCACCAGCGGCGCTTCAGACGTCACGTCGCCCATCACCAGGGCGACGGCGTCTTCCACGCGGTGACTGCCGTCGGAACCAAACTCCGCGCGAAAGCCATAAATGCGGAACTGGCCCCAGCGGGTGGGGAAGTCTGCCGACGCCACCTGCTGAATTGCATTCTTGTTCACACATTCATTATAGGGGGACGTCGGCGGAAATAGGGGCCGGCGGGAACAGGAATCCGAAGGGCGAGCTGATTAAGAGAAGTGAATCGCTGTGGATCTATCCTCTTGCCTTGAACGGGAAAATGGCATCTTGCTTGGAGGGGATGGGGGCTCCGTTGAGCGTAGCCGGGTGGAAGTGCCAGTTCTCAAGCGCGGCCAGGCATTTGCTGTCGATTTCTCGGCCGAGGCTTTGCAGCACAAGCTTGCGAACGATTTCTCCGCGCTCGTCAATGGTAATCTCGATCACCTCGTTGCCGGGTGAATCAGGCAACTGCCATGGCCACACGACGGGATCGGAAGTCGTGACCGGGAGAGCCGGGCGAATCTCATCGCCGTACAACTGTCCGCTCTTTAGGGTTCCATAGGGAAGGCCGGCTTGGGCGCCATGACCTAGAGCCGAAAGCGTCTCGTTCTTGGAACTATCCCCGGCGTCCGCGCGGGAGAGCGGAACCGGGGGCGCCAACTTGGCGAGTAAAGTGGGCGCTTTCCAGGCCAGCTTTTCATGACCAAGCCGCTGACGACGGTAGTGCTCGGTCGCATCATCGGACGAGCTATGGGTGCTGTCATCCGGAGAGTTACTGCGCCAGTAGAGCCGGGTGACCGACTTTCCATTTTGCCCCAGCGCGATCGAATTGGGGTTGAGCCGTCGGGGTTCGGGCGCATGCAGCAACCAGGCGAGCAACCCCGCATGCAGGGCAAGCGAGCCAAGGCGGATAATGCGTTGGCGCCGTGCAGTCACGAGATTCAGTTGCGCAAACATCGGACGCTCGAATACAGCGGGCCACCCCGCCGCTATGTCCTAGTTAGACGTAAGAGAGCGACCTTCGTCAAGGTTATTTTCTTACGCGCCTTCCCGTTCGGGCTAGATTTGTTCGATGTTTGGTGCGGATCAGCAACGCTGCTAAAATAGTTCAGCGATTCAATCCGCGTTTGGGGCTATAGCTCAGCTGGGAGAGCGCATCGTTCGCAACGATGAGGTCGTCGGTTCGATCCCGACTAGCTCCACCAATTTTCAACAACTTAGCGGCTTCGATTTGTGATTTACGTTCCATTACGTTCCAATTCAGTTGAGCACTGGACTCTGTTTTGCCGCTCGTTCGCTCAACACCTCCATCGTTCGCGCTACCGCTCGTTGCTGTGCTTCGGGAACGAATTGCTGGTAGATGTCAAGCGTTGTGCTCGCACGCGCGTGTCTCATCTGGAACTGAATTGATTTCAGGTCTGCTCCCGCTTGGCCCATCCACGTTGCCCAGGACCGGCGAAGCGATCGCCACGTTGCTTTCTTCGGGTCAATTCCTAACTTCTCCGCCGCGGGACGCAAGTGCCGGCGAAGGATGTTCTGATCGTTCATCGGCGCTCCGCTTCTGAGGCTCTGAAAAACCAGATCATGCGGATTGCTGGAGCGAACAACTTTGATTTTCTTCTTTGCATCTTGGCTGCCCCAGTTCACCTCGACTTCCAGAGTTTTCAGTCGTTGAATCCTCGCAATGACCGAAGGCGCCACTCCGATTGTGGCAGAGCTTGCCGTCGTCTTAGTGACGCTCCAATCACCGCGACAATACCGCTCGTCAATCGTCAGGGATTCCGGTCCAACATCTTCCCACCGAAGGCCAATCAACTCGCTGACTCTCAAACCGCTATGCACGCACACGTCTATCATCGTGCTGTACGGTTCATCGATCAGGAGAAGTAGCTTGTTGAATTCCTCCGGGGTTAGGTTCGGTTTCCGGCCTTGCTTGTTGACAATTTTCGAGCGTGGAATCTCGACTTGCAGCATTTTTCAGGAGAAAGTCGTACCGCACGGCGCTCGCCAGCACACTGGAAAGCACTTCTCTGATGTTGAGTACTGTGGGTCCGCCGATCGCTTCATTAGCCATTCCAGAAAAGTACTTCTGGAGCATCTGCAGGCTGATGTTGCGGAGCGGCATCTCCCCGAATACCGGGATCAGATACTTGCCAAGTGTGCCGTTGTAGCTCGCTTGCGTCGTGGTGGCCTTCGTTTCCAAGTAAGTTTATAGGTTGAGTTGACGTAATCCGCGAACCGAGTCGTGGAACCGATCGTTTCTAGGCGCTGGTTCATCGGCCGCAAACTCGGCGGCCATCTTTCGGGCTTCCCGTTCTGCAATGTCCGATGAGCAGACCTTCATTCGTGTCCGTACTCGGTGCAACTTCCCGTCCACGAATTCGTCTTTTCTCGGGGTGATCCACCACCAGTTTCTCTCCCGAAACGGCTTAGGGTCTTGACCGGCCTGCGTTTGGCTTAGACCTTTTTGGCGGAGTTCAGACGTTAGCATTGGTTCTCTCCGGCTGTTTCCCCGTTTTCAGAAACTCCCTAGTTTCCTCGAGTGAATAGCCGTATTGTGCCGCGATCTTCTCTAGCGGGTTCGGCGGGCAAGCCCTGGGATACATCGCATATAGTTCGGCCAGCGTACGCCGTTTATAGTCCTCCAAAGATTCGCCTGGTTGTCATCGCTGAGGCTGCAAACCATCATTTTGAATCAGGCGGCTCCGAATCCCTCCCTCTTAGTTCTGACACAGAGACTTCCGCTCACGGTTCATCGGGGTCTCGCTTCCTTCTGCTGCCCCAACGAGCCTTTCTTGCTGGTCCATGTCTAAGCGGGATCCATACTTGCAGGAAATCATCGGGCGCTTTCCACAGGCCGGCGACGCCCGCCGTGGGCGTGGAGCAGCTTCAGGCATTACGCGTGCCGCGAAGCCGGTCCGGTGCTGGTGAACGAACTCCAAAAAGCCGAGCTCCGCATCCGCAAAATCTCGGGATGCCGGCGGCACCGCAGCCCACCCTTCGGCTCCGCTCAGGGCAGGCTTCGTGAAAGTGCCACGGGTGGGGCATCCGGCCTCGTCGTGGCGTCAGGAAGCGCGTTGGCTGGGCCAGCCCTCCTTTCCGACCTTTTGCCGCGAAAAGACCGAAGGCTCGCCCAAGTTCGAGCGAGCCTTCGGTTGCGCGCGTTAAAATCCAGGTTGTATCTCTAGTTCTTTATTCTTTAACGGCACGCAGGGGGCCCCACAAGCCTAACCAGCGTTAGTAGCAGTTGTAACCGCCGGGGCCGCCCTCGTAGAAGTAGGTTCCCCAACCGCTTGACCAGTACGGACCCGTGATCGTGTAGCAGTTCGACGACGGCTGGGCCGCGGTCAGGCTGTTCCAGTAGGAAGCCCCGCCAGGTACCCAGTAGTAGATCTCGCGCTGGTAGGCCGCCCAAGACCAGCCGTAGCTCGACCACAAGCCGCTGCCCTCGCCGGGCCAGGGATTGGAACCAACACTTTCGCTCCCGAACTCAAGAAGCTGAGAGTTGCCACGGCTCATAGCCCCGGTGCCGTAGCGCGAGCCGGGATAGTATCCGACCCACGTGGCATTGGTGGGGCTGGTGCCGAGTCCCAACCACCAGTTGCCGGCATACCAGTAGTAGCGGGCGGTGAATTCATACTGTGGTCCGTAAAACGAGCTGTAGCTACCCCAACCGCCGCCGAAATACCATCCGCCGGAGGTTTGGACGAAAGCTCCGCAGGACAGGTTGTAGCAGCCGGTGTAGTTGTACCCGTCGGCAGTGAAGTAGATGAACAGGCGAGAGTTCTCTCCGCCGTAGAGAGCGGGATAATTCTGCCATCCCACTTCGGCGGTTTGCAGAACGGGGGAGTAGGCGATGGTCCAGGACTGCGACAGAGAGAAGATCTCCCCGAGACCCGTGTTCACATAGGGGCTCCACAGGTTGAGGGTGGAGGTGGCGCCGGTGTTGTTGACGTACTGATAGGTGTAGGAGTACTTGTGTGCCACCGCGCTGGGAGGGACTACCTGCTTGGAGCGAGGTAGTTTTGCGGTCTCATCGGGACTCTTTTCGAGATAGCTCTTCAAGGTTGGGAAGCGGCTGGTTTCTTCCAGCGTGACCCGGCGCATGGGAATGGTCTTGTCTTCGCAAACGCGCGAGTTGCCGAATTCATCCATCTCCCGTCCGGCCCCAAGCTGCGGACGGGCAGCGGACTTCAGCGTCGAGATGGCGCTACCCTTGAATAGTTCTTTCAACGCGGACGCCGGTGGAGGGCTGGCAATGGTTTTCAAACCTTGCATGCGGACTCCCGGCTGCTGATCGACCGCCACGCAGTCGAAGTGGTCACCATCGAGCACAAAGCTGTGAGACACCCCCACGCCTTGGTACAGATTCATGATGTGCTGGCGCATCTCCTCGAAGGCCGGCGCATCTTTGACTTTGAGTTTGCCGATTGCCTGGCTGCGGAAAGTATCGGAACTTGCATTCCGCGTATTTGCAACGAAATCGTTGAAGGGCACAAAGGATTTGGACTGTGCACTTAATACTCCGCTCGTGATAAGCAGGAACGAAGTTATGCTGAGCACGACGCGGTTGTGGATGCTTCGGCTGAAATTGACAACATTCTTCACAGAATTCTCCTTTAGTTTTGTTGGGGGGAAATTCAGGTGGTGGGGGAAGGGGAATTCAGGGCCCACATTCGGCTCCCGAAGATGCACTCTAGAGCCGTCTTCCATTAGTGACATGCAGTCGGGAAACGTTTCAGAGCGTCATGAATCAGTCCCGCTAGACAATACCTGGCAGTTGGAGTCAACCAGAACTTTCCGCGTGATAGGGAAGGTCTGCGAGGCGGTGGAAGAGGCCGTTCGGACGTCTACAACCATCACCCCAAGCGAGAATCGCAAAATTAGAGGGTGTGCGCCGGGCGCACAACCGATCTGGGGAGTTTCGCTGCCGAGCTATGCCCTCCAGAATCAATCAAGCGATTGAGCTGCCCAAAATCCCCTTCCCCGTCATCGTACCAACGTGCACTTTTCGCAATATACGTATCCAGTTGCTCGTCGTTAGGACCTAGGTCGACTACAGATGCGTGCAACGCGCTGCGGTCGCGCAGCAGCGGTCCCGAAACACTGAGTATGTTGCCGACTACATAAATTGTTCGAACGGGGCGATTCGAGAAATTTTTCCGACTAGGCGGCCCACGGGGGAGCGCCGTTGATGATGGCTATAGAGGCAGCTTTCAGGTCTTTGTGCTGGGTGACGAGGCTGGTGATCAGCTGATCGTTACCTATGAGCGGGCCGAATTCGATAGTCACGTCACCGTTCAAAATGTATGGTTTGGGCAGCTTATCAGCGACTGGGACTGGCCGAATTCGTGGCGGCTCCATCGATATGTGCGCATTAAGCTGGCCCAGCATGTCCATCGTAGTTCTACCGTGATTGACATTGCCGAGGACCGGCTTCGGATCGATCGGTGGCAGCACTTTCGGATATAGGATTGCGCCCTGCACATCTTTGGGAGGATCTTGAACAGCTTTGATTTGGATGTTTTCGTACAAGAAAACTATGGCGCGGACATCGTTGTCCTGTCTGCGTATGAACGCCGCCAACTGCGTCATCTGAGTCCTGCGCACAATTGTACTGCGTTATCCCCGGCGGGAGAATCCCGTAGCTGCGCCGGTGTAGATGCGCCGGGAATAGCGAGGAGGCATTCGCTCTGCTTACACATTAACGGGAGAGGCTGCAGAGCCTCACACTATGACCGTGGTCGGCGACGATCCGAAAACAACGCGCAGCTTCAGAGGGGTTCTTGGAAGCTTCATCACCTTTGCTGTAGATGATGCCTAAAGAAAGAGCTGCCGCGCTATGACCTTACTCAGCAGCCTTGTGATACCAGCGAGCAGCCTCAGATGGGTTCTTTTCTCTTACGAATAGATTTTGCGAACCGACTGTTCTTCTACATTGCCAGGAGATAGAAATAGTCAGACATCATGTCGCCGTAGTTGGTATGGACGACAAACCGAACCGCTACGTTGTTGGGCATTCGATCGTAGCGCTTCAGCACCACCGCTACGCGCCACGCGCCACGCGATGCCTCGTTCGCTCTCGATCCCTTCAAAGAAACCTATCAGCATCACCCGGAAGTACATCCCCGGCGCCAGCAGAGTGGACTCGGTGTTTTTGATCACGAATGTTGCTGCATCTAAGAGGATGCAAAGATTGGGTTTCTTCATCAGAAGATCCACCGCACGTGGTGTTTGCACGAATCGCTTAAATCCGGATTGCAGTGCGCATGAAAGACATGAGCCCCGATTCCGATTCCCAGCGCTGCTCCTGCAAACATGTCCGACGACCAGTGATCCCGGGCCATGAACCGCGTGACCGTCACTATGCTTGCTGCCGAGTAGGCCAGCGCCTGCACCCACTTTTGGCGATATTCGTGTGACACTACCGTCGCCATCGCGAAGGTAAACATAGCGTGTCCACCGGGAAATGAAGTGTTGATGTTGTGGTGTTTCCAGAAATCTCCATTCCCGTTTCCTTCGCCCGGGCGTTGTCGTGCCGCCACTAACTGCATCGGTGTGTAGATCAGGAATGTGTTAACCAACGTTTCCAATTCCAGCACTCCCGTTTCCTTCGCGTGCTGATGATCGCCCTTGATACCCCATATCCACACTCCACCCAGCATCGCTCCCAGTCCGGCGATCGCAACGTCGGAAGTGGCTTGATAAAACGTGTAATGTGCATTGCCGATGTGTTTCTCAATGTGCCGGTCCGTGGCCAAAAGCGACGCCGTTCCTCCCAGCACCAGCGCGTCCCACTTAAAGTTGGAAGGCTTGAAGGGAGCTCGATAAAGCTCCTTCTGGTCCTCCAAGGTTCTCTTCACAGAGCGCATTACCAGTCCTTGATGATCCGACTCCTGCGTTTGGATCTGCGGCTGCGGCGAGCTTCCCGTCGCGTCTTGCTCAGCCGAGTCTTCTCCAATTGCGTCTCGTTCAAACGTCCCAGGAGGCAGAGTAGAGATGTCGAAACCTCTGTCCGCAGGGATCCGAAGTGTGTCTTCTACCGGAGAGGGCAAAGATGGCAAGGATTCGAATGACTCGGTTTGGCAACGGGCGCTGTCGGGAAGCAGCGTGCCCGCGAATAACAGCAGCAGAATGGTATAAATATCGTTCCGACGTGGGTACAAGCGTCTCTCCCCGCACGTGTCTGAGCACCAGCTTAGATGCTTAGAAAGGGTTGACAGCTTCGTTGCTTGCATTTTATTCACGCACCTCAGTTTGGGTCTAGGGGTCCAGCCGGGCTCAGGTAAATCCTGTACGCCGGATTTCACAGAAGACCGCGCGGCGGATTACCATTTAGGAAATGATGACATCTATTGGTCGGGCCCCGGTTTAGTCAGTATTGGCTGATCAGACCAAGTCGAATGTAGCCGGCGCGAATGGCCAGCAGCTTCCACGTCATTCGGAAAGCCTGGCGAATAGAAGAGGCAGAGGCGAACAGGTTGAAAGAGAGGTGTGCTACCGAGGAGTGCAGCGATCGTGTGACACGGCTGAGGTAGCAACAAGCTAAAATAGCGGGCAGCGCAATGAACCAGCGAGGCCAATGAAAGAACCGAAGAACGACTTCTTCACTGATCCCTTCTGCGACAATTGCGGCAGAGACTTGCGGGAACACCCCGAGCAGGAACTCAGGGCCTGCGCCTCGGAATCCGTTGGCGAGGTTGGTGACGACCATATTGAGATCATCGGCGTGCATTTCAAGGGACAGGATCCCGATCCTAAGAAGCGGGCTGAACGTCGAGCCGAGGCAATGCGCTCTGCCTGCCCCACTTGCGATAGACCCTTCGCTGAGCACACTGGCGAAGAAATGCGTGTGTGCGCCGACAAACAAAGGGATATAGAGCTCAAAGACGTGCGCTGCCCGACCTGCAGCAAGCTAGTGTTGGGACATTTCCCCGGTGAAGGTGTGGCGTGCTCCGACCGACAAGGTTGAGAACCCTGCTTCCAAGGTGTCATTTTGAAATCCTTCGAATACGCGTGCCATCCGCAACTCGGCCAACTGTCAATATTCTCTTGGCCGGATTAATCTACCTGCGGAATTCGCCTGGTGTTAAACCAATAGAGTCTCGGAACGCTTTTGTAAAATGGCTCTCGTCGAAGTAGCCAAGGCGCGCCGCGATATCCGCGATGCAGAGGTCTCGGTTCCTAAGCAGCACCTTCGCCATCGCGACACGATGCTGCTGAACGAATTGCCAGACGGAGTTCCCGCATGTCTTCGAAGGTTTCGTAAAACCGGTCAAGCCAGAATTGGCATACGAGCGTGGATTCGTATCGGTTAACGCCGAGATTCCGAGAGGTTTACTTCAAATCCTCGAGCCGTATCGCGTGAAAACGGCACTTCTAGTTCCTGATGCGGGTGGGGTGGCCCAGCCCGTCCGGAAACCTATTTTTGCGCGTCCTGAATCAGCACCAGATCGGACGGTGATTCTCCGCGCACAAACGCGAGGTTTTTGCCGTCCTGCGACCACTGATAAGAATAAATTTTCAGCGCAGAAAAATTCGTAATTTGCCGGCCCGGCCCGCCGTCCAGCGGTTGCAGCCACAGATTGTCCACGCCTTTTTCGCGGATAGGATATACGACCCCCTTGTCATCCGGGCTGAAGCGCAGAAGCCCGACATGCCGAAGGTCGAACTCAAGAGTTCGCAACACTGTTCCCGATTCAACCGAAACCAGCAAGATATTCGGCCTCTGCGCCTTGAAATCGTAGGTGCCGAGGGCTGCGGTCTTTCCATCGCGAGCAATGTCATACGCGCCATTGGTTTCTGCAAAACCAGGGGCAAGTCGTTTCGCCTCGCCTCCATCGTGGGCACTTTCATATAGGCGTTGGCCGCCATATTTACGAAAAAGACAGTCTTACCGTCGGGCGAGCACATTGGGTATTGATCGTTCTTGCCGTTCGTCAGCTGACGCAAGCCCGTGCCGTCGGCTTCGCCGCGCCAAATGTTCAGCGACATGGTTTTCATTGTTCCTTGAGTAAAGATGACGTGACCGTCGCTGCAACCTTGCGAATTAAAAGCCGCTGAGCCATTTTCGGGCGTGATCCCGCCTTTCACAGTGCCATCCGCACTTACGAACCGAATGACAGGCAGTTGGTCGATGAGGAGCTTCCCGTCGTTGGTCCAGGAAACGCCCTGTACCGGCTCTCCAGAAGTTATTTGTTTAATATCAGAATAATCAGACTTCTGGCCGTTACTTACATAAACGTCTCGCACCGACTGGTGCATAACGGTGGCGATGGTTTTGCCATCAGACGAAACGCTTGGGTTTGTGTAGTCATTGGTGTCTGCCGTGATGGCGCGGAATTTGCCATCCGGATAATTTACGAGGCCGAGTTGTTGCTGCGTGAAATTCGTTTCCTGATTCGAATAGGTCGCCGCCAGGGCTTTTCCGCTGGGTAGCCACGAGGCGCTTAGGAGTACCGTGTAGGGCGGCCCTGGCATGGCCTTGCGATTGCCGGTGTTGGGGTCAATCGAATCAACGGCGACCAAACTATTCTGCGCGTGCTCGAAGTCAACTCCAGCAATCGTCTTTCCATCCGGGGACCAAGCTACATCCATCATTGGTTCAGCCATGGAACCCGTAAAAACTGTCTTTTCCTCGCCGCCATCAACGTTAGCGACCACCACAAAATACTTGCCCGGCTCGGGGTCGTTGGCCCGGCAAAAAACCAGACGCTTCCCATCGGGAGCGAAGCTAGGATTGGTGTCGATATCCCTGATCAGAAGTTGCGGTGTCCCGCCCAGCACGGGAATGCGGTAGAGATCGTACTCTTGGGATGCCGGCCCGCTGACCGGTTGCGTGTGAGAATAATAAATATGACTCCCATCGGGCGAGAAGCGTAATGCCCGAAACTGCACCCGCTGCGGTTGAGCGATCTGCACGTTGCTTTCGCTCGAGAGATGCCGCAGCCACAAAGATTCGCTGCCCTCGTTGTTCAGAACATATGCGAGATAGTTCCCATCGGGAGACATGGCGCCGAGGCGGGCATTGTGAGTACCGCTGACGCGGGTTATCTTTACGTTTTGGAAGGGCTGGGCGCGCGTAGTGAAAAACAAGCTGTAAACGCCGAACCCGGCGGCGGCGGTCAGCAGCAATACCACTACCGCTAACGCACCCAGGCTGGCCTTATGGTGGCGCGCTGCTTCGGCCAGCGCCGCACTGCCTGAGCCATGTGCGGCATTCGCAGCGGAGCTGACGGCTGATGCACGAACAAGCGTGGAATCCTGGGCCTGCACCCTTCCGGATTCGGTGTCGCGCTTCAGCCGCTTGAGATCGCTCCTGAGTTCAGCCGCCGATTGACAACGCAGATCACGATCCTTCTCCAACAGCTTGCTGATGATCTCCTCCAGTTTAGGTGGAACTGCTGGATTCAACCGTATAGGCGTCACCGGAGCACGGTTTAGTATGCCGTCGAAGATCGTGGCCGAGGTTTCTCCCGGAAACGGCAAGGCCCCCGTCGCCATCTCATACAACACCGTCCCGAAGGAAAACAGATCGCTGCGCGCATCGAGTTCCTTGCCTCGCGCCTGCTCGGGCGACATATAAGCGACCGTGCCTACCGCAGAGCCGGGGCTGGTGAGATACTCCTGGCTGTCGATGGTTGCCGCCGTGGCCACAAGCGACACCGGCTTTGGTGTGACCGTAACCTTGGCCAGCCCGAAATCTAAAATCTTCGCGTTGGCGCGTTTGGTCACAAAGATATTCGCGGGCTTGATGTCCCGATGAACAATACCCCCGGTGTGTGCGGCGTCAAGCGCATCAGCAACCTCGATGCCTAGCGACAGCAAAGTTTCCATCTCCAACGGGCGGCTGGCGATGAGATCTTTCAACGTGACGCCTTCCAGATACTCCATCACGATAAAAGTTTGGCCATCCTGCTCGTCGATCTCGTGAATGGTGCAAATGTTGGGATGGTTGAGCGCGGAAGCTGCCTTGGCCTCGCGACGAAAGCGCATCAGAGCTTGCGGATCCTTGGCCACTTCGTCAGGAAGGAATTTCAGAGCAACGAAGCGGTCCAGTTTCGCGTCCTGGGCCTTATAGACAATGCCCATCCCGCCACCGCCGATCTTCTCGACGATGCGGTAATGCGAGATGACTTGGTCGATCATGCGCTGACCTGGGGGGCTTCTAATCTTAAGGGCGACAGGGAGGCGAGTCAACGCAGTATGCTCCACAAAGACAGGGCGCACACCACATCAGCCCACTCGTCGCAGACTGAGTTGCTCCAGGCGAATCGCGCGGCGCTGTCTGGGACAAAGACGCGAATGTTCGCTTGCCAACCCAGATACTGAATGATAAAGAACGCTATCATTCCCTAAAAATAAGCGGCACCTTGCCGAGCCCTGCCCACGCTGAGGGTCACTGGCTCGCGGCTTCCGGCGCGATCAAGATTTATTGCGCGACTGACTCGTCAAAGTACAGTATGGCGAGGCTAGCTTACTGTATTTTCTGGCAGAATTGAATGAATTCAGCAATCTTGGAAAAGGGCCTGGAACGATGAAAGTTCCCTATGCGAAGAAGTGGCAGAAGGAAACAGATAAGCTACGCCAGATCGCGCTCGACTGCGACCTGACCGAAGAACTCAAGTGGGGCAAACCGTGCTTCACCTTGCTGAAGAAAAACGTGGCGATCGTGATCCCGCTCAAGGAGTCGTGCGCGTTCTCGTTCTTCAAGGGCGCACTGCTCAAAGATCCGAAGCAGGTTCTCGAAAGGATTGGAGAGCATACGCAGGCCGGGCGATGGATTAAATTCACCTCGCTTCGGGAGATTGCGGCCATACGATCGACCCTGAAGGACTACCTCTATGAAGCCATCGAATTGGAGGAGTCCGGGACGAAGATAGACCTAAAGAAACCTTCAGAGTACCCAATTCCTGAGGAGTTGCAGAGGAGGCTGGATGACAACGCGGTTCTCAGGTCGGCATTCGCAACGCTCACACCAGGCCGGAGGAAGTCATACATTTTCCACGTCTCATCTGCGAAGCAGGCAAAAACCAGAGCCGCGCGGGCGGAAAAGTGCGTGCCAATGATCCTGAGGGGGCGTGGGTTCAATGAGTTGCCGAACTGAGGCTTGAGTCGAACGGAACACGGCCCGGGCATCTCCATTCTCCACGTGCGTTCCCCGCGCCGCAACCGCTGCTCGGCTGCTAAACCGTGTTCTTGGCGTGTATTAGTTACCCACTGGCCGCATTCCACATTCGCGCCTTACGGTCATCACTGGCTGACGATGCGCTGACCATCGTGTGGCGCGTGGTCGATTACCATCTAGCAGCCCGTGGCAGAAGTAGTTTTGTCAGTGCGCCGCGAACCAGATAACAATGGTGACGCCCACGACAGGTGACGGTCCGCACATCGGCGACGATGGGGTTTCTTGTTCGGCGCGCTCCAGGGTTGCGATCCACAACTGCAATCCCATCAGCAACGCTTCGGCCGAGTATCCCTGCCAGCCGCGCGGCGTCCCCTTTCCCGACCCCTGCCGCATCACCAGCGACAGATTGAATCCACCCAGGTGAATCAGGACCCGTTTATAAACATTTTCTCGCCCGCGCAGGTACACGCGTCGCATGCCTCCCGTTTCATAGGCGTGGGCGAAACTGCGTTCCAGAAACTCTCCGCGGCGGCGCAGCAGCTGTTTCCCGTGCTCGCCGTGAATGCGCCGCCGGTTGCTGTACACCGCCTGCTGCGCTTCCGGCTTATTCTGCCAACGACGCCGTCCACGATCGGGTTCCGAGACGTAAGTTCGAACTTCTGCTTCCGCCAGCGCCGTCAGCGTGTCGTTGCTGTGATATCCCTTGTCGGTCACGGCTTCGATCGGACCTTCCGGATGCACTCGTTCCCCGACTTCTTCGTTATTCGTGGTGCAGGCCACTTCCGCGATGTGTTCCCCCGCCTGCGGTAAGGTCTCCAGAATCGTCTCGGTGTCGCCCGCCGCGCCGCCCGTCACCGTCACTGCCACCACCGCCCCAGTCTCCAGATCCACCGCATGCTCCGCCTTGTAGGCCAAGTGCGTGCGCCCGTCTTTCAACTGCGTGATCTCCGCCTCTGGGTCATGCGGATTCACCCAATCGTCGTTCGATCCCTTCTTCGCCCTCTTGCGATCCAACTTCGCCAACTGCTGTCGCGTCGGCGTTGCGATTCCCGATTCCTCCGCCAGTCGCCGCAGAAACTCTTCGTAGCCCTCGCCCGTATCCCGCCGCACAATCGAGCGCATGGCCGCGTTCGCTTCCAGCGTCGTGGCATCGATGCCTACGGTCTAGCCCTTGAGCAGCCCTTTCTCAGCTAGCAAATCCAGCACCCAGCGGAATACCGCTTGATGCGTTTCTACATCGATCAGCCGCCGGGTTCGTGAAATCGTCGAGTGATCTGGGGGCGCCTCGCTCAGTTTTAGATCCAGAAAATGGCGTAGTGCCAGCGAATCCGCCGCCCGCCACGCGATGCCGCGCTCGCCTTCGATCCCTTCGAAATATCCGATCAGCAGCAAGCGGAAATACCGCCCCGGCGTCAACGACGGACGCCCCATCGCCTCAGCGTAGAAGCGCTCACACTGCCCTTCCACGAACCCGTCGAACCCACGCGCCTCTAGCACTTGGTTCAACCGCTGGTAGAACGGATGCGCCACCGTCCGCGGCAACTCGCTGTGCGCCACCCAGAACTCTTCCTGCTGCGGCCCCTGCCTCCGTCGTCGTCCCATCGCCATGCCCGCAGTGTACGCACTCTTGCTGTGGACCACTCATCTTTATTGCCCAGACGAATCCAGACTTTCACCACGGACTGCTAGGAAATGATGACATCTGCTGGTCGGCTGCTAGTCAGTATTTGCGAATCAGACCCAGTCGAATGTAGCCGGCGCGAATGGCCAGTAGTTTCCACGTCATGTTCTTGTCCTGCTCGACAAGACGGAGGATCTCTCGGTCGGGCACTTTGAGAAGCCGATCGAGCCGCGCGTCATGTTTTGCACGCTGGTGTAGCTAAGGTTGTGACATGATCTGCACGCAAAACTCTGCAGCCACAGCGGCCGGTAGAGCTTGAAGGCTCGGCAGCCACACCTCGGGCACAACAGGCACAAGCGCTGTCCCTGTCCCCGAGTGGGCACCAGAGTAAACCAAAGGCGAAGCCTGAGGCAGCGCAAAGCATCAGACGCTTTGACGATTTCGCAATCGTCTACTACGGCCCGAGAGATGGTATTCGAAGGTCTGCCCATGATTGTTTCCCATTGGTCACATCTGCGTGGTCACCATCCGGCAGCATGAAGGGCGACGGCCACTCCGAACGGTGATTGTGGTTGCGGCTTTCGGATAGTTTGTTGACTTTGTAGGCGGCAGAACACAACGCACAGAGTAGCGAACACCGAGCGCCCCAGATTTACGTTCCAAATACGTTCCAATAAACGGGCTGATTTTGTGGGGAATTTCGGGCTAAGTTGTTGAGGAATAACCGGAGCAGAACGGAATACTACATCGTTCGCAACGATGAGGTCGTCGGTTCGATCCCGACTAGCTCCACCAATCCCACGATGTTCGCTGATCAGGGCCAGCCATACCGCTGACTCTCCTCAGCTCTCTTTATGCGTCAGGACATCGGTCCGGTGGGTTTCTGTGGAGATTACGGGCGAGTCTCCTCTCCACCATCGAGCGGAGAACACGATGACTGCGGCGGCCATCCAGCCCGCGGCATATCCCGGTTGCGCGCCCCAGCGAAAGATGGGTGAATGCATCAGGCCGAGCCAGGAAAACAATGACGCAGCAACACACCACAGGGCGGCGCGGACGAAATTTCTATCGATCAACTCGGCAATCAGCGCGGCGACTACCAGCACAAGAAAGAGGAAGCCGCTCCCCAGTCCCTGGACCGACTGCCAGTAGATCGACTGGTTCAGCGCCGCCTGCACATCCGGATTGGCGGCTGAGAGCTTCAGGGCTGGAAGGGCGGAGTTTACCGCGGCCGCGACGACGGCGCCGGCAGGCAGGACGAATCCGAGAAGAACCGCGCCGAGATATTTGCGATCGACACGCCGCAGCGTGGCCAATCCAACGCCAACTGAAACATACGCGATCATGGCGGCCAGAATTGGCCACGGAAAAAGCTGCGCAATGAACAGAGTGAGACCGCTCATCACGATGGCCAGGAAGATGATCGGGGTCCAGAATGCAAAACCGATGCGGGCGCCCATGGCTTTGTAGGGTGGGTGGAGGGCATACACGACCGGGGTGATCACGCTGCCTGCAGCACCGCAAACCATGGTGGCCAGCGCATCACAGGCTACGATGCTGCGGGCGTCATAGTTGTCGGAGGCGGCAGTGGCGCCTTCGACGGCGGCGATGTCTTGCAGGACTTGATAAATAGACATCGGTACAACTACAGAGAAATAGGGCAGAGCCAGTGCCAGGCTGCGGAGGGGACCGAGCGATGCAACCAGCGGTAGCCGGATCGATACACTCTGCCACTTTGGGTGGACATAACCGACCAGTAGACCCACGGCCAGCGGGATCAGCCAAGCCACGATGAACGGCGGGATTCGCCAGCGCGTGATCGGGACGTTCGCAAGAACGCTAACCGCGACGATCGCAAGGGCGATGATTCCTACCAGGGGATGATCGAATACGCGCTGCAATAACACCAGAGCGAGATAGCTGTACATGGCTGCGCCGAACACCGTCATCGACGCCGGCACCGGAATGAAGCGACGGAACACGCCTGCGAATGGAGCCGCGACCAGCTTGATGAGGCCAGTCCAGACCACTGCCGCGGCGCCGGTTTGCCATGCGGTGATCGGATCGTGGGTTTGCAGGTAGACGGGAAGGACGATGGACAGCGTGTAGGCAATGATGGCGGGAACATTGTTCCCGTACACGTGAGCAGTAACGTCGTTACGTGCCTCCCGACGGCCCAGGCGAACCGCCAATAGAGTGAGTCCAAGGGAACCGGCGAGGAATCCCAGCGCGTATCCGGGAAGCAGGTGACCGACGCTGAATTCGAGAGATATTCCGATCGGGGCAAGCAGAAAGACGGGGATGATCATCTGCGCCAGGTTGAAGCCAACCTGCGCAACTGTGGCGTCGATATCGCCTCGACCCAGCGCCCACCAACGGCCAGAGACTGTCTTGTCTGCCAACGTCAAATTGCGATTTGCCATGGCTCCGCGCTTGGTTCGGTACGCTAGATCTTGAACGATTCCAATGACTCAGCGGCAAAAAGTTCCCGAGGCTTCAATAGTCGTTTCGCCAGGCCCTGCTGGTGAGAGTAGCGAAGAAACGTTGTGAGCGGTAGCACGTTCGGCTCGAAGCCGTAGGGCCAGAAATCCTGTCCCATGAGGTTGCAAGTATCTTCTACGTGCCGAATGAGCCAAGGCAGCATGAATTTGAGTGCGGCCGTCTGGTACAACTCCTGGTATACCTCCCGTTGCGCGTACACAAATGCCTTGTACAAGGATTGGGCGACCCAGGGGTGTTTCTCGTATACGTCGCGACGAATGACTACGGTGTGCATGATGGGAAAGATTTTGGTCCGGTGGTAATACTCACGCTCGACAGAGGGATAGTCTTCGAACAGGCGCTTCACCGTCCCAGAGCCGCGCAAGAAGGTGGAAGGCATGCGCGCGGTGTAAAGAGCGTCAATCTCGCCGGAATCGAGCATGCCGGACAATGTTTTGTCCGCGGGGATCGATTCGAGATGAATCTCAGGGGGGAGCGAGAGCTTGAGTTTCTCCGGACGGCCCGGTTCCTCTTCTCCACCGTTGAAGTAATTCGTGCCTGCAACGGGCACACCGTACTCATCGCTGAGAATCCCGCGGATCCAGACTCCCGCGGTCATCTGATACTCAGGCGTGCCGACGCGCTTGCCGATCAGATCCTTTGGTTCCCGGATGCCGCTGTTGCAGTTGATGTAGATACATGAGTGACGGAAAAACCGCGAAGGAAAAACGGGAATCGCGATGAAGGGCGGGTCCTCGGCAAAAAGAGAAAGCACGTAGGAGGAAAGCGACATTTCCGCGGCGTCGAACTCGTGATGGCGCAGCATGCGGAAGAAGGTCTCTTCCACGGGAAGGTTGAGGTACGTGAGATCGATCCCGTCGACCGGGATTCGGCCTTCGAGAAGTCCGCGGGTGCGGTCATAGTTCCAGCAGGCCAGGGACAGTTGTAGCTTTCCCATTATTCTCCAATGATTTTGGACCGAACCGCCGGTGTCTTTGGCTCTCAGTTGGGTGGAGACTCGGACACACCGTAAACTACCTGCCGCCGCCTCCGCATTTGTGCGATTATAGATTTTTTGTGCGCTGAGAGTATCGCAATGCCTCGGAATCCAAGTCAAGCCCCCAATCTGGACTTTATTTTTCTGTACATCTGTGCGAATATCGCTCTCTGACTTTTCCGCATGTTGTCGAAACGACTAGAAACGGAACTGCTCCCTCCCTCCGACGAGGCCATGGAGACGGGCGTTCCCGATGAGTTCGCACCGTTTGACGGGAATCCCGATTTCGTTCTGTCACTAGCTCGAGGGCTGCGAGTGATTGAGTCCTTCGAGGGCCACACCGAGGGGCAAACGGCTGCGGATGTCGCTCGCTCAACCAAGCTTTCCCGGGCTGCGGTGCGCCGCTCTCTGATCACGCTGGAGATGCTCGGCTACGTGGAATCCTCAGGCCGCACTTATCGGCTGAAGACACGGGTTCTGAAACTTGGATTTTCTTACCTGGCATCCAGTTCTCTTCCAGCGATGGCCCAACCGACGTTGGAAAGAATTACAGAGCTGGTTCATGAATCCAGCTCGCTGACTGTTCTGGATGGCGACCAAATCGTGTACATCGCTCGATCGACTGCCAAGCGAGTGATGTCGGTCGGGCTTTCGATTGGCAGCCGGCTACCGGCATACTGCACGTCGATGGGGCGGGTACTGCTGGCCTCGCTCGCAGAGCCTGACTTGGCCGCATATCTGGATCGTGTCGACATTAAGGCGCTCACGCCGAAGACCATCACCGACAAGCGGCTACTGGGCGAGATCATCCGGCGGGTCCGATGGGATGGCTTCGCGTTGGCCGATGAGGAGTTGGAACTGGGCCTGCGCTCGATTGCGGTTCCGGTGAAGAACCTCCAAAACCGCGTGGTGGCGGCGATGAACGTTGGCGTACATGCCGCGCGTGTGTCTTCAGCGGAGATGATCCACCGCTTTTTGCCTATTTTGCAGGAGCATGCCGCGCTGTTGAGTCCTTTGTTGCGCTGAACGTCGTGCGGCTTCAAATTACGAATAATTACGATTGTCCATCACCGGTGTTTCGCTTTGATGGTCGAGAACGAAGGGGGAGGATTGATTGGGTAGATCCAAAAAGGAATCGATTAACCGCCGCGATTTTCTGAGGGGCTCGGCGGCTGGGGTGGCGGTTCTGGCTGCTGCCGTGACACCGGTAAGCGCACAAGACTCCGGGAAGCGCGCGCCGGGGACGCCTCCGCCCATGTCGAAGCAGGCGGAAACCGGTGAGCCGGTGGCGGAAGTGTTGACCACCGACCGGCCCGGCGCCGATTTCATGGTCGATGTGATTAAGTCTCTGGGGATCGAGTACGTCGCGGCGAATCCAGGATCCAGCTATCGCGGTTTGCATGAGTCGGTCATCAACTACGGTGGGAACAAGAATCCGGAGTTCATTACCTGTTGCCACGAAGAGTCGGCCGTGGGGATGGCGCACGGGTATTCCAAGATTGAAGGCAAGCCGATGGGAGTTTTTCTCCACGGCACCGTGGGACTGCAGCATGCCTCCATGGCGATTTACAACGCGTTTTGCGACCGCGTGCCGATCTACATGACGATGGGAAACATGATCGATGCGACGCTCCGCCGGCCGGGGCCGGAGTGGGATCACAGCGTGCAGGACGCGGCGGAACTGGTGCGAGACTTCGTCAAGTGGGACGATCTACCGGCCTCGCTGCCGCACTATGCCGAGTCTGCAGTGCGCGCCTACAAGATCGCGATGACGCCGCCGCTGGAGCCGGTGTTGCTGGTCGTCGACAGCGAGCTTCAGGAAAAAGGGATTGCAGAAAATACGAACTTGCGCGTGCCGAGGCTGACATTAGCGACGCCCCCTCAAGGGGACACAGAATCAGTGGCCGAAGCGGCGCGGCTTCTGGTGGCAGCGGAAAGCCCTGTGATCATTGCGGATCGCGCGGCGCGCACACCCGCTGGGGTCTCATTGCTGATCGAGTTGGCGGAAACTTTGCAGGCTCCGGTCATCGACCAGGGTGGTCGGATGAACTTCCCCTCGCGTCACCCTTTGAACCAGTCAGAGCAAGCGATCCCTTTGATTGCTGGGGCAGACGTAATCCTTGGTCTCGAAGTCGGTGACTTCTGGGGAACGGTGAACTCCTTCCGCGAACAACTCGTGCGCTCCTCAGAGCCGCTGGTGAACCCGAACGCGAAGCTGATCAGCATCACGGCGAACGATCTTTATCTCAAAAGTAACTATCAGGACTTCCAGCGCTACACCGAAGTCGACCTGGCCATGGCCGCCGATGCGGAGGCCACGTTGCCGTCGCTGATCGAGGTGGTGAAGCGGGCGCTCACGGGCGACCGCAAACGAGTTTACGAACAACGTGGCAAAGAATTCGGCGAGGCGCGACAGAATGCTCTGCAGCAAGCTCGCCATGAGGCAACCTACGCCTGGGATGTGAGTCCGATCAGCACGGCCCGCATGTGCGCTGAGATCTGGGGACAGATCAAAGACAAAGACTGGTCGCTCGTGACCGAGACCGTGCCCTGGATCAGTAATTGGCCATTACGCTTGTGGTCGTTCGATAAGCACTATCAGTTTATTGGAGGAGCGGGAGGGCATGGCATCGGGTATGCGGCGCCGGCGGCTCTCGGGGCTGCTCTGGCGAACCGGAAGCACGGCCGGCTCACCGTCGCCATTCAGTGCGACGGAGACTTGATGTATGCGCCGGGCGTTCTGTGGACCTCGGCGCATCATCGGATTCCATTGCTCAGCATCATGCATAACAACCGGGGATGGCATCAGGAATTGATGCATGTGCAGCGCATGGCCGACCGGCACAACCGGGGCATCAGTCGTGCCATGATCGGCACGACGATCACCGGTCCAGAAATCGACTATGCGAAGTTGGCTCAGAGCATGGGCGTACACGCTGAGGGACCGATCACGAACCCGAACGATCTAGGCCCTGCGATCCGCCGTGCGATCGAAGTGGTGGAAAAGGGGGAACCGGCGCTGATCGATGTGGTGACTCAGCCTCGGTAGGAGTTGGGTTTTATTACTGCGATCAGGAGAGAGACTTGAAGAAGAGCGGGGCTTTCTGCAGCGTGTTGCTCACCACTGTGACGGCGATGGCACTCTTGGTGTTCTGTGTTGAGGTGGGCTCGCAAACATCGGCTGCCAACAAGAAGTCTGAGACCGCGAGCGGAAATCTGGAGAAGGGGAAGGAACTCTATACCAGCTACGGCTGCTATGAGTGCCATGGCAGGCAGGCGCAAGGGTCGAGAACCAGCGGGCCCCGTCTTGCACCGAATCCGATTCCGTTGTCAGCATTCAGCAATTACATGCGGCAACCCAGGGGGCAGATGCCGCCCTACACTAACAAAGTCGCGTCGGACGCGGACCTGGCTGATATTCACGCGTTCTTGAAGTCGATCCCGCAACCGCCTTCGGTGAAGGACATTCCTCTTTTGCAGTAGGGGTGGTCTGGCATTGGTAACGCGCAGGGAGAACACAATGTCTTCTTCGTTGACTCCGTCGAAGGACAGCAAGCCGGCGGGGTCCGTCGTTCCGTATCGGCGATGTGAACTTGGGACTCAACCTGAGTCGGCCTATCCCGCTTACCGCGCGACGCGGCGCAGAGCGCCTTCTCAGCCGCTGATTTTCTTGCCGCATACCCTGTCAGAAGTCACGGGGCCCGTCTTCGGGCATTCTGCCATCGGTCCGAATGACAACGATCTTACGGTTCAGCATCGGGGCGATCCGCTGGGAGAACGCGTCATCGTGAGCGGTCGCGTACTGGACGGAGATGGCCACCCGGTGTCGAACAGCCTGATCGAGATCTGGCAGGCGAACGCTGCGGGGCGCTATGCCCACGCCAGGGACGACCACCCGGCGCCACTCGATTCCAACTTCACGGGTACCGGCAGAACGATGACGGATGAGAACGGCTGTTACCGATTTGTGACCATCAAGCCGGGAGCGTATCCGTGGCGCAATCACGACAATGCGTGGCGGCCGGCGCATATCCACTTTTCTCTGTTTGGACCGGCGTTTGTGACACGTCTGATAACCCAGATGTACTTTCCGGGCGATCCGCTATTTGCTTATGATCCGATCATGCAGTCGGTTCCGGATGAGAGAGCCCGGCAGCGTATGATCTCGAAGTTTGACCTGGCAAGCACGAAGCCAGAGTGGGCGCTCGGCTATCGTTTCGACATCGTGCTGCGTGGACGCGAGGCTACCCCATTTGAGGATTGACATGGACCGTACTCCGACCCCGTCTCAGACTGTTGGACCTTATTTGCACCTGGGTCTCACGGATCGCAGATCGGTTTCTTGCCTGGTCAGCCAAGGCGTGAAGGGCGAACGAGTGTGGCTTACCTGCCGCGTGCTGGATGGGGACAACGTGCCCGTTCCGGACGCAATGATTGAACTCTGGCAGGCGGATGCGGATGGGAACTACAACCATCCGGAGGATGCTGGAAGTAAGAATGTACATCCAGCCTTTCGCGGTTTCGGACGAATGCCGACAGGCGAGGATGGGGCCTGCTCGTTCGAAACGATCAAGCCAGGACGGGTAGCGGGGCCAGGCGGCAATGTGCAAGCGCCTCACATCAACGCTTCAGTCCTGGGCAGAGGGCTTCTAAAGCGCCTGTCGACGCGCATTTACTTTGCCGGAGATGCGTCGAACGAAACCGATCCGATTCTGGCATTGGTTCCTGACAGGCGGCGCGATACCCTGATGGCGCGTCCAGATGGAAAGCAACCCGGTCACTGGCGCTTCGACGTACACCTTTGTGGCGAGGGCGAAACCGTCTTCTTTGATGTGTAATCATCCAGGGATGACCCGCCAACCCTGCAACCAGAGCCGCAGACCAGCGTCAACTCCCGCCAGGAGGCTGCATTGACGGTGCGATTGATCGACAGTCTGGCAACCACGGAACCACTTGCGGAACTGTTTTCCGACGGTTCGGTCCTCACGGCCATGCTGGAGTTCGAGGTTGCACTTGCTCGTGCCGAAGCCCGCTTGGGCATCGTTCCACAAACCGCCGCCGATGCGATCGCATCGGCAGCAAAGAGCAAAAACTTCGATTCTACGGCGCTCGCTCAAGCAGCGCTGCGTGCCGGCACGCCAGCGATTCCATTGGTAAAGGCTCTTACCGAGCAGGTGAGAAGGAGCAATGCTGAAGCGGCGCGCTTCGTTCATTGGGGGGCCACCAGCCAGGATGTCGCGGACACGGCAATGTCTCTGTTGCTCAAGAGGGCGGAGCCACTGCTCAACGATGACCTCGCTCGGCTGGAAAAAGCTCTCGCCCATTTGGTGGAGCAACACAAAGACAGCGTTATGCTCGGGCGGACCCTCCTGCAGCCAGCGCCGCCCGTGACCTTCGGCCTGAAAGCCGCGGGCTGGCTGGGTGCAGTCCGGCGCGGAAGACATCGTTTGCGCGCAGGCTTCAATACTGCGGCGATCGTGCAGTTTGGTGGGGCCAGTGGCACGCTGGCATCCTTGGGCGATCAGGGAATTCCACTTGCCCGGGCGCTCACGGAAGAACTTGGTCTGCCGGCGTCCCCGGAAGCGCCCTGGCATACGCAGCGGGACCGACTGGCGGCGCTAATCTGCTCGTGCGGTGTGATCACGGGGTCGCTGGGCAAGATGGCCCGCGACATCAGCCTTCTCATGCAAAACGAAGTTGGCGAAGCGGCGGAGCCTGCGGGAGAAGGACGCGGTGGTTCTTCGACGATGCCGCACAAACGCAATCCCACCGCGTGTTCTCTGACACTCGGCGCCGCGCATCGCGTCCCCGGACTGGTGGCGTCGTATCTTTCCGCGATGGTGCAGGAGCACGAGCGGGGAGTCGGTGGATGGCATGCGGAGTGGCCGATTGTGGCCGCGGTGGTACAGTCGACCGGACTGGCGATCTCTTCCATGGCGGAGGTGGCGGAAGGACTCTCCGTAGACACAGAACAGATGCGGACCAACATCGAGCGCACCAACGGAGTGATTTTTGCGGAGCGCGCCATGATGCTGTTGGGATCGAAACTCGGGCGCGATGTTGCCCACAAGGTACTCGAAACCGCTGCCAAAAAAAGCGTCTCAGAGGGCAGGCACCTTGCCGACGTGCTCGCTGAGATTCCTGAGGTGACGGCCCATCTTGATCCTGGGGCACTTCGACAATTGGAAGTGCCGGAACACTACCTGGGTTCTGCGGAGGAGTTCCGGGAGGCATTGCTTTCCAATTCCGGACGGAACGCAGACATCGAAAAGGAGCAATAGCTTTGCCCTTTGCCACCATTCAGAACGCGCGATTGTTCTATCGCCTTGAGGGAACGCCTGGGCGGCCAGTGCTAATTCTTTCCCACTCGATCGGAACCGACCACGGGATGTGGGAACTGCAGATCGCGGATTTGTTGCGTTACTTTCAGATCCTGCACTACGACACCCGCGGCCATGGAGCTTCGGATGCTCCCGCGGGCGAGTACTCGATTGAATTGCTCGGTCGCGACGTTCTCGGCCTCGCCGATGCGCTTGGGATTTCGCGATTTGCATTCTGCGGTCTGTCGATGGGAGGAGCAATCGGGCAATGGGTTGCGGCACATGCGCCGGACCGGGTCACTCATCTTGTTCTGGCCAACACGTCACCTCAATTTGTGCCACGCGCCAACTGGGATACGCGGATCGCAGCGGTGCTTAAGGGCGGAATGAGTGCAATCGTCGAGCTTGCGATGCAACGGTTTTTTTCGGCGGAAACTCGGGCACAGAAGAATCCTTACGCCGAGTCGATCCGGTCCACGCTGGTTGGAACCGACCCTACCGGATATCTCGGCTGTTGTGCGGCCCTGCGCGATACGGACCATAGAGCGCTGCTAGGGAAGATCAAGACGCCGACGCTAGTCATCGTGGGAGATCGCGATGTGTCCACGCCATGGACTGGTCACGGCGAGATTCTCGCTCGTGAAATTGCTGGAGCGCGGGTTCTTCACCTTCCGGCGGCCCACTTGTCGAATATCGAGCAACCTCGTTCGTTCACCGCAGGCCTGCTCGAATTCCTAATGCCACCACAAGATGTTGGAGATTCGTTGCAGTCTGGTTTCGAGATGCGGCGTGCAGTCCTCGGCGACGCTCATGTTGACCAGGCAATTAGCGCTACCCCAGACTTCACCCGCGAGTTTCAGGAAATGATCACTCGCTATGCGTGGGGCACGATTTGGACGCGTCCCGCGTTGGACCCGCGAACGCGACGGCTCCTGGTGCTGGCTATCACTGCAGCACTGGGACGATGGGAGGAGTTTACACTCCACTTGCGCGCGGGATTGGCACATGAACTCGAACCGTGCGATCTCAAAGAAGTCCTGCTGCAAACAGCGGTGTATGCGGGAGTTCCCGCCGCGAATACCGGTTTCCGCATTGCGAGTGAACAGTTTGTCAAACAAGAATGAGTATTCTACTGACTGGCGGGAATTCCGACTGATCAGTTTCCGTGTTGTCGACATCAATAACGTTATCGAGGCTGAAATGAAACTACCTCTGACTCTAGCTTGTTCCATCCTTGTGATGTCATCGTTAGGCTTCTCACAAATACAAACGTTCGAAACATCGGCGGGAACGGTAAAGATCACGCCGCTCTTCCATGCCAGCACCTTGATCGAGGCGGGCGGGAAGACGATCTATTTCGATCCGGCGAAGCCTGCGAAGCTGGCCGAACGGCCGAAGGCGGACTTGATTTTGATAACGGATATCCATGGAGATCACATGGATCCCGCGTCGATTGCGGAAGTGAGCAAGGCAGGAACGGAGATCCTCGCGGCTCCAGCCGTCGTCCAGACTGTGATTGCGGCTAAGCCGATCGCCAACGGCGAAAGTAAAACATGGCAGGGCTGGACCATCGAGGCCATCCCGGCCTACAACCTGAAGCGCGGGCCGGCTCCCGGCAAATTTTTTCACGACAAGGGCCGCGGCAATGGCTACGTCCTTACTTACGGCGGCGTCCGATTCTACTTCTCTGGGGATACCGAGGGAGTGCCGGAGATGAGAGCGCTCAAGAATATCGACGTAGCTTTTGTGTGCATGAACTTGCCTTACACCATGCCTCCGGATGAGGCTGCCGACGCGGTCAAAGCCTTCCACCCGAAAATTGTGATCCCGTACCACTATCGCGGATCCGACCTGGCCGTATTTCGCAAGGGACTCGAGGGCAGCGGAATCGAGGTACGGCTACTCGAGTGGTATCCGCAATAGGAAGCGAGTTACTGGCCATTCTTGCGGCCTGGCTTGGCAGTCCGTCGAGACTCGACGGAACAGGAATTGGCACGTCAGGTCGGCACTCCCAGCTTGGGGAGTAGCCATTGCGTCAAAGCGACATAGCCGACGACAAAGACAATCATCCATGCCCAATCCGGCATTCAGTTTGCTCCTTCCAGTCAGGTCGCCTTTGATCTGCGGCGGGCGTTGTGAGTTTGGATTGCAGCCCATCGCGATGTAAGGGCACATTGTCGCACGTCGGCACCACGCTGCGATGTGATGCTGCACACAAGTTTGCTGATTTCCGGGAGCGACGTTGCCGAATGGGGGGAGGAACGCGTTGCCCCTTGCAGATCGATCTCAGTTCTTTTTCAGCAATGCGGTTTGACTGTGGCGAACAGCAGGGTGTTCGGTCACGACCAAGCCTGCGCCAGTGGCGGCATTAATTTCGGCTGTGAAGTCCGTGTCCTTCACATGCCCGGAGGGTTCAGCCAGGAGCACGATTCCACCGGTCTTCATAGTTTCGGCAACTTGGCCGAAGAACCAACCAGGGCCCGGAGTCTCATGCACGACGGCCATCGCCAGCGCAAAATCCATTTTCCCGCGCAGATCCGACAGGCCAAGAGAATCGGCTGTGGCGACACGGGCGTCCACGCGCTCCAGCAAGCCGGCCCGGGCTAGCCGGCGTTTCAAGCCCGCGATCATCCGGGGCTGGACGTCCACGGCCACCACGCGTCCGTTCGGACCGACCCGCCGCGCCAACTCAAGAGTGAAAAATCCCATGCCCGGCCCAGGCTCAAGAACAGTCATTCCTTCCCGGATGTATGGCTGCACGATAGCGGCTGGGTCCTGGAAGAGCCGGCGTACAGGGCTGGCCAGGAGATAGCCGAGCCACCAGGGACAAATGCGTTTTCCCACCTCGTAATCCTCATTCCATGTTGCTTGGGGTTCTTAGGCTCAATTTCACCGCTCAAGACTTCGCTACTTCGCTTCCGGCGCTTGCGATCCGAATGAGCCGCAGCGTCCGGCCATGGCTTGGCGGAATTTCTCCCGTTCCTCCGGCGTCATGTGCTCCCAGCGTTCCATCATGCGCCGTCGCCAGCTCCAGTGGCGGTGGGGGCCACCACGGAACGCGCCGAAGAATATCTTGCTGAGAATCAGCAGCCCTAACCCTTGCCAAAAGGTGATGAGGTGCAAGCCGAACAGAGCCGGCATAAGCCAGTTCCATAAGCTCATCACGACAAAGCCAAACAGCGCGAGAAAGAGCACAACCAAAGGCAAGAACATCAATCCTCTTAGAAACCGATTTCTTCTCATAGTTTAGTTCCTATCGTTTCGTAAATTCGTCGTAGATGGCCTGGAGCCTCTTGCGCAGATGCAGGACCGCGTAGTGCTTGCGCGATATCAGCGTGTTCAAGCCGATACCGGATCGCGCGGACAGCTCTTTGAAGCTGTAACCCATGAATTCGTGCCTGATAAACACTTCGCGTTGCTCCTCCGGCAATTCGTCGAGCGCATGATCCAGTTCTTCGAGCAGCAGGCTGCGAGCGTAGGCTGCTTCGGGTCCGGCATCGGGGGAGGGAAGCAGTTCTTCCAGCAACAGCACCTCACCATTCTCGGCGACCGTAGCCGCCTCAGTCCTTGACTCTTCCCGGTTCTCTTTGCGAAACAGGTCGGTGATCCGGTTGCGCGCAACCTGGAACAGCCACGCCGTAACCTGCTCCACCGGCTTCATCATCCGGTAGGCCTCGACGAGTTCGTAGAAGACGTCCTGTAGGATGTCTTCGGCATCGGCCACGTCGGCGACCCGTTTGCGGATGAAATTGCGCAGCCGGGGCCGGTCGCGGGAGATCGCTTCGGAGATGCGTTGATCCTGCTCCGTCATCGGCCACTGTCTTTTCAGCGCCTGGTCCATCTACTTGTGTAGACGAACGAGGCGACCAGAATATTGTAGGCCGACTCTTCTGAAGGCTAACGATCACCGGATTCCCCGTCTGTTCAATCACTTGGAGTCGTTACTTTTCGCACTGATCGGCAGAGGCCGTTTGCTGTCCACAGGCGGCACAGCTTAATCTTTGTTTGAAGTTTGAACCCTGGCGGCTGGAGAAAGCCCTGCGATGAATGTCCTGGTTCTCAACTCGGGAAGCTCGAGCCTTAAATTTCAAGTGATCGCCACCGATCTGGAGCGGATCCAGCAATACAAAGACGAGCGCATCTGCCGGGGCGAGGTGGAGGACATTGGCGGCGAGGCGATCGTCAAGATTCAGTATCGTGATCAGCCAAGCCAGAGGTTCACGGCTTCGTTGCGAGACCTAACCGCTACCCTGGAATACCTGGTTCGCTACATCGCGTCCGATCGATCAGGGGTGAAAGAGATCAAGAGCACGGCTGATCTGCATGCCGTGGGACATCGCGTTGTGCATGGCGGAGAGCAGTTCAAGGAATCCGCTCTCATCGACGACAAGGTTCTGAAGGGGATCGACGACTGCATCGAACTTGCACCGCTGCACAATCCCAACAACATCAAATGCATTGTGGCGGCGCGTGAAATCTTTGGCAAGGACGTGCCCCAGGTGGCGGTATTCGACACCTCATTCCATCATTCCATTCCTGAACAGGCCTATCTTTACGCCGTGCCCTATCATCTTTATCGCCGGCACCGCGTTCGACGCTACGGATTTCACGGAACCTCTCATCGGTACGTCGCGTTCCGCTATCGCGCCTTGCGGGAATTGACGCGGGAGCAGACCAACATCATCACTCTTCACTTGGGAAACGGGTGTTCGGCCACCGCCATCAAGGGAGGACTTTCCGTGGACACCTCCATGGGCATGACCCCGCTAGAGGGTCTGGTCATGGGTACTCGCTCCGGCGACCTTGATCCGGCTATTGTCGGTGTCATCGGCCGGAAGGAAGGCTTGTCGCTGTCGGAGGTCGATATGCTGCTGAATACACAGTCTGGTCTGCTCGGCATTTCCGGACTCACCAATGACATGCGCGAGTTACAGGCGGAACTGAAAGAACATGACGACCGGCGTGTCCGCCTGGCCATCGAAATTTTCTGCTATCGGGCGCGGAAATATATTGGCGCCTTCCTGGCCTCGATGAGCGGAGCTGATGCCGTTGTGTTCACCGGCGGTATCGGAGAAAACTCGCCGGAGGTGCGGGCGCGAATCTGCGCCGGAATGGAATGGGCCGGCCTTCATCTTGACGCAGCGAAGAATCAGGAGACGGTCGGTCGGGAAGGCATGATTTCGACTGAAGAGTCCAAGTTGCTAGCTTACGCCATTCCGACCGATGAAGAACTCCTCATCGCGCGGGACACTGTTCGCGTCATACAGGGCGTACCTCACCCCTCGTAATCCGCACATCTAACTTTTTGTGGTCAGTACGGCCAAGTCCAATCTGTCGCTTCCGGTTTGTCTATGCCGTGCTGGTGCGCGTAATTCCGGCACTCGATCTGTTGGTTTAAGAATCTCTCCTTGGCGTGGCCACCGATTTTCTGCAATCGCGGCACGCGGTCTACGACGTCCATGGCTAGGCTGAACCGGTCGATGTTGTTGTCGATGGCCAATTCCAGAGGCGTGTTGATGCTGCCTTTCTCCTTGTATCCGCGAACGTGAATGTTGTCGTGGTTGGTGCGACGATAGGCCAGGCGATGAATCAGTTGCGGATAACCGTGGAAGTTGAAGATGACCGGCTTATCTACCGTGAACAGCGAATCAAACTCCCGGTCCGAAAGTCCGTGCGGGTGCTCGGTGCTAGGCTGCAATTTGAAGAGATCGATCACGTTGATGAACCGGATCTTGAGGTCCGGGAACTCCTGGCGAAGCATCGCAGTCGCGGCCAGGGCCTCTTGGGTGGGAATATCCCCTGCGGAAGCCATCACCACATCCGGTTCACCGGACTCATCGTTGCTCGCCCAATCCCAAATGCCGATGCCCTTGGTGCAATGAATAATCGCAGCTTCCATATTCATGTACTGCAGATGCTTTTGCTTGTCGCAGACGATCACGTTCACGTAGTTTTGGCTGCGCAGGCAATGATCGGCGACTGAGAGCAGGCAATTCACGTCGGGAGGCAAATAGATACGGGTGACATTTGCGCTCTTATTGACCACCACATCGAGGAAGCCGGGATCCTGGTGTGTGAAACCGTTGTGATCCTGCCGCCACACCGTGGACGTGATCAGAAGATTCAGCGACGCGATGGACTCCCGCCAGGAGAGGTGATTGCAGATCTCGAGCCACTTCGCATGCTGGTTGAACATCGAGTCGATGACGTGCACGAAAGATTCGTACGTCGACAGGAAACCGTGTCGCCCCGTCAGGAGATAGCCTTCCAGCATTCCCTCCATGGTGTGTTCGCTGAGCATTTCCATGACGCGGCCGTCGACTGCGAGGTTGCCCCCGTCTTTATCTTCAGGAAAGGACTCCTCAATCCAGAATTTCTTGCTGACGGCGTAGATTGCGTCGAGTTTGTTCGATGTGGTTTCGTCCGGCCCGAAGACCCGGAAGTTATTCAGGTTCAGCTTCATCACATCACGAAGAAAAGCGCCGAGGGGGCGCGTATTTTCGGACAGGGTCGTTCCTGGCTTCTCGCATTTATCCGCGTAGTTGCGGAAATCCGGAAGGCGCAGGGCCTTTTTGAGGCGTCCGCCGTTGGCGTGCGGATTGGCGCTCATTCGCCGCGTTCCAGATGGCGCCAACTCACCGAACACCGGGGCGAGCTTGCCATTGCCATCGAAAAAGGACTCGGGCCTCAATGCGCGCATCCAGTTCTCAAGAACGCGAAGTTGTTCGGGATCTTTCTTGACACCGGGCAACGGTACCTGATGAGCCCGCCAGAAGCCCTCGAGAAAATGGCCTTCGACTTCGCGCGGAGCCGTCCAGCCCTTTGGTGAGCGCAACACGATCATGGGCCAGCGAGGCCGGCTTACGATGCCTTGTTGGCGGGCAGTTCGCTGATGCTCGCGGATTTCTTGAACACAATGCTCGGTGGTTGCGGCCATGGCTTGATGCATGGCATCGACATCGGAACCCTCGACGAAGTAAGGCGTCCAGCCGTAACCGCGGAACAAGTTCTCCAGTTCCAGGTGCGAGACGCGCGCCAGCAATGTCGGATTGTCGATCTTGTAGCCGTTCAGGTGGAGGATGGGCAGGACCGCGCCGTCGCGCGCGGGATTCAGAAACTTGTTGATGTGCCACGAAGTGGCGAGGGGTCCGGTCTCCGATTCGCCGTCGCCCACCGCGGCCGCGACGATCAAATCAGGATTGTCGAAGGCAGCGCCGCAGGCATGAGAGAGTACATAGCCGAGCTCTCCGCCTTCATGGATCGATCCCGGCGTTTCGGGGGTGCAGTGACTGCCGATCCCGCCAGGAAATGAAAACTGTCGAAAGAACTCTTGCATGCCATCAACATCCAGACTCTTCTCGGGATAGGTTTCAGAGTAAGTGCCTTCCAGGTACGTCGGACCGAGAACACCCGGCGCTCCGTGCCCGGGACCGGCAAGAAAGATCATTTCCTGGTCGTACTTCTTGATCAGCCGGTTCAGGTGAACGTAGATGAAAGACAATCCTGGACTCGATCCCCAGTGACCCAGCAGCCGGTTCTTAATATGTTCGGGGCGCAGCGGCTCCGCGAGCAACGGGTTTTCCTGCAGGTAGATCATCCCCAGGCTGAGGTAGTTGCAGGCTCGCCAGTAGACCTCGGTTTTGCGTAGTTCCTCGTTATTGAGTGGCTTTGCGGTAATCGTGGAGCGGGTCGGTGCGTAGGGGCTGAGTTCGAGGGTTTCGGCGGAGAGGCTGGCGTCGATAGTAGTCATAGATTACTCCTCTCGACAGGCTAAGCCCGCAGGTCGCTCGGTGACAAATGGCCTCCTGTGGATATAACTGCTGCGCTTGAGCATGGTTGCAACAGCCTCCCCCAGCGCCCTCGTTTTGCGGGGTGTACTACTGACCAAAGGCGCATTTCCCCTTCGTAATTTGAGGGAACGCGCCGGATGGAGGAAAATTCCCGTTGATGCAGACAACCCCCAACACCCGCCGGTGGGATCGCCTGCCCGTAGATATCCCCGTACGGGTAGTAACCTCCAAAGGCTTTTCGACGACCGTGGTTACCGGGCGCGGCACCGAATTGAGCGAAGGTGGGATGGTTCTGTATGCGGGCATCCTGCTGAATCCGGGAGATCTGCTGGAGATTGAGTTTGACACGCCGGTTCACTCACGGATGCCGGCTATCGTTCGCTCCCGCAATGGCTTTTGTTTTGGCCTGGAGTTCATCACGCCGCTTCCCGCCTGACCCTAACACCATCCCCTATCTCGATCTGAAGTGCGGTGCGGCATAGCTTTCGCTCGCATTTTGTTCTAGCATCTCTTTGCACATTCGGGGATCAGCCACTTATGTACTTCGAACAGTTCTACTTGGGATGCCTCGCGCACGCGTCCTACATGCTGGCGTCGGGCGGAGAAGCCGTGGTCGTGGATCCACAACGCGACGTGGAGTTGTATTTGAAGGCGGCCGGGGAGCAAGGGGTCGCGATCCGGCACATTTTCGAGAGTCATCTCCATGCGGACTTTGTCTCCGGGCACAAGGAACTGGCCGCCCGCACGGGCGCGAATATCTACATGGGAGCACAGGCCGGGGCCATGTTTCCTCATGTGCCAGTGAGCGACGGTTTCGAATTGAAGTTTGGCAAAGCCTCAATCCGCGGGCTCGAGACTCCCGGCCACACGCCGGAGAGTATCTGCCTGGTGGTCACGGACGAAGAAAAGTCGAGCTCGCCGTGGGCAGTTTTAACCGGGGACACTCTGTTCATCGGTGACGTGGGACGTCCCGATCTTTCGCCTAGGCACACGCCGGCGCAACTGGCGGGCCTGCTCTACGACAGCCTGCACAACAAACTGCTTAAGCTCGGGGACGAAGTGGTCGTCTACCCTGCGCACGGTGCCGGATCGCTCTGTGGAAAAAACATGCGGGCGGAAAGGTCGTCAACGATTGGCACGGAGCGGCTGACGAACTATGCGCTGCAGATCCAGAGCAGGGAAGAGTTCGTCGCGCAGCTTACCAGCAATCTACCGGCGCGGCCGGAATACTTCCTCAAAGATGCCGAGATCAATCGCACGGGTGCCGCAGCATTGTCGGATTTGCCTCCGCTGCGGGCCATCACGCCTGGCGGGTTAAAGGCTATGCTGGACGATGGCGAAATCGTGCTCGACGTCCGGACGGGGGATGAGTTTGCTGCGGCGCACGT
This sequence comes from uncultured Acidobacteriaceae bacterium, assembly GCA_963719615.1. Classification (GTDB taxonomy): domain Bacteria; phylum Acidobacteriota; class Terriglobia; order Terriglobales; family Acidobacteriaceae; genus Sulfotelmatobacter. Next base: position 14,458 of record CAVRCR010000010.1, on the reverse strand, counting down.
GCCGGGTTCGGTCAATATCGCGTTGTCGGGACAGTTTGCATCGTGGGCGGCAACCGTACTTGGACTGGCGGCCCATCCGGTGCTAATTGCCGGATCGGATGAACAACTGGAGGAAGCGCGGGTTCGGTTGGCGCGTGTGGGCATCGAAGTCATGGACGGCTATCTCCAGGGAGGTGTCGAGGCCTGGAAGCAGGCCGGGTTGCCAGCGGCATCGCTTTTGCAAATGACGGTGAGCGAACTGAATGCGCGGCTCACCTCTGCCGAGGTCGAGGTGCTGGACGTCCGGCGCGGTCCTGAGTGGGAGGCCGCGCACATCGAGAACGCGACTTGGTGGCCTCTGGACAACTTCAAAATCGCTCCCCCCGAGATGGACCGCAATGCATCCATCGCGGTTCACTGCAAGAGCGGATATCGCAGCATGATCGCCTGCAGCTTGCTGCAGCGCGCCGGATTCAGGAACTTGACCAACGTGACCGGGGGATTCGATGCCTGGCAGGAGGCCAAATTGCCGACCGCGATCGCCAAACCAGTGGGTACGAGATGAAGACCGACAAACTCGCCAAGACCTACCGCGTGGACAGCGAACATTTTAGACTGAAAGACTTCGATCCGGCGGACACGGGTCACTTGCACTCGAAGGAACATGCGGAAGAAGCTCTGCAGCAGGGAATTGCCCGCATGGCTGAGCTGCAAGATATGCTTTACGCCCAGGATCGTTGGGCGGTGCTGCTGATTTTTCAGGCGATGGACGCTGCTGGCAAAGACGGCATCGTCAAGCATGTCATGTCGGGTGTGAATCCGCAGGGTTGCCAGGTATATTCCTTCAAAGCTCCTTCCGATCTCGAGCTGCAGCACGATTTCCTGTGGCGCACCACCCGTGACCTGCCCGAGCGGGGACATATTGGGATCTTCAACCGTTCTTATTACGAAGAAGTCTTGGTGGTTCGCGTCCATCCGGAGATTCTCAAGAGCCAGAAAACGCCGCCATCCCTTGTGGGGAAGAAGATCTGGGATGAGCGTTTTGAAGACATTCGCGCTTTTGAGCGGCACATGGCCCGCAGCGGGACCGTCATCCGCAAGTTCTTCCTGAACGTTTCCAAAAAGGAGCAGAAGCAGCGCTTTCTAGCGCGGCTGGAGGAGCCCGAGAAGAACTGGAAGTTCTCCGCTTCAGACATTCATGAACGTCAGTGTTGGGACGACTACCAGGAAGCCTATGAAGATATGATCCGTAACACGGCGGCCGGACATGCCCCGTGGTACGTAGTGCCCGCCGACAATAAGTGGTTCACGCGACTCGTGGTGTCGTGCGTGATTGTCGATACGCTGGAATCTCTCGACGTCGCCTATCCCAAAGTAGATGAAGTGAAGCGCAAGGAACTCGCCGCGGCGAAAAAGCTGCTGTTGAAGAAGTGAGAATGTTTTGTGTTGACCGCGACCGGGGGTCATACCTGACCGATCAGGGTGCTGCTGCCCTTTGCATCGGACACTTGCGGGATTACCATAGACCAATTGCTCGTCACTTCCCCACGGAGATCAATCTGAATATGGTCGGTCCAGTCGGACTTCGCTGTCATGTGTCGTCGATCGGGAACGTTGTTCTGGCACTCACCATTGCGGTTTTGTTCGCGCCCGCTGCATTCACTCAAACCAAGCCTGAACGCCAATCAAAGGCGGCGAAACCGGCGCAAGCTTCTCAAACTGCTCCGGCGCCTGAGAAAGAGAAGAATGCCGAGGACGCTGAGTCTTCCAAGCCGGAGGAGAAGGCTTTTAAGGGAATGAAGTACCGCCTGATCGGCCCCTTCCGCGGAGGACGCTCTCTGACCGCGGCGGGCATTCCCGGCGACTCTACGACCTACTATTTCGGCGCTACTGGCGGCGGAGTCTGGAAATCCACCGATGGCGCCATGACGTGGTCGTCGGTTTTTGACAAAGAGGGTACGGCGGCAATTGGCAGTTTCGCGGTGGCGGGTTCGAACCCCAACGTTCTGTATGCGGGAACCGGCGAGGCGTGCATTCGCGGCAATATCTCGCACGGAGACGGAGTCTACAAGTCTCTGGACGGCGGAAAAACGTGGAAGAACGTTGGCCTTCGCGATTCGCGCGCAATTGGTAAGGTCATCATCAATCCCTCTAATCCCGACATCGTTTTCGTCGCGGCGCTTGGCCATCCCTATGGCACGAACTCAGAGCGCGGTATCTTCCGCACCACCGACGGCGGCAAGACCTGGGAGAAGGTTCTCTACAAAGACGAGAACACGGGCGCCATTGATGTTGCCTTTGATCCGCATAATCCGAACATTCTATTTGGCGCGCTGTGGCAGGCCCGCCGCACCTCGTGGAGCATGGAGGACGGCGGCGCCGGCAGCGGTCTCTACCGCTCGAACGACGGTGGCACCACATGGAAACGGCTGGAAGAGCATGGATTGCCCAAGGGCCCTTACGGAAAGATCGGTGTCGCGGTGGCTGCGAATTCGGACCGAGTGTATGCGTTGATTGAAGCTCACAATCCAGACGGCGGTCTGTACCGGTCGGACGACGGTGGTGAATCCTGGCAACTGGTGAACCCCAGCCACAGCTTGTGGCAACGGCCGTGGTATTACATGCATGTCATCGCCGACCCGCGTGACGAGAACGTGCTCTACATCATGAACGTGGACGCCTACAAATCCACCGACGGCGGCCACCTGTTCAACAAGTTCAAAATCCCGCACGGCGACAATCACGGACTCTGGATCGATCCGCTCAACACGCGGCGCATGATCGCCTCAAACGACGGCGGAGTCACGGTGACGATGGACGGCGGCAAGAACTGGACCCGCCAGGACAACCAGCCAACTGCGCAGTTCTACCATGTCATAACCGACACGGCTACGCCTTACCGCGTGTACGGGGCGCAGCAAGACGCTGGAACGGTCGCGATCGTCAGCCGCAGCGATGATGGGTCGATTGACCGCAGCGATTGGTACGACGTGGGCGGCGGCGAAGCCGGCTACATCGCTCCTTATCCGCCGGATCCGAACGTTGTCTACGCGGCCGATTATCAGGGCAACATCACGCGCTTCGACAAGCGCATCGGACAGGTGAAGGCAATCACCGAACAGCCGGAACTCTCCGACGCCCACGGTGCTGCATATTTGGAGCACCGGTTCCAATGGACCGCTCCCGTCATGATTTCCCCGCACGATCCCAATACGCTCTACCACGGGGGAGAGCGCCTGTTTAAGACCACCGACGGCGGCGTACACTGGCAGGCCATCAGTCCAGACCTGACCCGCAATGACAAGAGTAAACAAAAGCCCTCAGGAGGCGACATCACCCTCGATGACACCGGCACCGAGTACTACGACACGATCTTTGCATTAGTGGAGTCGCCCGTTAAGAAGGGGCTTCTCTGGGTCGGCACCGACGATGGCCTGATCCAGTTGACTCAGGATGAAGGCAAGACCTGGACCAACGTCACTCCCAAGGACATGCCGGAATGGAGTCGAGTCAGCCAGATTGATGCGTCGCCATACGATGCCGGCACCGCGTATGTGGCTGTCGATCGACATCAGTTCGACGATCTCCATCCCTACATCTACAAAACTGCCGACTATGGGAAAACCTGGACGAAACTCACCCAGGGAATTCCAGACACGACTTTTGTCCGCGCAGTACGGCAGGATCCCAAGAAACGGGATCTGCTTGTATGCGGGCACCGAGCAGGGTGTCTTCGTTTCCTTCAACGACGGCGCCAATTGGCGTCCGTTAAAGTTGAATCTCCCCACAACTCCGGTACACGACCTGGTGGTCAAGGAGAATGATCTGGTCGTCGCGACGCATGGCCGCGCTTTCTGGATTCTCGACGACGTTACTCCATTGCGTCAGTACACCGATGAAATTGCGCAGAAAGAATCATTTCTGTACACGCCGACCAGCGCTTACCGCATTCAGGCGGGAGCCAGCGGCGAGCACCATCCCTCGAAGCGAACCGGTCAGAACCCGCCGGCGGGCGCCGTGATTTACTACTTCCTCAAGGATGTCCCGAAGGCTGAGGGTGAGACGAAAATCGAAATTCTCGACGCCTCCGGCAAAGTCATCCGCAAGTACTCGAGCGCCGAGTACAACTCGCTGGAAGAACCGCTTGATCCCGACGACAAGAAGCCTGAGAAGCAGATCAAAGCGGAGGCCGGTCTGAATCGCTTCGTGTGGGATCTGCGCTACGAAGAAGCGCACCGCGTACCCGGCTATTATCTGTGGGAGTACGGGAGCGGCGCGCGCGGTCCTGTCGCTGTCCCTGGTCATTACCAGGTTCGGCTGACGGTGGCTGGTCAGAGCCAGACCACAGGCTTTGATCTGAAACTTGATCCGCGCGTGAATATCAGTCAGGCCGACCTGGAACAGCAATTCAACATGCTTCTGGAAACCCGCGACCAATTGAGCCACGTTTACGATACCGTCAATCAAATCCAGGATGTTCGGTCGCAGCTGGCCGGTTTAAGACGGCGTCTTCCGGAGAACGCCAGCTCCAAAACGATATCCTCGGCCGCCGATGATCTAGAGAAGAAACTCGTAGCCGTGCGGGAAGATCTCATTAATCTGACGATTAGTGCCAACGAGGACTCGTTGGCCTATGCACCGCAACTCGATGCCAAGCTGGCTTACCTGGCGATGGATGTCGGCACCGCGGACTCCGCGCCCACCGAGGCCGAGCAGCAGCAGTTTGAGAAGCTGAAACGGCAGAGCGGAGAACTCATCTCGCGCTGGGAAGATCTGCAGCGCCGCGATCTGGCCTCCTTCCAGAAGCTGACGGCCGAAGGCAGCCTGTCGACGGTGGTCGTTCCGCCCCCGGGGCGAGCCGCCGAGGAATCGGCGCCGGCCCACTGATCGTCTGTCATCCCGAGGCGGGTGCATCTACCCGCCTCGTTGTTGCCTCACCGGGTTACTTTCTATTACTTCCGTGCCACTTCCATAGCACGCTTGTGCCTTGCTCGCATAATGGGGCGTTGCTATTGTGCCGATAGAGTCAGATGTTGGTTCCCCCCTGACGATCAAGAATCGATCCCGGCTGGGGGGTGATTATGCGGATGATGCATCTGTGCTATGCGGCAATTGGCTTTGCGGTGGCCCGCTGGATTTTCCGGCGGCAAGCTTTGCCAGTCGTTGACCCAGTCACGCGGTTCCGGTCGCAGGGCCTTCTGTAGAAAGCATTTCCCAAAGCTTTGGGCGTGCGCCCCGTTGCGCCTCCATTTCGTCAGCGCACGCCCATTCGCTCCTTCCCGTCATTGCCAGGTACTAAGGTTACTTACGCCCGTTTTCCGTCCCTCCATACAATGAGCTTAGGGACTTTCGTCTCTCGGTGCGCCTTGTTTCCGTGAGCTTGGTTCCTCTTCAGGTTGGCGATTAGGTTTCGAGGTTCAGGTGCAGCGACTCCCCAAATTGTGGCTGTCTCTCGCGTTGCTGGCAGCTTTGGCCGGTCTCCGGCCACTGTCAAGCCTCGCGCAGGACGATCTCAACGAAGCGCCCTTGGGAGATGTCGCCCGCAACCTGCGTAAGAAAACGGCGTCCTCGCAGGATGTCATCGATAACGATAATCTGTCGCAGGTGATGGACCAGGTCGAGATCAAACGGGGTCCTGGCTCGGCGCTCAAAATCTTGATGGCCGGTGAAAATAAGGGTTTTCAGGTCTCCGCGCCCGATGTCACCTGCAGCCTGTCTTTCACCGCGAACACCAAGTCGCTTCTATCAAGCCAATACGCACAAATGGATCTGCCACAGCGCGACGTCGTCAAACTCGAAGGGCCCGCTACCATCGAGGGGGATGCCCTGACGGTTTCCCTTTTCAATGGGACCGACTGGCACGTCAGCGAGGTGGCCGTTGCGTTGACCATCGTCAAGAAGAAAGAATCGACGGGCTGGCCGACCGCCCTCGGGTCCGGAAAGCCGGCGGCCATGGCAGCCGGCAGTCTCAGCCAGGAATCCGAGGTCCGTCCGGAGAAGAAACCGGACGTGACGGTCATCTACCGGATGCGAGCGGCCGCGCCTCCATTTGCGACCACCGTCTTCAGCGCACCACTCAATCTCGAACTCGCCTCCGGCGACGAATGGCATTGGGCCATTGTCCAAGCAAAGGGATATCCGCCTCCAAGCTCCGCGGCACACGAGCAGATCACCGCGCAGACCGGCGAGCCTACTCCCGCTCCTCCGGTGCCGCCTCCTGCGCTGTTGTTGCCGCAGGATTCGCCCGGCGCCTCGATGTCACAAAATCCGCAGTAAGAACCTTGATCCTTATGGGTTGACTCGTGGTCGGCGCTCGCGGTCGTGGCTCTCGAGCGTGCTAGACTAAACTCAAATTCCTCAACTGAGGCACCAATGAAATTCGGCGTCATCATTTTCCCCGGTTCGAACTGCGATCACGACGCTTATTGGACGATTCAACACGTCGCCAAGCAACCTGCCACGTTCCTATGGCACGAGACCCACGACCTGGAGAACTGTGATGCCGTCATTGTGCCGGGGGGCTTTGCTTACGGGGACTATCTGCGCACCGGGGCGATCGCGAAGTTTTCTCCCGTGATGGAGTCGGTCCACAAGTTTGCCGCGGGTGGCGGCTTGGTGCTGGGCATCTGCAACGGCTTCCAGATTCTCTGCGAGTCGGGCCTGTTGCCCGGCGCTCTGATGCGCAATGTGGGCCTCAAGTACGTTTGTAAGCCAGTGCAGGTGCGTGTCGAAAACGTTGAGACTCCCTTCACCAACACGTGCACGAAAGGAGAAGTGTTGACCATCCCGATCGGCCACATGGAGGGCAACTACTTCTGTGATCCGACAACGTTGGAAGAGTTGTGCCGGGACAACCGGGTAGTATTCCGCTATGCGTCGCCCGCGGGTGAGATCACGGATTCCGCGAATCCCAACGGCTCACTCGAGAACATTGCCGGAATCTGTAGCCCTGGGGGCAACGTATTGGGCATGATGCCTCATCCTGAGCGGTCAGCCGAACCGGAGCTGGGTTGCACCGACGGAGTGAAAGTCTTCCAGTCCATGGTCGGTGCTATGGCTGCCCGATAGCACGAATCGGGTTCGACCTATTGATCCAGGTTCACCGAATTCTCTTGGCGATCAACAGCTTCCCGGTATATCTTCATTTTCTTCCCCTGCAGTGCGGGCCCCCAAAATCTGGTTGTCTTCCAAGCACACGCAGGGAGGCGTGTCTCTGATGACCCCAAAGCAGATTCTTGATTCCTTGTCCGAAACGTTAATGCGGGACGAACGCATTCTCAGCGCCCAGGAACGCGCGCTACTGGCGACCGTGCTGCAGCATACCCGGACGGCAACCTGCCAGAACCCTGAATCGCGGGAAGCAGTTCGGGCGGTGATCGCGTCGGCGGTAGGCGAGACGGTGGCTCAGCGCGCTTTCGCTGTGCTCGGCGGCAGCATTGTCGAGCGCATCCTCGAGAGCAGCGTTTTGCCGACCACTGACTCCAGTGGAGGGACGACCGAGATTTATTCTGGCCCAGATCCGCAAGCGCCCGGCGTCAAAGCGCCCAAGCCGCCGCAAAAGCCCGCCCACAAGCCCCACAAACCACCACACAAGCCGGCACCGGCTCCGACGAAGCCGCCCACGCCCTCAAAGCCGCCCGCGGGCGATCCGCAAGCACCGGGCCAGCCAATGGGGGACCCGCAGGCCCCGGGACACTTGATCGATACCACAGTCGTTTCCAAAGCGAGAGTCGCCGTGGCCGAGAGACCTCCAGTATTGCCGGCACAGTGTGTCGTTCTGGATGAGTTCCTCGCTCCGCTGGAAATTGAGGAACTCATGCGCTTCACGCTCGCTCACGAAGGCGACTTCAGCTCCAGTGAAGTGATCTCGCCCACGGAGGTAAGTGGGGTCGTCAACTATGAGCACCGCCGCTCGCGCGTCTTGATGGACTTGGTTCATCACCAGGACATCATGCTGGAACGCATCAAGGCGGTGTTGCCGCAAGTGCTGCACAAGCTGGGGATGGAAAAATTCTCTATCGCCGGGGTGGAGGCCCAGATCACCGCCAGCAATGACGGGGACTTCTTCCACTTCCACAGCGATAACAGCAGCCAGCCCGTGGCCTCGCGGCACCTGACTTTTGTTTACTTCTTCCATCGCGAGCCCCGGCAATTCGAAGGCGGTGAGCTGCGGATTCATGATGCGCGCCTGGAAGGCGGAGTTTACGCCAGCCAGGGAAGCTACCAGACAATCGTTCCGCAGCAGAACCAGATCGTTTTCTTCCCCTGCGAATTGCTGCATGAGATCACCGCGGTGAAGTGCTCCTCGCAAGCCTTTGCCGATAGCCGCTTCACCTTGAATGGATGGCTTCGTCAGTAGACAACTCGGCGTGGATGAAATGGATGACCACCCTGCTGGGCGGAGCGTCGCGGCAGACCTATGCCGCGACGCTTCCCCCGGATCGTTTCTATTGCCTGCTAGATGAGTTGCCGTTGCACTTGATTCCACAGAGGGCTCTGCGGGCATTGCGCTCTCCAGAGAATCTGCTGCGACCTCTTTATCTGAATCCGCACTGCGTTTTGTGTCCTGCGGGCGACGTGCCGCCCGAACTTGCCGACCGCGAGGAACTGCTCTCTGGCTTTGCGAGCGAGGGCACTGCAGCCTGGGTGCGCGACTCGCCGAGTGAATCGGGACTTCCTTTCTGGTTGGGGCCGCAACTCGAGGCTGTGGTACGAGAGCTGCGCCCGAATGAACCTGTTCCTTCTACAGTGGCCGACATCACGAGGGGTCTGCTCGCCATGGCAGGTATTCTCGTTCCCGAAGGTTGCATGGGACAGGGCCACAGTGAGCGCGAGGCGATGATCAATAGGGCGGCTCCGATCTTCCGCCAGAAAGGGTATGCGCCCCTCGCCGGCTTGATCCATCCGTGTCATGTTGCCGCTTTGCGCCGTTACTACCGGTTCATGGTCCGCACGGGCGCGATCCGGCTTGGCGACCGCCAGAGCCCGCGGCGTTACGTGGCTTACAACGATGCGGTGGCGCGCTTCTTTCACCATCACATGACAGCGACTCTGAGCGCGGTGGCCGGGGAGCCCCTCAAACCTTCTTATGTCTATCTCGCCTCATATTTAAGCGGAGCGGAGCTTAAAAAGCACACCGATCGGGAACAGTGCGAATTCAGCGTCACACTCTGCCTGGATTTTTCTCCCGAGCCTGCTCTCGAAACGCCGTGGCCGATTCGACTGGAGACTCCCACGAGCACGGTTGCCGTTTACCAGTCGATTGGGGACGGACTCGCCTATCGAGGAACGCGGCTGCCACACTATCGCGACACTCTGGGCCAGGGGCAGACATCGACGTCGATTTTCTTCCATTACGTGTCGACGGATTTTGCTGGCTCTTTGGATTGACGAAAAGTCCAGACTCGTCGCGTTAACGCAAGCCCGTGACGAGGTAGAGAACAGATAGCGTCTGGTTATAGCTGTAGGCGAACCGGGTCCCATCGCCACTCGCCATCACTGGGGCAACCATCACAACCCCGGCGGGAGCACCGGGTCTCAGTTCTCGAATCACGGTTTGTTTGCCCGACGCGATTTCAATTCTGTAAACCTTGCTGGGCAACTCACCTGGGTAATACCCGAAGAGCGCAGAGCCGTCATTGGACCACCGCACCGGATTGAACTTCGGGTCGAGGTGGGGAATGAGCCGAGGTGTTCCTCCCTCAGCCGAGTAAAGTACGGGCCCAGTCGGTCCTTTTCCGATGATGGATCGGCCGTCGGGTGAGACCGGGCCACACAACACTCCCTCCGGGGTTACAACTTTGGCGGTTCCGCTGGACGCGTCGACGAAGTAGCAGCGGGGTGGGTGGCCCACTTCGTTGGCATTCACAGAAAGTCGTTGCCCATCCGGCAGGAAGCGAGCCCACCCATTCTGAATGTGCTGCAGACCACTCACGTTGATCGTGCGAGGCTGCCCGGCGCCGGTCGGGAACAGCGTGATCTGGGCTGCTTTGCTGGTGGAAATGGAGGCTGCCCACTTTCCGTCAGGCGACATTCCCCCAGTGCTGCCTTCGCCTAGTCGCACCGGCAGAGTACCGTCCACCTTCCGAAGCATAACCGAATATCCCGGACCCGCCGCCTCGCTGGCATCTTCGAACAGTACGAACCGCCCATCGGACGAGATGTCCCGCGCGGAATCCCAGTCATGCCATGAAAGGTCGACGTCTTCCTTACTGCCCAGTGTGCTGAAAGACATGGCCAGGCGCTGGGATTTCGACGCCGCAAGGACACGGCCGTCTGAAGCGATGTCCTGGAGAACGAGGCCGACGGGTAAATTCAGCAAGGTGCGGACCTTGGCGGAGAAATCCACCGCCATCAAATTGAGGTTGTTCCCTTTTTCAACAGCGGTGAACCAGATTTCATTCCCGTCCGGACGCCAGGCCAGTCCGCTCTCGGACTCCCATTCTCGCGAGAGCGTCCGCACATGCCCAGCTAGATCCACGACGCAGACAGTACCGCGGTTGTCCCACAAAGCCGGATGATCCATGAACGCGATTTTGTCGCCTTGCGGGGAGAAGCGGATGTTACTGATCCACCCTCCAGCTTGATAGAGCACGTTCCCGATGGGATACTCCAGGCGACTGTGGCCCTCGACGTAGTGGACGACACCCAGTTCGCCTCCAGCATTCCAGTCGGCCCAGCGAACGTCGGAAAGGACTTCGCGCGGCGATCCGCCTGCCAGCGGCGAAACGGCCAGCATGCCGTCGCTGGTCTCCATCTGCCCTGTGGGCGCGCCGCGCTGCACCAGAGCGAGTTCGTTGGACCTGGAAACGCTCAGCAGATTGGCGTCACTCAAATTCAGCGGCTGAGAGAGCAGGGAATTCCCTACAGTGGAGAATATCTGCACCGGCTTTCCGTTCCAGGCGGCGCTGTAAACGATGGAGTCTCCGTTCGACGCAAACCGCGCGGCATAGACTGTTCCGGCCTCGAACGTCAAACGGCGATAGACTGGAGGCGGGGCCGGAATACGAAGCAATTGCGCAACCGCGAGAAGAGCGGTGGCTGCAGCCAGTACTGCGACGAGCACCCATGGCATCACACGGACGGTCGGACGCCTCGGCACCGCGAAGCGAATCTCTCCGGACGGGGAAGAACCCGACAGAGTTTGCAACGCGAAAGCCAGATCCTTCACCGACTGGAACCGGTTCTCCGGTTCTTTTTCGAGGCAGTGCTTCACCACGTCCCGATATCCAGCTGGGATCGCAGCCTGTTCGAGGTTTGCATCGGGTGGCTCTTCGCGGAGAACGGCGGTCATCGTATCGACTTCCGTTTCGCCACGAAAAGCACGGCGTCCGGTCACCATTTCGTAGAGGATTGCGCCGAAACTGAAGATGTCGCTGCGGTGATCCACCGGCTTGCTTCGGAGTTGCTCCGGAGACATGTAGGCGACGGTGCCGATTACGGTTCCGGACTTGGTCACCGTGGTGAGGTTCTCGATGGAGCGCTGGTCTTCCGGCTGAACCTGGAGTTTGGCTACTCCGAAATCTAGAATCTTGATACGCCCGTCGTTTGTGAGAAATAGATTTTCCGGCTTCAAGTCACGGTGCACGATGTGTCGTTCGTGAGCTGCAGTCAGTCCGTGCGCGACTTGGAGCGCGTAGTCAGCCGCCTCCCGAATTGGAATCGGGCCTTCCGACAGCCGCTGCCGCAGGGTTTTGCCCTGGAGCAACTCTGAGACGATATAGGGAGTCGTGCCCTCGAAGCCAACGTCATAGATCGCGACGATGTTGGGATGGTTGAGCGCGGCGGCGGCCCGAGCTTCCTGTTCGAAGCGGCGCAGATGATCGGGATTGTCGCTGGAAGCGGGGCGAATCAGCTTCAGCGCGACGTCGCGCCCCAGCCTTTCGTCGTGCGCCCGAAAGATTTCGCCCATGCCTCCCGCGCCGATTTTTTCGACGATACGGTAGTGCCCAATGAGCTGGCCGATCATAAGGAAGACACGGGCGCGGCGCCCCGACTTGGCATGTTAGGTGCGAAGTCAGACGGAGTCAATACCGCGCCTGCATGTGCAGCGGATATCGCCAGACCTGCGCTCTGCGGCACACCGCCCGGTTCTTCTTGTTGCGCGAAGGACCGCAGACCGAAGAACCACAGATCGAAGGGCTGCAGACTGGGAAGGACAAGGTCGCACCACCACGGTTCCTCCGCCTGTGACAGTGATCACGCTTGGGAGTGTGCGGCGTCACTGTATGACCGCGGGAACAGGCAGTTAATGGCAAACGAACCAGCGAGCGCAGCGCTCTAGCAGTGTCGGTCCACTGGCGACCCGGCATCACGATAGGGCCCAGGCCGCATCCCGGCGTCACCCTCCTAATCGAGCGCCCATCTTCAAGGAGGTCCAAATGAAAAGGTTAATTTCTCCGCGCTGTCGACGTGTCTTATCAAGCACGACGATGGCCGCGTGTTTGGTGGCCATTTTCATTCCGATGTTCGCGAGCTTCGCGCAGGCGATCAACCCCGTACCCTTCGTGAACCAGCCCCCGGGTGCCCGATACAGTAGCGCCTGGTGGGCCGGGTTTCACGCTGACAGTGAATGGCACCGGATTTGTCTCCGGCTCTGTGGTGCATTGGAACGGGAGCGCGCGGGCGACGCACTTTGTCAGTGAAGGCCAGCTGACCGCAACCATTCTGGCTGCCGACGTTGCCACGGCATTAACCGCCGCAGTGACGGTAGTCAGCCCCAGCCCGGGCGGCGGCCCCTCCAACGCCGCTTACTTTCCTATTGCCGTACCCGAGGCGTCGGTTTCTTTCAGTCGCAGCGACCTCTCCTCCCAAGGATGGAACATAAATGTGGTGACAGCAGATTTCAATGGGGACGGCAAGCTCGACCTCGCAGTGACCGACTATTACGGTTTGGTGCGCATCTTCCTGGGAAACGGTGATGGCACATTCCGAGTTGGGCACATCTACGCCGCGTGCAACGCCCATGGATCGGCTGTCGGCGACTTTGACGGGGACGGAATCGTGGACCTTGTAATTGCTGATGCCGGATGCGGTGAAGTGACGATTCTCCTGGGCAATAGGGATGGTACGTTCAGAGAAGGTGGCAGTTTCAGCACGGGCGGAAACGCCACATTCGCTCCCTATTCAGTTGCAGTAGGCGACTTCAACGGCGACGGCAAGCTGGATTTAGTGACGGCTGATGAGCTTGTCGGCACCGCATCGGTGCTGATCGGCAACGCCGATGGCACGTTTCAGACTCATGTTGACTACGCCACCCAAGACGATTCTCGGCAGGTGGTGACGGGAGACTTCAACCGAGATGGACGCCTCGATTTCGCGGTCTCCTCACCTGCCGGGGTCTCCGTTCTATTAGGGAACGGTGACGGCACTTTCCGCCCGCAGGTCTTGTATCCCCTGACTACAAGGGATAACCCATACTTGCTCACGGCTGACCTGAATGGAGACGGCAAGCTCGATCTGGTCGCAACGAGTACTGCAGGCTCGGTTTTCGTTCTACTGGGTAAGGGCGATGGAACGTTCAGCAGCGCGGAACCCTATCCGACAGGTGGCTACTCCGGACATACTGCGGCGGCGGACTTTAACGGGGACGGTGTTCTCGACTTATTGACTACCAACTACTCCTCGTCGACCGTCTCACTGCTCTTGGGTGTGGCAATGGCACGTTCCAAACCCCATTCCACTTTGCTGCAGGTTATGGCGCGCGAGGGGTGGCCGTGGCGGACTTCAATGGGGACGGCAGGCTGGACCTGGCCGTCGGCAACCAATTCGCGGATACCATTTCAATTTTTCTAAACGCCCCGCCCGCGGTCACTCTGACGCCCGTGAGCTTGACCTTTGCGGCCCAGGCAGTCGGGACCTTCAGCCCGGCCCAGTTCGCGACGCTGAAGAATATCAGCGATACCACCTTGAAGATCGCCTTGATCAATTCCTCCGGCGACTTTTATCAAGCCCACAATTGTCCCGCTGCGCTGGCGCCGAATGCGTCTTGCACACTGAGGGTGACGTTCACTCCCACCGTGCCCGGAACCAGGGCGGGCGCGGACAGCATTTGGGACAACGGGACGGGCAGCCCGCAGAAGCTGCCGCTGACGGGCACAGCCAGCGGGACGGGCAGCATCAAGCTAACCCTGACTCCGGCATTGCTGAACTTCGGCAGCGTGGCGGTGGGCACGACCAGCACCCCACAGACTGTAACGTTGAAGAATGTGGGCAGCGTGGCGGCCAGTTTCGTGGCCCCATTCGGCTTCGATCAGGAAGGAAAGGATTGCAACGACTTCCACCATACCCCGCAGTGTGGAACCAGCCTGGCGCCGAACGCAAGCTGCGAGGTGCAGATGACCTTCAAGCCCAAGGCAAGCGGACCGCGGACGGGGCAATTTGTGGTCCACCAGGGGGCGCGCACGGTTTACATACCGCTCAGCGGCACAGGCACGCCGTAATTCCATCGTGACCATGGCGGGGCATGCTAAACTTAGCC
>CAVRCR010000009.1:0-90677 GCA_963719615.1 uncultured Acidobacteriaceae bacterium | reverse complement strand
TGTATGTGCCTGGCGCCGATTACGTATTGCTGGCACTCGCCGATCAAAATCTTGAGATTCAACCGAGGACGCCTACGCCATGGCGCGGCAACTGTCGGGGGAGCCGGATTGCTGGTCGGAATTTCAGCTGCGGCAGCGGTCGTCGGCTGTCTGAAGATTGCCCATGAGCTTCCCCTGAAGAAAGGCAGTGAGGCGGTGATCGTGACCATCCTCAGCGACTCGGGCGAAAAGTATTTGAGCGAGAGATTCTGGACCGAGCAATGAGGTATTCAGAGGGTGCCCCATTTCTCGCGCGTATTTTGCGCGAGAAGTGGGGCTTTTGATACCGGAGCAGTGAAATCCACCAAATGTAAGAGTTTCCCGCCAAGACTATCACGCCCTCCGCCGACACGGTGAAGAAACCTACCCCCATGAGTGCTGCGGCATTCTCTTGGGCAGCTTCGACGATGATGGAACCCGCGTCGTGACCTCGACCGCACGCTGCGGCAACACGCGCACCGACTCCGCCCATAACCGTTACAACATCGATCCGCGGGAGTTGGTGCAGGTCCAGCGGGAAGGGCGCGAGCGCGACGAGGACATTGTCGGCTTCTACCATTCCCACCCGGATCATCCCGCTCAATGGTCGCCGACCGACTTCGCCGAGGCACACTGGCTCGGCTGCTCCTACGTCATCACCGGCGTGGAGAACGGGAAGGCCGCGCTGACGAACTCGTTCGAGTTGACTGGGTCGGATGAGAGCGACAAGAAGCTGGTAGATGAAAAAGTTGAAGTTAGCTGAACCGGGACGTCCTCGATTGGCCGTGCCCATGTGGGGACGGCTGCCCAAGCCTGCCCTGAGCGGAGTCGAAGGGGCCGTCCGGTCGAGCACAGCTCGACTAGCTTTTTCTCTCCCCGGCACGGTGCACGCCCATGAAGAAGGACACCCTCAAACGAGCAAACCCCAAGTAGGACGCAGCAAATCCGCGATTTTCACAAATCCGAAACACAATCGTGGCCTGCGATTCACTTCGACCCGAGTCGATACAAAGCGCGAAAAACCACGACTGGCGCGGGTTCTACGAAAAGTACTTGATGTCACTGCACAAAATTTGGTCATGCGCTTGTGGACAGCCCGCACTCGATTGAAAACACATACAGTTACAACGCGTGATTTTCCGTTGACTCCAAAAATAGAAGGAGTACAACAAGATCGTTCTTTGACACCTTCTAAATTTTTTCCGGTTGGTGCGGCGTCCGGGGCTCAAGCGGAGTCACTCTTCTAACCGAAAGGTTGAGAGGGAGGGCGAGCAAGGGTCTAAAGCAAAGCGCTGGTCGAGGAGAACGAGAAGACCAAGTCGAAGGCAGGATAGAGTTCCGAGGCGTTGGGTTGGTTTTTCCGGTTGGCGGTGAGCCCGGAGCCCAAGCGAAGATCGCGCGTTGCGCCCCGCAAGGGAGGCGACGAAAGCAGGTCAGCAAGGGTCAAACGCGAGCTACTGGCCGAGACGAATGATCCCAACACCACCTCGGAACTCTCTTATTTTTTACCGTTCACTTCTTCTGCCCCGTAAACTCGCTCAGCACCTTGCCACTATCATCGAGAAATTGCAGCACCCCCTTGCCATCTGACTGCACCTCGAGCACGATGCGGACTTTGCCGTTTTCGTCGTGCAGATTCAGACCCACCGATCCATCGGGATACCGTCCGAGCACCAGTCGCTTCACATCATGGCGATGGGTTGCAAAGAACGCTTCCCACGCGGCGTCCTGCTTGTTCGCCGGCAGCCTTCCAATCTGATCTTCCGCCTTCCTCTTCTCCTCGACCGGGTAATCTCCCTGATCCGCGATCGTGATGCGCGAAAACTTGTCCTTTCCTTCCTGACCCGCATCCAGAGCGAAGATCTGATTCTCCTCGTACTGGTCCAGGCTCAGGTGTCCATGATTCTCTATCGTTCCGTCAGGAAGCTGGCTCGCTCCCCAGATCAGGCCACCTTGTTCGGTACCCTCCTCACTCATGAACAGCATTCCGGCGGCATCTTGGCGGTCCGGTCGGGGCGATTCCTTTTTGTGAATCCAACCGCCCGGGAAATCGGAGCGGTTGGAGATCGTGAGTCGCACCGTGCCGTCCGGTTCCACGACGTTGATGCGACGTGCCGAGATGATGCCGAACTTCGGATCTCGCATCGCGGCGAAGCCCCACAACACCGTCACCGCGAACACCAATGTCAGCACTCCAGAGTAGATCGCAAGAAAGCGAGGGTTGGAGAGAACTTTCATCAGAACCTCCCGAACGGATTTTAAGATTCGCCGCGGCGACCCTACTTTTCCGCATTTCCCGGTCCACCCACCGGATAGATCCTGGGAATTCTCTGCTCTAAACCCGGCAGTGCCGGAAATGTTGCATGCGGCTCCGTCTGATACCAATACGCTACCGAGAAATAATTATCCGACCGGTGATTGGCATGTCCGTGCTCAATGGTCGCTCGCAGAGACTTGGTGAACGGAATTGGCGAGTCGAGGTGAAAGCGATAGACCGACGAACGTCCACCCGCCACTTCCTCCCCCTTCAGCGGCGCACCGAATAATCCGTAAAAAAACGCATGGTTGCCGAAGTCCCACGCGCCCAGAAAATAGTCCTCTGACCCGGTTCCGTTAATCGACGGCGTACTCTCGCCGTCGACGAAGAACATGTCATCGCCCTCGCCCCACCATCCATCCTGATTCTGCAGCACGGACATGGTCACCCCGACAAAGTGGCCGCGCCCCGTCGCTTCCATCCAGACGTAGTTGCCTTCCCCGTTCAGATTCTTCTTGTCGTTCACTAGCGGGTCGCCGTTCGACTGCCATCGGTTGGTCCATCCCTGGGCGGGCGCAGCCTGGCGGTACTGGGCGTGAAAATAAAGCAGGTCGGCGGGCAGCGGCTTCGAGTAAGCGCGATAGTCGATATTGAAGTAGAAAGAGTCGACCTTGCGCGTGCCTTCATTGATGACGGTGATGCGCGCGTGCTTCTGGTAGGGCATCGGGAAAAAACAGTTCAGCGCCTTGTCGGAGCCGATGGAGAGAGGCAGCGACTGGTAGAGATAGTAGTCGCCGAGCCCCAACCCGAAAAAATCACCAAT
Organism: uncultured Acidobacteriaceae bacterium; assembly: GCA_963719615.1. Taxonomy (GTDB): domain Bacteria; phylum Acidobacteriota; class Terriglobia; order Terriglobales; family Acidobacteriaceae; genus Sulfotelmatobacter. Next base: position 87,579 of record CAVRCR010000009.1, on the reverse strand, counting down.
GGGAGTCTCGACACTGGGCGCAGCCTCACCGTCCCAATACATCCGCAGAACCAGCGCCTTGAGATGGTGTGGGTCGTCGCTGGCGATCGTGACCCACACATGGCTGATCAGCCCCGGCCCATTCTCGTCAAGCAGCGTGAGCGTCTCGCCCGGCGCAATGCCACGAAAGTCCGCGTTGGCACCAGTCCGGTCGTAGCTGGAGGCGCGATGCTGCACGTAGTCTTTGGCCTGCGGAAGAGTGGACAGCCAGGTGGCAGGATCTTGCGAGAACAGTGGGAAGGGCAGGAAGCACAAAGTAAGCAGGACGAGTAGTCGTTTCATCGGTCCTCCCTTTAGGCGAATGCTCTCCTGAGCCGGAAATTTTCTGATGGCGCAGGCCGTGGCGGACAGAGCCTGCCCTGAGCTTGCCGAAGGGAGTGTCCGCCGACAAACTACAGCGGTATATTCCCATGCTTCTTCGGCGGGTTCTTGTCGCGCTTGGTTTCGAGCATGGCCAGCGCCTGAATCAACTTTTTGCGCGTCTCTCTCGGCTGGATGACCGCATCCACAAAACCGCGGTCGGCGACCACGTACGGATTGGCAAAGCTCTCACGGAATTCGTCGATCTTCTCGCGGCGCACTTGCTCGCGGTTGGCAGCGGCGTCGAGTTCGCGTTTGTAGACGATATCCACCGCGCCCTCCGGCCCCATCACCGCGATCTCGGCCGTCGGCCAGACATAGTTCACGTCCGTGCGAATGTGCTTCGACGCCATGACGCAGTACGCCCCGCCATACGCCTTGCGCGTGATGACTGTGACCTTGGGTACCGTCGCCTCGGCAAAGGCGAACAGAAGCTTGGCGCCGTGCTTGATGATGCCGCCGTACTCCTGCGCCGTCCCCGGCAAGAACCCCGGTACGTCTTCAAACGTCACCAGCGGAATATTGAAGCAGTCGCAGAAGCGCACGAAGCGAGCGCCCTTCACCGACGCGTTGATATCGAGTGTTCCGGCGAGCACGGCCGGCTGATTGGCGACGATGCCAACGCTCCGCCCGTCCAGCCGCGCGAATCCGACGACGATGTTCTTGGCGTAATGCTCCTGCACCTCAAAGAAGTAGCCATCGTCGACTACGGCGTGAATGACATCTTTTATGTCGTAGGGCTGGTTCGACTGCTCCGGCACCATCTTATCGAGCGCCGCGTCGGCGCGATCGATGGGATCGGTCGAGGCCTTGCGCGGCGGATCGTCGAGATTATTCGACGGCACAAAGCTCAGCAGCTCCCGCACCATCGACAGGCACTCGGCATCGTCGTGGGCAAGAAAGTGCGCTACCCCGGACGTCTCGTTGTGCGTCATCGCACCGCCCAGTTGCTCCTTGGTGACGTCTTCCATAGTCACGGTCCGGATGACGTCCGGCCCGGTGATGAACATATAAGAGGTCTTATCGACCATGAGCACAAAGTCGGTAATCGCCGGCGAATAGACAGCGCCTCCGGCACAGGGGCCCATGATGGCCGAAATTTGCGGTACGACTCCGCTGTACAGGGTATTGCGCAGAAAAATGTCGGCGTAGCCCGCCAGCGACATCACGCCTTCCTGAATGCGAGCGCCGCCGGAATCGTTCAGCCCAATCACCGGAGCGCCCATCTTGGCGGCCAGGTCCATGATCTTAACGATTTTGGCGGCGTTCGATTCCGAGAGAGATCCGCCAAACACGGTGAAATCCTGCGCGAAAACGTACACCAACCGGCCTTCGATGCGGCCATATCCGGTGACGAATCCGTCGCCGTAGACCTTCTGCTCTGCCATGCCGAAGTCGTTGCAGCGGTGCGTCACGAGCTTGTCGGTCTCTTCGAACGTCCCCTCGTCGAGCAGGAACTCGATGCGCTCCCGGGCCGACATCTTGCCCTCTTTGTGCTGCCGCTCGCGACGCTTGGCGCCACCACCGTCTTCTGCGAGCTGGTTGCGGCGGTTGAGCTCCGCGACTTTCTGTTCCAGATTCATGGGCAAGGATTATACGGCTTGGCAGGGGCGATCCGTGTGAGGTGGATCACCTAGGCCCCATGCTGACCGTGCGCAGTCCGTGACCTACCGTAACCTGTCCGCATCGTGGACTTTCACCTATGCTGCTGTTTTGGGTGCTTTGCAGGAGGAATTCCTATGTCGTTTAAAGCCTGGTTCCGCGCCAGCGTGTTCGCCGGACTATCGCTAGCCCTCTCGACGACGATTGCGGTCGCCCAGGAGCACGGACACGGCCACGAAAAGCACGATCGTGACGAAGATGACGACCGGGGCCACGACCGAGATCACGGCCGCGGGCACGGCCACGACCATGATCGCTATTCCGACCACGGCGACCAGGTGCGCGGCTGGTATCGCGAGCACCACGAACATCTCCCTCCCGGTCTGGCAAAGCGCGATCGTCTGCCTCCCGGTTTAGAGCGTCAGTTAGTGGTTCGGGGAACTCTGCCTCTGGGCCTTCAGAGGAAGATGCAGCCCTGCCCGCCGGATCTGGAGCGGATGCTTCCACCTCCGCCTCCGAACTACGCACACGTCGTGATTGGCGGAAATCTGGTTTTGCTCAATCGGGCAAATTTTCAGATCGCGGACGTTTTCCAGATCGAAATCCAATAGCTAGCCACAGCGGCGACGACCTTGGGGGCGGCCTTACGCCCCCGGTTCGGAACTCGGAACTCGGCACCCGGCGGTCGCTACGCTTACTCTTCTTCTTCCTTCACTTCTCCCCGCTCCGCCTTAGCCTTTTCGATGATCTTCTCCTGCAGCTGGCCCGGCACTACGTCGTAATGATGCATTTCCATGTTGAAGCTGCCGCGGCCCTGCGTCATCGAGGTTAGCTCCACTCCGTAGGTCAGCATCTCCGCCATGGGCACTTCGGCCTTCACGATCGTGTTGCCGCCCTTGTTGTCCATGCCCTGGATGCGCCCGCGCCGGCTGTTCAAATCGCCCATGATCGAACCAGCAAAGTCGTCCGGCACCGTGATCTCGACCGCCATAATAGGTTCGAGGATCGTCGGCTTGGCGGTCTCCATCGCTTTCTTGAAGGCTATGCGGCCCGCCATCTGGAACGACAGATCGTTCGAATCCACGTCGTGGTACGAGCCGTCGTAGAGCACAACTCTGAAATCGACGACCGGAAAGCCCGCCAGATACCCGCGTCCCGCCGCGTCACGAATCCCTTTCTCCACCGCCGGAATGTAGTTCTTCGGAATGGCGCCACCGAAAATATCGTTGACGAACTCGAACTCTCCGCCGCGCGGCAGCGGCTCCATCTTGATCTTGCAGTCGCCGTACTGCCCGTGCCCACCCGTCTGCTTTTTGTGCCTCCCCTGGACATCGGCTTTGCCGCGAATGGTTTCGCGATACGGCACCTTGGGCGCCTTCAGGTTGACCTGGGTGTTGTAACGCTTCTTCAGCTTCGCCACCGTGACCTCGATATGCTGCTGGCCCGTGCCTGCAATCAGAAATTCCTTGGTCTGCGCATCGCGGAAGAACCGCAGCATCGCGTCTTCTTCCATGAGCTTGTGCAACCCCGGCCCCAGCTTGTCTTCGTCGGCGCGGCTTTTGGGCTCGATGGCAAACGTGATCGCCGGCTCCGGCAGGTTTACTCGTGGATACTGAATCGGCGCAGCCTTGTCACCCAGCGTGTCGCCGGTCAGCGTCTCTTTCAACTTCGCCACCGCGCCAATATCGCCCGCGTGCAGCTCGTTCACCGGAACCGACGTCTTCCCCTGCATCACCGAGATATGTGAAAGCTTTTCCGCCGAGTTGCTGCGGAAGTTCTGCATGCTGGCTTCGTTTTTCACCACACCCGAAAAGACTTTGAAATAAGAAATCCTGCCGGCAAACGGGTCCGACACGGTCTTGAACACGTACAACGATACCGGCTCGGCGTCCGTCTCATGCCGTTTGGGAGCGTCGCCATTGCCTCCGGCTTCTCCCTGCACCCACTCGTGCTCCGAAGGCGCCGGCGTGTAGTCCACGATGAAGTCCATCACCCGGTCCGCGCCGATATTGCCCAGCCCCGAACTGAAGATCACCGGGAAAATCTTGTCTTCGCGAATGGCGTTGTGCAGCGCCGGGACCAGGTCCTCTTCTCCAAGTGTGCCGGCCTCGAAGAACTTCTCCATCAACTTGTCGTCACCCTCGGCTACCAGCTCTACCAGCCGCTCATGCGCCTCCTGCGCCTGATTTTTCAAATTCGCCGGAATCTCGCCTTCCTTGCCTTTGCCGTCCCCGCCCAGTTCGTAGGTGTACGCCTTCATGCGCACCAGGTCGATCACGCCCGACAAATTCTTCTCCGCCCCGATGGGCAGCTCAATCGGGATCACGTTGCGCCCGAACGCTTTCTCCACGGACTCCAGCACCCGCGCCGCGTCGGCCCGGTCGCGGTCCATGCGGTTGACTACGATCAGCCGCGGCGTCTTGTATTCCTCGCAATAATTCCACACCCGCTGCGTCACCACTTCCACGCCGGCCACGCCATCGACGACCACGATCGCCGCATCCACCACAGGCAGCACCATCTTGGCCTCGTGGACAAACATATTGAACCCCGGCGTGTCGAGAATGTTGATCTTGGTCTTCCCCCACTCCACCAACGCCACGCCAGTCGAAATCGACATCTTGCGAGCGATCTCTTCCTCGTCGTAGTCGGTCGGGGCGGAGCCGTCGTCGACGTGGCCCTGGCGAGGCGTCGCGCCCGAGGTGTAGAGCATCGCCGACACCAGTGTGGTCTTGCCGGCATGCCCGTGTCCGACCAACGCTACATTACGGATGTTTTCTCCAGAATAAACTTTCAAGTTGGGCTCCTTCGGCAGGCGCAGGGAAAGATACGGCCCTTAAAGAGGATAAGGACAGACAGGCCAGCCCGACCTCACCTGCCAAAACCTAGGATGCTACCACGCGGCAAGCAAGCGCCTCAACCGAGGAGCGCCACGGCTGCGGGTGCCCATTTCTCGCGCCGTTCTTCGCGCGAGAAGTGGGGATTTTGACTCTCCCCTGACATGGTAAACCGTAGTATCATCCCTTCCGCATGCTAGGCAACCGCACCAGCGAGCAGTGGGTCGCGCAATACGCGAGCAGCCACCAGCATCCCGTCAACCGGGTCTGCCACACGCTCGGCATTCCTACCATTCTCGTCTCGGTCGCAGTTTTCATTGCCGGCTTCTTCTTCCATCGCCTGTGGCTCTACGCCCTGGCGCTTTTCGTGATCGGGTGGGTCTTCCAGTTCATCGGCCACGCCTTTGAGGGCAAGCCTCCGGAGTTCTTCCACGACTGGCGATTCCTGTTCGTCGGCGTCCGCTGGTGGTGGGCTAAGATTCGCGGCCGAGTGTAAGGAGACTCTGGTGTTCCCGCAACTCTCCCGCTTCACCGACCTCGGCCTTCTTCATCTCCGCCTGATGGTGGGTCTGGTCTTCGCCACCAGCGGCTACAGTCACCTGAAAGACCCGGAAGCGCGCGCCAAGAGCATCGAGATGCCGAAAAGCTTCACCATCTTGCTCGGGATCGCCGAGGTCGCTGGCGGCCTCGGCGTGGCCGCCGGGGTGCTGACCCAGCTCGCCGCCTTCGAGCTGATTCTGATCATGCTCGGCGCCATCCAGAAGAAGGTTCTCGCCTGGCACACTGGCTTCTGGGGCGAGAAAACCTACGGCTGGCACTACGACCTGATGTTCGTCCTGATGAACCTGGTCATCGCCTTCACCAACGGCGGCGCCTATGTGCTCATGAAGTGATGCTCATCCGTCCGCGAGCAGCCCTCCGCAGGCAGCGCGATACTACCCGATAGTGCCTTGCGCGCCTCTATGTTGTGTTCTATGCTGGGTTCAAGTTGGGGTTCTAGACTCACTGGGGAAACATGCAGCGCCGCACCGCCAAACTCCTATTGTTGCTCGCGCTTGTCGGGACATTCGTTCCCGTCGCGCTGGCTGCTACCGCTGCGGCCCCCCATACCTGTTGCCTCCGGGCGGCACACAAATGCCACACCATGGCGGGGGCATCGGACCAACTCACCATCCGCAGCACCGGCTGCTGCAATCACGACTGCTGCCGCGCTGTTACCACCGCACAATGGGCAAATCTGCAGCCGCGAACCGCCGGCTCCACCCCCCAGAATCTCGATGCCCGCATCGCGGAATCACACTCATTGGCCCCACCCGCTGAATTCTGCGCCTCCCAATCCACCCGCGCCCCTCCGCAATTTTCCACCTAATCCTATAGAGACGTTGCTTGCAACATCTCTTGCCGGCGCCAGCACGAGTGTATGTGGGTAAAAAGAGACCCGCCTCGCTGGACACGCCGATCACTGCAGAGGGCTTAGCCTCGAGGATTTTCGGAGGGTTTCATGCGTCTCATTCGCATCGCGCTGTTCGCGGCCGCGCTCAACTTGAGCCTGGCTGCCTACGCCTCGATTTTCGGCTCCGTGCGCGGAGTCATCCATGATCCGCAGCATCGCCCGGTGCAGAGCGCTATGGTCATGATCAAGGCGAAGTCTTCGGACTGGTCCGCCACCACCAATTCCGACTCCAACGGCAACTTCAGCTTCAACGCCGTCGCGTTGGGTGAATACGAGGTCACGGTAGCCGCAGTCGGATTCGAGCAGGCCCTGCAGAATGTCGTGGTCATCGCCGGCACGGAACCGGTGTTGCACTTTGCCCTCAATGTCGCCGGAGCGAAAGAGACCATCGACGTCTCCGCGGCGCCAGAATCCGCTCCCACCGACTCGGCGACGCCAACTACGCTCGTCAGCCGACTCGACGTCGCCCAAACTCCTGGCGCCTCTCGCTCCAACAGCCTCGCCATGATCACCGACTACGTCCCCGGAGCGTATTTCACCCACGACCAGCTGCACGTGCGCGGCGGCCACCAGACTTCCTGGCTTATCGACGGCGTCCCTGTACCCAATACGAACATCGCCTCCAACGTTGGCCCGCAGTTCGATCCCAAAGACATCGACTACCTGGAAGTCAGCCGCGGCAGCTACGACGCGGAGTTCGGCGATCGCACCTACGGCGTCTTCAACGTTGTTCCGCGAACCGGATTCGAGCGCAACAACGAAGCCGAGATCGTGCTTAGCGCGGGAAATTTCTATCAAACCAACGATCAGTTTTCCTTCGGCAGCCACACCCCGCGCTTTGCCTATTACGCCAGCGTGAACGCCAATCGAAGCAACCTCGGCCTGCAACCTCCGGTGCCGCAAGTCGTGCACGATGCCGCCAACGGCTACGGCGGCTTCGGATCGCTGATCTTTAATGTCGACCCCTCCAACCAGCTTCGCTTCGTCACCTCGCTGCGCCGCGATTTTTATCAGATCCCGTACGATCCCCTGCCCAACGACATCGAGAACGCGCCCAGCGCGGCCAACGACAATGAAGCACAGTATCCAACCATCGGTCTCCGCGACACGCAGCATGAAGCCGACGCGCTGGCCAACTTATCCTGGGTCCACACCTTCAATTCCAAATCGCTGCTCACCGTGTCGCCCTTCTATCACTACAACCGCGCCAACTACGACAGCCTGCCCGCTGACTCTCCGAGTGCTTCCACCGATCACCGCTCATCGCAATATGCGGGCGGACAGGTCAGCGTGACGGCCGGCTTGGCAAAGAACGATCTTCAGGCCGGGATGTACGGCTTCTATCAGCGGAACAACGAATTCTTTGGACTTATTCAGGGCGGCGGATCTCCGCTGCTCAATGACCATGAGCAACCCTCCGGCAGCTTGACCGCGTTCTTTGTCGACGACAAATTCAAACCGTTTTCCTGGCTGACGTTATCCGCCGGTCTGCGCCCGACGCATTTCTCAGGAGGCGAAACCGAAAATTCGGTCAGCCCCCGCTTCAGCGCAGCTCTCACCCTGCCGCGTCTGCACTGGACCTTCCGCGCCTTCTATGGCCATTTCTACCAAGCACCCCCGCTGGTCACCGTCTCAGGCCCCCTGCAGCAGTTTTGCGTGACCGCCAACTGCGGTTTCGCCGGCCTTCAAGGCGAGCGCGATGAAGAACACCAATTCGGCGTCACTATTCCTTTTCGTGGATGGACCCTCGACGCCGACAACTTCGTGACCCGAGCTAACAATTTCTTCGATCACAACTGCATCGGCTCTGGCACGTGCTTTCCCATCACGATCGGACGCGCGATGATCACCGGCTGGGAAGCCACTCTCCGTTCGCCGCGCATCGCCCACCGCGCACAGCTTCATCTCGCCTACTCCAATCAGGTCGCCCAAGCCGGCGGCGCCATCAACGGGGGCCTGACCAACTTCGTCACCAGCATCTGCGATCCCGCGCCCGCCACCACCCTCTGCCCGCTTGATCACGACCAGCGCAACACAATCAACGTCGGCGGCGACATTACTCTTCCTTCGCACGTCTACGCCTCCACCAACCTCTATTACGGCTCGGGTTTCAGCAACGCGTTCCAAGGACAACCGTACCCCGGCGCCCATCTTCCGCCGCACACGACATTCGATCTTTCGCTGGGAAAGGACTTCGGCGAGCACTTATCCGCGTCGCTCAACCTGCTCAACGTCGCTAACCGCCGGGTCGAACTCGACAACAGCCAGACCTTCGGCGGATTCCACTGGAACAACCCCCGCGAAGTATATGTCGAACTCCGCTACCGCTTTCACTACTAATCACCCTGGGGACAACCAGGAAACATGGTGGGAGGGGCCTCGGCACATGTTGGGGGAAACCCCGGACCATGTGGGGACAGCCGCCTTCGGCTGTCCCGCCAGCGCGCAGCGCGGCCGCCCCGCGACCCCAGCTCTATTCATACGCGAACAGCGTCATAAAGCCGAAGTCCATGTGCAGCTGTTGGTGGCAGTGAAACAAGGTGAGGCCAGGATTATCGGCAACGAAATCGATCTCGGCTTCCTGGTATCCGCCCACCATCACAACATCCTTCATCACCTCTGACGTAGCCTGCCCCGCGATCCGCGTGAGTTCAAAGCTGTGCCGGTGCAGATGAATCGGGTGAATGTCATCACTCGCATTCCGCATGCGAATGCGATACCGCTTGCCCTCATGCAGATGGAAGGCGGGCGTCGCCGTCATCTGCTCCCGCGGATACGCCACGCCGTTAATGATCCACTGATTGAATCCATCGAGCGCGGCATTCTGCTTTTCGAACAGCATGTCGAATACTTCGTCGGGCGTGTCTGATGTCGCGCTGGAATTGCCGAAGCGCGCATAGTTCCACTTAAACGGCGGCGGCGGGAGCCACTGCGGCTTGCCCTTATAGCCTGCGTACTCGACCACAATTCCCATGCCGTGGTGACGATCATCGTCGGCGAGGTCTCCCATCACCCAAACCCCAGGATGGTTCATTTCCACCATGGCTGAAATTCGCTCCGCGGTTCCCAGCCACAGACCCGGCACACGGATCGGCTTGGGCAATGGATTGCCATCCATCGCGATCACGTTGAACGTATGCCCCGGAAGCGCCAGGCTGCGAATCTCAGTAGCGCTGCCATTGAGAAAGTGAAACAGGACGCGCTCGCCGGCTTTCACGCGCACCGGGTCGCCGTGTCCGAGCATCCGCCCGTTGATGGTGAAGGAATCGTAGCCGACCTCGTATCCATGCGGCATCCTTTTGGCGAGGGACGCTTTCATCGTGCGCTCGCCGGCGTCTTTGAGTGCGGAGACCGTCTGGGCCGGCGCCAGGAAGTTCATCGGCATGTCGCCGCCGCGACTCAGCGTGGGCTGAAACTCTTTCAGCGTGAGGAAGACTTCACGGTCGTAGTTCCCCGCGTGCCGCTTCGGCTCAATGTAGACCGGCCCGACCAGCCCGCTATACTGCCCCGCCCCGAGATTGGCTCCAGCCCGGACGTGCGTGTGATAGAAGCGGAAGCCCGCGGGCCTCGGCACAAACGAAATTCTCCGGCTGCGGTGCGGCAGAATGAACGGCGTGCCCTCCTCCGCCGCTCCATCCACATCGGTAGAAACGAACTGCCCGTGCCAGTGCAGTTGCTCCGGCGTATCGGTATCGTTGCGAACGTCGATGGCGACTCTCTCACCTTCCTTCAAGCGCAGCAGCGGACCGGGGAACTGCCCGTTATAAGTGGCGACGGAGATAATGCGATTCGGCGCGAGCTCGATGGGCGTGGTAGCAATCGTCAGGGAGTAGTCAGCTGTTCCCTCATTCTGTAGAGCAGTTCTGTTCTGGCCAGGTGTCATGGACCCGCCCAACAATGCTGACGGAGCTAGCAGAGTAGCGCCCGCAGCAGCTCCGGCAGCCTTCAGGAACGTTCGGCGAGTGGAGTGAAAGGGAGACATAAACCTTCCGCGCAGAGATCGCTGATTTGGACTTCTCCTCTGAAATATATCGAAGTTCGACAGCTTCATGAAACCGCCGCGAGTCCCCGGTTCAGTTTCTCAACCCCGCGCCAGCGTCTCCCTCAACATCTCCTCCACATCGCCAATTTTTTCTCCCATCAAATTCAACTTCCGTGCCAGTCCCTGAATCTCTGCCGCGGACCTCCGGTTCACGTCGAAGTCGAGTTCCCCACGAAGCCGGTCCTTCGTGTCCTGGCGGTTCTGGCTCATCATGATGATCGGCGCCTGCAACGCCGCCAGCATATTCAGAAACAGATTCAGCAGAATATACGGGTACGGATCCCAGGCCTTGTTGCCCAATCGCGCATCGACGGTCATGTAAATAGCAAGCGCGAGGCTGAAAAGAATGATGAACGTCCACGATCCGCCGAAGCCCGCGACTATGTCGGCGAAGCGTTCGCCGAAGGTCGCGTCCTTTTCGATCACGTCGTTCGGATGCCGGTTGGCCCGCAGGCGCACCAATTGCTGCGATGCGTGAAACTGCCGCCCCAGCACCGTGAGCATGTCCATCCCCGCCAACGGCTTTCGCTGCAACAGCACGGCAATATCTTTTCGGTCCACCTCGAGACAGACCGCCTCTTCGATCGCCGACGCCTCGGTCTGATGCGGAGTCTGCTCCAGCATCGATGCGAATCCAAAGAACTCGCCGTGCGACGGCTCGTCAACCACCACCTCCTGCTGATCCTGATCGACGGTCGCCACCCGCACTCTGCCCGACACCACGACGTAGGCCTGCCCGCCGGCGGCGCCCATCTTGTAAATGCGTTGCCGTGGCGCGAAGGTCTTCAGCCTCACTTGCGCGGCCAGAACCGCCGTTTCATCTTCATCAAGAAGCGCGAACAGCGGAACATGTTTCAAAACCTCAGGGTTGCATCCCATCGCAATGCCTCATCGCTGGAAGTCTGGACTGAGTCCAATCGCCCTGAGGATTTCACAAAAGCAGCTCCGCAACAATATGGGCACTAGCTCACTGAGCCTGGGGGAATGGCACGCCGCCTCCGTCCGCGCTAAAGTGGATAGTGTGAACTCCCGCATCCGGATTGCTCTGATTTCTCTCACTCTCGCCGCTGGGGTCTTCTCCGCATCTTGCAATCGCACGAAACCGGCCGCCGCGAAGCGCTATCCGTTCACCGGGCGCGTGGTTTCCATCGATGCTCAAGACCAATCTGCCGTCATCGACGGTGACAAAATTCCCGGATTCATGGACGCCATGGCGATGTCCTATAAGGTGAAGCCGCCAGCGACGGTAGGCCAGCTTTCTCCGGGCGACTCGATTTCTGCCGACGTCGTGGTCGTCGATCCCGACTACTGGCTCGAGAATGTAAAAGTCACCGCCCATGCCAAGGCGCCTCCCGCCCGCGCTACGACTCAGCGGATTCCAGCTCCCGGCGACAGCGTCCCCAATTTTTCCTTCACCAACCAGGACAGCAGGCGCACTTCAATCCAGCAGTATCGCGGAAAGGTTGTGCTGGTTACCTTCATCTATACCCGCTGCCCCTTTCCCGATTTCTGTCCCCGGATGAGCAGCAACTTCGCCGAGATCGACAAACAAATCGCCTCCGATCCCGCCATCGCTGCGCACATTCACCTGCTGAGCCTCAGCTTTGATCCCGAACACGACACTCCGAAAGTACTTCGCGACTACGCTTTCTCCGTGGCTCACACCCGCGACCCCGCGCTTTTCCGCCTATGGGAGTTCGCCGCCCCTCGCCGTGCGGATCTGTCAAAAATTGCCGACTTCTTTGGATTGATCGCTAAGCCAGAAGGCGGATTGATCACGCACACCCTGAGCACCACCGTCGTAGGCCCCGATGGCAAGATCGTGAAGTGGTATCACGGGGGCGACTGGCGATCTTCTGATTTAATCGAAGACGCGCGTATCCTTTCCAGTACCCTCTCCGCATCGAAAATTCCCTGAAGCCAGGTGCTGTACCACTGGTAGCGGCGTCCCGTGCGCGTGCGCAAGACGATTGTGGCGGGATCGTCACCGCCAGCCCTCTCGATTTCGGCGGAGGCGATTTGATCGTAGGGAACCATCCGAAACTCGTGGCCGGAATCGTAGACGAGCAGAGTCGCTGCGAAGCGGAAGGGACCCACCGCTTCGACGTGTTCCGACATTTCGCGATCTAGGCGCTGGGAGATCTGCGAGAGATCACCGTAGCGCCGGAGTTCGTGATGGACCGGATGTTTTTCCGGATAGCGGGCCCAGATTAGCGGAAAGGCGCAAAAGAACAGCGCCGCGATAGCGAAGAGGCTGAAGCCCGCGATGCTGCCGCCGCGAATGCCGCGGGGCCAGCCATACCAGGCGCAGACCATTGCCCAGCAGGCAAATACGAAGCCCGCCAGCATGAATGAAAAGTTGATTCCGCGGACTTTTCGTTTGGTGTATCCCATTCAACTCTGCGGGGCGGATCCCGATTTCTTCGGCGTGAACGCCTGCCAGTCTTCCTCTTTGAGCATGCGGCCAAGGTGGCTGAATTCTCCGGCACCCTGCAGGAATTCCCCGCCGTCCATGCGGATGACTTCGCCATTGATGTAGCCGGCGCCATCGCTCACCAGAAATGCTGCCAGGTTGGCCAGCTCTTCGACCGTGCCGAAACGGTGGAGCGGGTTGCGGTCGAGGGTGAGGGTTTCGAGTTCGGGACGAGGCATCAGGCGTGAGAACGCGCCCTGCGTCGGGATCGGACCCGGAGCGATGGCGTTCATGCGAATGCCGCGGTCTCCCCATTCGACAGCCAGGCTGCGGGTCAGGGCTTCGACACCGGCTTTCGACACGGCGGAGGGAACGACATAGGCTGAGCCCACCGGCGCGTACGTGGCGGAGATGCTGAGGACGGTGCCGCGATGACCGCCCTTGAGCCAGCGGCGTCCGCAGGTCATGGTGCAGTTGAGCGTTCCCATCAGGACAATGCTGATGACGGAGTTCCACGCGCCTGGGGAAAGCTCTTCGGTGCGGGCGATGAAGTTTCCAGCGGCGTTGTTGACGAGGATGTCGAGTGGATCCTCGCTCCAAATGGAATCGATCATGGCCTCGACCGCTTCAAGGTTGCGAACATCGCACGGGATGGCGTGAATCGGTCCCTTCGAAGTGAGTTCGGAGGCGGTTTGCTCCAGAACTTCTTCGCGGCGGCCGCAAATGTGGACCGCTGCTCCGAGTTCGAGGAAGCGTTCGGCCATGCCTTTGCCCAGGCCAGTGCCGCCGCCGGTGATCAGGATGCGCTTATTTTTCAGAAGATCAGGACTGAACATTTGGAGTCTCCCCGGCATTATGAAGCGGATGCCGGCAAACAGCATGTTCCTCACGGCTCGCGCCGGTTCGGAACGACAAATTATAGGGGCTATCTGGAAACGTCGCAGGCTACGCGGAAGCCGTAGTCGGCGTACTTAAAATGCGGAGGGATGCTGGAGCGGGCAGAGCAGCGGGCAACTTTGATGTGGTGGCGCCAGGAACCGCCGCGCGAGGCTTTGCGCTGGGGTTGTGCCGGGCTGGTTTCGGGACCGCGCGGATTGCGGTCGGGTGAGATCGCGTAGTAGTTCGGGTCGTACCAGTCGCTGCACCATTCATGGACGTTGTCGCAAATATCGTAAAGGCCAAAGGCGTTGGGGGCGTAGCGCGCGACGGGCTCGGGGCCAGTTTGCCAGCGAGCAGCGTAGTCGGGAAGAGATTGGGGAGGATCGTCGCCCCAGGGGAACTGCTTTTGCTCGAGGGTGCCGCGAGCGGCGTGCTCCCATTCGGCTTCTGAGGGCAAGCGGTAGGCGCGGCCAGTCTGCGAACTGAGCCACTCGCAGTAGCGAACCGCTTCAAACCAGGAGACTCCGGCCACGGGCTGCTCAGGATGGTTAAAGTTTGGGTCCTGCCAGAACGGCGGAGGCAGAGCGGAGGTTGCCAGCAGGAAGCGGGCATATTCGGCATTGGTGACTTGCGTGGCTGCAAGGAGGAAAATGTCGATCCAGACGCGATGAACGGGGCGTTCGCAGTCCTGGCCGACCTCGGAGCCCATAAGGAACCAGCGTTCCGAGATGCGGACCAGGGTTGGCGCAATCGGTTCGACTGCGCCGTTGGCCGTCCTTCCGGGCTCTGCGGGCGTGAGCGTCATGGCGGTTACCGCTGCTGCGGCTCAGGGTTAAAGTTTACCAGCGCTGGGGTTGGGGGGATTTCGATGGCAGAGAAGAAACTGCGATTCAAAGTGAAGTTGGAAGGCGTCGACGGGAGCGCGGTAGCGTGGCTCAATGCTCCATTTGATGTCCCAGAGACGTTCGGCACCCGGGCGCGTGTCCCGGTGCGAGGAACGATCAATGGGTTTCCATTTCGCTCGTCCCTGATGCCGATGGGCGGGTGTCATGGGATGGCGGTGAATCGCTCCATGCGGGACGGGGCGAAGGCCAAGGCGGGAGAGGTGGTCGACGTCGTGATCGAGCGAGATCAAGAAGCGCGCACGGTGGAGGCTCCGCCGGAACTCAAGAAGGAGTTAGCTAAGAGTAAGAAGGCGCAAGAGCGGTGGGAGAAGTTGGCATTTACTCACAAGAAAGAGATGGCGATTTCTATCCGCGACGCCAAGCAGGAGGAGACGAAAAAACGCCGCCTGGCCAAAGTGATGCAGGTACTAAAGACGGGAGCAAAGTGGACAGGCTAAAGAATCAAGGGGCGTCTTTGGAGACGGTTGAGACAACTTCAAAATGCCCGCCCCTTCGGCTTCGCTCAGGGCAGGCCCTGTCCCGCCAAGAAACGGCAGGACAAGGACGGGGCACCCGGTTCTTCAGGAACTCGTTGTTTAAGAACTGTTGCGGAGATGCTGTACAACTTCGGCGATGTTGATCTCCTGGAAGAGGCGGATGGCGGCAATGCCGGCGGCTCCGGCTTCCAGGCAGGAGCGAGCGTTAGAGAGAGTGATTCCGCCGAGAGCTAGGATCGGAATGTTCGTCCGGCAGGCTTGCTGCAACATTGCGAGGCCGACGGGCTGCGTCGTGGGGATGTCTTTCTTCTCGAAGACGGGAGCGAACACCGCGAAGGTTGCGCCGTTGGCAGCGGCTTGGTCTACTTCTGCTGGGGAGTGACAGGAAGCTCCGATCAGGGGATCTAATGCACTCCCGCCACACTTCCAGATTTGTCTCACTTCTCGCGGGGAGATGTCGTCGGAGCGGAGGTGGACGCCTTCGGCTTGGACCGCCAGGACCACATCCGTACGCGAGTTGATTAGGATAGCGGTTTCCGGTTTCCTGTTTCCGGATGCCAGTTTTCTGGCCTCTCGGACTACGCGCACGGCTTCGCGACCAAGCGACTCCAATTCTCGCGAGGCCAGATCCTTCTCCCGGAGTTGGATGTAGTCCACTCCAGCGCGGGCGGCCTCCGCGATTTTTTCGAGGAGACGGCGACGGCGGGAGGATTCGTCGCCAGAGAATGCAGTGCGATCGGTGATGTAGTAGAGAAGACAGCTCTGAGCCATCGGTTCTCACGTGTTCCGGGCGGCGCTTCGCGCGACACCAGTGCCAAACTCCACGGCGGTGGGCTTTCCGATGCGAGTCGCTACTTCTTGACGGAAATCCCCAATTCGCGCAGTTGGCGCTCGCTGACCGGGGTTGGTGCGTCGCACATCAAGTCGACGGCACGGGCGGTCTTGGGGAACGGTATCACCTCGCGCAGGCTCTCGGCTCCGGCGAGGATCATCACGATGCGGTCCAAGCCCAGGGCGATCCCGCCGTGCGGAGGAGTTCCATATTCCAGCGCCTCCAGGAAAAATCCGAAACGTGATTTCGCTTCTTCCTCCGTCATTCCCAGGGCACGGAAGATTTTGCGCTGGATGTCCTGGCGGTGGATACGAATCGATCCGGAACCGAGCTCGGTGCCATTCAGCACCACGTCGTAGGCCAGCGCGCGGACCGCGCTTAGCGGCGACTGTGGGTCGTTGACGGACTCCACGCCCGCTTCCAGCAGGCTCATGTCTTCTTCGTGCGGCGAGGTGAAGGGATGATGCGCGGCCATCCACTGCTTTTCGCCCTCGTCCCATTCGAACATCGGGAAGTTCGTGACCCAGAGAAAGCGGAAATCCTTCGCAGCATCGCCGCTCTTCGTGAAAATGCCGTGCCGCTCAGAATACTTCTGGGCCAGGGCGAGGCGGAGCAATCCGGCTGAGGCGTAAATCGCTGACTCCGCGGGCGTGACCTTGCGGTGAGCGGGCAGGGCGGTTTGTGGTCCGGCCTGGGCCGAACCTGCTACCAGCACGATGAGATCGCGATCCTGGGCCGCGGATTTTTTCGTGATCGCGGCGGCGGCCTCGGGAAACTTGTTGCCGATGCGCTTAAAGTCTTCGAAAATCTTGGCGCCGCCCTTCGCGTGGAACATTGGCTTGATGTCATCGCGCTCTTTGCGCGAGAGTTCGCCGACGTTCGGCGTGCGGATCGCAATCACGGGCAGATTCGCATTGATCGCCAACTCCTGCAGATTTTCAGGCTTGAAGCAATCGCGCACGTCGGTAAACGCGGGCAGCCGCAGGTCCGGCTTGTCGATACCGTACAAACGTATAGCCTCGTCGTAGTCCATGCGCGGGAAGGGCGCTTTGATCTCGTTTCCGGCGGCGCGGAATGCCGCAATTAGAAACCCTTCGACTACTTCCCAAACGCGTTCCACCTGCGGGAACGACATCTCAAGGTCGATTTGGGTGAACTCGGCCTGCCGGTCCGCGCGAAAGTCCTCGTCACGGAAACAGCGCACGATTTGAAAATACTTGTCGAATCCCGAAATCATCAGGATCTGCTTGAACATCTGGGGCGACTGCGGCAAAGCGTAAAACGTACCCTGCTGCACGCGGCTCGGCACCAGATAGTCGCGGGCGCCCTCGGGCGTCGAGCGCGTCATGAATGGCGTCTCGATTTCGAAAAATCCCTGCTCCGAAAGGTAGTCGCGGATGGCCTTCGCCACCTTGTGCCGTGTCTCAATGTTGAACTGCATGACATCGCGCCGCAGATCGATGTAGCGATATTTCAGCCGCGTCTCTTCGTTGGTCAAGGCCGTGTCCGACGGCAGGAACGGAGGCAGTTTCGACTCGTTTAAAAGGCGAATCTCGTCGGCGACTAGCTCAACCTCGCCGGTGGGAATGTTCCTGTTGACCGTGTCGGCATCGCGCAGCTTGACCTTGCCAATCGCGGCAATGACATACTCATTGCGCAGCAGGTCGGCCTTGTCGTGCGCGGAGGCGTTCAGTTCGCGGTTGAAAACCACCTGGCTCACCCCGGTGCGATCGCGCAAATCGATAAAGACGAGGTTGCCGAGGTCGCGGCGGCGGTTCACCCATCCCATGAGAACGGCTGGGTTGCCGGCGTCGGATGGGCGCAGCGTCCCGCACATGTGAGTGCGGCGTAAATCGCCTAGGAAATCGAGCAAGTTGAGTCCTTACCGTCAGGAATGCGGCAGATTGCCGAATCCAAGATTATAAACGGTATCTACTTCGCGGAACGGCGCCGGGTACGCGCCTTCTGCTTCCGGGCTTTGCCTTCCCTGAAGGTCATCCAGGCCGTGCCGTCAGAGGAGATTTCGAACTTCACCAGATAGCTGGTGCGTGAAAGGACTCGCATCGTCATCTTCCGCTGGACCGGCCGGCCGTCTTGGAACCCTTCGCTGGTCCAAGTCCAGATGTCTCCGATGCAAGTGCCCCTCGAAATCTGGTGCAGGCCCTGGCTGCTGAAGGCATCAAAGGTGTAAACGCTGGGGCTGGGGTCAAAACCGATGACGAAGAGTTCTTCGCCATCGCCACCCATGTCGGCTGGCATTTTGAAGTTCCAGCGCCCTACCAGGAAGAAACGGCCGGTCATCCAATTGGTTCTCTCCGTCCAGCTGAACTTTCCGCCGGCTCCCCACGGGCCCCGAGCGATCGTCCCCTGAGTGATCCAGGTTCCAACAAAGTAGCAGAGCTTCTTGAGTTCCGGGCTTGGCTTGGTGACCTTCATTGACGCCTTTAGTGGTATTCGATTTTCATTCGCCCTTGTGAGATACTCCATTTTGGTGGAGCGCGTCAAGCGGGAGCCTAACGCTTGAAGGCGTCTTGCTGGGGGAGATCCTTCCCTCCGCCTGAGGAACGGCTACGGTCAGGATGACATCGACGTCAGGGATTGCAAACGCCTGCATTTCGGTCTCCGAAGAAATTGTGCATCGGGGAAAGTTTTCCGCAGGGCTGCACGAATTTCACAAGGCAGGGCACGCTAGTATGACTCGCACACCAGCAGAGATTTCAAGGGAGCCGGGATGCTGACTCGCAACATTGAGTCGCGATTTCGGCGGGGCGAACCGAATTTGGCCACTTCCGATTACACCATCAGCAGTCTTCCGGCTAACGTAGAGGCCGAGCGCTCGATTCTGGGCGCGATCCTGCTCGACAACTTTGCTTACAACCAGGCCGCCGAGCATCTGAAGAGCGAAGATTTCTCGCTCGACTCGCACCGGAGGATTTACGCGCGCATGGTGGATCTGGCCGAGTCGTCACGGCCGATCGACATGATCACGCTGATCGAGGAACTCGACCGGCATAAAGATCTGCAGGCCATCGGCGATGTGGCCTACGTGTCGAGCCTGGTCGAGGGCGTACCGGACCGGCCGAGCATCGAACACTACGTCAAGATTGTGCGCGACAAGGCTCTGTTGCGCGGGCTGATTTCCGCCGCCAATACAGCGATCGCGCGCGCGGCCGACCAGTCCGACGCTGCCGAAGACGTGCTGAGCGACGCCGAAGCCGCCATTTTCCAACTCTCGGAAAAGCGCATCGGGCGCGGCTTCATGGGGGTGCAGGAGATCGTCCGTGAATCGTTCGGCTCGGTCGATGCCCTGCTGCAACGCGGCCAGCGCATTACCGGTCTGGCGACGCACTACACGGATCTCGACGAGATGACGAGCGGCCTGCAGCGATCCGACCTGGTGATCATCGCCGCCCGGCCCTCCATGGGCAAGACGGCATTCGTGATGAACATCGCCGAGAACGCCGCGATTGAGGATCGGCAGGTGGTGGGAGTCTTTTCACTGGAAATGTCGCGCGAGGCGCTGCTGATGCGCCTGCTCTGCTCCCAGGCCCGGGTGGATGCGCACAAAATGCGAACCGGGTCTCTATGGCAGGACGACACCAAGAAAGTTGTGCGGGCCATGGAGCAACTTGCGCACGCGCCTATTTACATCGACGACACCCCCGGAATATCCCTCAGCGAGATGCGGGCCAAGGCGCGGCGGTTGAAGCAGGCGCAGGGCAAGCTGGACCTGATCATCGTCGATTACCTCCAGCTGATGTCAGGTGGAGGCAAGCGCTTCGAGAATCGGACCCAGGAAGTTTCCGCGATTTCGCGCGGGCTCAAGGCTTTGGCCAAAGAGCTCAGTGTGCCGGTGATTGCGCTCTCGCAGTTGAGCCGCGCGCCGGAAAGCCGCGGCGGAGATCATCGCCCACAACTCGCCGACTTGCGCGAGTCGGGGTCGATCGAGCAGGACGCCGACCTAGTCATGTTCATCTTCCGCGAGGAAGTCTACAAACAGGACGATCCGGAGTTGCAGGGCAGGGCCGAGATCATCATTGCCAAGCAGCGTAATGGTCCCATCGGCAAGGTGCGGATGGCATTCCTCAAGCATTGCACACGGTTTGAAACCATGGTCGAGGGCGGTCTGGACTCGGAGGACTGAGTGTTTGCCCTACAGCAAACACTGTAGATTGCTGCATTTAGCTACACAGATGCTGAGGCGTGCGGACATGACAGAATTGCGACCGCCATCCTGTGGAAAAGCTTGTGGAATTGAAAACTGGGTTCAGAATTTCTGTCTGCAAGTGACCGCCCGGTCGGTTTCAGCGGCTCATACATTGGTTCTTAACTCAATGAATGGTAACCAGTTATGTAATTCACCGGGGATTAACATGATTCCTCCTGCGCAAAACCGGCCGCACTTCCGTTTTTGAGATTTGCACATCTGGACGTTCTAGCCCTTTCGATTTTGGGTGGTTTTAGCCGATCCTCCGCTGTCTTTTTTCAACTCAGTCAGTTAGAAAGTCGGATCGTAGCTATCGGTTTTCTCGATGTCGCCGGGGTATCAGAAGAGGTAGCCGCCTAGTTGTTACTGCCTTCGCCAACCTTCAGCACCGCCAGAAACGCCTCCTGGGGGATGTCGACGCGGCCGATGCGCTTCATGCGCTTTTTGCCTTCCTTCTGCTTTTCGAGCAGTTTGCGTTTGCGGGTAATGTCTCCGCCGTAGCACTTGGCCAGCACGTTTTTTCGGATGGCGTGGACGGTCTCGCGGGCGATGATCTTGGCCCCGATCGAAGCTTGGATGGGAACCTCAAACATCTGGCGGGGAATGAGCTCCCTCATCTTGGAAACTAGAGCCTTGCCTCGTTCGTAGGCGAAGTCGCGATGGACGATGATCGAGAGCGCGTCAACCGGTTCTCCCGCCACCAGGATGTCGAGTTTCACCATGGGCGATTCCCAGTAGCCGGCAAGGTGATAGTCGAGCGAAGCGTAGCCCCGGGATACGGACTTGAGCCGGTCGTAAAAATCCAGCACGATCTCGTTCAGTGGCAATTCGTAGTGCAGCATGACCCTGGAGGAACTGACGTACTCGAAGGTCTTCTGCTTTCCCCGCTTCTCTTCTACCAGCGCAAGTATGCCGCCGACGTATTCTTCGTTGCTAAGAATCGTGGCCAGGATCACCGGTTCTTCCACCTTCTCGATCTCGCTCGGATCGAGCCAGCGCGAAGGATTGTCGATCTCGATCATTTCGCCGTCGGTCTTGGTGATCTTGTAGCGCACGCCCGGCGCGGTAGTGATCAAGTCGAGATTGAACTCACGTTCGAGACGCTCCTGGATGATCTCCATGTGGAGCAATCCCAAAAAGCCGCAACGGAAACCAAAGCCGAGCGCGACCGAGCTTTCGGGCTCGAAGAAGAACGACGAGTCATTAAGCCGCAGCTTTTCGAGCGCTTCGCGCAGTTGCGTGTGCTCGTGGGCATCGACCGTGTAGAGCCCGGCGAAGACCATAGGCTTGATTTCTTCAAAGCCGGGCAAAGCCTCGATCGCAGGATTGGTGTCGTCGGTGATGGTGTCGCCGATTTTGGTGTCGGCAACGTTCTTGATGTTGGCGATGAGGAAGCCAACTTCGCCCGCCTGCAGTTGATCGATCTCCACCGGCTTGGGCGTGAGCACGCCGAGAGTTTCGGCGTCGAAAGTGGTTCCGTTCCACCAGAGGCGGATTCTTTGGCCCTTGCGCAACGTGCCTTGAAACACGCGGGTCAACACAACCACCCCTCGGTAGGCGTCGAACCAGGAGTCGAAAACCAGCGCCTGGAGCCGATTGTCGGGCGAACCCTTGGGTGGAGGAACGCGCTTGACGATCGCTTCGAGCACGTCCGGCACTCCCTGCCCGGTCTTGGCGCTGATCAGCACGGCGTCGGAAGCGTCGAGGCCGACGGCACCTTCGATCATTTCCTTGGTGCGCGGGATGTCGGCACTTTGCAGATCGATCTTGTTGATGACGGGAATGATTTCGAGGCCGTGATTGATGGCGAGGTAGGAATTGGCCAGAGTTTGCGCCTCGACTCCCTGCGAGGCATCGACCACAAGCAGCGCGCCTTCGCACGATGCGAGCGAGCGCGAAACCTCATACGAAAAATCCACGTGACCCGGTGTGTCGATCAAATTGAGCTGGTAGGTCTGCCCGTCGTGCGCGGTGTACATCATGCGAACCGCGTGAGCCTTGATGGTGATGCCACGCTCGCGCTCCAGGTCCATGGAGTCGAGTACCTGGGCCTGCATCTCGCGCGCGGTCAGCGATCCGGTCAGTTCCAGCAGGCGGTCGGCCAGCGTGGATTTGCCGTGGTCGATGTGCGCGATAATCGCGAAGTTGCGGATGAAAGCGGCTTCCATGGGTGAGTAGCTAACATTTGATTCTAACAGGCAGTGTAGACGGTAGAACTGCGAGACAGGTCTCACAGTGGGCTCGGCAACAAGCGCGATCATCGCGCCCTCAGCTACAATCCTGCGGAAAGTCTACGGAGGAAAGGCCATGCGGAAGCTTCTAGCAGTCGGACTCCTGGCGTTAGTTGCGCCCTGCAGCGGCGCGCAGGCGGTGTCGCCGCAGTTGAAGCCGTTCGTCAAGGTTGACGCACCGGTAGTTGCGATCACGCATGTGCGCGTGATCGATGGCTCGGGCGCCGCAGCCCGCGAGGATCAGACGGTTATTCTCAACAAGGGGAAGATTGAAGCGGTAGGCGATGCTTCGACGAATGTTCCGAAGGACGCGCAGGTGCTCGATTTGCATGGCTATAGCGTAATCCCGGGCCTGGTCGGCATGCACGACCACTTGTTCTATCCAATGGGGAATGGGGTTTTCGGGGAAATGGCTTTTAGCTTTCCGCGACTTTACCTGGCCGGCGGTGTGACTACGATCCGTACGACCGGGGCGCTCGAGCCCTACACAGATCTCGAACTCAAGAAGTCCATCGACGCAGGAAAAACTCCGGGACCCAGGATGCACGTCACTGGCCCGTATCTGGAAGGCAAAGGCTCGTGGGCGATTCAACTGCACCAACTCACCGGACCGGAGGACGCGATTCGCACGGTGAACTTCTGGCTCGATCAAGGGGTGGACAATTTCAAGGCATACATGTTCATCACGCGCGCGGAGTTGGGTGCGGCGATTTCAGCGGCCCACAAGCGAGGGGCCAAGGTTACCGGGCATTTGTGCGCCGTCAACTTCCGCGAGGCTGCCGACCTCGGCATCGACGACCTAGAGCACGGCTTATTTGTGGATACGGAGTTTTTATCTGGAAAGAGGCCGGACGAGTGCCCGGACAAGCCCGAAGATCCCAATGTGATGTCCAAGCTCGACGTGAATTCCGGGCCGCTTCACGACACGATTCTGTACCTGGTGCAGCATCATGTCGCAGTCACTTCAACGCTTCCGGTGTTTGAGATGGGCAGTTTTCCCGGGCGGCCAACCCTCCAGAAGCGAGTCCTTGACTCTTTGTCGCCCGATGCGCGCAGCGCCTTGCTTTGGAACCGAGTTCGCTATAGTGACGACGGCCTTCTGCGCGAGCGATACGGGAGCGAGGTGTCGCCTCTACCGGCAGCGTTTAAGAAAGAAATGGAATTCGAATACGCCTTCTCGAAAGCCGGCGGCTTGCTGCTCGCAGGTCTTGATCCCACAGGCATGGGCGGCGTGATTGCGGGCTTCGGTGATCAGCGGGAAGTCGAACTGCTGGTCGAAGCCGGATTCACACCGCTGGAAGCAATCCACATCGCAACCGCAAACGCCGCGCAATACCTGGGAGAACTCGACCGCATCGGCACAATCGCAGCGGGCAAGCAGGCAGATCTGGTCGTGATCAAGGGCGATCCGTCGAAGAAGATCGAGGATATCGAGAACGTGGAGACAGTGTTTAAGGATGGGATAGGCTACGACTCGGCGAAGCTGATTGAGTCAGTGCGCGGGATGGTGGGAAGCCGGTAACAGCGCCGAGTTGCGACCGGCCAGCGGAAAAGGAAAGGATTCTGTCGTGACCTCCGGCCCGTTCATTAGCATCGATCACGTACAGCTCGCCATACCGGCTGGAGGAGAAGAAACCGCGCGCTCGTTTTACTGCTCTATCCTCGGCATGACTGAAGTGCCAAAACCGCCGGAATTGGCAAAGCGCGGCGGATGCTGGTTTGCGAGCGGTGGTGTACAGATCCACCTTGGCGTCGATCCCGACTTTCGCGCTGCCCGGAAGGCGCACCCTGCCTTGCGTTGCAGCGATTACGCTGGACTGGTAGCGCGTCTGCGCGCGGCGGGAGTGGAAGTAAGAACCGACGACAGTATCCCGGGAGTCTGTCGGTGCCATGTCTCTGATCCGTTTGGAAACCGGATTGAGCTGATCCGTTCATGATGCTGCGGAACTTCCGATAGAATCAGACCTCGCATGCTGGTCCTCGCTTCCGCTTCGCCACGACGTCAGGAACTGCTCCGCGCCGCTGGCATTTGGTTCACGGTTCAGCCGGCGGACGTGGATGAGACGCCGCTGGCGGGTGAGTCGGCGCGCGAGTGCGCCGAACGGTTGGCTCGCGAGAAGGCGCTGGCTGTGTCGCGGACGCGTCCGGAGGACTTGATCCTGGGGGCGGACACGATCGTCGCAGTAGATGAGACTATCCTCGGCAAGCCCATCGACGCGGACGATGCAGTTCGGATGTTGCGTCTGGTCTCCGGGCGCGTGCACCAAGTGATTACGGGCGTGTGCTTCGTCGAACCCGCTGCTGCGGGCCAGATCAGAACCGCCTCGGAGACCACGCTGGTGACGATGAACGAAGTCTCCGACGGCGAGATTCGCGCCTACGTCGCAACGGGCGAACCGATGGACAAGGCGGGAGCATACGCGATCCAGGGAATGGCTTCTCGTTGGATTCCGCGCATCGAAGGCGACTACAGTAACGTCGTTGGGCTGCCGGTGGCGCTCGTGTACCGTATGTTGCGGGAGAAGAAACTATAAACAGATCCAGGCTTTGTGCCCCGGAACGGGCAAAGGAAGAGGGCTGCTAGGATTTCTTCTCATCCGTCTTTTCCTCTTTCTTCTCTTCGCTGCCTTCTTTAATCGCCGACTTGAAGTTGCGTATGCCCTCGCCTAAACCCTTGCCCAGCGAGGCGAACTTAGCCGGGCCAAACAGAAGCAGGGCGATGGCAATGATCAACAGAATGTGGAACGGCTGAAATAGTCCCTCGCCCATAAAGCCTCCAAAGGCCGGTTCGACGACTTTCAAGATAAGTCGTGCCGTCAGAATAGCCTAGTAAAATTCTAGGCTACCCCCGTCAGCGAGTCAAAACAGCCGCAGTTGGGGCGGGCGGTTTTCGTCTCTCCTGCTGCCCCTGCTCACGGTGGAGACTCGACGGAGTCTATGTTGATGTGCCATGGTTCTACGAGGCTGTTGCTATGCGAAAAACTTGCTCGTTCCTGATCACGCTGCTGTTTCTTGCCTCTAACATCGCTCCGATTTACGCGCGACGTGAGGCACAAGCGCCGGCCAGCTCAGAAGGGCAGCGAAAGACCAGCGAACCATACACTGGCGATCTCTCCATTTTCGAAGCTCCGGGCCGCGAGGATCGGCTGCAGATCAACCGCGTGATGGAGATTCTCAGCATTACTCAAGGGAAGGCTGTCGCCGACATTGGTGCCGGCTCGGGATGGTTCACCGTTCGCGCGGCAAAGCGTGTGGGTGCAGCAGGCGTCGTGTATGCCGTAGACATCAATCCCGAGGCCATTCGCTACATGAGCGAACGGGCGCAGAAAGAGCAGTTGCAGAACGTGAAAGCTATTCTGAGCAAGCCCGACGACCCGCTTTTGCCTGGGCATTCCGTCGATGCCGTGCTGCTGTTGAAGACCTACCACGAGGTTGCCCAACCCGTCGTGTTGTTGCAAAACCTGCGAGCGGCGTTGCGCCCGGGCGCGAAAATTGGGGTCATTGATCGCAACGGAAACGGGGAAGACCACGGAGTCAGCCGTGACGTCGTGGTCAAGGAGGCGAAGGAAGCAGGTTACAGCCTGCTGGAGCAATACGACTTCGTGAAGGGCGACAAGATGGATTACTTCCTGGTCTTCACTGCCAACCCGTAGAGCTCAAACACTCTCGATCATTCCCGCCAGAAGCAGGGCGCGACGGGGCAACTCTGAGATCACGATGTGTTCGTGGAGCGCGTGCGCACCGGTACCCACACCGCCCATGCCGTCGAGGGTGGGGATGCCTATAGCCGGCGGTGAAGTTTCCATCGGAGCCTCCGCCGACTGCTGCTTCTTCGAGCTTCCAGTCCATCTGGCTCGCGATCGTCTTAGCTTTCTTGTAGAGCGCGGCCACCCCGGCGTTGCGCTCCATGGGCATGCGGTTGATGCCGCCCTCAATGCGAAGCTTGCAGTGTCGGTCAAAGGGTTTCAGAGCGCGGATCTTGCGATCGAGGGCGGAGGCTTGCTTCGCCATTTTGATGCGTACGTCGATCTCTACCGTAGCCTCGGCCGCGATCACGTTAGTACGAGTGCCACCGTGGATCACGCCGGGGTTCACCGAGACTCCTCGCCGGCAAGTCATTGAGCTTCCAAAGCACGGGGATTTGCCTGGCGAGTTCGACGATCGCGCTGTGTCCCTTCCCGGGATCGAGTCCTGCATGCGCCGCCACGCCCTGGACCTGCAGCGTGTACTCGCCCACTCCTTTGCGGGCAGTCTTCACAGCTCCGCGCGGGCCGGCCGGTTCGAGCACCAGCACGGCAGCGGATTCGGTAGCGAGGGTCTCGGTAATGCGGCGAGACGAATAGCTGCCGACTTCTTCATCCGAGACCAGGAAGACTGTGACCGGCCGCGGCAGTTCTCCATGCCAGGCTTGCAGCGCCTCGATGGCAGACAGCATCAGCGCGATGCCCGACTTCATATCGAGCACGCCGGGGCCGCTCATGCGCCCGTCGGCGACGCGACAGGGCATGGTGGCAAGAGTACCCAGCGGGTAGACCGTGTCGAAGTGGCCCAGCAACAGAACGGGCTTCATGTCACTGCGGCCAGCGAAATCGACCTGCAGGTTGTCGCCGAAGTCGGTGGCGTATGGAGGCGCGCACGTCCGCCGAGGGCGGTGAACTTCCGGGCCAGTACTTCGCCGATGCGGTCCGCCGCCGCCTTGTTGTCGCTGGGAGATTCGATCTCGACCAGTTCGCGAATCGTTTGCACACACGCTTCCTGCCGGGCCTCAAGTTAGCGAAGCCGCTCCTGCCATTTGTCGTCGGGTTGGTCCGTCGTTGGCCACGCTTTCTTTTTCGCTGGCATTTGTCCCCTGTCTCCGTGGCCCAGAGGCGTCGCTAGCCAGCCTCGGGACGCAAGCCGTACAGTATAATCTTCAAGCCATTTAAGACGAATCATGAGTGAGAGCACCCACTGCCGTGACGGAGCCTTCGCCTCCCG
This sequence comes from uncultured Acidobacteriaceae bacterium, assembly GCA_963719615.1. Taxonomy (GTDB): domain Bacteria; phylum Acidobacteriota; class Terriglobia; order Terriglobales; family Acidobacteriaceae; genus Sulfotelmatobacter. The sequence goes on along the minus strand of CAVRCR010000009.1, from coordinate 60,326 downwards.
GGGAGAAAACCGTGCTCGACATCCACGACATTCTGAAAATCCTGCCGCACCGGTATCCCTTTCTGCTGATTGATCGCGTGCTCGAGCTGAAGCGCAAAGAGCGCATCGTCGCCGTCAAGAATGTCACCATCAACGAACCTTTCTTTGCCGGACATTTTCCCGGCCTGCCGATCATGCCGGGCGTGCTGATTGTCGAAGCGATCGCGCAGGCTGGCGGCGCACTGCTGCTGACCGAGGTCGAAGACCGCAGCAACAAGTCATGGTCTTTACCGGGATTGAGCGCGCCCGCTTCCGGCGGCCGGTGAGCCCGGGCGATCAGTTGCGCCTGGAGGTGGAAGTAAAGGGCTGGCGTGCGGTGCCAGGCATGATCGCAGCAAAGATGCAGGGCTATGCCTACGTGGGCGAAAAACGCGTGGCTGAAGCGGCGGTATCCTGCCAATTCATCGACAGTGCTCGCGGGCGGGGATCAAGCAGCGACGAGGGTAACGGTGCGGGATGAGCAGGGTTTCGGTTGCGCTCGCGAATCCGGGATTCCATCTCCGATGAACGTTCATCCCACGGCCATCATTGATCCGCGAGCGAAGGTTCCGGACTCGTGCAAAGTCGGCCCATATTGTGTGGTCGGTCCGGACGTCGAGTTGGGCGAGGGCTGCCGGCTGATTTCGCACGTCGCGATCGAAGGTCCCACGAAAATCGGCGCTGACAACGCTTTCTTTCCTTTCTGCGCGATTGGCATGGCGCCCCAGGATGTCACCTATAAGGGCGAAGCCGACGCGGCTGGAAATCGGCGACCACAACGAGATTCGTGAGTGCGTCACCATCAATCGCGGAACGGTCAAGGGCGGCGGACTCACCAAAGTCGGCAGCCACTTGCTGATCATGGCCTACACGCATATCGGGCACGATTGCGTGATCGAGGATCATGCCATGCTGGTGAACGGCGCGACGCTGGGCGGTCACGTGACGGTCGAAGAATGGGCGGTGGTGGGAGCGCTCTGCCCAGTGCATCAGTTCGTGCGCATCGGCGCGCATTCCTACGTCGGCGGCGGCACTACGATTACGCAGGATGTGCTTCCGTTTTCCATGACCTCAGCAGCGCGTGACACGCACGCCTACGGCATGAATAAAGTGGGTCTGGAACGCCGCGGATTCTCGAAGGAGCGGATCGCGAAGATTCATCATGCGTACAAGATTTTGCTGGCGTCGAAGATGAATACGTCGCAGGCGCTGGAAAAGCTGAAGGTCGGAAGCGGATCACGGGGAGGATGTGGATATGCTGATCCGGTTCATTGAGGCCTCGGAGCGCGGAATAATCAAGTAGCGATCAATGTCTTCCCCAAACGAAAAGCTCGGTTTGATCGCCGGCAATGGCAAGTTCCCTTTCCTCGTGCTGGACGCTGCGCGCGCACAGGGCTACGAGGTTGTGGTTGCCGCGATCAAAGAGGAAGCCTTCCCGGAGATCGAATCGCACGGGGCGGTTTCTGTTCACTGGCTTTCGCTGGGTGAGCTTTCTCGCCTGATCGAAACTTTTCAGCGCGAAGGCGTACGGCATGCGGTCATGGCTGGGCAGGTGAAGCACAAGCAGATTTTTTCCAGCATCCGTCCGGACTGGCGACTGGCCAAACTTCTGCTCTCACTCACGACTCGCAACACCGATTCACTCCTGGGAGCGGTAGCAAAGGTTCTCGCCGACGAGGGCATTACGCTCGAAAAATCGACCTGGCTGCTCGAACCTTTATTGGTCAAGCCCGGCGTGCTGACGAAACGCGAACCCACTGAGCAGGAGCGCCAAAACATCGAATATGGGCGCGCCGTGGCCCGGCAGCTCGCGCAGCATGACATCGGCCAGACGGTCGTGATCGCCGAGTCCGCCTGCCTCGCGGTCGAAGCCATGGAGGGCACCGACGCCACCATCGAGCGCGCTGGACAGATCATGCGGTCGCTGCATGGAGACGCTTCCACGCTGAGCCGCGCCCTGACCGTGGTGAAGATCGCCAAGCCGAATCAGGATATGCGGTTCGATGTACCGGTGGTTGGCGTCAAAACCATCGAAGTGATGGAGACGGCAGGTGCGACTTGTCTAGCGGTGGATGCAGGCCGGTGCCTACTGCTCGATGGCAACAAGATTGTCCAGGCGGCAGATGCTGCCGGCGTCGCAATCGTCGCTGAGGGAGAGTAAAAATCATGCTTGCAAAAAAGTCGCGATCAACGTCCGAAGCGGCTCGCATTGCCGACCAACTGGGCCGCGCCTTCGAGGGCAGCGCGTGGCACGGGCCTGCCCTGCTCGAACTTCTTGAAGATGTCGATGCGGCAACCGCGGCTGCTCATCCCGTGCCCAATGTTCACAGCATTTGGGAGCTTGTGTTGCACATCGCGGCCTGGGACGGCGCAGGATCACGCCGACTCGACGGCCACAAGTGCCAACTCAAAGCTGACAAGAACTTTCCACCAGTCCCCACGCCGACGGAGGCCGAATGGCGCAAAGCGGTGGCGCTGGCAAAACAGACCCACGATTCTTTGGTGAGTACGGTAGCTAGTCTTTCTGACAAGCGCCTCCATGAGATCGTTCCCGGAAAGCGGTACGATTTCTATCACATGCTCCACGGAATCGCGCAGCATGAGCTTTATCACGCCGGGCAAATTGCCCTTCTGAAAAAGACGCGGGCGCGTTCGCGAAGATAGGGCCGCTGAGTTTTAGGCGAGACGGATTTGGAAGGGCACGGCTTACAGCCGTGCCGTTAGGCCGCCAAAAATGCGGGCGAGAGCCCCTGAGGTCCGCTTCAGATGCATGCAAGGCGAGCCTCAGCGGCTTCTATGAGACGGCTGATGGTGTCAAGATAAATTTGGTTTGGCTATTGGTTTTGAAGTTGTTTTTCCTCTTGTCAGAGGGTTTTGGGTGTTGCCGTTGCTTTTGTCTTTTTCTCGATCGATTCATCTCGGGCTTCTATTCGCACTCTTGGTGAGCCTGTTGACTGGTGCATGTTGGTGTCCGATACCGATGAAATGGGCGCTGCTGTCTAAAGCGCGGTCTCTGAGGACCCAGCCGCTGAGCGCAGTCACCGCAACACGAGATTGACAAACGCAACTTGCAAAACCGCTCTCCTCCTGGTTTCAAAATCTTTCTGCTGACGACTAGCGTACTTTAAACCGGAACGGCTGAGCCTTGTGCCACCGACTGCGGAAAGGCTTGATAGACCTGGTTCGTGCGCCACATGCAATGCAGGATCACTGCCAGCTTACGAGCCACGGCCACCAGAGCGCGCTTTTTCCCACGTTTGCCGCCACTGGCTGCCAGTTTTAATCCCCAACGACGCAGCGCCGAATCCGGTCCGAAGCGCCCCAGCAGGTAATGCGCCGACTGCATCAGTAAACACCGCAAATAGGTGTTCCCCGTCTTGGTAATGCGGCATTGAGGATCGTATTCGCCCGATTGCTTCTGCCGCGGCCTCAATCCCAGAAAGGCTCCTGCCGAGCGACTGTGGGCCACGGCTTGCGCTCCGTCCAGAGTCAACCCATAGGTCGCCGCCACCAGCGGCCCCACTCCGGGCGCGCTCCGCAGGATCCGAATCTCAGGATACTTCTTCGCCAACGCTTCCACCTGCTGATCCATGCGAGCAATCTGCGCGTTCAAACTAGCCACCTGTTCCAGCAACGGACCGATCATCCCCGCCAGTTCCGCTGGCAACCTCGGCTGGACCTGAGTGGCGAAACTCTCGCTGCTGCAGGTCGGCAGCCGCCCTCCGCTGCTCTTGACCAAGCCCCGTGCCGTGTTGATGATCATCGTCCGCGCCCGCACCAGCGTGGCTCGCGCCTGAATCAAAGTCAGATCTTGCTGTCGCTCGGCGCTGCGATGCCGTACCGCGAACAGCAGCCGCGGATCGAAATGCGCCAGTCGCGCCAACTGCTCGGCATCCCGGTCGTCATTCTTCGATTCGCTCCCTGTGATCGATTTCAACTTGCGCGCATTGCCCACCAGCACTTCATGTCCCTGTTCCTTCAGCAAGCGGCTGATCCACGGCGAGTGCGTACCGCATTCCATCGCTATCCGCATCCGCTCCTCACCTTCGAAATGCTGCTGGAAGGCACTGTCCTGCATCTTGATGCGCCCAGTCTCCACCACTTCTCCCTCGTGATTGAGAATGCAATAACTGCTGCAACGGTCTCCGAGATCGATTCCCACGGTCCGACTCGGCTTGTTCGTTACCTTCTGCACTTTGCTATGCTTCTTCATTGGCTGGTCTCCTTTGCACCTTTGAGTGCGTGCGGACAGCTTAGCTGTTCCGCGAGGCCAGCCGTCTCATTCCATCTATAGCCGCGTCTCTTGATTGGCCTGAATCGGCACGAGTGAAACTCGTGCCCTTCCCAAATGCATCAATGAGACCGCGCGCCACCCGCTTCGTGACTCACCATTTCTTGAAGATCACAGCGACGGCCGCGACGATCAGCGCGAATCCCGCCACGTAGTTCCAGCGCAGCGGTTGCCTCAGGTAAAGGACGGAAAACGCGGCGAAGACGGTCAGAGTTATCACCTCCTGGATGGTCTTGAGTTGCGCCGCGGAGAACTCATAGGATCCGATGCGGTTCGCCGGCACTTGAAAGCAGTATTCAAAGAAGGCGATCAACCAGCTGACCACTACGACCTTATAGAGCGGTACTTCGCGATACTTCAAGTGTCCGTACCAGGCCAAGGTCATGAATATGTTTGAGATCGTCAGTAATGCGATCGTCCTCATAGGCCAGAGCAATCCTTTCTCACTTCGTTGGTCGAGATGCTCTTTGGCCGGTTTACGTTTACAATTTGTTTCCGGCAACCGGCCATCGAGAATTTCTGCTGCCAGTTCAAGATCCGATCTCTGTCGCCGTCGTGGGCGTGGGCGTTTTCGGGCGCAATCATGCCCGAGTCTACAAGGAACTGGAACACCAAGGGGAAGCCGTCCGCCTGCTGGGGGTGGTGGACCCCGATGTGAACCGCGCAGACACCGTAGCTCGCGAGTTCGGCTGCAAGGCGTTCGGCTCGGTCGAGCAGATGCTGACCACGCGCAGCGAAGTGCAAGCCGCGTCCGTAGCGGCCCCCACAATGCATCATCTGGCGGTGGCCCGCGAGCTTATGAAGGCCGGCGTCGACGTGCTCATCGAAAAGCCGCTGGCGGCCACGCTCGCCGAGGCGGAGGAACTGGTCGGGCTCGCGAGCAAGCACAAACGAATTGCCCAGGTGGGACATCTCGAGCGCTTCAATCCCGCAGTGCGGGCCACGGTTCCCATCCTGACCCAGCCCATGTTTTTTGAAGTGCACCGGCTCAGCGTGTTTACCCCGCGGTCGCTCGACGTCGACGTAGTGCTGGACCTGATGATCCACGATCTCGATATTGTGTTGGCGTTTGCCAAGTCGGCGGTGAAGGAAGTCCGCGCCGTCGGCCTGCCGATTCTGTCCGGAAAGGTGGATATTGCAAACGTCCGGCTGGAACTGGAATCGGGCTGCATCGCGAACTTCACAGCCAGCCGCGTTTCCACCGAGCGCGTGCGCAAGCTGCGCTTCTTCCAGCCGCGGCAGTATGTGTCGCTCGACTATGGACGGCAGGAAGTGCTGGTCTTCACTGTCGGACAGGAAGGCGCCACTGGCACACCATCGGTGAATCCTCAGATCGGCGTTGCCAAGCCGCCGGTTGCGTCCGAAGAACCGCTGCATGCCGAGCTTAAGTCCTTCCTCCACGCCGTGCGGGAACGATCGACGCCGGTTGTTCCCTTGGAAGATGGTCACCGGGCGCTGGCCTTGGCTCTTGAGATCGTCTCCGCCATCCGCGATCATGAAAAAAACTTGACCTCGCGGGCATGGCGAAAGTCAAGAATTGATTCCTCTAAATTTCACATTTACATATGTTTACAGAAGTAACCCGCGCCTGCATTCCGGGTGAGCAGAACGGCATGAAAGATGCGAAAATGAAGATAACTTGGTTGTAGTCCGTCCGCGCACGTTGCTTTTCTTCAGGAAGGCCAAATGCAACGCGGTGGGGACGATTCGTGTCTAATGGCCAAGGGTTAATACGGTTAAGCCCAGCGCATGCCGATTACGCAAATTCCATTCCAGGATCCGGTAGCCCCGCCGCCCGAAAAACCGCAACCGGAGCAGCTCGGCCTTTACGACCGGGAAGATTGGGAAACAGCGTATCGCGATCTCGATTCGCGCGTGCCGCACCTGCTGATCCAGTTGCAGGACGATCTGACCCGGTCCCGCCGGAGGGAGGCAGCGTGGATCTCAATCATCGTTCACCTGCTCATCTTCATCGCGCTGTGGAACTTGAATCTGATCGAGAAATACATTCCCTGGCACCGAGCGGTTGTAGTTTCGTTGGACGCAAACAAGGACAAGAACGTCACCTTCCTGGCGCTGCCACCGGACCTGCAGAAGGCGCCGCGCAAACCCAACACTAACATCATCTCTGATAAAGATCGGATCGCGACCTCGCGGCGTCCGGAATTGGATCCCAAGGAATTGCGGAAGATTCTGGCGACGCCGCCTCCGGGCGCGCCTGGAATGACCGGGCCGCGCGCACCTCAGCCTGCCGCACCGCAGGCCATGGCGCAGAACCAGCCTCCGCAGCAGGGGCAGCCGGCTGCTCCTCGTCCCCAGTTCGACAGCAATCAGACGGCGCAACTGCAAATGCCGGCGCGGCCCAAGAACAACGACACCTTCAGCAAGTATGCGGGATCGATGAGCGCCGGCTCCGCCATCCAGCAAGCTATGCAGGGGGCGGCGGCCAATCGCTCAGCTGGCGGCGGGGGACAGGAGGGCGACTTCGGCCTGGGGACTGGAGCGCATGGCCGTCAACTCGGGGCGCTCGACATTCTGAGCGATACGCAGGGCGTGGATTTTGGCCCGTACCTGCAGCGCATTCTGCAGGACGTGAAAGACAACTGGTATCGCCTGATTCCCGAATCGGCCGAGATGAAGAAAGGAAAGCTCGGGATTGAGTTTGCCATCACCAAGGATGGCAAGGTCGCGGACATGCGCTTAGTTGCGACCTCAGGGGACACAGCCCTCGATCGTGCGGCTTGGGGCGGCATTACTGCATCAAATCCTTTTCCTCCGCTGCCCGGCGATTTCACCGGACCGTATCTCGCTCTTCGCTTTCGTTTCTACTACAACCCCGACAAAGCTGATCTGGAGTAGCACGAGCATCCATTCTTCCCTCCTTCGAGTCTTTTCCCTCAGCGCAATAATCAAATAGTCAATGCGGCGTAGTGAGATCCGGAGTGTGCCTTTTACGTAACTCCGGCTGAAAAGAGGTTGGGTTGGACAAAATGCCGGTCTTGTTCGTCGGTCACGGATCACCGATGAACGCCATTGAACACAATGCATTTACCGAAGCGCTGACCGGGCTGCGCGCGCGATTGCCCAAGCCCAAGGCGGTGTGCGTGGTTTCGGCGCACTGGGTGACGGAGGGTTCGCAGGTAATGGCGTCGGCGCATCCGCGGACGATCCACGATTTCTACGGCTTCCCGGCTCCGCTCTACGAAGTGCAGTATCCCGCGCCGGGCGCGCCGGATGAAGCCGCCAGACTTGCCGCCGATCCCGAGATCGTGCCCGACGAGAAATGGGGGCTGGATCACGGCTCGTGGAGCGTCCTGCGGCACATGTACCCGGAAGCCGATGTGCCTGCGTTTCAATTAAGCCTGGATGAGCGCCGCGATTTCAAAGGGCACCTGGGACTTGGGCGCGAGATTCAATCTCTCCGCGAGCGCGGGGTCCTCATCCTGGGCAGCGGCAATATCGTGCACAATCTTCGCCGCATCGATTGGAACAACCCTTCTGGGGCGTACGACTGGGCGGTGGAATTCGATGCCCGAGTGAAGAACGCAGTCGATGCCCACGACGCGAAGTCGCTCGCCGAACCGCAGAAGTGGGGCGACGCCCTGCTGACGACGGCGCATCCCACCAAAGAACACTACCTGCCGTTGCTCTACTGCATGGGCAGCACCGATGGGCGCGACGCGGTGTCTTATCCGTACGAAGGATTCGACTTCGGCAGCATTTCAATGCGGATGATTCTGTTCGGCGAAGCTGCGCCGGCCGGCGAATAGGTGGTACAGGCGTCATCCTGAGCGGAGCCTTTTTCAGGCGGAGGGAAGAGCCTGCCCTGAGCGAAGTCGAAGGGATCTCCTCGCCTGAATTGCGCCGAGTTCGAGATGACGCCTGTCGAAAGAGCTGACTCACCACTTCCGCCTAGATAGATCGCTTCCTCGCGCTGGCCCCACCTGCTACATTTTGAGCCAGTGTCGCCCTCGGAAGAATACGTTCAGCGCCTGAAGTCCCGCGAGTCTCGAGTTGCGCACTACGAAAGAACTCATGTACGCCTCGGAAACTTCCGGCTGGTTCTGGCCTTTCTCATGGTGGTCGTGGCATGGGCCTCGTTCCGAGGACATTACCTTTCCCCATGGTGGCTCGCCGCGCCGGTAGCGGCATTCGTCGGCATCGCGGCTTATCATTCGCGAATTCTCCGGGCCCGCGAACTGGCCGAGCGTGCCACCGCATTCTATAAGAACGGACTGGCGCGCATCGAAGACCATTGGGCCGACGTAGGCGAAACCGGCGAGCGCTTCGACGACCCTCATCACGTGTACGCCTCCGATCTCGATTTGTTCGGCAAAGCCAGCTTGTTTCAATTACTGTCGACGGCGCGCACCCGTATGGGAGAAGACACGCTGGCAACTTGGCTGCTTTCGCCCTCGCCGCTGGAGCGTATCCGCGAGCGGCATGCCGCCGTTTCCGAACTGCGCGACCAGTTGGATCTGCGTGAGGATCTCGCGGTTCTTGGCGAAGACGTAGGCGTAGGAGTGCATCCCGACGCGCTCCTGACCTGGGCGGAATCTCCCAATGAGATGAAGCCATTGTGGATTCGAGCGCTGGTGCCCTGGCTTGCCGTGTCGGCTATTTTGGCGGTTGGAGTGTGGGGCTATTGGGGGATGGCAACGCCCCTGGTGCTCATCGTCGTGATCGAGGCCGTGCTTACCTACAGGCTGAAAGCAGCGCTGGAGGAGGTGTTGCACGGCGCCGAGCATGCGTTCAACGACCTGGATCTGCTCTCCGGAGTGCTGGCACGACTGGAAGGAAACAAATTCCAGGCACCTCTTCTGCAGACGCTACGTGACCAACTTTCATCCAGCAATGTCCCAAGCTCCCAGGCGATCGCGGAGCTCAGGACGCTGGTGGACCTGATCAACTCGCGCCATAACACCTTTGTGCGGATCATCGACGCTCCGCTGATGTATTCCGTGCAACTGGCATTCGCGGCCGACCGGTGGCGTCAGGCTCACGGAAAGGTTCTGCGGTTGTGGGTCACCGCCATCGGAGAGATGGAAGCGCTGCTTTCGCTGGCGACCTACAGCTTCGAACATCCCGCCGACCCCTTTCCCGAATTCTGCGAGGGGCCGGCGTTTTTCGACACCGAGGAACTGGGCCATCCGCTGGTCCCGACTGCAGCTTGTGTTCGTAACAACCCGAGCATCAACGGCGAGACGCGGGTTCTGCTGGTCAGCGGCTCTAATATGTCAGGTAAGAGCACGTTGCTGCGCGCCGTCGGGATGAACGTTGTGCTGGGAATGGCCGGTGCTCCGGTCCGGGCTCGCCGCCTGCGTCTGACGCCGCTGCAGGTGGGCGCCAGCATTCGCATCAACGACTCCCTGCGCGAAGGCAGTTCCCGTTTCTATGCCGAGATCAGGCGGCTGCGCCAGATCTTCGACCTGGCCGGCGGCGGTCCGCCATTGCTTTTTCTACTGGATGAGCTTCTGCAGGGCACAAATTCGAAAGATCGCCGCATCGGCGCAGAGGGAATTGTTCGCGTACTGGTGAATCGCGGAGCGATCGGGATCGTCAGCACGCATGACCTGGCGCTCACCGACATCGGCGGGTCGGACGGCCACCTGCACAACGTCCATTTCCAGGACGAGTTCGAAAACGGAAAGATAACCTTCGACTACAAGCTGCGCGACGGCGTGGTCACCAAGAGTAACGGCCTCGAACTCATGCGGTCCATCGGTCTCGAAGTTTAAGTTGCCGAAGCATGTGGACTAGCTGCCGCACAGAGGCAGCCGATCTTTGCTCGGCATGACCGGGTCCCTTCGACTTCGCTCAGGGCCGGCTCCGACCCGGTCCCACACAGGACTCCTGCCAGGCCGTTCCTACCAAACCCGGCAACGGTTCTGATTCACCATCGCCGAACCGGCCTTGCAGTGGAAGGCTTCCTGAAACTCCGGCATATTCGAGACCACGCCATTCGTTCGGTATTTTTCCGGAGAGTGCGGGTCGACTGTGGCGCGGAGGCGCTTGGTCTCGTCCCGGGTCTGGCCGCACCAGCTCTGTCCGTAGCCGACAAAGAAGCGCTGCGCCGGCGTCAGATCCTCCTGCGGCTCCAGCTTCTGGCCTTTTGTATCTTCTTTCCAGGCCATGTAGGCCAGGAGCAGGCCGCCCAAGTCGGCGACATCCTCGCCGAGTGTCAGCTTGCCGTTGATTTTGATGTCGTCGACGATCGTGTAAGTCGAATACTGATCGGAGATGCAGCTGGCGCGCTTCACGAATTCTTTTTCGTCCTCCGGAGTCCACCAGTCGCGCAGGTTGCCCTGGGCATCAAACTGCCGGCCTTCATCGTCGAATCCGTGCGTGAGTTCGTGCCCGATGGTACCGCCGGTGTCGCCATAGTTGGGCGCGGCATCGGAGGTGGGATCGAATGCCGGAGGCTGCAGCACGCCGGCAGGAAAGTTGATGTCGTTCATCTGTGGATTGTAGTAAGCATTCACCGTTGGCGGAGTCATATCCCACTCACCGCGGTCCACGGGTTTGCCGATCTTGGCGAGTTCGCGGTTGAATTCAAATCTCCGCGCGCGGTCAAAGTTACCCAGCTCGTCGCCACGTACGATTTCGAGCTTGCTGTAGTCGCGCCACTTGTCGGGATAGCCGATCTTGTTGGCCATGCCGTGCAGCTTGGTCAGTGCTTGTTGTTTCGTCGCGGGCGACATCCAGGACAGAGCGTCAATGTCCTGTTCCATTGCGGCTTGGATTTCCTTCACAATCTTGAGGGCCTCTTGCTTGGCCTGAGGAGGGAAATATTTGTCGACATAGGCCTGACCCAGCGCCTCGCCGAGATAACCGTCTACATCTTCCGTGCAACGCTTCCAGCGCGGCTTGAGCTCTTGTTGTCCCTGTAGTGTCTTGCCGTAGAACGCGAAGTTCTCATTCAAGAATGGCGCGGAAAGATGCGAGGCGTACGCATGCACCAGGTGCCAGCGCGCATAGGTCTTCCAGTCGGGCAGGCTCTCTTTCTCGAGCACTTCATTCACCGTCTTAAAAAAGGCGGGCGCGGCGACGTTAAGCGAAGTCAGCGATGGCAGTCCCACCTTGGTGAAATAAGTCTGCCACTGGAAGCTAGGGCTGATCTTTTCCAGTTCGGCGCTGGCCATTTTGTGGTCGAGGTTCTTGGGATCGCGGCGCTCCACGCGCGTCATGGATCCTTTGGCCAAGGCAGTTTCGATGCGCATGACCGTTTGCGCTTCGCCCGCCGCCGAGTCAGGCTTGTCGCCGAGAAGCTCGAACATCTTCTGAACGTGTGCCAGATAGGCCTTGCGCAGATCAACCGACTTCGCGTCATCTTTGGTGTAGTAATCGCGGTCGGGCAGGCCAAGACCACCCTGATCAGCCTCGGCGATGACTTGATTCGCATCCCGGAAATCCTGGGTCGAATCAAAGCGGAAGAGAACGTTATCATCGGCCATGGCCGCGGCGACGTCGGCGATTTCCGCCTTGGAACTGATCGCGGCAATCCGCTGCATTTGGGGCTTTAGCGGCTCCGCTCCTTTGGCGTCGACGGCCTTCTCGTCCATGCAGGAAGCATAATAGTCACCAATCTTTTGCGTGACCGCATTGCGGCTTGCATCGGACGCCGACGCCGCTTCGAGGATCCCCCGCAGGCGGCCTCGATTCTCGTCCCCCATTTTCGAATACACGTCCCACGACGCTTGATCCGGCGGAATCGGATTGTTCTTGATCCAGCCTCCACACGAATACGCGAAAAAATCGACACAAGGATCGACGCTGCGATCCATCGAGGTGACGTCGAGGGCAGGTTCATGTTTCTCGATGCTCGACTGTTGGGCGGAGGCGAGCGAGAGGAGAAGGACCATCACAAGGGCCACGAAGCTGATGCGTGCGATAGACATGATTCTCCCTTTGAACGAGTAATCGAATTCCTGGGACCCTAAAGATGACCCAAAAGTATAAGCCTCTGGGTCAATGCGTTTGTCAGGGACTGCGGAGGGACCGACGCCGCAAAACGCCAAATCTAGCTCTTGCTCAGGTGAATCGAACCGTCTCCGGTGCGAATGCTCAGCATGCTGCCCCCGCCGTTCAGCTTCCCGCGGACTTCGTTCTCGCGAATCTTGCCGGCAGTTGTGACCGGCATGTCGAGATCAATGTGGCCGTCGCTGGTATGCAGGTCAACGTCGGCGGCCATGTCACCTGGGACTTCCAGGCTGACGTTGCCGTCTCCAGTCTCGAGCCTCCAGCCCGCGGCGAGCGAAGATCCAGAATTGGCACGGGCTTCGATATGGCCATCGCCGGTCTTGAGGTCGAGTTCATCAAATCGCCCGCCGGCCCGAATGTGCCCATCGCCAGTTGTCGCGTGCAGCTTGCCATCGACGGCTTCGAGAGTCACCGCGCCGTCGCCAGTGTGCAGATCCATCTCACCTTTGAGACCGTTGACTTCGATCTTGCCGTCGCCGGTGCGCAGGTTGGCCCTACCCTCGCGCGGCATCTGGACGATGATTTCTACCTTGTGCTGTCCCCACTCGATGTTGAAGTTATGATGTGGGTAGCGCACTTCGATATCGACGTGGTCGCCGTCCTGGTGCTCCTCGATGCGGATGCCGCCTTCCCCGATCTTGTAGCGGGTGGTGATGACTTTGGCTTCGATCGTGTTCTGGTCCCAGGTCGAGACGCGGATATCGGCGTCAGACGTCTCGATTCGCAGGTCGGGTTTGCCCGAGAGGTTATAGGTCTTCGACCATTCATCTGCCCAGGCCGGCAGCGCGGCCACGAGGCCGAGAACAAGAATTGCGAGTCCGATGCGCTTCATGGAGAATTCTCCTCACTGGGCGCACACCCGCCCAGCCTCTTAGACGGAAGTACGCGCGAATGGTGAGGCGGGTTCCATCGAAAGTGGCCAAACTAGCGTGGCGCTGACCGGACATACGCCATTCTGATCAAGGTGCGCTCCGAGAATGGCAGGTAGAGAAGCGCTGCACTGGCGGCAAAAGCCGCGCCCAGGCCGATCTTCTGCATCAGCAGGAACGGGGCTATCGCCCACAACTGGTCGAGGGCCAGAACGAACGGGAAAATTTGCCTGAATTTCTCGCCCAGGAGCTGGTAGTCGAAGCCAACCGCCGAGATCAGGTAGCAGCGCACAGGAATACCCACGCCGGCCGTCACCATAACCGCGCCAGCCAGGGCCGTTGCGCCCCAAGGGGGAAGGAAAGAGTCCGCGACACCCTGGATTGCATGCAGTCGAAAGAGGGCTGCGAGATAGAACGATAAGTACATCACTTGTATCAATCCGAAGAGTCCGCGAGTGATTGCCCGATGGGGGATTGGGACGTCGAGTTCGGGATGTAACCTGACCAGCGAAGGATAAGGCTTTGGGGATAGCGCGCGCTTTGGCGTGTTTTCCTGGGAAGCCCCCGAGCCGTTCGCGGCGGCCTCACCTGAGGCGGCTTCGCCCAGGGACACTCCGAGTCCATCATTCTGGACCGGGGCAATAAACCGATAGCCGCGTCTGGCCAAAGTCTCGACATAGCGCGGGTTCGAGGCCGAGTCCCCTAACGCCTCGCGCACCTTGTTGATGGCCGTGTTCAGGCTATGGTCGAAGTCGACGAAAGTGTCGGAGGGCCACAGGCTCTGCCGCAATTCTTCCCGGGTGACTACCCCTCCCGCGCGTTCCAGCAGCAGCGCCAGCACCTGGAAGGGCTGCCCCTGCAGGCGCAGCTTTACGCCGTTCTTACGCAGTTCGCCGGCGCTGAGATCGAGTTCAAAGACTCCAAAGCGCGCGACTCGGCGGTTGTTCTGCGGTAAGGCATGCACGACGCCGTAGTGTAGCACTGTGAGTCTCCGGCAGGCGGCAACAGCGCTACAATGTCTGCGTGTCCTCTGCCGACCAGCGCGACGATTCTCACCAGCACCATCGTCACGCGGTCTACGCCTCGGAAACCACAGGACTGTTGCTCATCGCCTTTCTGCTACTTTTTCTCACGCTGATTCGTTACTGGCATTCCATTCATTGGAGCCTGCGCTGAACGTGCGCCCCGCGCCTCGCGAAATGGGGACACCTGAGCCATTATTGGCAGTCATTGTCGGGCCCACCGCTAGCGGAAAAACGGCGCTGTCCCTGTCCCTGGCTGAGAAGTTCGACGGCGAGATCGTCAACTGCGACTCCGTCGCCATGTATCGTGAGTTCGACATCGGCACCGCGAAACCCACGCCAGCCGAGCGGGCCCAAGCGCCGCATCATTTGTTCGATTGCGTCGAGCCCACGGATTTCGTTACCGCGGGTGAATATGCCCGCCGGGCACGGCAAGTGCTCGCCGAAATCGCCGCGCGCCGTCATTTGCCCATCGTGGTCGGCGGAACGGGGCTATACTTGCGCGCCCTGCTCGAGGGCCTTTTTCCTGGCCCGCAGCGCTCCGAGGAATTGCGGGAGCGGCTGCGCGAGCGAGCCGCAAGGCACGGTCCGGGGTACCTGCTGCGCATTCTGACGCGTCTTGACCCCGCGAGTGCGCAGAAGATCCACGCCCACGACAGTCCCAAGCTGATCCGCGCCATCGAGGTTTGCCTGGCCTCGCGCCAGAAGATGACGGAACTCTGGCAGCAAGGCCGCGACCCGCTGCAGGGCTTTCGCATCTTGCGACTCGGCCTCGATCCCGACCGTTCCTCACTCTACGACCGTATCAACCAGCGCGCCGAACGCATGTTCGAAGTTGGACTGGTCGAAGAGACCGAGCGCCTGCTTCAGAAATACGGCGCCACCGCCCGCCCCCTGGCGTCGCTGGGCTACAAGCAGGCCGTTCAGCGATTGCGCGGCGAACTCACTCGCGAACAAGCCGTGCAGGCCGCTCAGCAAGCCCATCGCAATTACGCCAAGCGGCAAATGACCTGGTTTCGGCGCGAGCCCGACATGACCTGGCTGAAGGGCTTCGGCGACGACCCGCAGATCCAGGAGCGGGCCATACAACACCTGGCCGAAAATGGTCGGCCTTAGGCGTCGGTTGCGCCATGTTTTGAATTCCCAAGACCTAACACCCGACACCTGCTGTTCTGCTATCGTTCCTCCATGCCACGAATCTTCTCTGCCATACTGCTCCTTCTCACACTTGCCCTCCCCGTTTTCGCCAAAGAAAAGCATCCGCGCCCAGGCCCGATTCACCTTACTCGGGAGGGCGAGAAGTGGGCCGACAAAACCCTGGGCAAGCTTTCGCTGGAAGAAAAAGTAGGCCAGGTCTTCATGATCTGGTGCCGCGCCAGCTTCCTCAACGCGGAGAGCCCGGAATACCTGCAGTGGCGGGAGGCCATGCAGAAGTATCACGTCGGTTCCTTCGCCATGACCGTGCACGTCGACGGCCCATTCCTCCTGCGCAGCGAACCATTTGAAGCGGCCGAACTACTTAATCGCCTGCAGCACGACTCCAAGCTGCCGCTGCTGTTTGCCGCCGACTTCGAACGGGGCGTCTCGACCCGCCTGATGGGGACGACGAACTTTCCTCACGCCATGGCGTTCGGCGCCGATGGCAAGATCGAAGACGCCGAAATGTCCGGTCGTATCACGGCGCAGGAAGCCCGTGCCATCGGAATTCATTGGAATTTCTATCCAGATGCGGATGTGAACTCGAATCCCGCCAACCCCATCATTAACACCCGGTCGTTCGGAGAAGATCCCAGGCAAGTCGGCGACTTGGTCACGGCCTACATCAAAGGGGCGCACGAGGGCGGCATGCTGACCACCGTGAAGCATTTCCCCGGACACGGCGACACCGCAACCGATTCGCACCTGGGTGTTGCCAGCGTGAACGTCGACCGCGCTCACTTGGACTCGACCGAACTTCCACCCTTTCGCCAGGCCATCGCCGCGGGCGTCGATTCGGTCATGGTGGCGCACGTGACCGTGCCCGCGCTTGACCCCGACCCCAACCATGTCGCGACGATTTCTCCTGCGGTGGTGTCCGATCTGCTGGAAAAGCAGCTCGGCTTCAAGGGAATCATCGTCACCGACGCCCTCGATATGGCGGGCCTGACACATCTGTTCGCCAGCAATGTCGGGCGAGCCGCCGTAGAGGCATTCAAGGCGGGGAATGACCTGCTGTTGATTCCCGCCGACCTGGCGGCGTCCTACGACGCCATGCTGAAAGCCGCTCGTTCCGGGGAAATCTCCCGCCAGCGCCTTGATCGCTCCGTCGTCAAGATCCTGAAAATAAAGGCTTCTCTCGGGCTGAATGCCTCCCGCACGGTGGATTTGAATGCGCTCTCGGTCTCGGTCGGAAAGCCAGACCATCTCGCATTCGGCCAGCAAGTTGCCGATTCCGCCATCACGCTGGTGCGTGACAATGGCAAGGTCCTTCCCCTGAAGTCCAAGGGAACCATTAGGGCCTTGCTTCCGTATATGGCTAAAGAAGAGACGCACAATAACGTCGTGGCCATTCTCTTCTCGGACGACGTGCGCTCGGATTCAGGACGTGCTTTCGGGCGCGAATTCCGCTCTCGCATTCCGGACGCGCATGTCCTGTACGTGGATCCACGCATCGCTGCCGGGATGAGTGAGGAGGTCCTGAAGGCTGTCGATGAGGCGAAGACGGTGATCGCAGCGGTCTATGTAATTCCGACGGCGGGGAGGGTCGGTAACTCCGTCGCGATGACCGATGCGACCGGTTCCCTACTGCAGCAGGTTCTGGATCACGCCGCGGATAGAACCGCGGTGGTGGCCATGGGAAATCCGTACTTGGCCAGCGATTTCCCCAAGATCGAGAACTACATGTGTACGTTTTCCAATGCGACGGTCTCGGAAATGGGCGCAGTCAAAGCGCTCTTCGGGGAGATCCCGATTCGCGGGCATCTGCCCGTCACCATTCCGAACGTCGCGCAGCGTGGCGCCGGAATTGAGCGTCCGGCGCAGGTCGCCAAGGGAGGATCTCCCGATGCGCAGCACTAGGGTACAATCCCTCCGCGGCCCCGCTCTGGGGCTGGTTCTCGTTTTGCTTGTCCTGTTGCCTGCCTGCAGCATCAATGTGAAGAAAGAAAAGAACGGGCAAGACAAGCAGGTAGACATCCAAACGCCGGTCGGGGGAATCCATGTCAGCAAAGACGTCGATGTGGCTGACACTGGCTTAGCCGTCTATCCTGGTGCCCGACTCAAGCAGAAAGATTTCAACGGCGAAAGCAAGAGCGCGAACGTGAACATCTCCAGTTTCGGTTTCGGCCTGAGAGTCGTCGCCATGGAATACGAGTCCGATGACTCGCCGGCCAAGGTCGTAGCCTTCTACCAGGATCAACTCAAGAAATACGGCAACATCCTCGTGTGCCACACCAGCCATCTTGATGTGAACACCGACATGAAGGGCTTGGATCACGGATCCCACGAGCTGACCTGTGAGAGCACGAGTGGCAACAACGTCGAACTAAAAGTCGGTACCAAAGAGAACCAGCACATCGTTGCGGTTGAGCCCGCCGGCAATGGATCGAGTTTTTCCCTCGTGTACGTCCGCACGCACGGGAAGGACGCAGATATTTAAGCGCCGCTTTGTGAGGAGGATTCATGCTTCGCCATTTGACGCCCGCGCTTGTGCTCGCCGTAATCGCGAGTCTACCCGTCATCGCCCAAGACTCCGACAGCCATGACAAGAACCTCGACATCCAGAGTTCCGTTGGCGACCTGCACGTAGGCAAAGACGCAGACGCCCGTAAGACTGGCCTGCCTCTCTACCCTGGCGCGCGGCTCGAATCCGACACCGAGAAGGGCGATCAGGCAAATCTCAGCCTTCTGACCGACGCCTTCGGATTGAAGTTGGTGGTAGCCAAATACCAGTCCGACGACGCTCCGGCCAAAATCACCGACTTCTACCGTGACAAACTGAAGAAGTACGGCAAGGTCCTCGAGTGCCATACCCAGAAACATGGCGGCGATGTCGAGATAGACAACGACGATGACAAGGACGCCAAGAAGAGCAAAGAGCTGAAATGCGACGACAACTCCGGGCCAGTGACGGAACTGAAGGTTGGCACCGAAGACAATCAGCACATCGTGGCCGTTGAGCCGCACGAAGGCGGCAAGGGATCAACCTTCGCCCTCGTGTACGTCCACACTCGAGGCAAGCGCGGGGAAATCTAGAGAGGTCTCGCAGTGAGTGTATCTGTGTTGAAGGGCACGTACGGAGTTCTCCCATGGCAAAATCTCGTCATCCTGAGGCGCCGTTCTTTGCGCCGAAGGACCTCCGTACTACCCGCCAGTTGCACAGGTCCTTCGGCGGGCAAAAGCGCCCGCCGCAGGATGACAACACAAAGTTAAGCCTGCCCCAACCACTCGAACACCCACTCTAAGATAAGGGATCGCTGTTCAATCGAACATCGGCAATCTGCCAACCGACGCCGACCGCCTTCTTGCCTCCCTCGCGGGCACTGCTGTACTTTCAAGACACCCTCGGGTCCCGATGGAGCAACCCTGCTACAAGTGCGGGCAAGCGGTAGACGAAGGCGTTCCTTTCTGTCCGCACTGCGCGGCGCCGCAGATTCGCGTAATTATCGCCGAGCCAGTGCTGACTCCCAGAGTGTCTGCCACTGACGAAACACCGCACTCTTCCGCCGTTCCTACTGGAGCGCAAACTGTCCCGGTCCTTGCCCTTCCTATGGAATGGTCGCAGTCGCTTCGGCCCTGCGCTTTGGCTGCTTTGGTCGCTTCGCTCTTGATGTACCTGGGCCTGAATCCCTTCGTGGCCATGCTCAGCGTCGGATTCTTGGCGGTTGTCTTTTATCGTCAGCGGCGGCCCGGAATCATCACCAAGGCCATGGCTGGAGCCGGTCTCGGCGCCTTGGCCGGACTGCTCTGGTTCGCGATGTCATCCGTCCTCGAGGTCCTGATTGTGATCTTTCTCCACAAAGGGCCGGAAATCCGCGCTGAGCTTCTGACAAAACTCGAAGAAGCAGCTTCTAAAACCAGCGACCCTCAAGTGTTATCCGTATTCGAGCGTTTCAAAACCCCGGGTGGGATTGAGTTCCTAATGGTAGCCGGGCTCGTTTTTGCATTTCTCGCTTCGATCATTCTCGGGGGGCTCGGCGGCGCATTAGGCGGAGCCATCTTGGGCCGCCGCGACAGACCCTAGCTTTCCAACCGCCGTCTAGCGCGTCTTGGCCAAGCAGTCGGAGACTCCGTTTTGAAGACACTGCTTTCGGAGACTCTTGCGGAGGCCACGCCCCACGCGTATGATGCACCGTTTGCACTTGTGACGATGAACAAGCCTGCCCGCGGTTCGCTACTCGGGATTGAACACCTCGAGGCGAAGGAAATTCTGGGCCTGCTGAAGCTGGCCCGCCGCATGAATCCGCTAAAGGCCCGTCCGCTGCTCCGCGGCAAGCGGGTTGTGCTTCTGTTTTACGAAGCTTCCACGCGCACTCGTTCTTCCTTCGAATTCGCCGCCAAGTCCCTGGGCGCCATGACCACGCTGGTCCAGTCTTCCGGCTCCAGCATCGAAAAAGGCGAGTCTGTCCTCGATACCGGCTATACCTTGCGTGCCGTTGGCGCCGATTGCATTGTCATGCGCCATCCCTCGGCCGGCGCGCCCCACTTGATGGCGCGGTATCTCGACATTCCTGTGATCAACGCCGGAGATGGCATGCACGAGCACCCCTCGCAGGCGCTGCTCGACGCCTTCACCATCTTGAAGCACAAGAAGTCTTTCACGGGACTGAACGCTGCCATCATTGGCGACATCTTCCACAGCCGCGTGGCGCGAAGCGCCTGCCACCTGCTGACTAAATTCGGAGTGAAGATCACCTTGTGTGGACCGCCGGAATTTGTGCCCGATGTGGCCGCGACCCTCGCCCCTGGCCTGCGCATCACGCGACACATCGAAGACGCGCTGCGCGGGACCGATGTGATCATGCTGCTGCGCGTGCAAAAAGAACGCCTGGCGGGACAGAAGATACGCCTGCAGGACTACATTGCGCGCTACCAGATGACGACAGCGCGCCTGAAACTGGCCAAACGCGATGCTATCGTGATGCATCCGGGTCCGATCATCCGTGGCCTTGAACTCACGGCGGAAGTTGCCGACGGCCCGCAATCGGTCATCGTGGACGAGGTCCATAACGGTGTTCCCACGCGCATGGCCATTCTGGCGCGAGCGTTAGGGAAAGCAAAATGAGCCACGGATTTCAGGGATCAACACGGGTCGACCGCCAGTGCGTGGTGAAAGTGAGATTCGTATCAGGGCACGCCTTCAGGCGTTCCGTAAGCGCAGCAATATTAACTCGCCTTGAGGCGCTGGGTTTTGCCTTCAAGTTTAACCATGTGCTAACGGGAATCGATAATGTATCCCTGTTTTGACGTCGACGGAATCTCGTGGGAGAAATTACTGCTCGAATGGAAGTGGCTGGCTCCCGGAGAGTTCAGCTTGGTAGCGGTGAACGCGTTCGGAGACTTGTTCCTACAAGATGGTCCAGGCAATGTGCACAGGCTGGATGTGACGAGCGGGACGATCTCCACGATGGCAGCTTCGACCGCGGAATTCAGAGAAGCCGCAGAAGACACTGGCAAGAGGCGGGACTGGTTTTTGGAGGAACTTGCCGAGCAGGCGCAGCAAAAGGGGTGCAGTCCGGGAAAGGGGCAATGCGTGGGTGGCAAGATTCCGTTTGTCTTCAAAGAGAGCACTAACAGGCCGGACAACATGTACGTGGCCGATCTCTACGAGTATGTCTCGTTCATGGGCGACTTACACCGCCAGATACGCGACGTTCAAGACGGTGGCAAGGTCAGGATTAGAGTTCAACCTTCTCCGGATCGGCCAGAGCACATCGAAAACTGAATGCCGACTGCTAAGAACCAAAGAGAGAACGCGAGCCTGCTGATCAAAGGCGGCCACCTGATCGATCCGGCCGCAAAGATCAACGCGCCCATGGACGTTCTGCTGCGCGACGGACGAGTCGCCGAAGTTGCCCTGCCCAACAAAATTCGCGGCGGCGCCGACGAGAAGTTTGACGCCCGTGGTCTCATCGTCGCTCCTGGCTTCATCGACCTGCATGTGCACCTGCGCGAACCGGGGCAGGGCTACAAAGAGACGATCGCGACCGGGACCGCCGCCGCTGCCGCCGGAGGCTTCACCGCCGTCTGCACCATGCCCAACACCGCGCCCGTGGTCGATACGGCAGAATGGGTAAGTTGGCTGCGCAATCCTGAGCGCGGTGCCGTAGTCAACGTGTTCCCCATCGCCGCCGCCACGCGCGGAAGCCGTGGTGGAACTCTCACCGACTTCGCCGCCCTGCAACGGGCGGGAGCAATCGCGGTCACCGACGACGGCAAGCCCATCCTCGACGACAACGTGATGCGTATGGCGCTGCGCCTGGGCGCCGAATTGAATTTTCCAGTCGTGCAACATGCCGAAGATACACGCTTGACCGAGAATTGCTCGATGCATGCGGGTCCGACCAGCTTCCGCTTGGGCCTGCGCGCCATGCCAGCCGCCGCCGAAGCTGCCATCGTGGACCGCGATGTGACTCTGGCGCAACAGATTCGCGAGTCGCGCCTGCATGTAGCGCATCTGTCGACCTCTGACGCCCTGAAGGCTGTGCGCCGCGGCAAGCGCGCTAAGGCTCGCGTCACCTGCGAGGTCACGCCGCACCACTTCACATTGATCGATGAGAACGTCGGCGAATACGACACCAACTTTAAGATGAATCCCCCACTGCGCTCCGCCACCGACCGCGAGGCTATTCTGGTCGCGCTCGCCGACGGGACCGTGGATGCCATCGCCACCGACCACGCCCCCCACGCTCCCCACGAGAAGCAGGTCGAATTCGAACGTGCCACCTTCGGCATCACTGGCCTGGAAGCGGCTCTGGCACTGGCGATTACCAAACTTCACCGCGAGCAAAAAATTCCACTACCACGCATTGTCGAACTCTTCACAGCGGGGCCCGCGAAGGTCTTCGATCTCCGCGGCCGGGGTTCGCTCGTCCGCGGCAACTTTGCCGATGTAACAATCTTCGATCCCAAGAAGCGCTGGACCTTCGAAGCCGCGAAGTCGCGCTCGCTGTCGCACAATACTCCATTCGACGGCTGGCAGTTTACCGGTAAGGTCGTCGCGACAATCGTTGGCGGAAAGTTCGTTTTCCGGATGGAATAGAGACCACCTCGGTCCAGCCCGAATGCGAGGGACGCGAGCCTGGCGTATACTCCACGCGAAATCGAGGAAGGGCGCAAAATGCTTCGAACATCGCGATTAATTCTTCCAATTGTCTTTTTGTTTACCGCCTTCGTATGCGGGCAGACGAGCAACCCAGCTGTCTCGCCGGTTCCGTCCGCCGAAAACCGGCCCGCGGCAGCGCCTGCGTTCGACGTCAACGCAGCGGTCAATGCCTATTTGGCCAAGATGCCTCCCACCCAACGATCCCGCTCTAACGCCTATTTCGAAGGCGGCTATTGGTTGCTGCTGTGGGACTTCCTCTCGAGCGTCGTGGTGATGTGGCTGATGCTCCGGCACCGATGGTCAACGGGTATGCGAAACCTGGCCGAGCGCGTCACTCGCTTCCGGCCACTCCAGACTGCGCTCTACTGGATTGAGTTCTTTCTGGTTGCTTCGATACTCACCTTTCCGCTCACCGTTTACGAAGGCTACTTCCGCGAGCACAATTATGGTCTCCTGAATCAAACCTTCGGTCCCTGGTTGCGTGAGCAGATCATCGGGCTGGCGGTCGGCCTGGTATTGGGAGCGATCCTCATCGTGCCGCTATTTGGCCTTGTCCGACGCTTGGGGAAAAGCTGGTGGGTGTGGGGCGCAGCTTTAACCATCGTGTTTCTCGCATTCGTAAGTTTGATCGCCCCCGTCTACATCGCCCCCCTCTTCAACACTTACAAAAAGCTGGAGAATCCAGGCATCAAGGATCCGATCCTCACGATGGCGAACGCCAACGGAATTCCGGCAACCGATGTGTGGGAGTTCGATGCCTCCCGCCAATCGAATCGAGTCAGCGCCAACGTCAGCGGCTTCGCCAGCACGATGCGAATTTCGCTGAACGACAATCTCCTGAATCGTTGTACCCTGCCCGAGATTGAAACGACCATGGGCCACGAGATGGGTCACTACGTTCTCAACCACGCCTACAAAGGCCTGGTCGAAGTGGGCGTGCTCGTGGGGATTGGTTTCGCCTTTCTGAACTGGGGCATCAACTCTGCCCTCACCCGCTGGAGCCAAAAATGGGGCATTCGAGGAATGACCGACGTCGCGGTCCTGCCGCTGGCGGTGATCGTGTTGTCCCTATTTTTCTTTGTCATGACGCCGGTGACGAATACCATCACGCGCACCATGGAGTATGAGGCCGACATGTACGGTCTCAACGCCGCCCAACAGCCGGATGGCGAGGCGAATGTAGATCTGATGCTGGGAGAATATCGCAAACTCGATCCCAGCCCGGTCGAGGAGTTCCTGTTTTACGATCATCCCAGCGGCCGTACTCGCATCACGGCCGCGATGCGCTGGAAGGCCGGCCACCCGGAGTCGGCATCCCCGGAAGAGGTAGCAAGACCCGTCTTTGATACCAAATGAAGGTATTCAAACGTCAAAGGGCCTCTCCCCGCTGCGGAGAAGAGGCCCATAGAAGAATCGTTTGAAGGTTACTTGGCCGGGGGCGGCGCCACTACCTCGTGCAGTCTCGGGTTCTCCCGCATCCGGCTGAACTCTTCGTCTTTGTAGACATTCGCCATATCACGGTAGCCGTCTTCCTTGGCCTTCCTCAGGCACTGCAGGCAGGTCTCCACGTCGCCGCGCTTGGCGTAGATCTTGGCCAGCATGTACGAGTACCGGGCGCGCTCCTCCGGACTTGCGATCTGGGCCGTGATGCCCGCTTTCGACTCTTGCCTCAGGGCATCGGGATCCAGTTCCAGGGCCCGGCCGTATTCCGCCAGGGCCTGCTCCAGTTTCTTTTGGCTAAACCATGCCGCTCCCAAGTTAACGTGGAACGCGGGTCGCGTTTCCTCGAGGGCCACCGCTTTCTTGAAGTGCTTGGCCGCGGCGCCATAGTTCTTCTTCATGTATTCCACGGCTCCAATGTTGTTGACGGCATCGGCAAATTTGGAATTCAGCTTGGCGGCTTTCACGAAATCAAACCGGGCCGCTCCCAGGTTATCGCTTTTTAATTCGGCCAGCCCCATTTTGTTGTACAACACCGAATTCTTGGGGTCTCTACGCAGTGCTGCCTGAAAATATTTGATCGCCTGCGCATAATCTTTCTTATTGCGTGCCTCGTCCGCGGCACGTTCCAGTTGGGCCACGGTCATCGCTTGCATGCTAACCTTGTCCGGTTCCGGAACCGTTGTGCCGGTGCTGTGGTAAGACAGCGTCATCAGCATCGCCACCAGTACCATTTTCGTTGTGATATCCCGCATATCGAACCTCCCTTTCCGGAGTTGCCTCTGTTCCGGTCTGGGCTACGCCCCTTGCCGGCGATCTGCTCTCCGCATCTGCATCCCTTATGCAGCGGATTCCGGCGGCTCACAACGCTACACCCGCTACCCCGGGGCTATGCACTGCGGGGTGACATACAAAGAAGAGTTATCTCCAGCCGCAGCAACGACATGCTAAACGCTGAATAAATTCACAACATCCCATTGCAAAATTGGGGTTACACGACCGTTACTGGAGTGGCGTAACCGTTTGTAAGGGAACCAAGGCACGACTGGAGGTGTATAAAGAAAGTAGAAGGCGCACTTTTTTTGGGAGGGTTTCGCGGTGCCTTCAATCACAGCAGAATCGGTCGGTTGGGAAGCGGAACGCGCCGAGTTGCGGGCTGTTCTGCAGTCTCATCTTTTTACCCGTTCCCCGGCCCTGAGGCACCTCCTTTCTTACCTCTGCGAAAAGACCTTTGCCGGCGAGAGCGGACAGATCAAGGAATATTCCGTCGGGCTTGATGTCTTTGATCGTCGTGACTCGTTTGATCAGGATACGGATTCGATCGTCCGGGTGCAGGCCAACCGGCTGCGTAAGCGTCTCAGCGATTACTACGCAGCCGAAGGCGCGGCTCATCCCATCCACATCACCATCCCGGTAGGTCAGTACATTCCTGTGTTTAGGACGATGTCGGATCAGGAGCCAGGTTTTGCGTCTGACTTGGTGATGACGCCGCAGGCCCGCGCCCCGGCTGGCGCCTCGCTTCCAAGGTGGCGACCGAGCCAGAATCAGATTTACTGGTTGAGCGGCGTCGTGGTTCTTGCAGTACTGGCCATGGTTGGGATTCGGGCCCGCGAGAAATCAAATCCACAGCCAGTCATTCGCTCTTCCTATTCCCAAAAACCCGCCGCTGAGCCTCCGGTTGGCCTTCCCGTCGGCGAAGAGGTCCGCATCCTAGCTGGCGCCGGCCGCAAATATGTGGATCATGCCGGCAAGCTCTGGAGTCCGGATTCCTACTTCTCCGGTGGCACCGCCATTCCCAACGCGGTGCAACACATCTGGCGTACGCAGGACCCCATCGTCTATCGCAGCAGCCGTCAAGGTGACTTTACCTATAACATTCCCCTGAAGCCCGGAACGTATGAACTGCACCTGCACTTCGCAGAAACTTTCTACGGCCCCGAGAGTGTGGGCGGCGGGGGCGAAGGCAGCCGCATCATGACGGTGATAGTCAACGGAGTTCCGTTGCTCCGCGACTTCGATGTCCTCGCGGACTCCGGCGGAGATCGGACCGCTGACGTGAAAGTATTCTCCGACATCGCTCCGGCCGCGGACGGCCAGCTTCATCTCAGTTTTTCTTCGGGGAAAGGCGGAGGCGCGATGCTCTCCGCCATCGAGATTCTTCCTGGAGTTCAGGGGCGGGTAAGACCGGTACGCATCGTTGCTCGCGATGTGCCGTATTACTCAAACGACAGCCACTGGTGGAGTCCCGACACCTACTTCAAAGGTGGTCAGCTCAGCACGAGCCAGGAGCCCGCGATAGGCGCCGACGACCCGGAGTTCTATGAGACCGAACGCTGGGGCCACTTCTCATACGCAATCCCCGTTGCTCCAGGCAGGTACACCGTCACGCTGCATTTCATCGAACACCGGGCTGCGGCAGAAGGTCCCGACCGCAGCGCGTCTGTGGCGTCAGGCAACGCCGAGCCCGAAGGCCGGGTGTTCAATGTCTTCTGCAATGGCAAGACAATCCTGGCCAATCTGAACATCCTCGAGCAAGCCGGGGAGAATCGTCCCCTGACTCGTAGGATCAAGGGCCTGGAACCAAACGCCCAAGGCAAGATCCTTCTGGAATTCGTCCCAGTCAGCCGCTACGCCACGGTCACAGCGATCGAAGTACTGCCGGAATAAGTGCTCATGTGGGGACAGCCGCCCCCGGCTGTCCGGCCGAGCGAAGCTGGCCTTGGGTGCGCCCATTACTGTCCCAAAATCCCCATCCGTCGCCCCACTCCTTTCAATACCTCGAGCGCCTGCTCCAACTCTTCCTTCGTATGCGTCGCCGTCATGATCGTGCGGATGCGCGCCTTTCCCTCAGGCACTGTCGGAAATGCGATCCCAGTCCCCAGCACGCCTTCTTTGAACAGCTCTCGGGAGAAGTCCATGGTGAGCTTGCCATCGCCGATAATGATCGGCGTAATCGGAGTCTCGCTGGCCGGGGTGGCGCGCCCGCCGATGTCGAATCCCAGCAGACCGAGTTCCTTTTTCCAGAAGCGCGTATTCGCCCAGAGTTGTCCCATCCGCTCGGGTTCGTTTTCGAGCACATCGAAGGCCGCGATGCACGTCGCCGCCACCGACGGCGGATGCGATGTTGAAAACAAGAACGGCCGTGCCCGGTGATACAGAAAATCAATCAAATCATGTGTGCCGCAAACGTATCCCCCCAGCGCGCCAATCGCCTTCGACAGCGTTCCCACCTGGATATCGACGCGCCCGTGCATGCCGAAATGATCGATGGTGCCCCGTCCATTGCGGCCCAGCACGCCCGAAGCGTGCGCATCGTCGACCATCATGATGGCGCCGTATTTTTCGGCCAGATCACACAGTGCAGGCAGCGGCCCGATGTCGCCATCCATCGAGAACACGCCGTCGGTGATGAGCAGCTTCTTGCCCGGCTCGGTCTTAACGCTTGCCAGTTGCTCTTCGGCGTGCGCGATGTCCTTGTGGCGAAACACCAGAATCTTCGCCTTCGACAGCCGCGCGCCATCGATGATCGAGGCGTGGTTCAGCGCGTCGGAGATGATGAAGTCATCTTTGCCCAGCACCGCCGAGACCGTCCCCGCATTAGCCGCGAAGCCCGACTGGAAGACCACGCAAGCCTCGACGTTCTTGAAGCGCGCGATCTTCTCTTCCAGCTCCATGTGGATCTTCATCGTTCCCGCAATCGTGCGTACCGCCCCTGATCCCACGCCGAACTTGCGCGTCGCCTCCAGCGCCGCCTCGCGCAGCTTGGGATGCGTGGTCAGCCCCAAATAATTGTTCGACGCCAGGTTGATGACCTTCTTCCCATCAAAGGTGCAGACGGGCGCCTGCTCGTCCTCGAGTACCCGCAGCTTGAAATGCGTGCCTTTGGCCTTGAGTTCGTTGAGCTGTTCGGTGAGATAAGAAAGCGGATTGGTGCGGGTTGCAGTCGTCATAGAAACCTCGCCACGGATCTGCACGGATTCAACGGAATAAGTGAAATCGGTCTGCTTCTCGCTACGAACCGAAACCCGGTTCCTGATTCGACTTGTCATCCTGAGCGCGTTCTTGGCGCGAAGGACCCATGCACTTCTGCCGTTCGCTTCAGCGCACCCCATTCGGATACACCAGAATCTTGCTGGCCTCCCCAGTCCTCAGCCGCTCCATTGCCTTCCCGAAATCCTTCATCGAAATGCGGTCGGTGATCGCTGGATGCAGATCGAGCTTCCCGGCCTTCAGCAGCGCGGTCATCTGATACCAAGTCTGGTACATGCGGCGCCCATTGATCCCTTGCACCGTGATGCCTTTGAAAATAATGTCCTCGGAAAAGTTCAACGAGATGGGCTTCGAGGTCAGGCCAAGCAAGGAAATTCTGCCGCCGCGCCGCACGATGTCGAATCCTGTTCGAATCGAATCCGGATGCCCCGCCATCTCGAGCACGACGTCCACGCCCAGCCCGCCGGTCTTTTCCATCACGATCGCGTCCACGTCTTCCTTGGCCGGGTTGATGACGTAGTCGGCCTTCATCTCGCGCGCAATACGCGCACGGTGCTCGTTCACCTCGATCGCGAAGACCGAAGTCGCACCCACCGCCTTGGCCACCGCAATAGAAAACAGCCCGATCGGACCGCAGCCGGTGATGCCCACGGTCTTGGCCGCAATCTCCCCAGCCAGCACCGTGTGAACTGCATTTCCCAGAGGATCGAGAATCGAGGCGTACTCCAGTGGAATCGCCGGATCGAGCTTCCAGATATTCGACTCGGGAATCACGACGTACTCGGCGAAGGCTCCGTTGGCATCCACGCCAATGATTTTCACGTTCTGGCAGATGTGCGCCTCGCCCGTGCGGCACTGCAGGCACTTGCCGCAAGCCACATGCATCTCCGCCGAAACGAAGTCTCCTTCCTTGACGCTGGTGACTTCATCGCCGAACGCCGCCACCTCGCCGCAAAACTCATGCCCGGGAATCAGCGGCGGATGAATCCGGTTCTGCGCCCAACGATCCCAGTTGTAAATGTGCAGGTCGGTGCCGCAGATGGAAGCGACCTTGACCTTGACCAATACATCGGTCCGCCCGAAGGCGGGAATTTTCACCTCGCGAACGTCCGCGCCCGGCGCCGCTTCCGGCTTGACCACCGCCAGCATTGTTGTAGCCATGACTGCCACCTATGAACTGAGTATGCAAAAACCCGATCAAGCACAAAACGTATGATTCTAGCACCGCGGGCCGGCCGCCCGGTTATCCGTATCTATTTCTATTCTCCTCTCAGGTCGGTGTGGTTACAATGCGCTATGGGGAAGGTCCCCGCGAACTGGTCGATGCTCTTTGTCCTTGCCCTCGGCCTCAGTGGTTGGGCGCAGATCGCGTCCACCACTTCCCGCCAGGAGTTCACGCGCCGCCTGGTCGCTGCCGCGATCGAGCGCACACACCATTCCGTGCGCTACGTTTCCGACTATGTCCGCATTCCGTATCCCGGCGGGGACGTGCCTGCCGATACCGGAGTCTGCACCGACGAGATCATCCGAAGCTACCGGGCGGTAGGCGTCGATTTGCAAAAAGAAGTCCACGAAGACATGTTGCACAGCTTCTCGGCCTATCCAAACCAGAGGCGCTGGCGGCTGGCCCATCCCGACTCGAACATCGACCACCGCCGCGTGCCCAATCTGATGGTTTTCTTCCAGCGCAAAGGTCAGTCTTTGCCGATCACGACCCGCGCCACCGACTATGCGCCGGGCGATCTGGTCACATGGGACCTCGGCGGAAATGTGCCCCACATCGGCATCGTCGTCGATCAAAAGACGCGGTGGAGCGGCCGCTACATGATGGTCCACAACATCGGCGAAGGACCCCGCATGGAAGATGTTCTTTTCAACTGGAAGATCACGGGACACTACCGGTACTTCGGGCCGGGTGTCAGGCTGGGTGGCAGGGAATGACGCGAAGGACGCGGCACATCAGAACAGTGAACTCTGCCTGCGATGCGGCGCTATCCCAAAATGATCGTAGGCCAACTGCGTGGCCACACGCCCGCGCGGAGTGCGGTTTAGAAATCCAATTTGCATCAGGAACGGCTCGTAGATTTCCTCGATCGCATCGGGCTCTTCCGCCAGCACCGCGGCCAGCGTGTTGACGCCCACCGGACCGCCTTGATATTTCTCGATGATCGTCAGCAGCAGCCGCCGGTCGACCTCATCGAACCCGTACTGATCCACTTCGAGCATTTGCAGCGCAGCCTTGGCCGTGGGCTCGTCAATCTTGCCCGCACCCCGAACCTGGGCGAAATCGCGCACGCGTCGCAGCAACCGGTTCGCAATGCGTGGCGTGCCGCGGGACCGGCCTGCGATTTCGCGCGCCCCCGCGTCGTCGATCTCCACTCCCAGGATCTCTGCCGAGCGCACCACGATCACCCTCAGATCCTCCGGCGTATAAAACTCCAGTCGCAGCACAATCCCGAACCGCGCCCGCAGCGGGGACGAAATCAGCCCAGCCCGGGTCGTCGCCCCGATAAACGTGAACGGCTTCACCTCCAGCGTATGCGTGCGTGCCGACGGCCCCTGCCCGATGATGATGTCGAGCTTGTAGTCTTCAAGCGCAGAGTACAGTAACTCCTCAAGCACCGGCTGCAGACGGTGTATCTCATCGACGAACAGCACCTGCTTCTCCCGCAGGTTCGTGATGATCGCCGTGAGGTCGCCCTTAATCTGCAGCAACGGCGCAGCCGTAGGCTGGAAATGCACGCCCAGTTCGTTGGCGATGATGTTAGCCAGCGTCGTCTTGCCCAGCCCCGGCGGGCCGTAGAGCAGAACGTGATCCATGGCCTCGCCGCGCGAGCGCGCCGCCTCGATGGCCACGGCCAGATTCTCTTTGACCTTGGACTGCCCGATGAATTCGCCCAGCCGCTGGGGTCGTAGCTTCAGTTCGAACGAGGAGTCGTCCTCGACCGGCGCCGCCGACACCAGCCGCTCGCGGTGGTCGTTCTGGTTGGGATCGCTTTTGGAAATGGCCACGCTATGGCGATACTAAAGCCCGTACAACCCGGTTGCAACCCGCGGCCGGATCGTCCCAAGCCGGCCATTGTCAGCCAGCGGAAATTAGCTGTCATCCCGGCACCGCCAGCCTCCATTCTCCATCCGAGACTCCCCCAAATTCACACAACGTTAATTGTTCTGTCACGGTGCCGTAACACAGGGCCGCTAGTGTCTTTGCATCCGCGCGTCACCCTACTACTGCTCTCAGAAGACTCCGTTCAGGTCTCGTGCGAAGCGGTGGGCTAGCCAGAAGCCGCGGATTTCCAGGGTTCGGCACCAGACTATCATTGAGGAGAAACAGCAGACTATGACCATGAAGACTCTATCGGTATGCCTGTTTGCGTTGCTCACGGCAACCATGTTCGCCCAGCAGGGCGAGGTTCCCCGGGGGATTTCACACCTCGACCACGTGTTTGTGATCATGATGGAGAACCACGGTTACAGCCAAATCGTAGGAAATCCTAACGCGCCGTTCGCGAACCAATATGCAAAGTCCGCCAATTCCACGACGAATTACTTCGCGGTTGGCCACCCCAGCTCCACCAACTACCTGGAAATCGTGGGGGCGTCAAACTTCGGTGTGCGCAGCGATAACGCGCCCGACTGGCACAACGCGAACTGCAGTCCGAATCTCGGGCCGACTCCCTATACCACCACCGACTTTCCCTCAAGCGCGAACGTTTGTCCCATCGCGGGCGAGGGCATGGACGCGGCTACGCCAGCCGTCGACCTAACCAACGAGTGTCCGAATCCGAGCGTGACCGACCCATGTCCTCCGGGTTTAGTCAGCATGGACGGTCGGTCGATTCCGGCGGCTCATACCGTTGGCAAGATGATTGGAGATCAGCTAGCCGAGCGTGGTCGCCGCTGGAAGAGCTATCAGGAGAGCCTGCCAGCGAGCGGAGCCGACGGCATCGCCTACAGCGACGGGTACTTCACTGACTTGTCCACCATCCCCGACTCCCTCGGTGGCTCGGCCGCCTTTGTCAAACTTTATGCCGCAAAGCACAACCCTTTTGTGTATTTCAAGAGTGTGCAGGAAGGCCACGATCCCAACAACAGCTTGGCCAATGTCGTGGGCTTTGAAGGCAAAGGTGGCCTTTACGATGACCTGAGCTCCGGCCGCCTCCCCGCCTTCTCGCTGATTTCGCCCAACCAGTGCAACGATCAGCACGGACGCGGCAATGGTGGTGCCCAGTGCGCTTTCGATCCGGTCACCGATGGCTCCCAAGCCGGATTGAATCCGGCGCTGATCTATGTTGGCGACCTCACCTTAAGAACGATTGTGAAGGCGATCCACAACTCCCCGGTGTGGGAGCGTGGCCGCAACGCGATTGTGACGGTGTGGGATGAAAACGATTACAGCTTCGTGCCCAACCAGAACAAGGTACTGGTCATCGTGGATACCAACTATGGGTCCCACGGGGTGCATAGCTCGAAGTTCTACACCCACTTCTCGCTCACCAAAACTCTCGAGGCAGGCTTCGGCGTTGGCTGCCTGAACCATGCTTGCGATGACGGTGTGCAGGTCATGTCCGACCTGTTCGGCGGGGACGGCAACTAACCTTTTCTTCGGTGGAACAGGAGGCCGTCCACCAGGGCGGCCTTTTTTGTTGATGACTAGTGGCCCCGTTCCCCACATAGGCTAGTCCCGCCTCAAAGACACGCTCTGCGGTACACTGCCCCCAATGTCTTCCCTGGCTGATCAGATGGGGTTCAACTTCCGCGCGCCGCAGCGCCGGGTGTGGAAGGTACGCGACCTGGTCGCAGCCGTACGCACTCATATTGAGCGCGAATACTCCGACGCCTGGGTCGAAGGCGAGATTTCCAACTTCCGCGCGCCCGACTCGGGCCATCTTTACTTCACATTGAAAGACGGCAACGCGCAGATACGCGTGGTCATGTTCCGTTCCTCGGCGAGGCTGCTGCGCTTTCGTCCCGCGGACGGCTTACAGATCGTAGTGCGTGGCCGCGTGACCGTCTACGAAGACCGCGGCGAGCTGCAGATTTCCGCCGAATACATCGAACCGAAGGGCGCCGGATCGCTCCAGTTGGCTTTTGAGCAGCTGAAGTCAAAGCTCGAGGCCGAAGGCATGTTCGCGCCCGAACGCAAGAAGCCGATCCCGCCACTTCCCTCGCGGATTGGAATTGTGACCTCGGCGCAAGCGGCCGCCCTGCGCGACATTCTGAACATTATTGAGCGGCGGCATCACTCCGTAAATGTCCTCATCTACCCCGCGCAGGTACAAGGCGACGCGGCCTCGATGGAGGTTTCGGCGGGCATTCGCTACTTCAACCAGCACCACAGAGTGGACGTGATCATCGTCGCCCGCGGCGGTGGATCGGCGGAAGATCTGGCATCCTTCAACAATGAAACGCTCGCACGCACGGTTGCGGCGTCAGAGATCCCGGTGATTTCAGCGGTCGGGCATGAAACCGACTTCACCATCGTGGATTTCGTAGCCGACATGCGGGCTCCTACGCCCTCCGCGGCAGCCGAGCTGGTAATCCGGTCGCGGCAGGAGGTGGAGGATCAGGCCGCAGCCCTGCACGAGCGCCTGGCGCGAGCCATGCGCTACCACCTCCTGATGGGTCGCCAGGCGCTCACGGAGCTGGCGCAGCATGGTGCATTTGCCCGGATGGTCGAAGTGATTCGCCATCGCCAGCAGCGCCTCGACGACTTGACTCATCGCCTCGAACTGGCCGAGCGGCAGTTGCTCGAGCGAATGCTGCGGCGTTGGGAGGCGATTTCCGCAGCCGTCCGGCACTACGACGTGCGGCTGGTGCTTTCGGGAATGCGCAAACAGCTGGAAAGCCAGACCGCCGCGCTGGTAGCGGTGACCCGCAACGTGTTCCTGCAACATAAGGTGCGCAGCGAGCGACTGCGGACCGCCTTGGAGTCTCTGTCTCCGCTTGCCATCCTGGAGCGTGGGTACGCACTCGTGTTCGACCCCGAAGGCAACCTGTTGAAAGACGCACGCAGGGTTAAGGTTGGCGAGGAAATTTCGGCGCGCTTGGCGCACGGCGAGATTCAGGCCTCGGTCACGAAGAAGCAGCCCTAAGCACGTTGGACAAATCGCGGGTGCCCCATCCTAACGTCGCGCCTTCTGCGACGTTAGGGTGGGGATTTTCAACAGAGCGAAGTCGAAGGGGCCGTCCAGCGGAGCCAATCTCCCCCCTGCATTACAATGAAACTCTCCACAGTCCGATCCTAGGAGCGAGATCCGAGTGACGCCAGTTTTCCCCTCGTGGCAGCAAGGCGCATGGGCAGCGCTCGATATTCTGCTCGTGGCCCTGCTCATCTACCAGGTCCTGATGATGATCCGCGGCACCCGCGCCGCCCCCATGCTGGCGGGCTTGATCGTCGTGGCAGTGACCTTTTACCTGGCGCGGATGGGTGAGCTGACCACGCTCAACTGGGTTGTGAGCCGGGTCCTGCCTTACGTCGTGTTTGCGCTCATCGTGGTTTTCCAATCTGAGATCCGCCACGTCCTCGCAGATCTGGGCCGCCGCTTGAGTTTCCTGCGCGGCGCCGGCGCCGGAACCGACGCCTATGACGACATTGTTTTAGCCGCGAATCTTTTCTCCCAGCACCAGACCGGCGCGCTCGTCGTCATCGAGCGCAGAATCGGCCTCCGCACCCACATTGAGAGCGGAGTGCCCCTTGATGCCCGCCTCTCCTACGATCTGCTGGCAACCATCTTTCGTCCCAGCGCCCCGCTGCACGATGGCGCCGTAATCGTGCAAAAGGATCGCATCGCCGCAGCCGCGTGTTTTCTTCCCCTGTCGATGAATCCACTGCTTTCCACCCAGTTGGGCACGCGCCATCGCGCCGGCATAGGGATTACCGAAGAAACAGATGCCATTGCCGTGATTGTTTCCGAAGAGACCGGCGCCATCAGTCTTGCCCTGGGTGGCAAGATTGAACGTGATCTTACCGTCGAGCAGCTGCGCGAACGCCTGGGCAGCGAACTGCGTCGTTATATGGCTCCGGTGACCTTGCCGACTCCGATCGCGCAAGATGAAGAGTCGGATGCAGCGCTCGATTCTCCTCTGCGCGAGACCGCACCCCAAAAACGATTGGGCCAAGACTCGGAGCCGCAGCCATGATCGAACTACTTAAGCGCTACGTCCTCCATAACTTTTGGCTGAAGACCCTCTCCCTATTGCTGGCCGCAGGGCTGTGGTGGCAGATATCCCCCGACGAGCAGCCTGCTGAAGTGTCGCTCCACGCGCCCGTCGTCTTCCAGCATGTTCCGCAGCATCTGGAAATCAGTTCCGAGACGATTCCCGAGGCCCAGATCCGCGTGCGGGGACCGGAGCGTGTGATCCGTCAGTTGCAGGCCAGCGAGGTCCATGCGGAAATCGATCTCGAAGACGCCAAAGCCGGGGAACGCACATTTGATCTTACTTCGCAGCAGGTGCGCCATCCCTCGGACATAACCGTGGTCCAGGTTGTTCCAAGCCAGTTGCATTTGTCCTTCGATACGCGACTGACGCGCGACGTTGAGATTCATCCGCGGGTGACGGGCAACTTTGCCTCTGGTGAACAGATCGCCAAGGTCGATGTCGATCCGCCCCGGATTACGATCACCGGTCCTAAGCATCATGTGGAGAAAGTAGACGCGGCCACCACTGACCCGCTCGATGCTACCGGCACGAGAGGCAGCGCTGTCTTTACGACGAACGTATATGTGCCCGATCCGTTGGTGCAGGTGGTACAGCCCACCTCGATTCGCGTGACCGTTATGGTGGAGAAAGTCGGGGCCAGTCCCGCGCACTGACTTTGCCCAGCAAGCGTTTCCGCCCATTCTCGTTTATCATCCTCTGTTCTCAAGTAGGTTGAGAAGTTTCTTCCCTATGAGCCAGCAAACGCGGCAACTGTTCGGGACCGACGGCATTCGGGGCGTGGCAGGAGAGTTTCCGCTAACCAAGCAAAGCACGTATCTGATTGGCCGCGCCCTGGGCCACGACCTGGTAAATACGGTGCCCAAAGCGCAAGCCGTGATTGGGCAAGACACTCGTGAATCAAGCCGGTGGATTGCCGATCGCGTCTCCGAGGGCTTGGCCGCCATGGGCGTCCAGGTACACAGCGCCGGAGTGATCACAACCCCAGGAGTCGCCTACCTGGCTCGCTCGCGCCAGATGGCGGCGGGTGTAGTGATTTCTGCGTCGCACAATCCCTGGACCGACAACGGCATCAAAGTCTTTTCCGGCGACGGATTCAAACTGACCGACGCGCGTGAGTTAGCGATTGAAAAAGAAATCTTCGCCCTGCTCGAGAATCCAGACTCTGCCGATGACACTGCACTCAGGGTTCCCGGACCGTCGTTGCCGGGTGAAACTGCGTTGCGCCATGCTTACGTCAAGTCGCTGGCAGGCAGCGTATCATCCGATTTGAGGAGCCTGCGTGTGCTGGTGGACTGCGCCAACGGCGCGGCTACCGCCGAGGCTCCCGAGTTATTTCGTAGCCTCGGCATTCGGGCGACATTCGTTCACGTTTCGCCGGATGGAAAGAACATAAACGAAGGTTGCGGCGCTCTGCACCCGGAGACCTTGGGGCAGTCGGCGGCGGCGGCGCCTGGCGAATTCGACTTGGGCGTGACCTTCGATGGAGACGCCGACCGCGCTCTTTTCTGCGACGCCAACGGACGCGTGGTCAATGGAGATGGCGTCCTGCTGGCCGCGGCCCGCGCCTTGCACGCGCAAGGCAAGCTCAAGGCCGACACCGTCGTCGCGACCACCATGTCGAACATGGGCCTCGAGATTGCGCTGAAAAACTCAGGCATCCGCATGTTCCGGGCCAACGTCGGAGACAAGTACGTGCTCGAGGAAATGCTCAAGACCGGAGCCACTTTGGGCGGCGAGCAATCCGGCCACATCATTTTCCGCGACGGAGATTCGACCACCGGCGATGGCCTGCTCACCGCCCTGCGCCTCATGGATATCATCGTGCGCAGCCGGAAGTCCCTGGCCGAACTGGTGATCGATCTGAAAGTCTTCCCTCAGAAAATTCAGAACGTGCGCGTGCGCGAGAAAATTCCTTTCGCGCAATTGCCCGCGGTGCAAGCCGCCATCCAAGCGGCGGAACGCGAATTGGACGGCAATGGCCGCGTCGTCGTGCGTTACTCGGGCACCGAGGCCCTGGCCCGAGTCATGGTGGAAGCCGAATCCGAAGAAAAGATGCGCACGATTACCGCCTCGATCGCAGCCGAGATTCAGAAGACCCTGGGAGTGTAATAGCCCAAGGATCCTAATAACTCATGTGGGGACAGCCGCCCCCGGCTGTCCGCCGGGCGAAGCCCGGCAGCGGTTGCTAGTTCCGCTTGCGTCGCTTACCCGTGGATCGAACCGGCTGTTCCTCGAACACCGCAAACTGAATCTTCTTCTCCACCGGGTCGATCCGGTCCACTAGCACGCGCATCTTCTGCCCCAGCCGATACGTCTTGCGCGACCGCTGCCCGATAATCTCGCGCGTGTTCTCGTGGTAGGTATATCGGTCGTCAGTGAGAGTGTTCAGCGGTACCAGCCCCTCAACAAACAAGTCCGTCAGTTCGACAAAGAACCCGAACTTGGTCACACTCGTGATTAGTCCATCGAAGTCTTCCCCCACGCGGTCCTGCATGAACTTCACTTTCTTCCATTCCATCAGTTCGCGTTCAGCGTCATCGGCACGCCGCTCGGATTGGCTCGACTCCTGCGCAATGTCATGCAGCTCTTCGACCGAAATCGGCCCGTTCAATGGTTCGTGTGGCGCGGGCGCCCCCGCCCGCGACCGCTTCGACCACGGCGAAGGCTTCGCGTCGTCAGTCGGAGGGTGCCCCACCCTTGTCTCGCCGCTCTCGGGCGAGAAAGGGTGGGGATGTTGACTGAGCACTTCCTTCAAGATCCGGTGCACAATCAAATCCGGATACCTTCGAATCGGGGACGTGAAATGCGTGTAGCTGGTCGCCGCCAGCGCGAAGTGCCCCAGGTTCTCCTCCGAATACCGCGCCTGCTTCAGCGACCGCAGCATGAGATAGCTCAGAATCCGCTCCTCCGGCTTCCCCGCAATCTTCTCGGTCAGCTTCTGATACATGCGCGGTGTGATGTGCACTTCCTTCGGCACCTCAATGTCACGCGCCCGTTTGCCGGTCCCGTAAGCCGCGCGCCGGTCGGCCTTCATCTGCACGCGATGAATCGGCAGCGGCCCCACGCCCAACGAATATCCAAACGTCGCGGCGATGACTTCAAAATCGTAGACGCGTTTTGCATCCGGCTTCTCGTGGACGCGATACAGCGACGCGATCCGCTTCGACTCCAGGTACTCGGCCACGCACTCGTTGGCCGAGAGCATGAACTCCTCAATCAGCCGGTGCGCAATGTTGCGCTCGGAGCGCGCAATGCTTTTCATCAGCCCGAACTCGTCGAACTCGATCAGCGGTTCCGGCAGATCGAAGTCGATCGATCCGCGCCTCTCCCGTTTGCGGTTCAGAATGAGTGCCAGATCGCGCATCAGCTCAAACGCCGCGATCAGCGGCGCATAGCGCTCGCGCATCGCGGCATCGCCTTCGATCACCGCATTCACCGCGGTGTAGGTCATGCGCTCGGCCGAGCGGATCACGCCTTCGCACAAATCGTATCCCGCGATCTCGCCGCGATGGTCGATCTCCATGATGCACGACATCACCAGCCGGTCCACCTGCGGTCGCAAGCTGCAGATGTCGGTCGAAAGCTCCAAGGGCAGCATGGGCACGGCGCGATCGGGAAAATAAACGCTGGTGCCGCGCAGCCGGGCTTCCTGATCGAGTGCCGACCCCGCAGTCACGTATTGCGCCACATCGGCAATGTGTACATGCAGTTCGAAATTGCCGTTCGCGAGCATCCGCACCAGCACCGCATCGTCAAAGTCTCGCGCCGTCTCGCCATCGATGGTGACAATGGGCAACGCCCGAAAATCGCGCCGCCGGTGCAATTCCCGGGGCGAAATGACCGCCGATGTGTTCCGCGCCACCTCGAGCGTTGCTGCAGGAAAATGATGGGGCAAATGAAACTTGCGGATCGTGATTTCGACGTCGACGCCGAAGTCGTCTTCCCGTCCGAGAATCTCGATGACGCGTCCCCGCGGATTCTGCGTCGGCGAAGGCCAGTCGGTGATCTCCACATCCACCACCACACCTTCGAGATCATCCCACTGGGTCCTCCGCGCGACCTCGTCTCCCAGCACGCGATCCACTGACTGCGGCTTGGCACGTTTTCGCCCTTTCCCGAGTTCTTTGTCATCCCGAGCGGAGCGAGGGATCTCGGTTTCTTCGCCCTTCTGCTCCGGATATTCCATCCCCGCCGGAATCATAATCTCCTGCGTGATCTTCGAATCCATCGGCGCCACATAATGGTGCCTGCTGCCATAATGAAAGATCCCAACCACAGTCGGATTCGCCCGCACCACCGGCCGCACAATGCGGCCCTCGGCGCGCCCGTCTGGCCGCACATTGCTGATGTCGACCAGCACCCGGTCTCCATGCATGGCATTGCCGATCAGATGCGGAGCGATGAAGATGTCGCCCGCGAGACGTGACTTGAGGGCAGCCGGCAGAGAACTCGCATCAGGAATGACGAAGCCAAACCCGTCCCGATGCATAGTGAGCCGCCCGACGACAAGATTCTTGTCAGCGGCGGCCTGCGGCAGGGCATAACGATCGGAGTCGACCGCGATCAGCGCACCGCCCACCACGAGTTTCAGCAGGCGGGCATTGAGCTCGCGCCGCTCGTCCCCATGCAGCCCCAGTTCGCGCACCAGCTGCTTGAACCCGGCCGTGCACTTGGGTTGGCGCGCGATGTGTTTCAGGATGGTGGAGTCGGAGAGCATAGAAACCTGCCGCTTTCAGAATACCCGAGACGAAGAGCGTGGGCGTGAACACCTCGAATTTTGCTGCTGTTTCCGCCAAAATCCGCAATCCACGCGTTTCATGAGACGTAAGCCCGACCTCGCGCTGTATTGATGAATCTCCAAGAATCTCGAAGGATTCCTCGTGCGCTACTACCTGTACATCTCAGATGCGAAAGTGAACATGTTGCTGCCGCAAGTGCCGGGAGCATTGCAGCGGAAGGTATCGGCGAAGTTCGGCTTCGACATCAAGGTCCTATCGGGCTCGCTCGAGACCGAGCGCGCGACCTTGGACAATCGAATCTCGCGGCTTGCAGCGGTCGAGGAATACTTGATCGAGAACGAGCAGATCGGCACTCCGGGCCAGCCAGCTTCTTGGATTCAGGGCACAGTGGATGCGAAATTTCTAGACATCGGAAACGGAGCTATTCTCTTCGTGACCGCTGACACTGAGTCCATTCTGGCTCTCGGCGGTTCAGCCCATCATCTTGTGGGAGCCGCCGCGCCGGAACGGGTGGGCATTCCATTCTCATTTTTCCCCGGTCTTGCCACCCAATTGACGTCGCTGATTGACAACCGTCCGGACTGGCTCGTAGGCATGGATGAGATGACTCTGCGGAGGGTGCTCGCGCCCGGTGTGGACCAGGGATTCGATGCTTGGGCCAGCGTAGTCATTTGGGCCAGTGAGCATGCACAGGCCGGCGTTCAGAAACTTGAATTTCTAGCGAAGCGCCTGGTGACAACGAAAACCCAGCAGGACGTAACCATTACGATGGCGAGCCCGTTGTTTATTGCTTCTGCCGATTGATCTAGCACCCCAATCGGACCTACGCAAGGCCTCTATCGCACCGGCCAGCTCTAGCTGCGATTGATCGTGAAATACTTCTCCTCCAGAATCCTGCGATGATGCAGTTCGTGCCCTGCAATCAGATAGGCCAGCGCGCGTACGCTGACCTCATTCTTGTTCGCAATTCCCCGCCGCGCCCAGGCCACGTCATCCAGATTGCGCAAAAGCGTCAGGGTCGCCCGCCGCACCGCAATATAGTCCTCGATCAACTCGGCGAGCGGACGCTGCCGGAACGGAGCGCTGCGGACATAGTCATCCTGCTCGAAGCCCTCGATCGGCGTCCGGTCGCCGCGCGCAATCCGCAGCGCTCGATAGGACATGATGCGCTCCGTGTCGCAGACGTGACCCAGCACTTCCTTGGCGCTCCATTTATCGGGCGCGTAACGAAAATCTCCATCACTCTCGTTCCGTCCCGAAAGCAGCAGCATCGACTGGCGGCGCTGCGAGTCGAGCGTACCCAAAATGTCGGAGCCCGGTACCAGAGATATGTAGCGATGGTAGTAAGGCGCATACTCGCCCGGCCCGGGCCGCGCGATCGGCGACGCTGCCGGCGTAACTTCGGCTGGTTCTAACATGCTTTTTACTCCAGTTCTTCGAGATTCAGGCCCCGGCTTTCCTAGGACTTAGACGCCCAACCCAGGATTCCGTCTTCGATAAATCTTCGACCCTAACAGCATAACTCCCGCCCCCTGTGAAAGGGCAC
Source organism: uncultured Acidobacteriaceae bacterium (assembly GCA_963719615.1). Classification (GTDB taxonomy): domain Bacteria; phylum Acidobacteriota; class Terriglobia; order Terriglobales; family Acidobacteriaceae; genus Sulfotelmatobacter. The sequence continues at coordinate 18,965 of CAVRCR010000009.1, read as the reverse complement.
GGCCCCGCAAATTTTTCCTGGAATCCCTAGCTGGAAGGCAGAAAGGAAGTAGCGTGTCCCCCGCCTGCTCATGCCGCACGAGCCCCAAAGGGCATGTACCATTGGAGGAACTCGCGGTTGAAAATAAAGGTTTTCCACAGCACTCATTTTGAGACGTCGGAGTACAATTCGCTTTGGTCACGAAAGTGCGGCTTGTGACCCCTAATCCCAACAAGGAAAGGAACTTTCATCCCATGTGGAAGCCGACCAATCAGCCACAGACTCCTGCCCGGCCCGCCGAGCCCGAGCGTCCTACTACGTCCGCCCCCAGCGTGCCAGCGATGGCCGCCGAGCCGGTCGCACCGCGTCCCGCGACGACCACCACCACTGCGGACCAGGCCACGATCGGTAAGTCGCTGGTGATCAAGGGCGAGGTGACCGGCTCCGAGTCCCTCTACATCGACGGCCGGGTCGAAGGCTCCATCAACCTCGCGGGGAACCGCGTCACCGTCGGCCGTAATGGGATCGTCGCCGCCAACATCAATGCCCGCGAAATCGTGGTCCTCGGCAAAGTGCGCGGCAATCTGACGGCCAGCGATCGCGTCGACATTCGCAGTGACGGTTCCCTGACCGGCGACGTTATCGCTGCTCGCATTTCGATCGAAGATGGCGCCTTCTTCAAGGGCGGCATCGACATCCGCAAAGGCGGACAGCCCCAGCAGAAAGCCAACGGCGAAGACAAGGCGGTTGCGCCTGAACCAGCCGCCGTCGGCGCCCGGGCCTAAGCGTCACGCCGGCACAATTTGGTCGACCTCAGCGGCGGGCACCCTGCAAGGGTGCCCGCTTTGCTTTTGCGGTTTCCAAGCCGCGAAGGGCGCAAGAATAGAGCCCAGGGCGCAAGCCCTGGGTAAGGTGGGGAAATGATCCAGCCCAGCGGGCGAACGAGGAGTTCTCGCGCCCACACTTGCAGCCGCGCCGCAAGCGTTGCGGGATCAGTAACGGCTTTACGCTGGTGGGGAAACCGCGCCTGCTCAAAAGAGTTTTTCCGCTACCTCCAAGCCTCGTCTCCGCCAAGTTGATATATTGCGGTCATGGTGAACCTGCTTCTTCAGAAGGCAAGGCCGACGGCCCGGAGCGGGCAAAGTCTCAGCTCCATGTTCCGGCACCTCGGAGCGCTGGGCCTCTTCTCCCTGGCCATTCTCGACAGTTCGCCGCTGCCCACCTTCGGCGGCCCCGACATTCTCACCGCGATTCTCTCCGCCAGCCACCGCGATCCCTGGTACGAGTACGCGTTGGTTGCAACCGCCGGCTCTGTCATCGGCGCATACCTGACGTTTCGCATCGCACGCAAGGCCGGTTCGGCCTATCTGGACCACAAATTCAAGAAGGGAAGGGTGGCCGCGATCCTGAAGCTATTTAAAAGATCGAGCGACGGAGCTCTCTTCGCCTCCAGCGCCATTCCGTTCCCGTTTCCGACGAGCATGCTGTTCGCGGCAGCCGGCGTGTCGAACTACAATCTGGGAAAGTTTCTCGCGATTGTGGCCCTGGGCCGCGGGATTCGATATGCGGCTATCGCCCTTGTGGCCGATCACTACGGGCGCCATTTCATCCGCGCCCTTCGCCATCCATCGCAGTTTTGGGGCTGGTGGTTGCTTTTGATTGTGCTCGGTTTGACCTTAATCATGGGAGGCATTCTGCTCAACCGCCGGTTATCGGTCGCGACGGCCGAGTAATCAGTGCGGTTCCCCCTACTCTACGAACATGCAGTCTCCGTAGGAGTAAAACCGGTAGCGCTTCGAGACGGCGTGCTCGTAGGCGCGGAGGACATTCTCTTTTCCCCCCATCGCGCAAACCAGCATCAGCAGCGTCGATTGTGGCAGGTGGAAGTTCGTCAGCAACGCCCCAGCCACCTGAAACTTGTATCCCGGATAAATAAACAAATTCGCCTCACCCGTCCCCGCCCGCACTTCGCCCGCTCCTTGCTGGGCAGCATGCTCCAGCGTCCGCACCGTCGTGGTCCCAACCGCCACCACGCGCCGCGACTGGCTTCGCGCCCGATGGATTTTCGTTGCTGCGTCGGCAGAGATGGAATAAGCCTCCGGGTGCAATTGGTGTTCTTCTACGTGTTCCACCCGCACCGGCTGGAACGTTCCCAACCCGACGTGCAGCGTAATCTCCGCCGTTTCAATCCCACGCTCCCGGATGCGGTCCAGAATGTCGGGAGTGAAATGGAGTCCTGCAGTCGGAGCCGCGACCGATCCCCGCTCCCGCGCGTACACCGTCTGGTACCGCTCGCGGTCGTTGTGAGAGTCCGCCCTCCCGATGTAAGGCGGTAACGGGACGTGCCCGATCTTCTCCACGAGCCCAAAGAAGTCCGCCGCCGCAGAGACGGATACGGAGTAATCTTCGGTTTCAGATAATAATCGTGGGTGCCCCATCCTAGCCGTGCTTTTTGCGGCTAGAGCCTGCCCTAAGCCTGTCGAAGGGGTAGGAATTTTTGCAAACCGGATCGTTCGCTCCCCAAATTCCCCGCGCCCGATTACCTCAGCTTGCAGCTCATCATGCTCGCCGAAGAAAAGCCGCTCCCCCACCCCGATCTTTCTTCCGGGCCGCACCAGGCACTCCCATTCATTGGGTTCCGGCTGCAGTTGGCGCGTGAGGAACACCTCAATGCGTCCATGAAGAAATTCACGCGCCGCAGGATTTCGCAGGCTCACCGGCTGAGCCTTAAGTCCTCCCCGCCGTCCATACAGCCGCGCTGGAAACACCCGGGTGTTGTTAAATACGACCAGATCGCTCGGTCGCAGCAGTTCGGGAAACTCGCGAAACCGCCGATCCTCGAATCGCCCGCTGGAAGCGTCGAGGTGCAGCATCCGCGAGGCGGCGCGATCCGCCAGTGGTTCCTGGGCAATGAATTCTTCCGGCAGATGATAGTGAAATTCAGAGACCAGCACGCCAACCGATTATAGGCACGCAGTGCCCATGTGGGGACAACCGCCTCGGCTGTCCGCCGGGCGCAGCCTGGACACTGCCGCGGTTTCGGTGCCATGCTAAACTGTGTTTTATTGCTTGGCTAGTCTTCCTGAAGGAACCCATGCCTGCGGAACGTAAACACAGGGAAGAGATCGTTCGCTACGGACGGATGGTCCATGCGCGCGGTTTCGTCGCCGCGATGGACGGCAACCTCTCGGTCCGCCTGGCTGGCGATCGCATCCTGGTAACCCCGACCGGCATTAGCAAAGGAGCGATGCGCCCGGCCGACATGGTCATCGTCGATCGGGAGGGGAAGCGCGTCGCCGGTCGCCGCAACGTCACCAGCGAAATCGGCATGCACCTGCTGATTTACCGCCTCCGGCCCGATATCCAGGCGATCGTTCACGCCCATCCCCCCACCGCTACCGGCTTCGCCGCCGCCGGAATCGCCCTCACCCAGCCGCTCGTCTGCGAAGTAGTCATCGGCCTGGGATGCATTCCTCTGGCTCGCTACGCGACTCCCGGGACCTCGGAGCTGGCGAAGACTCTGGAGCCTTATGTTCCGAACTACGACGCCATCCTCATGTCGAACCACGGCGTCGTCGCATATGGCGATACCCTCGAACACGCCTATATGAAGATGGAAACCGTCGAGCACTTTGCGCAGATCGCGCTGGTCACGCATCTGCTCGGACGCCAGCAGCCCTTGAATGAAGTCGAGGTTGAAAAGCTTCTGCTCGCCCGCACCAAATATTTCGGCAAGGCCGCCACATCCATTCCCCTACCCCGAGCCCCGCAAGAAGTCGGCTAGTCCGGGTCACGCAAATCATAAGAATCGTGGATCAAGACATCGTGGGTGCCCCATCCTAACGTCGCGCTTTTTGCGACGTTAGGTGGGGGGTTAAAGGCATATCGAGTAATGAGGCACTTGTCCGCCGCGCGCAGCCAGCCGTTCCCGTGGAAGAGCAGCGCTTCAGCGCCGCGTTAGCCATCTAGACCTTGTAGGCTTCAGCTCCTGCTACTCCCCACCAATCCGAAACCTCACGCCCGCCCGAAAATTCACCGGCAGCCCCGGATACCCCACCACTTCGTTATACCTCCGGTCCAGCGCGTTCTCGACGTTCGCGTACGCTGTGACGCGGTGATTCACCGCGTACCATCCTCCGACATCGGCCAGAACGTAGCCCGCCGCGTGCTCGATCCCCAATCCCAGGAAGTCCGAGTCAGCGCGCCGCCCCACGAAACTCCCGCCGAGATTCCCTCCCCAGCGCGTTCCCAGATACGACAATAGCGCGTTCGCAGAATGCTTCGGACGCCGTAGCAAGGGCCGCCCCGGATCATAGATCGGATCAAATGGCGCGGGGTTGTCCAGGTACTGCGACGAGGTGTAGGTATATCCGCCATCCACCAATAACCTCGACCGCAGTTTCGCCCGCAACACAAGCTCCGCCCCTTGCGCGAACGCCTGGTTTACATTTACGTATTGACCCGGAAAGTCAGGCGGGCTATTTGAGGTCACGTAGTTGATCTGGTCGTGAAACAGATTATTGAAGTAAGTCGCGCTGAATTCATATTTGTTGTTAAAAAACCCTTGCTGCAATCCCGCCTCAAACGCCCGCACCCGCTCGGGCTTCAGTCCTGGGTTGGGGAAGTTAAACGGATTTGCAGGAATTCCGTTGAACGTTTCTTCCAATCGCGGCTCCTTGAATCCCGTGGAATACGAGAACCGGAGGCGAGTCCCGGAAAACGTCTCATTCCCGCGAATCGCCTGCAACGTCAGCGCAACCCTGGGAACCCCGGTGTTGCCGAAGGCGCTGTCGTGCACAAACCGTCCGCCCACAATCACTCCCCATCGGCCCAGAATCAGCTCCTGTTGCGCGTACGCGTCGTGGTTGAGCCTCTGATCGTGGTTCTGCGGACCATACTGGAGATTCCCCACAAACCCGTTCTCGTTCTCGACCCGGTATCCAAAAGTTGTGTGCGCCCAACTACGCTCCGAGTAGTCCCCCTGATACTCAAACCCGGCACGATTGATGTGGTCGACTTCGTGGGAAGGGAAGTCGAAAATCCTGGCCGTATCTCCGTTCCGATTCAACTCGTTGTAGCGATAGAGATAATCGAACCCGCTAAAGTGGTGCTGCCATCCCGAGGGCGCGGCCACGGCCAGTTCCACGCTGCCCAGCATGCTGTTCAGTTGCGACGAGTCGCTGGGATCCGGTGGCTGGAGCGGCGTGCCATTGAAGTTCCATTCCCCCGGCACGCCGGTGTGGCTGTTCGAATGACGAATCCGCGCGCGCAGCGAAGTCCGCTCGTTGAGCGCTGCGCCAACGTTGGCTCCCTCCAGCGAATCGGAGTAAGCGTCATTCACGCCGGAACCGTTGCTGTTGAATTGATCGCCGAACAGGTTGTAGTCGAAACGTCCACGCGCCCCTGCCAGAGAAGCGTGGCCGCTTGCCGTTCCCAGGTTGCCGCCATCGGCGCCAAATCGCAATTCGGGAACGCTGGTCCCGCCCGTGCGTGTCCAAACCTGCACCACGCTGGTCATCGCATCCGATCCATACAACGTGCTCTGCGCCCCGCGAACGAATTCCATGCGGTCGCCCTGCGCCAGCGACAGCGTCCCGAAGTCAAACGTGCCGCCCGGCTCGTTGATGGCGACGCCGTCAACGATCACCTTGTTGTAATTCGATTCACCGCCCCGCACAAAAAGAGACGCTAACCCTCCGCGTTGTCCCGCGGTGTTGACCACTGCACCGGGAAGAAAGCGCATCGCATCATTCGCTGCTGCCGGCTGCATCGTCGTCAGCTGTGCGCCGCTGAGTGAGTCCACGTCTGCGCCCGCCGCGTCCCCGGGCACAGGCGTGCGCGTAGCGCTCACCACCACGGTTTCCGAAGCGGTCGCCAGGCGAAGGTTCACAGTGACGTCAGCCTGGGATGAAACATATACTGTCTCCACGGCGAAGCCCGGTGCCAGAACCGTGATCTGATAGGGGCTGTCGCCCCGCCTGTTCAAGACCGCGATCCCCTCGGCCGATGTCGTCTGGGTAACAAGGACCTTCCCTCCTGCCCCCACCAGCGAAACTTCCGCTCCCGCCACCGCCGCAGCTTGTGGATCCACCACTTTGACTTTGAGATCAGCAGCCGACGCGGCCGCAGAAGAAACCAGAGGGAAAAACACCAGCAGAACAAAACCGGACACCCATGCGCGCATACCATCCTCCTTTGCCCGCGAAAGAGGTTGAAGGTGACGGAGCGCGCCGGTCTCCTGGCTTTGCGAGTAAGGATGACGACCGTCATCCACAGCGCCGGCGGCCTTCCCGGATTCGTTCCCAGTGGCCGGAGGCAATTTCCTCGCTTACAGTTGCGCGGCAGCGCGGGATTCACACCCGCTTCCCTGTCTTCGCCCAGCGGCAAAGACGCGCGTTCCGAAAAACATTCCAAAGAGCAAAAACAGCATGCGTCGAATCTAAAACGTGATGCCAGCGAAGTCAACTGGGGACTCCATGCTGCGCAGAGTGGGCCCCGAAGCGGCCCCGACGGCAACGGATGTGCCGTGAGCGCGTACTGGGAACGAACCCGAGTCCCGTTAGGGACTCACGACAATAGCCCGCCAGTTCTACTGGCGGGTAACCCAGCCGAGCTTGATTGCGTCCAGTAAGGACGCCTGAGTCGGCACAACACGCTCCGGGTTCCCCGAGGCAACTCGGATCTCATCTCCTCCACCGTCCCACCAAATACAACACCAACGAGAGCACCACGCTCACCAGCAACGAAGTCGCCAGCGGAAAATAAAACGTTGTGTTCTTCCCGCGATACACGATGTCCCCCGGCAGTCGGCCCAGAGGCAAATTCGTCCGCCCCAACCCAACAAGGACAATCCCCGCCACCAGCAATGCCGCGCCCAACACGATCAGCAATTTGCCAAGATCACTCATATCACTGGCGACCTTAACACCTAAATCCCGCTTCAGGCCAAAACCCACGATCCTCGCGGCTCGGCGCCATCCCCTCCAGCCTCGCACCCATGCCCCTTCGAGTTTGAGCCCGGCGTGCACCTCTGAGATACTCCTCACAGAGCAGTTTCGCAACGTTAGCTCCCCCCTTTACTCAGTACCGAAATCAGTACTGTCACCCTGTGCGCTAAACTCGGGAGGTATTGTGCCCAGGCAGCTCTGCCATTCACCGAGCCTTCGTTCTCAAAGTCTACCAATCTTGTTGACGCTTGCCATTTGTAGCCTTGCCTCCTCCATCCTTGCCCAGGACGTTCTCACCTACCACAACAATAATTCCCGCACGGGGCTCAACTCCGGTGAGACCATCCTGACGTTGGCCAACGTCAATCACGCCTATTTCGGCAGACTGTTCACGCTTTCGACCGACGGCCTCGTCGACGCGCAGCCGCTCTACGTGTCCAACGTGCCCATCTCCGGCGTCAAACACAACCTGCTGATCGTGGCTACCGAGCACGGCAGCGTCTACGCTTTCGACGCCGACACCGGTGCAAGGATCTGGCACATCACCACACTGAAGTCCGGCGAAACCGCCTCTGATTCCCGCGGCTGCAACCAGGTTACCCCCGAAATCGGAATCACCTCCACTCCGGTAATCCTCCGTCCCACAGGCTCCAACCCAGTCATCTATGTCGTCGCCATGTCGAAGGACGGCTCGGGCAACCATCACCAGCGCCTTCACGCGCTCAATACCGCGAATGGCAGTGAACTCTACCATGGTCCCGTCGACATCAAGGCGAAATACCGCGGCAACGGGGACACCAGCCAGAACGGTTATGTGGTCTTCGATCCCGGTCAATACAAGGAGCGCGCCGGCTTGCTCGTGGTCGGTAGCACGTTATATCTCGCCTGGGCGTCGCATTGCGACATCCGTCCCTACACCGGATGGATCATGGGCTACAACGTCAACACACTGGCGCAGACCGCCGTGCTGAACGTCACTCCCAACGGCAATGAAGGCGCTATCTGGAGTTCTGGCGCCGGCATGGCCGCCGACCCCTCCGGCAACATCTTCCTGCTCGACGGCAACGGAGACTTCGACGCCACCCTCAATTCCTCCGGCTTCCCCGACAATGGCGACTACGGCAACGCCTTTCTGAAACTCTCGACTAGCAGCGGCCTCGCCGTTGCCGACTATTTCGAGATGAAAAACCAGGCACAAGAGAACGCGAGCGACGGTGACCTCGGCTCCGGCGGCGCCATGCTGGTCAACCAGACAGACTCCACCGGCAAAGTCTGGGCGCTCGCCATCGGCGCCGGTAAAGACGCCAACCTCTACGTCGTCAACCGCGCCAACATGGGAAAATTCCATCCCACCGCCAACAAAATCTACCAACAGCTGACGGGCGTCCTCCCTGGCGGAATCTGGTCCGTGCCCGCGGCCTTCGGCAGCCGCATCTACTACGGCCCGGTCGGTTCGCCTCTCCTCGGCTTCCAGTTCAAAAACGCCAAACTCCTCGCCAATCCACTGCGCACCACTAATGCCTTCGGTTACCCCGGCACAACTCCCAGCATATCGTCCAACGGAGCCCTGAATGGTATCGTCTGGGCCGTTCAGAACACTATCCCCGCAGTGCTTCACGCCTACAACGCCGCGACCCTGCTGGAAATCTACAACTCCAACCAGGCCTCCAACGGCCGCGATCACTTCGGCCACGGCAACAAGTTCATCACCCCCACCATCGCCCACGGCAAGGTCTACGTCGGCACCGCCACCGGCATCGGCGTCTTTGGCCTGCTTAAGTGATGAGGAGTAACGAACGCGCGAGTTGGTGAAAGAGTGCGGCGAATTTTGATTATCCTTTGTACTACAAAGTACTTGACACTGGCGGCTCACCCCCGTTACCCTGCTCTCATGTTCGACCCTCGCCCTCACCGTATCCGGCGCATTCATCGTTCTCCCCACCTCCCGGCGGCCAACGCCGCATCCGGTTCGGCCCCCAACCTCGCCGACGACCTGCGTTTTATCCGCGACACTATGGAGCGCTCCGCCGCATTCACCGCCGTCTCCGGTTGGGGTCAGGTGCTCCTTGGCTTCACCGCCTTGGGCGCCGCCTGGCTGGCCGCTCGCCAGATCTCGCCATTCGCCTGGCTCCAAATCTGGCTGGCAGAAGGCCTTCTTGCCGTCGTCATTGGACTGCTCTCCTGCACCTGGAAAGCAAACCGCCGCGGCTTGCCGCTGTTTTCCGGACCAGCCCGCAAGGTTGCTCTCAGCCTGGCACCGCCTCTGGTCGCCGGAGCCTTTCTCACATTCCTGCTGTTTCGCGCGGGCCTGGAATCCGCCCTGCCCGCCACATGGCTGCTCCTTTACGGCGCCGGAATCATCACCGGAGGCGCGTTCTCCGTTGCGACCCTCCCCGTCATGGGGGTCAGCTTCATGCTTCTGGGCGGCCTCGCTGTACTTGCTCCCTCTGCCTGGGGCAACTGGTTCCTGGCCGCGGGCTTCGGCGGCTTGCATATCATCTTTGGACTTCTGATCGCCAGGAGGCACGGTGGCTAAAGCAGTTGCAGCGCACCACAAGCATGACAAACCCAAGCCTGGGCTCAGTGGACAAGCACGTGGACACGACCGGAAGCAGGATCGCGAGCCCGCCCGCGCTCCGGAACTCCCGGAACTCGACCGCCTGATTCACGAGCGCATTCGCCTCGGCATCGTCAGCGCCCTCGCAACGAACGATTCGCTCAGCTTCAACGACCTCAAGCGCGTCCTCAAAACCACCGACGGCAATCTCAGCGTGCACGCCCGCAAGCTTGAGGAAGCGCAATACGTCTCGTGCGTCAAGTTCTTTGAGGGACGCGTCCCGCGCACCGAGTACCGCCTGACCGCGACCGGCCGCCGCGCCCTGGCCGAGTACCTCGATCAGATGGAGGAGTGGATTCGCGTCACCCGTGAGGAATAGATTTTTGAGCTTGTCGAAGGGTGGGGATTTTCGCGTTCCTCTGATATCCAGCCTCCAGTGCTACAATCCCCGCCATGAAGTGCGGTACTCTCCTGCTCTTAACCGCTGTCCTGACGGCGCAATCCGCTACCGAAGTCGAAATCACCGCCGAACCTCACCACCACCGAACCTCACCACCACCAGGCGTTCGCCAACGATCAAGTCCGCGTGTTCACCGTTGAAATCGCTCCGCACTCCGAGACTCTGATGCACGTTCACCACCACGACTACATCTACGTCAACCTCGGCGCCGCCGAAGTCGTCAACGAAGTCAAAGGCAAGGATCCCGTCACCGTCAAGCTCCAGGACGGCGCCACCAACTTTCTCGCGGCCGGATTCGCCCACATGGCCCGCAATCTCTCGACTCAGCCCTTCCGCGACGTCATCATTGAGCTTCTGCAAGACGACAAGCTCCGCCACTCGCCCGCCCACTGGGACGAAGACCGAGGCCTCGACATCCTGCAAGGCGGCACTAAAGAAATCCTCTTCGTCAAAGACGGCGTCCGCGTCTCCGAGTTCGAACTCCAGCCCGGCGCCACGATCCCCAAACACCATCACCCCGGCCCGCGTCTGCTCGTTGCCGTCTCCGATCTCGATCTCCGCAGCGACGTCGAAGGTCAGGGCCCCGTGCCCGGCCATTTCAAGTCCGGCGATGCAAAATGGCTCCCGGCAGCTACTCCCACACACTGACCAACGCCGGAGAGCACCTCGCAAAACTCGTAACCCTGGAATTCCCATAGCCAATGCGGAACGGACACCTGTGGGACGGACACTCCTGTCCGTCGCTTTTGATCTTGGTGTTGATTCGTTGCCCGCCCGGGTGCCCCATTTCTCGCGCGTTCTTTGCGCGAGAAGTGGGGATTTTGATTTTGACTCCCGTGTCCCCCCGTCCACACCCGTGTCCGGCGCTCCACGCCTCTACCAGCCCAATACCCCTCTAACCCCCGCCAAATCAACGCCCCCGCCCCTGGCCCACCCCGTGCACTCCTCACAGCGCCGCTAGTCGGCAGGAGGTGACCAACCATGACCCGCATCAACTTACGCAACATCGCAGGAACCCGCGACTCCGTCGCCTGGGGCAAGGAGGCCAAGAACGTCGCAACCGCAACCTGGGGCCACATCAACGCGTTTGTCTTCGCAGCCGTGTTGATCGTTTGCTCCTTAGCCGTCGGCTGTTCGAGTGAGAAGCCGAAACCAGTAAGCTCCAACAACCAGATTCCCGTCACGCAGTCTGAAAGCGCGATGCCGCCCAGCATGCCCGCGGTCGCCATGCAGGCCGAGAGCAAGCCGGCTCCGAAAAAAATCGGGCACAAAAAGCCCGCGACGGTGAACTACACCGACAAGACTTACGGTGTGACTTTCGAATATCCCCGCCGCTACGCCATCGAAACCGGCAACGCCGCCTCGGATCTTCTGATGTCCAGCCCCGTTCCGATGAACTTCGTGCAGCCGGGCGGAGTCGCCTTGGCCGCTGTCGAGTTGCCTGAGACCAGTTTCACCAACACCGATTTCTCGTCCGCATTCTTCACCGTGAGCGTCCACAAGAATCTCACCGCCGATCAATGCACCGAGTTCGCGGTGCCGCAGCCCAAGATCGTGGCGGCAACCGAAACGAAATCCGAGACTAAGCCCGAAACAAAGTCAGAACCCGCGCCCGCAAAGCCGTCTGCGTCCACAGAAGCAGAGTCTGCGCAGCCGGCCTCTACTCCGGCCGCTCCCGCAACCCCGACGGCAACTCAGCCCGTAGCGACGCAAGCCGCAGCCGCTCCCGCTACGCAGTCTCAGCCCGAGCCGCAAGGTTCCAAGCTGATACTCGGTGATCTCGAGCTTCGCGCGACCGAAGCCGTTTCCGGAGAGGGAACTCGTCAGAGCGACGCGAAGTACTTCCATGCCTTCCAGAATGGAGCCTGCTATGAGTTCGCCCTGAACGTCACCACCGTTGCATCGCAAGATGGCTTAATCAAGCACGTCGACCGCGACAAGGTCTTCGACCGCCTGCAAAAAATCCTGGCGACGGTGAAGATCAATCCCGTAACTCCCGAAGTGACCGCCGAAACCCCGGCCACTCCGCCCACACCAGTGAACCCCGCCCAGTAGAAAGGGCACATCAGTGATGTGACGTCCGTAGGGGACGTCCGAGGGTGCCCCATCCTAACGTCGCGCATTTTGCGACGTTAGGGTGGGGATTTTGACTTTCCTTTGGCCCGTGACGACGGTCACTGCTGCGTTGCCTGCCTGTCCTTATGCTCCAAGGCAGAGATAATCCGTCCAAGGGAGACACGAGTGAACCAGATTTATTCCCGCAGAACTTTCCTTCACACCTCGGTGATGGCAGCGGCCGCTCTTGCGGCAGAAAAACAGCTCCTGGCAGCCACGCAGCCCGCGAGACCCAGCTTTCCGGTCGCCGACTATCACGTCCACCTAAGCCCCGACCTGTCGATCGAACAGGCTGTCAATCTCGGCAAAAACCGGCAGGTGCAGATCGGGATTGTCGATCATCCCGGTCCAGGCTATAAGATCCAAACCGACGCGGACCTCAAGCAGTACATCGATGGCCTACGCAACTATCCTGTCCGCATCGGCCTGCAGCCAGTGTATGCAGGCTGGTCGAAGGCTTTCTCGAAAAGCCTCCTGGATCAATTGGATTACGTTCTGATGGACGCGCTAACCTTGCCGCGCCCCGACGGCGGCTGGCTGGCAATCTGGCAAATCGACACCATGGTCGATGACAAAGAAGAATTCATCACCCGCTACATGCAGTTCATCGAGCAGGTTCTGACCACCGAGCCCATCGACATCTTCGCCTGGCCCACATTTCTCCCAGTTCCGATTGCACGGCAATATAAGCAGCTCTGGACGCGCCCGCGGATCGACCGCATCATCGATCTCGCGAAGGCAAGAAAGATCGCGATCGAAATCAACGAGGTGGCACACGTCCCCGACGAGAATTTCATTGCCATGGCCAAACGCGCCGCCCTGAAATTCACCTTCGGCACCGACTCCCGTAACCCCCAAAACGCCGCGCACTTCTACTACTGTTTCCAGATGGCCCAAAAATGCGGCCTGACCGAAGCAGACATGTTTGTACCCAAGAAGAAGTAGGCCCGATCTAATGTGGCGCGGGCGCCCCCGCCCGGTTCTGATCTCTTTATTCCACAGCCCTTCTATGTCATTGGTCACAGACAGCCCAAGTCGACAGTATTTAGGCTTTCGGCAGCGGCGGGTGGGGCCCCCTACCGGCATGTCCACGACGCTCCAGCAGAGGTATCAATATCGCCGTCGCCTTCCTCATTTGCAGAAGCCGGACGCCGACCTGTTCATCACATTCTGCACCGCGCGCTTGAAGTTGCCTGCGTCCGCCCGCGATGTCGTGCTAGAGCACTCTTTACGCGAGGGCGGAGTTCTCGCAGGTGGGAACGCCCGCACCCCAATGAGCCCTGGTACGACGACCCCCGTCACAACCAGCAGAGTTCGTCTCCATGCTGTCGTGGTGATGCCCGATCACGTGCGCTTGCTTTTTTCGCCGCGACGGGATCCGGAGGGTTGGCCTTATCCCCTGGTCGACATCCTGCAATGCTTATGTTGCACGTGCGCCCCGCCGCGACGGCGGACAGCAAATAAAGTCTTGAAGCCCTCGCACTTCGCTTCCCCGAATACTCGCCGTTGCTTCCTTTAGGGTTGTGAGCTTTCTGGCAGACGCGGTCGTGGGCGCCCGCGCCACATTCAAAGCCATGCAGAGTCCAAACCCCACCCGCCCGCATCCAACCCGGGAAAGGAGGTAACTTTATGTACGTTGTACTCGGAGCAAGCGGCAACACCGGACATGTAGTGGCGAACAATCTTCTCGCCGCCGGGCAGAAGGTACGGGTCGTCGGCAGAAACTCAGCCCATCTCCAGCCTCTCGCGGCGCAAGGTGCGGAAACTTTCATCGCCGATGTCAGCGACGCCGCTGCCCTCGCCAAGGCCTTCCACCAGGCAGATGCGGCTTACGTCATGATTCCCCCCAACCCCGCCAGCACCGATCCCCTCGGTCATTCGGGTCGCGTAAGCGACGCCATCGTGGCCGCAGTGCAAAATGCTGGGACCAAGAATGTGGTTGCGCTCAGCAGCATTGGAGCCGATAAAGCCAACGGAACCGGCCCCGTACTCGGCCTTCACAATCTCGAACAAAAGCTCAACCAGATCGGCAGCGCGAATGTGCTCCACCTGCGCGCCGGCTACTTCATGGAAAACACGCTTCCCCAAGCGAACGCGATCCGCCAGGCGGGCAACGTCGTCACGCCTCTCCGTCCGAATCTAAAACTTGCCATGATCGCCACGCACGACATCGGAGCCGCAGCGACCCAAGCCCTCTTACACCCATCCGTCCACGGCAAACAAACCCGCGAACTGTTGGGACAACGCGACCTCACCTACACCGAAGTCGCCGCGATGATTGGCCAAGCCATCGGCAAGCCGGATGTCAAGTACGTCCAATTGCCCGACGATCAGTTTCGGGCTGTCCTGGTGCAGATGGGAATGTCGGACCAATTCGCCAGGCTTCTCCTGGAGATGATCGGCGCACTCAACTCCGGACACATGCGCGCTCTCGAGCCACGTGCATCCCAAAACACCACACCAACAAGTTTCGAAACGTTCGTAGCCGAGTCCTTCGTCCCGGCCTATCAACACCAAGCCGCAGCTTGAGGCGCTTTGCGGGCGTGAGAGAAGCGGAAGCCCGCAGCCGAAATCCTGAGCGTTCTTTTCGAAGGATCTCCCCAGCGCGGGTGCCCCATCCTAACGTCGCGCCTTCTGCGACGTTAGGGTGGGGATTTTGACTTGACCGGACCTACATGATCTTCTTAATGAAAACGTGAGTCGCGTTTTCTCCCGCCACCGTCCGCACAGCTGTGAACCCAAGCTGATGCAGATTGATCCCAGAAAATAGATGTTCCCCTTCGCCCAACAGCACTGGCGACAAAGCTAAATGCATCTCGTCGATCTGGCCGGCGACGATGTACTGGCGAATCACAGACACGCCGCCGCCAATTCGCACATCTTTGCCCTTGGCCGCCGCTTTCGCCTGCTTCAGCGCAGACTCCAGTCCGTCGGTGACAAAGTGGAATGTGGTGCCGCCTGCCATGGCGAGAGCGGCCCGTGCATGATGGGTGAGCACAAAAACGGGCACATGATACGGAGGACTGTCGCCCCACCACCCCTTCCATGAATCGCCTTCCCACGGACCGCGAACCGGCCCGAACATATTGCGGCCCAGAATCCACGCTCCCACATTCTCGAACGATTGCAGTGCACAATCGTTGTCGACGCCGTGGGTCCCTCCGCTTTGACCGTGCATCTTCTTGAAAACCTCGGTCTGCTGAAACCACGCGTGCAGTTCAAACCCGCGTACTCCGAGAGGATTCTGCAAGTCCTGCCGCGGCCCGGCGCCGAACCCGTCGATGGAAACAGAAAACGCAGCGACCCTAACTTTGCTCATCGATTCCTTTCGTCGATACCGCAATTGTATTCAACCCGAACAGCATCGGTGTCAGGTCTTCCACACAATTTGGCGTGCAGTAAAATCGGTCCCAACATGCGGACGACAGCCGCCGTCAAGATTCGCCCAGCAGACCCCGCGGACGCCGCGGCCATCGTTACATGCCTGCTGGAAGCGTTCACGCCGTACCGCTCGGCCTACACTCCAGGAGCGTTCGCCGATACCGTTCCCTCCGTCGATCAGGTGCAGCTCCGCATTCAGCAAATGCACGTCCTGGTTGCCACCGTGGCCGGCGAGGTGGTGGGAACAATCTCCGCTTCCAGCGACGGGGAGCAAGGACATCTTCGCGGAATGGCGGTTCTCCCGGAATGGCGTGGCACGGGAACGGCACTCATGTTGTTAGCCGCGATCGAAGACTGGTTGCGCATTCTCGGATGCAAGCAGGTCACTCTCGACACAACCGAGCCACTCAAACCCGCGATCGCCTTCTATGAAAAGCAGGGATACCGCCGCTCGGGCCACGTCTCCGATTTTTTCGGCATGTCTTTGATCGAGTACGTCAAGGAACTGTGAATGGCCTGGCACACTTCCCGGACGGTGGGGATTTTGACTTCTTGTGTGAGGTTGACACTTAGCTCACCATTTTCTTTCCTGTGCGGAGGTAGTGATTGATCGTCGTTTCCCAGTTCTTCATCCTCGCCTCGAACCATTTGTTATCGTAGGTTTCCAGTTCGTGGTTGCCCTCGGGCGAGAGGGCGGTATAGCGGTAACAGATGTGGGTACGCGTTATGCCAGCCTCGGCCGCCTCGAGTTGAATGCCAAGTTCAGTGATGACGCGGGAAGGATCAATCAAGACGAATCCAATCCGGAATGCCTTCGGATCGTAGTCCGTCACGATCCAGGTTTTTTTCCGCCGACGGCGAGTCTGAGGATGGAGGGTTCGGCGTGGTGAACACGCATCCGAGTTCTGCAACGCCTGAGTCGGGATAGATGAGTTGATATTGCCACCCCGGAAGCCAATCGCCTTCGCGGACAGGACACAGAAGAGGGAAGACTTTCTCCGGAGACGCTGGGTTCGTTTGAGTATATTCGTGGACGATGCGCGTGGATTTGAGTGCAGTCATGATTTGCCTCCATAAAAAATTTGGGTGCGGGGAAGACTTCGATCTGAAAGAACCACGAGGAGATCTCGGGACCGCGAACGCCGAGGAATCCGTCGAGGGAGATGGAGAGGGCAGCTACTCGAACTTTAGGCATATGTCTGCTGCACGTGTCGGGGGAAAAGGGGTACCTTTGTAATCCTCCCCTCGCGAATTCGCTAGGGTACGCGCATTGACCCAGCAAATACTTCTAGCATGAGGAACCTTTCCATTTTCGCGCTGCTGTTCTGCGCCTTTGCCGCGAACTCGTATGCACAAGATCGCGTTTACTGGGCTCCCGCTAACAGCGAGACGATCCCTTTGGAGCCCGCCAGTATCCACGTCGGCCGCGTCTACTATCCCGCTAATGGGGGCGGCGGCATGCACGTGCAGATCGACTCCAGATACCCGGTCACCGTGGCCATGGCTTGGGCCGACGAATGGAACGCCGCTATGCAGCGCCCCCAAGCCCCGGTGAATTTCAGCTTGCTCTGCGTGAAGGAGCATGTCACCAGCGCGATTTACGAGTGTCATCTTCCCTCCGAACGCCCGATGATCATCACCTTCCGCGATGAGCGCAAGCCCGAGAAACCCGTGGTCACCACCATTGGCGCCATCCTCGGACCTGGAGTGCGGCAGTTCATCTCCCCTAACGATCTCCACATCCAGTACTACAATTGCATTCAGCCTGAGTTCCACTGGCGCCGCATCCTCGACGAAAAATACCAGATAACGCCGGCACCCAAGGTCTACAGTCTGATGACTCCAGACCACGACGGCCAGGAACTCAGTGTGAAGATCAAGTCGCCCATCCCTCTGACGGTCGCTCTGCTCCCATCGCATCTTGCCGACCAGGTCTACGACAAAACCGTAACCCTCACCGACGCCCTCGACCAAACCGGCTGCAAGGAACGTGGCGTCCAGTCGATGAGTTTCAACTGCACTTTTAATGTCGCCAATGGCACGCAAACGCTGCTGATCCTCCCCGACATCGATTTTTCCGGCCACAAGAAAGCCAATGTCGAAGTCAACACCGTGAGGTGTGTCGAGCATTGCGAGCTATTGAGCCCTCCTCCGAATCCGTAGGATGGGCTGCGCAGTTGAGCCGCGCTGGTGCCCCAATTTTGTCGCGTTATTTGCGGCAGGGCGGGGATTTGATTTTCTCTTCGACATCTTTCAGACCGATGACTGGGTAGCCCTCCCCCTCGATCTACTGGAATCATAAGCTTAGAGAAATTCCGCATTCTAATCCTTGGGCTGCAGTGAGTTAGGGGAAAAATCTTGAGCCCCAGGGACTTAGCACCGCGCGAAGGCATTCTTGCTCAAGTTATGCCGCGAGTATGTGGTTTGTGGATTTCTCAGTCAAGGTTGGATGAACATTGGACGCCTGTGGAACCTGGCAACCGTGGGGTAAGACAAGAATGCGCTCATTTCTGAACGTGGCCTTTATATGCTGGCAACGCCCTACTCTCCCACACACTTTCGCGTGCAGTAACATCGGCCCAGCGGGGCTTGTGTGGCGCGGGCGCCCACGCCCGCGAAAACTGCCCACGAGTAATACCGCCGGCATTCCACGACTCACGTGCTTTGGAATGTTCCTCCACAGACACGCCTGAGTTTCTGTTCGCTGCTGCTGATGAGGCAGTCCCTTTGACTCTGGGGTGCTGCAGGCAGTCGCGGGCGCGGCTCCCGCGCCACAGAAGGCACTTGATGCTGCCAGGACCTTCACAGCTTTGGGATGATCATTCGTCAATGCGGCCAGTTCGAAGCGAGCACGATTATTCATAGATCCTTGCCGAATTTCGGTTGGGGCTTTTGGGCGGGGGTTGGGACGCTGCAGGCAGTCGCGGGCGCGGCTCCCGCGCCACAAAGAACCCTAAAAGGAAAAGGCCAATCTGATTTCTCAGACTGGCCTTTATTTATGCCGGCAACGACCTACTCTCCCACACACTTTCGCGTGCAGTAACATCGGCCCGGCGGGGCTTAACTTCCGTGTTCGGGATGGGAACGGGTGGATCCCCCGCGGTAAGATCACCGACAAGTCGCAGCTGTCAGCTATCAGCCGTCAGCTCTCAGCTATGATTGCCGGGCTAGCGTTTTTGTGCTGATGGACAGCAAACTTGGTGACTCCAGCCAACAGCAGGTTCCTCGCTCCGCCCGGAATGACAAAGTCATTACTGAGAGCTGAAAACTGATGGCTGAGAGCTGAATTTCAAAGAGCGTGAGGTTCGATACCTCACAACTGAATAGATTGGGTGTGGCTTACTTTCATCTTGCTTATTTCCGATTTCAACCACGTGTATTACTTCGGCTTTTCGTCGGCGCACAGTTGTCAGCGTACTTCCTTTCTCACCGCCCAATTTCTGGCGGCCGAGAGAAACTCGCTCTCTGCCCAGCTCAGTTTTTAGCTGATGGCTGAAAGCTGAGAGCTGACAGCTGCTTTCTGCAC